>CAWGPM010000003.1:0-197500 GCA_963824415.1 uncultured delta proteobacterium
AGAAGCTAATAATCCGTCAATTGACAGTAAACTATAGATTAGCATCATGAAGCTTTTCTCATTCGTATGGAGGAGAGGATAATTTGATCCCCATGTCATCAAGGATCTTTGATAAACTTGCATTATGATGTTCACCGATATATTTCAAAGGGAAATATACCGAAAGTAAATCGGGATTTCTGCCTGCGGTCTCCCTGTATCTATTAGTTCAACTGTTGCGGTTTTGAGTTTTCTTGAAATATTCAGCAACGAAAGTACCCACAGTCATCTGAGTTAACTGGCAGATGATGGCTGGAATGAATGCCATTGGGTAATCAGCTGAAAAGTAATTAGCCCAGACAATATATGAGACGGTCAATGTCTTTTGGGATGTATGAATTGTAAAGGCAATTGTGGAAGCGCGATCGAGCTTGATTAATCCTGCAATTAGATGGTTGATGAACAGCATAAGAAAATGCAGGCAAACAACAAACAGGGTGATGCCAACTATCGTAGAACCTGCCTGAGTTATATTTTCTGCAGAACTGCTAACGACATTAAAAATGATCAGAACAATGATGCAGGACTGGAAAATCGACATCTGATGTTCATAGCGTTTGATGACAAAAAGCAAGAAAGGTCTGAGTACCTGGCCCATAACAATGGGAACGAGGACTTTTAGCACAAGCCCCATCAGCATCCCAAGAACCGGTAGCTCTATGTCAGTCCCGACACTGAGTAGTACATTGAGAATAACAGGGATGGTAAAGATTGCCAGGAAACTAGTCGAGATGCAGATGACTATCGATAATGGGACATTGCCGCGGGCAATGGCGGTTAGAATGGTCCCTGATGATACCGTTACCGGCCCGGTCCCAATTATACAAACACCAATGACAAACTCATACGGCAGTAATGGTAATGAAATAAGCCAAGCAAAAACGGGATAGAGAACCAGCGACGACAGAACTGCCGCTAGCGGAGCCCTGACACTGGTTATTTGCCGGAGAATAGTTCGGGTCTCAAGACAAAGTCCAGTTGCAAAAAAAGCGAGAAATACTCCAAGCCCGACAATATCATAGTCCCGGATAGACGCTCCCAATTCCGGATAGAAATATCCCAAAAGAGAGGCCCCTGCTATTCCAATTAGGAACCATTGTTTTTGCAAAAACGAAAACATGAAGATCACCGTGTTGCTTCATTCCCATGAACCAGTCACATTCATTTTTGATGATCAATGTTGAGGCAGAAAACAGAAGACAATTGCCTTTTACTTCAAGAACTATCCTACTGCAGAGGGGGGGCAACAATAAAAGGTTCTTTTAAAGTCAGCAGTTCAGTGTCGGAATCTGTATCTGCATCCCAACGCAGCATGATGAAAGAGCCGGGATCATGCAGCACCATCCGGGGCGCATGCCAAACGTTTGCGTTGTAATTGATAGTCTGGCCTCCCGTGGCATGGAATGCAATAGGTTTCTCCAGATCCGGAAAGCCGTCTTTCCTTGAAGGGCAGACAACCACAAGATGGTTTGTCCCCTCAAGTGGAACAAAAGTCTGGTGAGAAAACTGGTGGCGTTCAAGTTCGGACACTTCTATCGGGTAGTGTTCCGGCTCCAGGCTCATATAGGTAATGTTTGCCCGGGCTTCAGGACGCAAACTGGCAACGTTTGCAGCCCACTCCATTCGTTCAGGTACGCCATTTTGAGCCATAAGTACCTGGCCATATGGTGCGAATAACTCATGAGTAAGCGGAACAGCTTGAAGTATCATACTATAACCTTGTTTTTTCATCGATTCCAGAAAGGTGGATCTCCTCCAGACAATGTGCGCCTTGCAGGAGTCTTGAGTCAGAACCTCTGCTACCGACTAGCTGAAGCCCTAGAGGCATCCCTGACGCTCCAGAGAGTAGCGGAAGGGAAATGAGTGCCAAAAAGGAATTTGCCCCGTTTTTTCTTCGGACATCAGCCTGCCGTGCCTGTTCGATAATCTGTGTCCTGTCTAAATAAGCCCAAGCACCCGTCTTCTCGGTCATCAACTTGTCTTAAGCATTCGGAAAGCAACTCTTCGGAAGACAACCTGCCGTTCGCCATCTCACAGAGAGCTCTGCGTGCTGTGAAATCAAATTGATTCATGATTTTCCTGGTTGGTGATTCTTGGATTCGAGATATGCCATCGCTGCCGCCACACCTCCCTTGGAATGTGTAACGCCAGCAAGCTCCAATCCCATTTCCACACCGGCAAGTGTTCCGATCAGGCTTAAATCGTTAAGATCACCAAGATGACCGATGCGAAATATCTTGTCAGCCACTTTTCCCAAGCCATTACCAAGGGACATATTGAAATGTTCAAGAATAACTTTACGCAGATCATCCGCCCCCTTTCCTTCAGGCATCATCACGGCTGTGAGAACACTGCTGTATTCTAGGGGATTTTCACAGAGAATCTCAAGTCCCCAAGCCCTTACAGCACGACGCGTTGCCTCGGCGAAACGGTCATGCCGGATGAAGACATTACCCAGTCCCTCTTCTTCCAGCATGAGAATGGACTCGCGAAGACCGTATAGAAGGTTCGTGCACGGTGTGGAGGGGTAGAAGTAGCTCTCATTTGCCTTGAGCATGTCATTCCAGTCCCAGAAATGTCTTTTGAAACTGTTGGTTTTAGAGGCCTCTAAAGCCTTCTGACTGATCGCGTTGAAACCCAGACCTGGCGGCAACATCAATCCCTTTTGAGAACAGCCGACCGTGACATCAACCTGCCATTCTTCGTGACGGTAATCCATCGAGCCAAGAGAGGAAATCGTATCGACCATGAACAAGGCGGGATGGTTTGCCCGGTCGATAGCCTGGCGGATTTCAGCGATCCTGCTCGTTACACCGGTTGACGTTTCATTATGAACCACATTGACCGACTTGATGAGATGATCGGTATCTTCTCGGAGTTTATCCTCTACCAACTGGGGATCTGCGCCATGTCGCCAGTTGGTTGGCACAAAATCGACTTCCAGTCCGAACTTTCTGGCCATCGTCTGCCATAGTGTAGCAAAGTGGCCCGTCTCAAACATCAATACCTTATCACCCGGATTTAGGGTATTAAGAAGGGAAGCTTCCCAGGCTCCTGTACCGGAGGTAGGAAAAATGATTACCGGACCGCTGGTCTTAAAAATGCGCCTGGAACCGATCAAAACTTCTTCTGAAAGTTTCTTGAATTTCGGACCGCGGTGATCAATGGTCGGGTGGCCGATTGCGTGTAATATTCTATCCGGGACATTGCTCGGGCCAGGAATCTGCAAAAAATGTCGGCCAGTTTTATACGTGCTCATAGTGAAACCTCTTTCTGATAGACTGACTTATTTAATGTTCGTTTCGTTGGGCAAATGCTTCAAGGGCTGCGGTAAAGCATTCCATCGGGGCCGCCGTCAAGCCGGCGCCGATCTGTCCTACACCCGGCCGCTTACAGGCAATGCCCGTATTGATGACCGGGGTAATCCCAGTCTCGACAACCTTGCGAATATCGATGCCGAGCGGCGTCCCTCGAAAGTTGACGGGAGGTAGTTTGAAAGTCTCGTGCTCACCAGCGGTGATCTCATACATTTTCAGTGTCGTCTCCATGGCAAACTGTGCAGTGCCGCCGATATATTCGACTACTGCCGGAGCACCAGCCATGGCAAACGAACCGAGCCCTACGGTCTCTGTAATGGCAGAATCGCCCATGTCGGGGTTTGCATCCTCTGGCCCAAAGCCGGGAAAATAAACGCCTTCAATCATTGGAGCAGGGGCAGTAAACCATGTATCCCCGAGTCCGCTGACGCGAATTCCTGTCTCATAGCCGTTCCGGGCCAGGGCGGTTACGATCGATGAATTTTTGATATTACTGCCGGCGTCAAGCATCCCTTTGGAGCCGGCCATGACGGCATTGAGAATAAAATGTCCGGCTTTGTCGATGAAATCTATCGCCTTGATAACTGCTGCTTTTTCACCGACAGCAATAAGATGCTGTACAAGTGAGCTCAGCAGCAGTGCATTACTTGCCTTGTTCCGGTTATGCAGTTCATCACCCATCTGCACGGCTTGGGCCACGATACTTTTAAGATCGATCCCGCCTGCATGGAGCAGCGCTGCTTTCAGCAGCGGAGCTAAGTCCTCATTCATCCAATGTAATTTGGCAAGTACTTCATCATCAAATGCACCATGCCTGAGAACCTTGCCTATTCCCATATAAAGTGTTGAATAGGTTTCAATGCCATGGACTGTATTGATAACAACATTTACTTCCATCGACGGGGTGATGATTCCTGACATCGGACCGATTGCATGATGGTGGTGACTTGAATCAAATTCAAGCTCTCCGCTTATGGCTAATTGTTGGACCTCCTCCGGGTTTTTCGCCCAACCCTCATAGATGCATGCACCGATGATCGAACCGCGCATCGGGCCGCACATATTTTCCCAGGCCACCGGTGGTCCAGCGTGCAGAACTGTACGCTCAGACATCCCTGGAATCACCTCTTTTGCCGGCCGGATATCACTCCACAAAGCGGTACTTTCCTGAATTCTCTGAAGGCAGGCTTTATTTGCTTCATTAATGCTCATCTGATCCTCTTATTTTCTGAAATCATTATCTAAAATTCCACTTCCCATCTGATCAAGCTTGTTCGGCAAGACGATCTAACAAAGCAATCAGCTCCGGATCCCCCCCAGCAGGTGGTCTCCAATCCATCTGAATGACCTCAATATCGGCGCTCCTGAGATCTTCGGCAAAACTTTCCAAACCGATATTGATGACCTTTATGGGCATATCCAAGGGTGATTGATCGGCTTTCATAGTGCCTCCGTCATGTAATGTGTGCGGCATCCAGGTGCGGTGAGCATCGCAGCATACCGGGCCGCTTCACTGTTACTGCGGAATACCGTGATACCGGAACCGTCCAGATCTCTTATCTGGCCCTGCATATCCTGCGGATCCATCTCTGTACCGATAACCACTGCAACAATCTCCGGAGACAGTTCATAGGTGTTCCTGAGTGTTTGAATACTCTGAATCAGCTCCCCGGCTGGATCAAGATGGGAACCGTTGCCAAGAACCAGATCGACCAGTACGACTCCGCAAGAAGCAAGCCTACCGTTTTGAGCCAGTTCAACCAGTTTTTCGGTCCTCGTTTCCGGGGCGATCATCGGATGGGGACGCCCAACCGTATACTGGTCATCACCGAGATCAGCAACAGAATGGGTTTTTTCTTCGTCCAGGGATTTCGCCACAAAGCCTAGCTCTTTTGAAAGCAGGAGCTGGGTCTCTTTTGCCAGTGTCCCGCCGGTAAACAGGCCGACGACCCGCTTACCTGCAGCCTTGTTCCCAACCCTGTCAAGAAGAGCAGAGACACGTTCCTGATCCGCAAAAGAATGTGCCACGTAATCACAACCGTTAACCAGGCAGGCGGCCATGGAGGCGGCCTCATCTAGTGTGGATGCCTGCACAAACGTATTTCCCGGCATTTGAGCACCCTGGAAACAGGTCACTACAGGGGTAGACATTACTGAACAAAGCGATTCCAGGACTGATACCACCTCAGCATGGGGAGGTTTTGACAACAGGATGATGACTTCGGTAGCCGAATCCTGTTCAAGCAGTTCAAGGGCATATCTGGTCATGATGCCGTTCACTTCAAGATTCAGATCTCTTCCTCCGACACCGATCCCATGCGAAACACCCTCCCCCTGCCGATCCAGCTCACAGACGACGGCTTGAAGACCGGTTCCGGAAGCGGCGATACAGCCAATACGGCCGGATTTGATAACGTTGGCAAAACCTAGTCCGACACCATTTATATATGCGGTTCCGCAATCTGGACCCATGCAAAGAAGATTTTTTTTTCGGGCTTTGTTTTTTAATGAGATTTCGGCCTCGATTTCAACATTGTCGCTGAACAGAAAAACGTTAAGGCCCTTGTCTATGCACTTAGATGCTTCCCGGGCAGCAAATTCACCAGGTATAGAGAGTGCTGCAAGGGTTGCATCCGGCAGGAATTTAAGGGCGCTATCCAGCGTCCTTGGCCGGTAATCAACCTCTTTATCCTGCTCTGACGCTCGTTCGGTGAGCATCCTGATCGCTTCCTGCGTTGTACTTTCAGCACACGCTTCTGAATCTGCGGCAACGATGATAAGCAGATCCTGTGGCCCTGCATCCTTACTTTTCGCCGTTGCGAGGCCAACTTGGGCAAGAAGAGCATGGTTTCCTTCGGTGCCCATGAACATTGCCACCTCCACCACATCATCCCGTCTCTTCAGCTGACTAGCAACACGCATCAGGACAACCGAGTCGTAGTAACTGGATTTTAGTATATGGGTACTGCGAGCCATTTGTAGTCCCTGTGGTTGATATATTTTTGGTTTGCTTTTCTGCGTCGGGTTCGACAACCGTCCGATACCTTCAATCTCGACCTTGCTTTTATCGCCAATCTGCAATGGACTAATCCCTGACGGTAAAGAAAACGCTCAATCAGCATACAGCCTCCATGGCCTGAGAATGCTCTTCATTCTGGCTTGATAGACCAAGTCTGAAGCCAAGGAGCATGCCGGTGATGGTATCCCAGCCGGATGTGGCGCCAAACAAGCTCACCCGGTTCAACAACCTCTCCAGGCTCAGAATCTCACCCGTACCAATGGCTTTGAGCAACAGTTGATATGGCTCGGCTAAAAGCCCCTCGCTCAGTGCCCGGTAAAAAGCCAGGCTGATGTCTGCCACCCTTGCCTGGGCGGCTCGATAGAAATAGTGGGCCAACCAGGCTGCTTCATCTTCGCGTCCTGCTTTAAACAAACCCATAACGACCCCAGCCAGGAAATCATCACCTGACGGTGTCAGGCCGGGACCGAGGCCGATGAGACGCCCGAGGCCTTCGGCAAAAGAATTGTTACACTGCCCTCCGGGAAGCAGGATAGGAAGATTCCGAATTTCTGAGATAACCTCGACAAAACTACTGTGCAGCGATTCTATCAAGGTGTTTGGTGAGCGTCTTGTTTTCTGCATCGTTAGTGGTGAGAAACTCGCGACAACCATCCCAAGACTTTCAGGCGGTGCATCACAGAGCGTCCTTTCGGTTATCCAGCTGATATCATTAAGAAAGCAATCGCCTTGCCCGCTGATTGTCCTCAGGCCTCTATTCCAGACCGTAGCACCGTGGAGATCAAAAGTTATCCCTGTTCCTTCAAGAAGTAATTGATTTTTAAGCACCCGAATTTGCTTGGTGGTCGACAAAACGTGCTCAGGCCAGGGACTTACGGGTGAACAAAGAAGGGTAAAGGGGCCCTTGCCTATTTCCGACTTACCGATACAAATGATGTTTGCCTTGTCGTCGCGACAATAAATACTTCGTTTGAAGGTGGCTATAACCTTCCATTTTTTACTGCAGAGAAGGTAGCCAAGTGCCATAGACCCTATGGAAAAAACCGGCACTCTGTGATTTGCCAGTGTTTTAGGAAAGGTCATCTTCAGCATCTCACATCATTTTATTACGTGAGTACCTGTCTGCCCGAGCAGGGCCTCATAGGCGTGGTCATGATGAGTAATAATGGCCCGTTTCCCGCCATTTTCGATGAACTGAATTACCGCTTCCACCTTCGGCCCCATGCTTCCTGCCGAAAAGTGCCCCTGCTTGAAATAGGTTTCTAATTCACCCAGGGAAACGTGGGTGAGATTCTGCTCTTTGTCTGTGCCAAAATTGATCGCAACGTGATTAACCCCAGTCAGTATGAGTAAATGGTCTATACCTAGTTCACGGGCCAGGAGAACCGTAGTCAGATCCTTGTCGATCACAGCCTCCACTCCGGAAATACGTCCATTGACGTCTGCGATTACCGGTATACCGCCGCCGCCACCGGTAATAACGATGAAGCCGCTCTCGGCCATATTCTTGATAACTTTACTGTTGAGAATTTTTCGAGGCCGTGGAGATGGAACAACCATCCGCCAGCCCCTGTTGGCATCCTCTTTCATATTCCAGTTGAATTCTTCGCGCAAATCCTGTGCTTCTGACTCGGTAAAAAAATATCCCAGTGGTTTATCCGGGTTAGCAAAAGCAGGATCGTCAGGGGCTACTTCAACCTCGCAGATGATACTGCTCACCTCACGATCCACCCCGGCGGCGTTTAAAGAGTTCTGCATTGTCTGCATGATCACATAGGAAATACCGCCCTGGCTATTGGCCACGCAGATGTCTAAAGGCATACTTGCCACGCGTTTACTTGCTATTGCCTGTCTCAGAAGAACCTTACCGACACCGGGACCGTTGCCATGCGTTATGACAAGGTGCGGGATATCTCGTAAGAGAGGAAGCAAGGCATTTGCCGCCTCGGCTGCAATGTCGAACTGTTCTTTGCCGGTGCCCCTGATCCCAGCGGGATGAATTGCATTACCGCCAAGGGCTATGATCAGTTTGTCGGGAAGCTGCAGTTGTGAAATACCGGACACGTTATCCCCTCATTTTAGCCGGCAGCCAGGTAACCAGTTCCGGCAAAAAAATCAACAACACGGTAAAAGCCAGCATTATTGCAGCAAAGGGCAAGGCCCCCCAGATCACATCGGACAAAGGTCCTTTATCACCCCGCACACTCTGGATGACAAAGAGATTCATTCCCATCGGCGGCGTAATCATTGCTACTTCACTCATCAGGACAATAAAGATGCCGAACCAGATGGGGTCAGCTCCTGCGGCGGTCATGATGGGATAGGCGATGGGAATGGTCGCAACCTGGATGGACAGTACGTCCAGGAACATGCCAAGTATAATGTAGAAAAGAATCATCACGAAGATGAGCTGGGTCAGTGTCAGATTCAGTGACATCACACTGCGGGTCAGTAATTCCGCCACACCAAGCAGGCTCAGGGTCAGGTTCAGGATAAATGCCGCAGTTATTATCAGAATTATCATCCCGGTGAGTTGGGCGGTATTAACAAAGCAGCGATGCAGCATGTTGAAAGTGAGTTTGCCGGCTTTCCACGCAAAAAATAACGAAGCCATGATTCCCAGAGCTGCCGACTCAGTTGGTGTAGCAAAGCCGAAATAGATGCTGCCCATTACGACAAAAAAGATAATGAACGGGGGAAAGAGGTCCGGCAGCGCCTGGAAGCGCTCGGTCCAAGTTACTTTGATAGTTCCGGTATTACCGAGATAGACACTCGCTATCATCAGGTATAAGATAAAACCAATCGTTAATAAAATTCCGGGGATGACACCCGCGACAAAGAGTTGGCTGATGGAATTGTTGGTCAGGCTTCCGTAAATGATCAAGGCGATACTCGGTGGAATGAGTATGCCCATAGTGCCTCCTGCAGCCAGGGACCCTAATGAGAGTTTTTTTGAAAATCCACGCTCTTCAAGTGCCGGTAGCGCAACGGTACCTACGGTTGCAGCACAGGCAACTGAAGATCCAGTGGTTGCCGAGAACAGTGCACAGCAACCAATATTTGTATGCAGCAGGTTGCCAGGCATCCAGCCCATCCATTTTGCCAGTGACTCATACATCTTATCGGCCACGCCCGAACGAAGGAGCACTTCACCCATAAGAATGAAAAGTGGTACTGCGGTTAAAATAAACGAATTATGTACTCCCCAGACAACGTTGCCAATCGAATTCATGAATGGCAAGCCGAAGGCAAGTAGACCCCCGATAACGCCAATGATCGCCATCACCGCTGAAATAGGAATTCCGAGAAAGAGAAGCGCCAGTCCGGCGAAAAAAAAGAGCGTGATACTTGAAATCGGCATGTTCTCGTTCCCTTTTGTTAGCGTTGATTAAGATCTTTCAATTCTTCTTTTACTTCATCTGCTGAACCCTTCGGCTGGAAGAGAATGCGCAAATCATTCCAGCGCCCCGTAACGAGCAGCCACGTCGCCCTGGAAAAGTAATATCCGGCAAGTAGGCAGAACAGCACCAGCCCGATACTCCAGAAAAATTGGGGATATTTAAGGGGTGTCGCCCAAGGGGTTGGAGCGGTACTGCCGTAACTGAGCGTTTCCTGAAGCACTCCAACAGAGGCATAGGCCAGCATACCTGCCAGAAGCAGAATTGAAAGATTGGCCGTCCAGTTGAGCAAAGCCTGCATCTTGAGGGGAAATTTATAATGCACCAGATCAATCCGTATGTGGCTATTGCCTACGAGAGCCACTCCGAATGCTATCGCCGATGTGATAGCCAGGACATAACCGCCCAGTTCGTCTGCGCCCTGCAGGGAAGCCGAGAACAACTTGCGCATAATCACCTCAATACTGATAAAGACAGACAGCGCAATGCACAGATAGCCAAAAAAACAACTGCTGATAAATGAAATCCCTTGTCGCTTTTCCATTCCGGCCTCACATAAAATAAGAATAAACCGGCCAGGAGGGGTGTCTGGCCGGTTTATTTAGTATAATTGTATTACTTGATTCCGGTCATCGGGCCGAGAATCTCTTTCCACTTGTCCGTGCAACCCGGATAGCTTTTCTCGCAGGTTTCGGACCAGGCAGGAAACGAAATAGTCCTTACTGCTTCGGCTACTTTTGTCAGATCTTCCTGGCTGACGGGAACCTCTTTCATATTGTACTTGGTAACGGTGGTGCATGGCTCTTTGCCAACATTACAGCGCAATGCGTCCTGGAAGAGTTCTTCCGAATACACCCAGATATCTTCCACGAGCGTATCAAAGGCAGCCTGTAATTTTTTCTGCTCTTCGGCGGAAAGTTTATTCCAGCTTTTCATGTTCATCGCATAACCGTTAAAACCAACCTGGAATCCGATCGGCATAAAGTACTCGGTGACCTCCGGCCAACCTGCCGAGTTAGCAGAACTGGCTCCGGTGATTGCACAGTCTGCAACACCACGGGCGAGTGCCTGCTGTACTTCTGAAAATCCAATCGGTACAGGTGTCGCGCCAAGGCTTTCAATAAATTGGGCAAGACTCTGGTCGTAGACACGAACCTTTTTACCCTTGATGTCTTCAAGACCTGAGATTTCAGGCTTACAGAACAGAACTTGGGGGCCAAATGGCCAGAGGCCAAGGAGTTGAGCATCAAATTTCTCCTTGATACGGGCGGCGAAATGCGGCTTGTACGCTTCGTATACCTTGCGGGCCGTTTCATAATCTGGATTCAAGCCAACCAGATCCTGGCCCAGCAAAAAGACCTCGTCGCGAGCAGCCTGGGCAGTTCGGATTGAGACGATATCAAAAAGACCATTTTTCAGCACTCGCAGAGTCTCTTCTGATTTCAAACCGGTTACATCGATCGGCTTATAGTTGGCATCGATGTCAAGCCCTGTGTTTTCGGCAAAATTCTCAAAAAAGGGCTGCTCCTTGTTTTTCTGAATAAGTCCGGTTGCCAGAGGCTGGCCAAGGACATTCAGGGTGCTTCCCGCAGCAAACGAAAAGCTTGCTATACCAATCAAGCTTAACGTTAATACGGCACTGGTTAATCGTTTCATTGGTTGGTCTCCTTAGGTGATGGGTTTGCTGTTTACTGTCATCAAAAGGGGGTGCCTTTTAATGACGTTTTTTAGAAGCAAGGGTTTTGGCCACTGCTTCTGAAACATCGTTTACATGTTTTGCCGTTAATTTCTTCAGACCCTTCTTTGTCCTTTCTCTTCAGCATTTCGATCATCTTTTTATGCTCCTTCACTCCGCGTAGTCGGTGTTCTTTATCTTCAAGGGAAAATGGTCGGAAGCGAAGAATCGGCAGCCTGACAATTTCAAGAATTTTATTTAGATAGGTGCTTCTGGCAGCAGTACAGATGATGTCGTGAAAAATGGTGTTCAAACGGCTCAACTCAGCAAGATCAATTTTTTTGCCGCTACTCTCGGCAATAACCATGGCTTCAGCCAAACTGACAATGCTTTCAAGTTTCTCGATCTCTTCTTCTGCTATCCTATCGCAGGCAACATCAACGGCATGAATTTCAAGCACCGCTCTGAGGGCGGAAATCTCCTTTAGTTCCTCAAGCGATAGGTCGGTTACACGAACGCCACCTTGCGGGATACGCTCCACTAATCCATCCTGCTGAAGTAGTCGAAACGATTCCCTCACGGGGGTTCTGCTTACTTTGAGTGACTCACTGACGGCGATTTCAAGCAGACGTTCGCCCGGCATCAGTTCCTGTCCAAGGATTCGTTTTCGTAAAAGGTCGTAGACCTGCTCAGCCATCGTTCGAGGTGTCTGGACGAACTCTTCTGAAAGTTCAGCGCACATATCAAGATCCTTTTTGCAATAATTCTTCATTGCAACCGGAAATCGCCTTCAGCTTGCGGTTGCTTTTAACCACTTTATAACCATGCTGTGATCAACCTTTTTGTATTCTTGTATACATGTATACATTAAGAAAAACGACAAGTCAACGCTTTTCCAATCGCAAATCCGAGGTGGTATTGCACTAAAAACTACATTTAATTGATATTTTAACTAAAATACTTGTGATTTTTCCAGTTCGGGATATCGCTCAATTACCACTACCAAAGAAATCGAGCCAGGTAAGCCGCTGGTGCGAAATTAGGCAGGGCCAAAGGACCGGGTTGAAGTTGAAGCCTCACTGAAAAGCGTTTCAACTAAGACGTTTTTAGCGAAGCGATATAGTAAGTCGGTATCCAGTCTTCATGGTTTGCTGAGGCAGCATAATATCAGGGCTCACGGATATTGAGAAAATGCCAACGATGGAGATGCAGCGACGTATTTACAGCCTGCATGATGGCATTGACGGCATATATATGCATATATTTATGCACTGGCAGCAAATTACCAAGAAGTATCAACGTGAGATTTCTGCTGCCAGACGGTGGGTTATCTGGAATAATGTCTAACTGTTCACCCCTTTCTTAAACCGAAGATAATCTGTTTCGTAACTTCATAATCAGCGTCCTTTGTCCACGCCTATCAAAAACTCTAATAAAGCACGATTGAAAAGTTCTGCTTCCTCATTATTGACTGCGTGTCCTGTGCGAGGGAAGACCCAAAGTGCCGCGTTAGGTATCGTCCGCTTTAGAAACAGGCTCGGTTCCAGGGCCGGCTCATCCTCGTCACCAACTACTATCATTGCCGGCATAGGAAGTTCTCGTATTTTATCCTCGAGTTTATAAAGAGACGGGCGTTCAGCCTGGATGCCACGCAAGGTCATGGAAGCACCGAGAGGGTCCAGGTCAAGTAGTGCATCAAGAAACTGTTGCCAGCCGATCGGGTCCTTACGCTTGAATGTTTGACGTGTCGGGCCATTGGCATACTTCACTGCCACGGCTTTAAGGTCGGTTAGGATTGTATCAGCCATCACAGCATTACTCTTCAACCACTCGTCGCGTCCGGCTGCATTCGAACCATAGCCACAGCCACATAACGTAATCGAACGCGTCAGCGGCCCATAACGCAACGCAAAGTCCAAGGCAGTGACGCTTCCCATGGATAAGCCCACGATATGAGCCTCGCTAATATCAAGTGTAGTCATTAAGCGAGCCATATCGTCACTGGCAATCTTCTGGCTATAGGAGGTTTGACTGGGGGGTACATCAGAGGGTGGATAGCCGCGGGCATTAAAAGCTATACAGCGAAAATATCTGGAAATATGGCGAAGTTGAGGCGTCCAACTCTTCAGATCTCCACCAAACTCGTGGGCAAACAGGACCGGAACACCTGAGCCTATATCTTCGAAATATATATCAATTCCATCAGATTTTATAAAAGGCACGTTAACCTCACAAAGGAAAAAAAATTCCATTAATTAAAAGTTGCTCGATTGCATAAATTTTCGAACTTATCAATACATTTTATTGCGTAGTCTGGGTCTAATACCCCGCCGCTCGCGGCGATGTTTTACAAAACTTGCTTTGCATTGATACCACGCTGCTTGCGGCTGGGTAGTTCATTAGTCAAAAGTTAAGATATCGTCCTAAAAAATATTTGCGGCAGAAAACCCTTCGTCTCCATTATTCATTTTTTTTACTAGCAATTATAGTGACCTGTCCCAATTAAATTAACAATCAATATTAAGCCAATAAGTGCAAATCCATTATGAAAACCAGCGGGCACGCTGTTACTTCTTTATAATTAATTGAAATCATTATAATTACCAGAAGGTCTCTAAATATTTCATCCAGGCACAAAATTCCAATAAAAAATTGTGGCACTTTTCCGAAACATATAGACGGAAGGACCTACTAGCAATCTAAACTATTTATACAACACAGCAATTTGAAATGTTTCCTGAGCACCCTCGCGCGTCAATTTTTCTGAATATCGAACCTTGCCAGAGGAACCTTCTCGTTAGGCGCATTTGTCCCTATTCGCATATGCTCAGGAAGAACTGCTTGAACTGGTACCAGATTTTTCCAGCAAAGGAAGAGAGCTGATAGGCAAGTATGTAAAAGTGCCTGAGTTGATCGACAAGATCATTGAAGGACTGATGCCAGCAGGGTTGAAGATAACTGACTGAGCAAATCGAGGGCTGCCGCCCTTATGATCTCATTCCTACATACCATCAACTTGTCGGGCAGGAAGCGGACTAAAGATAAGTCATAGTTCTCTCTTATATTTCCAAGAATCGCTCAGGAACCTTAACAGGGGCGAGGTTACATGGAGGGGTTTATTGGATCTGGAAATCTTTAATTAGATCTCTCAGAAATTAGAATGAAAACCAATCAAGCCAGTCAAGTGAGCTGCCCAGAAACATTACTCTACACAGCAGTTTTTCAGGTGACAATTGTAGTGGCAAGTATTCGTCTTTTATCTATTGCTATTTCTCCATAGCAGCCACACCAGTGCGGGCGATCTCTATTATATTTTCTCTACCGACCTCATCGAGAAAGGTGTCGATCTGTACTGTTGAGCCGGCTATCTGGACTATTTGAATATCTTTCCCTTTTTTCTCAAGTATTTCAAAATTATAACGTCCGTTAAAGGCCGTGAGATCATCCAGGTCAACTTCAAGTTTGACGATTGCTGCTTCTCGCCAATAGCTCTTTTTGGTATCAAGCTCTTTGGCAGAGATGACCTCGGTAAATTTCTCCAATTGCTTTATCACCTGGGTCACCTTGGCAATATCGTCTTCCCGAAGCGTGATAGTCATCCTGCTTATGCCTGGAACTCGCGAGCTGCAGACCGTTAAGGTGTCAACATTATACATTTTTTTCCTAATCAACATCGACACTTTGTTGAGAACACCTGGACGGTCGAGCATAAATGCTAAAATGGCTCTTCTCTTCATGATTTGCTTCCCTTCCTTTTCTTCTTTGATGCTGATTTTTCTTTGGGAGGCCGAGTTACGATCATATCGTTAAAACCGCCACCTGAAGGAATCATGGGCAAAATGACCTCGGACGGATCGCAGACAAACTCAATCAGTATCGGCCCTTTCTGTGCAACAGCTTTCTTCAGTGCCGGCGTGATGTCTTTGACTTCCTCCACCTTAAAATATGGAATATCATATGCTTGGGCGATGAATCCGTAATCCGGGTTCTGCATAGGTGTTCCACTGTAGCGCCCATCGAAGAAAAGTGTCTGCCACTGCCTGACCATGCCGAGGTAGCCATTGTTAAAAAGCAGCATCTTGATGTCAATCTTATGCTCCATGACAGTTCCAAGTTCCTGCATATTCATCTGAAAACCGCCATCGCCGCTTATTGACCAAACCCTTTCATTGGGCCGGGCAAGCTTAACCCCTATTGCCATGGGCAGAGAGCATCCCATCGTGCCCGCTCCACCCGACGAGAACCAGCTGTTTTCTGTCTGGTAATTATAAAATCTTGCGGCCATCATCTGGTGCTGACCGACATCAGGGACAATGAGATCTTTACCCTTCGTCAGCTTAGATAGTCGATCGACGATCGTTTTCATGAGTAATTTACCCGTATCTCCGATCCCCTCATCAATCTCGGCCTGCAGCTCTTCTCTCATCACCTTGCGGTGTTCAGCAATCTTTTTAAACCAGCGGCGTCTGGGTTTGTAGGTAAGGAGCGGGTCATCCACCAGGGCACGAAGAGTCCTGAATACGTCAGCATTTATAGCCACTGAAGTTGCGACGTTTTTATCGATTTCAGACGGATCGATTTCCACATGGATGACATCGGCATTGGCGGCATACTCATTCAATTTGCCTGTAACCCGGTCGTCGAACCTCATGCCAAAGGATATCAGCAGGTCGGCCTCCATAACGGCTTTGTTGGCTTCCACCGTGCCGTGCATTCCCATCATTCCCAGGCTCAACGGGTGATCGGATGGCAGGGCGGAAAGGCCGTGCATCGTAAAGGCTATGGGAATATTCACCTTTTCCGCAAACTGTCGCAGCAGGCTACCGGCATTGCTGTTTATCACGCCGTGACCACAGAAAATCAGAGGCCTCACGCTCTTGTTGATCAACTTTATTGCCCGATCCAGTGGCTCCCTGTCCGGTGATGGATGGTAGAGATACCCGGGTAAGACGGGTCTATATCCCTTTACATCAAAGCGGTAATTGGGAGATACCGATTCATTCTGTACGTCTTTCGGGATATCAACCAAGACCGGCCCCCCACGGCCCGTGGTAGCCACATAATATGCTTCATGGATAGTCGACTCAATCTCGTCAGCATGAAGCGGCATGTAGGTCTGCTTGCAAATGGGCATCATCACCCCAACGACGTCACTCTCCTGAAAGGCATCGGTTGCAATTACACCAGTGGCGACCTGCCCCGTCACTATCAACATCGGCACCGAGTCCATGTGGGCATCAGCCACGCCTGTGGTCAGGTTCATTGCACCAGGTCCGGAGGTGGCCATACAAACACCGAGTTGCGGATTATCCGTCGAAAGAGATCCTCTCGAGAGACCCTGGGCCATAAAAGTCGCGCCCTGTTCATGACGCGACATGATGAACTGGAAATTCTTCATTTTGTCCATTTCATCAAAGACCGGCATAATGGTCCCGCCGGTGTAGCCAAAAATGTAATTTATTCCCTTGGTTTTAAGAGCGGACAGCAGCTTTTCTTTTCCAGTCATAGAGAATCTCTCTGAACGATTAAGTGTATCTTTTCGTAACCGCAAAAAATGAATTAAGACTTTGGAGTCCGACTATTACTCAAACATGCGCAAAACAATAATTCCATCCATCTATTACTGTTCAAAATAAAATCATATTGAGAAAAAACTATATGATTTAATGATCTTTTTGGTATTTGATGTATCCATTCTGATATTAATTGACCAAATATCTAGTCGTAACATATTAAAATAAATGTAAAAAAAGACCACGTTGAAAATTAAAGGGAAATCCTAGGTTCTCAGCTTTTTTCACTATTAAGGTCATGCTTGTTGACCTGTGGCACGCCAAAGGTCCGGATTTGTCTTATGCATAGCGACTGGCGAGTTAAATCAATATATTCCTCAGCAAGCTATAAATCTGCTATGAAGTGCTGGGTTGAGCTCCTTCCTGATAGATTACGGGGAAACCCTCCAGTGCAATTGAAGAGGCTGGCATTGGCAATGTTAACCATTTAAGAAAACACGAAAATTTACACTCCTGTAAATCTTGAGACAGGATTCCAGAATACTCTTTTTCAGGTCTGATAGAAGGTGGCTATTAGAAAATAACAGGTCGAGTCTCGATTTCTACACTTTAGTATATACTATAGTACTTTATGTATTACCAATACCAATAACCCCCCCTGGAGACAGTTAAGGCTGTAATCCAATGGCAGTAATCATCTCGGCTACTTTCTGCCTGACAAATAAGGCCGTAGAATTGAGGGATTGACATGATTGAAGCACTGGGCTGGACTGCGATTTTCGGGCTTATAGGAGTTGTGGCGCTGATGGCGGCGGTCTTAATACTTGACTATATGGGGAAAATCTGATTGATCCGATGGTCTCCCACCAGATAGTATTTATTCAGCTAAATAAGTTGCTTCAAAATAAAGGCTCCCTTGAAAAATTGTCTTTTCGCCCTAAGTCTGCGTTGCGCGCAAAAAATTTATCCTCGGAATATTACTTATATGGTTGCGGTAAAATTTTCACTGGCGCCTTGATTTTTGAAGAAAATCCTAATTTTGCAAGGTACCCTAAAATCTAAAGACAAACAGACTGACAATTTCATGCCTCAGATGCTATTCCGCTGGTGCACCATCACCGCAGGTGAGTTTTATTATTCCTTTGATTTTCAAAATGGCTTTTTCACATGCCTCCTTAATTTCGGGGAGCAGGCCTGACCCTGACAGACAGGCTATTCCGTTTTGTACAACCAGATCGGGCTTCTCCAGTCCAGCAACTTCCAGCATTACCGCTTTCGCTTTCTGAGTTAACGCAAGATCAATTAATTCTTCAGTCATTTGAGCGCTTTTCTTGAACTCTTCAGAGCAAACCGTACACATGATCATCTGGACACAATTGTTCAGTGTCATTGTCCGAGTATTCAGAACCATGTCGTAAAGTTCACTGTCGTCCCAGTCGGAATGAAAGTAGGTGTGAATATATCCGGATGAGTTATAGTCGCTTTGTTGAATGATCCACTGAACATTTTTCTTCTCATTTCCCTTCTGCTCCATTAGCCGGCTTACTCTTGTTGCATATGGTGCGATTACTCTGATATGCAGGATCCCTGGAATATCCTTCAATATTACCTGAGACCCTCGACCGACAATTACAACATTTCCTTTGGCTGCAAATTCATAGACGGCGGCCCGAATTAAATACTCGAACATATTTTTCTGTATGGAAAGATGCTGCAATAATGATGGATTTTTTTCATCGTAATTATCAACATCAGATGCTGAAAATCCATGTTCCGAGAGGACCGCACCGATTTGAGATTTTTCGATTCGGTCGTACCCCAGTTTGTCGGCTAACTCCCTGGCTATTTCATTGCCAAGGCTTCCTATCTGTTTGGAAATTGTGATAATGGCCATCGTTTAGCCCTCCTTCTGAGGTTTAGGAATTTTTTCTTGGCCATAACAGTAAATGAAGGCCGCCACGAAGCATGAGAGACTAACACACTATTTTTTGGCCTTTATCCGAGTAGCGATGAACATGGAATGCATAATGCCAATCCTCCAATAAAAGTTTGCACTCTCTATGACAATTTTTCAAGGCAGCCTTAAATCACTGATTTCAAATCATCGTGGTGAGACGCATGGGGATAACATAAACACTAAGATTGACAATAAAATGATACGTTGTGGTCATTGGGATTAACATGCCCTTACATGTTCAGCTTTAATTCCACCCTTACCAGGTGTGGTTGTCAAATCGGTCCATTTTCATGCTATGCAAAAAGATCGTGTGACCAGTTCAGCCGGGCAAATAAGCTGCGGAAGATTTGATTGCTGAGAAAAGTTGGTTAACCTATAGATAGAGCTTCAGCACTGAAATCGAAGTATGCCAGGAGCAAAATTCTTATGAGGAAGATGACTAACTTCCCGCTTCGATACGGGCTGTACATTATTCTCACCTGCTCTTTGTGGCCCTCTATCCTTTGGGCTGTTGATAATTTCGAATGTTTCGAATGCCATAGCGATGAAAGTCTTACCAAGGAAAGCACCGACAACATATTGCAGGCAGCGTTAACAGAGTCTCTGTATGTGGATGAAGACAAATTTGAGAAATCGATTCATAACATTAACGGCATTACCTGCGTAGATTGTCACGCTGATATTGCAGAGCTCGATTGGAATGAGGAAGTGCCCCACGCGCTCTACTTGGAAACGGTGCGCTGCGTCAGGTGTCATGAAGACTCAGGGGAAGAGTTCAAAAACAGTGTTCACATGAAAATGCGGACGAAAGGCATAACCATGACCTGCTATGCCTGCCATGGTTATCATTATGTACAGCAAATGGAAGGAGCTTCAGTCGCTGAAAGGACAAACAGTATCTGCCTGAAGTGTCATAACCCTAACCAGTTTCATGATTGGCTGCCTTCAGGTGATGTGCATTTTGCCCATGTGGAATGCGTTGTCTGTCATGCCCCCGACGTACCGCGACATATCGATCTCAGATTTTATGACCTGCTCACAAAGAAATTTTATACACGTGACGAACTTCTTGAAATTATTGGCATTGATTTCGATAAAATAATAAAAACGATTGATAATGATAAAGATGAAATTATTGACATGAATGAGTTCGATGACCTCTTTTTCATGCTCAAGCAAAAAAATATTCGCCCCATCCTGCGTGCTGAACTCGTTGCAGATATTAACTCCATTGCGCACCAGATATATAGAGAATCTGCCCAGAAAACCTGTGAGAATTGTCATGCATCTCATTCACCATATTTTAACGCGGTTTCCATAATCCTGACCAGGGCTGATGGCACGGTAGAACGGTATAATACCGACCGGGCGATTCTTGAAAGTTATTATGTAAGCCATTTTTATCTTCTGGGCGGCACCCGGGTGAAACTTTTGGATAAGTTAGGGCTGCTGATCATTGCTGGCGGAGCTTGTACCGCATTTGTACATATCATTATCAGGGTTTTGACTATCAGGCTGCGCCGAAGAAAAAAAGAGAATCACAATTAGTTCCTGTGAAAATCATACTTCTCTTTATATAGGGAGGTTCCATCATGACGAATGGAAAGCTTATATATATCTATCCACTACCGGTGCGGGTATGGCATTGGATCAATGCATCTGGTTTCGTTCTTCTGATTCTTACAGGCTTCCAGATTAGATATGCTGAAATGTTAAATTTTATGACTCTTCCCAACGCGATTGCTCTTCATAATTATGTGGGATTTGCAGTCATTGCCAATTTTTTCATCTGGCTTACCTATTATTTGGGTTCCGGCAACGTGAAAATTTACATTCCTGACCCGCGCAACTTGCCAGCTCTTACCCGAAAACAGCTGCAATATTATGGATATGGTATCTTTGTTGGTAAACCTAATCCACATGTTGTGACTCCGGAAAACAAATTTAACCCGCTCCAACAACTGGCATATCTTGCAATTATGTTTGTGTTTCTCCCTGCTCAAATGATGTCGGGGCTCTTTCTCTGGCAGATTAAAAAATATGAGGAATACATCAACCTGCTGGGAGGTATCAAGCTTCTGGATACCATTCATGTCCTGTTGTTTTTCTTGTTCACATCATATCTTTTTATTCATTGTTATCTTGCAACACTGGGACACACTCCACTGGCACGTTTTAAAGCCATGTTCACTGGGTATGAGGAACATAGCGAGTAATCATTACCCCAAAGCACTCAGACGGGGGAGGTTCGGAATGCTCTGAGCCCTAAAAGGAAATAGACATGGAACTTACCGGCGTCGAAATCTGCGCCGGCCTGCAGCAGATTATCTCTGAAAAATGATAACTTATCTCATTTTTAACGTCTCGGTTCTTAATTCTGGTTGTGTTTCTGCAAAATCGAATTGCGTTTCTGCAAGCATAGATAATTGCCCCTGCGGAGGATCATTTTATATCATTAAATCTATTGGTTGCAGACAGTAGTTTAAACTCGATAACAGGCAAGCGACCAAAACGAGGCTCGGAGAAATCCATCAATTTCGATCATTGCCGATTTTATTTTCAAGATAACAAGCACCAAAATCGCAATCACATGATATAACTAACTGGAATTTCTGTTTTTAGCAAAAACAGATATGTAAAAATCTACTCCCGCAGTCTTTTTTCCCGCAGCAGTATCCAGTTCAAGCACCGCCAGAGTCGTTTCCTCTTCATCGTGCAATTTTGCAATACATGTTATCCAGGTATCAACTTACTTTTGACATAACATATTGATATTAAGATTAAAAACACAAGAACCGATTTCAGGAATATATCGTGCAGCAATAATTGTAACCAAACCATCTTATGTCCTCAAATCACAATAGATGGGAGGTCCGTCATGAGTGAATGGTTAATTTTTCTGGCAATAATCCCCTTATCCTGCATATACCTGACAAAGGATACGTATATAAAAAATAGGTTTATGTGGTATGGGATCTCTTTGGGAATGGTCATCGCGCCAGTAAGTTTCGGTCTGATTCAAATGACTTATATCCCTATCCTCGGTAAATTGTTAGGCTTGATTGGCGTTATTGTCAATCTGACGCATGGATCTGTCGGATTCATATGCCTGTTAGGAAGTGGGGTGCTAGAGACCAACGCAGCAATCAATGCTGTTGATCTTATTATGATCAACGTTTTTAACGGTGTCCTTTTTGCC
This sequence comes from uncultured delta proteobacterium, assembly GCA_963824415.1. GTDB lineage: Bacteria > Desulfobacterota > Desulfobulbia > Desulfobulbales > Desulfocapsaceae > JABDQA01. The sequence goes on from CAWGPM010000003.1 coordinate 22,118, forward strand.
TACATCTATGGCTTAATCGGATACGCTGTAGACAAAAAACTGGCAAAAGGAAAAGGGAGCGTGCTGGCGTTGAGGACGCCTTGACAGATCGCTGCTAATAAATAATGACTTCGCCGATGCTGTTTTATCGTTCAGTGAACTGGGTGGTGGAGCAGCGTTTTTTTACCTGTCCAACCAACCCGGATATTTTCTTTGAGTGGCCGTCAAACTTAACGGGATATACTTTTCTCCTGCAAAGATGGTTGCGAAGCAATTAGCGCCGCTTGATGCCGTATTTTTTCATCTTTCGCCATAAAGTGCTCGGATGGATTGACAGGTAGGAGGCAGTGGCGGTCATGTTCCAGCCGAGTTTGTCCAGTGCAGTTATAATCGTATTTTGTTCAGAAGTGGCAAGTGGCTTTGCAGACGGACGCCCTTCGCTTGCATCTCTTCTCTGACTGCCATTAATCAATTCTTTGGGGAGATGGTCCAACTCGATGATACTTCCATGACAGAGAATGAAGGCATACTCGATAAAGTTTTCCAGTTCCCTGACATTACCCGGGAAATCATATTTCATAAATAAATCGAGAACTTCACGGGATACGCCTTCGATCTGCATACCCTTGATTATATTGAATTTGTTGATGAAATTCTCTACCAGAAGCGAGATATCCTCACGGCGGCTAGACAGTGGTGGCAGGTAAATCTTAACAACATTGAGACGATAGAACAGGTCTTCGCGGAATTTTTTCTGGGCAACCAGATCGGCAAGCTTTTTATTCGTTGCTGCAATGATCCGAATATTTGCCTTAACAGTTTCCATTGAACCAAGCGGTTCATATTCCATCTTTTCCAAGACCCGCAACAATTTCATCTGCAAGGCACTGGAAATGTCACCTATTTCGTCAAGCAGGAAGGTGCCGCTCTCAGCCAGTGAAAGGCGGCCAGGTTTGTCGCGTTTGGCTTCGGTGAAGGCACCTTTTTTATAACCGAAAAGTTCGGACTCCAGCAGGGTATCCGGCAGAGCTGTGCAGTTTAAAGCGACAAACTTGCCGGTACGTTCACTCAGGTCATGTATCGCTTTTGCAAATAACTCCTTTCCAGTACCACTCGGCCCCTCTATCAGAACGGTACTGTTGCTTTTCGCTATGTCCGGCAAGATGTCAAGAATCTTTCTGATTTCACTGTTCTTGGAGATAATGTCGCGGATGGAACATTGTCCTTCAATTTTCTTGCGTAAAAACTCCAGTACGGAAATGTCCCGCAAAGTCTCCACGCCACCGATAACCTCTCCGGATTCATTGCGAACTACCGAAGCACTGATTGTCACAGGTATCTGTTGACCATCGCTTCTGACAATAGTGGTTTTCCTTGAAATTTTTTCTTCTCCAGTCTGCATGCTTTCCTTTAAAAAGCATTTCATCTTGCATTGAGCACTGCTGCCGCCTAACACTTCGTAACATTTTTTCCCGATAGCCTGATCAATCTTTACGCCGGTTAGCTTTTCAGCTGCACGATTGAAATAGGTGATATTCTGCTCGCAGTCGATGGTGAAGATGCCATCTGCAATGGAATCGAGAATAATATTATTCCAGTCCTGATCACTTTTTGTAATCACAGCAGCCCCCAGAGCAATGCGGGATAACCTGCGCTAACACCGATTTACTCTCGTATAATTATATCATGAATAAAAATAGAGAAGATAGAACTATTGGTTGAACACGGCGGCTGATTTTCTTCTTATAATCTTAACCATAAGGTAGCCATAATTTTTCAAATCGCGTGTCCGACTCCAGGGTCGAAAGTATTTCCATAACAAACTTCGTACACCGAATTTGTTTTTTGGGTCAACGATCCTTCCGATGAGCTATTCCCTGATTGGTATTAAACTATTTGTTTTTGTCTCACAGGATCTGACGCGAAGCATATATTCAGGTCTTGAGGCTAGTTATCATGCTGCCCAGGCTCAGCAGACAGACAGTTGCAGCGATGAAAACAGTCGATGGTCACTTAAAGATCCGTGCTTTCTCCTTCATTCCTTCCATTTTGAGTTGCCTTAGAATCAATTGAACCAGTCCCTTTTTATTGACAAAATCAATTATTTGGTTATCTCTATATATAGATAATATGTCCATATATGGAGATATGTCCTCCAATTTTTCTTTTGGACTCAACACGTATATGAATCCTCTTCACAAAGTATTTTCAATCCTCGAAACAGTGGTTGCTAGTCAAAGTGAAGGTGCCACCTATTCCGATATAATCAAAGCTTCAAATCTGCCAAAATCGACAGTTCATCGTCTTCTTAAAGACCTTACCCAGCTTGATTATCTGACGCATGATTATGGAACGAAAAGATACTTTGGGAGTCTCAAGTTAGCCGCACTCGGCGCCGAGGTTATGGCACATTTTAGTTTGAGCACCCATGTGCATCCCTACCTTATAAAACTTCACCTGGAAACAGGCCACACAACTAATCTAGGGATTCGTAATGGCACTGTTGGTGTTTTTGCTGATAAAATTCAATCAAAAGACTTTGGCATTAAGTTATTTTCAGAGATAGGCAAGGCCTTCCCCCTTCATTGTACAGGGCTTGGTAAAATACTTTTAGCCTTCTCCCCTGAAGACATTTTAACGACACTACTCAGTCAACCGCTCGAGGGATACACAGATCGAACCCTCACGGACCCACAACTTCTTCAGACGGAGCTATCCCTGATACGGGAGCGGGGCTACGCGCTCGACAATGAGGAAATCACCAAGGGAATCATGTGCGTTTCGGCACCTGTGTTCGGTTTCAATCAGGAGTTGCAGGGAGCAATTAGTATTGCCTTTCTGGCTGCTATTGAGAATGAACGATCGATCGACAAGGAAATATCAGCGATTCGAAAATATGCTGCTTTGATATCTGAATCGCTCAGCAGCATGGGGCTTGAGCGACAAGTCATATGAATGACAACATTAGTCGGAGGAAGAAATTCGTGCCGAAGTAAGCAACCGGTAGATCTGTCTGGCAAACATGTCTGAAACAATACAGGACGAGGATCTACTAAAGAGGTAACGTGCATGGAGCGTATGTGCTTCAAACCACATCAAGGAGGAGAGCTATGAATTATCTGAAAAAGGTTACACTTGCACTTGCTGCAGCTGCACTTGCTGTAAGCTTTACCGTTTCGGCCCAGGCCAAGGAATGGCGCGGCTGGAACATCCACGTGGCCGGCTACCCGAACACGGTGGCAATGGACAAGTTCGCCGAGCTCCTGAAAGAGAAATCCGGCGGCAAAATGACGGTCAAGATGTATCACGCCGGAACCCTGGGCAGCCAGCCGGATGCCATCGAACAGGTGCGTACCGGGGCGCTTGAGATCGGCAACTTCAACCTGGGACCGCTGGGCCCGATCGTGCCTGAGGCAAATGTTGTTTCCCTGCCTTTCATTTTCAAGGACGTCGACCACATGTGGCGGGTACTCGATGGCAAAGCCGGTGATATGATCAACGAAGGCATGTCCAAATACGGTATCGTCCCGCTGGCCTGGTATGATGCCGGGGCACGCTCGTTCTACAACTCCAAGAAGCCCATCACCAAGCCCGAAGATGTAAAAGGCCTGAAGGTCCGGGTCATGAACAACGACCTGTATTCCGGCATGATTGCAGCCCTGGGCGGCAATCCCTCCCCGATGGCTTTTGCAGAAGTTTACCAGTCCCTGAAAACCGGCGTGGTCGATGGCGCGGAGAACAACTACCCGTCCTATGAGTCAACCGGTCATTTCGAGGTGGCTCCTTATTATTCCAACTCCCAGCATCTGATCATTCCCGAGACCCTGTGCATCAATACCGAGGTGTACAACTCCCTGTCCCCGGAAGATCAGGCAATCCTGAAGGAAGCAGCTCAGGAGTCGGCCATACTGCAGCGCAAGCTCTGGAAGGAGCGGGAAATCGCCAGTAAGGAAAAAGTTGAGGCAGGCGGATCCACGGTCAATGAGATTCCTGACAAGAGTGGATTCCAGGCAGCCATGAAGCCGGTTTACGACAAATTCCTGGCTGACAATCCTAACCTGAAACCGCTGGTCGAGATGATCCAGAACACGCCGTAAAACTTGTTTTATGAATAATCACCGGTGGCCTTGCTCCTCATTCAAAGGTCGCCGGTGATCGATTTTCGAGTTTAGGGCATTGACCATTGCCAGTTGAGACGAGTATGGCCGTCCGCCGGTGTCCTTGCTGAACAAAATTCATTCTGAAATACACAAGGGGAAGAAATATGGAAGTGCGCCAAGCGATACATCCAGAACATGCCGCTTTGCTCGATACAGAAGAGTTGAGAGAGCATTTTTTAATTGAGGATCTGTTCACGAGCGATGCACCGAAACTGGTCTACACCTTTTATGATCGACTCGTCGTAGGCGGCGTGAAACCTGCAGGTCCTGTTGAACTTAACATCGATCCTGCACTTATCGGGGCTGAATACATGCTTGAACGCCGTGAGATGGGAGTAATCAACATCGGTGGACCAGGCAGCATAACTATTGAAGGAAATAAAATAGATATGGCCAAGCGTGACGGCTTATACATCGGTAAGGGAAACCGAAATATCGTCTTTACTAGTGAGGAACCTGCGAATCCGGCACGCTACTATATCTTGAGTGCGCCGGCTCACACCGAACATCCGATTGCAAAGATTACATTTGCCGATGCCGAGCCAGTCGAGCTCGGTGCAGTAGAGAACTCAAACAAGCGCACCATCCGCAAGTACATTCATCCGGACGGGGTGAAAAGCTGCCAGCTGGTAATGGGCATGACTACGCTTGCAACCGGCAGCATCTGGAATACCATGCCTCCCCATTCGCACCAGCGCCGCATCGAAGCATACCTCTACTTTGATATGAAAGAAGACGACATCGTCTTTCACTTCATGGGTGAAGCCAATCAGACCAGGCACCTGGTAGTGCGTGAAGGACAGGCGGCGCTTTCCCCGAGCTGGTCTATTCATGCAGGCGCAGGTACCTGCAGCTATACATTTATCTGGGGAATGGCCGGGGAAAACCAGGCTTTTACCGATATGGACCATATACCCATGTCGGAAATACGTTAGTGTCATGTCAAGCCTCATCTAATCAACTCCAATTGAAAAGGGATATTATGAGTAAGGTATCATTTGACTTAACCGGAAAGGTCGCCCTCGTTACCGGAGCTACCCACGGTATTGGCATGGCCGTGGCCAAGGGGCTTGCTCAGCAAGGAGCGAAGATCTGCGTGAATGACATCGACGATGCAAGACTGGAAGCTTGCAAGGAAGAATACAGAAAAGACGGTGTCGATGTCTACAGGCTCAAATTCGATGTTACTTCCGAAGAAGATGTAGATCTTGGGATTTCTCGGATTGAAAAGGAGATAGGGGCAATTGATATCCTGGTTAACAATGCCGGTATTATCAGACGCGTTCCTATCCTCGAAATGGATCTCGAAGAATTTAAACAAGTCATTGAGGTCGATCTGGTTTCTCCACTCATTGTCTCAAAACGTGTTGTGCCCTCGATGATCGAACGTCGCGCTGGAAAGATCATTAACATGTGTTCGATGATGAGTATCTATGGTCGCCAAAACGTCTCTGCTTATGCTTCTGCAAAGGGCGGTCTGAAGCTGTTGACTCAGAACATGTGCTGTGAGTGGGCAAAATATAACCTTAACATCAACGGTATTGGACCAGGCTATATTGCGACAGCTCAGACTGCCCCGATTCGCGTAGGTGGACATCCGTTCAATGACCTTGTGATGACTCGTACTCCAGCCAATCGCTGGGGGGAGCCTGAGGATCTTGCGGGTGCAGCGATTCTTTTGGCATCGGATGCAGGTAGATTTATCAACGGTCAAGTGATCTACGTCGATGGCGGGATTTTAGCCAACTTTGGCTACGTCAAAGGAGAGAACGAATTGTAGTTGGATTCATAGTCTGGCGTAGTACCCAGGTTGTGGGATTTTCCCGGGCAAGCCTGATTACATGCGCTTATTCCCGAAGTCTTCAGAGCGGTTCGAGCGGAATTTGGCGACGAGCTGCACCTACTGCATGATTGTCAGCATCGACTAACACCCAGTGAGGCTGCCCGTGCGGGCCACGATCGTCCATGCTGGGGGAATCCTCATTTACGAACAATCGCCTCTTGGGCAAATTTATATCAGGTCCGCACGGATTTTCATGGGGCGACTGACCTGTCACCGGTTAGACTTGGTGCAGCGCTGTATTTCGATACTTGGGTCCCCAATTTTGGTATCCAGGAATATATGGAACATCCGCAAGAGGCGTCATATGTATTCTCCTCTCTTGAGACGGTGCTATTTTATGTTAGGTAAAGTTCCTCCCGGAGCCGGAGATCATGAGCGGTGATTGGACGATGCCAAGACCACATTCATAGGTGGATGGCCATGGAAGTTCGGCCTTCAGTACTGGTACTATATCGAATCACCGGACAACTTCGGCCCCCAACACCAGATACGGTTTACCGTCTCACCCGTGGTCAAACTGCCCTGGTGAAACTGGTCTAAATGGAGAAGAATATGCAATCGATTAACATATGGCGACCATGGCCACTGATGGCCTCCATGGTGATCATGATGATAACCTTCGGCGCATTTCTAACGGGTTGTGACACGGAGGACCAGGACATCGAGTCTGCCGGGGTCGAGGCCGACCGGCCGGTCGAGCGCTTCGAGTTCGAATCCGGCGAACAGCTGGAGCAACTCATCAACAGCCTGAACTACACCCCGGAGGCCTGGCAGGAAGGCAACCGCGAGGTGCCCAGGCTTTACATCACCAATATCCCGAAACGCTGGCGGGACAGGACCTCAAAAGAGCTCGACGTGGTGACCAAAAAGCGGGTTTTCTTTCGGCTTCTGGGCCCACTGATTCTGCACGCAAACGAGCTGATCCAGGCAGATCGGCAGCAGTTGGAATCAATCGTTGAGACGCTGCGAACGGGTAAAACGCTCACGCCTCCAGAACAGACGTTTATGGTCGAAACCGCAGTTGCTTATAAGCTGGCTGAAAAAGAAGGCGACATCGACATAGCCGACCGGGCACTGCAGGAGGAGCTGATCCGACGGGTTGATAGCCTGCCGCCATCGCTGGTCCTCGCCCAGACCGCCGAGGAAAGCGGATGGGGAACATCGAGGTTCGCTGTCGAGGGCAACGCCCTCTTCGGCCTGTGGACCTGGAGCGAAGAGGGCATTACTCCCGAGCAGCAGCGCTCCGAACACGGCGACCACAAGATTGCAGCTTATGAAACACCGCTGCAGTCGGTCATCGCTTATATGCAAAATCTGAACACCCATCCAAACTACGAAACCTTGCGCGCGCGCCGGGCCGAGCTGCGCAGTGCCGGCACCAAGGTAACCGGGTGGGAGTTGGCCAAAACACTGACCAAATATTCGGAGCGTGGCCAGGAATACGTAAACTCGCTGCACGCCCTGATGAAGACCAATATGCTTATGGAAACCGACGACGCGTACCTTGGCGACGGGCCGACGATCCTGCTGACCCCGGTGGGTGAAGGAGTATAGCCGTGATCAGCACACACAGCTTTTAAAACCTTAAAAGGTAGCAAGGAGATAATGCCATGCATCAAAGCAAACTATCTGCACCAGGAAGCATTATCACATTTCTGCTCTTATTGAGCTTCATGGCGGCCTCGGCCCCAGTAATGGCGGCAACAAAAGAGCAGATCGAGCAGCAGAGAGCGGATATCCAGAAAATGGCGAACGAGACGCTTGAGCGTCTCTACAGAACCCAGCCCTCATCAAAAAAAGCTATCGAAAAAGCTGCCGGCTATGCGGTGTTCAGCAACTTCGGCTTGAAAATATTTTTTGCCGGCGGCGGATCAGGCAAGGGCTTAGCCGTCAACAACAAGACCGGGAAACCCACCTTCATGAAGCTTGTCGAGGTGCAGGCCGGGCTTGGCATGGGAGTAAAAAAATTCAGGCTGATCTGGGTGTTTGAAAACCAGGGCGATCTGGAAAGTTTTATCAACTCAGGCTGGGAGTTCGGCGGACAGGCTACGGCGGCGGCCCAGGCCAGCGGTGAGGGGGGAGCCTTGGCCGGAGCCATGTCAATAAAACCCGGCGTATGGCTCTACCAGTTGACAGACGATGGCCTGGCCCTGGAGCTCACGGCCAAGGGCACGAAATACTACAAGGATAATAATCTCAACTAGCTCAAAGCTATGACGCAGCCAAACGGTCCTGGCTCAGTCAAGCAAATCCGGCATCTTTTTGATTATTGCTGACGAGGTCGGTATATTGAACATCACTGCCTGCCAGTGCGGCATGATGGGCGAGCGCACCTCGACATCGATTCCATAATTGCGGATTTATCTGTTTTGAATGGTAAATACCTCTATGTTGACAACGACTGATATCAGGTGAAACCAGATGGAATGGCATTCGTTCAGTATATCAGAGGAACGCCAGCAGATCGTGGTGAAGGAGATTTCAGAGGGCTCTGAACCGGAGATGCGTTTTTATATCATGGTGGCGGTGTCAACCATGATTGCCAGCTTCGGTCTCATTACCAACAGTACTGCAGTAATTATCGGAGCCATGCTGGTGGCGCCTTTGATGACGCCCATTTTTGGTATTGCCCTGGCGTTGATCCGCAGCGATGCAGTTTTGTTCGGCAGGGCCTTAAAAGCCGAAATTGCAGGGGTGGCGGCCGCGATAGCGATGGGTCTCATCCTTGGCCTCCTGTATCCTGCGCTCGAACCGACACCGGAAATGATCGCCAGAACAGAGCCGCAGCTTTTTGATCTTCTGGTTGCAGTGTTTTCCGGTTTTGCCGGGGCCTATGCCTTAATGGATGAAAAAATCAGCCCGGCACTTCCCGGTGTGGCAATCGCCACGGCAATCGTCCCGCCGCTCGCCAATGCAGGTCTGTGTTTTTCCGTCGGCCAATATATCGCCGGCATTGGCTCATTCTTGCTGTTTTTTGCCAACTTTCTGTCCATCCTTCTCGTGGCTTCAGCCGCCTTCTGGGTTTTCGGTATGGCAGGCAGATTCGGTGGGCTGGACAGGAACGTGTTAGTCAAAAGATTCAGCCTGCCCGTAATCTGTTTTGTGCTGGTCGGGGCGTTTCTGACCTACACCCTGATCAATATTGCCCAGAATCACTATCTCAATGAGGCCATAGAAGAAACGCTGGAACAGGACCTTCTCGAGTATCCTGACACGACGCTGGAGGGAGCGAAATACCATGAACATGAGGGTACGGTTTACATAATGGCTGACATCATTTCTTCACGAGCCCTGACACCGACTCAGGTGAGCCGGCTGCAAAGCAGTCTCAATAACAATATCGACCGCCCGATTGAATTGATTGTCAGAAGCAAAACCGGTAGACAGATATCGGCTCTTGGGTCAGATATCAAAGTGGGTAAGCAAAAGCTAGATGGTACATTTGTTACCAAAACACTCCACCCCCGGGTACGCGCCGCTAAAATTGCCGATACCTTGATTCGTAATATGCTCGCAGAGACGGTTGGCTTCGACCTCGATCATGTACGCGTCTATCAGATTGGGGAAACACCCACCGTCGTTGCCTCGATCTACGGTGTTACCGCTCCCAACCCCAAAACAATAGAAGAGATAGAATCCCAGTTGAGAAAAGAGTTGGAAAACCCCGAGGCACGGCTGGTTGTAAGCTTTGTTGAAACCAAGATCTTTGATCGAACCGGTTCTGTCAGGCTTGAATTCTCCGGCTTTCATGCACATGAAGATGATCAGAAAACTGAAGCAGATAAAGCCATAACGTTGATTAAAAGCGAGCTGGCAGCTCGGCATGATATTTTTATAACTGGTGTCAATTACGATATCATTGACGGTGCATTACATGTCTTGATTGATGCAAGCGGCCCGGTTTTATTAACGCAGCAGGAGATTTCTAAGATCGAGCAAGCGGTCACCGAGCAGGGAACCACCCCGGTCAAGCTGTTTGTGTTTATGCAAACCGATGTGGTCGTTACATCGTCTGGTTACGAGCCATATTCGTCTGTATCAAAAATGAATTATCTATCTCAGCAATCAGCCGAAAAGGAAGCTGTGCAAAAAATCATCGAAGCATCAAATCAATAAGTATCGGGTGCTCGTCATACTCTCTTTGTTGACTGCATTCATGCAGCTTGGTTTTTCAGCCTACTGAGCTTGAATGAAATGATGGTTTCATGAGAGGTTGTGAGCCGCGCCTGGAACCTCCGGAGGATTTGAGATGAAACATAAAATTGTGTTGTTAAGCTTGATTGGTTGTCAGACGTTAAATAAAGCCACACCAATATGCTACCATAATTTGATAGGTTTAGCTGGCCCACGTCCGTAACTTACTGACGAAAAGGGGGACCGTTCAGGTGGCGCGCATCGTGCTGATTCGATAGCATCGAATAGATGTGGAAGTCTCCGGAACCAGGTGATCGACTGAAAGTTGAACATTGTCATGTCCTGTCTTTCAAAAACGGAGTATCTCAGATGAGAATCGCCAGGAAGTCAAAGCTGTTGACGGCCATATTCATTCTATTCCATATACTGGGTCTGGCCAGTTCGGTGCATGCAATTCTACAGACGCGCACTCCGCAGGGGGCGATAGCGTGGGTGGTAAGTCTCAACACACTGCCCATTGTTTCAGTCCCGGCCTATTGGGTGTTCGGACGCAGCAAATTTAACGGCTACGTCAGCACGCGTCAGGAAATGTCCAGAGAAATAAAAGATAAGGTCGCACAGATATCGAAAAAATTTCAACCTTATCTGGTAGAAGCTCCTCAGACGTTTCCGGAATACGAGGCTGTCAAAAAGCTGGCGCGGTACCCGTTCGCGAGCGCAAACCGGGTCGATTTACTGGTGGACGGGCACGCTACTTACGACAGCATCGCAGCCGGAATTGAAACAGCGGAGTCTTACGTGCTGTTCCAGTTCTATATTCTGCGCCCGGATACTACCGGTAATCGCTTTAAGGAGCAACTTATCCGCAAGGCCAGGCAAGGGGTGTCGGTATATGTCCTCTATGACGAATTGGGAAGCAGTGGTCTGAAACCTGACTGGCTTGCAGATTTTAGCGCTGCTGGCATCGAGGTTCTCCCTTTCAATACCCGTCAGGGGCCGCATAATAGATTCCAACTGAATTTCCGCAATCATCGCAAGATCGTCGTTGTTGATGGAAAGTCGACCTGGGTTGGAGGCCTCAACGTCGGCGACGACTACCTGGGAGAAGATCCTAAGCTCTCTCCATGGAGAGATACCCATATGCACATTCAGGGGCCTGCGGCTCTTGCCGCCCAGTCAACCTTCCTGGCAGACTGGTATTGGGCCAGCCATGAGCTGCTGGAAAATCTTTCATGGGATCCTCAACCGGCTGTCGGCAGCGACAAGAATGTCCTGATACTGTCCTCCGGACCGGCGGATGAATTGGAAACCGCCAGCCTCTTTTTTACCACGGTCCTGAACCTGGCACGCGAACGCATCTGGATAGCCACCCCGTACTTCATCCCGGATGAGGCTACCATGGTGGCCCTGCGTCTGGCTCTGCTGAAAGGTCTTGAAGTACGGATTATTACACCGAGATTAAACGATAACTGGTTCGTCCGTCATGCCGCCAATGTCTACCTCAGCGAATTAAAAGATCTCGGGGCCAAAATCTACTTCTACGAGAAGGGCTTCATGCACCAGAAGACCATGCTGGTTGATGAGAAACTGGCAATTATTGGTACCGTGAATTTTGACAACCGCTCGTTTCGCCTGAATTTCGAGATTACTGGCGCGGTTGCCGATAGAGAATTTGCAGCCGAACTCGAAAAAATGCTGCTCGATGACCTGTCACACTCCACCGAGCTGATCGATTATCGTATTGAAAACCAGTCTTTATGGGAGCGTTTCAAGGCCAGAGGCTCTGCACTGCTAGCTCCGGTACTATAGCGTTTTTAGAAAGGCTGACAGCGGCTTTGTCAACCCATGCCTGGTGATGTTCAATATTGGATCCACAGCCTCCGTGACCTGTTCCGGTCATTCTCGGGCATCACCCATTTTGCACTACACTGTTTACCAATCTAAATCAAAATCACTCCTGATATTCACGAGCTACGCGTGTTTTTGTCCCTGTTATCATGGATTTTACAAGATTTTCATTATGCATCTTACTTGAGATAGCAACGCCAATTACGTGAAAGCAAATCAAAACCAACATGACCTGGGCTGACATTTCATGGACGTCGCTCCATACGCTGTCGCCATCACTTTCATTATGACTCTTTCCGGAACTGTCATGTCTTTCTTCGCTGTCAGTCCGCTCTTTATGTTTTTCTTTCTCGTCATCGTCAGCATGAGCAATTTTGACAATTGAAAAGGTGCTAATGATTTCCGAGAATTTTATATTCCCCTTGAAGATAAACGCTCCATATCCACTTGCGCAGACTAATACACTGAATACCAGTAATGAAATAATCATCCAAGCAGCGGCAGGATTATGGCCGGTATAATATTTGGGCTTCCCTGAAGCGAGCTCTTTTAGATAGTTCAGAGCCTTTACCGGAGGACAGACAAAATCGCTGAAAAGAGCATATTTGGTTCCACAAAATCCCCAAACTATACGAACCAGCACAAGACCCAATATCGCATATCCGACATATCTGTGCAGAACTCCTTTTTCATCTCCTGTGAAATAAGCCACAAATAAGAGCAGTACCAGTGACCAATGAAAAAAACGTACAAATAGATCCCATACCGGTTTCTGATTATTCTCATTCATTGGTATTCGGCCTCAAATAGTATTAATGGATTACCAAGTAGCATTTGATTGTGATTTGATCCGAAATCATAATGAATCTTTTTCTGTGTCAGGCTTTAAAAAGATCCATCTCTTCGCAACATGATTGATCATTTTTTTCAAAAGAAGAGCAACCATACGCAACCCGTTGAAAACAAAAGCTATAGTCCTAAGTGCAAATTCACCAAACCATTTCCACTCGATTTTATGGCGCACATTGTTAGGCCTGTTGAGTTTTGGACTTCTTTCACCTTCCCATCTTTGTCTGATAGGAAACGACATTGTTTCGCTTTTGAAGCTCTTTGCAGGTTCTTGGTACCATGCCGTTGTAGAAGCAATTTTGTTGTGCTTTGACTCCTTACAACGGCTGATAGTCTCTGCGTATCCCCAGGCAAAGGTTTTGTTCCATTGTGGCAGCAATTTAAGTTCTGAATAAAAGGATTTTCTTATAACTGGGTTCGATTCTTCTATTGTGGGGCTCAACAAAAGGATTCCTGATTCAAGAAAACACGTGCCATTTATGACCCTGTTGTTCAGCCCTAAGGTTTGCCAGGAAAACGTATTGTCATCATCGGCTTTGATTTTGTATCGACCAAGCCGGAAGGTGCCTGGTTCTATACTTTTTGATAAATCGAGATTAATTGCATTTGCAGCAAGTAGCTCTACCATATCATTGGCAAGAGCCCTCCCACCGATGACCTGGTGTAAGCTTGAGGCAAAAGAATAAAATATGGTTTTGTGCCAGACTGGTAATTTTCTCAAATGATTATGAAACTCCATCCTCAAGTAGCCGGGATCATGCCGGTACCATGGCAAAATTACGAGAATGTTACCAACCACATAGCACTTACCGCTGCGCTGTGCACCCATGGGATACTGCAGCAGCCAAGTCAGTAAAATGTGACTATGTTCTATGAGAATATATTCGCCCAGTCTGTATTCTGTTTGATGCATAAACACAAAACACTTGCCAGCCGAGGTTATGGACCACTGAAATAGGCGCAGAGTGCCAAGCAGATCTACCTAACAAAATAATTTATTTTTGGAATATTTACAATGTAGGACTAGTGACCTATGAAAGATAAAGAGAAATTAAAGCGAACAAGCTGTTTGAGTCGGACTCGCTGAAGCTCGCTGCCAAACTCCACGTTGATATTGCCACTTCTAAGATTCTTGTTTCTCATAAATTAACTAGCTGAAAATGTTCCTGATCATATGAGAATTTAGTAAATTAGGCCAAACGAGAGGTTTCCACTGGCTGGGTTCGATTCCTCGTAATTTCTGGGAAATAGGATATAAGGAAAGCATCTCAACTCGCCTCCACCATTTAAATAGTCAAGATTTGCTTTGCATACCCGTGATTTCGGCTAAGTGGATGATTTGACCCGAATCAAACCGTCGATTTAAATCAAATATTTGTCATTTTGTGATTGCCCTAATCGCCACCATTTACACCACAAAAGTAACAAAAAAGTAAACGCTCTCAGGCGTGCTATTTGATCTGGATGGAACGGTCCAAGCCTATTTCACCAGAAATGATTTGCGCAATCAAAATACACACGATACCCTGAGTTTTAGCTGACAACCTCAGGGTAATTATCTGTAATGGCGTTGAAATGGCTAAAGATAGAAAACACAAAAGCCGGGAGCTGGCACTTGATGACCTATTATCCGGTCTCGGCGGTACTATTCTTCAGAGCATCCGTACTCCATTTGGTATTTTTGATAAAGATTTCAGAATTCTATGGATAAACAAAGCACTCGCAAGAATTCACAACTGCAGTGCCGAATCGGTCATAGGCGATATCTGTTTTCGAGCCTTTCATGGTTGCGACAAGGTGTGCGAGAACTGTTTCCTGGAAGAGGTTAAAACAATTGGACGCACGGTGGTGCTCGAGCGTTCACATGTGTTTCCTGACGGCAAAACCCGGTGGGGAGAAATACACGCTTATCCGGTTAGAAGTAAAGATCGCTCGGTTGCGGCCATCGTGGTGATAATTTTTGAAACAACAACTCGTATTGATAACATTGCTAAGCACAAGCAATATGCCAGCCTGCTTGCGGACAAGCTGCAGGCCAGAGAGGGTCCGGATGAAGCAATACCGAAAACCGACAAATCAGGGGGGATGATACAATTACTGTCAAAACGAGAAACAGAAATACTTCGGCTCATTGTTGACGGCTATACAAACCCGCAGATATCTGCCATGCTCTCCATAAGCGGAAATACGGTCAAGCGTCATATTAGCAATCTGTTTTTAAAGCTCGATGTGAACGATCGTACTCAGGCCGCGGTTCTCGCTGTTCGGGAAAATCTCATTTAATGAGCATGCAATCACCCGAATGGGTGATGCAGACCATAACGATTATCTATTACAATCTTGTTCATTGATAACGGGTTTTTGAGCAAGATGAAGGTTGAACAATGGTCTTAGGGCTACCTTGCAAAATTATGATTTTGTTTCATAATCCAGACGCGTGTGAAAATTTTATCACAGGCATATAGCTACGTCCGAGGATAAAATTTTGGCGCGCAACGCAGCGTTTGGGCAAAAAGACATTTTTTCAAGGCAGCCTTAGGTATTTGAATTATGGGGGGACATCTCATGTACAACGCTGATGACAATGATGCGCTTGACAGTCTAACAAACAAAAGAGTGATGATGCACTTTTGTGCTCCGACAACTGATTCTGAAAGTGAAATTGACCGGAAGCTGACCCGATCAGCAAAGCAATATGACGTTCCGTTTGAGGGACAAATCTTGAAAACATATGTCTGGGGGGAAGGTAAGACAGTCCTGCTTGTTCATGGTTGGGGCTCCAGAGCGAGCCACCTGGCCTTTTTGGGAAAGAATATCGCAAAATCAGGGTTTCGCGTTGTTGCCTTTGATGGCCCTGCTCACGGGAATTCTCAGTATAACGGAAGTTCCCCTCGTTCAAGCTTGCCGGAATTTTGCAGGGCGATATTTCATCTCTCAAATCACTTTGGCCCGATCTATGGCTTTGTGGGTCATTCATTTGGTGGCGCCGCGGCAGCATTTACCGCCTGCGGCCAGGCGAATCTGTCGGGATACCGGGTTGAAATTGAAAAGCTTGTCCTGGTCAGTTCACCATCTGGTATCGAGGCTATGGTCAGCCATTATTGCCGGAATTATAAACTTCCTGAAGGCTCAAAACCAGCGATCATCGCTCAACTTGAGCGTGAATTTCCACTCAAAACAGGAGATTATGAAATAAACGATGCCTTGAAAAAGTTCAACGGAGATGTGCTTGTCGTACACGATGTCGATGACCAAGAGGTCTTCATCGAGGAGGCCCGGCAGATGGTTGAGGGGCATGTACATGCCAGCATAGTAGAAACGAAAGGCGAAGGACATCGGAAAATACTGGCGAGCAGATCTCTTGTTAGAATCATAAGATCATTTTTATAAGGGTCTGTTGCCAATATCCTCTAGAGGGGCCCGAGCCAGATATGACGATACAGCTATATCAATGCCCGAGACCTGGGGAGTAGATAAGACTAGACTGAATATTTCATGGAAAAACAACGAAGACTATTATTATCTGAACAATATGAAAAGTTTGTTCTAAAGTTAAACAATTATGCGAACAACACAGTTTGTATCCTTTAGAATCAATGATGAAAAGACAGCATTTCCACCCTTCGGGCGAGTCGATACGGCCTGCTATCCCGCGTCGCTTTTGGGGAAGGCCGTACGCATATAGCCTTCCCTAAATCTCCTCGGCTAGCAGGCCGTCTCAACTCGTGAAATATTCAGTCTAATAAGCAAAAGCTGGAACCATAGAGCGGGTAAGCTGTGGGATGAGTTTGAATGCAGAGGCTGCCAAGTCAAATATCTGTTATTGCTGTGTTGTTTTTGTTACGTGGAGACAGGAACTATATATTCACCACGTCAGGCTGAGGGCAGCTTGTCCCTGCCAGTGCGAAGCACGAATCTGTAACTGCTTGATAATGCCTTGCTATACCTTCCACGTTGCCTAGTAGCCATTCTTTCTGCATAAAATCATAGAAAGCAACTAATGTGTGTTATCCTGTTAACTTGATATCCAGTAAAGTAGTCATGGCATAGAGCAGAAAACAGGATAACTGGCTGATTTTACGTTGTCTGCAATTTCTATGTTCCGGAGAAATAAGGAAACCGGAGAATAACTTGTTGGCGGCTGAACACCGCTGGCAACGGAGGGAGAATAATGGAAAAAAATAGTTCTGAATACGCAGACGGACAGCAAGAAACCGGTAAGGCCATCCATTCCTTTATGGACATTGTGGCGGGGGAAGCCGAGCAATATGCCGCAGACCACACCTCACCCATGTCTCCGCTACTTGAAGAGATTGAGCACTACACTCTCAAGAAAACCGAGTATCCCAGCATGCTTACCGGCCGGGTTGTAGGACGTTTTCTGCAGTTGATTATCGTCCTATCGGGATTCAGGAATGTGATCGATATCGGCACATTCACCGGTTACTCGGCCCTGGCTATGGCCGAATCAATTCCGCCAGACGGAAAGGTGCTGACAATCGAACATAATTCCGCCAATGCCGACATCGCTCAAAGCTTTTTTGACAGGAGCCCGCAAAGCTACAAGATCAATCTGCAGCGGGGGGAAGCCATTAATATTCTCAAATCCCTGCCGCCCGAAGCAACCGATCTTGTCTTCATTGATGCTGATAAAGCCAACTACCTGGCTTACTATCACGAATCAATGAGGATTCTGCGGAAAGGCGGCCTCATTGTTGTTGACAATGCCCTGTGGTACGGCAGGATCTTTGAACCCAAAGATAAGGACAGTAAAGCCATAGCCCTCTTTAACGAAGAGGTAAACGCTGACAATAGGGTGGAGAAAATCTTCCTCACCCTCTGTGACGGCATCTACCTGATCAGAAAAAAAACAATCTGATATAATTCAAACAAGAAACATGCTACGGTCAAGCCGTAGATGTTTAAACGTTAAAATTGCCACCACGAAGCTCCTGATTACCCTGCCTAAACCTCGGCTTTACATGTTTCCTGTTTCTCTGCGAATCTTGAGAATTCAACCAAATCTGAGGTTTCCACTGGCACTGTCGGGTATGTAATACTTCCATCTACTCCTTTGGCAACAGAATTGAAAGTCCAAGGTTAATTGCCGACGCGATAAATACAATTGCCAAGGCGATGTAGACGCTCTCTAACACCGCATTCTCTAGCAACGCTTCTTTACTGTGGGGAATCATTGTTTGAAACTCCACTTGAAAAAGATTAGCCATACTCTCCTTCAGCATCTGGATGAGTGATTCAGGTAGGTTCTGACCAGCAACGGTCAATTTGCTAATCAACCTGTCAGTAACAAGTCCTCCGCAAAGACCGACCCCTATCGTTCCTCCCATCGTTCGGGAAAACTGGTGAAAAGACGTCGCCTCTCCGAGATTTGCCGGTGCCACACTGTTTTGAACCACGAGCAGGGTGCTCAAAGAGACGAATCCCATGCCCAATCCGATAATGAGGAACGCAATAAAGCAGTCCCCGATCCCCGTGGTTCGTGAGAACCCAAGGGTTATTCCGGTACCGATTACTAGAAGCATGGCACCTATCAAAGTTGCTCCTTTGCGGCCGATCCTGTGCATATTCCTACCGACCAAAAGGGCACCGATAGACCACCCGAGGCTCAGAGATAGCATTGCATAGCTGACCTGGAGCGGAGTCTGGGAGAGTGCACCCTGAAGCAAAATGGGTGCATAGGCAAAAAGAGTAAAAATGGCGAAGCTGGCCAAAAAGACCAGAACATTCCCCAGGGCGTAGGAAGGATTCTTAAAAAAGCTAAAATTAAGCATCGGGTTTTCCGCTCGGAGTTCAACCAGATAGAAGCATAATCCTAAAACAAAGGTAGCGATAGCAATCAGAACAAAGGGGCGAGAGAAAACCTCCAGTTCACGTCCGCCGGTTATTATCAGGGTCAACAGTCCCAGGATAAATCCGGAAAGAAGAATCGCCCCTAAAAAATCGACACGCTTACCCGCCGTCTTTTCTCGGAACTCATGGAAATATGCAGTAATGCCATAGAAGGAAAAGAGGCCTAGGGGGATATTGATGAAGAAGATCCAGCGCCAAGAAAACCACGTCACGATAAATCCGCCCAATGTCGGTCCGATCAGGCTGGCAATTCCCCACACCGCACTGGCAAAAGAGATTGTCTTCGCTCTTTGTTCGGGTGCCGAAACATCGGAAAGAACCACATAAACAAGTGCAAATATTCCGCCGCCACCGATCCCTTGAAAGACTCTGGTTACTATAAGAAATTCCATAGATGGCGAGCACCCGGCTGCGATGGATGCCGTCAGAAACATGCCTATGGCATAGAGGAACAGAACTTTTGTGGAAAACATATCGGAAAGTTTTCCAAAAATCGGCAGGGCTACAGCACGAGCGAGAAAATAGCTGGTGTAGGTCCAGGCGTAGAGGTGCAGCCCACCCAATTCCGCAATGATGGTCGGCATGGCTGCAGTCATAATAAGGGCATCTAAGGCCCCCAGGAAAAGTGCCAGTAAAGCGGCCCAGATGATCCAGTTCCTGCGTGTGACAATATTATCCGATACTTTCATCGTGGTGTATTTTATAAAGTTTGGGCATAAACTACTTCAGTATCTAAAGAAGAATTATTCTGTCCTGTTTTGCGAAAGCAAGTAAAACATAAGCTTGATACCCGATACACATAAAAATGGCGCAGCTACAGAGCAACTGCGCTATGTCAGAAAGCTTGGGGTCTTCTATTTATTCAGGAATACGATAAAAACAAGGAAAAATAGGGGGCTATACAACATCTGTTTTTTGCGCAGCTTGCGTCAAATGTTAATAAAACAGTTCGAACCGTCAGATAGATAGCAGCAGGTATATACGCGCGATGGATATTCTTTTAAAAATAGGCTGCCAGTTTAAACCTCTCTCATCTTTATAATACCTGCTCTCTCATGTTAACAGGAAGGTTAATTTTCAAATATTTTTAAACAGTTAACATTGCCACTTCAAGTCTATTAAGTTGGCTTAAATGAGATTGAGGGTTTCACAACCGGCTCGGCCGTCGGGATCTGCATTGTGGCCACGGGTTTCATTCAGTTAATGAAACACCAGGTTTGTCCTACCTTGTTTTACTGATTGACAAGTCCCGGCAGCAGAACAAAAGTGTAACAATGTGGTACCTTGCGTGCTCAGAAAAACCGCATTTATTCAAGAAAAGGAGAAATTGTGATGCTTAAAAATGTTAGTGCGATACTCTCCGCACTATTTTTTATGGCCACAGTCGGTCAGGTTTGGGCAGTTTCCGGTTATGTCCCCGGACAAACCACCGAAGCCTATGCGTATACTCACGGTGAAGGAGTCGGGAAGGCGGTGGTTAAGGTGCTGCCTGACGGCTCTCTCGACGTCGAAATCGACGAGGCTTTTCTGCCCCACACGCTGGCGATAGTCAATCTGGAATCCAATGAATGGTCCGAGGCCAACACGGCAAGCTACGTTCTGCGTGGAAAAACATATTCTGTGGCGAAACACATCGAATACGACGGAACCGTGTATGTCGGCACCACTGTCGGTGAAAGTTTGACATACGTTAAAGCCGGCGATGCCGGAGAACCCGTCGGCGGTAAGGACCTGGTACTGCTCATTATAAGGAACCAGGAAAGCATGGCGGCATATCATGAAAATCTCCGTAACGGCAAATTAAAAGTTCTCACCAGATTTAACGGTGAGGCAAAACCCGTTACCGAAACCGCATACGGCGATGTTTTCAAGGATTCCTCGCCCAAATACTGGACGGTAGGCCAGACATGGAAAGGCAATATCAACGCCATAGAAGAGTTCATCGAGCAGTACGGCTCTGCCTTCCCACATTCCGAGATTACACATGCCAAAGAGAAAGACAGCGAAGGTCTCAAAAAATGGTCCGTCGTCGATGTGATTACCGGCGCCACCAACGTTGATTTCAAAGACTATTTTGGAGCGGCCCAGCTGGCTATTGCGCAGCTCAAGATGCAGTAGACGTGTCGGCACCAACAAGGCAGAACCGCCAAACGTGAAAACGGGCTCCTGCAGTTCCGTTTTCACGTTCCGACACGGGCCGCACCCGATGTGGTTCTTGCAGCACTCCCGCCCCACAATTCCCTCTCGAACCAACCACCACCGTTTCCTAGTATCTGGAAAACAAGCTTGGACCAGTCAATAGATCACCGGTTATCATTGGCATGAGCGTAACGATAGGGGAATCCATGCTGCCGATCATCTTTGATACTGAGGTGAAACGACCCCAGTAAATGTCGAATACAAATAATTTCTCTTGGGCTGTCGCCACCCCTGCCCACGTCTATACAGAGCGGCAGATAATCAGGTTGAAGGTGGGGAGGCAGGCCACAGCATAGGAGGTGTGATTTGGCAATCTTTGAGATGAAGAGAAGCAATGGTATTGATATGCTTCCTGATCAGCCTCGCGGTCCAATTTTTCTAAAAATCAAACCTTGCTGGTGGAACCCTCTCGTCGGGCCCAATTGTCT
This sequence comes from uncultured delta proteobacterium, assembly GCA_963824415.1. Taxonomy (GTDB): domain Bacteria; phylum Desulfobacterota; class Desulfobulbia; order Desulfobulbales; family Desulfocapsaceae; genus JABDQA01. Next base: position 43,429 of record CAWGPM010000003.1, read on the forward strand.
CTATTCTCAGGTTGTCAGGCTGACTCTTGACCTTGCCTGGTCTTCAAAAAAAATAAGATATTTTCTTCTTATGGCCCACCAACATGGCTCTAGTAGTGCAATTTCAAATCCTTAGATAAACAACGAGAATTCAGACCAGTCACCTGGCAAATTCAGGATATTCAGGTCTATCTAAGCAGGCCCATAGCTTTTTCCTCTTCAGATATACAAGTGTCAAGAATTAAAATCACCTCATCGATTTCATCTCTACTAATGATCAATGGTGGTGCCAGTTCCAGAGCCATGCCCATTGTTTTGACAAGGACCCCTCTTTGTTTCATGCGAGCGATAATGCTCATCAAATTCTCTAGAGGAAACGGGGCACGAGAATTCTTATTGACGGTAAAGTCGATGGCCAACCAAAGACCAGTCCCCCGCACTTCACCCACGCTTGGATGGTTCAGAAGCGATGTCAAACCATCTAGAAAATAGCGCCCCATCTTCTCGCTGTTCTCAATGAGTTTTTCCGTTTCAAGGATTTCCAGATTCCTTAATGATACCGCACAGGAAACCGGATGGTTACCGTAAGTATGTAAGTGATTCAGTAATTCGATAGGTTCTGTAACACGATTAGTGCAGCCAACCGCTCCCAAAGGAACGTACCCGCTCGTCAATCCCTTCGCCATGGTCATCAAATCAGGGTGCATATCGAAATGCTGGGTCGCAAACATTTTGCCTGTGCGACCAAACCCACAGATAACCTCATCGATGACCAATAAGATACCGTAGCTGTCACAGATCTCCCGAATCAATGGCCAATACTCCGCAGGTGGTCTATAGGCACCGAATCCTTGCTGAATAGGCTCACCTATAAACATGGAAATCTGCTCCGGACCTTCAAACTCGATAACGCGTATCAGTTCTCGTGCACAGGCCAGGTCACAGTCTGGATAGTTCAAGTTGTGAGGACAGCGATAACAATAGGGTGACTCAATAAAAACCGAACCTGGTGCCAACGGTTCCATAAGCTGGCGCATGGGCATCACTATTCCTAGTGCTCTCACACCGATACCATTTACCCCGTGGTAGGCCCCACGGCGAGAGACAATCTTAAAGCGCCCCTGATCGCCGCGATAATAATGGTAATGCTTGGCAAGCTTCATGGCCGTTTCTACAGCTTCGGAGCCATCACATTCGAAAGTAAACCGCTCAATTCCAGATGGAGTGATTTCGGCCAGCTTATCAGCAAGTCTCATTGCTGGAACATTGGCAAAACCCATTGGCGTGAAATAGGCCATCTCGCACATCTGGTCATATCCTGCCTGGGCCAGCTCACTGCGGCCGTAACCAACATGAACAGGACGAGTCCCGCCGGCTTCTAGGTCGAGATAGCTGGTACCGTCCTGGTCAAATACTCGTACCCCCTCTCCTTTAACAATAACGCTTATCCCGTTGGTAACATCCTGCCTGGAGGTTCTGTGCAACATCAGGTGGGACTTTTCATCAAGCTTGTTAATAGGTTCAATCATAACCAATCCTCCCTTGGGAAAGAAGCAAGTATTAAACTCTGCCTGAGAAACCACAAAGCATCTTCTATCGGTCCAAAATTATCGTCGCGCAAGCTTTAAATTTACCTGATTAGAGCATCCTGGGGAATATTAATGGAGACCTTGCGAGTTGTTATGCAGTTTGCTCCTGCACACCTTGATATTCGGAAAATTGAGAAAACAATTCGCACCTGCCCCGAGATAAGAGGAATACACCATATTCATCTCTGGCAAATAGAAGATAAAACTGTTCACCTTGAAGCACACCTTCATTTCACAGAGGATTTCAAACTTTCGGAGAGCAACCGGGTTGTCAACACCCTCAACACACTTTTACAGGAAAAATATGGTATTAACCATACCATATTCCAAACCGAGTTCGATACTGACCATGCACCTGATCTGCTCTATAATCAGACCGGGCAATTAAAAAATTCCTCCCTGTAATGACTTCATTTATCCATTGTTTTTCATAAGGTCTGCAAGGATAAGAGAAGTAGACCCTGAGTCTCGAGTGACAGTTAACAACCTTCAATCGCCTTCTGATTTTCGGTTTTAATCTTTATTTTGTTCCCCTTCTGAAAGCCCTGAGTCCTTTCCCCGTTGACGGCCCCTGGCATTTAAGTATGGGCTAAATAAAAAAGGTGATGCAGTCCGACAACTGCACCACCTCAGGAGGTGTAGCGCATGAGTGAGGACGCTACAAAATTATTCTATCACAAAAACCCTTCGATTGTTAGGACAGGGAGAAGGGTGGCGCAACTAAGGGAGTTGGCCACGCCACCCAGGAGGTTATAGACGCAGTAAACGGAGTGAGCGTATACCACAGTGTAATACTAGGCCAAAATGAAGGGGAAAATCAATAAAAAAAGGTGACACAGGTCTGGCAACCCGCATCACCTAGAAGAGAGAAACGTGAGTACACAAGTCGACTGTGTACCACTGTGCAATAATAAACATGAAATTTATTGAAATAAATAGAGCGACAAAAAACAACGGAGGCCGTCCACGACAAACGGCCCCATTGTTCAAAATATCTCATCCGCAGTTGCATAGTGTGGGGATTATATCGGGTGGGGCTGACAGATTTTATTACATGAAGATACAGGAGACACCCTAAGTAGAAGGTAAAGACAAAACTGATTACCTTCGATCTGGCAATGATATATTCAATACTCAGTCTCTGCTATCGCCTTATCAGAAATCTCGTTTGGGTCAAACAAGAATTTGCCTGAGCAATCTTAATTCTAATTTAATAGTGGGCCGATCAGTCCGGTTAAGGTCATACTGGGTGGGTGGATCAGTCCAGGCCACCCAGCGTTTCAGCAGTTGTTTGAGATTAGCAAATTCATTTTACAACAAACTATCGATTGGCGTGTAGTCCAGGTCAAACGCCTCTGCTACGGCTTTGTAGGTAAGTGCTCCATTTATAACATTGGCGCCTTTTTTAATTTCATCACTATTTCGCATCGCTTTTTTCCAGCCATTATTGGCAATCTCGATGGCATAAGAAAGGGTTGCATTGGTGAGTGCCTTTGTTGAGGTCATCGGGACAGCACCGGGCATGTTAGCAACACAGTAGTGAATGACACCGTCTACCTCGTAAACCGGATCATCATGAGTCGTAGCCCTAGAAGTTTCAAAACAACCTCCCTGATCAATTGCCACGTCAACAACGACTGAACCAGGTTTCATCTGTTTTATCATTTCATGCGTCAAAAGCTTCGGCGCCTTGGCGCCAGGAATCAAAACAGCACCGATTATAAGATCAGCTTGGGGAACCAATCTGCTGAAGACCTCGTCGTTGGACATGAGGGGAATACAGTTAGCCGGCATGACATCATCCAGATAGGCCAGCCTGTCGAGACTTCTGTCCAGGATATACACCTGAGCCCCCAGGCCTGCAGCCATCTTCGCGGCATTCACTCCGACAACCCCGCCACCAATAATCACAACGGTTGCCGGCTCGACACCTTTCACGCCACCAAGCAGTTTCCCCATACCGCCGCTCGGAACCTCGAGATATTTTGCCCCCTGCTGAGCTGCCATCCTACCTGCCACCTCGCTCATGGGTGTAAGTAGTGGCAATGCTCCTTTACTGTTTTCAATCGTCTCGTAGGCTATCCCGATACAACGCGTATCGATAAGCGCTCTGGTTAATTGCTCATCTGCTGCAAGATGCAAATAGGTAAAGATAATCTGTCCGGGCCTGATCAGCTTATATTCCGAAGGTTGAGGCTCTTTGACATGCATCACCATATCTGATTTCCCAAAGATTTCTTCTGGTGAGCCGACCAATGTAGCCCCGGCACTGATGTATTGATCATCCGTATATCCACTGCCAATCCCCGCATTCATTTCTACGACTACACTATGGCCCGCTCTGCACATTGCCTGAGCTCCTGCCGGCGTCATGCTGACCCGCTGTTCCTTCACTTTAATTTCTTTGAGTATTCCAACTATCATGGCATGTCTCCTGTCAGTTTTAATTGGAGCCACTTGCAAAACGTCCTTTTCGCCCAAACTCTGCGTTATGCTCAAAATTTTATCCTCGGAATATTAAGTATATGCCTGCGTTAAAATTTTTCTCATGCCTTGATTTTGGACGAAAACCCTCATTTTGCAAAAGGCTCATTGGTTAATGAGAAATGTGAAAATTGCTGCACAATAGATTTTATTTGCATCATCTCATGCATAGCAAATCACGTGCCACCGTATTTTATTAGACAAGTATCAGATATTGTTGAACTTGTATCACCTGAAGCAATGCACTTTTAAAAAAACAAAAAAAACTGTTCTAATATGATACACATTACTTTTGCCCTGAAAGATTGAACCCGGGTAAAATCTTTGATACAGTAAAAAATGTCTCATTTTTTTACATGTTCTCAAAAGCGACACTTTGAAAATGGGGGGCCAGATGAGCGTTGGCATCAGCAAGGGGGGAATTCCCACAGCGGCGCAGTTAAGAGAGGAAATCAAGAAATCCAAAGAAAGGTCGAAGTCCTATGGTATATCCACCGAAGAGAGAAATATTGCTCAGTTAAAGCTCTCACCTTCTGAGCTAGAAGAAAGAAGGCTGCGCGTAAAACACCTCCTCGATGTTGTCGTTGCGCATATTGAAGAGTTCTATGAACTGCTATCACTTGATGATTTCATGGTGGCCTTTGCTGACGAGGATGGCTACATCCTGCATTTGGACGGTAGTGAAGATATCAAGGTGAAATTTTCCGAGCGCAACTGTGCGCCCGGTTATCGCTGGACCGAGCGGGATGTCGGAACCACCGCGATCAGCCTCTGCCGCAAACTGCAGTATTCAATTCAGCTCAATGACAAGGATCATTATTGCAAAAGAGCGCACGGCTTTACCAGTTCAGCCGCGCCTATTTTGGGACGGCAGGGAGTTTTAGAAGGTGTCCTGGTTGTTTCAGGCAGCAGTATCAAGACCCATCCGCACACCCTTCTCATGGTAACTACGGCGGCTCGTTCGATCGAAAAACATATGCGTTTACTGCGCCGCAACAATGAGATGTCGCTTTATATCGGTTTTCTGAACAGCGTTATTGAAGCGGCGGGCACAGGACTGATGACGATGGACAAGGAAATGCGCATTTGGAAAATAAACCGAAAAGGAAAAGCCATTCTCAGGGAAGAGCAACTGGACGGTAAGCCCATCTCAGTCCTGCAGGGACTAAACCTGGATCTTGAGGATATCAGCAAAAATCCGAACAACTGGAAGGGCAAGGAAGCTTCCCTCCAGGACGGTGTACATTTCTATTACACCGCACAGCCAGTTATTTCGGAAAAAAGTGAACTGCTCGGTGCAGTGATGGTATTCGAGGAGTTTGATAATATTAAGAAACTCGCGGATAAGATCTCTGGTGCGGAACCTTTCTTCACGTTTGAGCATTTGGTTGGTTCTTCAAACGAATTTGTAGAAGCGGTAAAGCTCGCCGCAACAGCAGCCAAAACCTCATCAACCGTCCTTCTGCTCGGAGAAACAGGGACAGGCAAGGAACTGTTTGCCCAGGCAATCCACAATGGAGGTGATCGCAAAAAGCAGGCATTTGTGCCAATCAACTGCGGGGCGATTCCCGGAGAGCTGCTTGAAAGTGAGCTTTTTGGCTATGTTGACGGCGCCTTCACTGGCGCATCCAGGCAGGGCCGGCCTGGAAAATTTGAACTTGCAAATGCGGGTACCATTCTACTCGATGAAATCGGCGACATGCCGCATGACATGCAGGTCAAACTGCTAAGAGTTTTGCAGACCGGCGAGGTGCAGCGCATTGGCGCTCGCAGGGTAATTAAGACCGACACACGGATCATCGCAGCAACCCACGTGGATCTCGACAAAATGATTAAACTTAACAGGTTCCGCAGTGACCTCTATTACCGGCTAAATATCATTCAGATCACCATTCCTCCTTTAAGACGACGAGGGGCTGAGGACATCGAAGCCCTGACCAATCATTTTATCAGCCGCTATGGCAATGATATCAGGCTGAGTGACGCCGCCTTGGACTTACTGGTCAACTATGGCTGGCCGGGTAACGTAAGAGAACTTGAAAACACAATACAGCGTGCTCTGCACCTCTGCAGCGGTCGAAAAATCAAGCCTGAGCACCTTGGGCTTACGGCTGCTTCAGGGGCTGTAGCCGATGTATCGCCTGGAACCTTGCGTGAGATGGAACAGAAAATGATCGTCAGTACCTTATCACGCACAGGTGGCAACATGGCCAAAACAGCTAAAGGTCTTGGTATATCAAGAGCCACCCTTTACCGGAAAGTAAAGGAATATGAGCTTGTCGGGTTAGCCGACTAAGGTTGAGCTATCAACACTTAGTTGAGCCACTTGCAAAACGTCCTTTTCGCCCAAACTCTGCGTTATGCTCAAAATTTTATCCTCGGAATATTATGTATATGCCTGCGTTAAAATTTTTCTCATGCCTTGATTTTGGACGAAAACCCTCATTTTGCAAAAGGCTCAGTTTTCTAAGCTTATTTGCCCTGCTCAACGAACTGGATCACCTCGTCAAACGGCTGGCCGATATCCTTACGAAGCTGAGGCCATACATTTTGCCTGATTTTGGAGCGCATCTTCTGATATTCTGAGTCACTGATTTCGTAGACCTCGACGCCGAGTTCCTTGAGAGCAGCAAGACTTTGCTGTTCGTCCTGCTCGGCTATTTTGTATCGTCTACTCTCCATCTGCTGGGCCTGATCAGTGATGATTCCCTGCTGCTCAGCTGAAAGGCTTTTCCAGGTTTCCATATTCATGTAAACGAACCAGTACTCAAAATGATCTTTTATCGGTAGATAAAAGCTGATCAGATTGCTGAGTCCTTTATAACCTTCTGCGCCGCCGCCGATCATTCCCTTTACCATGCCTGTCTTCAAACCCATCTTGGCATACATCCAAGTGATAGGATATGGTGTGTAGCCCAGCGTCTTAGCGGTCAGTTCAAAACTTCTGATAGGCGGGACCCTGATAATCATATCCTTGGAAACATCAGGATTGCCTGGTTCGACAGGTTGTTCTGTGAGTGCAATGCCGCCGAAGTAAACGGGCCATCCTCCAATAAGCTTAATGTTCTGCGGTTCGAGAAAACTCTGCAGATGCTTGAATAAGGGGCTCGAAGCTGAATACAATCTCTGGGCGCCACTCCATGTATCAACAAGGAACGGGGTGAAAGCCAGCATCAATTTTTTGTCGACCGCGGTGCCAAAAGGACCCACATACATCTCAACCTCACCGAACGAGACCCGTTCCTGAACTACCGAGTAATCGCCCAGTTTGTTGGCTGGATAGATGGTAAAATCAATTGCACCACCAGTCTCTGCGGCAATCGCTTCTGTAAATTGTCTGATGTCATTATCTATCGCAGATCCCACCGGTCGGACATGTCCAATTTTCCAGGACTGCTGTTTTGCGAAGCTCCCGGAAACACTGAAGACCATTGCGGTGAGACACAATCCAATGGTGAACAGTAGCTTTTTCATATCATCATCCTCCCGACAGGAGTTTTAAAGTCCCCGGCAGCCCAGAGCTGCCGGGGTATAGAAAAGAGGAGGTTTACTCCACGATGGAGTCAAGAACTCCTTTGCCCCAGTCCTCACCCACGTCCTTGAGAACTTCCGGCCATACGGTTTCGTGAATTTTTGCGGCGATCGAAGCGATCTCCGCTTCAGTCAATGGAACTATGGTAGCACCATAGTCAGCCAGTCGTTTTTCGTTGGCCGCCTGGTCAGCTTCAGCTGATTCCCAACGCCGCTGCTCAAACTGGTTGGCGACGTCCTGTAATTGATTTCTCTGATCATCTGGCATCTTGTCGAAATATTCTTTGTTGATGATCAAATACCAGACCTCAAAATGCGTATTTTGGGGGATGTAATATTTAGTGACATCACGAAATGATGCGTAATAGCCTTCAGCACCAGAGCCGACTACACCATCAACCACACCGGTCTGGACGGCAGTGAAAGCATCGGAAAATGGAATAGGCGTCCCTAAGTATCCGGTATTGTCGGCCAATAACTGGAAAGTCTTCATTGGCGGTACGCGCAGCTTGATACCTTTGGCTGCTGACGGGTCTCCCGGCGAGACCGGTTCACGGTTCAGGGCAATGCCGCCAAAGTACACCGGCCATGCGGCGAGCAACTGAATCCCCTGCTCAGCATAGAGGTCTGCGACAACCTTGCGCAGGGGTGCACCAGGTGAGTAGTTTTTCTTGGCCTGCGCCCAGCTTTTCACCATGTAGGGAAAATACACTACCTGGAATCTCTTATCCGCGGCAGAAGCCGGAGGCTGGCACGCCATGTCAACCGCACCCAGGCCAACCCGCTCCTGAACAACGGTGTAATCGCCAAGTGCACTGGCGGGGTAAATTTTAGTCTTGACCTTGCCACCCGAAACTTCATTTAGGGTCTCGGAAAACCAGCGGAGATCCTTGTCAATCGCCGTATCCTGAGGGCGTACATGGGAAATTTTCAGCGTTTTTGCCTGAACGGTTCCGGCCAGGAAGATGGCACACAAAATCATTACTAAAATACTGAGTCTGCTTTGTTTCTTCATGGGACAACTCCTCTTCGTTGTGATGGGTTTAATAGCCAAATAATCCGGGGAAGAATAACGACAGGCTCGGCCAGAGCGACGTCAAGAAAACCACCGGAACATACCCGCAGATTATCAGGATCATGGCGGGCTTAATAACCTCAGAAAACTCCACTTTACCGATTCTCATGCCCAGATAGAGGATGCTGGCATAAGGCGGGGTGACGCCGCCCATGGCGGTGTTTACACCCATGATGGCGGCAAACTGGACAGGGCTGACCCCAATAGCCTCCATCAATGGAAGCAGAAGGGGGGCAATGAGAATGATTGCCGTTACATCATTGACGATCATTCCCACGAAAAAGAGCAAAAAGTTAATCAATATCAGCAGGAGCACCTTGTTCTTGGTGATGGTGAACACCCCTTCAACCAGCGCCTGCGGCACGTCCTCCATGACAAATATCTGACTGAGCATCAGGCTGAAAACGATCATGACCATGATGGCGCCGACGGCTGTGGCTGAGCTTGTTGCTGCCTTAAAAAAAGTCTCAATGGTCAAGCCGCGATAGATCAGGAAACCAACCGGTATCGCATAAATCACCGCTACTGCTGCAGCCTCGGTCGGGGTCATGATGCCGCCGTAAATACCTCCAAGAATAATGAGTGGCATTACCAAGGCCGGAATAGCCCGAGATGTGCATGAAACTCCTTCTTTTATCGTTTCCGGCAGGGTCTTCGGGGGATCGAGCACGAGGGGAAATTTCCGCGCCATGACCAGATTGACGACTGAAAACAGAAACGTTATGAGCAGGCCGGGCCCGAGTGTGGCCAGAAAGCAGGCCAGGATTGATGTATCGGTGACCCAGCCGTAAATAATCATCGTCACACTCGGCGGAATCAGCAGGCCAAGAATCGAAGAATTTGCCACCAGTGCCGTGGCATACCCGCGGGGATAGCCTTTCTCGGCCATTTCCGGGATCAACAGCGGCCCAGTGGCTGCCACACCCGTCAAACCACTGCCCGAGATCGCCCCGATTATGGCGCAGCTCACCGAGGCCACAACGCCGAGGCCCCCGCGAATCCTGCCGACAAACAGGTTGACGAATTTCAGTAGGCTCGCGGCAATACCACTCTCGCTCATGACAGTCCCGGCAAAGACAAATAAAGGTATGCAAAGCAGGACAGGATTAGCAAGCTGTGTGAACCCCCAGACCATAGTGCCTTTCATCGTTGCACCTCCAAAGAGGCACATGGTCATCAAGCTGCCACCGAAACAATACGGCAGCGGTACGCCAAAACTGAGCAGCGCTACCAGGACGGCAAGAGCAATCAGTGAAATGGTTACAATTTCCATGGTTATGCTCCTTGTCGAGTGCGGGGTTGGGCAACCAGTCGGCGAACATTTTTAACGAGGTACCAGGCAGCATACAAAGTCATAAACACAAGACCTATGAACATTGCGCACTCCGCATAAAACGTGGGGATGTAGAGCGTAGGACTCTCCTTCCAGACACGCAGCGCATAGCGGAAATAGTCATAGGCCCAAAAAGTCAGCCAGCCGGCCACGATCACTGAGAGAAGGTCGGCGATAACCCGGACTATCAATTTGGCCCGGTCCGACTTCAGAAAGACATCAAGCACGTTTGCTTTTATCTGGGTGTCTTCCCGGGAGGCGTTCACGCTGCCCAGAAAGTAGAGCCAGAGAGTTGGATAGACCAGTAATTCCTCCAGGCCCATGACAGGCAGTTCGAGAATATACCTCATGACCACCTGGTAGAATTCCATTGCGGCTACCGTCGTGATCAGCACGGTGAGGGTGTATTTGAAAAATCGTTCCATAGCCTGCTCCTTGCTCCTCTCAGGTAAATTCGCTTGGGTGACCTGCTAGGCAAGCATCCTCTTACTGTTTCATTAACAATTAGTTATCGATTGCCCGTTTCCAGATATTGCTGAAAGTCTTTAGCAGACATGCCTTCTAAGCCAAGGTTTTTCAGGGTCCTTCCCGTAGTGAAAAAGTCTTCTTCAAGAAGGTATTCACCAAGTTTTGCCACCAACTCCATCCTGGGTGTCGGAACCCCGATCAACCTGCCCAGTTCGATCATGGGCACCAGACCCGTCGGAATATCTTCCGTAATATATCGGGTCTTCAGACTTTTCTGACCGGCAATTCCATCGTATGCCGGGTTGCTTCGCACCGCCTCGGTCAGCGTCGGCTTATCCACACCGTAAGCAATTCGGTACCAATCCAGAATCGATAACATATCGATCCCGTAGGCCTGGGCCAGAGCAAGGCGCTCGAGATCAAGTTTCTCAACAAAGGCGCCTATGCTCGGTGTAATTCCGTCATAATAGTATGACCACTCATGTTTCGATTCGATGAGTGAGGTGTTAAGCAGAGACGGGCCCGGGTGAACGATAGCATTTGCATTGCCAAGGCTTGGCTGAAGTACGTTCTTGCCGGCAATGACCTGCGGAAAGGCCTCCTGAAATATCCCTACCACTTTTGCGTTTTCCTTTGCCGGTATCGAGGCCAGAACCAGATCTTGCTTAATTCCCAAAATATTAGCATGACCGGGTTTCGGGCTCCGGCAGGCATAGATAAGCGTGTTGGTCTCAGCAAGCGTTACTTCTGCGGTGCATCCTTTTTCGTCCAGCACCTGTCTGAACTCAAGAGCTCCACAGGTAGCTCCCGGGTGGAGGATGACGATCTGGCCGTCAGCCAAGAGGGGTGCACAATTGCCTGCGATTGCCTTATGAGCTGTCGCCGGGGCAACAACCATGACCACCTCCGCACCATCTAGTGCCTTGGCCAGATCTGTGGTGGCTAGCTCAAGCTTTCCGAACCCATCGACGGCACCTTTAACGTAGATACCTCCTTGATCAGAAATTGCGGCTATCGTCTCTGGAAATATGTCATAGAGGCGGACTGGAAAGCCCATAAGTGAAAGATGCCCTGCCAGAGATTGGCCCCCATTGCCTCCGCCGATGATCGTCCATCTTGTCTTATTCTTATTCATATGCCCCTCTCGTGGTGGAAATTGTTTCTCACTAAGAGGCAATAGCAACGAATATGCCAAAATCAGAAAAACATATTATAGTTCATAATATCAATAATATAAGGGATTACTTTCTGGTTTATAATTTACCGAGTATATATATGATGTATTATTTTGAAACAGAAAGGATGAACAACCCAACCTGAATATAACAGCTCAATGATAAAAGAGATCATGTATCATTTTGATACATGATTAATTGTGAGACAATAAGTGGCGGCCCTAGTCTAAAAGGATTCGGCCCGAGATAAGGTGCCTGGTCATAATGACGAGCAGTAAATAATCTCTGCCAACAGTGAAATGTTAGATTTGGTAATCGAGGATTTGGTCGAGCATGCCATAATGTAAATGATTGAGCCACTTGCAAAAAGACAATTTTTCAAGGTAGCCATTAAACGAACGGGTACAAATCTTCCGCTGAATATGAGATAGAATGGGAGAATATTCAAAATGAGGCTTAACTGACTGTCCACCTCAGTGGGGAAAGATCACTATGCGTGTATATAATTTTGGTTCGCTGAATATCGACAGAGTTTACTCAACTGATCATTTCGTCCGGCCTGGTGAAACACTTAGCTGCACCAAGTACTCGGAATTTGCCGGCGGCAAAGGTCTTAATCAGTCTGTTGCGTTGGCACGGGCAGGAGTTGCTGTATGCCATATCGGCAAAATAGGTAAAGACGGCATTTTTCTTAAAGATCTTCTTGCCGGTGACGGAGTAGATGTAACGAACATCTTTACCACAGATGAACCAACCGGCCATGCCGTCATACAGGTTGACAGCAGTGCTGAAAACGCCATCCTCCTGTTTGGCGGTGCAAATCAGTCAATAACACAAGACGAGATAGAGCGTGGTCTGAAAGGATCTTCGAAGGGAGATTGGCTCCTGCTCCAAAATGAGATTAATCGTCTTGACGAGATAATGCGATTTGCCGCTGATAAAGGATTGAAGGTTTTTTTCAACCCTGCCCCCATGACTTCCGAGATTCGATCTCTTCCTCTTGATATCGTCAACTGGCTTATCGTTAATGAATTAGAAGGAGAAATGATCACCGGCCAGCAGTCTGCTGAGAAAATCCTTGAAACAGCAATTGCCAGATTTCCAGACATGTCGATTCTCCTCACTCTCGGCAGCAAAGGTGTTCACTTTGCCGACAAGGCTCAACGCCTCTTTATACCGGCAGAGCAGGTTACTCCCATTGATACTACGGGAGCTGGCGACACATTTATTGGTTACTTCATCGCAGAGATATCCACCGGAAGCTCAGTGAAACAAGCGATGCTGACTGCAAACAGAGCAGCGGCATTTTGTGTTGCAAGACCTGGCGCTGCAACTTCAATCCCATATAGAAATGAACTGGTGTAGCAGCAACGATAACAACCCAGATGGCTTGGGAGGTAGGATTCGCACCGGTGGCATCCTTCTTCCAAAAGAGCAGTGTTAATCTGGCAGACATAGAGATAAATAAAGCAAACAGCATATGAGCAATTGATATTTCAGATATTTAACCAGGCACGATGACAGATTATATTGGAACAATCTCATATTCTGTGCCAGGTCGATTCTGATTTTTTTTCAAATTTTGCTTGTCTTGGCTCAGGTCGCCGGTCGGTCGCTCTGTTTAGCCTTGAGCCGGGCATCGAACTTCTCCCGGTCGATGATAAAACGCTCATGGGTGCCCTGGCAAATCAGGTCGACCCCGTCGTGCGCTTCCACCGAGAAGACAAGCCGCCTGCCGTCCACTTCGCGCAGCTCGATGCTGCTGGTTATCTCGAAGCCAGCCGGTGTCGCCGCCAGGTGCTTGATTTCAATGCTGGTACCGACGCTCTGCTGGCTTGGCCAGTCGATATGCGGGTTGATTGCCTTGATGCAGGTCCATTCCAGCAAACCGACCAGAAAACCGGTGGCAAAAACATTGGGCATGATCTGCAGTTCTGGGGCTTCGGGATAGAGGGCGGGAACCAGTTTCGATTCTGAAACCACAAAGGTGTGCGAGTAGGTGAGTCCTGGCTGCAATAGTGTACTCATGGCAACTCCATTCTTGGTAAGATGACTGAAGCTGGAATCGACCGTTTCGGCTCCAGCCGGCCTTATCGGGGTATCACCTCAGATTGATTTTGGCGTAGTTTTACCCAAAAATGGTGTGGTGACCAATTATTTCTGCAAAATTGTGGCGGGATTGGTATTTTCTCTGGGGCGATCAGTGAGATGGTGCAAAAACAGATACGCTGAGATGCGAATAAGAATTCACGGCCTCCTTTTAAAGGATTTAAAATGGATATAGGAGTATGGCTCGCGTTTGTGCTTGCCTCGAGTCTGATTCTGATTATGCCGGGACCGACTATTATTCTGGTGGTCAGCCAGGCCATGGTGCACGGAAAGAAATCGGTCATTCCGCTTGCTGCCGGTGTTGTCGGCGGGGATTTTACCGCGCTGGGGCTGTCTTTGCTCGGGGTGGGTACCCTGCTGAACACATCTGCTGCACTTTTCGGCCTGTGCAAGTGGCTTGGTGCGCTCTACCTGTTGTATCTTGGCATTCGGCTCTGGTTTTCCAAAGAGCAGACTCGGCAGATTGGTGCCGGCGAAGGGCATGGCAGCCGACCTTCGCTATTTAGAAGTTCATTTGTGGTTACTGCGCTGAACCCGAAAAGCATCAGTTTTTTTGTGGCCTTCCTGCCCCAGTTCGTCGATCCCGGCCGGCAGACGTTTTCTCAGTTGCTGATTTTGGGAACGACGTTTCTGGTGCTGGCCGCAGTTAATGCGCTGCTCTACGGGTTTTTTGCCGGGCACCTGAGTCACTGGCTGAACCGGGTCGGAGTTCGCAGATGGCTGGCCCGCTGCGGCGGAACCGCATTGATTGCTGCGGGAGTGGTCACCGCGACGGTAAAGCGCGGAGTATAACGGCAAAGTGTTTGCACCAAAGCGCACGGGATGAGGAACATGGGCACCTATAGCTGGGACAGCAAAGACTATGCAAAGCACTCAAGGGCTCAGCAGAAGTGGGCTCGGGAGTTGATTGACAAACTCAAGCTCAATGGTGATGAAGCGCTGCTCGATATCGGCAGCGGCGATGGCAAGGTCACTGCCGAGATCGCCGGCCTGCTGCCCCGCGGCCGGGTGGTTGGGGTCGACAGTGCCCTGTCCATGGTGCAACTGGCCCGGAGCCGATATTCCCGGGCTACCCATCCCAATCTGTCTTTCGAGCTGATGGATGCTGCAGAGCTCAACTTTAAAGAACGCTTCGATCTGGTTTTTTCCAATGCAGCGCTGCACTGGCTCAAAGATCATGGCCCGGTGCTCGATGGCATTTACGCTTTTCTCAGACCGGGCGGCAGGATTCTGTTGCAGATGGGCGGGGAGGGCAATGCTCGTCTTGTTGTCGAAACGATCGAGACCCTGATTGATCAGACAGGTTGGCATGGTTATTTTGAGGATTTCTCATTTCCGTATGGATTTTTTGGCGTTGCAGCCTACCGGGCACTGTTGAGAGGGAGCAGTTTTACGGTGGACAGAGTGGAGTGCATAAGCAAGGATATGGAACACGACGGGGTGGAAGGTCTCAAAGGCTGGCTCCGCACCACCTGGCTGCCCTATACCGAGCGGCTGCCGGCGCAGAAAAGAGATGCGTTCATTGATTCGGTTGTCCAACACTATCTGCAGAAGGTTCCGCTTGACGCAGCGGGAAAGGCCCATGTGGCCATGGTGAGGCTCGAGGTCGAGGCCCGCAAACCGGAGCAAGCCTGAATGACAGGCTCTGCAGAGCAATGAATTATATCAGCAGTGGAAAGAGATCGAACACATCATGGCACCACTGATCGCAATAACCAACGATGACGGCATCGATTCGCCGGGGCTTCTGGCTGCGGCCGAGGCGGCCCAAGCTCTGGGCAGGGTGGTGATAATCGCGCCCACTTATCAGCAGACCGGCATGGGGCGCAGTCTGACCGGAGACAGCCGGGCCCAACTGCAGCCCAGAGATATACGACTCAATGGCTCGTCTCTTGAGGCCTATCACTGTGCCTGCTCTCCAGCCCTGGTGGTGCGTTTTGCGATGCAGACCCTGTTCAGCACTGAAAAACCTGATCTACTTATTTCGGGAATCAATTACGGGGAAAATCTGGGCAATAGCGTGACCTGCTCCGGTACCGTCGGCGCCGCACTGGAGGCCTGCAACTACGGGATCAAATCGATTGCGATCTCCAAGCAGACCGAGGTGGATTCGCATAATCTATACACCAGACAGGATTGGGGTGCCTCATCATATTTTCTGTCAATGTTTGGTTCACTGATGCTCGAGACAGATCTGCCGCCCGATGTCGAGGCGCTGAAAATAGATGTGCCCGATGATGCCACCACCGATACTCAGTGGAAAATCACCAGGCTGGCCCGGACCTTTTATTATTCCAAAGTAATCACTGAGCCGACAGCCCAGAGCCGGGTCTGCGATGCGAAAACGCAGATTGTCGTGGACCGGGAAAGTCTCGATCCTGAGTCCGATATCCATGCGCTGGCCATCGACAGGGTTGTTTCGGTGACCCCGCTCAGCCTCGATCTGACCTCGCGGGTACCATTGTCAGAAGTACAGCGCAGTTTGACGAGGTAACGATGTCAACCGGCTCAACCATAGAAGGCGGTACCAGGTCAATTCGGCTCCGAGGGATAGAAAACCAGTGAATCTGCCGGATCTGCACAGCAACAGCCCGCTGCTTGAATCACTCCCCTTGTCGAACTGCGCTGGATCTCCGGTCTGGCTGAAGCTCGAGGCGCTCCAGCCCTCCGGTTCATTCAAGCTGCGCGGCATCGGGCGGGCCTGTCAATATTATGTGAACCAGGGCGCCCGCGGACTCGTCAGTTCTTCGGGCGGCAACGCTGGCATCGCCGTGGCTTATGCGGGCAGGAAGCTTTCGGTCCCGGTTACGGTGGTGGTCCCGCAATCGACCACCAGGCGGGCCATGGAGGCCATCAGAGCTGAAGGCGCGGAGCTTGTGGTTTTCGGGGAAAGCTGGCAGGAGGCGCACCAGCGTGCCCGGGAAATTGGTGGAACCGACCGGGTGCTGATCCATCCATTCGATGACCCGCTGATCTGGGATGGCCATGCGACGATGATCGATGAAATTGCCACGGCCGGGCTCAGACCCGATATCGTGGTGCTGTCGGTGGGCGGCGGCGGGCTGCTCTGCGGCGTGATCGAGGGGTTGCACAGAAACAACCTGGGCCAGGTACCGGTGCTTGCGGTCGAAACCGCAGGGGCCGCCTCACTGGCCGCCTCACTGCAGGCCGGAAAACACATCGAAATCGACCATATCAGCAGTATCGCCACCTCGCTCGGTGCGAAAAAAGTGGCACAGCGCGCCTTTGAATACTGCTCGAACCACCCGGTTGTCAGCCACGTGGTATCCGATGGCGAGGCACTCGACGCCTGTCTGCAGTTTGCTGGTGATCATCGTCTGCTGGTGGAGCCGGCCTGCGGCGCCTCGCTTGCTGCGGTATACCAAAAGGCGCCGCACCTGGTGGGAAAGAAAAATATTTTGCTGATAGTCTGCGGCGGTGCTGGGGTGAGTATCGCTCAACTGCACCAGTGGCAGGAAGGTCTTGCAGAACAAGGTAAATAACCTGGTAATAATGGAGTGAGCACATGAAAAACGATCCCGCAAATTGCGCCCGTTGTTCCTTTAAGGTATCCGATCGCCTTTGCCGGACAGAGCAGGGCAAATCGCCTGATTTCTGCCCGACCGCGAATCTGGAGGAACTCGCCCGGCAGAGCCTGGAGACGTATAAAAAAGATGCGCAGCTATACGAATTTGCCCGGCAGGCTTCGATCCAGGAGGGCACCGGCTATGCCGATAAGGAGCGGGGCTACGAGCATGTACGGCCCGCCAAAACCCGGATCGAGGAAATTATCGATTTTGCCGGGCGGATGAGCTATCGGCGGATCGGCATGGCCTTCTGCATCGGTCTGAGAAACGAGGCAAAGGCGGTCGAAAAACTGATCTCAGCCCGTGATTTCGAGGTGGTTTCGGCGGTCTGCAAGGTGGGCAGAAACCCCAAGCAGGTGATCGGCGTCGAGTTCGATGAACAGATCGATCCGAGCACTGAAGAGTCCATGTGCAACCCGGTTCTGCAGGCCATGATTCTGAACCATGAACGGACCGACTTCAATATCCTGCTCGGTCTCTGTGTCGGCCATGATTCGATGTTTTTCAAGTATTCCGAGGCGCCCTGCACGGTGCTGGCGGTCAAGGACCGGGTGCTCGGGCACAATCCGCTAGCCGCAATTTATAACGTCGACAGCTATTACCGCAGCCTGAAATAGGACCTCTTGGCTAGCAGGCCGTTTCAACTCGTGAACTTCAGGCTGGCCATCCCAACTCGTGAACTTCAGGCTAATCCGTTAAGGCCCTGGCAATCTGCTGCTCGATAAGCGCGGCAATTTTCCTGAACCCGTCGGGCGTCGGATGTATTTCGTTGCGCCAGTGATTCTTCTTCAACGTCCCCTGGGTATGGGCGATGAAAAGTCTGCCCGGGTATTGGTCCTGGACCCGCTGCAGCCGTCGGCCAAAGCGCTGCAGCATGAATCGGATCACTTCCTGCTGTTCCTCTTCATCGACAAAGTTTTTCCGGTGCAGATAGGGATACATCCAGGACTCACCGATCGGGAATATGTCGAACAACTCATAACCCTGGGGCGACGGGGTGCAGAAATCGTAATTGTGGGAGATTACCTTGACCTCTCTATTGACTGAATAGAGGTTGATGCGCTCCATCAGTTCGATATACACTGACTCGATCTGATCGAGTTTGTTGTCCAGCCGGTTCATCTCGATGCAGTCCTGCCAGTCCGCTGCGCTGCTGCGGTCTTTGAGAAAATAGTCGAAATCGTATTTACCGACGATGTCGTTGCCGCCGCCTGAAAACAGCACCAGATCAAACTCGGTGGAGCTGAGCCGCTTGGTAAAGCCGTACTTCTGCTCGCCGCTCATCATCGTCACCGCTTCGTCACCGATGCTGGCCGTGGAATAGATCACATAGGAATTCTGCTCGGCCAGCACCTGGATGATATTGGAGGACTCGCCCAGGGCGATAAAGCGCCGGGGGTAGGCAAACCATGAATCACCTTCTGCCAGGATTCTGATACTTTTCGGATAGGCTTTTACCAATCGTTCGTAGCCCCGTGAATCGGTGGTGTACGGCATCGTTTCCTCCTTGTGGCTGATCTTGTACAGGAAATTAAAAATAATGTTATTTCAATATATTGATACTTTTTCCAGCAGGTTCTTTGATGACTTGATCCTGTTGTTTTTGACCTTATCATATCAGAAGATCAACGCTGCTCGGGAGGAGCAATAGCTGCTGCCGGAGCATTTTTTTCAATCCATACCACAGGAGAGAGCTATGGCTGTAAAAAAAATTCTGATGCTGGTGGGCGATTTTGTCGAAGACTATGAGGCGATGGTGCCGTTTCAGATGCTGACCATGGTGGGGCACACCGTGCACACTGCCTGCCCGGACAAGGTGGCGGGAGACACGGTACGCACCGCGATACACGATTTCGAGGGAGACCAGACCTACAGCGAGAAGCCGGGTCATAACTTTGCGATTAACATCTCCTTTGCTGATGTCGATCCCGCTGCGTACGATGCGCTGGTCATTCCCGGCGGCCGGGCGCCGGAATATATCCGGCTGAATCCGCGGGTGCTGGAAATCGTCCGCTCGTTTGCCGCCGATAACAAGCCGATTGCGGCGGTCTGCCATGGACAGCAGGTGTTGGTCGCGGCAGGCGTAGTCGAAGGCCGGACCTGTACCGCTTATCCCGCGGTCAAACCCGATATCGAACGGGCCGGGGCAACCTGGGGAGAGGTCAACGACACCTTCTCAAACGCCTATGTGGACGGTAACCTGGTCACTGCCGCAGCCTGGCCGGGACATCCGGAGTGGATGCGCAAGTTTCTCGGGGTGCTGGGCTCGACCATCGAGCCCTAGAAAATAAGCGTTCGGCCACAGCTGCGCTGCATTGTCCCCGGCTGTGGTCGAGCCGTGGGGAGGGGCGCTGCGGATTTCCTGCCTAAGCTGACGAGCTCAGAACGCCATCGCGCAGGGTCAGGCAGCGGTCCATCCGCTCTGCCAGGCCGGTGTTGTGGGTTACCATCAGCACTGCGAGCGAACGTTCGCGGCAGACGGACTGGAGCAGGTCGAAGACCAGCCCGCCGGCTCTGCTGTCCAGGTTGCCGGTTGGCTCATCGGCCAGCAGCAGTTCGGGCTGCATGATCAGCGAACGGGCCAGGGCGGTGCGCTGCTGCTCCCCGCCTGACAGTTCATTGACACGGTGCTGCAGGCGGTGATCGAGTTCGACCGCCTCCAGCAGTTCCCTGGCCGGCTTTTCGGCTTTTTGTCTGCTGGTGCCTGCAATGAGGGCCGGCATCATTACGTTTTCCAGGGCACTGAACTCGGGCAGCAGGTGGTGAAACTGGAAGATGAAGCCCAGCGAGCGGTTGCGAAAACGGGCCAGGTCCTGTTCGCTTTTCTGGTCGAGCCGGCTGCCGCCAAACAGCAGCTGCCCGCTGGTCGGCAGAGCCAGCGTGCCCAGCACCTGCAGCAGGGTGGTCTTGCCGGAGCCCGAGGCCCCGATCACGGCAGTCATCTCCCCGGACGCGACCGCCAGGTCGATGCCCTGCAATACCTTGATCTCTTCGGGGCCGCTGGCATAGGTCTTGTGCAGGTCGATGGCCTGCAGCAGTGCTTCGCTCATGAGAGCACCTCCGCCGGTTTGACCCGGGAGGCCTTCCAGGACGGGTAGATTGTAGCCGAGAGGCTGATCAGGATCGAGCAGATGGCGATGATCGCCACGTCGGTCGGCAGCACCTTGATCGGCAGCGTGGTCATCGGGTAGACGTTGGACGGCAGTTCGATGAACTGATACCTCGACAGCAGCTCGCACAGCCCCAGGCCGCCGATGACGCCCAGCACGGTGCCGGTCAGAGAAATCACCATGCCCTGAAAAAAGAAGATTTTCATGATCGAGCGTGAGGTTGCCCCCATCGACTTGAGAATCGCGATATCGCGGCTTTTTTCCATGACCATCATGATCAGCGCGCTGATGATGTTGAGCGCCGCCACTAAAATGATCAGGGCCACGCAGATGAACATGCCGATTTTTTCGAGCTTGAAAGCGGCGAATAAATTGCGGTTCATGGCCATCCAGTCCCGGGCGATGAAAGCCGGGCCGAGTTTTTCGACGATTGCCGCGGCCACCGTGTCGGCCTTGTTGAGCAGCTTTTTCTCGACCAGTACCTCGATGCCGTGGACGATGTCGCCGCTTTCAAGAAAACTCTGCACTGCCGGAATCGACATGTAGGCAAGGGTTGAGTCGTATTCGTACATGCCCGATTCAAAGATGCCGGCCACCCGGCAGGTCTTGATCTTGGGAATGATGCCCATCGGCGTCAGCGGCCCTGAAGGCGAGATCAGCCGCACCTTACCCCCGAGGCCCACCCGCAGGTCGTCGGCCAGCTGTTTGCCCAAAATGATTGCAGGTATCCGTTCATCGGCTGCATTGACCAGATCGTCGATGCTGCCGGCGATCATCTGCCTGCCGAGACTGATCACTCCGCCTGCGGTTTCCGGATCGATGCCGCGCAGCACGATGCCAGAACCGCCCGCGGTACCGCTGACCAGGGTCTGGGCATAGAGATACGGGGTGGCATCGGCGACGCCATCCACGCTGAGCACCTGGTCCCGGACCAGGTCATAATTTTCAATGGCGCCGTCGACCCGCTGGACGATGATATGTGAGTTGATACCCAGGATCTGGTCGCGCAAGCCCTCAGTGAAACCGGCGTATACCGAAAGCACCACGATCAGCGCAATCACGCCGACGGTAATGCCGATTACCGAGATCAGTGAAATCAGCGATATGAACCCCTGACGATGTTTGGAGCGCAGATATCTCCTGCTGATGAACCATTCGTACATATCAGCCGGTTCCCGCCTCTTCCTGGGGCTGGGGCTCTTTTTTCTCTTCCGCCTTCATATGCGGAAACAGAATCACGTCTCTGATCGAGGGTGAGTCGGTGAGCAGCATGACCAGCCGGTCGATGCCGATACCCTCTCCGGCGGCCGGCGGCATGCCGTACTCCAGCGCGCGGATATAGTCTGCATCGAGTTCTGGATGAATTTCATCGTCCTCACCGCGCTCGGCAATCTGTTTCTCGAAACGTTGCATCTGGTCGACCGGGTCGTTGAGTTCGCTGAAGGCGTTGGCTATTTCCCGGCCGGTGATGAACAGCTCGAAACGATCCGTCACTCCGGGATCATCTTCGTTGCACCGGGCCAGCGGCGATACTTCGGTGGGATATGAGGTGATAAAGGTCGGGTCGATCAGCTTTTCTTCGACCAGCAGTTCGAACAATTCGGTCTTGGCTTTGCCGGCGCCGGCCTGTCTGTCGAGTGCGATGCCGCGTATTCTGGCAAGGGCGATTACCTGCTCTTCATCGGCCAGAACGGCGGGCTCGATGTCACCATATTGGCTCAGCGCCTGGTCCATGGTGAGCCGTTTCCAGGGCGGGCTCAGATCGACCGGGACCGACTGGTAGCTGATCTGCATGGTGCCGTTGACCTGCTGGCACACGGAGGAGATCAGCTCCTCGGTCAGATCCATCAGGTCGTCGTAGGTGGCGTAGGCCTGATAGAACTCCAGCATGGTGAATTCGGGGTTGTGCCTGGTCGAGAGGCCCTCGTTTCTGAAATTACGGTTGATCTCGAAAACCTTTTCAAAGCCGCCCACCAGCAGACGCTTGAGATAGAGTTCCGGGGCGATGCGCAGATAGAGATCCATATCCAGCGCCTTGTGATGGGTCTTGAAGGGCTTGGCGGTGGCGCCGCCGGGAACCGGCTGCATCATGGGGGTTTCGACTTCCATGAAACCGCGCTCGTTGAGGTATTCGCGCATCAGACGGATGATTTCGACCCGTTTGCGAAAGGTCTCCCTGCTCTCCGGGGTGACAATCAGGTCCACATAGCGCTGGCGGTAGCGGGTCTCCACATCGGTCAGGCCATGCCATTTCTCCGGCAGCGGCCGCAGTGACTTGGAAATCATCGTGATGGCTACTGCGTGGATCGAGAGTTCCCCGGTCTTGGTTTTGAACAGATGCCCGGAAGCACCGACAATATCGCCGATATCCCATTTCTTGAAGGCCTCAAACCCTTCGTCGCCAATGGTGTCTTGGCGGACGTAAACCTGGGTCTGGCCGCTGGCGTCGGCGATACTGAAAAAGGCGGCTTTGCCGAATTTACGCATGGCCATGATCCTGCCGGCGATCGAATAGATTTGCGCGCTGTCCTCTTTCTGCTGAGGCTCCAGCATCTCGGCTTTAGGCAGCAGTTCTGCAATCCGGTTGGCCGGTTTGAAGTCGTTTCGGTAAAGCTTTACCCCGAGGTCTGCGAGCGCCTCGGCTTTTTCCCTGCGCTGGGCGAGAAACTGGTTGTCGCTGCTCATATGTAATCCTGCGTTATTCCTGTGCTCTATGCTGCCGCAGCCTGGTTGTCGTGCGTTCTGCGCTGCGGTTCGTAGTTTTTGTGATGATTGAAATATATATCGAGTTCGGCAACGCCACCGCGATGAAGAACATAAAAAAAAGCGGCGCGGTGCCGCTCGTCAATGCCGCTTAAAAGGGAGGTGCTCAACATCGCCGGGGCTTTACAGCCCACTATTCGTTTACCGTCAATCGTGCTTCTTGTCAATAAATACGGCTTTGTGGACTGTGCTTTTCCAGCAAAACCACGGTTTCTATATGGTGGGTCTGCGGAAACATATCGATCGGTTGGATCGAGCTCACAGAAAAGCCGTTTTTGGTGAGATCAGCCAGATCCCGGCACAGTGTCGCCGGGTCGCAGGAAATATAGACAAGCTTGTGACGGCACAGCTTTGCGATCCCTGGTGCGAGTCCGGGAAGCCCGCGCCGCGGTGGATCGCAGATCACCGTGTCGAAAGTTCTCTGTTGATCAATGAGCGTCTGACAGCCGGCAGCCACGTCGTTTTTTGCAAAAAAGCAGTTTTCGAGCAGGTTGCGGCTACTGTTGTTTTTGGCACTGCGAATGGCCGAGCCCTGGTTTTCGATGCCGTATACCTCTGCCGCACGCCGGGCCAGCGGCAGTGAGAAATTCCCCATACCGCAATACAGATCAAGTATACGATCGGCGGGGGAAACATCGGCCTGGCGGAGCACAAGATCGATCAGATTGAAGTTCTGGGCAATGTTGACCTGGCTGAAACCGCCGATTTCCCAGCACATGGTCAGCGCAGGATTTACCGGCAGCTCAAAACCAAGCAGCCTGTCCTGCACCTCGCCGTCCCCGAATGGCCCTTCGAGGGCGAAACGCTGGCCGCTGAAAAAGACCCGGTCGACCTGGTCGAGACTTTCAGCCAATCTCTGAGCCCGTTTCCGGTCGGCAGGGCGGGGCGGGCGGCTGATTTTCAACAACAGAGTCACGCGGCCATTAAGCGGATTCAGGAGCAGCTCGAGCTCCTCGATGATTGTAATAAGCGCTGAAAAACCTCTCGATTTCAAGTGCTTGCTAAGATCTGCCAGGCAGAGGTTGAGCGGTTCTGCAGCCAGCAGGCAGCGCTCGACGGCAACGATCTCATGCGACCTGAAGTGTCTGAAACCAAATTGTCCATTGCTGCTGCGGTTGAGCCTGATGCGCTGGCGGTAGTGAAACTGGTCCGTGGAACCAATGGGTGGCGCTACCAGGGAAGCCGCATCTTTGAGCGCCGGCTCGCCGGCCGACTCCAGCAGTTCAACCAGGATCTGCTGCTTGATCGCATGCTGGTTTTGGTAGCCGGTATGCTGCAGGTCGCAGCCGCCGCAGTGCCTGTAGTAAGGGCAGGGCGGGGTGATGCGCTCGGGGGAGGAGCGGCTGAGATCGAGGACATCACCAAACCCATAGCGGTGTTTCTGCCGGGTCAGGGCAAGGCTGACGATCTCTCCTGGCAGGCAGTGGCGGACGAAAACGTTTCTGCCGTCCGGCAGCCGGCCGAGACCGAAGCCGCCGTTTACCATCTTTTCTATTGTGACAACCGGGGGATTATTGTAGTTCATGTTTGAGCCAGAAGCTTTAGCTCCGATTATCTGAACTGCCGGCCAGCGGCTGAATTTTTTGAAAAAATATCGCCTTTCATTGTCTGATAATACCGTATCGCTGCATTATCGAGCCCTCTTTTTTTTCCTGTTGCTCGTTCTGTTGATGCCAGTTCCCTGTCGCTCGGAGACCGATCTAAGCGTAATCGTGGTCGGGGTAAAAGGAAGACTGTACGATAACGTGATGGCCCGGCTCCGGATCAATCGCTATGGGGAAAACAGTCAACTGGGCGAAGCGGAAATCAGGCGGCTGCACCGGCTGGCGGAGGCAGATATCCAGGCGGCGCTGGCTCCGTTTGGCTACTACTCTGTTGCGGTTACCTCTGAGTTAAACCAGACCGATGCGGGCTGGGAGGCCGCATATACCATTGTAGTGGGCAAGCCGATCAGCATCGGGCTTCTGTCAGTCCGCATTATTGGGGAGGGTGCAGATCTGCCTGAGCTGGCCGAGCCTGAAAGCTTTTTCGATCTGGAGGTGGGCTCGACCCTGTTGCAGGGAGCGTATGAAGACGGCAAACGGGACCTGATGCGGCAGGCCCGGGCGCTGGGATTTCTCGATGCCGCCTATACAGTGCATGAGATCCGCATCGACCGCAGCGCTTATCGGGCAGAGCTCGAACTGGTTATGGATACCGGCCCGCGTTACCTTTTTGGTGAGGTCACCAGCAGCCAGCAGGTCATCTCAGATAGCCTGCTTGACCGGTTCATGCAGTTCGAGCAGGGTGACTGGTTTGTTCCCCGGCAGCTGCAGGAGTTGCAGCGTGATCTGTATCGCACCGATTACTTCAGCCTGGTATCCGTCAAGGCGGACACCGAGAACACCGACGGCGTATATGTACCCGTAACAATAGAGCTTGAGCCGCTGGACAAATACAACCGCTACAGTTTGGGCGTCGGCTATGCCACCGATATCAGGGCCCATGTCAGACTGGAATGGACCAATAGACTGTTGAACCAGAGCGGGCATAGCATGAATAGCTCTCTGCTGATTGGCGAGCAGGAAAGCCACTTCATAGTGAACTATCGTATCCCGGTTGCCGATCCGCGTTACAACTCCCTTACCAGTTCTGTGCTCTGGAACCGGGAGTTGTGGGAAGACACGGTTACCAGTATGTATTCCGGCGGGGTGAGTTTCGATTACAGGACCACCAAGCGTTTTTTTGGCGTATCGCTGGAGATCTTGAATGAGGATTACCGGATCGGTGATACCCCCGGTCAAAGCGAGTTGCTGATCCCGGGAGTCAAAGGATCATGGGCCATTGCCGACAGTGTGATCAATACCGAAAACGGTCTGCGTACCTCGGTTGAAATTCACGGCGCCAGCGAGGAGTTCGTCTCGGATACGTCTTTTCTGAAAGTGCGGGCGGACGGCCGCTTGATTCTCAGCCCGCTGCTCAACTGGCGTCTCATCACCAGGGGCTCGGTGGGCTATATCCTGGTTGATTCGATCGACGATCTGCCCCCCTCACAGCGCTTTTATGCGGGCGGCGAACGAAGCGTCAGGGGCTATCGCTACAGAACGCTTGGCCCCGAGGATGACTCCGGAAACGTCATTGGCGGCACATATTTGCTGACCGGCAGCGTTGAGCTCGAGCGGCGCCTGACGGAAATCCTGCGGGCATTCGTTTTCTATGATGTGGGCAACGCGGTGGATGATTTTTCGGTGGATTTTGCCCATGGCGTCGGGGCTGGGGTCGGACTGGCTCTGCCGTTTGGCCAGATCCGTCTCGAGGGGGCCTATCCGCTCAGGGAGATGGGAAGTGCGCAATATGTGTTCCTCAGCGTCGGGGCGGATCTGTGATGCGTGGCTTTGTCTGGTTTACAGCTGTCTGCCTGTTTTCGCTGGGCCTCCTGGTCTCTGTTGGGCTGATGAGTACTGCCGGTCTGCGCGGCCTGCTGTCACTGGTATCCGCATTACCGGATATCTCGATACGCGTCGGCAGGGTCAGCGGCCGTTTGCTGGACTCGTGGCAACTCGAAGATCTGGTTGTGGATCTTTCAGTCGCCCGCATCAGCGTCGCAAAACTGAGCGGTGACTGGCGCCCTGCCGATCTGCTGCAGAGGCAACTGCATGTCGCCGATATCTCTGCGCGAGGAGTTTCGGTGCGCCTGAAAGCTGGTGCTGATAAAGCGGTGCCGGATGAATCGGAGCCCGCATCTGCGCTTTTTCCGTTACCGGTTGCGCTGCTGATTGGCAGGGTTCTGGTCGAGGAAGGGGTCGTATTCTCGGCAGACCACGAGGAACTTCTGGTGATTGAGCGGTTTGAGGCTGCTTTTGACAGTACTATCTCTGGCAGCGCGCAGGGCCGGGCATCGTTGCGCAGTCCCCATTACGGGTTCGAGCTCAAAGGGCAGGCAGAGCGCACAGAAGATACCCCGATTGCGCTGGAGGGCACCTGGTGGGTAGATCTTGAAGGTTACCATAGGGTAGACGGCGATGTACGTGTTGGCGGTACACTCGAGCGAGCTGATGGTTCGCTGTCGGTGAGGGCGCCGGCTCCGTTCACTATTGGTGGCCGGGTCGAACATCTGCTGAAGCGGCCCACCTGGGACCTGGCGGGCGGTACAGAGTCAATCGAGCTGCAAAGCATCCACCCGGACTGGCCCGAGGCCAGATTGAATCTGCAGGTGAAAAGTGCCGGTCGCTTCGATGATTACCACGGCTCATTGTCCGCCTCCTATAGCCGGCAGCCAGATGAGCCGTTTCGGATCGAGATGGCTGTTGCCGGAGACCAGGTCAGAGCCCAAATTGTTTCGGCGGAAATAGCCCACCGGGACGGTCGTGCGCATCTGCGCGGCGTAATCGATTACCGCGACACGCTCTCCTGGGAGGCGTCGGCTTCGGTGCAATCCCTTGATCTATCTGAATTTGCCGGCAACATCGGATTGCTTGTCGAGGCTGAGCTGCGTTCGCAGGGAACCTGGTCCAGCAATGGGTTGGATTACTTTGTTGAAATCGACACACTGACCGGGGAGTTGCGTGACCCAGCACTCGACTTCTCCGGCAGTCTGCATTTGCAGGGAGACGCGCAGCATATCAGCCTCAGTCAAGTGGAGATAACAAGCGGCGCCGGTTCGCTGCGGGGCCGGGGCAATCTGGGCTGGGGTGATGGGTTGTCCTGGCAGACGAATTTTGACCTGCACCAGTTTGAGCCTGCCAGACTGGCTGAGCTGCCGGAGGGCAGGATCAGTGCAGGCATAACTGCCGAAGGCAGACTGGTAAAAGAGAATCTGAGCCTTGCGGCAACGTTGAGCTCCTTATCCGGCGAACTGGCTGGCCACGACTTGAGCGGGAGCGGTTCGATAGAAATTGACAACACCGTTTTTGTTTTCTCAGACGTCGATCTAGTCTGGGGTGAGAACAGTATCCATCTCGAAGGCAGTGCCGGGGATGAATATGATCTGCAACTCACTGTCGATGGAGCCGATCTTGGAGTTTTCTACCCGGAATTTGAAGGCCGCATGCACCTGGCGGGAACACTTCACGGCCCGCGGGCTGAACCGGCCGCCCGGCTCGATTTTTCATGGCTGGATGCTGCCTTCCAGGATCGACCAATTCCTCCCGTAAGCGGCACCATGGAAGTGCGCCTCAGCGAAGATCTGCGGGCAGCCGAGAGCATTTCTTCTGATATCGCTTTTGCAGGCAGCACGGCAGCCATTAAAGGAACTCTGGACTGGCGCACGGGGTTTTCCTGGAACAGCCTGATCGAAATCAGATCGCTGAAGGCAAGTACATTTAATGCGCCGCTCGAGGCAGTCGCCGATATTGACCTCAGCCTCTCAGGAAAGTGGCAGGCCGATTTGCTCGAATACCGCGCGGATTTTACCGATATCCAGGCAGAGGTCGGGCCATTCTCCATTCCCATGCAGGCTGCAGCGCAGCTTAAGGGCGACTTCACAGGGCTGGAATTGAGCTCGGCAGAGCTGCATATCGAAGATGGTTCGGTGCAGGTGAGCGGGCTTCTGAACTGGTCTGGCGCTATCGAGTGGGAGGCCCGGCTTGGGGTCAATGCACTGAATCCGCAGGTGTTCGGTGCTCTGCCTGAAGGCAGTATCAACGCCGAGCTAAGCGGCAGCGGCAAGATTGTAGATGGCAGTCAGCAGGTTCTGGCAACAATCGATCACCTGTCCGGGATCCTGGCAGGGTACGAACTGGAGGGCGGCGGTGCGCTGAGCTATATCGACAATAGTTTTCAAACCGACGGCCTCTACCTGCAAAACGGCGCCAACAGACTCGATATTGCGGGGCTGGCCGGTTCCTCATACGGCTTGAGCTTTCGCTTCCAGGGCAACGAGCTCAGCAGGCTTTACCCGCAGCTGGCAGGTGTCATTGAGGCATCGGGGACGATTTCCGGAAGCAGTCAGGAGCCGGAAGGCCAAATCGGTTTTACGGCCAAAGATCTCGCCTATGAGGATCATTTTATCGCGACTCTGTCGGGCAATGGTGCGCTGAAGCTAAGCGGTGATAACACCCTGAAGGTCTCGTTGGCGGCTACAGGCCTCAAAAGCGGTGCTATTGTTCTGGATCGGCTCAAGGTGGAGCTGGCGGGCACGCCTCAGCAGCATCGGATTTCCCTGAACGGGAACTTTGCTGAGGCGGATTTTGGTCTTGCGGCAACCGGAGGAGTGCAGGATACAACCTCCTGGGAGGGGATAATCGATGATCTGAGTTATGAACATCGAGTGTTTGGTTCTTGGCGGCAGCGAACCCCAAGCCGACTTACTCTTTCAACCGATGGGGTCTGGCTTGAAGCGCTATGTATCGACTCAGGTGAGCATGGAGCCTGTGTCGAGGGGACCTGGCAGTCCGCCGGGAACTGGCGCTTTGATCTTGCCGAGCTGCGTTTTGACCTGGCCGATCTCTATCAATGGGGACTGCTCACCACGGCCATCGAAGGCAAACTCCAGGGGCAGCTCAGCTCAACGGGTTCAGCGCTGCTCGTTGAATCCATGCACGGCACGTTCAGGATTCCCGAACTTGAGATACGCCTGGACCAGGAGGAACTGCTGCAAAATGTGCGCTGGCTCGATACCGAACTCAGCGTAAATCTGGATCAGTCGAGACTGCAGACAGTCCTGTCTTCTCGTGCCGCGGATGGCTCGAACATCGATGGCGAAATTTCAATCAACGGTTTCGGCAACCTGGCCGAGCCTCTGGACGATCTGGAACTGCAGGGTCATGGTGCACTTGATATCAAGGACTTGAGTCTGCTTAAGGCGCTCACCGGCGACTATCTCATTCCCACCGGCCATCTGGTCGCGGACCTTGCTGTTGGGGGCGTGGTTGCCAACCCGGAACTGACAGGCCACCTCGAGCTGCAGGGCGGCGCGCTTCAATTTCCACAACTGGGGACTTCTCTGACAGATATGCAGGGTGAAGTTCAAGCAGGCGAAGATGGGCTTACAATCAGTCTCGATGCTGTTTGCGGAGAAGGCACAGCCCAGGGTTCGGGAACGCTGCGCTTTGGCGACGAAGACTGGCGGGGTGCGTTTCTTATCACCGGCAGTGACTGCCAGGTGATGAATGTGCCGGAGCTGGCAATTACTGCCAGCCCGGAGCTCGAACTGGTCCTCGGCTCGAACGGTGGTCGCTTGACCGGCAGCCTGATGATACCCCGGGCCTTGATCAAACCTGAGATGATGACGGGGGCCAAGTCGGAATCCACCGATGTGGTTTTCGTTGGTGAGCAGGGGGGTAGTTCCAGGTGGCCGTTTAATTATGAGCTCACGATAGAGCTCGGAGACGACATTGCGGTCGACGGCTACGGACTCAACGCGAACCTGGCCGGCGGTCTTAGCGTCAGCAATAAAAGAACAATGGTGACTGGCCGGGGAGTGCTCGATGTCACGCAGGGGACTTTTACCATTTTCGGAAAACCGCTGAAAATAGCGCGTGGACGGCTCGGATTTAACGGCGGCCCCATTGATAACCCGACGCTTGATGTAAGTGCCAGAAAGGTTATAGGAACGAATCAATTCGGGCAGGATAATATTGTGGTGGGCGTCAACGTGATCGGCACTGTTGCTGACTTTGAGATTGAGCTTTTCTCCATACCGCCGATGAAAGACCAGGAAATTGTCACCTATATCCTGTTTGACAAGTCATTTGCCTCGTCAGATCAATCTTCACGCGGCATAGCTGACTCAGCTCTGCAATCATTCGGGTTGTCCAGAGGCAGTGCAATTTTAGGAAGCGTGACGAAAATACTGCCGGTTGATGATATTCGCATTGAAGGTATTGCCAGTGACGATGCCTCTCTGGTTGTCGGCCGGAGCTTGACGGAACGACTCTCGGTCAGCTATGATTTCAATCTGTTTAACAATTCCGGCATTATCAAGGTTCGCTATGAATTCGGCAAGGGCTTCTCAGTACAGAGCAGAAACGCATTCGATACCAACGGCATCGAGCTGCTCTATTCATTTGAACGATGACCCTGCGGCTCAGAGCCGCTGGTGCGTGCAAGGGCGGTACGCTGGAAATATGCAGCAATGAGCCATGAAACGG
Source organism: uncultured delta proteobacterium (assembly GCA_963824415.1). Taxonomy (GTDB): domain Bacteria; phylum Desulfobacterota; class Desulfobulbia; order Desulfobulbales; family Desulfocapsaceae; genus JABDQA01. The sequence continues at coordinate 74,701 of CAWGPM010000003.1, forward strand.
ATGCGCGGTGATAAAAATACATTAGAAGAGGTGCGGGTATGGGGCTGCAGGAACAGATAACAGCGGAACTGCAAAAATCGATAAAGCAGCGGGATAGCGCCCGGACGCAGGCCATCCGCATTGTGATCGGAGAATTTCAACGTCAACCGCAAAAAAAACTCGATGACGCCGCGGTTATCAATATCATCAAAAAACTGATAAAATCAGAACGGGAACTGCTCGCCGCTGCCGGCCAACAGACATCTGAATATATCGAGGTGCTGGAGGGCTACCTGCCGCAGCAGGCAGGCGAAGAGGAAATCAGAGCATGGATCGAAGCCAACATCGATCTTTCTACGTTCGACAATAAGATGCAGGCCATGAAACCGATCATGGCCCACTTTGGCAGCAGCGCCGATGGTGGTGCAGTCAAAAAAATTCTGCAGAGTTTTGACGGCTGAGCCCATGGCAATGCCAAAAGGAACGACAGGTTATCCGGGAACCGGGGTGCAATGATCAAGCGACGGGTAAAAAAAGGAAACGTCCTCATTTTTGGACTGGGCGGTGTGGGGTTCTACCTGGCCAAGCGGCTGCAGCATGAGGAGTACGCGGTTACCGCCGTAGAGCCGGACCCCGAGCGATACGGTTATGGCGATGAATCCCTTGATATCAGATTGATCCGGGGAGAGGCGATGGATATCGGCTGCTGGAAAGAGGCCGGGGCCGAGTCGATGGATTGTGTGATCTGCGTCACCGACAACGATGCGGTGAACATGATGGCCGCCCGGATAGCCGACAAATTCGCTATTCCCTGGAAAATTGCCCGGGTCCGTTCACTTGATTTCGGCCTGCCCGGTTCGTTTCTCAGTGGAGAGGAGCTCAATATCGATCTGTTGATTCACCCTGAGGAAATGGCCGCTCAGGAGATCATCCGGTTGATAAAGCTGCGCCGCGGCAACGAGGTGATCGATATTGCCGAGGGTCAGATCCAGCTTCTGGCAGCCGGCATAACCGACGATTCCAAGTTTGCCAACCAGAAACTGAAGGACATCTCGCACAGATATGCTCACTTCGACTTCCGGGTGGTGGCTGTCGCCCGGGGCATCACCACCATCATTCCCCACGGCGATCTGGAGATCCTGCCCCATGATCAGATCGTGGTGATGACCGATCGAGCGAACCTGCCTGAACTTATGGAAATAGCCGGTCTGCCGCAGGGTGTCCGGCAGCGGATTATGATCGTCGGGGGCGGACTGGTCGGCGGCCGGGTTGCCGAACTGCTGAAAAAATCGGTGGAGGTCACCCTGATCGAGGCAGACGGCACCAAAGCTCAGGCCTTAGCGGATTCACTGCCCTACGTAGAAGTCCTGCACGGCGACGGCTCCAACGCCGATGTGCTGCAGAAAGCAGGGGTCAAAGAAGTCGACACCTTTATTTCAGCAACAGGCGATAACGAAACCAATATCATGAGCTCTCTGCTGGCCAAGAATTTGATGTCTCAGAAAAAAAATGGCGAGCTGGTCGGCAGCGACAAGACCATTGCCCTGGTCACCAAGGAGGATTATCAGGTCCTGGCGGCGACCATCGGGCTCGATGTCGCACTGAATAAGAAAATCATGGCGGCCAGTGAGATCATGAAATATATCAGGCGCAGCGAGCTGATCTCGGTGGCCCACCTGCATGGGTTCGACGCTGAGGTGGTCGAACTGGTTGCCGCGCCTAACTCGCCGATTACCAGAAAACCACTGGCCAAATTCGATGCCGGTTACCATGGCAAGATCCTGATCGGCAGCGTCTATCGAGACGGCGCCTGGCAGATTGCGGTCGGCGATACCCATATCCTTGAAAATGAACGGGTGATCTGCGTCTGTTTATCAATGCAGCTTAAGCTGCTCAGAAACCTGTTTGCGGTTTAATCTCTATCTGCCAGTACGTTCTGAGCTGCGCGCCGCCTCCTGCAGCCACATTCATGGATTCGCTGAGGTGCTGCGCGCCGCTCAACCAATCTATCTTTTCCAGAAGGCCGGGAAGAAGACGACCAGGGCGGTAAACATCTCCAGTCTTCCCACCAGCATATTCCAGGAGAGAAACCACTTACCGAAATCGGAAATAAACGCGTAGTTCTGAGACGGTCCGACGCCGCCGAAGCCGGGACCGATGTTCATCAGCGCTGCAATCACCGAACTCATCGCAGTGATGTAATCCATCCGATCCGACAGAACCATTACACAGCCGCCCAACAGGACCATGAAGATATTGACGATAAAGTAGCAAACAGCCAGGTCGATAACCGTATCCTGCACAGGTTTGCCATTTATCCGCACTGAGACAACCGACATCGGCTGTATGTAGATTTTTTTTATCGATCCGTACAGGTATTTGCAGATAATAACGTAGTGGACGACCTTTATGCCGCTTGTCGTTGATCCGGCACAGGCACCGATAAAACAGACGGTGAAAAGAAACATCTGGGAGGCCTGGGGCCAGAGTTCGTAGTCTGCCGTGGTGAAGCCTGTGGTGGTCAATATTGAAACGACTTGAAATGAGCCGTATCTGAGGGAATCCCAGAAATTGTCATAATATTGACTGAGCCACAAATTGAGTGCTACCGCCAGACAGAATAGCACTGTGAGAACGGCATACCAGCGCAGCTCGGTATTTTCCTTTGCTGCGGTGAAGTTGCCTTTAAGCATCTGATAGAACAGAACGAAGGTCATGCCGCCCAGAAACATGAAACAGATGGTCACCCAATCAAAATAGGCGCTGTCATAATAGGCAATGCTCGCATTCTTCGGCGAATAGCCCGAGGTGGAGACGGTTCCAAAGGCGGTGCAGAGAGCATCGAAAAGATCCATGCCGCCGGCAAACAAGAGCAGTGTCTGGGCTACATTTAAGGCAAGATAGATTCCCCAGAGCCAGATCATCGCGTCGCGGTTTCTGGCGATGAATTTATCTTTGGTAATCACCTGGCCGGGACTCGATTCTGCCCGGAACAGCCGCACGCCGCCCATGCCATGCGGCAGGAAAATTACGGTCAGGGTCAAAAACCCCATACCACCGAGCAGATGGGTCTGGCTGCGCCAGAATAGCAGGCCGTGAGGGACCACTTCGATATCGGTCAATATGGTGGCACCGGTCGTGGTGTAACCCGACATCATTTCAAAAAAGGCATCGGTAAAAGAAGGTATCGATCCGTGCAGAATAAAGGGCAGGCCCGACAGCGCTGAGATGAGAATCCAGCCCACGGTCGAGATAAAAAGCCCGTCCTTGATGCTCAGCTCGTCGATCCTGCGGAAGAAATGGCGCAGAATAAGACCGATGGCAAGGATCACTGCAGCAGAGACGAGCAGGCTCATAAGGTCATCCTCCCCGTAAATCAGAGAACAGCCTATCGGCAGTACCATCGATCCGCCGGTCACCAGAAGCAGGGTGCTCAGCACGTTGCAAATCGCGGCTCTATTCACAATCTCCCTCGAACATCTGGCTACCTTGAAAAATTGTCTTTGCGTCCTAACTCTGCGTTGCGCGCAAAAATTTTATCCTTGGAATATCAATTATATGCCTGCGGTAAAATGTTCACTCGCGCCTTGATTTTGAACGAAAATCCTAATTTTACAAGGTACCCGTCTGTCATCTCAGCTTGAAATAAGTTTCATGCTGTTTCGATTAATCAATTTTAGCACGTGTGTCCAATCATTTGTCCACCACGCAGATTGCCCAAACAGCTACCATCTGGTCAATAGATTGAAACAATTTTAAATAGTTGCGTTAGGCTGGTTAAAAAGCTAGAGTAGCCCGAGCCTGAACTGGCTGTCCATGGTGCTGTGTCAGGCCGCCCGAATGAATCGTTGATGAGCCTTGGGAGGGTCGTTGTGACGGAAAAACAACGCAGAATTCTGGTTGGGTACAACCTCTACTACACCTCAGATGAGGTTATCAAGGTGGCCATCGATCATGCCCACGCTTTTAACGGCAAGCTCTATGTGGTCAGTTCGATCGTCGGTCATTCTCTGGACCGGGAGGGCAAGGTTGCCAACATCAAAGCCCGGGAACGTCTTGACAAATTAAAGGAGCGCCTCAAGCAGGAAGGAATTCCTCATGAAGTAAACCTGATCGTCAGACTGAGCGATCCCGGGGACGACCTCGTCCGCTTTGCAATTGAGCACGAGATCGATGAAATGGTTATCGGATTCAAGATACGTTCGACCATCGGGGAGATCATTTTCGGTTCGAACTATCGCGCCATAATCGCCAAAGCACCTTGTCCCGTCGTCACTGTCCATGTGCCGGGTGAATCGATCGATGCATAAGGCGCGGTGAATCCAGTGCAAGACTCTGACCACCCGTCCGAGTCAGGCAGATCGGGCGGGCTGAAAAGCAGAGGTACATTCGCTCTGCTGATCGCCATCTTCGCCTATATCGGTCTGATTGTCTCAGACCCTGCCACCAGTCCGTTTTACGCAATCGAGAGTGCTCTGGGGACGGTCGGCTATTCGCTGATCGTGCCGACCATGCTGTTTGTCATCGCGGTGGCCGTCTCCGTATCGCTTGGCTATGTTGCGATCGGCATCAGGTTCAACAAGGGTGAGGGCGGGCCGGGCCTGATCTATGAAATGCTCGGCATCAACCCGGCCATGCTGGCCGCCGCCAGCCTGATCCAGGACTTCGTGCTGACCGATTCGATCACCATGGCCGCCACGGTGGCCGCGCTGGTCTCCCACGGCTTCAGTTTCGGCATGGATTTTGGGGCCTACTCCGCGCTGGCTGACCGCCTCGGGCTGGCGCTGCTGGTTGGGATTGCGGTTGCCATCGTGATGCGCCTGGGCGACAAGGGCCGCTATGTCTTCGCCTTCATGACGTTCGGCTTCATGGGCCTGGTACTCTATACGGTGATTTTACCGGTCCTGCCCAACGCCAAAGAACTCATGCCAATCGCCCATGATGTGCACATCCCGGACAATTCCCACCTGACCGGGATCTCGATGATTATCGTGCTGCTTTTCGGGGCGGTACGCGGATTTGCGCTGCTCACCGGATTTGAGGCCAGCGTCGCCGGGCTTTCCCACGAAGAGGACAAGCCGCGCTGGGCCCGGATATCGATGGGTGTCGGCACCGTTATTGCGGTACTGGCCTTTACCAGTTTCGTCACCTACGATATTGCGGCGACTACCAAACTGCTGGAACTGGAGCCCAGCCACAAAAATACCCTGTTCAACCTCTGGACCCGCTCCAAACTGCTGCCCGGCAGTCTCTCTGAAAAACTGCTGACCCTGTTTTCCATCGGCATTCTACTGTCAGGGGCTGCCAGCGGCGCGGTTGCGGGCAGCGGCATGCTGCGCACCCTGGTGCGCTCCAAGGCGCTGCCTCGGATTTTGAGCAATCCTCACGGTACCGATTACCGGTCCATTTTCGTGATCCACGGCTCGGCAATTTTGCTGACCCTGGGCTTCGGGGCCAACGAGTTGAAAATCGTCGCCTTTTATGCGATTTCAGTACTGGTCGGATTTCTGCTCAGTCTCACCGCAGCGGTCAAGTTCGCCTTCTATACAAAAACCTACTATCTGATGTTGGCCATCCCGGGACTCCTGATGGTGGCCTTTGCGCTGGTAGTCAATATGGGGCGTTATGAAGGCTGGGTGATCGTCGGCCTGGGTGTCGTGATGGCTTACTATCTGCGCAAGAAGTGGCTGACCGGCGGCCGTCAGCCCATCAATTTCAGCCATTAGCCTGCCGCGGGCGGGCCGTCTCTCCCGGTCGCTTACCCGCTATTTTCGTCTGAGTTTTCGGCAACGGTTTTGTCTGTCTCTGCCGGAGGCTCATCCACCAGATTCTTCAGAGCGCTGCCGACCTTGGGCAGATAGTCCTTGAAGGAATCCCCGTAGATATCCCAGACGGTCATAAACAAGGCCGCGATAATCGGTCCGATGATAATGCCTAAAATGCCGAACATCGAAATGCCGCCGAGCGTGCCGAACAGCACATAGAGATCATGCATCTCCGTGTCTTTGCCGACCAGGCGGGGCCTGACCAGATTATCCAGGTTGCCGGCGATCAGCCCGCAGCCGATTGCCAGGATAAACACCCCGGCAAAATCGCCGATCAGCGCGAGGACGACCAGTGCCGGTCCCCAGACGATGGCGGTGCCGAAGGCCGGAATTACCGAGGCAACAGCCATAAGCGTTCCCCAGAACACTGAGCCGTCGATGCCGGCCAGAAAAAAACAGAATCCACAGATCGAGCCCTGCATGATGCCGATAATCAGGGTACCCTTGATGGTTGCCCGGGTCACCGAGGTGAACTGTTTGAGCAGCCGCCGTTCTTCATCGTCTCTGAGCGGCAGATAATAGAGAATTTTATTGAGCAGCGCATCGCCCATGTTGAAAAAATAAAACATCACATAGAGCATGATGATTGAGCCGAAAATTGCGTTGACCGTCAGTTTGGTGACCGATGACAGGGAATTCACCAGAAAGGTGGAGACGGTGGCAACCACATGGCCGATCCGCTCGAAAATAAAATCGCGGTAGGGCAGAATCTGCTCGTAGAAAGGCAGCTTCGAAAGATACTGGGTGGCGACGGACGGCTCGTCGATAAAACTCTGCACGAACGGGGTTACCGACTGTGAGACTGATACCGCCTGGGCGGCGACGATGCCGACCAGGACACTGAGCGGCACCAGTACCAGGGCAACGATGCCGATGATGGTCAGGATCGAGGCCAGGTTCTGTCTGCCGCCCAGTTTATTGCTCAGCCAGCGGTGGGTCGGTTTAAGCATCGCCGAGAAGATACCCGCCATCAGCAGAGGCATCAGAAAGCTGTTGATCATGGTCAGGAAAACAGCCGAAATTACCAGCACCAGAATCAGCAATACCAGATTATTTATCCATTCACGTTTCATCCGTCACTCCTTGTGCATGGCCGTTTTAGCTCGATCATTGAAGAGCCGCCTGCAGTGGTTGGCCGGCGGTGGTGCCCGCCCGGCGCAGCAGCGGGGGGTGCTGATGCTCATTGATTGGAGTTGATGGCCTCAAAGCGGTTTGCCTGCACATTTTTCCAGACCTTTCCGGCGCGGAACACGCGGCCGTTCATCGCAATATAGACCCCGGCCGCCAGGGTCTGCACCGCAGTCAGTCCGCAGCCGATATTAAAAGGGGCATCACTGGTCTTGAACAGCGCCGGTTCCAGCGCCCCGGTCAGCACGATGGTTTTACCCGTCACCGTCAGCAGCTTTTCAGCGGTCTCAACCATCGTATCGGTGCCATGGGTGATCAGGACCTGCCGCTCTTGAGCCTGACTGACATGATCGCAGATGAGCTGCCGGTCAGCATCGGTCAGTTCGAGGCTGTCTTTTCTCATCAATGAGACCACCCGATATTCGATGCCAAGATTGAGCTCGGCCAAAAGCCGGGAAATATTGGGCGGACCAACCTCATAGGCGCTTTTGGCATCGAAATAGATCTTATCGATGGTGCCGCCGGTGGTCAGGATAAGAATCGGTTCCATGGATATGACAGCCAGTTTGCTTCGGTAATTGGTAAAATAATTGTCCCGCGTCTCCATCCGTGGTTATAATGGTGCACGCGAATCGGGGTGTGCCGCTGGCCGGCCTGATTGGTCGCGGATAGCGAAATCAGTACCATTAAATACAATTCAGAACAAGGCGGAAAAAGATGAAGGTTGCAGCTTTTAACGGAAGTGCGAGAAAGGGCGGCAATACGAAACTGCTCCTTGAAACGGTGCTGGAGCCGTTACGGGAAGCAGGAGCTGACACCGAACTGGTGGAGCTGGCCGGATCCAATTTAAAAGGCTGCAAGGCCTGTTTTGTCTGTATCAAGAAAAAGAACGGCCGTTGTGCGATCAAGGATGACATGCTCAACGAATGTGTCGCAAAAATGGCGGCAGCCGATGCGATCCTGCTGGGTTCGCCGACGTATTTTGCCGACGTGACCTCCGAGATGAAGGCCTTGATAGACCGTTGCGGCATGGTCGGCAGAGCCAACGGCGATCTGTATAAACGCAAACTCGGCGCCTCAGTCGTCGCGGCTCGCCGGGCGGGGGCGATACACGCCTTTGATACGATGAATCATTTTTTTCTGATCGAGCAGATGATCATCGTCGGTTCCAGCTACTGGAACATCGGGATCGGCCGGGAGAAGGGTGAGGTTGCCGGCGACGAGGAAGGCCTCAAAACCATGCGTCAGCTTGGTGAGAATATGGCCTGGCTGCTTGACAGACTCAAGCCCTAGGCTGGTGAGAGCTGGTGAGCAGTAAGGCTGGTCAGGTGGATATCCTGGTGGTTGACGATGAGCAGGTGCATCGCTATATGCTCTGTTCGATGTTCAAACAGTGGGGCTACAGCTGCGTGGAGGCTGACGACGGCGATACGGCCGTTGCTGTCGTTGAAAAGCGCGATTTCGATGCGGTGCTGATGGATGTCAAAATGGCCCGGATGAGCGGCCTGGAGGCCTTCGCCCGGATCAACCAGATCAGACCGGCCCTGCCGGTGATTATCATGACCGCCTATTCCTCGGTTGACGATGCGGTTCAGATGATCAAGCGGGGCGCCCACGACTATCTGACCAAGCCGCTTGATTTCGACCGCCTGCACCTGACCCTGAAACGGGCGCTGGACCATCACCAGGTTCAGGAACAAAAACACCGGACCGAGGCAGAGCCGGCCGCCCTGGACACAGCCATCATCGGCAACTCACCCGAGATTAAAGAATTGCTCGAGATGATCGGCTATGTAGCGCCCACCGAAGCCACCGTCCTGATCGCTGGCGAATCAGGCACCGGCAAGGAGCTGGTTGCCGAAACCCTGCACCGAAACAGCGAGCGCAGCGCAAAACCGCTGGTCAAGGTCAACTGCGCCGCGCTGGCCGAGAGCCTGCTTGAGTCCGAGCTCTTCGGCCACGAGCGGGGTGCCTTTACCGGGGCGGAGAAGCGGCGCGAGGGGACCTTCGTGCAGGCCGACGGGGGAACGTTGTTTCTCGATGAAATCGGCGAGACCAGTACGGCGATGCAGGTCAAACTCCTGCGGGTCTTGCAGGAAGGTGAACTGCAGCGGGTCGGCGGTGAGCAGACCATTCAGGTGGATGTGCGCATCATTGCCGCAACCAATCGGGACCTGGCCACTGAAGTTGAAGAAGGCAGGTTCAGAGAAGATCTTTACTACCGCCTCAACGTGGTCACCCTCGAAGTACCGCCGCTCAGGGAACGCACGGGCGATATCGAGCTGCTGGCTGAGTTTTTCGTGAAGCGTTATGCTGAAAAGAACCGGCGCAACGTCGAATCGATCACTCAGGAATGTCTCAGACAGTTGCGAGCCTATCCCTGGCCCGGAAATGTTCGTGAACTGGAAAACGCGATCGAGCGGGGCGTGATTCTGATGCGCGGCGAGCAGCTCAGCGAAAAAAGCCTGCCGCTTCAGGTACAGAAACATTTCCAGAACAGCGGTGGGCAGTTTTCCGGCCGTCCGGCAACCCTGCAGGAGGCCGAACGGGAACTGATCAGAAAGACGCTTGAAGAGACTGGCGGCAACAAAAGCGAGGCGGCCAGGAGGCTGGGAATTACCCGCAAAACGCTGCAGAACAAGCTGCAGAAATATGAGCAGACCTGAAAAAGCAGCGCTACCGGACCCGTGTCTTCCTTGTCTCAGCATGAATAATAATTGCCAAGGCCTGCATATCCGAGCCGCAATCGCTGAAGATGCCGTGCCTCTGACGCGCATCTCCTTTGCCTCGAAGAGCTACTGGAATTATCCTGAGGTTTATTACAAGGCGTGGAGCGCTGAGCTGACCATAACCCCGGATTACATTGCCAACAGCCATGTCTTTGTCGCCATGCATGAGGCTGCCGCGATTGGCTACTATGCGGTCGTGCATCGCAGGCAGCAACAGCCTGCTCATGGGATTATCCTGGAGAAGGGCTTTTGGCTCGAGCATATGTTTGTGGTGCCGGAGCATATCGGGTGCGGTGTGGGAACGCGGCTGGTGCAGCATCTGAAGGGCTACTGTCTCGACCGGCGAATCAGGCGCCTGGCCGTTCTGGCAGATCCCCATGCCCTGGGCTTCTATGAGAAATGTGGTTTTTCCTATCAAAGAGAAGTTGCCTCAACGTTTGCGGGCAGATCCACGCCGCTGTTGATCCTGCAGACTCACCGCTGCAGTGGCAGCGAGAAATCCCCAGTGTAATTCCTGGAGTATTGCTCCTGAATCTGAGCTCTCAATCCGGCTGTAAAATCGGTCTTTGCTGAGCTTTTACAGCCGCCTGCAGAAACGCTCACAGGCTGTTGAATTGTTTATTTAAATAAGTGGTTACCCCCCCTTCATTTTTTCCCGCCTCGGCTTGACAATGAAAAACGTGCTACTTATTGTTCGCACAGGTTTAAGCAAGCCATCTGCAGGTGCTGCTGCTGCGATGGCTTGCGTCGTATGTTGAACACGGATAATTCCAGCTAAGACAATTTTTTGGTGGGTTTAGTGAGCACAGACAAAGACAGAGAAACGCTCGATGAAGAAGCGCTTGAATCAGGGGATGAGGTGATTCTCGAAGACGAGGAATCCGAAGAACTTGAAAAGAGTCCCGAAGAGCAGCTTGAAGATGCGCGGGCCGAGTCTGCCGAACTGCGTGACCGGGTGCTCCGTTTGGCGGCGGAATTTGAAAATTACAAAAAGCGTATGGAACGTGAACGTTTGGCCATGCTCAAATATTCCGGCGAGAGCATTTTCCGGGAACTGCTGCCGGTGGTTGACAACCTGGAGCGGGCTGTTGAGCAGGGTGTGGTCGGCGGAGTGGAGGCTGAGAAGAATCTCGAAGCCCTGAGCGAAGGGGTCGAGCTGACTTTGAAGAGCCTGCGCAGCACGCTGGAGAAGTTTGAGGTGAAACCGATTGCAAGCATCGGCGAGCCCTTCGATCCAACCATTCAGGAAGCCCTGACCATGGAGGCCAGCGAGACGATTCCGGCTAATCACGTTCTGGGTGAATTTGAAAAAGGATATTATTATAAGGACCGGTTGCTGCGAGCGGCCCGGGTCATCGTCTCATCGGGCAGTGGTGAGGGGTGAAGCAGGGCGTTCTAAGTTGCGTTCGGTGCTTGACAATTATTGAGAAATGAAAACTATTTAAAGGTGTTGCAGCCAAGCGACAGCCTTGAAAATTCTGGGAGGAATTCGGAGCTATATTAGCGATCCGGTTTACTAGATTTAAGGAGAATTAACATGGGTAAAATTATCGGAATTGATCTTGGAACCACCAACTCGTGCGTGGCGGTGATGGAGGGCGGTGAGCCGAAAGTAATCGCCAATCAGGAAGGCAACAGGACGACGCCGTCGGTGGTAGCTTTTGCCGATAATAACGAGCGCCTGGTTGGCCAGGTTGCCAAGCGTCAGGCTGTGACGAATCCGACTCGAACACTGTATGCGGTCAAACGGCTCATTGGGCGTAAGTTCACCGATGCCGAGGTGCAGAAGTCGATCAATGTCAGTCCGTTCGAGATCGTCGAAGGCACCAACGGCAGCGTATCGATCAAGGTCGAGGGCAAGGTATACCGCCCGGCTGAGATTTCGGCGATGGTCCTGGCCAATATGAAGCAGACTGCGGAAGCCTATCTGGGCGAAGAGGTAACCGATGCGGTAATCACCGTTCCCGCTTACTTCAACGATTCCCAGCGCCAGGCCACCAAGGATGCCGGAAAGATCGCCGGGCTCAACGTCCAGCGGATCATCAACGAGCCGACCGCGGCCTCACTGGCATATGGGCTGGATAAGAAGAACGAGGAAAAAATCGCGGTATTCGATCTCGGCGGCGGTACATTCGATGTATCGATTCTGGAGATTGGTGACGGGGTGTTCGAAGTGAAGTCGACCAACGGAGATACCTTCCTGGGCGGCGAAGACTTCGATATGCGCGTGGTCACCTGGCTGGCTGACGAGTTCAAGCGCGATCAGGGAGTCGATCTGCGCAACGACAAGATGGCTCTGCAGCGTCTCAAGGAAGAGGCGGAAAAGGCCAAGATGGCTCTGTCCACGACGGTCGAGACCGACATCAACCTGCCGTTTATCACCGCTGACGCCTCCGGTCCGAAACATCTGAATGTGAAGCTGAGCCGGTCGAAGTTCGAGAGCCTGGTCGAAGACCTGGTAGAACGGACCATCGAGCCCTGTCGTACAGCCCTGAAAGATGCCGGGCTCAATGCTTCTGAAATCGATGAGGTTATCCTGGTCGGCGGTATGACCCGGATGCCGAAGGTGCAGCAAAAGGTCCAAGAGATTTTCGGCAAGGCGCCGCATAAAGGCGTCAACCCCGACGAGGTTGTGGCCATCGGTGCCGCGATCCAGGGCGGTGTGTTGCAGGGCGACGTCAAGGACGTACTGCTGCTCGACGTAACCCCACTTTCGCTGGGCATCGAGACGCTGGGCGGCGTCACCACCAAACTGATCGAGAAAAACACCACGGTGCCGACCAAGAAGAGCCAGGTCTTTTCGACCGCTGCGGACAATCAGCCCGCGGTATCGATACATGTGCTGCAGGGCGAGCGGGAAATGGCCCAGGACAACAAGACCATCGGTCGCTTCGAACTGACCGATATTCCGCCGGCGCCCCGCGGCGTGCCGCAGATCGAGGTGACCTTCGATCTGGACGCCAACGGCATCCTCAATGTTTCGGCCAAGGATCTTGGGACCGGCAAAGAGCAATCAATTCGAATTACCGCTTCTTCCGGTCTGACCGAAGAGGAGATCGAGCGCATGCAGAAGGACGCCGAGCTGCACGCTGAAGAGGATAAGAAGCGCAGGGAGCTGGTGGAAACAAAGAACCAGGCCGATGCGATGATCCATGCAACCCAAAAGAGTCTCAAGGAACTTGGCGATAAGGTCGATGCAGAGACCAAGGCCAACGTCGAAAAAGAAATTGAAAACGTCAAGAATGCGCTCAAGAGCGACAACGTTGACGAGATCAAGACGGCTGTTGATGCATTGACGGCTGCTTCGCACAAACTGGCGGAGTTGATGTATGCCCAGGCTGCCAAAGATAATCCTGATTCAGGCGGCGGGCCGCAGGACGGTGGCGACGGTTCCCAGCAGCCGCCTAAGAACGACAAAGGAGACGACGACGTGGTCGATGCTGACTTCGAAGAAGTCAAATAAGCAGATCTTAGCTGCTGTCTCCTGAGCTGGAAGCACATGGGAGAGGGATTTTTCCCTCTCCCATTTTTTTTTATTATGCAGTATGGTGTGTTCCGTTTCAACGCCGCGTCAATCCTTATCAATTCCTTGTTCCGTGACTGAACCATGAAAATTCTCTCGGGTATCCAACCCTCTGGAAAACTCCATATCGGTAATTATTTCGGGATGATGAAGACCATGATATCGCATATGGAAAACGCTGATCTTTACGTCTTCATCGTTGATCTGCACGCCTTGACCAGTGTGCATGACCGCGACCTGCTGGCCCGGGGAACGATTGAGGCAGCGGCCGATTTCCTGGCACTTGGTCTTGACCCGGACAAATGCACCTTCTGGGTACAGTCCGATGTGCCGGAGGTCTGCGAACTGACCTGGGTGCTCTCGACCCTGGCGCCGATGGGCCTGCTTGAGCGCTGTCACTCCTATAAGGACAAGATCGCCAAAGGCATCAGTCCCAGCCACGGGCTGTTCTCCTATCCGGTGCTGATGGCGGCCGATATCCTGCTCTACCAGGCGGACTGCGTGCCGGTCGGCCAAGACCAGAAACAGCATCTGGAGGTGGCCAGGGATATCGCCCAGAAATTCAACAACGAATTCGGCGAGACCTTTGTCGTCCCGGAGCCGGCAATCGACGAACATACGGCCACGGTGCCGGGCCTCGACGGCCAGAAGATGTCCAAGTCCTATGACAACACCATCCCGATTTTTCTTGAAGGCAAACCACTGAAAAAACAGATCATGGCCATCCAGACCGATGCGACCCCGGTCGAAGAGCCCAAGGATCCGGACACCTGCAACCTGTTCCAGATCTTCAGGCTGTTTGCCACGCCGGAGCGGCTGGCCGAAGTTCATGAGCTCTATGTCAACGGCGGGGCGGCCTATGGGTATATCAAGCTGGAACTGCTCGAGCTGATCACCGACTATTTTGCCGAGGCGCGAACCAGAAAAGCGCAGTATCTGGCCGATCCGGGCGAGGTTCGAAAGATCATGGCCCGTGGCGCTGAGAAGGCCCGGGCCAAAGCGAGCGTAACTATTGATCTGGTCAGGGACCGGGTCGGGCTGAACTATTGAGCACCATGGAAAATCACGGAATCACGCGGCAGGATGCACTCGAACTGGTGAGGCAGCACCTGAAAAACCCCAATATGGTCAATCACTGTCTGGCTTCAGAGGCGGTACTGGGAGCCCTGGCCGAAAAACTTGGTGAAGATGTCGATAAGTGGCGGCTGGCCGGCCTGCTCCACGACCTCGATGCCGAAAGCCACCCCGATCTTGACATCCATACCCGGGAGACAGCAAGGATTCTGCAGGAAGGCGGGGTCGATCCGGAGATCGTCGAGGCGATCCGCCTGCATAATGCCCGGGCTTACCCTGGTGAGTCCCGCTCAACGCGCCTGCAGCACGCACTTGCTGCAGGTGAGACCATTACCGGTCTGATCGTTGCCGCAGCACTGGTGAATCCGGCCAAAAAGCTGGCGGCCGTCAAGCCCAAATCGGTAAAGAAGAGGTTCAAGGAAAAGGCCTTTGCCCGCGGAGCCGATAGAGAAATCATTAAAGAATGCGAACTTCTGGGTATCGAGGTACCCGAGTTCTGTGAGCTGGCCCTTGCCGCCATGCAGGATATCGCAGACGATATCGGATTGTAGCTCTGCTCATCTTCTTGCGCTACCAGGTGTTTGCTCAGCCAATAAAAAAAGCCCGGCTCCAAAGAGCCGGGCTTTTTGTGTTCAGGTGGCTGTGAATACTAGAAATCAATCAATTCGACATCGAAAATCATCACCGCATTGGGTGGAATCGGCCCTCTGCCGGAGGGGCCGTAGCCCAGTTCCGGCGGGATGATCAGGATTCGTTTCTCACCTTTGGTCATCGACAGGAAGGCCTCATCCCAGCCCTTGATCACCATGCCATCGCCGACCGGGAAGCTGATTGGCTGCTTGCGGTCATAGGAACTGTCGAACTTCTGGCCGTTGAGCAGCTTGCCGGTATAGTGGGCGGTCACCGTGGTTCCCTTGGTCGGGGTCTCAGTGCCTGAACCCGGTTCAACCACCACATATTTGAGTCCGGACGGGGTGGTGACCGCATCGGGATAGTCTGCTTCTAGTCTGGCCTGCTGGCCTTCCAGTGCAGCCAGTTCCTTTTCCTGCTGGCGCTCTTTCATCGTGGCCAGCAGGTGGTCGAAAGCGGCCTGATCGGTCTGAAATGCTTCGGCTTCCTTACCCACCCGGATGATCTCAATAGATTCGATAACGTCGCCCTGCTGGATGGCATCGACAACCGACTGGCCGGATATCACATAGCCGAAGACCGTGTGTTTACCGTCCAGCCACGGCGTTGGTACATGGGTGATGAAGAATTGGCTGCCGTTGGTGCCCGGTCCGGCGTTGGCCATGGACAGGATACCGGGTGCGTCGTGGCGCAGGTCGGGATCGATCTCATCGGGGAAGGTATAGCCAGGGCCGCCGGTGCCGGTGCCGAGCGGACAGCCGCCCTGGATCATGAAATCGGGGATGACCCGGTGAAAGGTGAGGCCGTCGTAAAAGCGGGTGCCGGACTTGCTGCCGCCCCCGAGTTCCTTGGTTCCTTCGGCCAGACCGACGAAGTTTACCACGGTCAGCGGTGTTTTCTCGAATTCGAGCAGGCAGAGTATTTCACCTTTACTAGTGAAAAATTTGGCGTAAAGGCCGTCTTTGAGTTTTGCCTCAGACATAGATGCATCTCCATTGATATAGGTAAATAAAGCAATCAGTACTATGAGTAGTCGTGCCGATCTGTTCATAATGCCTCCTGTGCAGCGTTGCTTTTAAACGAACTGTTCTGACTACACGATACACCTTGTGTTGTCAAGGTGTTGTCTCGGCGTTACCACAGGCAGTGTGGATTTCAGCAGGATCGAGCCGTTAGCAGTTGACGAGGTCTGCCGCAGAGGTTTTATTGAACTGGCCCGGCTTGAGCGGTGCAATCGCCTGGGTTGAAAATCTTATTGTTCTGGTGAATCGATTGTCTGTTCTTTATAAATTGGCCGTCGGCCTGGTCTTCTGGGTGTGTTTCCCGTTTCTGCTGGCACTGGTGCTGATAACCGGCCGCCATCGTCGCGGGCTGTTTCAGCGTCTGGGTTTTTACCGGTTAAGGCGCACACCGGGCGGCGGGCGGCGCATCTGGATCCATGCGGCCTCGATTGGCGAGGTGCGGGCGGCGGGCATGCTGATTGATGAACTGCGCAGGGATCTGCCCGACAGCAGGATGGTGGTGACGACGATGACCATTCATGGCCGCGCTTTTGCCCGGAGCCACCTTGACGCCGAGATCGACTGTTTCCTGGCTCCGCTCGATGTGCCGTTGATTGCCGGCCGGGTGGCGTCCGTTCTGGCTCCCGATGTCTATATCTGTCTTGAAACCGAATTATGGCCGCTGCTCATTGGTGAACTCAAAAATCGAGGGGTCGCTTCTTTTTTACTCAACGGCAGG
The DNA here is from genome assembly GCA_963824415.1 of uncultured delta proteobacterium. Classification (GTDB taxonomy): domain Bacteria; phylum Desulfobacterota; class Desulfobulbia; order Desulfobulbales; family Desulfocapsaceae; genus JABDQA01. The sequence goes on from CAWGPM010000003.1 coordinate 91,329, forward strand.
CTGTCCCCTCGTTCGATCAAGCGATACCGCCGGCTGCGTTTGCTCTTTAAAGAGGTTATCAGGAGCTTTCAGCACATCGGCGCGATCAGCGAAGAAGACCGGCAGCGCTTTGTCGAGATTGGCGCTGAACCTGGGTCGGTGACCGTTGTGGGCAATATCAAGGATGATTTTGTGCTCCCCGAAGACCTCGCCGCCATAAAGAAACGCTGGTCGGATCTGCTGGCTCTTAACGAAAATACCGATGTGATGGTTGTCGGTTCCACCCACAGCCCCGAAGAAAAGCTGCTGCTGCCGGTGTTCAGCAGATTGACCAGCCACGCCAAGCAGCTCTGGCTTATTGCCCCTCGTCATCTTGACCGGCTCCAGGAGATCGAAGCGCTGCTGCAGGCTAATAAAATCGATTATGATCTACTGAGCCGTTTGATCTCAGGAGCCGCCCGACGCCAGGCGCTGGTCCTGGTGGATACCATCGGTGACCTGGCAGAGCTCTACTCGATCGCCACCTTTGTGTTTATCGGCGGGTCGCTGATGGGCTATGGCGGGCACAACCTGATGGAGGCCGCAATCTGGGAAAAACCGGTGTTTTTCGGTCCCGATATGGACGATTTCAAAGAGGGGGCCCGGCTCCTGGAACAGGCGGGCGGTGGCTTCCGTATCGCTGACGCAGAAGAACTTGAGCAGTTGCTCATCATGTTTTCAGACGATCGCCAGCGCTTGCGCCAGGCCGGGCTTGAAGCTGGCCGGGTCGCCCGCAGTCTGCACGGGGCGGGGCGCAGACAGGCGCAGATGGTACTCCGGGGATTGAATGAATTATCCTGAAATAATAAATGATTAAAGGTGGACTATGAGGCTGTTGTCCTGGAATGTGAACGGACTGCGGGCCGTGTTTAAGAAGGGTTTTGTAGCCTCGGTTGCGGCGATGCAGCCCGATATCCTCTGTCTTCAGGAGACCAAGCTGCAGCCGGCGCAGCGCACCGGCGAGATGATCGATCTGCCGTCATATCAGTCTTACTGGGATTATGCGGCGACTAAAAAAGGCTACAGCGGCGTGGCGGTATACAGCGCACCCACGCCGGTACAGAGCCGCTGCGGCTTCGGTATCGAGCGCTTTGATACGGAAGGGCGGGTGCTCGAACTCGATTATGGGGACTTTATCCTGTTCAATATCTACTTTCCCAATGGCCAGAAAGACGAGGAGCGGCTGCAGTACAAGCTCGATTTCTACCGCGAATTCTTCGCCTACGCGGATCACTTGAGGGCGGCGGGCAGAAGCCTCATTATTACCGGCGACTTCAACACCGCCCATAACGAGATCGATCTGAAAAATCCCCAGTCCAATAAGGACCGATCAGGTTTTCTTCGTATCGAACGCGATGTGCTCGATGATATCGTGGCGCGCGGCTATGTGGATACCTTCCGGCACTTCTACCCGGATAGCGTCAAATATTCCTGGTGGAGTTATCGTTTCAATGCCCGGCAGAACAACGCCGGCTGGCGGATCGACTATTTTTTCGTAAGTGCTGACCTGATCGCCAACGGCGTGGTCAAAGACGCTTTTATCTTGAACGAGATCGAGGGTTCGGACCATTGTCCAGTGGGGATTGAACTAAGTCTTTAGCCCTGCTGCCTGCCGACGCTGGCTATTCTCAGGATCAGGTAGCCGGCGACACCGCCGAGCAGCGAACCGATGATGATGCCGATCTTGGCATACTCCTGGTAAAGAGGTTCGGAAAATGACAGTGCCGAGATAAACAGCGACATCGTAAAACCGATACCGCCCAGAAATCCGACGCCGACTATCATCAGCCAGGTAGCCCCGCTGATCAACCTGACCTTGAGAATCCTGGTGGCTAGCCAGGTAAACAGGGTTATGCCGATCGGCTTGCCAAGCGCCAGGCCAAAACTCACGCCGAGCGTCACCGGATGAAACAGGGCTGCTCCCATATCCAGATTAGCAAAGACAACGCCGGCGTTGGCCAGCGCAAACAGCGGCAGAATCAGGTACGCAACCCAGGGTTCCATGGCGTGCTCCAGGCGCTGGAGCGGGGGCTCTACCTTGCTGCAGGCGATGTTGATTGAGTGAACCGCATCGAGATGGGTTCGATTGACCATGATTGTATAACCGCAATCATCCCCCTCGCACTTGATCCGTTCGAGGCGCTCCCTGACCATTTTCATGAATACATCGGTGTTGTAGTGCCCCCTGGCCGGAATGAACATCGAGACCACCACGCCGGTGATGGTCGCATGGAGTCCTGAATGGGCCACCATATACCAGAGGATCACCCCGGCAACAAGATAGGCAACCGGATTGCGCACCCAGAAACGGTTCATGACAAAGAGCGCCGCGCACACAGCCAGTCCCATGCCCAGATAGGAGAGGTGAATCTGCGGTGTATAGAAGAGCGCAATTACCACTATGGCCCCCAGATCGTCGGCAATTGCAAAGGCGGTCAGGAAAATCCTGACGCCAAATGGAATCCGCTTGCCCAGCGTCGACAGGATGGCCAGTGAAAAGGCGATATCGGTGGCGATTGGTATTCCCCAGCCCGCCATCGTATCGCTGCCGCCGTTGAAGACAGCATACAGCAGTCCAGGAAAAATCATGCCGCCGACTGCCGCCGCCACCGGCAGCGCGGCCCGCCGCGGGTCGGAGAGACCGCCGACCAGCAATTCCCGCTTTATCTCGAGCCCGACCGTGAAGAAAAACAGGGTCATAAGACCGTCGTTCACCCAGTGGGCCAGCGAATGGGTGAGCGCCGCTCCGCCAAGACTGAAGGTTAGTTCTTTATGCCAGAAATGAGCATAGCTCTCAGGACTGAGGTTGGACCAGATCAGTGCAGTGATGGAGGCGGCCAGCAGCAGGAAGCCGCCGTTTGAGATGGTGTTGAAAAAATTCTGGAAGGCCGAAGTGGCGATAACCTTGTTTACCAGCGATTCCGGACTGATCTGATCATCCGGTACGGGATCGTTGTACATGGGTATATCGGGTTTTTGCATTACCCCTGTCTCCCCAGCGTAGCTTGACTTTGACGATTACCGTTGACCGCCCGGAGCGGTCAGGCAGAACATGATTCTCTGTAGTTATAGCCAAGCTGTCGATAAGTATCAAGATTTCATATGATGCTGGGCCGGATCGCCCCTCGGCGGCGGGCTGTCTGCCGCCCAGAAAGTGCTGAACCCGGTGCAGGATTGCCAGCTCGTCTGCAATCATGGTAAAGATCATCCCAGGATGAGGGCGGTTGTAGCAGGCAGCAGGCATATGAGTTGACCAATTTGCGTAGAGCAAAACATGAAGATTAAACTGATCGGTATAAATGCACGCTACAGCCATTCCTGTCTTGCCTTGTTCTACCTGCGCAACGAGCTCGAAAAACACCTCCCCGGCGTGCAGGCCCGGATCTGTCAGTATACGATAAACGATCCCTATTTCACGCTGTTCCAGAGAATTGCCGAACCGGACATCGACTATTTCTTTTTTTCCGCGTTGATCTGGAACAGCGATCTGATCGAGCAGGTGATAGAAGATCTGCTGGCGGTTGATTTAAGCTGCCATATCGTGGTGGGTGGTCCCCAGGCAGAGGTGGTCGGTGCCAGATTCGCCGATGACGAGCGGGTCAGTGCCTTTATCGGCGATATCGAAGCGGCCGGATCCCAGTTCTACGAGGACCTTGCGCAGTCGCGTCTGGACAAGCGCTATCAGGCCTCGTTTTTTGGCGCTGCTCCTTTATCCGGCCCGCATCGGATCGGCTTTCCCTACCGGCCTGAAGACTTTTCCGCTCAGCTCAAAAACCGGGCGATCTATTACGAATCCTCGCGCGGCTGTCCGTTTTTCTGCACCTATTGCCTGTCGTCGTCTCAGACCGGGCTGTATCACAAGGATCTGGATCAGGTCTTTGCCGAACTCGAAGAGATTTTATCCCATAATCCCGCCACGGTGCGCTTCGTCGATCGAACCTTCAATGATATCCCCGCCAGGGCCCTGAAGATCTGGGAGTTCATCAGGGACCAGGACCCGGATACCCTGTTTCATTTCGAGATCGCCCCCGATCGTTTTACCCCGGAACTCTTTTGCTTTCTTGAAAGCATCAGAGCCGGGCTGTTCCAATTCGAAATCGGTATTCAATCGACCAACCCCCAGACGCTCGAGGCAATCAGACGCCCCATCAAGCCGCAGCCGGCGGCCCGGGTGATTAGAAAGCTGCGGAGCCTGGAGACGATTCACCTGCATGCCGATCTTATTCTCGGCCTGCCCTATGAAACCGCTGATAGTTTCAGGGCTTCACTCAATGATGTGTTCGCTATGCGGCCCCACTATATCCAGATGGGGCTGCTCAAATTGCTGCCCGAAACCGAGATACGCAGACAGGCCGGGCACTATCGGTTCAGGACACGTTCGAGGCCGCCCTACACGGTTCTGGCCAACCGCTGGCTGGAGCCGGCTGAGCTGCAGGAATTGTACTGGCTGGGCGAGTGTCTGGAGCGCTGTGTGAACAACCGCTATTTCGTCTCGCTCTGGTCCTACCTGGACCAGGCCGGAGAGGATATGGCCCGGTTCTTTTCGGCGCTTGCCAAACGCTTTTTCGAGCAGGGCTATTTCTGGAAAGCGGTCACCCAGGAGATTCTGAGCCGGCTGCTCCTCGAGGAATGCAGCGGCCGGGAGGACTTCGAGCTAATCCGGGAGCTTATCTGTTATGACTGGCTGCGCTGCGGCCATCGCTTCCTGCCGCATCACCTCTGTTATGCGCAGCCGTCGATTGATGAGTTGAGAAGGACCTTGTACGGCAGGCTTCCCGAAGAGCTGACCGGCGTCTATGACCGGAAAACCCGAAAGGTATTTCTCAAAAAATCGGTGTTCCATCACTTTTCAACTCAGGCTATGCGATGGGTCGGGCATCAGATCGAAGATAATGTTGGAACCGCAACAACGCTGGTCTGTTTCCTGTCGGAGCGGGAAAGCCGGGTGCATCGCTTCAACAAAGTGATACTTTTAAAAAACTCCGATTGACCTTCGCAGGTCGTTGTATATAGTAATTGTCCGTAGGTAAAATCTTATGTCAACAGGTCTGCTGAAAGGAGCATGATGTGGCCTATCGTCTGCTGAAAACAAATGCGATTGCCCAGGAAGGACTCGCCCTTCTCGGAAAATGGTTTACCATTTCGGACAGCGAGGAAGATCCCCAGGGTATTCTGGTGCGCTCCTCCCGCGTCAATACCGACAATTTCCCGTCTCTGCTGGTCGTTGCCCGGGCGGGCGCCGGAGTCAATAATATCTCGGTGGAAAAAGCCACCAACCGCGGTATCTGCGTGTTCAATACACCCGGGGCCAACGCCAATGCGGTGGTTGACCTGGTATTTCCGATGATCGGTGTGTGGCAGCGCAATATCTACCGGGGTATTGAATTCTGCCGTTCTCTGCAGGACCTGGCTGGAGATCAGGTGGACAGCGAAGTCGAAAAACGCAAATCGGCCTTTCGGGGGATGGAAATCGCCGGTAAGACGCTGGCCGTGATCGGACTCGGGCAGATCGGGGTCAGGCTGGCCAACGGCGGCGTACACCGTTTTATGCGGGTCAAGGGCTTCGATCCGAAACCGGCACTGGCCAATATCCATATGCTGCTGCCCGAGGCCGAGGTGGCCCAGTCGCTGGATGATGCAATCGGCGATGCCGACATCATCAGCCTGCACGTGCCGTTGATCGAGAAAACCAGAAACCTGGTTGATGCGGATTTTCTCAAAAGGATCAAAAAAGGTGCCCTGCTGGTCAATTACGCCCGCGGGCAGATTGTGGACGAGACTGCAGTCCTGAACGCCTTGGACAGCGGCCGCTTAAGTGGATATCTGTCTGATTTTCCAAGTGAATTACTGATCGGGCATGAAAAGGTTCTGCTGACCCCGCATCTCGGCGCTTCCACTTCGGAGTCTGAAGAAAACTGTGCGATGATGGCAGTCCGCGAGCTTGTCAACTACCTGCTCTACGGCAATATCACCAACAGCGTCAACTTTCCCAATGTCGAGATGATTCCATCGGACCGGGTGAAGACCAGGCTGATCGTGATCAACCGCGACGTGCCGGGCATGATCGCCTACATCACCAATGTACTGGGCGGACATAACATCAATATCGATTCTTATAAAAATGAATCCAACGGTGCGATCGGCTACAATATCATTGATATGGAATCCGATGTATCCGAAGATGTTGTTGCTCAGATCAAAGACAACGACGACGTAATCCGGACGAGGCTCATCAGTTTCAGTCGCTAGCATTGGTCCGGCCAAAACTGGCTGGGCAGGCGATGTTGCTTCAAGGCTGCCGCGGGCCGGCCGGGGGGCTGATTATTACCCCAAAATCGCCCGACTTCACTTTCTCATCATGGCAGAGACAATTCCAATACTGCTGAAGTCCTGCACTACTTACGAGCATCGCAGGCTTAAAGAACTCTGTGCAGAAGCGCTGCAGGATATGGGTGAAACGCGCTCCTACCAAGGCCAGAAAGTGCTGTTGAAGCCGAACCTGATCAGCAGCAGGGCGCCAAGACATGCCTGCAGTGAGGCTGCCTTCATCAGGGCGGTAGCTGAGTGGTTCGTGGATGCTGGCGCCCGGGTGCTGATCGGCGACTCGCCAGCTTTTGGCAGTGCCGCTCAGGTCTTGAAGAAACATCGGATCTGGCCTGAAATCAAAACCCTTGGTCTTGAGATCGTCGAATTCAAAACTCCCCGGGAACATCTGCTCACGCATGGCGTCAGAGTTGGTGTCGCCGAGGAGGCGCTGGCCTGTGATCTGTTCGTGAATCTTCCCCGGGTCAAGGCCCACAGCCAGATGTTCGTGACCATCGCGGTAAAAAATTTCTTCGGTATTGTCTGTGGTATGAAAAAGGCCATGTGCCACATGAAAAACGGCCTTTCTCACCGAAAATTCGGTGATCTGATGTTGGATCTCAGTCAAATTGTACCTCGCAGCATCAGCCTGGTGGACGGTATCGAGGTGATGCATAAGCGAGGACCGGTTAACGGCGAGTTGATGGGGCTGGGTTGTTTCTGCGCCGGCCGTGATCCGGTGGCAATCGATACCGCGCTGCTCGCCGTGCTGGAGCTGGACCAGCGGCGCAGTCCGGTCTGGAGGGCGGCGCAGCAGCGCAACCTGGCCGGTTCACGCATGGGGAACATCGATTTCTTCGACCTGAGCCCGGACTATTTTGCCGGATCGGGATTCGTCGCGCCGACGCTGTTGAATCCAGTGCCGTTCAATCCGGTGCGTTTTCTGGTCAATGCGCTTCGCCGCGCAAAGAAAGCGGCCTGAAGGCTGGTGAAAAACGCCTGAAAAATGGTTGCCGCAGTCCATGCTGCCGATGATCTAATGGAGCGGCTGATCATCTGAGTAACATATTACAACGAGGAATTTGCTATGTTCAATATTACAGGACGGGTGGCTCTGGTCACCGGCGGGTCCAGGGGGATCGGCAAGGCGATCGCGATCCGTCTGGCCGAGCACGGCATGGATATCGTGGTCAACTATGTCAGGCACAAGCAGGATGCCCAGAAGACCGCCGCCGAGGTTGAGCAGCGCGGCCAGCGGTGTCTGCTGGTGAAGGCGAATGTAGCCAAGGAAGCCGATGTCAGCACCATGTTTGAAGCCATCTCGGAAGTATTCGGCAGTCTCGACGTGCTGGTCAGCAATGCCGCATCGGGTGTGCTGAAACCAGTTCTGGAGCTTACCGAGCGTCACTGGAACTGGGCTATGGACATCAACGCCCGGGCCCTGCTGAGCCTGGTGCAGCAAGGTATGCCACTGATGAAGCGGGGCAGCCGGGTGATTGCGGTCTCCAGCCTCGGCTCGATCAGGGCCATTGAAAACTATACCACGGTGGGTGCCTCCAAGGCGGCTCTGGAATCGCTGGTCCGCCACCTTGCCGTGGAACTGGGGCCGCGCGGCATCCGGGTCAACACGGTCAGTGCCGGGGCGGTGGACACGGATGCGCTGAAAAAATTCCCGAACCGGGACCTGATACTGGAAACGGCAATCAAACGCACGCCGCTGGGCCGCCTGGTGACCCCCGATGATGTGGCCGATGTAACCCTGTTTCTGTGCAGCAACCTGTCCAACATGATCCAGGGCCAGGTGGTCACCGTCGACGGTGGCTACGCAATCATGGGTTAGCCTTACCCCAGTCTCCTTGGCTGGCAGGCCGTCTCAACTCGTGAACGTCAGGTGTTAGCCCGGCTGTAATGCCCTGACGCCGCGGATGCATAAAAACAGCGCGATCAGGGCCGACAAAACCAGCGCCACGCCAACCCATCCCGCCACCATCAGCGTGTCGAAAAGCACCAGACCGTCATGGCGCAGCCAGCCCCTGACCAGTCGATAGGTCGGTTTAATGCCGGTAAACAGGATGACCAGCATATAGGTGATCGCGCAGAAGAAATAGAACACCGCGCCAGGTCCCATCGAGGCGCTCTTGTTTTCGGCGTGGTAATCGGCATAGATGGCACCGAAGCTAAGCGCCATCGCCACCACCGTCCAGCAGATCAAGGTCGCGCCAAACAGCGAAATCCACCACATTGGCCCGCTGATCTTCAGGAAATGATTGGATATGCCGATCAGCACCAGGGTCAGGATGGTGAACGGCACCAGGTAAAAGAGGTATTTATAGAAAAAGAACCGGGCCGGGCTCATGGGTGATGATCTGATCAGATAAAAGGCGCCGCCTTCAGCACCGATGGACGGATAGACGAAGCGCGCGGCCAGCGAGGCGGCCAGAAAGCCGCTCAAACCGATATTGCCGAAGGCGATCAGATTGGAGACGTAGGTGGAGCCGAAGGTGCGCTCCAGCGGCAGTACCTTGAAATTGTAAAGATAGACGATCACCAGCGCGCCGATCATAAAAAACTGGGACCATTCTTTGGAATCGCGCAAAAACGAGATTAATTCCTTGCGAAATATCCAGCGCCAGGCGGATTTCATCTGTTTCGGCGGCCTGAACCGGTAGGTACCACCAAAGGACTCCTGGGATTTGGAAAATCCGGAAAGGAAAAACCTGGCCATCAGAAACTCTCCGATAAATATCAGAACCAGCGGGGTCAGCAGGATCAATCCGAGCAGCAGAAAGTCGATCTGCCGGTCGAGCAGATAAGAACTCAGCAGGTTCGAGGTCCAGGTGGCCGGCAGCCAGGAGCCGGCGGGGGTTGATATGGCCGACATATACTCGATGAATTGTCCGTATTTCTCTGGGTTTACCAGGTCTTCCGGGCGCATCAGCCGAAAGATCAGGTAGAGGAATATGAAAAAACAAATACTCAGGTAGAAAATGATGTCTCTGGTTCGCCGGGCCGGAAACAGATAGACCAGCATGATTACGAACAGTATCGCGGCCGCGCAGGCGGTAAAGGCGGTGGCCGGAATCGTGACGAGCAGCAGCGGCAAATAGAGCGGGCCGCTGTCGAAGACCGGGCCAAAGGCAAAAAATATCGGAATGGAAAAGATCAAAATCATCCAGGAGGTGTGGATAAAGGTGGTGATCAGCCGCATGCGGAAGAGCTCCGGGAGATCCACCGGCGCGGCGACGATGATCTCGTTGTCGCTGGACAGGTAAAGCGTCGATACGCCGGTGATCATCGAAGAGAAAACGAGCATCGCAAAGATGGTGATCCAGGCCATCTGATAGATTTTCATGCTCAAAATGATGCCAAGCTCGCTCTGGCTCTGGAAATAGCCGACGCTGCGGTGGGTGAGCAGATAGAGGGTTACGCAGATGGCCAGGCCGAGCAGACCAAGCAGGGTCGTCTTGAGATTTGACCCGACGCTTAAAAAGCGATTGCTCGTTGTTCTGACAAATGGCAGAAAGAGACGGGAGTACATGGGCGTCATCAATTTTTGGTGCTGTCTTTACGCAGCGCAACAATGATATCCTGCAGTTCGAAGGCGCCGGTCAACTGGAGAAAAAGGTCCTCGAGGTTTTCCGCCCCGTGTTCGGCCTTCTCCTGCAGCGACTGGACGGTGCCCGAGGCAATGATCCTGCCGGCCGCAATGATGCTGAGTCTGGAACAGAGCTCCTCGGCGATCTCCATCGAGTGGGTGGAGAGAAAAATAGTGGTGCCTTCGGCGGCTTTTGTTTTGAACAGTTCCTTGACGATTTTTGCACTTTTCGGGTCCAGGCCGACCATCGGTTCATCGACCACGATCAGGGGTTGATCGAGCATGAAAATCGAGCTCATGATCAGCTTCTGCCGCATCCCGTGGGAATAGCTTTCGATCAGGTTATTGCGCCACTCGTGCAGATCGAAGAGGGTCAGGTAGCGCTCCGCGCCCTCAAGGGTCTGCTTTGTGCTGCTGCCCGGGTAGAGGCTGGCAATAAAGCTGAGGTATTCCGCACCGGTCAGTTTTTCATAGAGAAACGGTCTGTCAGGGATGTAACCGGTCAATTGTCTGCAGCGCATAGGTGAGTCGGCCATACTCTGGCCACAGATTGACAATGAGCCCGACGTCGGCTGGAGCAGGCCGGCGATCATTTTGATCGTAGTGGTTTTGCCGGCGCCGTTTGGACCGAGAAATCCAAAAATTTCACCCTGTTCGATCTGCAGGTCGATGGCGTTGACCGCGGTGAACCGGTCGAATTGTTTGCTCAGTTGCCTGGTGACCAGGATTGGTTCGCTCATAACTGCTCGTTTATCGGTTTGGATTCAATGATACTCTTCAGTCATATTCAATCATGCAGCGGCTCGATTTCAAGCGTATTGAGCAGCGCGCCTATTTTAATCTGTTCCTGCAGTTCACCTTCGATAAATTTGAGGTGGCTCAGATCGGCCGGCAACTGGTTGGTGGTCGTATCGAGGCTGACCCAGGTGTCGCCCAGGCAGACCTCGTTCCAGGCATGATAGTAGAAGGCCTCTTTGTGATAGACCACGCCGACCGCAATCTTGGTTGGTATACCTGCGGCCCGGGCCAGCGCCGCAAACAACGAGGCATGCTCGTTGCAGTCGCCGATACCGGCCTGCAGGGTGGTCAGGGCGTCGGGTATGCCGATCACCGGGCGTTTCTCCAGGTTCTGATAGACCCAGTCGGCCAGCAGTCTGACCTTGTCCAGGTCGTCTTTACCACCTTCGACGATGCTCATGCTGCGGGCCACTATTTCAGGTGCCGCCGACTGGATGTAGGTGGTAGCCAGGAGCTCTTCCCGGGCATCGCCGCAGGCCTGCGGATTTGAAGCCGCAAGCTGGCCGATATCTTCTCTGGTGAGGTTCAGGATATTGTCTGCAAACTGCTGCCGGCCGCTGTTCAGCTCAAACATGGGTTCTTCAGGCAGGGTGAGCCGATATCTGGCCTCTGTCCTGTTTGCCAGGTTGAACATCTCTCCGGTAACCTTGATCGAGACCGAGGCGAGCAGGTCGCTGGTAGATGCTGCGGAGTCGAGATTCTTTGCCCTGAACTCCGGTTCTCTGATAAAGACAAAACCAGCCGGTGATTCTTCCTTGACCACATTGCCGTCCTCGTCGAGCCAGGAGTTAACCCGGGCGCCTGCAAAGAGCTCGGTAAAGTGGTGCAGATTGTAGACCCGGTCGTTGATCAGGATTTTCTCCTTGCCCCGATACTCGATCACCGATTCCTTGCCGGTCAGCGACAGTGGGTCGAACCAGGGGATCTTGACCTTTTCTCCCTCCTGCAGCGTCTGGTTCAGCAGGTACCCGCGCCGTGAGGTGGCCAGCATCGGCGGACCCTCCAGGGTTATTGAGTCGTGTATCGTGTTGTTGCCGGTATCGAGCGTGAAGGACACCACGCTGCCGTCGACCGAGCCGGTGGCGTTCATCTGGTAAAAGGGCGAGGAAAAACTGAAATCGAAGCTGAGCAGATTGTTTTGAGCGCCGAGCAGTCCGTCCAACTCCAGGCTGACAGGATGGAGCTGGCCGGAGATGTTGAGCTGCATCACCGCATTCTGCCTGATGCGCAGCGTATCGTCCGGCTCGGGGAGAAACTGGTTCTCGACATAGCCGATTTTATCATCGTTAAAATAAATGGATTGAAATTCAGTCCTTGCGGCTCGTTCGAGCGCCACGGCCTCACGGGGATCGATGGTTCTGACGAAAAAATCGCGCTGCAGCAGCATCCCGAAAAGCACGATCCAGAGCAGTATCAAAGCAGATTTGAACATGGAACTGTAGGCCGGGCGACGGTATCGTGTTGAGGGCATGTTCATAGATGGATGGGCACCGGCTAATAGTGAAGCGCGGGTAAACGGTATCGCATGTTCATGAGCATTTCAATTAGATTAGGCTTGTGCGGGTCTATCTGTTGCTTATGATCCAAAGCAGTTTCTTTTGTCTGCAGATATCGGTACAATCAGCCGCGGGGATTTTCAACAGCTGATACTGTTCATTGCACGTCTTTGCCGGACTGCACTGCCAACCAGGGTAAAAGATATAGCTCATCCCGGCATGTGCAACGGTTTTTTGTATCCAGCCCGGCTCAGGTAACGACCTGCCGGGCGCCACAATGCGTCAGGCGTCGTGGACGCCTTGCGCTGACGGAGCCAGATCGCTGCCTCCACAGATATCGATATTCTATGTTCAAGACCCTGAAACCGCTGATACTTGCATCAGGTTCGCCGCGCCGAAAGGTGCTGCTCGAAAGGCTCGGGCTGCAGTTCAGTGTGTTTCCCGCCCATATTGACGAAGAACAATATCACCAGGAAAATGCTGAGGATTATGTCTCTCGCATGGCGCGCAGCAAAGCGGACACGGTCGCCGCAGCCCATCCTGATTCGTGGGTGATTGGCGCCGATACCATCGTGGTTTTGGATGAAATATTGATCGGAAAACCGGCCGTGCTTGACGAGGCTGTGGCAGCGCTGATGCTGCTCTCCGGCAGACAGCACCAGGTGAAAACAGCCTTCTGTTTGTGCTGCTCAAAAAAAGCCTTCAGTCAGGTCAGGATCGTTTCGACCGCGGTGCATTTTATGCCGCTTACCAGACAATGGGCCGAGGCCTACGCTGCCACCGGTGAGCCGATGGACAAGGCGGGGGCCTACGGCATCCAGGGCAGGGGTTCGGTTCTGGTCGAGCGCATCGAAGGGTCCTATTCAAATGTGGTGGGCCTGCCGCTGGCTGAGCTTGCTGCGCTTTTAACAGAACTTGATCTCATCGCACCCGCTGCAGTGCCGCCTGGGGATGCCATGGTACAAAAGGATCGCCGCTAAACCAGAGCCGCCGGGACTCGGATAAAAATTCGGTGACAAGATACTGTGATTACAGCATAGTAGAGCCAGGATCTCCATCCGGCCGAAGGTGGTCTGGAACTGAGAAGGTCCGAGAACATCAGGCACAAAAGTAAAGGGGAGCGTCTTATGAGTGATTATGCCCAGGCGGTTTACCATTTTTATAAGAGCCATCTCCAAAATGCAGAACTTGACAAAACCACGCTGATTGCCGACTGCCCGTTCTGTGCTGAGAAGGGCTTAGACGGCAGCAGACGGCTGGTGGTGATCATCAATTCCGAGGGCTTCTTTCACGGCTATTTCCGCTGTCTGAACCGCTGTGTTCCCGGCGGTTTCCCGCTCTGGTTCACGTCGCTTGCCAAGATCGATCCGAACTTGACGCCGGGTTTCGATCCGGACCGGGAATACAACCTGAGGCAAACCGATTTTCCGATCCAGAGCATCAATAAGGAGATAAAGACCTTTCAGGACAATCTGACCGACGCCATCCGCGCCCGTTTTCAGAGCGGTACGGTCGGTGAGTCTGCCTTGAAGGCACTGTCCATCGGCTATAATGGACGCTATATCGTCTATCCCTATTTTCAGGAAGACGGCAACTGCTATACGGCCCGCTGCGTGTATCCCGACCGGCCCGAAGATTTCTTCTGGCACGGTGAGCCGCAGATGGTCTCAGAGCAGTATCAGATTTTTAATGTCCAGGAAATCCAGCGTTGTGAAAACGGCGCCCTGGTGCTCTGTGAAGGGGAGGAAAATCTGCTGACGCTGAAGCAGATTGGCCTGCCGGGCATTGCGGTGGCCGACAGCCAGCTCTTCGAAACCATCGAAGCGGAGCGCTTTGAGTTTCTGCGCACGCTGTTCATTGTCGTGTCCAACAATGGGGAGTCTGAATTGCGGGCCCGGGCGCTGGCCTCGAGGGTCGGCTACAAGGTTCGTCTGCTCAACTGGCCCGCGGGATGCGCCAGAAATTACAATCTCTGGCAACTGGCCCAGGACAAGGGCAGCCGCTTCGGCAGCAGTGTGGTTGAGATGGTTCGTAATTCCAGAGCCTTTTCGCCGTTCACCAGCCCCAAACGTGAACATGATCGTTTTTTCGAGCAGGTGGAAAATCAGGCGGGACCAGCCTTTGCCAGGTTAAAATCGGGTTTTGCCAGGCTCGATGAGTCGATGGAAGGCATCCATGGGATCAATATCATCGGCGGACCACCGAAAGTGGGTAAATCTTGCTTCATGATCCAGATCGGCACCGAAATGGCACGCCATGGGGTACCGGTAATCTATTACGATTTCGAGAACGGTCGTCAGAAAATCTACCAGCGGACCATGACCCGGCTGAGCCGGGTCGAGGCAAAAAAACTGTCGCGGCAGCAGCTCCCGGAGGATGAACTTCCCCGCTATGAGCAGGCTCGCCAGGAATTCAAGAAGATGCTGAACTGTTTCCGGGTGGTGAATGACCGCAAGGTAACGCCTGAGATCATGCGGAGGCACATAGACTTTATCCGGCACGAAACCAGGCAGGATTATTGCGTGGTGATCATCGACAGTCTGCACAAGCTGCCGTTCAAGGATTTCAGCGAACGGCGCACCGGTATCGACGCCTGGCTGCGGCAGTTCGAATCGATCAGGGACGAGCTGCAGGTCTCTTTTCTGATCATCAGCGAACTGACCAGAGGAGATAAGGGGTCCTATGAGGAAACGCCGCATATGGGCGTTTTCAAGGGCTCCGGCGATATAGAATACAGCGCCGACAATGCGCTGGTGCTTTTTTCCACAGAGGAGCAGACCGGTGCAGCCAAGCGCACCGACCAGCGGCTCAATCTCTGGCTGGTGGCCAGCAGAGAGCACAGTCCTGGGCTCGTGGGGGCCTATCAGCTGGAATATCCTTACTGGAGTTTCAGGGAGCTGGCCGAAGACCAGGACGCGGTAAGCTGAAGCTCTCTTCAGTTTGCGATCTGCACCGATTGTCTATAACTATCCAGATCCTCAAGGCTGATATATTTCCCGCCAGCTTTGCAGGGCGGCGTGCGAGCGCTGGGCCCGGATCTCACCCCTGAGCCGTTTGGGCACCTTTTTTTCCCAGGGCGGAAAGAGGCCGAAATTGATGTTCGAGGGCTGAAAGTGGCGCGGGTCCGATTGGGTCAGGTGGTTCACCAGACTGCCCAGAGCGGTTTCAGCCGGTGGAGTCACCCCCTCCTGGCCGCAGCAGAGGCGCGCACTGTTCAACCCTGCCAGCAGGCCCATCGCGGCAGACTCCACGTACCCCTCCACCCCCGAGAGTTGGCCGGCGATCAGCAGATCCGGGCGGCTTCCGGTCTGCAGCGTCGGCAGCAGAATTTCCGGAGCGCAGATGAAGGTGTTGCGGTGAATCGAGCCGTAGCGCACGAATTCGGCCCGCTGCAGGCCTGGAATCATATGAAATATCCGCTTCTGCTCGGGGTAGGTCAGTTTGGTCTGGAAACCGACCATGTTGTAGTGCGTTGCCGCCCGATCCTCCATGCGAAGCTGGACAACCGCATAGGGTACTTCCCCGGTGTGCGGGTTTTCCAGGCCCACCGGTTTCATCGGGCCGAAGCGCAGGGTGTCGTCACCGCGGCTGCGCATGACCTCGATCGGCAGGCAGCCTTCAAAATATTTGGGCTCTTCGAAAGCGTGCAGGCTGGTGCATTCGCCGCTGCTCAATTCATTGATAAAACGCAGATAATCGGCCTGTGACATCGGGCAGTTCAGATAGTCACCTTCTCCGTCATCGTAGCGTGATTTGCGGTAGATCACCTGCATATCCAGCGACTCAGCGCTGACGATCGGTGCAATTGCATCGTAAAAATAGAGCCGCTCTTTGCCGGTAAAGCGGGCCAGGTCTTCCGCCAGTGGCTGGGAGGTCAGCGGCCCCGTGGCGAGCACCTTGATCTGGGTCGAACAGTCGGGCAGAGCGGTGAGTTCCTCCCTGACTATGCTGATCAGCGGGTGGGCGCTGATTTTCTCACTGATCGTCGCAGCAAAGCGCACGCGATCCACCGCCAGAGCTTTTCCGGCCGGTACTGCGGTATTGTCGGCAACCTCCATGATCAAAGAGTCGAGGGCGCGCATCTCATCTTTGAGCAGGCCGACGGCCGAATGCGGATCATTTGAACGCAGGGAATTGGAACAGACGAGCTCGCCGAGATTCTGCGATTGGTGGGCGGGACTGAATTTCTGCGGCTTCATCTCGTACAGGCTGACCGCACAGCCGCGTCTGGCCGCCTGCCAGGCGGCTTCACAACCGGCCAGCCCACCGCCGATGATGACAACCGGTGCTCTGCTGCTGTCTGTTGTCATGATGCACTAAGTGGTTGAATCATGGATATTCGATGAGGACCTGAACCCTTCTGCGCCCCCACTGGAGCGCTTCTTCGTGGGAACCGTAGAAGATGTCGATCCTGGCAGGACCCTTGATAGCGCCGCCGCGGTCCTCGACGGTCCCCCAGCCGTAGCCGGGTACATACATCCTGGTACCGAACGGATAATACTTGGTGTCGGCGGCTATGGTACCGTCCTGCGGCACCAGGTACCAGGGGAATAAAACGGTCCGGACCGGAATCATCCAGGGTCGGTAGAGGCTGTCCATGGAAAACAGCCCTTCTTCGGGCTCATGCGGGTCGGTGCCGCTGGCAGTCAGGCCGGAATAGGGTTGCCCCGCCTGCGTGCCGGCGCTGACATACCGGTTCCAGATATCGAGTTTGAGCCAGGTCCAGCTGCCCCGCTCCCAGCTGCAGCAGGACGCACAGCCGCAGTAGGCGGTAACCTCCATAAGCGTGCCGACCGGCTGCTTGGCGCAGCCGGCAAGCAAGAGAAAAGCACCAAGCAGGACTATGCAGAAGAGGCGGGACAATCTATGTGAAGCGGGATAGTTCATCAGGTTCGATCAAACCACTTCTTGATTTCTGCCGCAGTAAATATTTTTACCACCGGTCTGCCGTGCGGGCAGTGGCTGAACAGATCGGCTTTGGCCATGCGCTCCAGCAAGCCCCTGATTTCGCCATCTGAGAGTGCATCACCCGATTTAACCGCGGCCTTGCAGGCCATGGTCGCCAGGATGGTGTCAAGCGCCTCTCCGCCCCGGGTCCTGGCTTCGCTGCCGAACTGTTCGACAATGTCGAAGAACAGCTCCTGGGGCGCGCTGTTTCCGGCAAGCGCCGGGACCGCCGCAAGGACCCAGGTGGTTCCGCCGAAATCTCTGAGTGAAAATCCCATCGCTTCGAGCTGATCCAGATTAGCCTCCACCAGTTGTGACTGATAAACCGTCAACTCGAGCGTCACCGGGAAAAGCAGATTCTGGGCTGCGACCCTGCCGCCCAGGTATTGTTTTCTGAGATCCTCGAAGATCAGCCGTTCATGGGCCGCATGCTGGTCAATCACGATAAAGCGATCATGATTCCTGCAGAAGATATAGAGGTTGTCGAACTGGCCGATGACCAGAAGATCTTCAACTTGAACCGGCTGGTGCTTCTCTTCTCTGAGGTGCCCGGAAGGCGGGGGCGTACGCAGTAAAGCCTGCTGCTCTTCTGCAGCAAAGAGAATTGAGGCGGGCGGCCGGGCAGGATTTGCTGCAATAATCTGATCGGCGCCAGTGGATGGCTCTTCGGGGCCCGCCAGAGGATGATACGGTTTGGTCATCACAGCGGCTGCGCCTTGCGCTGCGGACTGGCCGTTGGGCCGGTCGCCGTAAAACAGGTGGGCTCTGAGCGGCTGCTGGCTGGCCAGCATGGCCTCGCGGACTGCCTCGCTGACGATGCGGTGAACCGTGCGGCCATCCTTGAACCTGACTTCATGCTTGGCGGGATGCACATTCACATCGACACTTTCAGGAGGCAGTTCGACTTTGACCACGCCGGCCGGCTGGCGTCCTTTCAACATGAACGAGCGCAGTCCTTCGTTGACCGCATGGATCAGCAGCCGGTCTTTGATCACCCGGCCGTTGACCATAAGTCGCAGACGTCCGGCCACCGGACTGGCCGATTCAGGGGGCACCAGCAGCCCGGAGACCGTTATGCGGTCCACTCCGGGGTTGCCCGAATCGATCTCGATCAGGTCGCCCTGGTATTTCAACAATTGGCGGAGCCGTCCAGCCAAGGAGTCTTCCTGCTCGAGCCGGATCGTTTCCCGGCCGTCGATGCGCAGCAGGAAAGAGACGTCAGGCCGGGCCAGTGCATAACTCTTCACGGTGTCATCGATATGGGACAACTCGGTTCGGGCGGTGCGCAGGAATTTTTTTCTGGCCGGCGTGTTGGAAAAGAGGTTGGCCACTTCGATGATGGTTCCCGGCCTGGTTCCGATTTCATGCACTTTCTTGATCGAGCCGTAGACGCTGAGCGCGGCCGTGCCCAGTTCATCGCCGGGTCGGCGCGAAATAATCTGCATCTTCGAGACCGAGGCGATGGAAGGAATGGCCTCGCCTCTGAATCCGAGACTCTTCACCGAGAACAGACTGTCTTCGCCGGAGATCTTCGAGGTGCCGTGGCGTTCGAAACTCATCAGCACATCGTCCTCATCCATCCCCTCGCCATTGTCGATGATCCGGATCAGTCGCGTACCACCACCCTCGATTTCCACCTCGATTGCATCGGCACCGCCGTCGAGGCTGTTCTCAACCAGCTCCTTAACCACCGAGGCCGGGCGTTCTACCACTTCCCCGGCGGCGATCTGGTTGGCGATGTGTTCGGGAAGAATGCGTATTTTGGCCATTGCCTGATCCTGCTTTCTCAATAGATGTTCAACACATCCGTCAGTTTACCAATTTTGCTTACGGATGCCGAGAAAAACGAGAACGGTACCGACAGCAAAGGGGAGTTCCGACAGAAATCGAAACTCCCCTGAAGATGCCACGGCTGTTGTCTGTGGCAGCGCTGAACCAGGCTGGATCAGGAAAGCAGGTTCAGGGCCGAGCCCGCCTTGAACCATTCCACCTGGGCCGCGTTGTAGCTGTGCAGCAGCTCGATGGTTTCCTTGCCGCCATCAGCGTGGCTGATAATACACTGGACCGGCTTGCCGGGAGCCAGGTTGGCCAGATCGACAAGATCGACCCGGTCGTCCTCGGCTATTTTATCGTAGTCATCCGGGTTGCTGAAAGTAAAGGCCAGCAGACCCTGTTTCTTCAGGTTGGACTCGTGGATGCGGGCAAAACTCCTCACGATTACTGCGGCACCGCCAAGCAGGCGCGGCGACAGGGCGGCATGCTCACGGCTGCTGCCTTCACCGTAGTTCCAGTCGCCGATGACCACCCATTTGACCCCTTTTGCCTTGTACTCCCGGGCGATGTCGGAAAAATTGATGTCCCGCTCCCCGGTCAGCACATTGAGCCCCTTGCCGGCCTCGTCGGTATAGGCGTTGATCGCCCCCATGAACATATTGTCGCTGAATTTATCCAGGTGTCCGCGCAGGCGCAGCCAGGGCCCGGCCGGGGAAATCGCATCGGTGGTGCATTTACCCTTGGCCTTGAGCAGCACCGGGGCACCGGTCACGTCCTGGCCGTCCCACGCAGGCCATGGTTTAAGAAGTTGGAGCCGCTGGCTGTCCGGGGCTACTTTGAGTTCGATATTGCTGCCGTCTTCAGGGGGGGGGGAAGAAGTATGCTTCACCCTTATCAAAGCCAAGCGCCGGTACATCTGGTGCCTGCTGGGGCGGATTCAGGGTGAACTGGTTGCCTTTCCCATCAGTCAAGGGATCTGTCATCGGGTTGAAAGAGAGCTTTCCGGCCAGGGACAGGGCCACGGTGACTTCCGGGCTGGCGATAAAATTCATTGTGGTCGGCTGTCCGTCGTTTCTGCGGGGAAAGTTGCGGTTATAGGACGTGACGATGGTGTTGGGCTTGCCGGCAATGGAGATATCCCGTTTCCACTGGCCGATGCACGGACCGCAGGCGTTGGCCAGCACGGTGCCGCCGATATCTTTGAGCGAGGCCATCTGGCCGTCGCGCTCGATAGTGGCCCTGATCTGCTCTGAGCCGGGGGTAACCATCAGCGGTACCGCGCAGGATATACCGTGCGCCTTGGCCTGCTCGGCGATATCGGCGGCCCGGCTCATATCCTCGTAGGACGAGTTGGTGCAACTGCCGATCAGGCAGGTGGATATCTCATCGATGAACTCTGCGGTGTCCGCCACTTCACGGGCCAGCTCAGACAGGGGCCGGGCACGGTCCGGCGAGTGGGGGCCGACCACGTAGGGCTCCAGCGCGGAAAGGTCAATGCGCACGACCCGGTCGAAGTAGTTATCGGGGTTCTCGAGTACCTCGGGGTCGAGGCAGAGCAGCTCCCGGTTCTGCTCGGCCAGCCCGGCCAGTTCTGCCCGGCCGGTGGCCTTCAGGTAGCGGGCGATGTTCTGGTCGTAAGCGAAGATCGAGGTGGTGGCGCCCAGTTCGGCACCCATATTGGTAATGGTTGCCTTACCGGTGCAGCTGATGGTCTCGGCACCGGGACCGAAGTATTCGATGATTGAGTTGGTACCTCCCGAGACGGTCAGTTCGCCGGCGATTCGCAATACCACATCTTTGGGAGCGGTCCAGCCGCTCAGTTTTCCGGTGAGCATGACCCCGATATGTTTCGGGTGGAGCACCTCCCAGGTCAGTCCGGCCATCGCATCGATCGCATCCGCCCCGCCAACGCCCACTGCACAAGCGCCAATACCGCCGGCATTGGGCGTATGGGAATCGGTGCCGAGAATCACCGCACCGGGAAAGGCATAGTTTTCCAGATTGACCTGATGGATGATGCCCGCTCCGGGGGCCCAGAAACCTGCGCCGTATTTGGCGGCGGCCGATTTGAGAAAATCGTAGACCTCATTGTTTTCGGAAATCGAGGCAGGCAGATCCAGATCGCCCGCCACCCGTGCTTCGATCAGATGATCGCAGTGAATGGTGGTGGGTACTGCAACTTTTTTCCTGCCGGTCTGCATGAGCTGGAGCATGGCTGACTGACCAAGCACATCCTGCAGAACGACCCGGTCAGGGCGTACATGGAGGTAACTTTTACCGGGGATCATCTCCTGGTTGGCCGGATCGTCCAAATGGGAAAGCAGGATCTTGTCGGCCAGGGTCAGGGGCCGGCCGAGCCGCTCACGGACCACTTTCAGGTTCCGGTTCATGGTTTGATAGACGGTGGAAACGAATTCGGGTGTCGAATCAAGGCTTGTCATGAAAATACCTCCTGTATGGATAAAAGGGCGATCAATCAGAATGAGTTATAAACTAGTAAGATCGGTGATTCTTTTTTTCAATTTTTTTCTTATATTGCAGCAAAAAGCAAAGGTGCAGGATGTGGTTGAGTAAATAGTGCTGTTTGCCCGATCCTGCTTGATCTTTTGGAGTGAAGCGCTAAAGTTGATTGACGAGACGATCTTGAATCGTTTCCCCCTCCGCTGTTAAAAAACGTAAACACGAAAAAAAACCGACGAGGTTCTCCATGATTGATCTGATGTCCATTGCCCGCACCGAGCACGACGGCGGCGATTTGTTCAACCTGCTGGCAGGGCTTTTCGAGCCGGCTGATCAGAAACCAAAGGGCTATCCCGATGCGGTGATCTGGCAAGGCGGCAACCATAAGTCCGGACTGAATCCGGTGGCCCATTCGCTGACCGACGCCTTTGCGCTGCTTGGCACCATCGCCGCCATCGATGTGCTGGGGCTGCCCTTCTACGCGGTGCCGATGTGGGCCCAGTACCGGCACGATATGAAGCTCGCGCCGCTGGCCTGGTTCGGCAATATGGACTGCACCTCGATCAAGTGGTCCACCGCCGGCGATGCCTACGTAAACGACGGCCAGGGCGGCCGCGTGGTGGTCATGGGCAAGTCGGGCAATGCGGCGCTGCGAACCCAGGCGGGAGTCTACTGCAATGTCAGGCCGTACGGCCCGATCACCGTGGTGCGCAGCATGCCGTGCCTGCCTTACTCCCAGAATCGGGCCGTATTCAACGTCGATGCGAAAACGGGCATCATCCACTCGGAAATGAACACCCCGGGCCTGCAGATGGCCTATGCCAACCGGCTCTTTCTGAAGATGGTCAACGATACCGGCAAACTCGGCCGGGTGGCGATGAAGCCGACCCAGGCCATGGAGGACGGCATCAATGCCGGCCTGCACTCCTGGCTGCTCCAGGGAACCGGTTTCAGTGTCGGGCGCAAATATGCGGTGGATGGCTATGTCGAGCACCGGGAGGCGGTCGACAGGATCATCAACCTGCTGCCCGATGATTTCAAGGACGGCATGCAGAACTGGCATGGCCAGATCGAGCAGCATATCTCTGATACCAACTACGGGCTGCTGCTCTGGGACCTGATCGAGAAACGCGACTGCATTGTCTTGGCGACCGATCTCGACGGCGATAGGCTCACCGATCTGCTGGCCGACGTTTCAGATCCGCTGCGCGCCTTCAGCGCGATGGTTGCCTCACACCTCGGCCGGGAAGTGGACAGTCAGGAGCTCTGGCGCGAGATGGGTTATACCACCGGCAACGGCCGTGATATGACCTCAGTCATGTACCGCATGTCCGGGCCGCCGATCTATGAACAGACCCTGGGCTCGGCCGATGTGATGCTGCTGCGGCTGCTCGAAGGTGATGAATGGGTCGGGGGCACCAAACAGCCCTACGATCCCCGCATCCATTTCGTGCTGATCCGGCAGGCCTACCTCGATGCCAACCCGGGCAACGAGAGACTGCAGAATTTTCTCGACGAGGCGCTGGCTACCTTCGACTCGATCTACCAGGGGGATCGCCCCGGCTTTCTCGAAGGCTACCGCGAACTCAAAGCGGCGGTGACCCCCTGGAGCTGATGTCTGCAATCATCGATGCAGTCCGGTGGGTTTTTGCGGCTTCTGGTGCGGCTCTTTTCGGTAAACGGATAGGACGCTAGTGGCAGTCTCCAGTGCACCAAAACGTCCCGCGTCCGGAAAACGAAAGAAGCCGCTGAACGAGAAGCATGTCATCGGTTTTGTCTTCGGGGTCGGCGGTCTTATCACGCTTTTTCTCGGCATCCTGCTGTTAGGTCTGTACCAGCTCGATATCCCCGGGATCAGGAATGTCTCCCACTATCAGCCACCCCAGACTACGCTGATTTATGACCGTCACGGTGTTGTGGTGGACCGGGTGTTTACCCAGAACCGCATCGTTATCGGTCTGGACCGGATGCCGCCTCTGCTGCCCAAGGCCTTTGTGGCGGCGGAAGACGGACGCTTCTACGAACATCAGGGACTCGATTTTTTCTCGGTGCTTCGGGCTCTGATCAACAATCTGCGCCAGGGCGGCAAGAGTCAGGGGGGGTCGACCATTACCCAGCAGGTGGCAAAGGGGCTGCTGCTGACGCCTGAGAAAACCTATCTGCGCAAATTCAAGGAGGCGATTCTGGCCTGGCGCATCGATCGGATGCTGAGCAAGGATGAGATCATCTATATATACCTCAACCACATCTACCTCGGTGACGGCGCCTATGGCGTCGAAGCAGCGGCCCAGACCTATTTTGCTAAACATGCCTCCGAGCTCAATATTGGCGAGATCGCTCTGCTCGCCGGCTTGCCCCAGGCGCCAAGCCGCTATTCACCGATCGATCATTGGGAAAAGGCCCACACGCGCCAGCGCTACGTGCTCAACCGGATGGCGGCGGACGGCTATATTTCCGAATCCGAGGCCCTGGCGGCCTACAATATCGCCCCGAAACTCAACCGTGAAAAAACGGCGGCAGGTGACAACGGCTATTATCTCCAGGTAGTCAGGAAGCGGGCCGAGCAGATGATCGGGACATCCTTGGTGTCCGCCGGTTTAAGGATCTACACTAACCTCGATCAACGCCTGCAGCTCGAAGGCCAGCGAGCGGTGCAGGCTGGGGTTCGCGCTATTGCGGCCCGCTCAAATAACAAGCAGCTCCAGCCCGAGGCGGCGCTGGTGGTTCTCGAGGCCTGCAGCGGCAGACTCAGGGCGCTGGTGGGAGGATCCGACTTTGGCAAAACCCCGTTTAACCGCGCGGTGCAGGCCCGCAGGCCGGCCGGGTCCGTATTCAAGCCGCTGATTTACAGCGTTGCCCTGGAAAAGGGTTGGCAGCCTAACACGGTGATTAATGACGAGCCGATCTCCATCACCGGCGCGGACGGCACTCCCTGGCGCCCAAAAAACTTTTCGGGCCGGCACCATGGCCAGGTGAGTCTGAAAACGTCTCTAATCCATTCTTATAATATTCCGGCGATCAAGACCATGCAGTACACCGGGGTCAAGGCGGTG
This sequence comes from uncultured delta proteobacterium, assembly GCA_963824415.1. GTDB lineage: Bacteria > Desulfobacterota > Desulfobulbia > Desulfobulbales > Desulfocapsaceae > JABDQA01. Next base: position 115,772 of record CAWGPM010000003.1, read on the forward strand.
CACCGCTTTGCTGCAAGTGTCGGCCTCAGCTCGGAGATGCCGCCCGATCTCTCTCTGGCGCTGGGAGCCGTCGATGTGTCGCCGCTGGAAATGAGCGCAGCCTATGAGCCGTATGTCTGCGAAGGCTCCTGGGTGCAGCCCACCCTGATCGAGAAAATTCAAACCCACGACGGCAAAACGATATACCAGCATCGAGCTGAGCACAGCGCGGTAATGAGCCCCCGCAATGCCGCAGTGATGAAGAGTCTGCTGGTGGATGTGGTGCGCCAGGGAACCGGCAGAAGGGCCTCAGGGCTGCCAGGGGTGAGCGGCGGAAAAACCGGCACCTCCGATGATAACCGCGATGCCTGGTTTATTGGTTTTCAGGGGGACCGCATCGCCGGCGTCTGGGTCGGCCATGATCGCAATCAGAGCCTGGGAAGCACTGAAAACGGGGGCAGGACGGCCGCACCGATCTGGCGTGACTTCATGCAGAGAACCTACGGCTGGCAGTGACGACTCAGCTGAAGATGCCTTTTAAGGTAAAGTAGAACAGCATTGCCATGATCGCCCCGGCCGGCAGGGTGACCAGCCAGCTTACCACGATATTGAACACTACCCGCAAATCCAGCGCACCGATGCCGCGGGCCAGGCCGACGCCGAGTACCGAGCCGACCAGGATATGGGTGGTCGAAACGGGCAGGCCGGTGCGGCTGGCAATGACCACGGTGGTGGCCGCCGCCAGTTCGGCGCAGAAGCCGCGGGACGGGGTCAGTTCGGTGATCTTTCTGCCCACGGTGAGCATGACCCGGTAGCCGAGCGTTATCAGACCCAGTACGATGCCGGCCCCGCCGAGCAGCAGTATCCAGATGGGCAGCTCAGATTTCTGCATGACCTCGCCGCCCGAACTGACGATGCTGACCACCGCCGCCAGCGGCCCAATGCCGTTAGCCACATCGTTGGAACCGTGGGCGAAGGCCATTGCGCAGGCGGTGAAGAGCATCATCGGCGCGAAGACCTTCTCCACGCTGGCAAAGTGAAAGTCGCGGTCCGCCTCACGGTCCGCAGTGATCCGCCTGATAAAGTACCAGCCGATTCCGGCGGTGATTAAGCCGGCGCAGATGGCTACCAGAAAACTCTGCGGAACGCTCAGATCTATATTCAGGTGCGTCAACCCCTTGAACATCGTTACCAGGGAAATGATGAAACCGACCAGGAAAACGTAGCACGGTGCATAGCGCTTGGCGTTGGCAAGCGGGTTTTCGGTGTCGAAGATCAGTTTTCTGGTGCTCATCACCAGCAAAAAGGAGATGGTGCCGCCGACCACCGGGCTGACCACCCAACTGCCCACCACGCTGCCGACCTTGCCCCACTTAACGGCATCGGGGCCGATGCCGACGATGGCGAACCCGATCAGCGCACCGATGATCGAGTGGGTGGTGGACACCGGCCAGCCTTTCCAGGAAGCGATCATCAGCCAGAAAGCCGCAGCCAGCAGTGAGGCGAGCATGCCGTAGACCAGGATTTCCGGGGAATTGATGATCGCGGTCGGGTCTATGATGCCTTTGCGGATCGTAGAAGTGACATGGCCGCCGGCGATCACCGCGCCGGAAAACTCAAAAATGATGGCGATGCATATTGCCTGTTTGATGGTGACCGCCCCGGCCCCGACCGAGGTGCCCATCGCATTGGCCAGATCATTGGCACCGATGCCCCAGGTCATGTAAAGGCCGAAAATGATGGCCAGGATGACGAAAACCGTTCCGTAGGTCGCGATAATTTCCATGATGTCAGATTATTTGGAGAGGAAGAGAAGAAGTCGGTCGGCCACATTTTCGGCCTGGTCCGATATCCCACCGATCAGGTTGATGAGCTGGTACCAGAACATTGCATTGACCGGCTCGAGTTCGCCTTCATGTTCGAAGTGCCGGCGTAAAATCCGGTGCATGATGGCGTCGATATTGTGCTCGCTGCGCCGGACGCCGGCGATCATCAGCGAGACTTTCTCCTGCTCGCGGCCCCGGAAACCGACCTGAAGCAGTTCGTCGAGCTGCTCGATCAGGTCTTTGGCGGCCACGCTGATTTCCATGGTACCTTCCAGAAGCTCATCGAGGATATCCTTGATCGCATCGGGAACCTCCATATCGCGGAAGAGCAGGACCTTGGCGATCTCCTCAACCAGGTCGGCCAGGCCGTCCTGGTCGCTGATCAGGTTGAGCAGATCCTCGCGGTCGACCGGAAGCAGCAGCGTATTGGGCAGGTTTAACCTGAACTTATGTTTGATTTCATCGGCCTGGGATTCCAGTTTGATGATCTCTTCACCGAATTGGGCCAATTGCTCATAATCCTTGCGGTACACCGCATCGAGCAGGGGCGGGAGAAAACAGATACAGGAAAAAACCAGCCGCATATGCTCCTGGACCGGCTTGAAAGGCGAGGTCCTGAACAGTCCGGAGAGCGGCGTTGTCGATTTGATATCCATGGATTACCTCCAGGGTGCTCCCCGGTTTCAGTAAAAGAACAGTAGACCGGGGTGTCTTTCTGGTGCAGTGGTGATGTGTGAGAATATTTGGGAAAAGTTAGGGTTTAGTTAGCAGACTATCGGGGTAAAGTTCAAGCAATATATGCATTTCACCAGGCATGATCAGTCCGACAGTGCCCAGCCAGCACTGGCGATTCTGCTCAAATCCGCCAGCAGATGGGGAAACAGAGATATTCAGAGAAATATTAAGATTTGATTAAGATCAGTTGGAATGCTTCATCCGGTTGATCAGCCTGGTCAACGGTTCGGCGGGATAGGTCTGGGGGATCATTTTTTTTCTGACGCGTATGAAAAATCCGGGACCTTTCTGGTGGGAACTGGAGACGATGTGATGATTCTTGATGTTGCCGACGTTCTGCCAGATCGAACCAAACGGGTCCAGCGGTGTATGGCCGACGATCACCGGGGTCGATTTCGGCAGATCAAGCGTTTTGCGCAATGCCTTGATCTCGGCTTTTCCGTATCCGGAGAGATAGTGGGGGCGCTTGAGACGGTTGCTGGTCAACTCCCGGGCCAGCTGCGGGTTATTTCTGATGTTGATGATCTGCTCTCGGGTCGTCTCGGTGCGCGGCGGACCTGCGTGAATGCCGATAAACGATTTGGATGAGATCATGTAGGGCAGCAGATTGTAAAATTCCTGCATCGCCTCGACATAAATCGGTCCGCGGCTCTGCTCGAGCGCTTTTTTCATCAGCACACCCTGGGCGATGCCGTTCTTGTAGAGATCCGGGCTGAAATCATCGTGGTTGCCACGCAGGTAGAAGACGTTGGCCGGGAATCTGCGCTTCAGGCTGAAGATCAGATCCATGATCAGGATCGAACTCTGCATATCCTCCATTTCGCCCAGGTTCTCTGAATGTATTGCATCGCCGAATATGCAGAGGAGTGCCCGATCATTGCGCAGGGCCTGGATCAGGCAGTTCTCGGTAAGAATTTTGAGCAGATTGTCGACCTGGCCATGCAGGTCGCCGACCACCACCGGCGGCGGATCATCGGGGAACTCGAGCAGGCCGCCCGGTGCGCCTGTTTCATCGAACGGGCGGTAAGACTCCTGGCCCAGAATTTTGTTGACCTCAAGCAGCAGTGACAAAGCACTGGTCTTTTCCAACTCGGCGATGGTTCCGCCGAACAGTTCACGGACCTCGAGCATCGCGGCAATCCTGTTGGCCCCCATCTGCTCGCGGTTGTCCTGGTCGTCTAGTCTGACGATCTTGACCGGTTTGCCTGGTTCCAGCGGGCTGACCAGCAGGTCGCCTCTGGCATTGGTGATCGAGACATGACGTTTGGCCACATCCTTTTTGAACTGAAACAGATCGTCGTAATCCTTGTTGGATCTGCCCAGTATTACGGTCTCGCCCGGACAGATTCTGGCGAACCCGCGAATCTGCTTATCCGAGCAGCTCTCTGGGCTTCTGAGTGTCCAGTTTTTGTTCTGGCGCAGATACTTTTTGGCGGCCCCAAGGGGGATTTCCGGAGAGAGGCGCAGGTGCAGCCGGCCGATGATCAGATCAAGGCTTTTGCCGTCGTGGGGAATTCTGGACGGCTTAGCAAGCGTCTGAATCTCGTTGGTTACCGTGAACCAGGGCAGTGCACTTTTACCCAGCACCAATTGCTGCCAGCCGGCCAGGGTTTTCAGACTTGGTCGCGGCTCGACTTCGGCCACTGCCCAAAGCGGCAGCGCCACCTCGCCTTTTTCGCTGATCAGCATCGGCGGCTGGCTCACATCGCTTCTGATGTAAACGTTGACGCCAGCCCGATGCAGAAACAGCGCCACCCGGCTGTAGGCTTCGACCTGCCGTACGACGGTGTCCAGGCTCAGGTTTGCATCGACTGGGAAATAACCGTCTTTCTGCCGGGCACGGCGCCGCTGGTAGACCACTTCCGGGTCGGGGAGGATGAATTCGAAGATATAGCGGTCCCGCCAATTGGTCTTGAAGACGGACTGAGTGGTCGGCGGGATGCGGATACGGTGGTAGTCGATCTCGTGCAAATCCGGCGGCAGATCGAGCCACTCCTGGTCGAACACGGCCAGGGCGTCTTTGATGCCGACATAGGGAATGCCGAGATGGATTTCCCTGGGGCGGTAAATCAGGCTGCGATCTTTCCACCAGCCTTTCCTGGTCAGGTCGAGATAGCCTTCATTGGGCCAGCCTCTGATTCGGTTGATGTAATAGGTCTTGCCGGCGCCGGGCGGCCCGGTCACCACAAGTTGCCTGAATTCGAGACCCACCGGCAGCTCGACTCCGCGGATGTCCTGAATCTCTTTAATCGGCTTGAGTATCTTGTGCAGCGGATCTTTCATCTCGATGTATAATGGTATTGCTGAAGCCGTTTAATAAATTGCTGACAAAAACCAAATATAGCATGTTTCCAGACAAAGCAGCCACAGGATAACGTATGACCTCTTCTCGGGATTCATCAGACACTTCGCCGAAACCAGTTGGTCAAAGGCTTGAACGTGCGATTCTGCACAGCATCGTCGGACCAATTCTAGTAACAGGCGATGGTGTGCGCCTGCACGGTCTGCAGTTTGCAAAGGAGTTCAATGAGGTCGGATCGTTGCAGAAGGTTGCGCCCGAATCTGCACTTATGAGCAGCACACTGACCCAGCTCCAAGAGTATTTTTCCGGAGCCAGACACCAGTTCGAGCTGCCTTTGCATCTGGCAGGTACGCCTTTTCAGATCGAGGTGTGGGAGATGATGGGAACCATCAAGTTTGGCGAGCAATTGAGCTACGCAGGACTGGCTGCCCGTCTGGGCAACAAACACCTGGCCCGGGCGGTGGGCCAGGCGGCTAACCGCAACCCGATACCCATCATCGTTCCATGCCATCGGGTGGTCGGCTCGGCAGGGCAGTTGGGAGGGTTTGCTCCGGGCGTCGGGTTGAAGCGGATTCTACTTGAGCATGAACAGGCGCATCGATTGCTGCAGCCTGAATAAAAAAGCCCCGTCTAGACAAAACGGGTAGACGGGGCCAAGGTGCGGCAGCAAAGTAAAAGCTACATCGGGTTTATCTGCCAGATGCCGCAGGGGCAGGTGTCGGCGCAGAAGCCGCAGCCGATGCATTTGAGCTCATCGGAGAGATACTCGAAACTGCTCTCGTCGCCGAAATGAATTTCGCTTCTGGAGATTGCCCCGGTGGGGCATATGGTTTCACAGAGATGGCAGTCGCGGCAGGTAGCACAGGACAGACAGCGGTCGGCCTGAGCCTGCTCGGTGCCGCCCTTAGCGCCCGGATTGTAATGGGTGATGGTCAGGGCCTGCTGGGGAACGAGCTTTTTGTCAAAGGGCCGGTACTCTTCACCTCTGATCTCGGCCAGAATTACTTCCGCCGCGCTTTTACCGGCCCCGAGGGCATCGGTGGCCAGGCCCGGTTTTTCGACATCGCCGATGGCCAGGATCCTTGCATCGGAGGTCTTATGGCCGGTATCCGTTTTGATCCAGTCTGCTCCGCCAACCGTAAGCGTCTGCACCGATTTGGGCAGAAACGGCAGTGACGGCACATCACCGATCGAGATAAACACCGTTTGGGCGGGAATCAGCTCACCCGTGTCGGTGAGCAGTCCTTCGCCGGTCACCTCTTTGGTCATCACCGGCCACTTGAATTGAGCGCCAAGCGCCTCGGCGGCTTCTTTTTCCTTGCCAAAAGCCAGTGGTTTCTGGATATCGACCAGAGTCACCAGGTCGGCCCCAAGGCGATATGCCTCACAGGCCACATCACAGCCCACGTTGCCCGCACCGATAACCACTACCTCACGGCCGACGTTCATCTTGTCCTTGCCCTTGGCTTCCTTGAGAAAATCAAGGGCGGGTACGACCTGCTCGTGGCCGGGGAAGGTGAGTCTTCTGGGCTGGTGGGTACCCACCGCGATGATCACGTAATCATACTCGTCGAGCAGTTTCTGGAACTTGGCACTGCTCATGTCGGTATTGAGATGAACCTGGACATTGGAAAGCGACATGAAGCGCTTGATCTCTTCATCCCAGATGGCCTGGGGCAGCCGTTCCCAGGGCACGACCTGGGCCAGTTTGCCGCCCAACTGGGCGTCGCGCTCGAAGATATGGGCCTCGACACCACCGATGGCAAGCTGCCAGGCAGCGTTGAGTCCGGCTGGTCCGCCGCCGATGATGGCCACCTTTTTGCCCAGCGGTTCGGCCTCCTCGGGTGCCTTGAAATCGGCCACTGCCCGACCCAGGACCTGCATCTCGATGGAGCCGTCCACACCGGTACGGGTACAATTTTCCATGCACAGGTTGGGGCATACCGCACCGCAGACCGAGGCGGGCAGCGGGGTATAGCTCAGAATCAGTTCGTAGGCCTCGGAAATTCTGCCTTCGCGGATCAGCCGCAGCCGCTCCACCGTGGGAATATGAATCGGGCAGTAATAGGTGCAGGGAGCCGCCGATTCGTTGTTTGACCACCAGGGTGCCCGGCGCCGGAGCTCGCCCGTTTCGATGGCTCCGATAACCGAGCGGTCGAGTCCGGGGGAGAGGTCGCGCAGGGGGTCGCCGCCGCCGAAGGCCTTGTTCCAGAACTGCTCCTTGAACTGGGCCATCGGCATCGGCCCGGACCACATCAGGGCACGTTCCTGGGGAGTGACCGAAACGAGCACTTGCCATTCATCGCGCACGGTGAGTGTTTTGAAAAGATCTTGCCGGCCGATCCGCTTCAGATAACCGCCGATGTTTTTTAGCAGCCATTGCCACTGCTCGTCGTCGGGGAGGCCGAGCTTGGCGTTGTTTTGTGAATAGGAGCCGTCGTCTTTGCCGCGGAAATAAATGAGACCGCCGACCATACCGACACAGGGCCGGTAGCCGAGAATATTGTTTGGATTCTTGGGCTCAATCCCGCAGATTACCGCAATACCGCCACAGTTGAACTCGGCAAAGGAATCACCGGTGGAGCCCAGCACCCAGAGTTCCGGGCGGGCATATTCGGGATTCCATTTGGTCATGGTCAACCCGCGGGCGCCAATGGAGCCGCCGATGAACACCTTGCCGGCGGCCATCGCGTTACAGGCACCGTTGGTGGCGTCGCCCAGTACGGTGATTTCAGCACCGATATTGAGATAGCCGACATCATCTGAAACCGAGCCTTCACAGGTGATCGTGGTACCGGGCATGCCCATGGAGCCGAGGCGCTGGCCGCAGGGGCCCTTGACGTTGAGGCGCAGGCCGCCCTCACGGTACAGGCGGATGCCGATATTATGCTGGCCATACGATTCCAGCGTCAGGCTGGTTCTGGCGGCGGCGGCTTCGCGGACCATATATTCGAATTCCATCGAACTGATCCGGTTGCCGTTTTTATCAAGACCTTTGATTACCTTCCTAGCCACAGAAGAACTCCTTGATTGAAGAGCTGAAAACGAAACCGCTCTGGTTAACAGACATATTTGATCTGCAGCCGCTCTGCGGCATCCTTGTCGTTGATGCCGATCGCATCGGACATGCCGATGGGCAGGCTCTGGGATCGGCCGAGCGGGGCCATGATCTTCTTTACCTCGGTGCGGATCGCCATATAAGTTTCGGCGACCCGTTCAGCTACGCTGTCGGGATCCAGCCGTCGGTAGAGTTTAGGATTCTGGCTGGTGATTCCCTTCGGGCAGATGCCGACGTTGCAGACGTTGCAGCGATTCTGTTCGTTGCCCAGGCAGCCGGCGGTGGACTGCATGATGTATTTACCGATATGCACCGCGCTGGCGCCGAGCATGACCAGGGCCATGCCGTTCTGCGCCACATTGCCGTTCTTGCCCACACCGCCGGCCGCATAGATCGGCACTTCGTTCTGCATGCCCTGGGCGGCCAGGTCGAGATAGCACTCGCGCACGTTGGAGGCGACCGGGTGCCCGGTGGCATCCATCGACACGCTGTAGGCCGCTCCCGTGCCGCCGTCGATGCCGTCGATCAGCAGGCCGCCGGCATAGGGGTTGCGCACCAGGTTGTTGAGCACCGACTTGGCCGAGGTGGAGGCTGAAATTTTCGGATAGACCGGCACTTTGTGATTAAAGGCCATGGACAAGGTCTGGATCATCTTCATGACGCTTTCTTCAATGGAATAAAGCGTCTGATGAACCGGTGGAGAGGGCAGGTCCACTCCTTCGGGGACACCGCGCAGCCGGGCAATCAGTTTGGAGACCTTGTACCACATGAGCAGGCCGCCGTCGCCCGGCTTGGCGCCCTGGCCGTATTTGATTTCGATGGCCGCCGGATAGCACTGCATGTCCGGTATGGCCCTGATGATCTCGTCCCAGCCAAAATATCCCGAAGCGATCTGCAGGATGATATATTTCAGGTACGGACTTCTCAGCACCCAGGGAGGACAGCCGCCCTCACCGGTACACATGACCACCGGTATGTCCAGCACTTCGTTGCAGTAGGCTACGCCCTGGAGCAGACCGAGCCACATGTTCGGCGACAGGGCGCCAAAAGACATCGAGCCGATGATAAACGGAAATACTTCCCTGGTCGGCGGGATCCAGCCGCCATTTACCTTGCGCTTGAGATACTCTTCCGGCGACAGGATGCGGCCGATGGTGGTGGAAACGGTGAACTCGTGCCGGCCCGCATCGAGCGCCGGATCGGTCAGCATCGAGATCCGGTCGAACATGATCCGGTCCAGCAGTGTCGGTCCGGTGGTGTTTCTACGGCCGCCGCGCTTATATGCTTCACCCTTCTGGTTGTTGAAAAACAGGGTCCGGTTTTCAACCGTGTTCGGAACCGGGGTGATCGCCTCGTTCGGGCAGACCATCGCGCACATGCCGCAGCCGATGCAGCTCCGCTTCATATCGGTGCGTTGCCTGATACCGACGAAGGTCCGGTATTCGCTGCCGCGCTTTTTACTCAGCACCTCCAGATTGGGCATGCGCTGGCGCCGATAGGCCAGGTAGAGACACTCCTTCGGGCACACCGAGGTGCACTGGCCGCACAGCGTACAGCGATCTTCGCGGTGCTGGATGACCCAGGGCAGGTCGGGATAACTTAGGCTGCCAGGCTCAATGGGAATTGATCGAATTGGGACCATATGTTGAGTTCCTTTCTATCGGGTGGAATGATAACGGTGTGTTCTCGCATGGGTTGAAAATCGAAAGCGGGATTGCGGTCGGGAATCATCGCATCGACGCCGCACATTTCCGAGGCTATCGCCCAGACGCCTTCCCTGCCGCCGACCGTGGCCGGCCGCAGTTTCTTATGGTCCATGACCAGCAGGCAGGTTTCATCGGGCAGGGTGCCGATAACCGCATTGGGGCCATCGATAATCAACCGCCGGCAGACATTGCGCAGCCCTTTGAGAAACTCTCCCTGGGGATGCTTGTCGAGCTCGGTGAGGCTGAGCGGCGTGATCACATGCTTATAGGCCTCCAGAGGCAGTTTCATCTGTTTAAGCGTGTAGTGCAGAATATGGGTAAATACCTCGGAATCGCTCTGATAACCCATGTAGCCGGGAAACGACCTGCCCAGCAGCCAGTCGCGGATCGGCACGAAGGCGGTATTCTCGCCATTGGTCATGGTGGAAATACCCTGGATAAAGAACGGGTGGCAGGCGTAGAGGTTGATTCCATAGTTGGTGTTCTGCCGCCCCTGGGCCATGCACACCCGCGACTTGATCTGTCCGTCATGCAGGCTGAGCATATTGCCGACCTGCAGGGGCCAGCCGACCTCCTTGATCATTGCCACATCGGGCCAGAAGGAAAAGACCGACAGATCGCCGCCATTTTCTTCACCGTCTTTGCGCAGTGCCAGCCTGGTGCTGAGCATTTCGGCCTCACGCTCTTCCTGGGGCGCCCCGGAAAAGTTATCTGGCATCCGGTAGGCCCGGATGAAATAGCGGAAACGATCCTTACCGCTCATATGGTGGCGCTGCATGCTGAACTTGTGATCGTACTTCAGTTCGTAGCCGCGTTCCTCCATGAACCGGTCCAGCCGCTTCCAGCTCTTCTTGTTCTCGGCGATCCCGGAAAGTATCGGAAAGCGCGGGTTATATATAAAATCTTCAAACTCCATGCCGCGCAGCAGCAGGCCGAGGCCGGAGCCGTCATAGCCCTCCTGCATGGCCTCCATGGCCTCGAGCACCTCGTATGGTGAGAAGGGGTCATTGGCTGTTTTCAAGGCTAATCGGCACATCTCTATCTCTCCTGAAGAGTTATCCAAGCTACCTTCCGGCAACTATCTGAGTTAGTGGTAGAAAGTGAACCGTGGGAGGGTACTTCCAGCCGTCTGGTAACAACTATTTTACGGAACAGCTACAAATACACAAAATAACAAATCACGTCAAGTAGCCGGCCGGCTCCGCCCGGAGCGGCCCGGACCGGAGCTGGAGCCAATCGAGTGAAATCCTCTGGCAAAGCCTGAGAAAATGAAGCAATCCAACAGTAGAAAAAGGATGAATTGCCAGATAAAGCAAGAAGAGAAAATTACGCAGGAAGGAAAAATGGCGAGAAGCAGGAAGACCTTTGGCCTCCTGCGGGGCTGGAGTACACCCGAGAGCCGCCCTGTTTATTTGATGATCTTACCGATATCCTTGACCTTGTCGATCTGGCCTTTGACCTCGGCCACTTCTTTGACCCCGGGCAGGTCGCCGATGATCTCCTTGCCGCCTTCTTCGACGTCGTTAATACCTTTTTTGAATGAGGAGATTGCTTTGCCGAGACCGGAGCCTATTTCGGGAAGCTTCTTACCGCCAAAGACGAGAAAGGCAATGCCAAGGATAACGATGAGTTCAGGGGTGCCGAGTCCAAACATAACGGGATGCTCCGTATTCAGTGAATTTTTTAATCAGATATCGTTCCGGTCAGCGATTCATGCGCAGCGGGTCCAGTTCAGCCTGTTTAACTCTTGGTGGAGTCGTCTTTTTCCTGATTTTCTTCGTCGAGTTTTTTGGGCTCTTCCTTGCTGGTAGCTTCCTTGAAGTTTTTAATTCCTTTGCCGATGCCCGAGCCGATTTCAGGGAGCTTGCCGGCCCCGAAAATAATCACGATAATTACCAGAATAACGATGAGTTCCGGCATTCCCAGTCCGAACATATCTCTACCTCTGCTGAACGCTGTGTGGTTATTGAACTTTTTTTGAGCACAGGTGCGACAGCAGCGCCACCTGATCTGAGCCTGAATGTAGAGCAGTATCATCAGAAAGTCAAGCTGGACAGCACGCCCATCCGAAAAGCGCTGCTCATGCCCGGGGCAGTTTGCCCTGATAGGAATCAGCAGTGGTGCTAGGCCCTGTTTGCCAGTACCGAGTGGCGGATATCCTGCATGGCCGAGATGACCGCCTGTTCATCGATACTCAGCAGCTCCCGGTTTTTCATGACCAGACGGCCGTTGATCAGCGAATGCATTACATCGCCGCCGCGGGCGGTGTAGACCAGGTGCGAGGCGATGTTGTAGATCGGCGTCAGGTGGGGCTGGGCCAGGTCGAGGACGATGATATCGGCCTTTTTACCCGCTGACAGCGTACCGATCTGCTGCTCCGATCCCAGCGCTTCGGCGCCACTGAGCGTGGCGCAGCGCAGGGTGGTTTCGGCATCCATGACCGTCGGGTCCATGGCGACCACCTTGTGCACTTTGGCGACGCTGCTCATTTCCGAGAACATATCGACATCATTGTTGGAGGCCGGACCGTCGGTGCCGATCGAGACAGTGACCCCGCTGGCAAGCATTTCTGGCACCGGCGCAACACCCGAGGCAAGCTTGAGGTTCGATTCAAGACAGTGGCTGACCTTTACCCGGTGCCTGGCCAGAACTGCTATCTCTTTGCTGGACAGTTTGACACAGTGGGCAGCCAGGACCCGATCATTGAGCAGGCCGAGCTGGTGGAGGTGGTCGACCGGTGAAACGCCGTAGCGCTGCCGACAGGTGGCGACCTCGGTGTCGGTTTCCGAGAGGTGGATCACATAGCGGCTGTTAAATTCATCGGCCAATGCTGCACAATGCTCGAGCAGAGCCGGGGCACAGGTATAGACCGAGTGCGGATCGACGGTGATGGTTATCAGATCGTGATCCCGGTACTGTTCGAAGAGCTCCCTGACCAGCGCGTAGCCGTTGTTCAACGCACCGTAGGACGGTGAAGGAAAATCGTAGAGGACTTCGCCGAGCCAGGCCCGGATACCCGTTTCCTCGACTGCCCGGGCAACTTCACCGGCGAACAGGTACATGTCGCAGAAACTGGTGGTGCCTGATCTGATCATTTCGGCGATGGAGAGCAGGGTGGCCTGGTACACCATGTCCTTGTTCAGCTTGGTCTCGGCCGGAAAGATGTGCTCTTCAAGCCAGGTCATCAGTGGCAGATCGTCGGCAATCCCTCTGAAACAGCTCATCGGCGCATGGGTATGGGTGTTGATCAACCCCGGCATCACCAGTCCGTCCGGCTCATGCAGTTCAACGGCCGCTGGAAACTGCTCGACAAGCTCTGCCCGGGTGCCCGTGGCGACGATGGTATCACCTTTGACGGCGACGCCGCCGTTCTCGATATGATCTGCCTGGCGCCAGGTCGGCATCAGAAATCTGCCTGAGACGATGATATCTGCGTGCTGGTCTGGGTTGTTCATGAAGGTTCCATTACCGTGGTGGTAAGAAATTCGCTGATCAGGAGTTCGAGCCGGGCCGAGGCGGTAGATGCCTGCTCGATGATATCATCGAGCAGGATCGGCTGGAAGTTATCTGGATCGTTGCAATTGGCGATCACCGAGAGGCCCAGTACCTCCATGCCTCCATGTCTGGCCACGATCACCTCAGGCACCGAGGACATGCCCACCGCATCGCCACCGCACTGCCTGAGCCAGCGCGTCTCAGCCGGTGTTTCCAGACTGGGACCGGGGATGCAGATATAGGTACCGGTGACGACCCGGTCAATTTTTCTGGCATCGGCGCAATTCAGCATCGTCTTGACCAGGTTTGGCTCGTAAGGCTGAGACAGGTCGGGAAAGCGCGGCCCCCACTGGTCTATATTGGGTCCGCGCAGCGGGTTTTCGCCGAGGAAATTGAGATGATCCCTGAGCACCATGATAGTGCCGGCCGAAAACAGCGGATTCAGGCCGCCGGCGGCATTGGTGATGATCAGCGTGTTGACCCCGAGCAGTTGGAGGACCCTGACCGGCAGGGTGATCTCGCGGGTCGAATAGCCTTCGTAATAGTGAAATCTGCCCGACAGGGCGATCAGCGGGCAACCGCCAAGGCTGCCGGCAATCAGCGCACCCTGGTGGCTGGCCACCGTGGAACGGGGGAAAAACGGGATATCCTCATAGGCTATGAGCTGAGCGTTGTCTATGCGGTTGGCCAGGCCACCGAGGCCGGTGCCGAGCTGGACTGCGATCGGGGGAATGGGGGAAATTAGCTGCTTGAGAAATGCTACGGCCGTCTCGACCTGTTCAACGTGATCCGCAGCGCGAGTCATCACGAATTGAGGCCATGGGTCTTGATATAACCCATGATGGTCTCCGGATCACAGTCCATGTTTTCGCAGCGGGTCGGCCGGCTGATCGCCTCGGCCAGAGCAGGCGGTAATTCAAGCTCGGTGCCGGTGGCCCGATCGACCGTGGGCTTGAACTTGGCCGGATGGGCAGTCGCCAGGCAGACCATGGGCACCCCCTGGTCCCGGTGACGCTCAGCCGCACGAACACCGACGGCGGTGTGGGGGTCGAGGGTGTAATGGTATTTTTTGTAATACTTCTCAATGGTTTCGAGAACTTCTTCATCCGTTGCCGCCGAAGCGACGAAGTCCCGCTTAATGTGGCCCAGGTAGTCCTGCAGATGGAGTTTACCGTCCACCTTGAACTTGAGCATGGCTTCTCTGACCAGGTCCGGTTCACGGTCCATCAGGTAGTAGAGGTAGCGCTCGAAATTCGAGGCTGCCTGGATGTCCATTGAGGGCGACAAGGTGCTGACTACCTTATTGAGCGTATAGTCGCCAAAGTTGACGAAGCGGGCCAGGATATCATTGGCGTTGGTGGCCAGCACCAGCTTGCTGATGCAGCCCTCCGGCAGCATTTTCTTGGCAATGTAGCCGGCGAAGATGTCGCCGAAATTGCCGGTGGGCACCGCAAAGGCGGTCGCCCGGTTTTTCTCGTGCGAGGCAATATGCAGGCAACTGTATACATAGTATACCACCTGGGCCAGCAGCCGGGCCCAGTTGATCGAATTGATTGCCCCCAGCCGGTGCTGGTTCTTGAAGGCGATATCACCGAAGATGGTTTTGACCGTTGCCTGGGCATCGTCGAAGGTGCCGCTGACCGCGATATTGAAGACGTTGGCATCGGCCACAGCGGTCATCTGTTTTTCCTGGATTTCGCTGATCCGCTTGTGCGGATGCAGAATAAAGATGCGTATTCGCTCTTTGCCTTTAACGCTGTAAATTGCTGCGCTGCCGGTGTCACCCGAGGTGGCGCCGAGGATATTCATGTACTCGTTGTCACGTGCCAGCAGATAGCTGAACAGGTTGCCCAGAAACTGCAGCGCGATATCTTTGAAGGCCAGGGTCGGACCGTGGAACAGCTCAAGTATGTGCAGGTTGTCCAGGTGGACGTGGGGGGTCACTTCCGGATGGGTAAAACCGGCGTAGGAATCGTTAATCAGTTTTTTCAGATCCGTGGCCGGTATGTCGTCGATATAGCGCGACATGATCTCGAAGGCCAGCTCGCAATAGGACAGCTCCTGCCAAGCCTCAAAGGTGGCCCGATCGATTCGCGGTACAGCCCGGGGCAGCAGCAGCCCGCCGTCTTCTGCAAGCCCGGTTTTTATTGCGCCGGTAAAGGTCAGGGGTGCGGTGGTACCACGGGTACTGAGATATTGCATGGGTGTTTGACTCGGTGTCGATTGCTCTTGGTTCAGCAGCTCTTGGCGCTGTTCTCAATCGTATCTGCTCTACCTGGACATGACCTGTAGGCGCGAAGGTTTACGATGCTTCGGCTGGTATCTCTACACGCGGCGCATCGTGCCACAACCCTTCCAGGTCATAGAAACTGCGCTGCTCATGATAAAATACATGGACCACGACATCGTTAAAGTCGAGCAGTACCCATTTACCTTCGCTCAGCCCTTCGGCCCGGCTCGTTTTAATCCGCTTGGAGCGCAGTTCATTTTCGATGCTTTCGGCCAGGGCCTGGACATGACGTGTAGATCGCCCGCTCAGTATAACAAAAAAGTCGGTAAAAGAAGATATCTTCCGTACATCGAGGATAACGACATCTTCTGCCTTGCCGTCTGCTGCCAGTTCTGCGCAGGTGAGGGCAAGCTCTTTGGTATCGACGGATCGATACTCTTTCTTTAGTCCCTTCATAACTCTCTTATGGTGTTATTAGCAGACGGTGTCAACTCTTTTTCCGCCTTCTTCGGGGCTTTCTCGGCGGAAACTCGAAGCTGATTTTGCCGGTGTCGTCGAGCAGCAGATAGGCATCGAACGGTTTGCGTTTTTTCGAGATAAAGCCCTTGATAAGCTCGGTCTTTCGCTCGTGCAATAATTGTTTAATATGGTCGGTGGTGATCGTCTTCGACAAGATGACCTTGCTGATTCTCAAGCCCTTCTTCTCGTCTCCTGCG
Source organism: uncultured delta proteobacterium (assembly GCA_963824415.1). Classification (GTDB taxonomy): domain Bacteria; phylum Desulfobacterota; class Desulfobulbia; order Desulfobulbales; family Desulfocapsaceae; genus JABDQA01. Next base: position 131,819 of record CAWGPM010000003.1, read on the forward strand.
ATGGCCGATTCGGACATATAGCCGGTTGGCGTCTCGTACACCGGACTCTGATCGATTGGCGACGGACCCAGCGAACCGTTTTTCCTGACGGCCTCCATATCGAGGCCGGCGGTGGAGTCGGCAAAGAGAAAATCCACCTTGTTGTTGGTCATTTTGATTGAGGCGACAAAGGGTTTGCCGTTTTTAGAACGGAAATCGGCGAACGGGCCGACCGTCTCTCCGCCGATGAGCTGAACGATTTCGTCTTCCTTCATGACCCTGCCACCCAGGATCTTACGGATCGTCACCTTTTTATCGTCGGAGATATAAGCAGTCGGGGTTTCGTAATAGACCACGCCGTCTATCGGGCTGAAGCGTGCGACCTGCTGCTCTTTGGTCTCTTCATAAGACCTGATTCGGCCGATGATCTGCTCGGTCAGGTCGCGAATTTCCCGCATAAAAGTCGACCTGGTCAGGGTGCCCTTCAAGATCTGGTTGAGCTTGTACTCCCATTCTCCAGTCATCTCGGGTGAGGCGAGTACATCGATTTTCATTGCTTCAAGCAGAGACAGCAGCTCGAATGCCTTGCCGGTCGGCGTCAGTTCCTTGCCTTCTCTGACCAGATATTTGTCCTTGATCAGTTTCTCGATGATCGAGGCCCTGGTGGCGGGGGTGCCGAGGCCGCGCTCTTTCATGGCTTCGGCAAGCTCGTCATCATCGAGCAGTTTACCTGAATTTTCCATGGCCGAGAGCAGGGTAGCCTCGCTGAAACGCGGCGGCGGCTTGGTCTGACAGTCGATCTGCTCGATCGAGCGGCAGCTCACCTCCGACCCGGCCGGAACCGGCTCAATGATGCCCTCGCCTTTCTCGGCCCTGCCACCCAGGTAGACGGCTTTCCAGCCCGGATCCAGCAGAATTCTGCCTTCGGTCAGAAACGACTCTTCCTCGACCAGTGAGATTCTTCTGGTCTTCAGGTAACGGGCTGCTGGAAAAAAGACCGCCAGAAAGCGCTGGACCACCATGGTGTAAATTTTCAGTTCCGCTTCGCTCAGCGAGCCCGGCAGTTTGCCGGTCGGGATGATGGCATGATGGTCGGACACCTTGGCGTTGTTGAAAACTCGCGGATTGGCCTTGATGTATCTTTTATCAAGAATGGTCTTGGCATGTTCTGAGTAGTTCCATTGCTGCTGGCGGCTGACCACCGAGGCGGCGGTTTTGCGATAGTCGCCGGGCAGATACCGCGAGTCGGTGCGTGGGTAGGTCAGCAGTTTGTGGCGCTCGTAGAGGGCCTGGGCAATGGACAGGGTGTTCTGGGCGGAAAAGCCGAACCGGGAGTTGGCCTCGCGTTGCAGAGCCGTAAGATCATAGAGCTGGGGCGGGGCCTGCCTGGTCTCCTTGCTGGTGTCCGTTACCCGGGCGGGTTTGTTGCTGCACTTTTCTATGATGGCCAGGGCGGCGGCCGGGTCCCAGAGGCGATCGGCCCGCTTTTCCGGATCGGTCTTATCCTTTTTAAACGAAGTATCGATCCACTTACCCAGGTAGTGGCCCTCATCGAAGTCGAAGGTGCCCTCCAGGGTGATATAGTCACGGGCGGTGAAATCGAGCCGTTCCCGCTCCCGTTTGACCAGAAGAGACAAAGTCGGCGTCTGCACCCGGCCGCAGGGTGTCTTGAAAAATCCTCCGAATCTCGATTTGTAGGCGGTCAAGGCTCGGGTTGCATTGATGCCGATCAGCCAGTCCGACTCGGAGCGGCACAGCGCGGTGTCTTCCAGCGGGATCATTTCCTCGTTTTCTCTGAGCGAAGAGAACCCGCTTTTAATGGCCTCATCGGTCATCGACTGCAGCCATAACCGTTTGAGTTCTTTCTGAGCCACTGACTTGTTCCAGACATAGCCCAGAATATACTTGAAGATAAGCTCGCCTTCGCGTCCGGCGTCGCAGGCATTGATGATAGTGGTTACATCGCGCCGACGGATAAGCTTCTGCAGCACATTGAACTGCGACTTGGTCCCGTCGAGCACCTTCAACGGAAACGTTTCGGGTAGAATGGGCAGATCGCTCATCTGCCATTTCTGGTAACGGGGGTCAATTTCTTCCGGATAACAGATGGAGACCAGATGGCCGACTGCGTAGGAGACGATATAGCGTTCGCCTTCGTAATGGGTCCTCGATTTTTTGAAGGAGCCGGGAAGCACTTTGGCCAGATCAGCGGCAACGCTTGGCTTCTCAGCAATTATCAGTGTTTTGTCAGTCATATATAATGGTGTTATCCGTCAGTCTCAGAATTGGCTGTTGGCGATCGTGTCTTGGATCAATTTGTCAGACGTTGTATTAACCGTATCGAGGTTTGTCAATTTTATTTTCCGGCACCGAACCTGGTTCTGCGCCTCTGGCGTGATCCGGATCAGCATTGCAAAAACGTCTAATATTTTATTTTATTCCAGTACTATACGAACAATCCAAAGGGGTGCTGCATTGATGTTGGGTTGGGTCGATTCCCGCCTGACCATCTTTTGCGTGCATAGCACAGCGGTTGAATACCGTGTGGAAATGGCATGGGGCAAGCAGATGAATCGCGCACAAAACTTGACAAATCCACCAAATGGAGTTTTATTATATCAGTTTCGGCTGGGTGCATGCGGGCATAGCTCAGTTGGTAGAGCGCGAGCTTCCCAAGCTTGAGGTCGCGAGTTCGAACCTCGTTGCCCGCTCCACATCGGATCTGTCTGGCGGCATGATCCGCTTAACCGGCGTTTATACCTGTTCGACAGGTCTGGTCTTCCGGCAGTGTTTTTATTGATGCTGCGGGTTGGCGGGCCGCGAAATACATGGGATTTCGGTCGGACGGGAATACGAAAGTGGGCTTTGCCCGCTTTTTTTTATGGCTGAACGGCAGGTGCCGGTGCTTTTGCGATGGTGCCGCGTTCCTGTTCGGCCGGGCAGAGATACAGGGCAGATACAGAATGGATTGCGCACCATGAGCGAGTTGATCATTGACAGGGTTCGGGAGTTTGCCGAGTCACTGCTGCCGGGCCTGGGGCTGGAACTCTTCGATATCCAGTTTCGCAGGGAAGGCCACGGCTGGGTGCTGCGCCTGATCATCGACAGGCCTGAAGGCGTCTCGCTCGATGACTGCTCGCGGGTCAGCCGCGAAACCGGTGATTTCCTCGATGTGGAGGATCTCATCGAGCAGCAGTATCATCTCGAGGTCTCCTCGCCGGGTATCGAGCGCCCCCTGCGCAGTCTTGAGGAATGCCGGGCTCATCTCGGCAAGAAGGCCCGCTTCAAACTTCGTCAAGCGATAGACTCGGAACGGGTGATTATCGGCCGTATCGAACGGGTAGAAGATGAGCTTATAACGGTGCTTAGCGAGCAGCAGAAAACGTACGAGCTGGATTGGAGCCTGATAAGCAAGGCCCGCCTGGCTCTTTAGGGTGAGCAAATTATATAGCTGAATTACAGATGGCAGATGACGGGCAAAAACTGAGCGGGTAGCGCGCGTCACCTTGCAGACCTTGCAGTATTTATGGGTAGTTATCGGCAGTTATCATGAGGAAAGATAAATGTTATCGGATTTAAAACGGATCATCGATCAGATCAGCAGGGACCGCGGCTTTGATAAAAAGCTGCTCGTTGAAGCGATAGAAGAAGCGGTTGCCTCTGCAGCGCGCAAGCGATACGGCAGCCGGCGCGATATAGAAGTGCATTACAACGAGGAACTCGGCGAGGTTGAGGTGTTCCAGTTCAGGCGCGTCGTGGAGGAAGCCGAGGACGATCAGACCGAGATAGCTTTCGAACATGCCAAGCAGCTTGACCCGGAGGTGCAACTGGGAGACGAACTCGGTGAAAAGATGGAAAACATCACCGAACTCGGCAGGATTGCCGCCCAGTCGGCCAAGCAGGTGATCATACACCGGATGAAGGATGCCGAGCGCGAAGTCATCTATGATATGTTCAGAGACCGGGAAGGAGAGGTTGTCAGCGGCATCGTCCAGCGCTTCGAACGCGGTAATATGATCGTCAACCTGGGCCGTACCGATGCGATTCTGCCCAAAGAACATCAGATTCCCAAGCGCTCTTTCAAACAGGGCGATCGTATCAGGGCGTATCTGACCGAAGTCAGGCAGAACAGCCGTGACTCACAGCTGATTCTGTCCCGCACGGCCGACGAGTTTCTGGCCAAACTCTTCCATATGGAAGTGCCCGAGATCGCCGAAGGCATCGTCAGGATCATGGGCGTCAGCCGCGAGCCGGGGTTTCGGGCCAAGATCGCGGTCAGTTCGACCGAATCCGATGTCGATCCGGTCGGCGCCTGTGTCGGCATGAAAGGGTCCCGGGTGCAGAATGTGGTGCAGGAACTCCAGGGGGAGCGGATCGATATCGTCACCTGGAGCCCGGATCCTGCCAAATATGTCTACAATGCCCTGGCACCAGCCCATGTCAGCATGGTGATGGTCGATGAGGAGGCTAATTCTCTGCTGGTCGTGGTACCCAACGATCAGCTCTCACTGGCCATCGGCCGGCAGGGCCAGAATGTCCGGCTGGCCTCGAAGCTGATGGGCTGGCGGATCGATGTGAAGAGCGAGCAGCGCTGGGCCAATCTGGAAGATGATGGCTATCAGAGCCTGCTCCAGATCCCCGGCATTGACGAAGGCCTGGCCGACCAGTTTTTCAGCAAGGACATAAGATCTGCCGCCGATCTGGCTCAGGTTGAGTTAGAGGATTTGACCATCATCCGTTCGATCGACGATGATTTTGCTCAGCAGCTGATCGAGGCGGCCGCTCTGGTGGCGGAAAGCCTGGGGCTGTCGCCGAGCAGAGTTAAGCCGGCCAAAGAAGAGCAAGCACCGGTTGAGGATGCCTCCGAAGCGGCTGCCGAAGATAGTGCAGAAGAATCTTCAGAAGATACTGCGGCAGAGTCGACAGCAGAAGAGCCGGCAGACGAAGTGGCTGCAGAGAATAGCACGGAAGCAGCTGAGGTTGAGCCGGCAGAAGATGAAAAACAGCAACAGCCGGACGGTGAAGAACAAGAGCCGGCAGCGGCGCCGGAGCAGGACAAAGCGGCCGAAAAATAACGGGTAACATGGTCAAGCAGTCCCTGCGAAGTTGTCTGAGCTGTGGTAGAAAAGCTCCGAAATCAGAACTGCTCAGATTTGTCTGGCGGCGGGATACGGTGCTGGCCGATCAGCGGCAGCGGGCCTCGGGACGGGGCGCTTACAGTTGTGACAACGAACAGTGCAGGGCACAGTTTTTGATTGACAAAAAGAAGTGGATACGGGCGTTTCGTCTTTATTGAATTTAATAAGTACAATATATAATTGCTGTCTTGACACCAGGGCCCATCGGGTGCCCGGTTTAAGATGTGAGAACGTGGGATTCAGGAGCAAGGTATGAGCAGAGTGAGGGTTTACGAACTGGCAAAAGAAGCCGATATGGGCAGTAAGGAATTGGCTGAGAAACTTATTGCCGCCGGCTACGATATCAAGGGCCACAGTTCGACTGTAGACGAAGAAACTGCCGATAAAATCCGCAAGACGATGCTTCAGACTTCTGAAACCGAAATGGTGGAAAAGAGAATCGAGAGCGAAGGTGACCAGAAAGCGACGCTTATCAGGCGCCGAACCACCATCATCAGAAGGCGGCCCAAGGCTGCAGCTGAGGCCGAGGAGGAGCAGGCCGATGGCGAGTCTGAAGACAGCAGCGAGTCGGCGGTTGCAGAGGCGGATGCTGAAATTGAAAGCGCCGAGACTGCAGCACCAATCGCAGAGCCAACCGACACCGCAGAAGGAGGGGAGGAGGAAGCTGACACTCTAGAAGTCGGGCAGCATGAAGCAGCGGCTGCTGAGCAGTCAGAAGACAGCGCTGAAGCGGAAGACGCTGAAGAGATAGCGGCGCAGGAAGGCGATGACGCCGACAAACCTGCGCTGAAAAAGCCCAAGAAGATCGAGCGCAAGAAAATTGCCCGTGTGGTCGGCACCATCGAGCTGCCCACCCAGTCCGAAGAAACCTCGACCGAGCGGCCGCGGCCAAGAAAAGGCGGCCGGCCGGCCGCCGCCAGGCCAGGACCGAACGATGCCGCACCAGGATTTCAACCGGGGCCGCTGCCCGATTCGCCTGATCGCAGCAGAAAAAAAGGCAAGCGCGGAGCAGTCGAGATCGACGACGAACGGAAAGGCAAAGGCTTCCGAAAAGGCAAGAAAAGCGTCAAATTCACCCATTTCGATACCGATTATCAGCGCAGCGGTCGGCGCGGCAAGCGCGGCAGGGTGCGGAGCGAGAGGAAATCGTCACCGTCCACCATCGAAATGAAGGCGAGTAAAAAGAAAATCACCATCTACGACACGATCACCGTCGGCGATCTGGCCGCCAAAATGAAGATCAAGGCCAGTGAGGTTATTGCCAAGCTGATGGGGCTCGGGGTGATGGCCACGATGAACCAGGCGGTAGATGTGGATACCGCCACCCTTATCGCAACCGACTTCGGCTATGAAATCGAGCAGGGCATTACCGAGGAGATCGGCATCCAGTTGCTCGATGCCCAGGAAGAAGGTGGGAAGGCCGAAACCCGCTCGCCGGTGGTAACGGTCATGGGACATGTCGATCACGGTAAAACCTCGATCCTGGATGCGATCCGCAAGACCGACGTGGCCGAGGGCGAGGCCGGCGGCATTACTCAGCATATTGGTGCCTATCATGTGCGCTCCAAGGCCGGTGATGTGACCTTCGTGGATACCCCTGGTCATGCGGCCTTTACCGAAATGCGCTCCCGCGGCGCCCAGATCACCGACCTGGTTATCCTGGTGGTGGCCGCCGACGACGGCGTCATGGATCAGACCAGGGAGGCGATCAGCCATGCCCAGGCGGCCGACGTGCCTATTCTGGTCGCGGTGAACAAGATTGACAAGGACAACGCGGACCCGGATCGGGTCAAGCGTGAACTTGCCGAACTTGAGCTGATCCCCGAAGACTGGGGCGGTCAGACAATTTATTGCGAAACGTCCGCTAAAAAGAATATCGGCATAGACAGCCTGCTGGAAAATATCCAGCTCATGGCTGAGATACTCGAACTCAAAGCAGACGCCAGCCGCAAAGCCAAAGGACGGGTTATCGAAGCCCGGCTCGACAAAGGCAGGGGAGCGGTGGCCACGGTCCTGGTCCAGGAAGGTACCCTGAATAACGGCGACAACTTCGTGGTCGGCCAGTTCAGCGGCAAGGTTCGGGCGATATTCGATGACAAAGGGCGCAAGATTAAAACGGCCGGGCCGTCTATGCCGATCGAAGTCCAGGGCCTCTCCGGGGTACCCCAGGCGGGTGATGAATTCATCGTGGTAACCGACGACAAAATGGCCAAAAATGTCAGCCAGGCGCGGAGTCTGAAGGTGCGGGAGACGGAACTTGCCGCCGGCAGCAAGATCTCCCTGGACAAATTGTTCGAAAAGATGAGTGAAGGCAATGTTCAGGAATTGCGGGTAATTATCCGTGCCGACGTGCAGGGAACCCTGGAGGCCTTTGCCAAAGCGGCCGAGGAACTCTCCACCGATGAGATCAAAGTCCGGGTTCTGCATGAAGGCGCCGGTACGATATCGGAGTCCGACATCCTGCTGGCTTCTGCTTCGGATGCGATTGTCATCGGCTTCAACGTCAGACCGTCGGCCAAGATCAAGGAACTGGCCGTCAAAGAGAATGTCGATATCCGCTCCTATGACGTCATCTACCATGCCCTCGATGATATCAGAAAGGCGATGGTCGGCATGCTCGACCCGACGTTCGAGGAAGAGGTCATCGGCAATGCCGAGATTCGAGAGGTGTTCAGCGTGCCCAAAGTCGGCAAGATCGCCGGCTGTTCAGTGACCGACGGAGTGATCAGAAGAAACGCCGGCGTCAGGGTATTGCGCGACGGCGTGGTGGTCTATACCGGTAAGATCAGTTCTCTGAAACGCTTCCAGGATGACGCCAAAGAGGTGGGTTCCGGCTATGAATGCGGTATTGGAGTGGAAAATTTCAACGATATCAAGGTTGGTGACAATCTCGAGGCATTTGTGATGCTGCAGGTTGAGTCAACCCTTGACTGATCGGGGTCAATCCATGGCAGAATACTGGCATCCCAAGCAAGAGCTTGAGTCACTGGCGGGACTGCGCTCCCGGCCGCCGAAACGGGCTGCCCGGGTCGCAGACGTGATCAGAAACGAGTTGTCCATTCTACTGGTCCAGCGGGTCCGCGATCCCAAACTGCAGGAAGTCAGCATCAGCCGGGTCGAGCTTACCGACGACCTGCGCCATGCCAAGGTGTTTTTTACCCTGTTGAGCGGTCCGCAGAGAGCCTCGCAGGCCCGCCGAAGCCTGGAGAAGGCGACTGGTTTCATGCGCAGCCATCTGGCCAAGACCCTTAATCTTCGTTTTACTCCTGAACTGCGTTTCTGGTATGATGAGGAATTCGAAGAGGTGGTAAAGATAGAACGACTGCTCAATGATATAGCCCGTGAACGAGATGACCGAGAGAAGGATTCCTGAAAAAATACTTTCGACGATCAAAACCCATTCGCATTTCCTGCTCCTCACCCATGTGCAGCCGGACGGCGATGCCATCGGTTCACTGCTCGGCCACTGCCGATATGCTGGACGGTATAGGAAAGCGGGTCTTCGCCTACCTGGAGGAACCGGTCTCGCACCTCTATGAATTCCTGCCGGGCAAACACCGGACCGATACCGACCTGAACAATCTCGATCAATTCATCCGGGAAGCGGGGGACGAGCTCTGCGCCGTGGCCCTGGACTGTGGTGAAATCGACCGCCTCGGCCCGATCAAAGACCGTCTGTCAGATATCACACCCTTTATGGTGATTGACCATCATCTGTCCCACGCCAATTTCGGTGATTGCCGCTGGGTAGAGCCTGCCTGCAGTTCCACCGGAGAGATGGTCTATGAGATCGGTGCAGCACTGGGCCTGCCCCTGAGCTTTGAGGCGGCCTTTGCACTCTATGCTGCTATTTCAACGGATACCGGCTCGTTCCGCTATGAATGCACCGGGGCGCGGACCCTGGAAATTGCCGGTAAGCTGGTGGCCTGCGGAGTGAAGCCGGAGCAGGTGTCCGGGCACCTGTACGACAATTTCAGCCTGGCGCGAATCAGGCTGATGCAGATGGTTCTGGCAACCCTGCGTCTGTGCGCGGACGACCGGATTGCTTTTGTGCATGTCACCAGTGAAATGTTCGAGCAGACCGGTGCCATGCCTCAGGATATCGAAGGGTTTGTCGAATACCCGCGGGCGATTGCTTCGGTTCGGGTAGCGGCTTTCATCAAGCAGGTCAAGGCCGACAAGATTTCCGCCAGTCTCCGGGCCAAGGGCGACTGCAATGTCGCTGAAGTGGCCAAATCGTTCGGCGGCGGCGGACACCGCAATGCCGCCGGTTGCAAGTTTACCGGTGAAACCATCGAGTCGGTGCGGCAAAAGCTCCGACAATCCATCCAGGACCGTCTCGACGACCCAACCCGGGAAGAGCTGAGCTGAGTTTTTCCGGCTCCTGGTATCATGATTTCAGAGTCCGAGGCCGGAGTCGTCCTGATCGACAAGCCGGTTGGAAAAACTTCCTTTGCCATCGTGCGCGCCGTCCGGCGCATCTTTTCCATTAAGAAAGTCGGACACGCCGGCACCCTCGACCCGTTTGCCACCGGCCTGCTGGTCGTCTGCATCGGCCGGCCGGCAACCCGCTTGATTTCTTCTCTGATGGATGGGGAAAAAGAATACCTGGCCACGGTTCATCTGGGTATTGAATCGACTACGCTGGATCCGGAGGGTGTGCTGAGCCCGGGAAAATCGCCCGAGGGGATCGACGCCGGAGCTGTTGATGAGGCGCTGGCCGGATTCCGCGGCACGATCATGCAGACGCCGCCGAGCTATTCAGCCCTCAAGCATAAGGGCAAACCGCTGTATCATTATGCCAGAAAAGGTATTGCGGTGGAAAAAGAGCCGCGTCAGGTAAGAATCCATCAACTTCGCTGGTGTGACAGAAGGGCGGTGCTCAGCGGAGCCGAACCGACACTGGAACTGCTGGTCCAGTGCGGAAAGGGCACCTATATCAGAGCACTGGCGGCTGATATCGGTCGGGCGCTGGGCTGCGGTGCCTATCTTTCGGCCTTGCGCCGCACCAGGAGCGGTTTTTTTCGCGTTGAAGAAAGCTTTCCTGGAACCTTGCTCTTTGATGAGCGCAGGGCGGCGGAGCTGCATGAGCGAAAACTGTCCCTGGAAGATGTGCGGAAACTCTTGCAATCTTCCACCGAAGTGGATAATATGCCCTGTTCTAATTGAGGGATCTTCAAGACAAAGATTTCGGTTGAAGCAACATTGCACATTGCCTCTGGCAGCGCAGGTGCATAATAGTGTATAAGAAAAGTGTGATTTGACAGATATAGGAGGTTTGCAGTGGCACAGACAGTGGTAAGAAAAAACGAGATAATCGAGAAGTTCAAGACCCATGAGTCAGATACCGGCTCATCCGAGGTGCAGATTGCACTTCTGACGGACCGGATCCAATATCTGACCGAGCACTTCAAGATTCATACCAAAGATCACCACTCCCGTCAGGGATTGTTGAAACTGGTTGGACAGCGTAGAAGCTTGCTGGATTATCTCAAGAAAAAGGACATCCAGAAGTACCGGTCCCTGATCCAGGAACTCGGTATTCGTAAGTAGACCTGCCTGACAGACTCTCATGTCTATCGCTGCACGTAAGTGGTACGGCAGCCGCCGCACTGTCTTTGTTCAGATTCGAGGACAAGCTCTTTAATTCCGGGTGGACCATGCTTCGGACGACGATGCCTGAGCCATCCGGAATCACATTTTTTCCCTGCAATGTCAAAAACGTAGTTTAAAAGAAGTAGGAAAAGGCCGTTCTGCAATGGGGCAGAGTGGTATCAGGTGATTAGAGAACGACTATCTAATTTTTGCAGTTTAAATGGCCGGTGGAGAATCCGGCCGACATGAGCGGAGCCGAATAAGCGGCCCGCATTTGGAGACATTATGAGTAATAAAGTTGAGGCACAGATCGGTGCACACACCATTTCCATCGAAACAGGCAAACTGGCCAGACAGGCATCAGGATCGGTCCTCGTACGAAGCGGAGAAACGATGGTTCTGGTTACCGCAGTTGGCGACAAGGTCAATAAACCGGAGCTTGGATTTCTTCCGTTAACTATTGAATATCAGGAAAAATTTGCTTCAGTTGGCCGCATACCCGGCAACTATTTCAGACGCGAGATAGGCAGGCCGAGCGAAAGCGAAGTCCTGACCTGCAGGATTATCGACCGGCCCATGCGACCGCTGTTCGCCGACGGCTACTGTGCCGAGACCCAGGTGATTGCCTCGGTCCTGTCGGCCGATCAGGAAAACACCCCTGACATGCTGGCGCTCACAGGAGCGAGTTGTGCGCTGATGCTGTCCGATATTCCTTTTGCCGGCCCGGTGGCCGGCGGCCGGGTCGGATATATTGACGGCAGCTATGTGATGAATCCGACGGTCTCAGAACTTGCCCGTTCGGAGATGGATATTGTGGTTGCCTGCACCGAAAAGGCTGTGGTCATGGTTGAGGGACAGGCGGCTACCCTGAGTGAGGATGTAGTGCTCGAAGCTATTTTCTATGCTTTTGAGAACCTGCAGCCGCTGATCGAGTTGCAGAAAGAACTGCGGGCCGCATGCGGCAAAGAAAAGCGCGTCGTTGAACCGCCCCAGATCGATGAAGAACTTTACAATAAAGTTGCCGCTGCTGCCGGTCCGGACATGGATACCATTGTCGGCACCGCCGATAAAATGGAACGGAGCGCACAATACACCGAGCTCAAAGCCAAAATAATCGCCGAACTCGATCCGGACGGTGAACGGGCAGGCGAGATCTCAGATCTGATGTCCAAATATCGCAAATCGCTGATGCGCGGGAAGATTGTCAACCAGTTGCAGCGCATCGACGGCCGGGCCTTCGATCAGGTCCGCCCGATCAGCTGTGAAGCCGGTTATCTGCCCAGAACCCACGGCTCCGCCTTGTTCACCCGGGGTGAAACCCAGGCCCTGGTCAGCGCAACGCTTGGCAGCGAGCGGGATCAGCAGCGGGTTGAGACCTTGGGTGGTGAGGAGAACAAACGTTTCATGCTGCATTACAACTTTCCGCCGTTCTGTGTCGGCGAAGTGCGCCGCATGATCGGACCGTCGAGACGGGATATCGGCCACGGCGCTCTGGCCAGGCGCGGTGTCGAGGCTGTTCTGCCGGACGCTGCGGCCTTTCCGTATTCGCTCAGGGTGGTGTCCGAGGTGCTTGAATCGAACGGTTCATCTTCTATGGCCACGGTCTGCGGAGCGAGCATGGCTTTGATGGATGCGGGTGTGCCGATTTCAGCACCGGTCTCCGGCATCGCCATGGGACTGATCAAAGAAGACGACAAGGTGGTCATTCTCTCCGACATTCTCGGCGATGAGGATCATCTGGGCGATATGGATTTCAAAGTCGTGGGCACCGCCGAGGGAATTACCTCGCTGCAGATGGATATCAAGATCGACGGTGTCGATCGCGATATCATGGGCCGGGCTCTCAAGCAGGCCAAAGCAGGCCGGCTGCATATCCTCGGTGAGATGGATAAGGGAATTGCCGCAGCCCGCGCCGAGATCTCGGAATACGCCCCCAAATATCACACCCATCAGATCAGCCCGGACAAGATCAGAGACATCATCGGTCCCGGTGGCAAAATCATCAAAGAGCTGTCAGCTGAATATGATGCCAAGATAGAGGTCGATGACAGCGGCCTGATCAAGATTTTCACCGCCAGCGGTGACAATTTCGACGAGTTGATGGACCGGATCAAGACCATCACCGCCATGCCCGAAGTCGGGGCTGTCTATAAAGGCGTGGTTAAAACCATCAAGGATTTCGGTGCATTCGTTGAAATCCTGCCGGGAACCGACGGACTTGTCCATATTTCGGAACTCGACAAGAGCCGGGTCAACAAGGTCACCGACATCGTCAAGGAAGGCGATGTGTTAGAGGTGAAGGTGCTGGAAATCGACGGCCGCGGACGAATTCGTCTGAGCCGCAAAGCACTGCTCAACGACTAGGTTCATGTATTAATCCTGCCAAAGCCGACTGCTGTAGGGGTCGGCTTTTTTTTATTCAGTGGAGAGCCCATGAGCGGACCCGCCCCCGATTCGATCAGCATTGCTTTTCAATGGCTTGATCCTGAAAAGACCGGCGATCTGGCGCTGCCGTCCTATGAAACACCCGGTTCATCGGGCCTGGATGTTTGCGCGGCGCTCAAGGCTGAACTGGTGCTGGCTCCAGGTGAGCGGGCCTTGATACCGACCGGGTTTGCGCTGGCCATTGCCGAAGGCTATGAGATTCAGGTGCGCCCGCGCAGCGGACTGGCAGTGAAACAGGGTATTACCCTGATCAACGCACCCGGCACCATCGATGCCGATTATCGGGGTGAGATCAAGATCGCCTTGATCAATCTGGGTAAAGATCCGGTGACCATCAGGCGTGGCGACCGTATTGCCCAACTGGTGGCGGCCCCGGTGGTACGCTGCAGGCTTGAGGTCGTCCCTGAACTGAATACGACCGAGCGCGGCGGCGGCGGGTTCGGGCATACCGGAGTCTGAGCATGCGTTTTTCAGTGCTGGGAAGCGGCAGTAAGGGCAACTGTCTGTTCATCGAGAGCGGCAGCACCGCGATCCTGATCGACGGGGGCTTTTCCGGCAAGCAGATCGCCGCTCGGCTGGCCCGGATCGACCGGGACATTTCCGATCTTAACGCAATTTTCGTAACTCACGAACATCACGACCATATTCTGGGCGTCGGGGTCCTGTCAAGGCGCTGCCGAATTCCGGTTTACGCCAATGAAAAAACCTTTCGCGGCGGGGCAACAAGGCTCGACAAGCTTTTTAAACGAGGCGAATTCGAGACTGGCGACACGATCGAATTCAAGGATTTCAGCATCCGCTCGTTTGCCATTTCCCATGACGCCGCCGATCCGGTCGGTTTTGTGGTCGGCAACGGGCACTGCTCGCTGGGCATCTGCACCGATACCGGAATCGGTTCCCGGCTGATCAGCCGCAGGCTCGAGAGTTGCGACGGGTTGATACTGGAATTCAATCATGATCCGGATATGCTGAAAAACGGCCCCTATCCGCCTGCACTCAAGCAGCGGGTGGGCTCGAACCAGGGACATCTGTCCAACGGGGATGGCGCCAGTCTGCTGCAGGCTCTGCTGCACGATAAACTGCAGCGTGTGGTACTGGCTCATCTGAGCGAGACCAACAACCTGCCGGAGATCGCCTACCGCGAGGCCGCGGCGGTGCTGGAAAACCGGCTTGATTTAGCGAGGCTTGAGGTCTCGGATCAGCATATGCCCACCATGCTGATGGAGCTCAATCGACTGCCCCTGTGATGTCATAATCAGCCTGGTACCGGTGTCAGGCTCAATTCATGCATCGGCAGGATCAGGCAGCCGGACTGTTTCACCTTCTGAATCGATTCCCAGGCCTTGAGTGCATCGATATGGACACCCGGGCAGACGGCCGGGCCGTTGGCCGGAAAATTCTTATTGTTGCAGCAGAACCCGGTGATCATCGCAGGGCCGCTGCCCGTGGCGATTCTCACACTCAGCGTGCCGACTGTGTGGCCGGGCATGTGGACAACCGCCAGGCCGGGGAGCAGTTCCTGATCGCAATTGATCTCGCTAAAACCTAGGTCTTCGATAAAATAGTCGTCATAACGATGATCCAGCGGGTGCGGATTTCTGCAGAAGGCGATTTCATCGATGTGGGCATAAAAGGTTGCCTTCGTAAAGAGCGGGTTGTTGCCGCAATGATCATCGTGCAGGTGGGTGTTGATCACCATGTCGATATCGTCTGGTTCGAGACCGTGCTCGGCCAGGCAGTCGGTCATGCTTTTGGGTTCCAGGCCGGTTTCTTCAAAAAATCCCGCCGGGGTCATCAACTCGTTTTCATCGAGGCCGGTATCGACCAGAATATTGTGTCCCTGTCCACGAACCAGGAAGGCCCAGATGGGCAGCCAGATGGAGGTGCCGTAGCCTTGCTGGTAGGTCATGATACCCTGGTCGGGATTGCGCACGCCGGTGAGAAGCGGGGTAATAGAATAGCTCATGATGATAATCGGGACGATTTAGATTTATCTGCTACCTTCTCGGTACCACCCATCTGCCGCCCGGGTCTTTGCAGGCAATCCCTGGAAATTCAAAGGGCACGCCGTCTTTGGCAATGACCTGGTGATACTGGCGGCAGCGGTTGCCACTCGGATGGGTGAAGGACTTCAGGGGGGTGATCCCGATCACCAGTTGCTGGTTGAAGTTTTCCCAGATTGCCGTGTCCTGGTCTTGGTTTTCTTCCAGGGTATTCTGAAATGTCTGCTGTATGGAGGTGCGGTCCGCTTCGTTGGTGGTGAAGGTACCCATGTCCGGCATTACCGCAACCAGCTCTTTGCGTTGATTTGGCTTGTAACCATTGTAGTCGCGGCTTTCCAGGACCCAGTGATTAATCGACGGGGCGTAATACCAGGTTCGGTACTCCCGGGTGCGGCTGGCGGTTCTGAATTTATCAGGATATCTTCTGCAGGTGATTTTCCAGGTGTCGAAATCTCCGGCAGCAACGCTTATCTTTTCTGTGCCTTTGACTTCGCAACTCCAGTAGAGATCATAGCGTTGTTCGATACCATCTTGATTATACCACCTGCCGAATTCCTCATAGCGGGAACGATTGCCAACTTCCAGCGGCCACAGCGTCGAGGTTGTCTTTTCCTGCAGGAAAATGGCCTGGGTAAATCTTCGAAAGCCATATCGGGTTGAGGTTTCCCAGCGGGCCCGTTTATAGGTAAAGTCTGGCGTGCCGACCGACACCTGCTTCCGGTGATTGACCCAGGTGATTTGCTTGACGCCGACCTCCTTGACGGTTTCCCAGGTTCCGTCCGAGTATACAAACTTGGTGCCAACCTGGTAGTTGGGCAACGGCGCCGGCGGCAATTCCAGCGGATTATTCTCAGCAGCCTGGCCCGTCCGGGTGCAGAGGGCAGGAATTGAGACTACCAGCAGAACAATGCACATGAGCAAGAGGCGTTGGGGCCGTCTGGGCAGGCAGAGCTGGTCGATCGATATCTTCATTAAAGCTGAGGAGGTATCCATTTTCATGTTGAAGCGCTTGGTCTGGGACTTCGTTCGGTGATGCGGTCCAGGGCAAGCATTATTTGTTTGGCAACGGGGTCAACTCGTTTAAAAGCCCGAGCCGGTTGAGCGCCGCAGGACGATTACGGGTAGCGCGGTCTGTGCGGCTGACGCCCGCAAAATCGGGTGCCTCACCTTCATCCAGGTCATATTTCCCATCAGCGTCTCCATCGCGATCATTATCGAAATTGGCATGGTCCGGGGCATCTTCCTCGCCGTCGCTTTCAAATTCACGGTCATCTTTATCGTCACCGCCATCTGAACCCTCATCGGCTTCATCATCACCGGGGGCATCGGCAGCCTCGTCCGGTTGGCCAGCAGCATCGGGTTCATTAGCGGCTTCATCGGGGGCGTCAACTTCACCGTCTCCGTCTTTGTCGAACTGTTCCCTGAACGAGTCGAGGTCAAACCCGGTCCTGTTCTGGGCAATTGCCTGGACTGGTTCCAGAACGCTCTGCCAGATATTCGTCGGGCTGAAGCGAGGCCCGAAGAGCAGCAGAGCAAGGCAGACAAAACCGGCGAGCCAGTATCGTGGTTTTTTGTTCGGGGCACTCTTGCGGGCGGCAGGGCTGGTCGCTTTCATGGGTGATACTCCAAGTCTAATCGATAGGTGCAGGGTATCCTGCAGATTATACATAATGGATAATAAACAATTGATCGGAAAATCTCAATGAACCCCGGTGTCTTGTCTTTTTTTAGCAACCCCTCGCCTGAATAGTTCACGAGTTGAGACGGCCTGCTAGCCGAGGAGGCTAGGGGAAGACAATATATAAATTATGCCTTCCCCGAAAGCGACGCGGGATAGCAGTCCGTCTCGACTCGCCCGAAGGGTGAAAATGCTGCTTTATATCAATGATTTGAAGGGGTACAAACTGTGTTGTTTGCATAATTGTGTACCTCTACAACATTATCTCTAGTGCCGGGGTTAAGCTTGGGGCAGGTGTCGAAGATAGTTGCTGGCAGGGGTGGGCCGGAGGGGAATTATTCCGACCCACTGATTGATATTATTCCGTTAAGGCATCGAGCCGTTGCTCAATACGGGACAATGACTGCTGCAGTTGTTGAGCCTGGTTTCTCAAGGTTTCAACCTCATCTGCAGGCTGCTGCACGGCAGCCTGCCCCTCGACAAGCTGATTAAATCCGGTTCCACGGCCAAATCCTCTTCCCCCCCGGCCGCGGAACCCGCGCCGGCAGAACAGCCCGCGACCGATGTCCGGGCTGCTGCCCTCCGAAGACAACGTTCCTCTTGTGCCGCACAATCCGCGGCCGCCGCCAGTCATGGCTCCCTGACCCATCGGGCCTGATCTGTCTAGTCCTGGCATAGTAGACCTCCTTACTTTCTTGGATAGATGGTACTTCCCTCGTTAATTACCTCGGCGACAGCCTCCGCTGCCCTGCCTGCCTTTGCAACCGTTGCCGCGGCCTCCTTTATTGCGGCCCTGGCCTGAACCCATGCCTGAGCCTTGTCCGTTATTGGGCCCGCCTTGGCTGTTTGGGCTGCCTGCACCCATTGTCTGGCCCATGGGTTGGCCCAGTCCTGAACCTTGCGGCCTTGCATCTGGTCGTGCATTCGGGCCTGTATCTGTGTTATTTCGGCCTCTTCTGTGCATCGAATTTCACCTCCTTTGTATTGAGATAAGATGTATGTTTTCAATGAATTGCATCATCTTTCACGCTGCCTGCGTCCCCAGCCGCCGCCCCGGCCTCCTCGTCCACGACCGTGGCCTCTGAATTCGTACTGGCCTCCCTCGATCCGCAGGCCTTTTCCGGTAACCAGCGCATCCGCTACTATGGAGCGTCCCTGAGACAGCAGTCGCCCGTAGGTGTGGCGTGAGACGCCCATCATCTGAGAAGCCGTTTCCTGATCCAGGTGTTCGAAATCGCTCAACCGGATCGCTTCGAATTCCTCCAGTGTTATCAGAACTTCTTCATTGAACTCGACGCCACGGGGAACAAAAGCGCTTATCGTCGGGTAGGCGGAGACGAATCGTGTTTTTTTGGGTCTCGGCATTCTTTCTGCTCCTGTTATGCTCATTTGAGATTAATATAGGTTCATCCTATACAATAATCAAGGGTCTTTATGCTCAAATGAGCAAAAAATAACAGGATGCTCAAGAGGGGTGTCGAGCAGCCGTATCAGAGGCTTTTACAAGGTCTGAATGGGGGGGGCGGTACTGAGAAAAGACGCTGCGGTAGAACAGGATGGGAGGTGTCTAAATCGAGTTCATCGCTCAGCTCGTTTTGCCGTCCAACCAGCTGTCAATTCGATTTATCGAGAATTCGATGGAGTCCACTGTGAGCCCCTCGCACAGATGCGGCGGGTCATCGGAATTGAAGCCGCCTGGTCGGAGCACTTGGCACTGCAGACTGGAGAAACGCTTTTCAAACTGCTCGGCAAAACGCCTGCAGAAAGAGGTTGTCTCAATGTCATCGATCGAACGCGCCCGGCCGATGATGCCGATAAACATCAGGGTGCCTTCCACCAGACCGCACTGGGCTCGATAACCGCCAGCACCGTGCATGCCGATGGCACTGTCGAGGACCTGCTGATCGAGCTCGACTGCAAAATACTCGGCCATGATCAACAGGCTGGTCGAGGTACAGTTCAGGTCTTTGTCCCAGTAATATCGATGGACCCGCGTTTTGACAAAATCATTCATTGCCGGAGTCGCCCGCTTGTCTTTCGAGCAAATACTGGTCAAGTTTATTCTGCAGGGCTTTGTTCAGTTTGTTGAATACCCGATCGCAGATACGAGCTGGATCGAATATCTGAAGCGGTTTGTGTACAATCACCTCGACTTTGGTTCTATCGGACCTCTTCTGCTCGATGGTCGCCAGAATTGCCGTGGTGCCGGTCAGCGACCAGAAGCTCTGTTTCCATTCGATAAAGCCGTTTTTCAGATCGAGATTATTGGTTCGCCAACTGTGAATCTCGTCTCCGCTTTGGCGCAGCAGATCAAAGCTCTCTTCTGCACCCAGCGGCAGTTCAATATAAAATCGTTTTATCATTGCTCGACAGGCGTGTGATGGCCCAACTGGGTTTATCTGGCCTTACCAGTTATGATTGACTGGCAAAGGCTTGCAATGCATTGCCGGCCAGCCGGTAAATGATCCATTCAGGTTGCGGTCTGGCGCCGACCTTCCGATAAAAAGAGATGGCCGGTTCGTTCCAGTCCAGCACGCTCCATTCAAGGCGGCCGCAGCCTTGCTGCACGGCCAGTCTGGCAAGATGCTGCAGCATGAAGGTGCCTGCTCCGGTATTTCGTTGGCCCGGAGTTATGTAGAGATCCTCGATATACATTCCGTTTCTGCCAAGCCAGGTGGAATAGTTATAGAAATACACGGCATAGCCGATTGGCAGAGCACCGTCGTGACAGATCAGCGCATGGGCTCTGGCATTATCGGAAAACAGCGAATTACAAATATCTTCAGAGGTCGCGACAACCTGGTCCTCGGCCTTTTCATATCGGGCCAGTTCGTTGATGAAGGCCAAGATCAGATCAACATCCTCGGCCCCGGCCTCTCGAACAGAAAACTCACTCATCACTCCAAGATATCTCGATAAAATAAAAAACAAAAAACCGTATGTGAATAGCCAGGTAACCATAATCGGTTCAGACCAGGCTGTAAATACTTACCCTTTACCTGTGGGATATATTGAGCTTACGGGATGTTGGAAGTACGCTTTTTGAAGCAGCCGGTATATATTTCTACGAGGCCTCGCGTATCGGGCCATTTTTTTCGACACTGCTCTGAAAAGTATTACTTTTCTATATATAGCTGCAGGTTAACGGTTGACGTGGCTGTTTAAGGCTTTCAAGACCTTTCAAGATGGCAGAAGCCAAGCCTTGAGCGAACTATGAAAACTGCCGCTTTATCGTGGAAAACAGTAAAACAAGGCTCAATGAATCGACGGATAACGCACCTGAATGCGAAGAATTCACGACGGCTGCCATGATTTAACCTGTCAATTGATTAAGCCATATCAGTTATAACTTCACCCTAAGGTTACCATGAAAAAAATCATCATTGCGCTTGCAGTACTGCTCGTCCTGGCAGGTATCGGAGTATTTCTGCTGGTTGGAAATCTGGACAAGATCGTGAAGGGCGCCCTGGAAGGTGTCGGAACCGAGTTGCTTGGCGTTCCGGTCACGGTCGGCGCGGTTGATATTGAGTTGAAAAGCGGCTCCGGCCAGATCACCGGTTTGACCGTGGCGAACCCTCCAGGGTATCAGGATGTAAAGGGTTTCAAGATGGACATGATTCGCCTGGGCATCAACCTGGGTTCCTTGGGCAAACAGCCGATTGTGATCGATGAGCTCAATATAAAAAGCCCGGTTGTCGAACTTGAAGTGAAAGAGGACGGCAGCTCGAATCTACAGACCTTACTGAACAACATCAAGCAGAACAGCGCCAAAGCGGATCAGAAGGCTGCAGAAGAGCAGCCTCAATCAGAGGGTGTCGATGAAGGGGAGCCGATCAGGATGCGCTTTAACAAACTCGCCATCACTGGCGTTACCGTCAATGCCGTTGTGCCCGGGCAGGAGCCTCAGCAGCTCTTGATCCCGGATACGTTTCTGGAAAATGTTGGCGGTGAAACAGGTATCACGCCGGCTGAACTGGGTGGACTTATCCTGGGTAATATCATCACTCAGAGTCTCGAAGCGGCCCTGGAGAAAAAGCTTACCGAGATGGTAGAGGAGGCTGCCAAGGGTTTGTTTGATAACCTGAAGAACAAGCTGGCTCCCGAGAAAGGCAAATAGCTCGGGCTAGCTGTCCAGGTGCTT
Organism: uncultured delta proteobacterium; assembly: GCA_963824415.1. Classification (GTDB taxonomy): domain Bacteria; phylum Desulfobacterota; class Desulfobulbia; order Desulfobulbales; family Desulfocapsaceae; genus JABDQA01. The sequence goes on from CAWGPM010000003.1 coordinate 152,798, forward strand.
GAAGAACTGTGGTAATCATCTAGTGGAACAGGCAGAACTGCATAAGGTGCTGCGTCGCTATGCCCTTGCTGACAGAAGAAGGTCGCTGGTACAGGTCTCCACGACGCTTGGCATTTACCTGGCCTCCATCACGCTGCTGGGTATCCTGCTGCATTATCAGATCCCCAGCGTAATCATCGTGCTGCTGTCCCTGCTGCTCTCTCCGATCGTCGTCAAAACCTTTATCATTTTCCATGATTGCTGTCACATGTCCTATTTCAAGTCGCGCAGGGCCTGTTCTTGGCTCGGGCATGGTCTGGGCATTCTGACCTTCACGGCCTATCTCGATTGGCAGCGGACCCACTCCATACATCACCGTTTTATGGCGAATCTGGAAAGACGAGGAACCGGGGATGTCTGGCTGATGACCGTGGACGAATACCAGGAAGCTGGACGGTGGACCAAACTTCGCTACCGGCTTTACCGGCATCCCTTGTTTATCTTCTTTGTTTCTGCTCCGTTTCTCTTCCTTATTCTCAATAGATTTCCCTCGCGGGGGTTTCGCAGCAGAGAGCTGTACAGCACGCTCTTCACCGATATGATGCTTGTCCTGATCATGGTTTGTGTTTCTCTGGTTATCGGCTGGAAAGGACTTCTGTTGATCGTGTTGCCCATGATGCTGGGAGCAAGCATCCTGGGTGTCTGGCTCTTTTATGTTCAGCATCAGTTCCGTCGGGTTTACTGGGCCCATAACGAGGATTGGGACCGTTATCGGGCGGCGATGGAGGGTTCGTCGTTTTACATGATGCCGGCCTTTTTCCGCTGGCTCAGCGGCAATATCGGCTATCATCATATTCATCATCTCGCCCCGCAGATCCCCAATTACCGGCTCAAAGAGTGTTTCGATGCAATTGATGTTCTGCAACAGATCGATCCCGTCCCCTATATCAGCGGACTGCGCAATATCTGCCTGGGCCTGTGGGATGAGAAGAGTGGTCGTCTGTTAACCTTTGGGGAGGCCCGGACCATCTTGGGCAAAACCTGACTGCTGTTAGGTATATTGTCCGGAGTTTGGGATAGTCGAAATGGCTGAGTAGGCAATGGTTGCAATTTACGGGATGAGCCCAGCAACCTCTGCACCACAAGTTTATTTGGGCTCAGTGCAGGCGAATGGCAAACAGGGTCGGCCAGTGTTTACCGGTTACCAGCAGCTGCCTGCCGGCGGCGTCCCAGGCGATGCCGTTGAGTACGTCCTGGCTGTCCGGGTCGGAGAGGCGGTCGCGCACGGCTGCCGCCAGGCGGCTCAGGTCGACCCGCGCCACAATCCGGCCGTCGGCCGGATCTATTTTCAGAATATGGTTTGAGTGCCATTGATTGGCGTAGATAAAGCCGTTGAAATATTCCAGTTCGTTTATAAGGGCGATCGGTTCGGAGTCGTCCGTCACGATTAGACGGCGCAGCTCTTCGAAGGTTTGAGGGTCATGGAAGTACAGCGTGCTGGTGCCGTCGCTGATGATCAGTTCCCGATTGTTGTGGGTAATGCCCCAGCCCTCGCCGGCCAGCGCAAACTCCCGCGTAACTTTGAGGGTGGCAGCATCGTAAACGAGAAGCCTGCCGTTTTGCCAGGTCAGCTGGTAGAGGAGGCCGTCCAGCAGGGTGATCCCTTCGCCGAACACATCGGCATCGTTGTCGATTTTCTGCAGCACGCGCCCGCTGTTCAACTCCACCCTTCGGATGCTGCTGTTTCCGAGCAGACCGGTTCCCTCATAGAGAAGGCCGTCGTGATAAACGAGCCCCTGGGTAAAGGCCTTGCTGTCATGCGGGTATTGGGCCGTTACAGTATAGTCCAGCAGGGGTGCGGCTGTGAAGCCTGCTTGCGGCAGAGCAATGGCGAAAGCGAGCAGAAGGGCACAGGAGGCAAAAACAAGGGTACGTATCACGGGGTATTCCGAAACGGATTTATCTGTTCTGGATAGAACTCATTCTGCATCCTCTCTGCTTACTCAGCATCCTCTAGGGCACGATAGAGCTTCAGCTGATCCAGCAGTTTGGTCATCTGTTCAGTTGTCTGGTAGCGTCCGTTGGCAAATACGCCATAGTCGCCGCCGCCCGCCATTGCCGAAGCGAAACGGGTGGAATTGGCGTAGAAAAGCCAGATAGTGGTCCACATTCTCTCTGTCTTTTCATCGAAAATATTTTCGCCTTGAGGAAGGCCCCGCTCAAAACCGCCGGCCCAGATATCACCCAGGATCTTCGTCGCTTCAAGGGTCATGCGGTTGGTCCTTTGTATCGTATTGTCGAGTCGAATAAAGTGGTTTTCCACCCATTGGGTACTATGGCAGGAAAGACATACTATTTTCATTCTGCGGTTGTTTTCGGTCTGCTGTTCTTCGCTGATCACGAATCTGGTGACCGGCTCTCCACTTAGTTCGACGACCAGCGGGAGTCCTTCGGAATTCACCACATTTTCCAGGTTGGCATCTATCGGGTGGGGATGAGCGTAGGGCACCCCGAATAGACGCCAGCTAAGCCGATCATTGTATTGATGGGTTCGTTCAGCAATGACATCGCCATCTGGCGAAACCAGCAGGCTGGCATGGCAGGCTGCACATGTCGGTGCGGTGAAATCGGTGCCAATCCGCCAGGGAACCGTAGTGAAATCAAAATCGTTGGTTTTGGAGTTGTATATATTGCCATGCTTACTTACTTCATAAACTTTGTAGGCTGGTACATCAGGGCCCTTGTGACACTCCGAGCAGGTTGACGGTTTACGGGCCATCTCGATTGAAAACGCGTGCCTCGTATGACATGAAGAGCAGGCGCCTTTGCTGCCGTCTGGATTAATGCGGCCTACTCCCTGGTTGGGCCACCCTTCAAGGTCGGGAAACTCGAGCTCTCCATAGTCGGTGTCGAGGGTGATGAGGCCTTTTACCTCGACCTTAGTGCCATGACAATAAAGACAGGATTCATATTCGGTGAGCATGTCAGGTTCACCGATCTTCACCTCTTTCTCCTCATAGGTGTAGTGATTGTTTACAACCATGGTAAAATCCTGGTAGAGGGTATTGTCGACCAGGTTGCCATAGGCGTGGGACATGATGTTCCTGCTATATTGCTCGGCCTCGACACTGTGGCAAGTGGCGCAGTCGGCCGGACTGACGATCACATTTATTTCGTAACCGTTGTGTTCAAAGGAGTCCCCATGAGCTTCGGTGCGCAGGCCATGACACTCGTAGCAACCAACTGCATTCCGCTGCAGCTCCTCGGGAATGTCGGAGGAAGAAATACGACGTTCCAGCTCGGGTTTGGCCAAACCCTGGGCGGGTGTTGTCATGCTGTGCCGGCTCGCCAGCCAGGATGAGACGAGCCCGGGGTGCAGTTCGGAGTGACAACTGAGACAATCTTCAGTTTCTTCACTTAAGTTGAGCTCCCCGCAGTAGAGATTCAAACTGACCAGACACGCTACTATTGTCGTTAGGAACTGGACCATGCCCTTCATCATACCCTCCGGTTGGAACTTGTCACCTGGCCTTGACTTCCGCTACCATACTACCACAGTGCAGTAGGTCAAGAACCTGATAATATGCGGATTAATGCAATTCGTTGTTTACCTTAGAGCGATTGAAAAAAGCAAGGCGAAAGCGTCTGGAAAAATTCGACCGCTGGCGTCGATCAAAAGAGATCCTGCAGCTGGAAAGAGAAACCCATGGCCCAAGGTCGATTAGCTGCCAACCACCTGCACCAAAGCGGGACAGGTGATCTCAGGGCAATTTGCTTAGGGGAAAGAAGTGAAGCTGACCTTCTTGTTCACTACCTCGGAAGTGGACCAACTAGGCAGGGCAGATCATGGCGGAGGAGCAGGGATTCGAACCCTGGGTGGAAGTCACCTCCCACAACGGTTTTCGAGACCGCCCCGTTCAACCGCTCCGGCACTCCTCCGCGACAAGCTAGCTATGCCCAAAAACGCTTATAATTGCAAGTCTGGAATGTAAAGCGTTAGAAAAGGTTTGCTTTTTTCCAGCACCGCTGAATCGATACCTTCGATATTGACTAGCTCGGATAAGGACCTGAAACCAGCGTCGGCCTCCCTTCTCTTTGCAAGGGATGGAGCTGATCAAATCTTAACTGGAGGAGGTACGTCTGCGATCCTCTAGAACCTCACCGAATTGCCTAACCTCCTCTTCATGTGCAGGGTCTCTCCACGTTTCTTTAAGAGCCATTTCCTGCCATTGAAGCATGCCTGCAAGTGATAAAATGTGATTACAATAGTCTGTGGCTTCATGGTTTAACGCCAGATTGTAGGATTGTACTCTGAATACTACTGGTGCAAAAAAAGCATCTATGGCGGTAAAATCTCTACCCGCCAGAAAGGGGCCTCCAAACGAATTAATCCCTTCTGACCACAGTTCATTTATACGATCAATATCTTTGGCTAAGGGAGATGATATTTCATATAACTTGATACGCAGCCCGATATTCATTCCACAAACAGCTCTAAGGGAGTTAAAACCAGAATGCATTTCCGCGACTGCACATCTTCCCCAGGCCCTTACTCTTGAGTCAGCTGGCCAAACATGCGCATGACTTTCGGCGAGATATTCTGTTATTGCTAAAGAGTCCCATACGGTCACGTCATTGTCGATCAAACAAGGTACTTTTCCACTGGGTGAGAATTTACGAAAATTCACCCAATTTTTTTCTTCATCAAAGGGTATCAATCTCTCTTCAAATGGAACTTGGAGTTCTTTCATGAGAATCCATGGACGTAAAGACCATGAGGAATAGTTCTTGTTTCCAATATATAACTCATACATTTCTACACTCCTTTTATCTGCTTGATATGCTTTTGTATTGTGTCTCTGAACGAATCTCTCATTGGCATTATTGGAATCCTATCTGCAACGCAGTACCTCACTGTTTGGTAGTCATTTCGTTCTGCTGCTTTCATGTTCTTATCGGCCGCGACCAGCACATCCCCTGCTGCTCCCAATATCTCATCCTACATGGCAGGGTTTCGGTGCGCAGTATAAAGAACGGATCTGAATAATTTTTCTCGTTGAGAGTTACAGTAACAATCTATACTCTAAAGCGCCCCGATGAGGCTGGATCGGGTGTTATTTTAACACTCCCAATACATACCAACAGGATTTTTCTCGTACAGACCCACTTTGATCCGATATGCAGATCGCAATAAAGCTATCATATCATCACAGGTTTGTTTCTTCTCTTTCTCAATCTTTCTTCATTTCACTAAAAGGTGTGTTCATAGAATCTGCCCATTTAACAGCACCCGTTCAAGTATCTATGACGTAAATCTGGGTAATCCTTTCTCTTGTCACTACTGCTAGTTCATATTTTCCTATTGGCGCCTGACTAGCTGCCCCAGTTAGAAAAAACAGTGCCAAACAACGGAGCACGCCGCCTAAGAAAAACATCAGATTGCTTTTGGATCTCTCGTCTTTCAACATAATGTTCCCTCCTGGGGTATATGTTTTCATTTTTAGTGAAAAATCTCACTGATTTCTTCCAATAGTTTCAATTGTCCATTTGTTTGATCAGCAGATGGGATTCACTGCGGTCTTCTCTATTCAATAATAGGCAATAAATGACTGTAGGCAAAAATGAGTTAGGATAGGTAGAAAATCCAACCCAGTGTCTTGGTACAAGATCTGACATGAGGTGGAGTATAGCAGGTGTGGGGTGTCATATGGTGATAGCCCTGACTAAATATACAGGTAGCCTACAGGAAGACACTTAACTGCAAAAGCTTGAATGTTTTGGCCTTTGCTGGGCAATGGGTGCTGCATCACATGCTATACACTCCAAAAGAACAGGGAAAAGGGTCGCAGAATTTGCTTTAACTTGAAATTACTAAATTGTCAGGAGGGGTTTTGTTCTCTCTTGTTTTTTTTTAGAAGCCACTTCTTCCGTTCTTCTTTACCCCTTGCAATAGCTTCTAAATCTTTTTGATTATGCTCTTTAATTCGAGCGATTAGCTGCTCGGGTACTTTACCTATATATTCAGAAGAGACAGTAATTCTAGTTATTTGTGAATAATCTACTGCCATGTTCCAAGGATATCGAGCAGAATTTTGTTTGATTAATAACTTAGATTGGGTTGCAATTTTCGCTCCATTTATTTGGCAAAAAAAAGGATTAATATATAAAGGGTATTAGCTGTGTACTGCATTTTTGAAACATAATTTTTCCAATATTATGGTCCGTTTTTTCCAGATACTTGTAAAATGAAGACAGGTTTGTGGCTAGACATATCTCCGGCAAAATGCCAGCAGGGAAATCAAACAGGAAACCGATACCGGAGAAGACGCATCAGATCAGTTAGGACAGCACGTCGGCTCAATCTCTTCAGGGTTATACCGGTGAGATGGTGCGCATCAGTTCAGCCGTTACGGTGCCGCCCGCACCCGCCATTGATCTCCGTTTTCCATTGCCGAAAGCTTTTTCAGATAATAGCTTTCCTGTGCAGGATCCAGTTTCTCATAGTCGATATTACAGGTAATGTAATCGGACCGTCTATACTGATCGGCCTTATACAGCAGAGGAAAAACAACGATTTCACCGTCTTTCAGGTCAATACGGATGGGATTTAAAAAATTATCCCTGCCCTGCGTTCCCCGTTCGAAAATACCTGATACCGGGACGGAAACGGCCATGGAATAATCCACCACATAGCTTCCCTCGGGAAGCGGCTTGGAAAACACCACATCATCGTTGAACGGCGGCATATCGATTCTGATCGAAAAGCTTTCATCACTACTGCTTTTCAGCACGATTGCCTTGACCAGCCTATAGGAGGTCTGGTTGGAAACCTCATACGGAATGGCAACCAGACCATAGCCGGTTTCATGATACGGCAGTTTCTGGGCAATGCAGGAACTGAGCAGAAAGGTTGCAAAACACAGCAACAGCGCTCTTTGCATTATTTTCAACAGGAATGTTTCTAGGCTTCTTCGATAGATATGCATGGCTATTCTCTTGTTTTTCTTCCAGATCCTTTAAGATTCGCTGGCCCTGATTGACCTTGGCTTGCGTCGTTTCCGACATTTTCTGTGCCAGAAATGAAAGGCCGCCGGTTGCAAAGAAAGTAGTGAAGCTGGCATATTGCTTAGCCTCGTCCGGCGCATCACAGTTACCAAGTATTGCGGGGTTCATGCCTGCTACTGCCTGTAAAGCATGAATACTTTCAACAAGCCCCTCCTTACCATCGCCGTCAACATCAAAGGCTAAAAGAGGTTGCAGCAATCGAACAGGACGGTATTGCTATGGCTATGGAGATGAATGCTCTCCTATCAGCGACCTCCCCATATGACTGTAGATGCGTATGTATTCCTAATATCCTAGCATATATGTCGCGTTATAAAAAATGGAGGATGGTTGAGGTATTGGCCAAATATCATGACCATATGCCGTTCTAAAGATACCAAACAAAATTACCACGCCCAACCCTGAAAATATTCCTCACCATACACCCACCTCTGCCTGCTTTGAAAAAAAAAGTTGTTGAGTGGTTAAGTAAAAGATTAAATATGGACACGAATAAGTATTTAGCTAAATACTGACATCATATGTTCTGATCATCTCGCTAAAAATAACTGAAAAACATTTCAGGTAAGTGAAAAAAGTGGGGAGAGTCGCAGTTAATGGTTTGCAAAATATTTGCAAATAACGAAAACGGTCACTTAGCTATAATTGCTAAGTGACCGTAATTATTGGTCGGGATGAGAGGATTTGAACCTCCGGCCCCCTGAACCCCATTCAGGTGCGCTACCAGACTGCGCTACATCCCGATAAATTGTAGAAGGTCTTTCTACCACGCGCGGGTGGCGGTGTCAATCTCGAGGGGCTGTATCCCGGTGATCCCGGTTTATTTTTTATCTGAGAGCAGATCCCGCAGTTCGATCAGTTCTTCTTTGATGGTGCCGAGCTGGCTGGAGTGGTCCTCGACCTTATTATCCTGGCGCAGGTTGGCGACATCGTCCGTATCGCTGATCAGCTTGCGGGCTCCGGCGATGGTATAGCCCTGGTTGTGCAGCAGATTCTTGATTACCAGGATCAGCTCGACATCCTGCCGCCGGTAGAGGCGCTGCTTGGAACCGGCACGCTTAGGCTTGATGGTCGAGAACTCGCTTTCCCAGTATCTCAGGACGTGGGGGGCGACCTCTGCGATCTTACTGACCTCGCCGATCTTGAAATAAAGCTTTTCAGGTATTTCGCTGGTCATCGTGCGGGCCTGGGGCTCCGGCAGATGGCTGGCTGTCGTTACGAGTTGTTTATCCTGGCTCGCAATTTCTTGCTCGGTCTGAAGCTGACAATCTGCCGTTCTTGAATGGTGATGGTCTCTCCGGTTCGGGGGTTGCGTCCTTTTCTCGGATTTTTGTCGCGAATGGAGAAAGTTCCGAAATGTACTAACTTAACATCGGTTCCGTCAAGCATTGACGATTTCAGCGCATCAAAAAAATGATCCACGATATCGGAGCAGGTACTCAGTGGGTAGCCGAGACGGCCTGAGACTTCTTCGGCAAGTTCTTTTCTGGTGACGTTATTCTTTTTCATCCTGTTATTCCTCGCGGAGGCTGCCGCCATGGGTGTCGGTGAGCAGTTTCACCAGCTCGGTATGGGCCTTCTCCACATTCTTCTCGGTAAGGGTCCTGGTTGCAGAGCGGTAGGTGATGGTCAGCGCCACACTCTTCATGGCGCTGTCGATTTTGTCACCTTGATATACGTCAAACAGCTCACAAGATTCAACCATTTTTTCTCCGCTTGACAAAACAGTTTTAACCATATTCCCGGCCTCGATGCTGCGCGGCACCAGCAGGGCAATGTCACGCTTGACCGACGGATAGACGGGCAGCGGGGCAAAGGTTTTGGCGGCCGGTTTGATTGCGCACAGGGCCGAGAAATCGAGATCGAAATAGTAGACATCCCGCTTAATGCCGAGATTTACCAGGATCTCGTTTTTCAGTTTGCCGATCGAGCCTAGCTGCTGATCTGCTGAATGAACCTCGATTTCGTAGCCCGGTTGGCAAAATGGTTCACCTCCATTCTCTGCGGCTGTGCAAAAAATCTGAGGTGCAGCAGAGGTATCAGTCAGCCGCAGGCCGGCAAGCAGGGTCTCGACACCACCCCGGGCATCGTTGATATCGGTTTCTTCTGCTTTGTAATGCAGCGGCGAATAGCTGCCGTAGCGGTTGCCGACCAGCACCCCGCAGATTCTGGTCGGTTCGTCGGGCAGCGGTGCGCCATCATTTGGATAGAATACCTTGCCGATTTCAAAAAGTCTGCAGGAACTCTGCTGAAAGTTCAGATTGCGTTTGACGTTTTCCAGCAGGCCGGGCAGCAGACTGGTCCGCATCACATCCTGGTCTTCGGTGAGTGGGTTGAGCAGATGTACGTGGCGCCGCCTGTCATCGTCTTCGGCCAGCAGCAATATATCGTCATACTGGCCCGACACGAAGCTGTAGTTGATCGCTTCGGTGAAGCCGGCCTGGGTCATGATCCGGCAGGCATCGTTTCTCTTGATGCGTTCGTTATCCTGCTCGGGATAGCTCAGATCGACGCTGGGCAGGGTGACCGGTATCTGGTTGTATCCGTAAAGCCTGGCCACCTCCTCGAAAAGATCGGCCTCCCGCTCCAGATCAACTCTGAAACTCGGCACACTCACCCGCAGGGTATCTTCATCGATGGTTTGACAAGGGATTTGAATGGATTCGAGCAGCTCCTGGATCTGCTCTTTGGCGAAGTCCACCCCGAGCATCTGAGAGGTTCGGGAAACGCGTAGATCGATGGTTTTCTGCTGTAGCGGGACCTGCACGTCGATGCCGCCGGCCTCAGCGGTGCCGCCGGCGAGCTCGCAGATCAGCTCCACCGCCCGCTGCATTGCATCGATGGTTCCGCCCGGATCAACGCCGCGTTCGAAGCGATAAGACGCATCGGTAGACAGATTCAAGCGTCGGGCGGTTTTTCTGATCGAGACATCATTGAAACAGGCGCTTTCCAGTAACACATTACTGGTCTGATCCGTTACCTCGCTGTGCAGGCCGCCCATCACCCCGCCGACCGCAACCGGTCCGCGGCCGTCGCAGATCATCAGCATGTCGCGGTCCAGGGTGCGTTCGACCTGGTCGAGCGTGGTAAAGGTAGTTTCATTAGCGCGCGGTGTTCTGACGACAATCTTTTTATCGGCCAATGTGTCGAAATCGAAGGCATGCAGCGGCTGACCATACTCGAGCATCACCAGGTTGGTAACATCAACCACATTGTTGATCGGCCGCAGACCCACAGAAAGCAGCCGTTTTCTCAGCCACCAGGGGCTTGCACCGATGCTTACGCCGGTGATCAGGCGGGCCGCATAGCGCGGGCAGAGTTCGGGGTTCTCGACTTCCACTGAAAACGAGTCACTGGACGCGGCCAGAGTTGTACCCCGGTAGGGCACATTGAGCTCTTTGCGATAGATTCCGGCTGCCTCGCGACCGATACCGATGACCGAAGCGCAGTCGGGACGGTTCGGGGTCAAATCCACCTCTATCATCGTATCGCGCAGGCCGCAGCAGTCGATAAAGGACTGGCCGGCCTCGATATCATCGGGCAGTTCCATGATGCCCCGATGATCTTCGCTCAGGCCGAGTTCGCGCTCCGAGCAGAGCATACCCTGGGACTCGATGCCGCGCACTTTCGACTTCTTGATCTTAAAATCGCCGGGCAGGGTGGTACCGGGCAGTGCAACCACGACTCCAAGCCCTTCGCGGACATTAGGAGCGCCGCAGATGATCTGCAGGGTCTCGTCACCGGCCACGACTTGACACAGCGTCAGCTTGTCCGCGTTGGGATGCGCTTCGACCGAGACTACCTTTCCGGTTTTGAGCTCGGCCAGGTCTTCGTAGAGCGCGGCCATCGATTCGACCTCGAGGCCGAGCATGGTCAGCTCATCGGCCAGCTTCTCCGGAGTTACTGCGTCAAGTTCGACGTATTCCTGTAACCACTTAAGGGTGAACTTCATGATGGCGTGCTCCGGAAATTAGAACTGGGAAAGAAACCGCAGGTCGTTTTCGTAGAATAATCTGATGTCGTCGATACCGTATTTGAGCATCGCGATGCGCTCGACCCCGAGGCCGAAGGCAAAGCCGCTGTAAACTTCCGGGTCATAGCCAACCATCCTGAAGACCTCGGGATCGATCATGCCGGAGCCGAGAATTTCGATCCAGCCGGTTTTCTTGCAGACCCGGCAGCCGTCGCCGCCGCAGATCACGCAGCCGATGTCGACCTCGGCGCTCGGTTCGGTAAACGGGAAAAAGCTCGGCCTGAAACGCAGCGCCAGATCGGTCTCGAACACCTTGCGCAGAAAGATCGTCAAGACGCCTTTGAGATCGGCAAAAGAGACCTGCTTGTCCACCAGAAAGCCTTCCACCTGCTGGAACATCGGAGTGTGGGTGATATCCGAGTCGCAGCGGTACACTTTGCCGGGCGCGATCACCCGCAGCGGCGGCGGCTGCTTCTCCATGATGCGGGCCTGCATCGGAGAGGTGTGGGTCCTGAGCAGCACCGAATCGCCGATATAGAAGGTGTCGTGCATGTCGCGGGCGGGGTGGTGCTCGGGGATGTTGAGTGCTTCGAAGTTGTAGTGGTCGAGCTCGATATCGGGGCCTTCGGCGATGGAAAAGCCCATGCCTGCAAAAACCGTACAGATCTCTTCCATGATCTGGGTAACCGGATGCAGCCTACCGGCCACTGTCCTGCGGCCGGGAAGGCTGAGATCGGGTGTTTCAGATGAACCTGCCGTCGCGGCAAGCGCTGTCACCCGCTCCTCAAATAGCTTTTCGAGTTCGCTGCGGGTGGTGTTGGCCAGTTTTCCGAGTCTGGGGCGGTCTTGTTTGGCAGCGGTGCCGAGTTGCTTCATCAGCGCACTGATCTGCCCGTTCCTGCCGAGGTATTTGATCCTGAAGTCTTCGAGCTGCCTGCGGTCGGCAACCTGCTCAATGGCCGATACAGCTTCGCTTCGTAGTTGTTCTAGCTCTTGTTCCATGCGGTCATGAAAGGTGGAGGTCATTAAAACAGTATGCCGGTTACGATCGATTCAAATCGCAACCGGCATACTGTCAACAGCTTTGCAGGAGGGTCGGGCTTAAGCGTTCGCTTCGGCTGCGATTTTGACCACTTCTGAAAAAGCATTGGGATCGAGGATCGCCATATTGGCAAGCACCTTGCGATCGAGTTCGACGCCGGCCTTGTTCAAGCCGCCCATCAGCCGACTGTAGCTGAGGCCGTGCATCCGGGCGCCGGCGTTGATGCGGGTGATCCACAACCGTCTGAAGTCTCGTTTCTTGGTCCTGCGGTCCCGGTACGCATAAACAAGCGCACGGTCGACCGCTTCGGTGGCGGTGCGGTACAACTTATGGCGGCCGCCGCGATAGCCTTTGGCCAGCTTCAGGACGCGGTTTCTTCTTCTACGGGCCTTAAAGCCTCTGGTTACTCTGGGCATTGTCTACTCCTTGTTATCCTGCTCAAAATCTCATTTCCGGCAAATCAATCTGTGTCGCCTGCAGCTCATCAAAGGTACGGCAGAATTTTCTTGATGGCCTTGGTGTTTGAACTGTCGACCAGTCCGGACTGCCTGAGATTACGTTTTCTCTTGGTTGATTTCTTGGTCAGAATGTGGCTGCTGAATGCTTTGTTGCGCTTGAGTTTACCGGTACCGGTAGCCTTAAAGCGCTTGGCAGCACCTCTGTTGGTTTTCATCTTCGGCATAATACCTGCTCCTTTAACTTACTCATATAAACCGGGTTAATTCTCGGGCCGTGGGTGGGGGGCGGTCCGGGGATCTATTCCGGTGGGAAACCTGTTATTTCTGGGTTTTCGGACCGACGAACATGACCATCTGCCGGCCTTCCATCATCGGTGGCTGCAGAATAACCGCATCCTCTTCGATGGTCTCTGCAATCTTATTCATCGCTTCCAGGCCGATGGTCTGCGAATAGACGATTTCACGGCCCCGGAATCGCATGGTTATCTTCACTTTATTTTTCTGGCCAAGAAACTTTTTAATGTGTTTGATCTTGAAATTCAGATCGTGCTCTTCTGTTTTCGGACGAAACTTGACCTCTTTGGTATCGATCGTGGTCTGTTTTTTCTTGGCTTCCTGCTGTTTCTTTTTCTGTTCGTAGCGGAACTTGTCGTAATTCATGATCCTACACACCGGAGGACTCGCGGCTGCGGATACTTCAACAAGATCCAGGCCTTCATCGTAGGCCCGTTCCCGGGCTTCGTGGGTGCTCATGACGCCAAGCTGTTCGCCGTCTGATCCGATGAGCCGGACATGGTCGTGCCTGATCGCGTCATTGATGACTACTTTTTCTTCTCGCTTACCCGGGGTGGGTTTTCCTCGTCTTTTAATGTCGGACCTCCTCTGTTCTACGAACGTAAATACCGATCACCGGCTGTTTTCTGATGAGACCGGCTTGATCGGCTCTGCTTGATCTTGATGCTAAATGCCTCGGCCCTGAATGGTTTCCTCGGCAATTTTCGCCGCAAACGCGGCCACGCTCATCGGTGCCAGATTCTTGCCGTCGCGCAAACGCACGGTGACACTCTGATCGGTTTTCTCCTGGTCGCCAACTATGAGCATATACGGGATTTTGTCCATTTGCGCTTCACGAATCTTATAGTTCAATTTTTCATTGCGCAAATCTTTTTCAATACGCACGCCGGCTTTTCTGAGCTGTTGATAAACCTGTTCGCAATATTCAGCCTGGTCGTCGGTGATATTGAGAAGGCGGGCCTGTATCGGAGCAAACCAGATCGGAAACGCACCTGCGTAGTGTTCGATCAGCACGCCGACGAAGCGCTCCAGCGAACCCATCAGGGCCCGGTGAATCATGATCGGCTGATGTTCGGTGTTATCCGAACCGGTGTAGGTCATATCGAAGCGCTCCGGCAGGTTGAAGTCGACCTGAATGGTCGAACATTGCCAGGAACGGCCCAACTGATCCTTGATCTTGATGTCGATTTTGGGGCCATAGAAAACGCCTTCACCCGGGTCAATCTCAAACCCGAGCCCTTTCTTCTCCAGCGCCTGTTTCAGGGCTTCGGTGGATTTTTCCCAGATTTTGTTCGAGCCCACCGACTTCTCCGGTCTGGTGGAGAGGTAGACATCGTAATCGTCAAAGCCGAAAGTCTTCAGAATATGCAGGTTCAGATCGAGGATGTTGAAAATTTCTTCTTCGAGCTGATCCTCGCGGCAGAAAATATGGGCGTCGTCCTGGGTGAAGCCGCGCACCCGGAGCAACCCGTGCAGCGCGCCGGCACGTTCATAGCGATAAACGGTGCCGAGTTCCGCCCAGCGAATCGGGAATTCCCGGTAGCTGCGCTTGTCGCTTTTGTAGACGCCGATATGAAACGGGCAGTTCATCGGCTTGAGCTGATACTTAACTTCGTCGATTTCCATCGAAGCGTACATGTTTTCGGAGTAGAAATCGAGGTGCCCCGAAGTCTGCCAGAGATCCTGACGGGCGATATGGGGTGTGTAGAGCAGCTCGTAGCCGTGCCGGTAATGCTCGTCTTTCCAGTAATCCTCGATCAGCCGCCTGAGCTGTGCACCCTTGGGTTGCCAGAGGATCAGGCCGGGGCCGATCTGGTCGTTGACGGTAAAAAGCTTGAGCTGTTTGCCGAGCCTGCGGTGGTCCCGTTTCTTGGCCTCTTCCAGGTCGTTGAGATGCTTCTTAAGGGCTTTTTTATCGAAAAAGACGGTGCCGTAAATGCGCTGCAGCACGTCGTTGTTTTCGTCGCCGCGCCAATAGGCTCCAGCCACTCGGAGCAGCTTGAAGTCCTTGACCCAGCTGGTGTCAGGAATGTGCGGTCCGCGGCAGAGATCGAGGAAGTCGCCCTGCTGGTAGATCGAGACGGTGTCGTCTTCGATTTCCTCGAGCAGTTCGACCTTGTATTTTTCGCCTTGGGCTTTGAACATCTCGATGGCATCGAGCCGGTCGATGTCCCGGTGCGAGAAGGGCAGGGCGGCATCGGCGATTTCGGCCATGCGCTTTTCGATCTGTTCGAAATCTTCAGGGCTGAAC
Organism: uncultured delta proteobacterium; assembly: GCA_963824415.1. Classification (GTDB taxonomy): domain Bacteria; phylum Desulfobacterota; class Desulfobulbia; order Desulfobulbales; family Desulfocapsaceae; genus JABDQA01. The sequence goes on from CAWGPM010000003.1 coordinate 167,860, forward strand.
GGGGTCTCGCGCAGAAAGTCGTAATAAAATCCGTTTTCGATGGCCGGCCCGATGGCGATTTTGACATCGGTACCAAACAGGTCCCTGACCGCCTGGGCCATGATGTGGGAAGTTGAGTGGCGCAAGATCTCGAGGGCTTCGTTGCTGTCCTTCTGGATCGGTACGATGACGGCGTCGCTGCTCAATTCGGTGTCAAGATCCGCAAGCGCACCGTTAACGTAGGCCGCCAGCGTCTTTTTACGCTGTTTACCGGAGAGCAGCGCTTCAAGCGCTGCGGCAACGGTCGTTGCCCGGGGCAGAGAAACCGCTTCGCCACTTTCTATTTTAACTGCAATATCAGTCATGTTCCTGCCATCTTAAATGATGGGATGCTCTAGAAAAACAAAGGCTAAAGAGCAAACGGACAGCAACGCCGTTCTTACTTTAGCCTTATATCTGGTAGGCGCGGAGGGGATTGAACCCACGACATCTACCACGTCAAGGTAGCGCTCTCCCACTGAGCTACGCGCCTAAAATACCCGGATTTTCGAGATTATCGATGTCCGGATAATCCACTGGTTAAATGTTGTGTACCTGAATTGCACTCAATTATAGTTACGAAACCTCAATGCATCAAGGACAGAACCTGTTCCAAATACCAGTATTAGCTGAAGCTGTCAAGGTTTATTGATCTCTTCTGCCAAGATAATCGGCCTTGAAAAACGTTCTCAGGATGCCTCCGAGCGAGCTTCGATCGCCCGGGCCAGGGTGTGCTGATCGGCGTATTTGATATCCATGCCCATCGGAATACCACAGGCAAGCCGGGACAGCCTGATCTGGAAGCGTTTTAGCGTATCGATCAGAAACGATGCAGTAGCTTCTCCGGGAACCGTCGAACTGGTAGCGATCAGAACCTCTTTGATGGTGCCCTGCTGCAGCCGTTTGAGCAGTTCCTTAACCTTGATCTCGTCCGGCCCGATGCCGTCCACCGGTGAGAGTACCCCGTGCAGGATGTGATAGTGGCCGCGATAGTGATCGGTCTTCTCTATGGCCAGGAGATCGGCGGGTTGTTCAACCACACAGACAAACGAAGCGTCGCGCCGGGGATCGGCGCAGACCGAGCAGGGATCGGTCTCGGAAAAAGCCATGCACTGCGAGCAGAGTCTGATAGAGCCGTGCAACTCGGCCAGGGCTCCGGCCATTTCACGGGCCTCGGACGGAGAGCGCCTGAGAATGGTCAGGGCCAGGCGGGTGGCGGTTTTGGCGCCGATACCCGGTAAAGCCGAAAAACTCTGGACCAGCCGATCAAGGGCTGGAGGTATCACCTGTATATTACCCATGGCCCGTTAAAACATATTGGTAAGACCCGGAATCTGAACACCGCCGGTCAGACCGGCCATTTCAGATTTAGCCAATTCCCGGGCTTTTCTCAGCGCATCGTTGACCGCAGCGCCGATCAGGTCCTGGAGCATGTCCTTTTCGGCCGGGTCGATGAGCTCGCCCTCGATTCGAATATTAACAATTTCTCCCTTGCCGGTGGCGGTTACCGTTACCATACCGCCCCCGGCATTGCCGGTAACGGTTTTGGCGGCCAGCTCGTTCTGCACTTTGTTCATCTTTTCGTGCATCTCGCGGGCCTGCTGCATGATTGCGTTCATGTCCATGGCTCAGTTCCTGTAATAATTTTGAACGGTAGTTCTGCTGTCAGGTCTTATACGACAGGTTCTCCCCGACTACTTATTGGGATCGGAGATGCGGATGCTTCCGACCCGGCCGTTGAATATCTCCTCAGTCATTCTGACCAGGTGATGTTCGGCGAGCTGCTGACGTCGTTTTTTGGGGCCTTCCGAATCCTTCTGGCCGTTGTCATTTGAGCTGTTCGGACTGACAATGCGAATGGTAAGGTCCCGCTGAAAGAAATCGAGGATATACTCGGTGAGCTTTTGCCGGTTTTCCTTCGAGCGCAGCACGAAACAGTCATTAGGATTGTCGAACTCAAGCAGTAGTTCAGTTCCAGCTTCGCGTACCGAAGAGGTTTGCTGCAGCGTCTGGGCCATCCACTCTTTTTCTCTTTTCAGATGGGAGATAAACTCCGTCCAGTCTTTTCTGATATCGCGCTGGACCTGCCGGGTCTTCTCGGTCTTCTCGGTTTTCGCCTCAGGGGGAGGCACAGCTTTTTGGGGCTCAGATGGTTTTGTTCCGGCAGCAGAGGGCTCCAGGCTGAAGGTCGGCTGCACTCTGGCGACCGTTTCGATAGGCTCATCTTCCGGTGTTGGTGTATCTGTGGTTTCCGGAACTAATTCTTCCTCGGGCGGCGGCGGTTCACGCTCCGTTATTTGTTTTTTTTTCCGGGCTGCGGCAGGCGTCGGTCGAAACGTTTCAGGTGCCGGGGCTAACTGCTCGGCTGGTTTCGTCGATTCTGCCTGCTGATCGGGAAGCGCCCCGATGGCGTTGTCGATTTTTTCCAACAGTGTCTCGAGACCGATCACATTACCCGCCTCGATGATGGCCAGAAACGAGGTCTCCAGGGTCAGCCGCGGCTGCAGCGAAAAACGCAGGTCCTCGGCGGTCTGCATCAGGCGGCTCAACTGCTGGTGAATCGATTCAGTCGAATGGGACTGGGCCAGTGCGCGCAGGGTTTGCATCTCATCGTCTGGGATTTCCAGGAGTTGTTCGCAGCCCCCGATTCTGATGAGCAGCAGGGTTCGGTAGCACTCGAGCAGTTCACTGGTGAAACGTTTGATATCCATTCCATGTTTGAACAGCTCCGCCAGCAGTGCAATCGAGCCGGCTCGATCACCGCTGAGCAGTGCCTCGGCAATACCGAGAATATGCTCCCGCTTCACCAGGCCGAGCACTTCTACCACATCGTCAAGCGTGATGACCGAATCACCGTAGGACAGCACCTGGTCGAGCAGGCTGAGACCGTCCCGAACCGAACCTTCGGCCTCCCGCACGATCAGTGACAGGGCTTCTTCAGCCAGGCTGACGCCTTCGCCGTCAAGGAGGCCGGAAAAATGGGCTCTCAAATCGACGGAGCTGACCCTCTGCAGCTCATAGCGCTGGCAGCGCGATAGAATGGTCACCGGTATTTTGTGGAGTTCGGTGGTGGCGAACATGAAATAGACATGGGCCGGCGGCTCTTCGAGCGTCTTGAGCAGCGCATTGAAGGCTTCGTTGGTCAGCATGTGCACCTCGTCGATGATCACGATCTTGAAGCGTGACGAGGTCGGCATGAATTTGATCTTGTCCTTGAGCTCGCGAACCTCCTGGATTCCACGGTTCGAGGCGCCGTCGATCTCGAGCAAATCCAGCGCGGACCCTTTGGTGATCTCGGTGCAGGAACGGCATTCGTTACAGGGCAGAGGCGTCGGCCCCTGCTCGCAGTTCAGGGCCTTGGCCATTAAGCGGGCCAGGGTCGTCTTACCGACTCCGCGGACGCCGGAAAACAAGATTGCATGGGCCACGCGGTCACGCTTGAGGCTGTTGCACAGGGTCTTGACGACCGCCTTCTGGCCGACAACCTGTTCGAATGTCTGGGGGCGGAACTTCCGGGCGAATACGAGGTAGGACATGGGATACCAGTCTTATGGATAACGTCTGTTCGTCTGGGGCCAAAAAAATGATAGCCGGGCACCCTGCATCACACAAAGGGGCTCACTACCGTTGCTTCCTCCCGGACCTGGCGGAGTTCGTGATTCTTTGTTGCGCAGGACCCGGCTATCAAGCCGTAATCACATAGTATCCTGAAGTCGAGGCAGGAACCGCCGTAACAGGCAGCACCCCTTGATCTCTTGATAAGCACAGGCCGGATTTATACACGTTTTTACCCGAGGCGTCAAGCAAACAGATACGAGACTCCAGAATCAAATTATATCAATAAAATAAGCCTCTGCACCAGGTCGGTCAACGGCGCCTGGGTTTTATTTGTAGCCAAGCTAATTGGCTTACGCGGTGGCAAAACCGACAAATAAAAAGTCACAGGCAGTCTCATAATTCCTGAGACCAGCGCATCGAGAGGAGATCTGAAAGCTGCTGGATCAGATCGACCATTTTCCCGTCGGGAAAAAGCGGGTATTGTGTCAATCGGTGGCTATCCTGCTTGCGAGTTCAAATCCGCCACTGGCCGTTTTGCGCATCAGAATAATTTCACCGGATGCCGGGTATACGCCGCTGAAGGCGGTAATATTTACCTGGTGGGTGACCAGGACAACCGGTTTTGAGAGATCCTTCCCGGAAAGCCATTGGCGCAACTGGGCGTTTTGTTGGTCCCGGCGCTCATATTTACGGAAAAATGAGTTCAGCGCCGGCAGTTCAAGCGGTTTACCGAGTCCCATAAGCTCGGCAGTTTCGCGGCATCGGCACCACTGGCTGGTGTAGATCTCCGCAGCGGTAATTCCTGCGGCCCTGAATTGCATCCCGATGGCTGCGGCTTGCTTCCGGCCAGTTTCAGAAAGGTTGCGCTGGGTCGAGCAGTCGCCGAGCATGAAGTTTTCCGGATCCCCAGTTCCCGGCGCCAGCGCGTGACGCACAAGGGCAATGTGGTTGCCGGCCTTTAAATCTGCCAGCGCGTTCTGCTTCTGTTCGCCTGCTGCCGAAAAAATGGGCAGGGCCGCCGGCAGGCAGATAAGAAATATCTGGATTATTATAACGCTGATTTTAAACTTAAAATGAGGCTGGTACATGATATCGTTTGAGGAAAGAGGCTTCTCGTTTACACACATCTTATCTCCACTATAATAATCTTCATGGATTAGATCACTATTGCAACTCTGCACAGGAACTATGGTAAATTGGTACGCATCATTCACCGGAGATACGCTGCATCGTGAGACCGTCTATACAACCTACAGACCATAATACTCATCATGGGCAGGATACGCAGCCTCGATACCGCTTTTGTGTTATCGGAGGCGGACTCACCGCTACCGCTCTGCTCTGTCAACTCGTCGACAAACTAAACGATATGGGCGACGAGGGGAGGCGGCTCGGCAAAGGACTGCGAGTGGAGATTTTTGAAAAACAGGAGGTGATCGGCCCCGGCCTGCCCCATAACAAGAGATTTGTCTTGCCGTTTCATATCACTAATATGTGTGCCGGGGATATGACGGTGCGAGCGGCCAGACCAGCGGATTTCCAGCAATGGGTGCTGCATAACAAGCAAACGCTGGCTGGTTTTTTGTACGACCCGAAAGAGGTGTTTACCGGACCAGGCACTGATTCAACAAAATGCCACCACTACCCGCGCGCGGTAATGGGCGAATACCTCAAGAGCCAGATACTAACTGCAGCGGATATGGCTGAAAATCTGGGGATGGCGACTCTATTGCATACCGGTTTTGAAGTAACCGATATCCATGAAGAGCAATCAAAGGCCTACCTGGCATGCAGAAATAATTCAGGCACTCTCCAGACATTTGGCCCATTTCATGGCGTGTTGCTGGCTACCGGTCATTGGTTCGAGAGCGCTGATCAGCCAAACTACTTCTCCTCGCCCTGGCCCGCAGCCAAACTCCTGGAGGCGATCCCGAGCGGTGCAGAGATCGGTGTTTTAGGGTCAAGCCTGAGCGCCATTGAGGTCGCGCTTACGCTTACTTCAGAAGGCAGATTTAAGCGTCAACTCTCCGGAGAGCTTATCTATGCACCTCCCCGATCGCCCAGAAAACTTACCCTTTATTCCCGGCGGGGGCTGCTGCCGCGTGTCAGAGGACGTATCGGTTCTCGGCCGAATCGATATCTGAGCTGTGAGCGATTACTGCGCCTTACTCATGAAAACCCATATCAGCTCAAATTAACCGATATATTTGAACTGCTCGACAGGGAACTGAGCGCAGCTTACGGATACCCGGTCGACTGGTCAAAGGTCCTCGACCCAGTTGAGGATCCCGAGCGCATACTTCGTCTCGATATCAACAAGTCCCAGACTGGCGATGGGCCAGACGGCGAGCTTGTCTGGCAGACGGCTCTGGTTGAAATTTATCCGGTGGTGCGGGAACTGTATATCCATCTGCGCCCCGATGAGAGGCAGCGCTTTGAGCGTGATTTCAGCACCCTGTTTTTTTCCTATGCGGCCACTCAGCCAATTATCAATGGCGAGAAATTGCTGGCCCTGATGCAGGCGGGAGTCGTTTCCGTGGTCAGGCTTGGCAGAGATTATGGTTTTGGCTGCAACGAGACAACGGGGGCGTTTGAGTTTAGTTACGAAGATTTAAAAGGAGAAAGACGCTGGGATACCTACCGCTATGTGGTCAACGCCCGCGGCCAGCCAAGATCGGTGGCATCCGATCAATCTGAGCTGACCAGAAATTTATTGAGAAGAGGGCTCATCAAACTGGAGGAGACAGGTACGGGTGAGGCCGCTCATAGCTTGTCAAGTCGAACCGGCAGTATCCTGGTGGACCCCGATACCCATCGGGTGCTGCCGCCAACTGGGCGGAAGGGTGCAGCTGGTATTGACCTATTCGCCGTCGGTGCGATGACGCGCGGCCAGATCATAGATGCAAGCATGGCCCATGGCCTTGCCCGCTCAACGGCTACTGTCGCTGATTGTTTGATAAATAGATTAGGGCGAGTGGCAGATTGATGAAAAGAATCAAGGCACCCTCAAGTTGTGATTTCTGGCCATAACGAAAGTTGTGTGAGCCGATATTTCTGCTAGTGATTTATTCAAAAACCAATGCCACCAGGCGAGCTCGATACGAGCGCGGCTGGTGGCATTGTATATCAATCATGTGGAAGATTAATTGTTCTCAGGCAGATATAACCTGGTTTAATATTTTACCAGTTCGGCCCGAGAATCTGGCTTGTGTCAAGGCACTTTGCCTTTTCTTCTTCGGTGAGGTCTTCCTTTGCTTTCAACCCTTTTATGTCTTTCAAATAGCAGGCATATTCCTTACCATCCTTGTCGCGGATCCAAACCATTGAATTATATTCTCCCGAAATTATTTCTCCTCTCATACTCATGACTCTACCTCCTTAGTTTTCTATGATGGTCTATGGTTGTATACGTGTGAAATTGACGATCTTGATCAATTACCAATTAGGACCGAGAATCTGGCTAGTGTCAAGGCATTTTGCCTTTTCCGATTCAGAAACATGACCCGGGGAGCTCAGATCGTTTGCGTAACAGACATACTCACCACCGATATCATCTCTAACCCACACCATTTTATTGTATTCTTCAGAAATTATTTGGCCTCTCATACTCATGACTTTACCTCTCTAGGTTTTTGATACGTTTATTATTCTGGTGATGAGAGCTTCATAGCATCTTTAATCATCATCAAAGTTTGCGTTACTGCATCTATTTTATCAATAGCGTTGGTGAAAAGTGCTCGGTGCTGGAACATTTCTCAATTCCAGCGTGAGGTAGAAATGTAGTCATGATTTCCCCGAGTACAATAGTATCAAAATAGTTGAACAATGGTAGCAGATACTATTGTTTTAGGGAAAGAATATTGATATTATTTTGCCCAGCGACGTGATTTGATGGTTTCCAGGAGATCTTGCGTTCAGGTAAGCAGTGTTTGGGACGTTACCGCATAATGGTCAAGATTCAGTGTCAAGATTCAGATGCCCTGAAGCTGATAGTGGGGTATATTGTTCTGCAGGCAGTCAATATAACTGAAGCTCTAAAAAAATATAAAATTGTAAACAGCAGTAGATGATACCCACCAAACTTTACAGCCTGAGCACCTGTAATTATTGCCAGGCCATCAAGAAGATGTTGGCTGATCTCGGGGTCGAGCATCAGGCGGTTGATGCGGACCTGCTCGAAGCTGACGCCAGGTTGGAACTGGTCGATGAACTCAGGCAGATCAACCCGAATTGTTCGTTTCCGACAGTGCGGGTCGGCGATCAGGTAATAATCGGATTCAAGCCGCAGGAGATAAAAGAGGCGATTGGGGTTCGCACCGAAGTTGATGATCTGTACGACCTGCTCGAGAAAGCCCAGGTTGCCAGAGGGTATCTGTTCAACAATAACCGGGAGCGAACCTTCGATTTACTCCGGGCCCTTCTGTCCAACAGGGACCGCTACGGCTATATGACCTGTCCCTGTCGACCTGCCTCGGGCAACCGAGAAAAGGACAGTGATATCATCTGCCCCTGCGTCTATCGTGAAGCAGATGTTCTCGAATTCGGGGCCTGCTATTGTCAGCTTTATGTGAGCTTAGAATGGAACGAGGGGGCGGTCGATCATGTCGAAGTCCCCGAGCGGAGACCTGCCGACAAATATTAAAACATCAATAGATTCGGCGTCCCATCCCCCTCGTTTGAATAAGGCAGGGTAAGACGTTTACCAACGCTCGGTGCCGACCAGCGTGTTGACGTCAACACATTTGGCCTTTTCTTCTTCGGTGAGGTCTTCCTTTGCCTTCACCCCTTTTATATCTTTGATGTAGCATGCATATTCCTTACCATTCCTGTCGCGGATCCAAACCATAGATTCGTAGCCGCCTTCACTTGGGTCCAGCTTTTGATAATTTTCATCAGCCATGTTTGCTCTCCATTAATTTGTTGGTTTATAAGATACTGCTACAGCAAGACATATAAATACTCGATGATGAAAATCAAGCACCATTCTGCACCATCTAATTGTGGGGCTTTATAGACCCGCAGAACAAGCGGATTGGCGGGGCGGTTACCAGGGTTTTCTCAGGCTATTGTCGGTGGCTGGGATTTTAATCCGGAGCGCCAGCTGAGCGGCCAGGCTTCGAGTCCGGATGCGGCGCCGAGCAGCGCACCAAGCACCGCGCCGCGGCCGCAATTGTCTCCGCCGCACATGGTGTTGGCGATCAGTCCTTCGGCTGGCTGCTGATGGTATTTGGCTGCCAGGTACAAGGTTGCCGGCAGGGCCTGCTCAACATAGCAGGCGGACGAGAAATGTCTGCCAACCACAACAGCATCAGGGTATTCGAGCATACCGAGGAAATCCGGTACAGCCGGCTCGGCGGTATGAAATTGCCAGGCTCTGGTGAGCGCGTCAAGCAGTGGAATGCCGTCAATAAGCTCCAGGATAAGATCGATAACGAGAGCACCGCTGCGCTTCATGAGCGGACCTCCATGGGTCAGTCCGAGGTGCTCCAGGCCGGCTTGCCTGGCATAACGGGGCTGATCTGCAAAGAAAATAACCAGCGGCAGCAGCAGGCTCAGGCCGCCGATATGGTGTTCGTCCTGGCGTCCACACTCCAAGAGGCTGACTCCTTGACCGTAATTGGTGAAAAAATGTCTGAGATACTCCTCGGCATAGGTGTCCCGGTGGTTACCCGGGGTTGTAAGAAAAGAGACGAGATGCTCCAGCCAGCCTTGAGGGGAGTAACCCTTTCCGCTGCCGAGGAAGTCGAGGAGTTCTGCTGCGAGTTGGACATTGAGTGTGTTTTCCCCGGCCTCCAGAAACTGATGATAGTGTATGCCCTTTTTACCCCAGTACCGGGCCTGGTCGTGCAGAATATCGGCTGAGGAATTTATTGGTTTATAGAAAGAGCGCCACAGGATTGAGTCGGGATGCGGGTTTCTTGGTGCGAGATAGTCGCGAACTTCTCCGTAGTCCTGCCGCAGTGCCTTGGTATTGTAATACCAGTGCACCGGCATCGCCAGTGCATCACCAATGAACAGTCCATACAGGGCGCCTGCTACCCGATCTGTGCGGGAAATCTGAGTATCCATGCAAAGACCATAGATCGTCCAGAGTGATTGGCAAGCTCCTGGCTGTTGATCTATGTCTTGGCATGCCTCATTGAAGCGCTGCTCTTTATTAACAAAGCCTGGATGTTTACCATAACTCAATGTCTGCGGCTGACAACTGCCGGTTCTTTTCAGAACGAGGAACTAAAATGAATAATATCCGGATCCAGGGGATTGGCACGGCGGTGCCCGATCACGTCTACGACCAGTCATCCGTGCGCCGGTTTGCTGATACTATGTTCAGCGGTCGGGTTGAAAACCTGGAACGGGTCTTAAAAGTCTTTGATCATCTGCACATCGAAGAGAGGCATTTTGCCCAGGAACCTGATTGGTATGGCATTGAACGGGGGTTTGGCGCCGCCAACGACCTTTTTATAGAAAGTGCCAAGAAGCTTTCTCTGGCTGCAGCCGGCCGGGCGATTTCGAACGCGCAGGCTACCCCGGAAGACTTTGGCGGAATCGTCGTTGCCAGCACCACCGGCATTATGACTCCGAGTCTTGATGCGTATCTGATGCAGGACCTCGAAATGGACATGAATATTGTTCGCCTGCCGCTGTTCGGCCTTGGCTGCGCCGGAGGGGTGTCAGGACTCGCCAGGGCGGCTGAGTTAAGCAGCTGCCATGGCGGGGCGCCGGTTCTTTTTGTTGCCGTTGAAATCTGCAGTGCGACATTTCAGCGCAACGATCTATCAAAATCCAATTTAATCGGGACCTCGATCTTTGCCGACGGCGCAGCCGCGCTGGTAGTTGGAAAGGCTGAATCAGGGCCCGAGATTGTCGGCTCATACCATCGGTTGTTTCCCAAAACCTATGACATCATGGGCTGGGATGTTATCGATACCGGGATGAAGGTCCGTTTTTCCAGAGATATCCCGTCGTTCGTCAGAAAGCACATACCCGGCGTGATTGCCGATGCGTGCGCTTCCTGGGGCATCTCTATCGATGAGATCGCCTCATACGTCACCCATCCGGGTGGGGCAAAGGTGCTCGAGGCATTTGCCGAGGTTATTGGTCAGCCAGCCCAGATGCTGGCTGGCTCGCATGAAATACTGAGGCGCTACGGCAATATGTCATCAGCTTCGATACTGTTCGTTCTCGAACATATGATGCTGAACCAGGGGCTGAATCCTGGCTATTGTCTGATGTCCGCTCTGGGGCCCGGCTTCAGTTCCGATCAGCTGCTTCTGCATAATTCATGATATTGCTCACCATCATAGTCAGTATCGTCATTGTCCAGCGCTTGAGCGAACTGGTCCTGGCAAGAAAAAATTTCAGCCGGGCAATGCGCCACGGCGGAAGAGAGTTTGGTGCAGGCCATTACTGGCTCTTCTGGGTTCTGCATTCATGCTGGATAGTTTCTTTTACCCTGGAGTGTCTGGTTCGAAAGCCGCCTCTTTCCAGCCTCTGGCCGCTGCTGCTCGCGTTAGCTATCGTTGCCCAGGTTCTACGTTACTGGGCAATTTATTCGCTGGGGCATTGCTGGAATACGCGGATTGTCGTTTTCGAGGGAATGTCCCCCGTGAAATCAGGGCCGTATCGATATTTCAAACATCCGAACTATTTCGCAGTTGCCATAGAAATAATGGTAATTCCGGCGCTTCTTGGCGCGTGGTACACTGCCCTGGCGTTTTCGATCGTCAACGCCGCTCTGCTGCTTTTTGTCAGGATCCCAGCAGAGGAGCAGGCTCTGCAAAGGTGTCTGGGTGAGAACCGATCAGCATCCGTTGAGACGGCTCGGTAGAACGGAGAATATTGATTGTCTGACTTTTTTCTGCTGTCTTCAGGGGCCGACTGGATTACGGGTCAGATAATTGGCGTTGACGGCGGCCGTTCATCACTTTGAACGTGCGGGTAGAGGCAGGGGAAAGAAAATTTCCCCTGCCAGGAGGATCAAGCCCCGTGTCTTCGTTGATCAGGAAGACGATGTCACTGGAGCATCTTTAGTTGCTCTAGAAAATCAGCATTTTCGGGTACACCTTTCTGGATAAAGCGGATGACTCCCTGCTTGTCGATCAGATAGGTCACCCTGCCGCTGCCATATTTGCCTTTGATGTCCTTTTCGGTGTCGGCAATGAGCGGAAAGCTGATGTTCTCTTCTTTGACAAATTGTTCAAGGGTTTCCATATCGTCGTTGCTGACCCCGATAACCTGCGCGTCGAGTTTCTCGAATGCTTCCAGATCACGCTGGAAGTTAGCAAGCTCGCTTGCTCAGACTGAGGTGAATACGGCAAAATAAAGTGCCAGAACGACGCTTTTCTCTCCCTGGTAGTCAGTCAGGGAAATTGCTCCCTGGTTGGATTGAGCCGCAAATGGTGGCGCTTTGTCACCGATGTTCAGAGCAAAAGAAGATATCGGGAAAAACAGAAAAGATGCGAACAACGAGATGAAGCTGTTTCTGATAATACGTTTCATGGGATTACCTTATGGTTTTGCACTTATCGGCCTGCGGGGACGGGTTTGCTTCTAAGACCCCAAACCGATAGGTACGTTGATCTCTTCATGCAAGGTTGAGGAACATCGCTAGCCCCGTCTTAATGCTAGATAATAACCATTATCCTGCAAAGTCAAAAAAGGCAGACCGGTACGCCTCAGCATACCCAGCCACCATAACCTTTTTTTTAGCAACGGACGGCCGCCGTATCAATAGCTTTCAGGACCAAGACTGACTTTACCCCTGAATGTCCAGTAAATAAGAACGGTATAGGACAGCACCAGGGGCATACCGATGGCTACAATGATCAGGCCAATTTTCTGAGTCAGGGGGCTCGAGGCCCCATTGAAGACCGTGACACTGAAAGCATCGTTGTTTGCGGCAGGCACCAGATTTGGGTACAGCGCAGCACTGAACAGCAGGATAAGGGCCGCTATCGTGCAGCAACTGCTCAAGAAGGCATAGAAGGGGCGCTGCTGCTTTATGGCCCGCAATATGTTGGCTATGGCCAGAATGTTGATCAGCGGGATCAGCCACAGCGCCGGGTAATCACCGAAATGCTGCAGGGCAGATGGGATAAAGAGCGTTGACCACAGGGTAACCAGGCAGAAGAAAAACAGATACACGTACCAGGTTGCCTGCATCCATTTGAACAACCGCTGATGCAGTGCGCCTTCCGTCTTCATGTAGAGAAAAATGGAACCGTGCATGGCCAGCAGGGCCACCGTGAACAGTCCGACACTGAGACTGAAGCCGCTGATCAGATCAAGCATGGTGCCTTGAAAGTCTCCAAGTTCTGAGAGGTGCAGGCCCTGCATCAGGGCCCCGGTGGCAACACCGAACAGCAGGGCGGCCAGGGTCGAGCCAACACAGAAAAGTATATCCCAGAAGGAGCGCCAGACGGGACTTGTTCGTTTGGAGCGAAATTCAAGGGAAACCGCACGAAAAATCAGTGCGAAGAGAAGTAAAACAAACGGTAGATAAAAGGCGCTGAAAATCGATGCATAGGCATTTGGAAACATCGCAAAGAGCGCCCCGCCAAAGGTGACCAGCCAGACCTCGTTGCCGTCCCAGAGCGGGCCGATGCTGTTCATTACCAAACGACGTTCGGTATCATCTCTGGCAACGAAGGGCTGCAGAATGCCGACGCCCAGGTCGAAACCATCCAGAATTGCATAGCCGATCAGCAATACATTGAGCAAGATAAACCAGATGATGCAGAGTGCTTCAGGACTCATATCGTACCCCCTTCAGGCTGACTCTCCTGGTCGAGCCGGGCATGCTGCCGGTCGACTACCGCTTTTTTTACTCCCTCGGCAGACGTTTCATCGGCCTGTCCAGGCTCCTCCGGACCCTGGCGGATCTTCCGGTCAAGCACCATGATCCAGACAGCAGCCAGGCAGATATAGAGGATCGTGAACAGGATCAGGGATAGGGTCGCTTCCCGGGCGCTGACCGATACGCTTACCGAGTCGGCAGTGCGCAGACCAAGGCGCTCGTCGTATTGATAAATGCCGTCTGCAGCGAGGTTCAGGTCGCTGCCGTCGCTGTTCCATTCAACCGGCGGGTGCACCGTCCAGGGCTGCCGCCCTACTTCGGCTGCTATCCAGCCGGCCTGATTCGCCGCCATGACGAAGCCTATGCCAAAGACGAAGGACCAGAGGAGCCAGCGCTTTTGAGCCAGGTTCTTACGCCTGTTGTAGTAGATACCTAGTGCACAGGCGACAATCATCAGACCACCGATGCCCACCATGATGCGCCAGGAAAAATAGGGTATCAGCAGGGGAGGGCGGTCTTCCGGTCTGAAGCGGTCCAGTCCGACGACCGGTTTCTGGAAGGTGAGATCATCAAACACCATGAAGCTCAAGCCGCCGGGTATGCTGATCTCGAAATCGATTCGCTCTTCTTTTTCATTGGGCCAGCCGATCAGGTTGAGGTCGGCTCGGCCGGTGTCGAAATGGGCTTCGAAACTGGCAAGTTTTGCCGGTTGGTGCCGATAGACTTTTTGAGCCTGAGTGTGGCCGTTAAGTGCCAGGCCGACAGAGGCTGCCAGCCCGAGAAGCAGCGCGCCGTTTATTGAGTGACGGGCAAATTCTTTGTGTTTTTTATTGAGTATATAATACGCGGAGATACTGAGAACGAAGAATGCACCCACAGCCGCGCAGCCCAGCAGAACGTGGCTGAGCCGTTGGACGGTGGATGGATTGAATACCATATCCATGAAATTGAGGATTTCGGCACGGCGCTGGGTGACCCCGTCCACCACCCAGGGTATCAGTCCTGAACTGCCGTCAGGCAGGGTGCCGGGTCGCATGATGTCGACGATGTGGTGACCGGCCGGCGTCTGCTGCCAACTGTTTGCCACCACGATCCAGATCGAAGAAAAGATCGACCCGAGAGCAACCATATAGACACTGAAAAGATACAACCCCCTGCCTACCCGTTGTCGGCCGAAAGCCACCACGGCTAGAAAACCGGATTCAAGGAAGAAGGCGAAAATGCCTTCAGCAGCCAGGGCGCTGCCGAACACGTCACCGACGAACCGGGAGTAACTTGCCCAGTTGGTGCCGAACTGAAATTCCATAACGATGCCGCTGGCCACGCCGATGGCGAAATTGAGAACGAATATTTTCATCCAGAACTGGCAGGCACTGGCAAAAATCGGTTTTCGGGTGAAATAGAAACGCGTCTCAAGATACGCCAGAATCAGCCCGAGGCCAATGGTCAAGGGAGGAAAGATATAGTGGAACATGATGGTAAAAGCGAATTGCAATCTTGACAGCAGGATTACCGATTCCATTATTGAGCTCCTTGATGCTCGAGTTGTGTGTACGCCCGACCCTGGCTGGTCTGAAAACCGATTATTATGAATTGGACAAGTAGTGAGAGTCTACCCATTGTAAAAATTAAATTCAAAGGTTTCCTTTTGTCAGGAATATTGTTTCAGGAAATGGTTCTCATTTTAAGTAAATGCAGTTTCAAAATTAGGAAGCATTGGGAGAAAAAGTGATAGCCCTGGATAACAGCAGACTGGTCGTCAGCCGGCTGCTGCTTTGCAGTCAAGAGGCAGCATGGCAGGTTATTACCGACACTGAGCAATGGCCGTACTGGGGTCCTTCCGTGAGCCGGGTCAGGTGCGCGCAGCGCTATATTCAGCTGGGTTCAACCGGCTCTGTCAGGACCGTTTTCGGTTTCTGGGTCCCGTTCTCGATAAACCGCTACCAGCATCTCCATTTCTGGAGTTGGCGGATCGGTCGGTTTGAGGCCACGGGTCACCGCCTGGCAATAACTGAGGATGGTTTCTGCAGAATATCTTTTGACATGCCCTGGTGGGCGTTTCCCTACGTTCTGATCTGTGCGATTGCACTCAGGCGAATCAGCAGGCTGCTCGAGGCTGGGCAAGCATAAGGCTACCTTGAAAAATTGTCTTTTTGCCCAAACGCTGTGTTGCGTGTAAAAATTTTATCCTCGGAATATTAACTATGCCTGCGGCAAAATTTTCACACGCGCCTCGATTTTGAACCAAAATCCTAATTTTGCAAGGTACCCATAAGTTAAACCAGATTCGGCTTTATCTTTCAAATGGCAGAATAAAGAGATATTGAGATAGCAAAAATATTCAAAACGAACAAAAAAGACAGGGTTGTTGCGTATACAATACGTTGATATCGAATTAAATAATATAATATGTAAATTGGAATCGCCGGAGGACTTTCGGGGTCAAAAATAAACGAAAGCCCCTTAATCATTTAAGATTAAGGGGCTTTCTGTGTAAATGGCGGAGAGGGTGAGATTCGAACTCACGGTACTTGCGTACACACGCGTTCCAGGCGTGCACCTTAAGCCACTCGGTCACCTCTCCGCATATTTGCTTTTGGGGGCCGCTGAGCTGCGTGGTACTAAATAAACGCTCGGCCCAAGTTTATCAATCAAAAAAGGGTTTGGCACGAAAAAAGAAAACGCTGCCGCTCGGCCCGGGTTCAGCGCCTGTTTCTGAAAAACTCAACCAGCAAACGGCTGCATTGTTCATCCAGAACGCCTCCGGTAATGTCTAGGAAATGATTGAGTTTTCTGTCCGTACCGACCTGGTATTGTGATACGGCACCACCCGTTTTCGGATCGCTGGCCCCGAAAACAAGACGTTCGATCCGGCTGTGGATGATGGCCCCCATGCACATAATGCAAGGTTCCAGCGTAACGTAGAGGGTGGTGCCCGGCAGACGATAGTTACCGAGCTTGCGTGCGGCCTCGCGGATCACCTTGATTTCGGCATGGGCGGTTGGATCGCTATCAAGGATCGGGGAGTTGCCGGCGGCGGCCACGATATCATTGTCGGCAACCAGAACAGCGCCGATCGGAACCTCACCAAGTTGGCCAGCATGTTCAGCCTGGCGCAGGGCCTGCTCCATCCAGCTCTGGTCATTCGGGACGGTGGGCATTTGAGGCCAACACGGCTGGCGCGGGCTGGGCCTAGCTGCCCAGCAGCTCTTTGATAAAAGGCCCAACGGCGGAGCTGCCCTGCTCGTCGACCAGTTTGATGGTCCGTGAACCGATAACGCCCATGTCGGCCAGGCCGATCAGTTCTTCGATGTCGCTGCGGCTCTGGATGCCGAAGCCCACCGCCAGCGGTAGATCGGTTGCCTGCCGGCAGCGGCCCAGGTAGGCGCCGAACTCGGCATCGAGTTCGGAGTGCTTGCCGGTGACACCGCGCCGGGCGGTACAATAGACGAATCCAGCCCCATGTTCATTGAGCGCACGCATACGCTCGTCGGTGCTGGTGGGCGCAAAAATCAAGATCGGGGCGATTTCTTTCTGTCGTGCCATCGAGCAGAATCGGCTGCCTTCTTCCGGAGGCAAATCCGGCAGGATCAGGCCGCTGATACCCGCTTCTGCAGCCCGCTCGAGAAAGCGCGCTTCGCCGTATTTGAAAATGATATTGTAATACGTCATATAGAGAAACGGGATGTCATGGGTCGAGCACATCTCGGCCCCGAAAGCCAGGCATTCCTCTATGGTGGTGCCGTGGGCGATGCTGTCCTGATTGGCTTTGAGGATCACCGGCCCGTCGGCCATTGGTTCTGAAAACGGGATCTGCATCTCGATGCAGTCCACCCCGTTGTCAACCATAGCCGCTATAACCTCGCGGTTTACCTCAAAGGATGGATAACCCAGCACAATATGGGTCATCAGGAGGATCTCTTTGTCACCTTTCTTGTCTCGTATAATCTTTTCAAGCTGCATTCTATCACCGGCTGGCTAATTATCCACAGCGGTTGGCTGAATTATTTTCGGTATTCTGCGGCGCGTTTGATGATGAATTCTTTCCAGGACGGATCGTCATAGGCATGGGCGATTGTGAAAATGTCCTTGTCGCCGCGGCCGGAGTTATTGATGATTACCGCATCGTCTGGGGACAGCTCCGGTGCCTCTTTGAAGGCCTGGACAAAGGCGTGGGCCGACTCAAGTGCCGGAATGATGCCTTCTTTTTTCATGGTCAGATCCAGAGCCTCCATGACTTCCTGGTCGGTGGCCGCTTCGAAGCGCACCGCCTTCTGCTCCCAGAGATCGGCCAGAATCGGGGACACGCCGATATAGTCGAGGCCGGCGGAAACCGAATGGGTGTCGAGCATCTGGCCGTCGTCGTTCTGCAGGAACATGGTCTTGTAGCCCTGGGCGACACCCGGGGAGGCATCGCTCCCACAGAGCCTGGAAGCGTGTTGACCGCTGTCGAGCCCGTAGCCTCCGGCCTCGACGCCGACCAGTTCGGTCTGCTCTTCATCGAGAAAGCGTTGGAAAATACCCAGCGAGTTGGAGCCGCCGCCAACGCAGGCATAGATCCGGGCGGGCAGGCGTCCGTGCTGGGCAACGATCTGCTCGGCCGCCTCGGTACCGATAATGGACTGCAGCCAGGACACCATCTCCGGAAATGGCGCCGGTCCGCAGGCGGTGCCGAACACGTAATGGGTATTGTCCATGTTGGTGACCCAGTCCCGGAAAGCCTCGTTGATTGCATCTTTAAGGGTCTTCGAGCCGTCTTTAACCGTTACCACGGTGGCACCCATTTTCTCCATCCAGAAGACGTTTGGCCTCTGGCGCATCACATCCTCTTCACCCATGTAAACGGTGCAGTCGAAACCGAATTTGGCAGCCATGGTCGCGGTGGCCACACCGTGCTGTCCGGCGCCGGTTTCAGCGATGACCCGGGTCTTGCCCATGCGTTTGACCAGCAACCCCTGGCCGATCACGTTGTTGGCCTTGTGAGCCCCGGTGTGGTTCAAGTCCTCGCGCTTGATGTAGATCCGCGCGCCGCCGAAATGATTGGACAGATTTTCGGCAAAGGTGAGCGGGGTCGGACGGCAGGAGTACGTCGACATCAACGAGGTATATTCCTGCCAGAAAACGGGATCGTTTCTAATTTCCCGATAGGCCGCATCGAGCTGTTCAAAGGTTTCGTGCAGCACTTCCGGGATGAAACAGCCGCCCCAGTTTCCAAAATACCGCTTGGTACTCATCATAAACTCCAGAAAACGGATGGTTTTGTCTAATAATGCAAGCTTTGCACCCTACACCAAGAGCTGGGTGTTTCACAAGCATGAAAACGGTGCTTTAGCATCTCTTACAATGGGCGTGAGGCTTGTAAAGTCAAGCTTTGCCGGCAGACGGCGGCAAAATCTTCAGGGTAGTGCCCGTTGATGAAGCGCAGCTGGATTTCGCTGAACGCACCCGGGGACTGGGGAAGTTTCGGCATGAAACAGTAAATCAGCGGCTGGTCCTGACGCTCGCTGGCAAAGCGCTTCGAGTATTCGATGGTCGTCACCAGCTTTGCTCCTCTTCCGGCAAGGGCCTGCTGCGCCTTCAGGATAGCGCTGTCCAGCGAACGCCGCAGGGCCTGATCTGCTTCAATGATATGGCCGACGAAGCTCTGGTCAGTACCCGGCTTGGTCATGATCTGCAGCTCCCACTGGGAGGTCTGGGCCTTGGGTACGAACAGCAGGACCCGCTCATCCTGCCAGACAATCAGCTCGGGGCTCAAATCGCTGCGCCCGTCCATGCGCTGATTGCCGATGATGGCCTGGTAATAATCATGAAACAGGCTGCTCTTGAAGGCGGCCCGGTACTGCTCGATTGCCTCGGCTATCATATCACCGCAGGAAAAAGGCCTGTAAGGTTCGGCCATCTGCTCACCCACGCCGAAAAATCCCTGGATCGCTTCAGGGATCAGTGCAAACTGCTGGTGTATCTGCTGGTGGGAGGCGTGCAGACGGTAGCCGGTCGGGGCGAAATCGAATCCAAAATTCCAGCCCCAGAGCGTGGCGGCCAGATCGGTGCTGACAAAATCCGGATGGGCTATTATCAACAGGCGCAGTGTTTCGAGTTCGTCTGCGCTGAGGCAATGATCAGCCAGACCTATGCCCAGCATCTCAGCGAGCCTGACATAGGTTCTCTGATAATAGAGATGGCGCAGTCCGTCGAGATCGTTTTGCGACAAATCAGCGATACAATATCGTATGGCATCATCGGCCATATTGGCGGCGTAGTGGCCGCCTGCGATATAGGAGTTGCGCCTCAGATATTCATAAATATGAGTCGCTTCGGACGGGCGGTGGTAATCGCCCACAATTTCGCTGTCCCCCTGGGCACCGGGCCTGATCACCATCGCAATTTTATAGGAATCGGGCAGCGCCGGATTGTTGGCCACCGCCTCAAACAGGTCGTGGTCATGGATGAGCGGCCGCAGTTTATGATTTCCACCAATCCGGTAGACCAGTCCGGTGGGCTCATCATTGAGGTCATGCTCGAACGAACAGCTCTGCTCGGCCAGCCTGGTCAGATCAGTCCCATCGGTTGAGGTGGCAGCCAGGGCCAGCAGCAGAGGTCGGGGCAGAGCGCTGATCAGTTCTGCCGGAAGCTGCTGTGCGTTCAGAGTTTCACTGAGCGAAACAGCAGGCTGTTCGGGCAGTCTGATTCTGTCGAGATGGTCCGCGTTGCGATCCGCCCACCTCTTGCCGATATAGGTGGTTCCCCGAAACGGAAACGGATTGGCAATTTCATAGATCCAGTCCGCCTGCGGGACATCCACCGTCTGGTCGGGATAGTTGATTCCGTTTTCTACTGCTCCGCCTTCGGTGTCACGGCCGAGCCTTTCGATTCTGGTGCGGCTGCGCAGATTACGCACTCGGTAGGACGGTTTATGGATGCCGAAGATGAAACATTTCTCAGGCGAAATACAGGTTCTCATGATCCGCTCTATTTTTTGTTCCAGACCACCAGGGCCTGCTGATAGATTTCCGAACGCCCGACTCCCATGTCGGCGGCGATTTTACTGCATACATCTTTGAGCGACAGCGTGCTGTTGCTGCGGTACCAGAGCAGAATCTCTTCCAGCGAGTCGGTTTGGGGAACATCGCTTGTGCCCGGATGGATGATAAGCACCAGTTCGCCCCTGATCTTTGCATTGGCGATACGTTCGGCCAGCAGGGCAAGAGAAGTCTGTTGAATGTCTTCGTATTTCTTGCTGATCTCCCGGGCCCACAATACTTGCCGGTCGCCTAAAACCGCAAAGGCGTCCTGGATAAAACGGTGAATCCGATGTGGCGATTCGTAGAATACGACGGGATAGGCTGAGTTGACCAGCGTTGTGAACAGTTTACGCCGCTGGGCAGTTTTCTGTGGAGCAAAACCGATGAATAAAAAAGAACCAGGTTCGAGACCGGCACAGCTCAGGGCGGCCGAAAGCGCAGACGCTCCGGGAATGGGCACAATATTGAGCCCGGCCTGGCGCGCCTGGTTGACCAGGATCGAACCAGGATCGGATATTGCCGGGGTGCCGGCATCACTGACCAGCGCAATATCGGCACCGCCTTCGATCTGGGCAATCAGCTGCGCAGACCGGCTGGCCTCCTTCTCCCGATAGTAGCTTACCAGGGGTGTGTCGATGGAAAAGTGGTTGAGCAGTTTACGGGTGTGCCTGGTGTCTTCGGCGGCGATCAGATCGACTTCAGACAGGATACGCACGGCCCGGTAGGTCATATCTTCGAGATTACCGATCGGGGTGGCGACGATATAGAGGGTTCCGGCCATGGCTGGTGTCATTTCAGGAGGTGAAGAGCATTTCGCTTGC
Source organism: uncultured delta proteobacterium (assembly GCA_963824415.1). GTDB lineage: Bacteria > Desulfobacterota > Desulfobulbia > Desulfobulbales > Desulfocapsaceae > JABDQA01. The sequence goes on from CAWGPM010000003.1 coordinate 189,075, forward strand.
TCGATTATTATGGCCAATGGGGCTGGAAAATGCATCTTATTTGTTGCAATATTCTAACTCCTTTTTAATATATGAACATACTTTCATATAAAGGAGGTTGTTTGTGGAACAGGAACTCTGCGAGCGCAGAATTATTCATGAGGATCGGTTGCACGCCGCCCGTCGGCAGGTTAGTAGGTATCCCGACATCCAGGCGATGAGCGATCTGTTCAAGGCGATTGGGGATCCGGGCAGGCTGCAGTTAGTGCTGGCGCTCGATTCCCAGGAAATGTGCGTGTGCGATTTGGCCGCGTTGCTGGGAGTAAGTGAGTCGGCGGCCAGCCATCAGATACGCATACTGCGTACCATGAACCTGGTTAAAAACAGACGTGAAGGCCAGGTCCTCTACTACCGGCTGGTCGACGACCATGTGATGGAACTCGCCAGAGTAGCGCAGGAACATGTGGAGGAACTTGGCGGTGTTACGACGAGGTGAAGATAGTGAGTGATTTTTTGAAAATAGGCATGGAGGTCTGGCATATACTGCTTGATTCCGCTTTTTATATCATTTTGGGTATTGTCGCGGCGGGCTGTATCAAGATCTATATCAACCAGGATTTTATCATCCGTCACCTCCGCTACGGCAGGTACCGTTCGGTGATCAAGGCCTCGCTGTTTGGTATCCCGCTGCCGCTCTGATCGTGCGGCGTGCTGCCGGCGGCGGCATCCTTCAAGAAGCAGGGGGCAAACCGGGGGGCTCTGGCCTCGTTTCTGATTTCAACTCCGGAATCGGGCGTTGATTCGATTGCCATAACCTATGCGCTGCTCGATCCGATCATGACCGTGGCCCGGCCGCTGGCGGCTTTTGTCACCGGTATCACCGCCGGATTTATCGAAAACAGCATCTCCTCGGAGTTTATCGAAGACGGAACCAGCCCCGAGTCTGATTCGGCCGGTAATCAGACCAGCCCGACTGTGACTGGGGCGACTGACTGGAAACAGAGGCTTGCGCAGTTCAGGGAAGGGCTCCAATACGGTTTTACCGAAGTCTGGGGAGATATCGTACTCTGGTTTTTTGTGGGCCTGCTGCTGGCCGGCATAATCGCCGTATATCTGCCGGAAGAGCTTTCTCTGCTGGTACTCGGCGGCGGCATTGTGTCGATGCTGGCCATGCTGTTGATGGGAATGCCAATCTATATCTGTGCTACTGCCTCGACGCCGATTGCGGCGGCATTGCTGCTCAAGGGGGCAAGTCCCGGTGCGGTGCTGGTCTTCCTGCTGGTGGGACCGGCAACCAATATGACCTCGCTGTCGGTACTCTTCAAAATTCTCGGTAAAGCCGGCACCATGCGTTATCTTCTTGTGATTGCAACGGTTTCGGTTCTATTCGGACTTGGATTGGACCGTCTGTACCACTATCTGGCTATTGAACCGCGGGCGGTGATCTCTGAAGTAAGAGAGTTGGTGCCTTACTGGCTAAAACTCAGTTCAGCGCTTATATTGGTCGTTTTGTCCGCAATTCATTTTTATCGCCGCTACCGGCTGCACAAATTAAGAAACGGAAAAAACCAGTATATCGCAGATTTTCCAGCCCTCGGTTCGCCTCTGCCCCATGGTCAGAAACATGTGCCGGCACTGGTAAAGCACAGGGATAATAAGATCAGTGGAAAAGATCACTAAAACGGGAGACAACACATCGCGGATGAATAAGCATATTGGAGTTCTCACTGCCGGCGGCGACAGCCCTGGCCTGAATGCGGCAATCAGGGCGATCGGTAAAACGGCGCTGGACACGGGGCAGATGGAGGTGGTCGGGTTCAGGGACGGGTTCCGCGGACTGATGGAAAACCGCATCATGCGCCTGGACCGTTCCATGCTCTCCTCGATTCTGACGCTGGGCGGCACCATCCTCGGAACCAGCAGGGATAAACCTCACAAGATGCCGGTCGGTGGCGAGATGATGGACATGACCGAGGTCATCTGCGATAATTACTACCGGCACAATCTGGACGCGCTGGTCTGTATCGGCGGAGGCGGCACCCAGAAAAACGCTTTTCGACTGGCTCAGAAAGGCCTCAACATCCTGACCCTGCCGAAAACCATCGACAACGATGTATATGGAACCGATGTAACCTTTGGTTTCGATACCGCTATGGAAATCGCCACCGAGGCGATCGACCGGCTGCATTCAACGGCCCACAGCCACCACAGGATCATCGTCGTCGAAGTGATGGGGCACAATGCCGGCTGGCTGGCGCTTGGGGCTGGGTTGGCCAGCGGAGCCGACGTGGTGCTGATTCCAGAGATTCCCTACGATCTGGAAAAGGTCGCCAAGGCAATCCGCGGGCGGCAGCAGCGCGGCAACAACTTCAGTATTGTGGTGGTTGCCGAGGGGGCGCTGTCGATTTCCGAGAAAAAGAAACGGGACAAACTCAGGCAGAAGAAGCTCAAGGCCAAAGATACCGGCAAACAGGATGAAAAGAAGAAGGCCCAGGAGGCCTATAGCCATTTCAGCAAAGCGAGAGCCCAGCACACGCTCAGGCTTTCCCAGCAGCTTGAGGAGGTGACCGGCCTGGAGTCGAGACTGACCATTCTCGGTCATCTGCAACGGGGAGGAACACCTTCCGCCACGGACCGGGTGCTGGCCACGAAGCTTGGCAGTGCCTGCGTGCGCTACATCGAAGCGGGGTTGTCGAGCATGATGATCGCGGTTCGCGGAGAAGGTACTGAACCGGTGCCGCTCGAGGAAGTGGTTGGCAAAAGAAAGATTGTACCGCAGGATCATTGCTGGATAGACAGTGCCAGAAATGTGGGCACCTGCCTGGGGGATTAATCGAAGTACATACCATCGTATAAGTGATAGTTGATGAAAAGGAGTTGGTCATGAAGTTAACAAATAGCCATAGGCGTGCTGAGAGTGTCTGGAAATTTAACAAACTGGCCTGGCTGATATGCCTGGTGTTGATGTTGCTGCTATCTTCCTGTGCCACCACGAATCTGACGACGACCTGGCACGATCCGGCTTACGCTGGCAGCAAGCGTGTCGAGGATGTGCTGATCATCGCGGTGACCAAGGATGAGACGATCAGGCGGCTCTACGAGGACAGTTTCGCCGCAGAGCTGGCCAAGGACAATATCAGGGCTGTACAGAGCTACACCCTGAAGAATTTCGAGATTAAACCTGACCAGAAATCAGTGGAAGAAGCGGTCAAAGAGGCCGGTGCGCGCAGCGTTCTTATTACCCGGCATATCAGCACCGATACCAAGCAGCACTATCGTCCCCCCGAGCGGGTATCAATGTACGCCGATCCCTACTACTCGAGGATGAATCGCTACTATCCACTCGCTTACCGGGAGGTATACTACACTTCCGGCTATAACTACAGCGTCACCACGGTCAATATCGAGTCCAACCTTTACGACGCCGAAAACGAAAAATTGATCTGGTCGGCCCAGTCAAAATCGGTTGATCCGCAAATGACAAAGAAATACATCGATGAACTGGTGCAGATTTTTGCCAAAGACCTCAAGGCAAAGTCGCTGCTTTAAATCATCAGGCGACCTTGAAAGAAGTCTTTTCGCTTTGCAGGGCTCGCTTTATTTATCCCAGATTCTATCTGATCGTTCGAGATGACTGACGATACGCAGATAGGTCTGGATCGCCTTGAGTGATTCAGCGTGTTTGGTGGTGTCGGCCAGACCATGAATTTTGTTGCCGTCTATGAGATATATCTCATGTTCACCTAGCGCCGCTACGGATAATCTTTCTTGAGGCTCTGCTGTTATTTCGAAAATTGATGTTCCCATAAACGGGTTTCTGGTGTTTTCAAGTCCGAGATAGTGAACCAGGGACGGGGCAAAGTCTATGCTGCTGGCATTGGCGGCATCATATTCGCTTGGCAGGGTGTGCCGTGGATCATGCAGGATAAGCGGTATGGTGTCAACGAATATCTTCTGATAATCCGGCCCGTCGAAGGCAGCCACAAATTCATTGTCATGGTAGTGGCAGTGATCGGCAGTAAATATGACGATAGTGTTTTCAGCATAGGGTGATGAATTCAGATAATCCAGGAATCGGCCGAAGGCAGCGTCCAGATTGTTGATGTTGTTCAGGACGCTGTTGCCGCCTTGTCGATATCGCACGCCGTCTTTAGAGTTGAGCAGAAAAGAGTGGGTGCCGAAATTATAAAGGCTCATGAAAAACGGTTTTTGCTCATCATCTTTCTGACGGTCCTTCAGGTAACCGATAATACTGTTGAAATATTGCCCATCGGAATAGGCATTCTCCATTAATGGAGGCGCATTTTCCAGATGTCTTTTTGCCAGTTCGTCGCCGGTTATCACCGTCTTAAAGCCAAGTCCAGCAACCATTTCATCGACTCGAGACCGATGATTTTTATGGTGGGCATCGAGAAAAATGGTTTCATAGCCGTATCTGACAAATAGATCCGCAAGACTGAGATAGTTAGTTCCGGCAACCTCTTCAAAATGAGTCTGCCAGCCTGCGGCACCACCGTGGGTAGGATACAATGAGCAGAGTTGACCGAGCAGTCCCCGATAGGTTGCCGCCGTGTGGTTGTAGTATCGACGTACGAGCATGGCTGAGCGCGCAAATTTATCGATATTGGGAGTCAGGTTCTCATATTTCGAGCCATACGCGCCGACTGCTCGGGCCGACACACCTTCGGCGAAAAAAATAATCACGTTCGGCGGCATCGACCCTGAATCAATCACCGCGTTCCCTTCGAAAGGTGGTGGGCTTTTGTAAATATACTTTTTGATGAGCGGATAGTTGCTACGGTGATTGAAGTGGAAGCCAAATTTTTTTATTTCAACCAAATCCTGAGCGGTTAGCTGGCCTTCTGCCCCTAACTGGCCATATCCCGCCTGGTGCAGAAATAGAACCGAGTACAGTGACAGGATCGGGCTGGAATGATCAGCATGGCTGCCGGAGAGTACTTGGTCGCGCTGGCCAATCATCGGGGCGGGCAGCCACCAGGCGGTGCTGGAGGTAATGACAATACCGAGCAAAAGTAGAAAATTAATACGGTTGAAAGATTTGCGGACATCCCGATCCTCGGAGCCCAAGATCTCGGCTGCTGCGGGGACAGCGATGGCAAGCAGCAGGATGAAGCTGATCGCGGTTATGGTGTTAACATTTAGTATGAGATAGAGGTGATCCATATTCTCATACGCCAGCCGCGAGAGGAACTCGTTGCCATGGTGGACGGCAAGGGCCTGGAGGCAGTAAATGATGATAAACAGCGAACAAAGGGTGTAATAAAAATATCGCAGCAAACGGTTTCTGTGCATCAGCAACTGACCGATCAATAAAAGAACGAGCAGCTCAAAGATAAATAAGTCGAATAAGGTGTATGAGATTAAGATGCCTGACACGCCATGGGGCGCGAGGGGAAAATCAAAGTGCCGGTAGAAAAATATAATAGCTGCCGCGGTAAAGGCAGACAGGATAGTAAATAGGATAAACTTTTTTGAAACGGGTGAACTCATCGTAAGCGAAGGGCTTATGCAGCAATCGTGTGCGCGGCAGTACCATGGATCGACTGGCTGTTTTGTAGCCCTAGACAGTACCTCAATATAGCTATAATTCCGAGGACTTTCTCAAACGCAAAAAACCCCCAGGCTCAGCTGAACCTGGGGGTTTTAAAAAGAGCAATCGGCGGCGACCTACTCTCCCACATAGTCACCCATGCAGTACCATCGGCGCAGAAGAGCTTAACTACCGTGTTCGGAATGGAAACGGGTGGAGCCTCTTCGCTATGACCACCGAAAATCTCAATCGATCAATCGATCAATCGATCGATTATAATAAATCGACAATCAAACAGTAGAGTAAGCCCAGCAGCGGCTCTATCAAAAAAATATGGATAAGCCTCACGGCACATTAGTATCGGTAAGCTCCATGTGTTGCCACACTTCCACACCCGACCTATCAACGTTGTCGTCTCCAACGTGCCTTCAGATGGCGGCTAAGCCATGGGATATCTTATCTTGGAGTGGGCTTCCCGCTTAGATGCTTTCAGCGGTTATCCCTGCCGAACATAGCTACCCAGCAATGCCCCTGGCGGAACAACTGGTACACCATCGGTTCGTCCATCCCGGTCCTCTCGTACTAGGGAAAGATCTCCTCAAATATCCTGCGCCCGCAACAGATAAGGACCAAACTGTCTCACGACGTTTTAAACCCAGCTCGCGTACCACTTTAATTGGCGAACAGCCAAACCCTTGGGACCTGCTTCAGCCCCAGGATGTGATGAGCCGACATCGAGGTGCCAAACCTCCCCGTCGATATGGACTCTTGGGGGAGATAAGCCTGTTATCCCCGGAGTACCTTTTATCCGTTGAGCGACGACCCTTCCATGCGGAATCGCCGGATCACTAAGACCTAGTTTCCTACCTGCTCGACGTGTCCGTCTCGCAGTCAAGCTCCCTTATGCCTTTACACTCTACGGCTGGTTTCCAATCAGCCTGAGGGAACCATCGCGCGCCTCCGTTACGCTTTAGGAGGCGACCGCCCCAGTCAAACTACCCACCAGACAATGTCCCGGATCCGGATTACGGACCACGGTTAGATTCCTAAGATAGCAAGGGTGGTATTTCAAGGGCGACTCCATGCACACTGGCGTGCACACTTCAAAGTCTCCCACCTATCCTACACATGCTACCTCAAAAACCAATGCCAAGCTGTAGTAAAGGTTCACGGGGTCTTTCTGTCTTGTTGCGGGTAACCGGCATCTTCACCGGTACTACAGTTTCGCTGAGTCTCTGGTTGAGACAGTGGGGAAATCGTTACGCCATTCGTGCAGGTCGGAACTTACCCGACAAGGAATTTCGCTACCTTAGGACCGTTATAGTTACGGCCGCCGTTTACCGGGGCTTCGGTTCACTGCTTCGCTTACGCTGACAGGTCCCCTTAACCTTCCGGCACCGGGCAGGCGTCAGACCCTATACTTCGTCTTTCGACTTCGCAGAGTCCTGTGTTTTTAGTAAACAGTCGCTCCCCCCATTTCACTGCAACCTGACTTGGCTCATTCATGTATACAAAATCACCATGCAGGCACACCTTCTCCCGAAGTTACGGTGCTATTTTGCCGAGTTCCTTAACCAGAGTTCTCTCAAGCGCCTTGGTATACTCTACCAGCCTACCTGTGTCGGTTTGCGGTACGGTCACCAGCATGACTAGATACGAGGCTTTTCCTGGAAGCAGGGAATCAACCACTTTGCTGTCAATTAAGACATCGTCATCACGTCTCAGTGTTATACAAGGACCCGGATTTTCCAAAGTCCTCCACCTACACGCTTGAACCGGCTATTCCAACAGCCGGATGGCCTATCCTTCTCCGTCCCCCCTTATCATCAAACATCATGCCAGCGGTACAGGAATATTAACCTGTTTCCCATCGACTACGCCTCTCGGCCTCGCCTTAGGAGCCGACTAACCCTGAGCAGATTAACTTGACTACAGGAAACCTTAGGCTTTCGGCGTGAGGGTTTCTCACCCTCATTATCGCTACTCGTGTCAACATAAGCTCTTGCAGGACCTCCAGCGCTCCTTTCGGTACACCTTCTCAGGCAACTGCAATGTTCTCCTACCGTGATCAGAAGACAGAGGACAGAAGACAGAAGTCAGAATAGTTTGGCGCTAACGCGCTTGATAAAACGTTAAACTATTCCCAATTTCTGTACAAACCCTGGAGCATTTTGGAGAGCTCTTGATACTCATCTCGCCATCTACTCCAGTTTTCTGCTTCTAGCAAAGACAAATCCAGGCAGTATCGAAGCCAGACTCTCATCTCATCGCTGGAACCAATCGCCATTATTATATAACGCTTGAATTCCGCTTTTGAATGGTGTTGCTTGCCAAACCCTTCTGCGATGTTCGCGCAAATGGATTTGCTTGCTCGTCGTATCTGATCAGCCAAACCATATTGTTCACTTTTAGGAAATTCCAGGCTGCGCTTGTGAATTTCTAAAGAGATCTTGTAGGCTCGCTGAAACACCTCCAATTCCTCAAATGAGGTAATCATCTGTCGTCTGTCCTCTGTACTCTGTCTTCTGACACCCGTAGCTTCGGTACTATGCTTAGCCCCGTTACATTTTCGGCGCAGATTCATTAGACCAGTGAGCTATTACGCTTTCTTTAAAGGGTTGCTGCTTCTAAGCCAACCTCCTGGTTGTATCAACAATTCCACCTCCTTTCCCACTGAGCATAGATTTAGGGACCTTAGCTGACGGTCTGGGCTGTTTCCCTTTCGACCATGGAACTTATCTCCCACAGACTGACTCCCACACTAAAACTTGACGGCATTCGGAGTTTGAAAAGGGTTGGTAATCCGGTGGGACCCCTAGCCTTGTCAGTGCTCTACCTCCGCCAGTCATCATGCGAGGCTATACCTAAATATATTTCGGAGAAAACCAGCTATTAC
>CAWGPM010000003.1:202500-336349 GCA_963824415.1 uncultured delta proteobacterium
ACAGGCAGATCAAGTCAAGATCTCGCATGTAACAGTATCTTAATCCTGACCGTGGCGGGGTGCAAGGATGTTGTGGAAATTACCTCAGCTTTTTATCCGACGCAGAGCCGCTATCCGTTGCAGAATCGGTGGATGGCTGTGGCTGTATACCACCAGGGCAGGGTGGGGGGTGAGGTTGGAGAGATTTGCAAGGCTCAGTTTCTTCAGGCAGCTGATCAGCCGATCGGCCTGACCAGTGGTTTCTGCAGCATAGCGGTCAGCTTCGAATTCATGCGACCGGGACATCTTGTTGAAAACAGTTGAAATCAGGATGCTCAGTGGCGAGTAAATAAAGCCGAAGAAAAACAGGCTGGCGTAAATTGAGATGTGGTCCATACCGAAGGCCCTGAATAATCCGGGATTATTCAAAAACAGGGAAAGCAGGTAAAACATCAGGCCTGCCTGGGCAACGGTTGCCCCCATCATTTTCCAGATGTGTCTTTTTTTGAAGTGCCCCATTTCGTGGGCCAGAACGGCGACGATTTCATCGGCGTCGATTTTTTCCAGCAGGGTGTCGAAAAACACTATTTTTCTGAAGCGGCCAAAGCCGGTAAAGAAGGCATTCAGCTTAGTCGATCGTTTAGAGCCGTCCATCGTGAAGATGCCGCTGATCGTAAATTTTTCCTGCCTGGCGTAAGCATAGATTTTCTCTTTCAGTGGGCCATCGTCAAGCGGGGTGAACTTGTTAAACAAAGGCATGATCAGTACCGGGGCAAGAAACTGGAGCACGAAACCAAACAATACCACACCCACCCAGCAATAAAGCCAGGCGTATGATCCGGCCTGATCGAAGAACCACAGCACGGCTGCCAGCACGGGGGTGCCGAGTAGAACCGCAAGCAAGAGTGTTTTGAGAATATCGGCTGCAAAAACCTTTGGGGTGGTGCGGTTAAAGCCAAATCGCCCCTCTATTTTGAAGGTCGAGTATATCGAGAACGGCAGGCCAAGCAGAAAAGCCAGGAACAAGATCGCCCCGGTAAAAAGTATGCCGGTGATGATTGGGCCAAACCCGAAACCACGCACCAGAAGATCCACCAGATTGAAGCCGCCGCCAAGCAGAAACAACACGGTAATCAGAGTGGAAATACTGTTTTCCAGCAGCGCAAACCGACTGGTGACCCTGGTGTATGATTGAGATTGTCGATATTTCTCCTGATCATAAACATCGGCGAACTCGCCGGGCAGTTCCGGGGAGAGCGCTCCTATGTTGAGCAGTGAAATCACCGTGTCGAGCAGATAGTGCAGGACGATAACGGCCAGAACAAAGAAAAGCCAGAAATTCATATGCGCTCAGCGGTAGAGGTTAAATTTGGTCTGCTTAGGTATAAGCTCGAAAAACCAAGGTGCAAGCGCGTTAAGCCAGAGGGATCGGACCAGGGTCGTTTGAAGGGCAAGCAGATTTAAACCACCCTGATGAGATGTCACGGAAGAGAGAGCAGCGCGGTCGTTCCCAGTTCAAGGAAAGTGCCCGGCAGGACCCCCATGAGCAGGATGATCAGCAGCAGCACGATGGAGACTGATATCGTCACTGCACCACTCTGTATGGGCTCGATCTTCTGCTCTGGATCGCTGCAGTAAGCAACCCGAACCACGGAAAGATAGTAGTAAATTGCAATAGCAGTGTTTATCGCGGCCAGCACAACGGCCAGGATGTGTCCCTGTTTGAAGGCGTTGATCAGAATCATGAACTTTCCGGTAAAACCGACAAACGGTGGAATGCCGGCCAGCGCGAACAAACCGATGGCCAGTGTTACCGCCAGCAGCGGCGAGCGCTTGTGCAGTCCGGTCAGGTCTTTTATGGCCAGGTTTTCCCCGGTGGCGGCCACGGTGCAGATAACCAGAAAGCAGGTCAGATTCATCACCGCGTAACCGGTGATATAGTAAATTGAGGTGGCGTAGCCCTCTATTTGCAAAGTAAGCAGGCCGAACAGCACGAAGCCGGCATGGGAGATACCCGAATAACCCAGCATCCGCTTGAAATCTGTCTGTGCCAGGGCGGAAAGATTGCCATAGAACATCGAGCCCAGCGAACAGACCAGCAGCAGATTGACGATGACCTGAGCTTCTGCGCTGACCAGCGAGACCAGTCTGATCAACAGTGCCACAGCCGCGATTTTGGGTATGGCGGCAATGAAAGCGGTGGTCTCGTTGGCCGCACCCTGGTAGACATCGGGCACCCAGAAATGAAAGGGGAAGATGGCCAGCTTGTAGAAGAAGCCAACCATCACCATGATAAGTGCAATCAGGGCTGCCGGCTGATAGAACTGCGGCTGGAGCTTGACGGTGATCTCAGCAAGATAGGTCGACCCGGTGAGTCCGTAGATATAGCTCATGCCAAACAGCATAAAGCCGGTGGACATCACGCCGAAGAGCAAATACTTGATGCCCGATTCCATCTGAAACGGATTGGAAACGGCGGGATTGCGCATCGGCACCATGATATAGACCGCAAAACTGGAGAGTTCCAGGGAAATGAAAATAGCCAGCAGTTCGACGCTTGAAACGAGCATCATCAAACCGAGTACGCCGACCAGCAGAAAAACATGATATTCGGCTTTGGCATCGCCTTTGATGCCCGGAGAGGTGCCGGTGAACAGCAGAACGATCAGTGTTCCTGCGGCGATCAGGAATTTAAAAACCTGGGAAAAGAAGTTGACCTGATATGAATCGTAAAACAGGGTGCCCTTTTGGCCGAGGCAGACCATGGTTGTCAGCACAGCTATGGTAGATATCCCCAGGGTCGCCCGGCGAATTGCTGTGGACGAAGGGCTCCCGAGACTCAGCATAAACAGGGCAAGAGCGCCAAGAAGCACTATCAGTTCAGGGAGAAAGAGCATAAATTATATCCTGTTATACCGGGTGCGATAACTCCATTGCTTACCTGACTATCAACGTTTCTGCGGCTGCCACCGCCTGGGCGGTATGGGCATGAAACTGATCGAGCAGCGCGCTGACGCTGACATCCATCATCTCGATAAAGGGGCCCGGGCTAAGGCCGATCCACAGAACGAAAAACAGAAACGGGGCCAAAGTGATAATCTCTCTGGCATTAAGATCACGGATCCACGACTGATCCGGATTATCGGTCCCGCCCCAGACCACTTTCTGAAGCATGCGCAGCATATACGCTGCCGCCAGGACCGCTCCGGGGATCGCCGCCAGAGCAAGCACCAGGTCGAACTTGAAGGTGCCGGCCAGAATCATGAATTCACCGACGAAACTGTTGGTACCGGGAAAGCCAAACGAAGAAAGCGAGAAGAAGGCCAGAAAGCTGACGAAAACCGGCATATACTGGCCCACTCCTGCGGCACGGTTCAACTCACGGCTGTGGGTGCGCTCGTAGATCATTCCGACGCAGAGAAACAGAGCGCCGGTGGTGACCCCGTGGTTGACCATCTGCAGAATGGCGCCTTCTACTCCCTGTTTGTTCAGGACAAAAATACCCAGCGTTACAAAGCCCATATGACCGACCGATGAATAAGCGATCAGCTTCTTCATGTCCTGCTGGGCCAGCGCAGTGAAGCCGCCGTAGATAATGCCTGCGATTGAGAGCCAGAGCACATAGGGCATAAGCACTACGGTGGCATCGGGTACGATCGGCAGCGCAAAACGGACAAAACCGTAGGTTCCCATCTTCAAAAGAATCGAGGCCAGGATCACCGAGCCGGCGGTGGGCGCTTCGACATGGGCGGCAGGCAGCCAAGTATGAAAGGGGAACATCGGCACTTTGATCGCAAATGCGAGGAAGAAGGCGATAAACACCAAAATCTGAGCAGTTGCGCCATAGGGCTGCCACATCATATCCGGGATGAAAAAGGAATAGGAATTCTTCCAGTAGAGCCAGATGATCGCAACCAGCAGCAGCACCGAGCCGGCCAGGGTGTAGAGGAAGAACTTGATCGAGGCATAGATTTTTCGGGGACCGCCCCAGATGCCGATGATCAGATACATCGGAATCAGCATGGCCTCCCAGAGAATGTAAAACAAAACGAAATCAAGAGAGACGAAAACGCCGATCATGGCTGTTTCCATGACCAGCAGGCAGATCATGAACGGTTTGACCCGCTCCTTGATGTAGGACCAGGAAGCCAGCACGCAGAACGGCATGATCAGCGCGGTCATCACCACCAGCAGAATGGAGATGCCGTCTACCCCGATCGTGTAATGAATATTGAGGGGCTCGATCCAGGTATGGGTTTCGGCGAACTGAAAAGCAGATGTGGTCCGGTCGAATCCGGCAACCAGCAGAAATGAAAGCAGGGCAACCAGCGAGGTCACCGCCATGGATACATATCTGCAGATCTCATCGTTTTTGAACGGCAGCAGGATAAAGGCTCCTGCCAGAGGCAGGAAAATCAGGATGCTGAGCAGCGGAAACCCCTGATTTATTATAAGCTGGTCCATTTCGATGAGTCCTTGGCTCGGATTACATCCAGATAAAAATAAGCAGTACGATCGCCACAAACGATACGGTGTAGCACAGGGTCTGCTGAATCTGACCCCGCTGCAGCGTTCTGGCCAGAAGTCGTCCAAAGGAACGGACCGAGCGGGCGGAACCGTCCAGAACCCCGTCGATTCCATGCCAGTCGAACCAGGCCCAGAACCGCGCGGTTGTCATCAGTGAACCCAGGCCGACTATCCGGTAAGCCTCCCCCCAGGCCGTGTCCAGCCACTGAATCGGTTTCTCGGCCAGCCACTGAAAGGCCTGCCCGCCCCGGCGATAGAACCAGTCGAGGTCGAGGCTGATGGTTGCGCGGGCCAGAATTCTGTCCTTGAAAAGCATGAAACCAAGTGCGGTAAACCCAAGGATCTGCAGTGTTTCACTGAGATGATAGCCGCTGTATGGATGATACAGGGCGTCCTGGTAGGGCAGCAGGCTGTAGAGCAGCGGATACCAGGTGCCGATCGCTAAACAGAGCAGCGCCGCAATCAGCATGGCCATCTGCATATTCCAGGGCGGGTCGGCGGCTTTCTCAAAGCTTTCTGCGCTGCCCCGCGGCTCGCCGAAAAAGATCAGATAGGGAAGCCGCAGGCCGGCAACCAGAAAGGTTCCGGCCGAAACCATGGTGAGCAGGAATCCGGCCCAGAGCAGATGCTCCTGGTAACTTGCCGCGATAATAATTGACTTGGAAACGAATCCGGAGAAAAACGGAAAGGCCGAGACAGAAATGCCGCCAACGACCATAAAGGCCAGCGTGCCTGGCATCTTCTTATAGAGCCCGCCAAGAGAACTCAATTTGCTGCTGCCGGTCATCTGAATGATTGCCCCGGCGCCCATGAACAGCAGTCCTTTGTAGAGGATATGGGCAAAAGCGTGGGCAGCGGCACCGTTGATCGCCAGGGCGGTGCCGATACCGACTCCGGCCACCATGTAACCGACCTGGCTGATAATCTCCCAGCCCAGCAGCCGCCGGATATCGTTTTCATTGATCGCATAAATGATGCCGTAGATGGCCATGGCCACCCCGAGTACGATTAGAATGTCGAAGCCGGCGCAGGCCCGGGCCAGCGTGTAAATGGCTGTCTTGGTGGTGAAAGCGCACATGAACACGGCCCCGGTTATGGTCGCCTTGCTGTAGGCATCGGGGAGCCAGGAGTGCAGCGGCACCACGGCGGCGTTGAGCATCAGCCCGGACATGATCAGCCAGGTGTAAAGCGAAGCGTTGTCATAATCGAGCAGTTCAAAGGCGATGCTGCCGGTGGCCTGGTATCTCAACACGAAGCCCATGAGCAGCAGTAGGCCGCCGAAGGTATGCACGAGCAGATAGCGAAAACCGGCTGCGTTTGCGTCTTTATCTGCCTGGTTGAACCAGACCAGGAAGGTCGAGGCAAAGGCCATGATCTCCCAAAACAGAAAAAGGCTCAGATAGTCACCGGCGTAGATTGCCCCGATAGATCCCGACACATAGAACCAGGCGGCGATCTGCTGGCGGGAATCTCTCACATGGAGCCCGTAAATGGTGCCGATGATGGCCATCAGGGCCATGATAAACGCGAAAACCTGGGAGAGGCCATCGACGCGGCCGAAGGTGAGCTGCCAGTCGAGAAAATTGAGTTGGCCGTAAACGCCGGGATGAAAGCCGAGATAGACCACATCGATAAAACAGAGCACCGGCACCAGAATCTGGTACGGCAGCCGAAACGGGCCTTTGAAAAATGGCAGCAGAAAGGCGCCCAGGATCAGAATCAGGGCCGGATGGAAGAAGAAGCTAGTCGTCATAATAGTCTTGCTCCTGTTCCACGCCTGCCCGGGCCAACCAGCGAGCGAAGAAAATCAACACAATGACGGAGACCAGCGCGAAGATAGACCAGAAGCCTGGGATGTGTTTTTCCAGCCAGGTGTGGGCGTGCGAGGTGTCCACGGTCATGCTCCAGATAAGAATTCCGGCGATGAGCCCGTAGAACAGGTAACGCAGGCCACGCTGGCGGTCCTTGAGATAGTCGATGAAGCGTATCATCCGGTCACCGCCTTGACGAACTGCATCATGAAGTTGGGGAAGATACCGATGACCACCGAGATAAAACAGGCTATCAGAATCGGAATCAACATTGCCAGCGGCGCTTCCTTGATGCCGGTATAGGGCTCGTCAGGGGGCCGTTTGCCGAAAAAGGCCCGGTAGGTGACCGGCAGGAAATAGGCGGCGTTGAGCAGAGTTGAAGTAAGCAGAATCAGGAGGATGCCGATCTGGTGGGCCTGCATCGAGCCGACCAGCAGCTTCCACTTGGACACGAAGCCGGCCACCGGCGGGGCGCCAATCATTGACAGCGAGGCGATGGCAAAGGCCCCGAAGGTAAACGGCATGATCTTGCCCAGCCCCTCCATCTCGGAAATATCTTTTTTGTGGGCAGCCACATAAATTGCCCCGGCACAGAAGAACAAAGTGATCTTGGCAAAGGCGTGGTTGACGATATGGATCAGGCCTCCCTCGATGGCCGCCGGGGTCAGCAGGGCGACGCCGAGGATGATGTAGCTGAGCTGGCTCACCGTTGAATAGGCCAGACGGGCTTTGAGGTTGTCCTTGGACAGCGCAATCACCGAAGCAACGATGATGGTGAAACCGACGAAGTAGGCGGTGGGAATACCGAGGTTGAAGGCCGCCATCAGGTCGACCCCGAAGACGTAGAGCATCACTCGGGTGGTGCAGAACACGCCGACTTTGACCACGGCCACGGCATGGAGCAGTGCGGAGACCGGGGTGGGGGCGACCATCGCTCCTGGTAGCCAGTGGTGAAAAGGCATCACGCCGTTTTTGGCAAAGCCGAACAGGCAGAAGACATAGAGCATCACCACCACCGGCTTGCTCAGGCCGTCGGGCAGGATGCCGCCGGAGATGTCGCCGGCGAAATCAAGCGTGCCGGTCAATACATAGATCAGGATCATGGCCGGCAGCAGGAAGGCCTTGGCCGTTGCGGTCAGATAGACGATATATTTGCGGCCGCCTTCGTAGCCCTCCTTGTCCTGGTGGTGGGCGACCAGCGGATAGGTGCAGATGGAGACGATCTCGTAGAACAGATACATGGTGAACAGGTTATCGGAGAAGGCCACCCCGATAGCACCGAAGATCGCCAGCGCAAAACAGGCGTTGAACCTGGTCTGGGCATGCTCATCGAGTCCACGCATATAGCCCATCGAATAAAAAACCGCGATGGTCCAGAGCGATGAGGCGACGATCGCGAAAATCATCGACATCGCATCGGCCCGCAATGTTATGCTCACGCCCGGCAGAATGGTAAAAAGCTGGTAGTAGAGTGTGTTACCGGCGAAGATCGACGGCACCAGCGAACAGACGATGGCAAAGAGGATAAACGAGGCGATCGAAGATATGGTTTCACGCACGTTCTCATCGGATCCCATCAGCATGACCCCGATCGCGCCGACCAGCGGCACGAGCAGGGCGAAGAGCAGCTTCGAGGTGACGATGATATTGGCTTCCATAGGATAGTTATCCCTTCAGGTTGACCAGGTCTTCAGCATCGACCGTCTTGTAGTGACGATAGACGGCGACCACGATAGAAAGGCCGATGGCCGCTTCGGCAGCGGCGATGGCCATGATGAACAGGATAAAAATCTGGCCAATCGACGGGTCCGGTGCCAGAAAACGGTTAAACGCCATGAAATTTATCGACACCCCGGCAAGCATCAGCTCAGCCGCGATCAGCATGCCGATCAGGGTTCTTCTGGTGACCAGACCATAGATTCCGAGGCTGAAGAGCATCGCCCCGAATACCAGGTAGGTGGTGAGATAATTGTGAATTGTCAGCAGCGCCATGGTCAGGTCCTTCCGCCCCGGGCGATCACGATGGCACCGATGATCGCAATCAGCAGGACGATGGAAATCAGCTCGAAAACCATCGAATAGGTAGTCAGCAGGTGGATGCCGATTTCACGCACCGAACCGCCGGCCGTTTTCGCCAGAACCGGCCACTGGGTGCGCAGCGCCAGCGCAGCCATCGCACCGAAGATCAGTGCGGCAACCATGAAGCCGATCGGCCCGGAGAGCATATTGGTTGGCCCGACCTTGCGTTTTTCCTCAGGTGCAGCCAGCATGATCGCAAAAGAGATGGTTACGCAGATTGCCCCGACATAGATCAGAATCTGCATCATTGCCATGAACGGTGAATTGAGGAAATAGTAGAAACCGGCCACCCCGGTAAAGCAGATGACGATGCCGGCCAGGGCCCGGATCAGCCGCTCGGCGGTGGCCGCGATGAAGCCGCCGGCCAGCGTGACCGCGATCATGATCAGGAAAATGATGCCTGCCATGCCGTCGGCACTGAGCAGTTCAGGCGCCTGGATTGCATTCATCGGTTCTGTTCCTCGAGCCGTTTAAGTAAGTCGAGAATGAAATCTTCCTTTCTGGTGGAGGCCAGATTGTACTCGTTGGAGAACTTAAGTGCGTTGAAATTGCACGATTCAACGCAGGACCCGCAGAGTGAGCAGGTGGTGAAATCCAGCACATAACTGGTCAGCACCTTTTTCTTGCTGCCTTCAGGCTTTTCACCCGCCAGGCTGATGCAGCCCGACGGGCAGGCACGCTGGCACATCCCGCAGACGATGCAGTTTGGATTTCCTTCTTCATCACCGATGAGTTCGATGTGGCCTCGAAAGCGGGGGTACATCTGCACCGATTCATGGGGGTAGTTCAGGGTAACCGGCCGTCTGGGAAATTCCTTCAGGGTCACCCACATGCCGTCCAGCAGTGACTTGGTTCCGCTGAACAAATCAGTAAAATAACCGCCCATGCCTAAAACACCTTCAGCAGTCCTGCGGTAAGCAGCAGGTTGAAAAGCGAGATCGGGATCAGATATTTCCACGACAGGTTCAATAATCCGTAGATGGTGGTTCGCGGAAAGGTCCAGCGTATCCAGATAAAGACAAAAATGATCAGGTATATCTTGAGCAGAAACCAACCCACGTTGTGGGTGAATGGGAAAAAGCCGAGGTCGCCGAACGGGCAGGCCCAGCCGCCCAGAAAGAGAATCGTCGTGAGACAGGCGCCAATCACGATATTGGCATATTCGCCCATGAAGAACAAACCGAACCCCATGCTCGAATATTCGGTGTGAAAGCCGGCGACCAGTTCGCTCTCCGCCTCGCCGAGATCAAACGGTGCCCGATTGGTCTCAGCCACCGAACAGACGAACAGAATAAGAAAAGATACAGGCATCAGCAGGTTGAAACCGACCTGTTTCTGCAGGGGCCAGATGTTCCAGTTCCAGAACCCGCCAAGCTGCTGGTTGACGATATCGGAGAGGTTCAGCGAGCCAGACACCAGGATTACGGTGATCGTGGTAATCATCAGCGGTATTTCATAGGCCACCGTCTGAGATACCGCCCGGACTGAAGAAATCATCGAGTACTTGTTGCGCGAACCCCAGCCGGCGACCAGCAGAGACATACCGCCCAGTGCGGCAAAGGCGAAAATCAGCAGCACACCAACATCGATCGGGTGGGCGACGATGTTGCTGCTGAAGGGGATGGTCACGAAGCTGATCAGGGCCGGAAACATGGCCAGCACCGGGGCGACCATGAATATCGCCTTGTCGACTCCGCCTGGAATCAGCAGCTGCTTGGTCATCAGTTTGACGCCGTCGATGGGCGGCTGCAGCAGCCCCCAGGGGCCGTTTTCCATGGGCCCGGGCCGGCGCTGGTAAAAGCCTGCGCCCTTGCGTTCGCACCAGACCAGATAGGCGGCATTGGCGCCGACAAAGCAGATGGCCACAAAAACCGCGACAATGACGTTTAACAGGGTCAGGCTCATACGATTCTCCGCTACCGGTCCATCTCTGGGATAACCAGATCGAGGCTGCCCATGAAGGCTAGGGCATCGGCAATGAGCATGCCGCGGCAGGCCTCGTCGAACAGATGCATATTGGAATAGGTCGGCGAGCGCAGCTTCAGCCGATAGGCTTTATTGGTTCCGTCGCTCACCAGCCGGATACCGAAATTGCCCCGGGCCGTCTCCACCGCGGCATAGTAATCGCCCGGCGGCGGCTTGATCATTTTTGGTTTCTTTTTCGGGTTGACTTCTCCGTCGGGCAGTTTGTCAAGCGCCTGCTCTATGATGCGCAGCGACTGTTCGATTTCATCCATGCGTACCATGTAGCGGGCAAACGAGTCCCCTTCGTCATAGACCGGGATGTCGAAATCGAACTGGTCGTAAACGCCGTAGGGTTCGTTTTTGCGGACATCGTAGTTGATACCCGAACCCCGGGCAACCGGACCGGTCGCTCCGTAGCGCTTGCACATATCGTAGTCGATCATGCCGTGGCCTTTGAGCCGCTTCATCAGAATGATGTTGCCGGTGACCAGCTTGGCGTACATCTTCAGTTCTTTGCGCATCCGTTTGATAAAGGAACGGGTGCCGCTGATGAACTCGTCATCGATATCGTTATAGAGACCGCCGAAGCGGAAGTAGCAGTAGGTGAGTCGTGAGCCTGTCACTGCCTCGAGCAGGTCGAGAATCTGTTCGCGATCATCGAAGCAGTACATCAGCGGGGTGAAGCCGCCCAGATCGAGCACGTAAGCCCCGAGCCAGACCAAGTGCGAGGAAATACGGTTGAGCTCGACAGTGAGCACCCTGATGTATTCAGCCCGCTCGGGAACTTCGATAGCGCAGGCCCGTTCGACCACCAGCGCATAGCCGTGGTTGAAGGCCATCGCGGAGAGATAGTCGAGCCGGCCCATATTCGGCATGTACTGGGGATAGGTCCGGTTCTCGGCCATTTTTTCGTGCATCCGGTGGATGTAGCCCAGTACCGTTTCGGCGTTGTAGATATACTCCCCGTCCATGGTCATCTTGACGCGCAGGACGCCGTGGGTGGCCGGATGCTGAGGGCCGACGTTTAAGACAAAGGTTTCGTCCTTCTGAAGTTCGATCGCCTGGCTCATACCTTGAAATCCTTCAGAAGGGGATGAAAATCGGCGTCCTCGGGCAACAGCAGTGGTATCAGGTGGGGGTGACCCTGGAAGACGATACCGAAGAAGTCATGGGTTTCGCGTTCATGCCAGGAGGCGCCGGTGTAAACGGAAGTGATGGTCGGCAGACTTGGCTCGGAGCGGGAAATACGGGTACGCAGCACGGTTCGGCAGAGATCGAAATCGTAGCGGGCAAAGTCGTAGACAACTTCGAGCTGATCATCCTTGAGCCAGTCGACCCCGGTGATCGATTCGAGAAAGTAGTCGAGCTCAAACATGATTTTTACGGCTTCAACAATTTGCTCCGACTTGATCTGGACATCGAGGTGGAAGCCGCGGGCAGAATAGTCCTGCTGGATAATACCGTTGGGTCTTGGCCCTGCCTGTTTTTCAGACTCGTCGGCTCCGGCGGGTTCAGGTGGCTCTGGCGGCGGCTGATCAGCAAACAGGGGTGCGAGTGCGTCTCTGGTTTTCTGCTCGATGCTCATCTAATACTCATTCTTGGGATTTACCCTTCGGGGGTATCCCGCCATTGCGGTTTGACCTTTGGCCAGCGACGCCATCCGGTGATTTTATGTTCAAGCTCGATGATTCCCTCGATCAGAGCCTCAGGTCGCGGGGGGCAGCCTGGAACATAGACATCGACAGGCAGAAACTTGTCCGCTCCCTCGACGATGCCGTACTGGCCTTCAAACACGAACGGGCCGCCGGAGATCGCACAATTGCCCAGGGCAATAACCCATTTGGGCTCCGGCATCTGGTCGTAGAGCGTCTGGATTCCGGGAGCCATTTTTTTTGAGATGGTGCCAGCCACAATCATCAGATCGCTCTGCCTGGGTGAAGGCCTGAATACTTCAGCCCCGAAGCGCGACAGGTCAAAACGGGCGGCCCCGGTGCACATCATTTCTATAGCGCAGCAGGCGATGCCAAAGGTCAGCGGCCAGAGCGAGTTGGCCCGGCAGAGGTTGATCAGTTTGTCAGCTATTGCAAACTGAACGAACGATGCGGGAACCGTTTCTAACGATTCAGGTATGTTCTGCGTTCCCACCTAAACACCCCCTTAACCCAGGCATACACCACGGCCAGCGATAATATCCCGACAAACAGGACAATTTCAATGAAATCCCGGATGACGAACATCTCGTCATTATAGGCCAGTGCAACCGGGAACAAAAACAGTACATCGACATCGAAGGCAAGAAAAATAAGGGCGTAGAGATAGAACACGACACCGTAGCGAATCCAGCTGTCGCCGATCGGCTCCATACCGCATTCTATGTATTGGTCGGTGTGGCCAGCAACCTGCCTCGTCTTGAGAGGCATGAACAGATAAACGACCAGAATTGGTCCAAGGGCAAAGGTCAGGCCGCCGAGGGTAAAAGCTGTGATCCAGAGTATGTCGTCACGGTAAAGAAAAACAGAAAAATCCATGCAAATCTCTTAGTTATCGTGTATGTAGACAGCCCTTCAGGGGCATTTTTATACGACAAAACGTGCGTATCATATAGAATGGTATTGGGCCTGTCAATTTTTTTTACTGGCTCCTTTTCCTTGTTATGTCTGTTTAACCTTCCGTAATCATAATCAATATTTATGCTATTTTGTTGATATTGAAGGTGATTTATTTCGTCAGGGCGGTTAATTATGAGTGCATTGTCAGTAAAAAAGATGTAAACTATCAAAAAAACTGAATCTGGATATAAAACATGTCTATTACGCTGAGACAATTAGAGATTTTTATAGCCGTTGCCGAGACGGCACAGGTCACCAAGGCCAGTAAAAAGCTCTTCGTTACCCAGTCAGCGGTTAGTATGGCCTTGGCCGAACTGGAAAATCAACTCGGCGGCTCCCTCTTCGACCGGCACGGCAGAAGTCTGGTGCTGAACGCGCGCGGCCGTTACCTGCTGCCGCTGGGCAAAGATATCGTTGCCCAGGTCGGCAATATCGAAACGATCATGTCCGAGCGCAACGACAAGTTGACCGGGCAGATCAATATTGCCTCCAGCTCCTCGGTGGGCAACTATATTCTTCCGTACCTGATCGGCGCTTTCAAAAAGGCGCACCCGAATGTTCTGGTCAACATGCTGGTCTACAACACCAAGATCGTGGAGGGCATGGTCAAGGACGGCACCGTGGACATCGGTTTCGTCGAGGGTATGGTAACCGAGACCGACCTGCTGATTCGGCCATGGTTCAAGGATGAGCTGGTTGTGCTGACCGCTCCGTCGGATCCATTGGCCAACCATGAATCGTTCAACATCGAGCGGGATCTTGCAGGTAGCCGCTGGATCATGCGCGAGCGGGGTTCCGGCACCGCAGCTATTTTCCGCGAAAAGATGAAAGACCACCTGGATGAGGTCAAGATCGTCATGGAGATGGGACATCCGGAGTCGGTCAAGCGGGCGGTGGAATCGGGCGTCGGCATCGCCTGTCTGTCAGCACTGACCATCTGCCGCGAGGTGGAGAACGGCTGGCTTAAAAGTTTGAAAATCGACGGCGTGGATATGAAGCGCCAGCTCAGAATAATCAGCCGCAAGGATAGCCAGGTGGATGACGCCATGGCTGAATTCCTGGCTTTTTGCGACGTAATGAGTGCCTGCGAGGAAGAAAACGTCTGTCTCTCCTCCCCCTGGAAGCTGCAGTCCCTGCTGGCCCGCCATTCAACTTTGAAAAAATCCTGATTTAGCAAGCCTCTGTTGCCGACCGAGTGACACGCGCTTCAGGTCCCACCGATAGGTTCTGGCACCAGGCTGGTTACCAGTCTTTCCGGTAATGCACTGTAAGCAGGGTCAGCCCGGCAGGCGGCGCCGTGGCTCCAGCGCGGTTGCGATCCCTGGCCTCGAGAATCTGGGCAAACTCATGCGCGGTGGTTTTACCCCGGCCCGCTTCGATGATGGTGCCGCTGATGTTTCGCACCATATGCCTTAAAAATCCATCCCCGGTATAGGTAAGCCGGATAAATTCCGGTTCCGGCTCGCTGAGCTCGGCTTTAAATATCGTGCGGACTGCACCCCGGCCGCCGGTGTTGTCTTTGTCGCGTGAGCCGGCTGTTTCAAAACTGCTGAAATCATGGGTGCCGAGCAGCGTTTTCAGACAGCGGTGCATGGTGCTGCAGCAGAGCTTGAAGGGGACATGGCAGTTATAGAGGCGCCTGGTCGGACAGATGACCGGACCTGTGTAAATCTGATAATAATAGGTTTTGGCCAGGGCGCCAAAGCGAGCATGAAACGAGCTCTTCTCGTCGCTTGCTTCGATGATCCGGATCGCCGGCGGCAGCAGCGAGTTAAGCCCTTTGGAAAAAGACTCGCAGTCCACCCGGCTGCTGGTATGAAAGTGGGCTGTCATACCCAGCGCGTGTACCCCGGCGTCTGTCCTGCCGGCACCATGGACAATCGTCGGAGTATTGCAGATCTTCGATACGGCGCGCTCGATCTCTGCCTGGATGGTTGGTCCGTTCTCCTGCTTCTGCCAGCCGCAATAACCGGTACCGTCAAATGAGATGAGCAGTTTGAGCGTGCGCATCGATTGAGCTGGTTGTGGCGGTCGATTCAGGGAAAAAGTGGAACCTGTTCCAGGCCCGCATCTTCAGCAAAACCGCACATCAGATTCATATTCTGTACCGCCTGTCCTGAAGCGCCTTTGACAATGTTGTCTATCGCCGAAGTGATGATAATCCGCCTGGTCCTTACGTCTTGGGCCAGAGCAATGTCGCAGTAATTCGAGCCCCTGACATATTGGGTAGCCGGCTGTACCCCCGCTTCAAGCAGCCGGACAAAGCGCTCGTTCTGATACTTTTTCTGGTAGAGCGTCTCTAATTTGTCCAGTTCGACCTCTCTGGTCTGGTTCACATAGATGGTAGACAAAATACCGCGGGAGACGGGCAAAAGATGCGGAGTGAAAGAGACCTTGATGGGAAAGCCTGCGCAATTGCTCAGGTTCTGCTCGATTTCCGGAACATGACGGTGGGTTCCGCCGACCTTATAGGGGCGAAAACCGTCGGTAACCTCGCAGAACAGGGTGGTGACGCTGGCTGCCCGACCCGCTCCGGAGGTGCCGGACTTGGAGTCGGCGATTATCGATTGCGGATCGATCAGGTCGGTTTCAAGAAGCGGCGCCAGAGCCAGGGTGATCGAGGTTGGATAGCAGCCGGGATTGGCCACCAGTGAGGCTTCACGGATCTGCTCGCGGTAGAGCTCCGGCAGACCGTATACAGCATGTTTTACCAGTTCCGGTGCGCTATGGGATTGATACCACTTTTCATAGACTGCCACGTCCCGAATCCTGAAATCGGCTGAAAGATCAACCACCTTTTTGCCCGCCTCGATAAAAGCGGGGACAATGTCCATGGCGGTCTTATGGGGGACTGCACAGAAGATGAAATCGGCCAGATCAATGATCTCATCGACCGAGTGGTCTTTTATGTCGATGTCGATTCGGCCCGCTAAATGAGGAAACACCTGAGCCAGCCGCTGCCCGTCATAGCGGCGCGAAGTTGCAGCGCTGAGCCTTGCCGATGGATGATTGGCGAGCAGGCGGGCAAGTTCCCCGCCGGTGTAACCGGAGGCTCCGACAATGGCGACTCGTAGCATTGGTTGACCTCTATACATCTGGGTGGGTGAAAGTGAAACAAAAAGGGGATAACAGATAGTCTGCCATCCCCTTGCGATTGGAAACCGGTCTGAGCCTTGAGCCAGGTGCCGGTCCAGAAAAAAATGCGTGCGTTCTTAACGCTTGGAAAACTGGAATTTGGCGCGGGCGCCTTTCTGCCCATATTTCTTTCTTTCCTTAATTCGCGAATCGCGGGTAAGCAGGCCGGAGCGTTTCAGCGCCGTTCTCATTTCACCGTCGACCTCGAGCAGGGCCCGTGAGATGCCGTGGGTCAGTGCATCGACCTGGGCGGATTTGCCACCGCCGGAGAGAGTTGCCAGCACGTCGTACTGTTCCTGGGTCTCGGTGACCTCGAAAGGCTTCTCAAGTTTTTGGGACTGAAAGGTGCCGCCGAAATATTCTTCAGGAGTCATCCGGTTTACCTGCACCTTACCGGATCCTGGAGTGATCCAGACGCGGGCAACAGCTTTTTTCCTTCTACCGGTTGCGTAAAAACGATCGGCCATGGTCTCTTACTCCGTATAGTTAAATTACAAGCTCTTCAGGTTGCTGGGCGGCGTGCGGATGATCGGCACCGCTGTAGACTTTGAGCTTCTTCAGCTGGGCCCGCCCGATTTTGTTTTTGGGAAGCATGCCTTTTACGGCATTGAAGACCAGATCCGTCGGCTTCTTTTCCAGCAGTTCTTTGGCGGTTGTTTCCTTGATGCCGCCCATGTATCCGGTATGACGGTAATATTTTTTGTCGTCCCACTTGTTGCCGGTGAGCTGGATCTTTTCGGCGTTGGTCACGATAATAAAATCGCCGTTGTCAATAAAAGGCGAAAAGGTCGGTTTATGCTTGCCGCGCAGCCGTGAAGCGATCTCGGTTGCCAGGCGACCCAGAATCTTGTCCTTGGCATCTACGACATACCATTTCTTCTCGATCTCTTTTACAGGAGCAAGATAGGTTTTCATGTGGTTCCTCGAGGATTTTAATAAAAAAAGGTTCGAACAATGCCGAACCTTGATCTGCTCATGTGGAGCGGGAAACGAGATTCGAACTCGCGACTTCAACCTTGGCAAGGTTGCACTCTACCACTGAGTTATTCCCGCTCTGTTCTCTCATCAAAACAGGATAATATTTAATAAACAGCGTGCCATATGTCAACAGAAAAAATAATAACCATGGTGCAGCAAGCAACCTCTGCAAAAACCTGCGCCGATCGAAAAAAAGATGGTTAAGTCCCGCAAATCTATGATAAGTATGAGCCACAGGTAAATATTCCAACCAGGCTCTTGCCGATCTCATCTTTCGGCTACATAATAATAATCAGGTGTGACTATGACAACAGGCCAGCAGGTCCGCTCCGGCGAGATCAACAGGAAAACGACAGAAACCGACATAAGCCTCAAACTGGGACTCGACGGTACAGGATACGCTGCAATCAAGAGCGGGGTTGGCTTTCTGGATCATATGCTGACGCTGTTCACCGTGCACGGATCGTTTGATCTCGACATTGCAGCGCACGGCGATCTCGAAGTCGACGACCATCATACGGTGGAAGATGTCGGTATCTGCCTCGGTCAGGCACTGGCGGGAGCGCTCGGGGACAAGGGCGGCATCAACCGTTACGGCAGCAGCTATGTGCCGATGGATGAAACCCTGGCCAGGGTCGTGGTGGACATATCTAACCGACCCTATCTGCATTACGGGGTGCAGCTCGAAGATCAGAAAATCGGCACCTTCGATACGGCACTGGCCAAGGAATTCCTGCGGGCGCTGGCACTACACGGCGGTCTTACCCTGCATGTGGACCTGCTCCATGGTGAAAATGCTCATCACATCATCGAAGCAGTATTCAAGGCGCTCGGCCGGGCCTTGAATGAAGCGACAACCGGCCGGCATGGAGCGTCGGCATTGTCTTCCAAAGGTTCTTTGTAATGGCCCCAACCCTTAATCATGTGGTGAGAGCATTATGCTGAAAAATAACTTGATCATGCTGAGCCTGCTGCTGGTTTTTTCGGTTGCCGGGCTGACTTCCTGCGGCACCAAACAGGCGCCGCCCACTGATGAAGAGCGGCTGCAGGCCCGCAGCCAGGTGCCGTGTATTGTGGTTCTGCCGGTGATGGCGGATCTCAAATCCGACGAGTCGATGACCTATGCCCAGGCCGCCAAACTCGAAAAAGGCTCAGCCTTTCTGGATCAGACCATTGCCGAGGCGTTGGTCGGATTCGATAACGTCAGGATGCTGTCCCAGCGCCAACTGACCTCGCTGCTGCCTCAAGATGATGCGGCTCAGTCGGCCCTGTTCACCAGAATTGGCTCTGAACTCAAATGCAATGCGGTCCTGCTTACCAAGCTGTCCCGTTTCGAGCAGCGCGTGGGTGGTGATTATGGGGCGGATTCACCCGCTTCTGCAGCTTTTTCAATGAAGCTTTTCGATACCCGGGACGGCAGTCTCATCTGGTCGACGATGTTCGATCAGACCCAGCAGTCCCTGCTCAGCAATCTCATGTCAGCTCATCAATACGGGCTGAAATGGCTCACCGTGGAAGAACTGGTGAACCTGGGAGTTGCCGAGAAAATCAAGCAGTGTCCCTATTTTTAGCGGGATAATCGAAGTTTGTTTTTCATGATACACCCGTCTGTTCGCAGACGGGTGTACGTTTTTCAGCCGCAGATCCGATGAAGCAGCCGACTCTGCCCGCCAAGCTCAATAGAAAGATCGGTCAGGCGATGCACGACTGGTCCATGCTCGAGGATGGCGATCGAGTGCTGGTCGGCGTTTCGGGCGGTATAGACAGCCTGGTCACAGCCTGGGTTTTAAAGATGTGGCGATTCAAGGCGCCCATCGATTACCGGCTCGAAGCGGTCTTTGTGGACAACGGCTACTGGTCGCCCGAGCGGGGAGGGGAGCCGCCGGTTGTGAGTATCGAGCGGCAGATGCGGCGCTGGGACATCGAGGTCAGCAAGGTCGAGGCGTGGCCGGTCAAGGACAAGCAAGAGCAGCGCTGTTTTCTCTGCGCCAGAAACAGAAGAAGCCAGCTTTTTGAGCTGGCCCGCCAGAAAGGCTGCGCCAAACTGGCGCTGGGGCATCATAAGGACGATCTGGTAGAGACCTTGTTTATCAATGCACTCTACAGCGGTAATATCTCCACCATGCTTCCGAAACAGGTGCTGTTTGAAGGCAGGCTCAGCCTGATCCGGATTTTGTCATACCTCGAAAAAGACGAGGTTATTGAGCTGGGCCGCATTGCCGGGTTTGAACCGGTGAAAAATTACTGTCCGCTGGCCGAGGATACCAGACGTGAAACAGTTCGCTCAATATTGGCGCGCATTTACCAGGAGGTTCCGGAGGCCAAAGGCTCTTTGTTTTCGGCTCTTGGCAATGTGCGCAATGGTTATATGTTATAGGAGTGTGATAGACAAGCAGGTGATGCGCCTTGCTTGACTATTTTGCCTTAATTGAATTGCAAAAGATAACGGAAACAGGCCTGTTTCAGCCCTAAAAGTACAGATCACCGGTTACAGCCGGCTGGAGCTGATCAGCGCTGAGCAAGATGGATATCAAAAGGGAGGGTCGATGAAAACAGATCGTATCGCCGGGCTCCTGCGGCTGAAGCCACTGGGACAGCAGGTGGTCGTGGCCGGCTGGGTCAGGACCAGACGTGACAGTTCCAATTTTTCTTTTGTGGAGGTCAATGACGGATCCTGCCTGGCAAACCTGCAGATTATCGCCGATCAGAATCTCAAAAACTACGAGTCCCAGGTAAAAAAACTCGGCACCGGCTGCAGTGTCGTGGTCAGGGGAGAACTCAAAGAATCACCGGCCCAAGGCCAGCCGGTCGAGGTGGTCGCCGCTGCCGTTGAAGTTGTCGGCTGGGCCGATCCTGAGCGTTATCCGCTGCAGAAGAAGCGCCATTCGTTTGAATTTCTGCGCGAGATTTCACATCTGCGGCCGCGCACCAATGCGCTGGGAGGGGTCGCCCGGGTACGGTCCCGTCTGAGCCAGGCAGTACATACTTTTTTCCAGCAGCGTGGCTTTTTTCATGTCCATACTCCGGTGATTACCACCAGCGACTGCGAGGGCGCCGGTGAAATGTTTCAGGTTGTCACTGAACAGGAACTCAACGATCTGAGCGCCAAAAAAACGGTGGATCAGAGCAAGACGTTTTTCGGTAAGCGGGCCGGGCTGACCGTGAGCGGACAACTCCAGGCCGAAGTCTATGCCCAGGCGCTGGGCTCGGTGTACACCTTCGGACCGACCTTCAGGGCCGAAAACTCCAATACCAGCAGACATCTGGCTGAATTCTGGATGCTGGAGCCGGAAATGGCCTTTTGTGATCTGTCCTGCAATATGGATCTGGCCGAGCAGATGCTCAAATATCTGCTGTCCGATGTACTGGAGTACTGTGCTGAAGATATGGCTCTGTTCGACCGATTCATCGAAAAGGGGCTGATCGACAAGCTGCGCCATGTGATAGATAACGATTTTGTCCGGATAACCTACAGTGAAGCCATTGAACAGCTTCTGCAGTCAGAACAGAAATTTGAATTTCCGGTGAGCTGGGGGGTGGATCTCCAGTCCGAGCACGAGCGTTACCTGAGCGAGCAGGTCTACCGGCTGCCGATGATCGTCAGTGATTATCCTGCCTCGATAAAACCATTTTATATGCGGGTGAACGATGACGGAACCACCGTTGCGGCGATGGACATTCTGGTGGCCGGAATCGGAGAGATCGTCGGCGGCAGCCAGCGTGAGGAACGTTATGATGTGCTGCTCGGCAGGATGCAGCAGGCTGGTATCGACGATGAAGAGTACCGCTGGTACCTCGAGCTGCGCAAGTATGGTACAACGCCTCACTCCGGTTTCGGTCTCGGCTTCGAGCGGCTGCTCCAGTTCGTCACCGGTATGCACAACATTCGGGATGTGATCGCCTTTCCCCGAACCCCCGGATTCGCACCCTGCTGATTGGCGGCCTGAGGTCGGAAGAGGTGATTTCTTGAGCAAGGGTCCCGGTGTTGAAAAAATGTTTGACGCCATCGCCGGACGCTATGACTTGATGAACAGGGTCATGACCTGCGGGCAGGACCGTCGCTGGCGCAAGTTCGTGGTCGATCAGGGCGGCAGACCCGGCGCTGGCTGGATTCTTGATCTGGCCTGCGGAACCGGAGATATCGCGGCCCTGTTTAGAAAGACCTGGCCCCAGGCACGGATAATCGGGGCCGATTTTTCCCGCAATATGCTGGCCCATGCCGCTCAGCGGCTGGACCATGACGGTATCTGCTGGCAGGCCTGCGATGCCAACCGACTGCCTTACCGTGACGAGTCGTTTCAGGTGGTAAGTTTTGGCTATCTGCTTCGCAATGTGGATGACTCGCTGCGGGTATTGCGTGAAGTGAACCGGGTCCTGGCAGCGGGGGGCAGGGTGGTCTGCCTCGATACGACGCCACCCGAAAAAAACATGCTCTATCCGTTTATCCACCTCTATCTTCATTTTATCATACCGTTGCTGGGCAGGCTGATCGCCAGTGATGAAGCGGCTTATGCCTACCTGAGCGGATCGACCATGGATTTTCATGAAGCGGGCGAGTTGGCCGATCTTTTTCGGCAGGCCGGCTTTGCAGAGGTCGGATTCAGAAAGTTCATGTTCGGTACCATCTCGGTGCACTGGGGGACCAAATAGATGAATGCAACAGCGCAGGCGACAGAGGTGCGCAGATCTGCCGTACCTGAAACCCTGTTCCAGGTGCTGTGCAGCAGCAGTGAACGTTTTCGAGATAGATGCGCCTATATCTATCGGGCCGGGAAAGACGAGGTCTCGGTTACCTACCATAAGCTCTTCGAAGACGTGCTGCTGCTCTCCCGTGCCTTCTCCGGCAGAGGTATGTCGCCCGGTGACCGGGTTATGTTTCTGTCCGATAATCGCTACGGCTGGATCGTTACCGATCTGGCAATCATGGCGATCGGGGCGATCAGTGTTCCGCGCGGGGCGGATACTCCGGCCCAGGAACTGATCTATATCATGCAGAACAGCACCTGCCGCTATCTGGTGGTTGAAACGGAGAAACTCCTCGAGGAG
Source organism: uncultured delta proteobacterium (assembly GCA_963824415.1). GTDB lineage: Bacteria > Desulfobacterota > Desulfobulbia > Desulfobulbales > Desulfocapsaceae > JABDQA01. The sequence goes on from CAWGPM010000003.1 coordinate 224,630, forward strand.
CATAAACAGAGTCTCAAAAAAATAGCAGGACTCAAGGGCATCTTCCTGATGGTCGGCCCTCCAGATCACTCACTGTTCAAGAAAATTTTTTCATACCAGGACCTGCTTAAAGACAGAACCTACAGTAGCACCGATGTGGAGCACTTTTTGAGCCGGGGCAATCAGATCGTCCCGGAAGATCTGTTCACCATTATCTACACCTCGGGAACCACAGGCATGCCCAAAGGTGTGATGCTTTCCCACGCCAATGTGATGCACAACGTCGGCTGCATACCGCAGATCATCAGGCTGGAGTCCGATGACCGCTGGCTTTCGATTCTGCCGAGCTGGCATGTCTTCGAGCGGACCGCAGAGTATGTGGCCCTGGCTGCGGGCTGCTGCCTGGTCTATTCCTCGGTACGTAACTTTGCCCAGGACCTGGAACAATACCGGCCCACGGTCGTGGCCACGGTACCCCGGGTCTGGGAATCGCTTTACAACCGGGTTCAGTCGAGCCTGGCAAAAAAGGGAAAATTTGTCTCGATGGTCTTTGCCTTTCTGGTTGGCGTGGCCATCCGTTTTCGGCGCAATCGCCGGATTCTGGCGAATCATCTTCCCGAGTTCTCCCCTAAATCTTTATTACACCGGGCAATGTCCAAATTATGGGCGACCCTCGTCTGTCTGATAAACTGGCCCCTTTATCTGCTCGCTCAGAAAAAACTGAGAATCGTCAAGCAGCGTTTTGGCGGCAGACTGCGACTGGCGATCAGCGGCGGCGGCAGCCTGGCCGATTTTATCGAGGACTGGATCGATGGCGTGGGCATCAGGATTGTCAACGCCTACGGGATGACAGAATGCTCACCTGCGATCGCTGGCCGGGGCCTGGATTGTAATATTTACGGAACGCTCGGCTACCCGGCGGTCGACACCGAACTTCGAATCGTTTCGGAGACAGGTGAGAGGTGTGGTCCGGGCATAGAGGGGTTGATCGAGGTGCGCGGCCCCCAGGTAACCAGGGGTTATGACAACAACGAGGAAGAAACCAGGAAGGCCTTTACCGAAGACGGTTTCCTGAAAACCGGTGATCTGGGTATGCTCACCGTCAATAACGAGCTGGTGCTGACCGGCAGGGCCAAAGATATCATCGTGTTGGCCAGCGGTGAGAACATAGATCCGAGCCGGATTGAGAGCACCATTACGATGTTTCCATTCATCGAAGATGCGGTCCTGGTGGGCCAGGACAAAAAAGGGCTCGGAGCCCTGCTGGTGCCTAATCAGGAGGAATTGCGGAGCTGGGCGGAACGAACCTTTTCAAATATACGCCAGGGAACCAGTGAATTGATGACCGACAACCGGATCCTCGAGCGGGTGCGCCAGGAGATTAACCAGCGGTTGAGGCCCCAAAAGGGCTTCAAATCCTATGAACGGCTGCTCGGCATCACTTTTCTGGAAATGGGTCTGCGTAGCGGGGAGGAATTGACCAATACGCTGAAGAAAAAGCGTCATATTATCGAACGCAACTATAAACAGCGCATCAACCAGTTATTCAAATAAGATACGGTTGCAGAAATTGTTGCACAAACGAGATGGATCCTCTGCTCAAGAGTTGCTGATTAGGCTTGCAACCGCGCTGCGTATTTGAGAAAATAAACAGTAGGAGCAGGAGATTCGAGGCTGAAATAAATAGTACGGTTGAGGAGGAAAAACCATGAAACAGATACGACATATCAGCCGAATTGTTACCCCGATCGATTTTTCCGACAACTCACGTCTGATTGCCAATTCTTCCGCCTTTATGGCGGGAAAGTACGGCGCTGCCGTCGATCTTGTGTTCGTTGTTCAGAATTTTGAAGATTATTCGGGCTTTTTCGTTCCGCAGATGCATGTCCCCAATCTCGAAGACGAATTGATGGCCGGAGCCGAAGAACGCATGGAACGTTTTCTCGAAGAGATGCAGGAAGTATGTGCCCAATGCGGGGTCACGGAGGTCCGCAGCAAGGTCCTGATGGGCGATGTGGCCGAACAGATTGTCGATTATGCCACCGAGATTCGGGCTGATTTGATCATCATGGGCACCCACGGCTATAAAGGCCTTGAAAAAATCATGTTCGGCAGCGTGGCCGATAAGGTCGTCCGTTCCGCGCTGTGCCCGGTAACGACAATCAACCCATACACCTGCTGCACCTGGGACAAGTAGCCCTCGGTCGCTTTTGGGCAAGCCCGTCACAAAACAGGATCGGACTGAAACCAGGAACGGTTTCAGTCCGATTCTCGCTTGACTTTTTCCGCGCTATTCATAGAGTTTCAGCTGATTTGAAGTAGGCATAATGCTACGGTTATCCTGCCCTGCTGTATTTATCAGGAGGAGCCGTTTTTTGAGAACAATGAGCAATCCAAAGGAGAATGAAATGTTGCATAAAAAGATGACCCAGGCACTAAACACACAGATCAACAAGGAGATGTATTCAGCCTATCTCTATATGTCTATGTCGGCGTATTCCGGATCGATTGGCCTGAAGGGGTTTGCCAACTGGTTCATGGTTCAATACCATGAGGAGATGTATCATGCGATGAAACTCTATGAATACGTGCAGCGTCAGGGCGAGGATGTCGTCTTGAAGCAGCTCGAGATGCCGCCGGGGGCATTCGATTCAGCGCTGGACATGTTCGAAAAGACGTTGGCGCATGAGCGGTATATCACCCAGAGCATTAACGATTTGATGGAGCTGGCGATAAGCAAAAAAGATCACGCCACACAGATTTTTCTGGAATGGTATGTGACCGAACAGGTCGAGGAAGAAGAAAACGACAACGATATCATCGCCCAGCTGAAACTGGTCGGCGATAACCCTCAGGCCCTGATGATGCTTGATCGGGAACTGGCCGCCAGGATAACCACGGTGCCGGTAGATTTCAGCAAGGGGGTTGAAGGAGCTGCATAATCCAGGCTATTACCTTCCCATACAATGAAGCCCAATGCCACCCAGCCGGGTAGCATTGGGCTTTCAGGCGACCGAACTGTGGTCGCTTTTCCCCAAACTCATTTATGCGCTTCGATCTAGCTGCGTCTGACCACCCCGAGCAGACTGTGAGAAGGCTGCGCTGCGGCCGTTGGAGACGACAGGTCGAGTAGGTTGCTGATGGAACAATCTGGAAGCAGATAGAAGTAGAGTGAACCGAGTCCGTGAGAGCCTGCCGGAAAATGGTTTTCGACCAGATGGTTCCAGCGGCTGATATCATCGCTGGAGGCGGGCAGAAGATCGTCCACCGAAGCCGGGGAGTGCAACTCCCCAAGGGCCAGCTGATGCAGACCATTGCCGAGTTTTTCCATCACCTCGGCGGCGGCGCGGTGAAAATCCTGGACCCGCGAGACAACATAGGCGGCGCTTGCCTCGATTCGGTCCGGCAGGGCCAGCTTGAGAATCGGCAGGGCTTCTTTAGTGCTGTGTTTATCGAATTCGTTGAGCAGCTGATCGGCCCCATCCTGGGATGAAGCAAGCCAGAGTGAAACCCCGGGAATCGGGGCGGCCCGCATCAGGGTGAGCCAGCTGGTGAAACGCATCTGCATTTCCCGGGGACGGGCCAGGTCCAGACCGGCGGTGATCCTTTCAATCTCGCTGAAAGGGCCTGCTTCAACCTGGTCGCTCTCGCCCTGCAGCGAGCGATACATTTCCAGTTCCTGTTCATCGAGTTGAGTCAGGTTCTGCCTCAGTTCCGCTTCTTCCCGACTCAGAATTTCTGCAATCGCCAGCACTAAGCGAGCCTGCCAGAGTGCACTGGTTGCTTCGTCATGGTCGGTTGCGGAGTGGCGCTCTTTAAACAGCGAGGAGATAATCTGGGAACGGTTTTCCCTGGCGCTCTCGGTCTTCTCCGAAGACATGGAGGCCACAATCAGTGAGGAGAGCTGAGCGGCATAGTCGTCCCGGCGCTGGGCGATATCGCCGATCAGACGAAGAAACCGGGCCCGGTCGTCGCCCAGCGGCGCCGGAGTATGTGCTTGACACAAACCGCTTTTAATGAAAATATCAGGCTCGTCCGGAGAACTCTCTTCCGGGCTGCGTTCAACCGGCTGCAGGTAAAAGAGCGGGGTGCAGAACAGCAGCAGCGGATACAGGCGTTCGCTGAAAATATCGGTGTCCGGAAAGACGAGGGTGCTCAAGGATTTCATATGGATAATGTCAAGGAAAAGATTCGTTTCAGTGTTTCTGCGCTGCTCTACTTCATCTTTAATCTGCGGATCGGTTCAGATCTGCAGTCCAGTTTCGAGGCAACAGTCTGGCAAATCCTCCAGACCGCGCCGTTCGTGGCCGGTTTCACCTATTTGATCGTCTCGGTCCTGCAATATATGGGGGATGGCTCGAAGCTGCCCTGGGATCGGCGATTGCGTCTCTTTTTCGCGATCGGTATCATCACCGGCTTGATCCTGGCAATCTGGGAATACGGCGGTGTTGACTTGCAATAAGTTGTTTTTTTCCAGAAAAAGCAATCACCCATCAAAGCAACACCATAAGAGGTTGGATTGTTGTTGTCAATTGGCTGTGTTATAGTCCTTTTGCGGGTTTATTTTTAAAAATAACTACGAGGACCGGCCCTGGGCCGGCAGCCTTCTTGCAACGGGGTAATACCGTTTCATGTTTTTTCTGCACAGTTCAAACCGCACCGAAAATTTAGCCGGGCAGCTGGCTGAGGTAATCGACCAGAGCGTTACTCCCTCGCTGTTTCGCAAAACCCTGTTTCTGGTGCAGAGCAGAGGCATGGAGCGCATGCTTTCGCAATATCTGGCCGATACCTTCGGGGTCTGGGGTAACAGCGCCTACCTGCTGCCCATGCAGTTTATCGATCATCTGTGCAGTGCGTTCAAGCTGGAAATGGACAGTTCTGCGTTCGATCGCAGGGTTCTGACCTGGCGGCTGGAGCAGCTCTTGCGTCGTCTGGATGATCCGGTTATGGGATCGGTGGCCCACTATCTTGGTGGTGAACAGCGTGAGATAAAACGCTTTCAGCTGGCCAGGAAAATTGGTGATCTCTTCGATCAGTACCAGATCATGCGGCCTGACTATATCGCCGCCTGGGATGCGGGTCTTCGCGCTACCGCTAACCCTGAGGAAGTCTGGCAGGCGCATCTCTGGAGACAGCTTCGGGCAACGCACAACGCTCCCCATCGGGGAGAGATCATCAGGGCGCTGATCAAACACCTGGAGCAGGGACAGAGCAGTGTACTGCTTAATCTCTCGCCAGTTTACGTGTTCGGGCTTCACACCCTGCCGCCGCTGTTCATGGCTGCGTTGAATGCGTTGTCGAGTCAGGTGGATGTACACTTTTTTCTGTTGTCACCCTGCGCCGAATACTGGGCGGATATGGAATCAAAAAGAGCCCGCCTGAAACGTGGACCTGATGCGGTACAACTGAGTCTGCCTGGGTTGTCTGAAATCTCCTTAGCCGACACAGCACATTTTCACCCACTGCTGGAAAGCCTTGGACGCCAGGGTGCGGATTTCCAGGATCTGCTGCTCGATTATGTCGAGGATATCACTGAGGGCTCCGAAACATACGAATCCAGCACTTCTCACCCTGACAGGACCCTGCTGCAGCGGCTGCAGGACGATCTGCTCGAAGGGCAGGCGCGTGAATCGCGCAAGGTTGCCGGCGAAGTGGCGTCGGACGATTCGGTGATGATCGTCTCAGCCCACTCGAAGAGTCGTGAGCTGGCAATTCTAAAAGACTACATCCTGGACTGGCTTTATCAGGACCCCGCCCTTGGGCTCCACGATATCCTGGTGATGGCTCCGGAGATCCAGGATTATGCCGATCTGATCCCCGCTTTCTTCAACGATGTGGCCTACGACATCAGTGACTGCAGAACGCGGCGCGATAACCCGTATTTTGAGATATTCCTGCAATTTCTCGAGCTGTTTACCAGCCGATACACGATGAACGATGTGCTCGGCCTGCTGGAGCACCCCGAACTGGCTGCCTCCTTTTCCATATCATTGTCCGATCTCGATCTGATCCGCCACTGGGGCAGGGAAGCTGGCGTACGCTGGGGTATATCCGAGCGACAGCGAGCCGCTGCGGGCCTCTACCAGGACGCCCCGGGCACCTGGCAGAATGGCCTGGAGCGGATGCTGCTCGGTCTGGCCAGCGGCTCGACTGATCCGCTGGGAGAACTGCTGCCGTATGACGAAATCGAGGGCAGCAACGCGGACCTGCTCGGCAGCCTCTGTCGGTTTGTTGAGCTGATCGAATACAGCAGGCAGATATTTATTGAACCGATGACCCTGAACGACTGGGCGGCGACTCTCGGTGAGCTGACGGTTAAGCTTTTCGGTGAAGATGACAGCCAGGCGCTGCTTGAGTTGCAGAACCAGCTCGCAGAACTTGCGGAAGTCTATGCAGCACACCACGCTGAACAGGTGGTTTTCGAGGTGATCCAATGCTGGCTGCAGCATCAGGCCGAAGCAACCTCTCATGTCGGATTTCTCAGGGGCAGGTTGACGTTTTGTTCGATGCTGCCGATGCGCTCGATCCCATTCAAGGTGATTTGCCTGCTTGGGCTCAACAACGGTGGTTTCCCTAAACAGGATGATTACGCACCGTTTGACCTGCTCACCTGTGAATCGAAGAAAGGGGATCGTTCCCGGCGGGCGGATGACCGCTATCAATTCCTCGAAGCGATCCTGGCGGCCCGGCGAACCCTGTATATCAGCTATATCGGACAATCGGTCAGGACCAACGAAGCCCTGCCACCCTCTCCGGTGGTAGCCGAATTGTCTGAAATTATGCAAACTTATTACGGAGCAGAGGTGCTGAGGCGCCATCCGCTGCAACCCTTCAGTGCTTCTTATTATTCCGGACAAAGCGGGCTGTTCAGCTACAGTGATTACCACTGCAGCACCGCCCGGGCACTGCGCGAGGTGCCTGTTCATCCTCCGCACTGCTGGCTGGCCGAGCCGCTGCCGGAGCAGGAACGGACCGAGGTGGGCATGGCAGAACTGGCGCGCTTCGTGGTGGGGCCCCAGCTCTTTTTTGCCCGGGATATTCTCGGTTTAAAAACGCGCCTCAACGATAATGCAATCGAGGATCATGAGCCATTTACCCTGGATAGTCTCGAGCACTATATCCTCAGCCAGGATCTTGTCGAAGCGCTGAGAAGCGGACGCGATCCGAACCAACTGCTGGCGGAGCTGCAGGGCAGCCTGCACTGGCCGCTGGCCTTTCCGGGCAGACAATTGTTCAAAACGGCTGAAACACAACTGAGCGCGTTTGTTCAAAAGCTCGAGGAGCTCGACCCGGGCCGGGCTGTGGAGGCCTACCCATTTGAGCTCGAGGTGGGTCGTTTCCGGTTAAGCGGGGTCATCGAAAACCGCTATGAAAACGGATTGCTGTTGTATCGCTACACCAGTCTCAAGGGTAAGGATTTGCTCTATGGCTGGCTCTGTCATCTGATCGTAAACCTCGTAAATGGGGGTAACATTTCTACCACTATTGCAGCGCAGGACCGATCACTTTTCATCGATGGTCAGGCGGGGACGCACCAGGATCTTCTCGAACTGCTCGAGCTCTATCAGCAGGGCTGCCGTTTCCCCTCGGAACTCTATGTCGAACCAGCGCTGGCTTATTGTGAGCAGATTATATCGAATCGCGCAACAGGCAAAAAAGATCCGCTCCAGAAGGCCAGTGAGACACTGACCAGAGATCTGAAAATGGGTTATGCCCCAGAGCTGGAAATCCTGTTTCCAGGGGCCGATGCAGCAGCATTGCTCGATGAGCGGTTTGTAAACCTGTGCAACGATTTTTTCCTAGCTATCCGGGACCGGGTTGCGGTGGCAAAGGGGTAGGGCGTGGCTGAACGGACTAACATCTTTGAGGCGCAGCGCAGCGCGCTTACCACCGGGATAACCCTGGTCGAGGCGAGCGCCGGCACCGGCAAGACGTTTGCGATCGCGATGCTGGTGCTGCGAGCGGTGGTGGAGCTCGGCGTGGACATCGGCCAGATTCTGGTGGTGACCTACACCGTTGCGGCGACGCAGGAATTACGGGCGCGGGTTCGAAACCGTCTGGTTCAGGCCCGGGACCGGCTGCAGGGCAGTCTGGTGGAGGTTGACGAGGTTTTACAGGACTGGGTCTCTGCTCTTGTCAATCGACAGCAAACCCTGAAGAGGCTTGAGCTGGCGCTGGTCGATATCGATTCGTTGGCTATTTACACGATTCATGGCTTTTGCCAGCGGGTTTTGCGTGAACAGATACTGCAGAGCGATCATCTGTTCGAAGCAGAACTGGTGGCGGATGTCGATTCGTATCGCAGCCGCCTGGTCCAGGACTTCTGGCGCGATCGTCTGTACCGGATCGCTGATCGCTATGGGCGCAATCTGGTTTTGGAATTTGGTGATCCCCACACCTTGTATCAAAGCATCTACGGTGCCGAAGATCCGCTGGCGTACCTGCTGCCTGAGCATCTTGACTTTAGCGGGGCCTGCCGCAGTTTTGATCAGAAGCTGGAAAATCTGAGCAGCTGGTGGTCAGTGCACGGAGCCAGCCTGAAGCGCTGCCTGGAAGATGCAGATGAACAGGGTTTTCTCAAGAAGAGTTTCAGTTCAACATATCCACAATGGATCAAGGATATGGAGGCAAACCTGCCTGCCGGGGCTTCGGTTGCCAGCGAATCAGCAACTGGGTTAATGGAAGAGAACCTGATCGCCGGGATAAACGGTACAAAGGTGCGGGGCCTTGAAAAGCAGCAGGCGCTGGTTCGTGCCTGGCCCCTGCCGGAGAGGTCGGCCATCGAGTACCTGGTGGCATGCGGGGAACTGGTTCTGGCGCTTCGGGTCGAACTGGCCCGCTATTTAAGAACCGCTCTGCCCAGGCAGCTGCATGTCCGCTCAAAATTGAGCTTTGATGAGCTGATCGTGGCCCTCGACCGGGCGCTTGCCGCCGAGTGCGGCCCTGAGCTGGCCGACCAGGTTCGCAGCAGATACCGTTTTGTGTTGATCGATGAATTTCAGGACACCGATGCGGCGCAATGCCGGATCTTCTTTCAGCTGTTCGGCCAAGGGTCTCATTATCTCTACCTGATCGGTGATCCTAAGCAGGCCATCTACAAGTTTCGCGGCGCAGATATCAATTCCTATCTGCAGGCCCGGGAGCGGGCGCAGAATAAGCTGACCCTGGATCGCAACTTCAGATCCCATCCTGCTCTGGTGGCGGCGGTCAATCGTTTGTTTGAAAATATCGAGATCGGGGGAGCTCCCTACCAGCCGGTTCGTTCTCCTGAGCTTTTGGCTGCCGCCGATCTGGTCGACTCGAACAACGATTCTGCCGGCCTGATTTATGCCCAGCTCGGCCGGTTGGACGAAGGCGACGGTAAGTGGTCCAAAACCGGGGCCGATGAACGGATTCGAAACTGGGTAGTCGCCCAGGTCAGTGAACTGATTGCCGAGCAGGCCCCGGTTGCGCTCGAATTTAGCGATGAGTTCGGCACTAGTGACTCTAGAAAGATCGTTCCTGGTGATATCGGAGTGCTGGTTCGAACCAACCGGCAGGCCGAAGATTTATTCAACGATTTCAGCCGGTGCAATATTCCGGTGGTTATTTCGAGCAGAAAATCGGTTTTTGAGACCAGGGAATGCCAGGATCTTCTCGTTGTTCTCACGGCAGTTGGCGCGCCAGGCGATACTATGCTGCTGCGCACGGCCCTGAGCCGTGACTGGTTTGGCCTGTCGGCCGAACAGTATTACCGGCTAACGAAGAACGAGGAGGCTTTTTTAGATACGCTGCGCCGTTTTCAGCAATATCACCAGACCTGGCAGGAATCGGGACTGCTGGTCATGATGCAGCAGTTGCTGGAATTTGAGGAAGTCTTTCTTAACCTGAGCCGTCTAGTGCAGGCAGAGCGTCGAATAGCTAATATCCAGCACCTGGTGGAGCTGATTCAGACCCAGCAGAGCGACAACAGACTGTCCATCGGCCAGAGCCTTGCATGGCTGCAGGACAAGCAGCAGGATTCCGGCGGGGTAGACGAAGCGGAGATTCGGCTGGAAAGCGATGAGGATGCGGTTAATGTGGTTACCATGCACAGTGCCAAAGGGCTCGAGTATCAGATCGTCTTCTGCCCGTTTCTATGTTTGGGCCCGCGGGTAAGGGGTGATGCTGCACTGGTCACCTGCCATGACGACCAACTCGGCCGGGTCTGCGATCTTGGTTCGGCCCAATTTCTGCAGCATCAGCTCCAGGCAGCTGCCGAAGAAGACGAAGAGGATCTTCGCCTTGCCTACGTCGCGGTTACCAGAGCCAGGCTGCGCTGCTATCTGGTCTGGGGTGATGTAAGAGCAAGTAGATTCAACAGGTCATCTTTTCATTCACCGCTCGGCAGGCTGCTGTTTTCCGAAGACGATTGCTCGTTCGATGATCAGCAACAACTGCTGCAGCGGCTTGGATCCGCCGAGCACTGCGGCTATGTTCTTCTGGGCAGTCAAAAACAGCTGTTAGAACCATACAGGCGGCCACAGCTCAGCGATGGTACCTTGCGCGCTCGGAGCCGGGGCCGGCGGTCGCTGCAGACCAGCAGATTGCGGACCAGCTTTTCCGGTCTGGTGACCCTGTCCAGAGACCATACGCCCGGTGAAGCGGCTGCTGGTGCTTTCGACGAAGTGCGGCTTCAGGTTGTCCTGGATGTACAGGATCATTTGCCCGCCGGGGTGCGGTTCGGCACGATGATTCACGATCTGCTGGAGTCCTTCGATTTTTCTGATATTGCGGCCGGTTCTATGGAGCCAACCCGGGTTGAAGCGCTGCTGCAGCGTTATCAGCTCGAAGTCGGCCAGGAACAGATTCAGACGCTGTTGCGCACCATCGTCTGCACCAGCTTCGCAGAATCCGGTCCTCTGATGTTTTCCCTGGCCGATGTGGCTTCTGAGCAAATGGTCAAGGAAATGGAGTTTTCGCTGCACCTCGAGCATACTTCCACCGGCAGGATCAATCAGATCCTCGCAAATAAAGCAAGTGTCGCCGAACTGTTCGAACGCGATATCGAGGGGTATCTCAACGGTTTTATCGACCTGGTCTGCGAGCATGAAAACCGCTTCTATATCATCGACTATAAAACCAACAAGCTGGGGGGCGAAGAGCAATATCAGCCCGATGCGCTGGTCGGGGCGATGCGGGCCCATAACTATGGATTGCAGTACTGGCTCTACAGTCTGGTGCTACATCGCTGGCTGCAGCGCTGGCTGCCCGGCTATCGTTATCGGGATCATTTCGGCGGCGCCATCTACCTGTTCGTTCGCGGAATGACACCGGACCTGCCGGGTCGGGGCGTCTTTTTTGATCAACCGGATGAAAAGACCTTGATCGAGCTTGATCGCTGTTTCGGAGAGGGGAGCCATGTTCGATAAACTGAGGACAATGGAATCTGCTGAAGATCAGGCCTCGGCGTTTGGCCGGTATATGGCCGCCTGCCTGTTACCCCGTGCGGGACTCGGCGAAAAAGACAGGCTCCGGTTCGAGCAGGTTATTTATAAGCTGTGCGACGGCCTCGGCGAGGGGCACATCTGCATAGAAGTCGATGAGACGGAGCAGGATCTGCTCAAACGCACTTCACTGGTTCGCACTGAGGCCGGCGCACCGCTGGTTTTGTCTGGCGCGCTGCTCTATTTCGGCCGCTACTATCGTTACGAAACCGAACTTGCCTCCTCCCTCATTCTACTGACCAGGGTCGGTTATGAACACCCAGATCATGAGCGCCTGCTCGACACATTTTTCGGCGATGGAGCCGATCCCCATCAAAGATCAGCCGCCCGGGTTGCGCTGACCCGCGGGCTGTGTATCATCGGAGGCGGCCCGGGAACCGGCAAGACGACCACCATTGTAAATATTGTCGGTCTGCTGCAGGCGTGCTATGGAACTTCTCTGAGCATCGCCCTGGCTGCCCCGACCGGCAAAGCGGCCATGCGGATGCGGGCTTCGATCCAGAGCCAGGTGGCTGAGTACCGGTCCGATCAGTTGCCGCAGGCAGCAGTCCTGGCAGCCGAACCGCAGACCCTGCATCGTCTTCTCGGGCTGCATCGCTACTCGCCAAAACCGAAATTTCATCCAGCCAATCCGCTCAGCGCCGATGCAATCATCGTTGATGAGGCATCGATGGTTGATCTTGCCCTGATGGCCAAGCTCTTAGGTGCACTGAAAAAAGGAGCCCGCCTTGTTCTGCTTGGTGATCGCGATCAGCTGGCCTCGGTCGAATCAGGTGCGGTGCTGGCGGACTGCATGCAGTCGCTGCCGCACCATGTGGTCGAGTTGAAGACCAGATATCGGTTCAGCCATGAAATTTCCGAGCTTAGCGATGCGATAAAATCCGGTCACAGCGATCGTGCCTGGGAACTCCTGAGCCGGCCAGAATCCGAGACCTTAAGTCTTGGCGGGCGCGACTGGCTGGAGCAGATCACCGCTATCTACAGCACTTTCTTGCAGGCCGTTCGCTCTGCAGTCAGGGCAGGGGCAGACCGGGAGCATTATGGCCCGCTCTTTGCGCAGTTCGATAGTCTCAGGGTATTGTGCGCAGTCCGGAGCGGTCCCTTTGGAGTCAAGGAATTGAACCGCCTGATTGAATTGCGCCTGGCTGGGCTGGGCTATGAGACTTCTTCCCGGCAGTGGTATGCAGGTCGGCCGGTAATGATCACCAGAAATGATTACACCTTGGAATTGTTCAATGGAGATATCGGGCTGTGTCTGCCAGATCCGGATTCAGCCGATGGTCTGTCTGTGTGGTTCGAAGGCAGAGACAACCGGCTGCGCCGGTATCTTCCCGGCCAGATCAGTGGTTGTGAGACTGCCTGGGCGATGACGATTCACAAGTCCCAGGGCTCCGAGTTTGGCCAGGTCTGTATTGTGCTGGGCGACAGCGATAATCGGGTACTTTGTCGTGAACTGCTCTACACGGCAGTGACCAGAGCCAGAGAAAAGCTCAATTTTGTGGTCGACGAAACGGTCTTCAGGACGACGATTGCCAGACCAACAATGCGCTACAGCGGGTTGGCCGAGAGGTTGCGTTTGTCCTGTCCTAAGCAATCGGTCTGAACCAGTCCGATTGCTGATCCCGCAATTTATGAGGCAGATATGCAAGAGAAAGGACCGCATGGAGATAGCGCTAAAAAGCAAAACAACACGAAGCGAAAGTCAAATAATTTTGGATTTTTATTCTACGCGATCGCTGTATTCGCCATATTGGGCATTGGCCTTTTGGTTATCGTAATGAGGAGCAATCAGGTTATGTAGGAGATCGGGCCGATTTTCCGACAGAAAAAGCATCCGAGATCAAAATATCTGCCTGGTCTTACTGACTTGATTTCAGCTCAATAAATGAGCTCCAAACTTGGTCTCATGGTGGCATGTGTTATAGTAATTATTCGGTAATTATTGTAATAACTGGTGACAGGACAAAGGTTGCAGGACAAGTCCTGAGAAAAACTCATTTGTCAATCCACCCGCAAGGGTGAAAAAAAACAGGTATGGTCGATGAACGAAAAGCAATCAAAGGCAGGGTGGGAGGCTGGAAAAAATGCTGGCAGAATGCTGCGCAGAATAGTGGTCTGTCTGCTATGTGGTGCCGCTGCATTGAGTGTGGGGTGTGCCGGTGGGCCAAAGTATGGTGCTGCCAATATCAGCAGTTCCCCAGCCGGCGCGGAGATTATCAATCTTCGGGACAACACCAATCTCGGTAAAACACCGGCCCAGGTCGTCTGGCAGGGAGAGGGAACGGAAGAGATAACAATACAATTTCAGAAACGGGGATATCTTTCCACCATCGAGAAATTCTGGGTCAACAAACGTCATGACACCGAAGAAGAGGCACGGGCTAGCGCCGTGGATGTCTTCAGCGAACTTCCCCAGTAGCGGGTGCACTTGCCCGGAGCGGTTTTGCCAATCATAACCGGGTGATTGAAAAGCTGGGCTGGGCTTTTGGGATTTGGTCTTTATGCATTTTAACTAACGGCATCAACGAGGAACTGGCGATGAATACGTTTCGCAATATTTTGGTATTAACTGCCCTATCAGCGACAGTGCTGCTTACATCCTGTGCTTCGAAAGAATCGCTGAATCTGAATATCTTTACTGATCCCGAAGGAGCTCACATCGTCTACCGGGTCGCTGATCAGAACATGGCTGAAGATGCTCCCTGGATATACCTGGGGATGACGCCCTACCAGGGGCTGACGCGCATTGACTCGTCATCCTTCAGCGAAGAAGACACGATTACCTTTAAAGCCATGCACCATGGTTATCTCGATCAGGTGAAGAAATGGAACGGGGAACAGTTCCTGGAAGAGTACGAGCAGGCCGGCCAGTTGTTCTGGACCCCACGTCTGGTCAAAGTCGGCAAATAACCGCCTAAGGGCCTGTCGACTCGCCGGCGAACCCGCGCTATATGAGTCCCCGCAGATTGGAGATTGCTGAGGCGTTATTTCATATTCAGCAGGGTCCATTCTACCAGCCTCTTTATCACCTTGCCGGTAGCGATATCGAAGGCCACCACGATCTCGTCCATGGTGCTGTCGCTCGGTGTTTCCCTGGCGTATTCGAAGCTCTGTGAACCGATAATTACCCGGGTTGGCTGCTGAACCAGTTTAGCATTGATTCTGACTCGAACGTTCATATTTTCCGAGTCCGGAGATTGTTCGACCTGAAACTCCCGCAGTTCCGTTTTCAGGGTGAAATCGGAACGCAAACCGATGGATTGTCTACCTACCGAAATAATCTTGTTCGTGTTCTCGAAGCTTTCAACCAGCAGGGTCTGAACCATCTTAGGTGCCCGTTCAGTCCATCTGGCATCGGCGTAAAACTGCAGTTGCGTTGCATGGGGGCGCAGGGCTATGCGACTGGTGTCCAGCCCGCCGGCAGCGACGGGCTCTTCGATAATGAGCTGTTTTTGGACCTCGGGAAGTCCTTCGTCGAAGGTGCTTTTGGGGGTCAGGTTATAGAGATCCGGTGGCGGTCCCGGTAATTTCAGCGGGCTGCACCCTGGAATAAGAACAAACAAAATTAATAATATTAAATACCTATACATTTTCCCTCATATTTCGCTTGCGCATGGCTGAACGGTAGTGATATTTCAGTCACCATTACTGTTTCAGTTTGATTTCTGGACTCTGCTGATCCAGCAGAAATCGTGCACCGGAAGATTCGATGTTTTCCAATACCCGGGTCAGGCTAGCCACCAGGAGTCGGGCTTCATGAAGAAAAAGGCTAAACTCATAGAGCCCATCCTGGGAGAAATGCTGCAGCGATTCCTTGTTGGTGTCGATCAAGGCCTGGGCTGAGTCGGATAGTTCAGTTAACGATTGAGCCGTGGCCTGCCACTGTTTAACCATATCTGTTCCGCTTCCGGTTACGAGTTCATCGACCCCGTCGGCGGTACCCTGCAGGGTGCCGATCAGGCCGTCGACCCGGGCGGCTACATCCTGAATCGATGCGCTCAACGCGATCATCGCTTCTCCGGCCCTGTTTGCGGTGGTGAGGACCTCGTCGATGTTCTCGCTCTGGCTGGCCAGTGAGGCGGTAATCTCGTTAATCTGCGCAAGAATGGCCGCAAACTGATCCCGGTTTTCCGGGTTGAGAAGTTTGTTGAACTGGTTCATCAGTATGGTTCCTTCATTGATGAGATCAGGTATTCCCTTGACCAGTTGTCCGAGATCGGACTGGCGCGACGGAATGATTGCAGGACGGTCCGGACTGCCCGTCAACAGTTCGCTGTCCCGATCAGCTCCCTCGATGTCGATGTATGAAGTACCAGTGATGCCCTCGAGTTTGAGTGAGGCGACATCGCCGCGGTGAATCGGGTAGAGCTCGTCGATATTGACCCCGACCACTACCAGTTGGGGATCTTCTGGATGTATTTTAATTTCGCTCACCGAGCCGATGCGGATTCCCCGGTAGCTGACCCTGCTGCCCACGCTGAGCCCTGAGACCGATTCCTCGAAATGAATCTCATAAGTGATCGTTCCATCGGTTGAATCTTTGTGCGCCAGCCAGAGACCGACAATGAAAATCGATGCTATTCCAGCCAGCACGAAAAAACCGATTATGAAGTTCAAGCCTTTTGATTCCATATAGCCATATTCAGTCTTTGATGAGGGAACTCTGCCCGCTTGCTTAATTGGCCGCAGCCCGTGCCCGCTGTCCATGGAAATATGCCTTGATCCACGGATGGTCAAAGTCGGAGACTTCTTCGAGCGAGCCTTTTATCAGAACCTTCTTCTCTGCCAAGACTGCGACGGTATCACTGACCGTATAGATCGTATCGAGATCATGAGTGACCATGAATACCGTCAACTGCAGATTCTCCTGCAGCTCCTTCAGTAAATGATCGAAGGCGGCGGCGCCAATCGGATCCAGCCCTGCGGTCGGCTCGTCGAGAAAAAGCAGTTCAGGGTCCAGGGCAAGCGCTCGAGCCAGTCCGGCCCGCTTGCGCATGCCGCCGGAGAGTTCAGCCGGATATTTATTTCCAACCCCGACGTCCAGGCCTACCATGGTCAATTTGAGCGCGGCCAGTTCGTCCATCGTCTTCGGTGAGAGCTTTTCGTGTTCTTGCATGGGGGTTTGGATATTTTCCTTCACCGTAAGCGAGCCGAACAGAGCACCATCCTGGAACAGCACTCCGCACCGTTTGCTCACTGCCAGGGCCTCGGCAGGAGACAACGATCTGATGTTTCTGCCGAATAATTCAATTTCGCCCCGCTGTGGTTTGATCAATCCGATAATCGCTTTCAGAAGTACGGACTTTCCGGTTCCCGAAGCGCCGACCACGGTAAGGATTTCATTGCTGCGTACGCTGAGGCTGAGACCGTCATGGATCGGGCTTGTGCCGAAGCGTACCACCAGGTCGGTAATGTTGATTGCATAGCCGTTATCTGTGGTCATTAAATACCTATAACGCCAAAAAATATTGAAAACAATGCATCAAAGACAATAATCAGAAATATCGACTCAACCACCGCACGCGTGGTGTGCCTGCCAAGGGATTCTGCACTTCCTGCAACCTGCATGCCCTCGTAACACCCAATGGCTGCTATAATGGCGGCAAAGACCGGTGCTTTGATCAACCCGACCCAGAACGTCCACGGCGCGAGCGAGTTTATTAACTTGTGCAGAAACAGCGTTGGGTCGATGTCCATCACCAGCCAGACCATCAGGCCGCCTCCGAATATGCCGAAACCATTGGCAATCAGAGTTAGAATCGGCAGCGAGATGACCAGTCCGATGACCCGGGGCAGCACCAGTACTTCCATGGGGTCCATGCCGATCGTCTGCATCGCATCGAGCTCTTCGTTGAGTTTCATGGAGCCGATTTCCGCGGCAAAGGTCGAACCCGATCGGCCGGCGATAACGATGGCAGCGAGTAAAATACCCATCTCCCGCAGGATCGTGACGGCCAGAAGGTCGATGGTATAGATGTCCGCACCGAGTTTGCCGAGTTGCAGCGCTCCCTGGTAGGCTATCACGATACCGATGAGAAATGAGATCAACGAAATAATCGGGATGGCATTGAGGCCGCTCAATTCGATCTGGTTGATGGTCTGCCCGAATCGGAACCGCAGCGGATACAGCAGCGCTGCTCCGAGCAGCCGGGTGATTTCCCCGACAAATGCTACGAAGCGGGCCGTAAATGCGAACATGTCAATTGTTGCTGCACCGATTTTTTCTATTTTTCTGACCAGAGTATTTGGTCGATGCTCGACTTTATCTGATGAGGGCTGATATCGCGCTACCGTATCGAGCATCGCATCGACCAGCGTATTTGACACAAGGTGATACGAAGACGAATCACCAAACCTGCCCATCATCTGTAAGGTGAGATAGGCACCGGCGGTGTCCATGCGTTCGATTTCGCTCAGGTCGATTTCTGCCCCGGTTGAATCGCTGTGCTTTATGCGGTCAACGCTTGCTTGCAGTTCAGCGAGATGATCGATAGTCCAGAACCCGCCGCCGGAGATTGTAATCATATTGTTCGTTTGGCTGATATCGAGCCAAACGTTTCGATTATTCATATTCAATCATGGTACCAAGTAGATTGTCCGAGACCCGGAGATCGACAAAAGAGCAATCCCCGAAAATCATTTTTGTTGCTGCCAGATTGCGGGCCTAGCCAAGATCGAATAAACAGTGAGTATTGTCTATGAGATCATCAGCTTGGAAATTCAACTATACCTGATATAGTGTGAGTTATCAAAACAGTGGATCCTGGCACTGTCATTGCGCAACGCATATTATATGCACCACCCTCAGGGCTGCATGGCTGCGGCTTCTGTTTGCCGGCAGCAGGGCAGTGACCTCTGGTCTGGCGCACGAGGTTCAGGTTACTTATGAATTCAGATCATCTGGAAATCATGCTGCGCTAATCAGGAGATGATAAGTAAGCATACCGTGCATATAGTCTGTGGGCAGGACAAATACGAATACGCATATAGTGCGGACGGCACCGCGTTCCAATAACGGTATGCGGCAGCAGATGGCGGATGTGGGTGCAGGCCCTGACCAGCAACACCACAGCGGCACCAGTTTGAAATAAACGATTAACCGTGATTTTTTCGGCAAATAAGAAAAGCGGAGAGCTCAACATGAAAAAACAGTTTATCGCAACGCTCATTTTGTTTATCGGCCTGTTGATTTGCAGCAGCGGCGGAGCAGCAGATCTCGAGGATGGCTTTATGGGCTATCGCTGGGGTGACGATGTCTGGAACTATGACGGGTTGGTGGAACTCTACAACAAGGGGGGGATCACGTTCTACTCGAACCCAGGTGAATCCTATGTGCTGGATGATGTCGTTATCGGTGATGTCATCTACGGGTTTTACGAAGGAAAATTCTATGCGGTTTACATCAACATTGACTCCCTTGACCAATATGACGTCATCGAGCGCAACATGCGGCTTAAATATGGTCTTGCCGATAATAAGACTTCAGTGAAAGAAGAGCTGTTCACCTACAAATGGAATTACAAGGATGTCAAGATCAAGCTGAAAAAAGACATGGAGAAGGGCAACATGAAACTGGCCTTCTATCATGAGCCGACCGCAAAAGGTCTTGAAAGAGAACGTATGATGCAGCAGCTGGAATCATCGGATCGTTTTTTTCCCCTGAAAAAGGATAAAGATATCGACATGGTTCCATTCATGGAGTCCTGGGAAATGCGCTAGAGGTTCGGAGGATCTTTCTCGGCAAGAGTTGATTGAACGTGACTCTGTCCCGGCTTGATTTTCAGCACGAACAACCCCCTTGGTGTTTTGAGTGGCGCGGCCGGACGCGGATCAGTTGCGACCCGGCCGCGCCTTAGCAGCGTATTCTATTGATCAGACGCCGTGTTCAGGGATCAGAGCCCGGGCTGGGAGCAGTAATCCATAAGGTAGCCATAAGTATTTCTGATCAGGCAGTCTGATGCTGGCCGACCCTCAGCATCTCAGCGCGCTCTGCAGCTACCTTGCGCACTTCGGCATCCGTATCTTTTTCCGCCATTGACTGCAGCAGTTTTATATCGTCTGAGTTTCTGGCTACCTGCATACGCACTTTGGGGTCCGAGTTAAGGTATCTCGGGACAAACAGGTCTTTTAGGTTCATGGTCTCTTCCTCCTCTATTGAATTGAAAGATTTACCATGATGCGAAATCTTATCCTGCCAGGCATACAGGCGTTTCGAATAAGGCCGCATCCCGGTACCGCGCGTTTATTGGGACCTCTTTGATTTGGCAGTTTTTGCACAAAGGCCGCTTCCTGCACAGTTAATTAGATATCAAAAAAACTATAATCATCAGAAACAGCTTTTAAATAACACATTGTGGCAGTGAAAAAGAGGGGCAGGAAGGGGACGAGTCAGTGAAGCCAGCCGCATCACCAGAAAGCGAAGAAAGATATGGCGAGGGTTGCGGCCAATGCTCAGGGACCCGACAGGTGAGATGCGATCAAGCGGCTGTATGAAGATTGTCAACCCGTGCCGTTCTTAGTCCAGCGCCAGGCCTCTTCGATCTGTTTACGGTAGAGTTCGATCATGTTATCTCTGACCGTCTGATGGTTCAGAAAATAAATGTCCCGGGGAAAGAGCAGTTCGGCCACACCTGAATCGAAAATGCGCTTGACCTCGTATTCATCGTGGGCCACATCACGCTGGTACATGTAATTTACCCATGACCGATTGGTGTGGATGATAAACTCAACCCGCATACCGCCGAGCCTTGCGAAAAACTTGAGCATCGGGGTTTTACTGCAGGAACCGGTGGACGTTGCCTTGTGGCGGCCACCGGTCAGCGTGTCCGAGATGTCTTCCAGGATCATGAACGAGTCGGCCTTGCCGGCGCTTTGGGTCAGATGATTCTGGAAGGTTTTGACGTCGGCGGCCGAATCCAGTACCGCCATCAGTCCCAGCTCGTCGTCAACCGCAATGGCCGGGTTTTTTTCGTTCTTGCGCAGCAGTTTGAGCACCTTGGCTTCAGGGGGTTTCTTTCTGATCGAGACATAGATGGGCAATTCCCGTCCACCCGCCGAGAACCTTCTGCGTTTGAGCAAGGTGAGCTTCTGTCCTTTTTCAAGAGAGATTCCCGGGGCCGCTTCTTTCTTGACGACCTGGACATCGGTGCAGGAAAAATCACTGCTGTGGTGATTTGAGAGCAGATAGACGATATCGTGCTCGCCGATCTTCAGGTTTTTACTCCACACATAGTTGTTCAGAAAGGTCAGAAACTGGGCGAACTTCTCCTCGATACCGGTTTCCCGTTCACGCTGATCTATACTGCCCGCCAGGCTCATCAGCGAGAGCTTGCGCTGGGCTTCGAAGCGGGCCTTTTTATGGTAGCGGTTATCAAACGTCATCAACAGCAGGTCCACCGGATCTGTGGTGATTTCCACCTCGTTGGTGATCGCCACATGCGAGCTGTACGGAGCAAAAATTTTATTCTTCAACGAGTTGATAACGCTGTCAGCGGTGTGGCCGTATTCATTGACCCGGTACTTTATCTCGGCCTGGCTTCCCCCGATGCCGAACATATTGCCAAGCAGGGTGAATGCTCTGAGGCTGCAGGCCTGCCTGGACGAGTGGTCTTCGATCAGTCGCGGGATTTCCTGAAAACTTGAGATATTGAGAAATTCAAAGATCTGTCTGCGCAGCGCACGGTATTTGGTGACGTTGAGCTCGCTTTGTTTCAGTTTTTTTACCCATGCTTTGGCCTGCAAGCCAGAGCGCTCATTAATCTGCACGGTGTCCTGCACCGCCAGTGGGCCAAACTGGTTCAATGAAGTGAAAACGCTCTTTTCGCTTAAAACCGACATTATTTTTGCTGATAAAGGTTACCTGAGGGCGAAACCATGACCATTATATTTTACTGTGCCTGATTGTGCACAGCAAAGCCCGCCGTTTTCCTGGTAAAGCGCTTGAGATTTACCCGGGCATCTGCTAATCAGGTGGGCAGAAGAGAGCACCATCAGCAGATCAAACGCAGCGGTGATGTCAATAGTACCAGAAAAATCCATGAAAGGGAGCAAAACGCCCATGTATCGAAATTTTGCCATCGTTCCGCGGATTATTTTCGGCCGCGGCAGTTTCAACCAGCTCAACGATGTTCTGCAGGAAAATCGCAGCTCAGGCGGTTTTATGATTTTTCTTCTCGACGATGTATTCGCCGGCAGTGACCTTGAGAAGCGGATACCAGTCCACGCCGCAGATCACATTGTGCATGTCAACGTCGATGATGAACCGAAGACATCTTATATTGATGCGCTGGTGGAGCAGATCAACGGTTTTGACAACGGGCTTCCGGACGCTATCATCGGCATCGGCGGCGGATCGACGCTCGATATCGCCAAAGCGGTATCGCTGCTGCTCACCAACCCCGGATCTTCGGCTGATTATCAGGGCTGGGACCTGATCGAGATTCCCGGTATCTACAAAGTCGGCATACCGACACTGTCGGGAACCGGGGCGGAAATATCTCGTACCACGATCCTCACAGGTCCGGAGAAGAAACTGGGCATCAATTCCGATTATACGCTCTACGACCAGATCATGCTCGATCCCGAACTACTCGACGGAGTACCAAAAGATCAGTGGTTCTATACCGGTATGGACTGCTACATCCACGATGTGGAATCGCTGGCCGGAACCTATATCAACGAATTCAGCAAGGCCTACGGCGAAAAATCCCTGGAACTGTGCCGCCAGGTTTTCCTCGAGGACCACCAAGACGGGGCCGACAAATTGATGATGGCCTCATATTTTGGCGGCATGAGCATTGCCTACTCCCAGGTAGGCGCCTGCCACGCACTTTCCTATGGTTTGTCGTTTCTTCTCGGTATTCATCATGGAATCGGCTGCTGCATTGCTTTCAATCATCTGGAAGAATTCTACCCCGAAGGCGTTGCCGAGTTTAAACAGATGATGGAGCGACATGACATCAGTCTGCCTGAAAATGTTACCGCGGGATTGAGTGATACCCAGATGGAGCACATGATTGGGGTTGCCCTTGCGCTGGAGCCGCTCTGGGACAACTGTCTAGGCAAAAATTGGCGTGAACTGATGCCTGTGAGCCGGGTCCGCGCTCTGTATGAAAGGATGTAACTCGATGAAAACGATTGGACTTCTTGGCGGCATGAGCTGGGAATCGACGGCGACCTATTATCGCCTGATCAACCAGGGAGTCCGTGAGCGCTGCGGGGGACTGCATTCGGCGAAAATTCTTCTGTACAGCGTCGACTTTGCCGAAATAGAACGGCTGCAGAGCCAGGGTCGGTGGCAGGAAGCAGGCGTCCTGCTGGGTGAAGCGGCCCGCCGGCTGGAAACGGCCGGCGCCGAGCTGTTGCTTATCTGCACCAATACCATGCACAAGGTGGCGGATCAGATACAATCCTGTCTGGATATTGAACTGCTCCACATCGCCGATGCAACCGGGCGGGCCATCGTTGCCGACGGGCTCGAGTCGGTTGGTCTGCTGGGAACCCGCTTCACGATGGAGGAGCATTTTTACCGCTGTATTCTCGAGGAGCGCTACGGCCTGCAGGTCTCGATTCCTGAGCCCGAAGAACGAGCCGCCGTTGACTCGATTATCTTCCATGAACTCTGTGTCGGCAACATACGTGACGCTTCCCGGCGCGTCTATCGGCAGGTTATACAAAACCTCGCAAGCCAGGGCTGTCAGGCGATCATTCTGGGCTGCACCGAGATTCCGCTGTTGCTCAGTGGGGACGATGCGGGGCTGCCGCTTTATGATACCACCGCAATACATGCCGAACAGGCCGTTGTGGAAATGCTTGGCTGAAAACTTTTGCCGCTGTTGCCAATTCTGTGCGCTGTCTTACCATTTCCAATACGGGAACGATCCGAAAACCTGATAATTTGTAATCAAGGAGGAGTAATCATGACGCTTCGTTCAAATTGTAGCTGGATTATGATTCTGGCAATCCTGCTATTTCTGCCGCTGATAAGCCAGGCGGCAGGTGGCGACATCACCGGCTGGGAAGCCGGTTCCGAATACGACAAGCTGTACAATCCCAAGGAACAGGATCAGATTAAAGGCGACATTGTCAAATTCGTAACGGTCACTCCGCTCAAGGGCATGGCGCCGGGTACGGCGCTTATTCTCGATGAAGGGGGGGGGGATGAGGTGACCGTCCATCTCTGCCCGGAGTCATTTGCTTCAGGACGAGAAACCGGTCTGCGCCGGGGCGATTGGGTCAAGATCAGGGGCGCCTGGGCCGACGTGGGCGACGAGACGGTGTTCATCGCTTCCAAAGTCAAAAAGGACAGCGGCTTCGGTTTCAAGGTCCGCTTGACCAGCGACGGCACCCCGTTCTGGACCATGCCCGAGGAGCAACTCGCCAAAGAACGGGCCACCGAATAGGTCGCCGTTTTCGCCCAGGAGCTTTCAAGATTTCCCCAGACAACGGTGGCCTCGGCAGCAGCTATGAAGCTCCGGGTTTGAAGGATCTGGCGGGAAACGAAAGGGTGGCAAAATAATCTTCGAGCGTCTCCGCCCGGCGAATCATCTCGATACTGCCGTCTTCTCGGAGCAGCAGTTCCTGCGGGCGCAACTTGCCGTTGTAGTTGAAGCCCATCGAGTGACCGTGGGCACCGGTATCGTGAATTATCAGCAGATCGCCGTCCTCGACCACCGGCAGCTCCCGCTGAATCGCGAATTTATCGTTGTTCTCACAGAGCGAACCGACCACATCGACGGTTTCCCTTAAGCTGCCATGCTCTTTTCCCAGCACCTCGATATGATGGTAGGCGCCGTACATCCCCGGCCGCATCAGGGCAGACATACAGGCGTCCACACCGATGTAGGTCCGGTAAATATCTTTGCGGTTGATGGCGCACACCACCAGGGCGCCATGCGGCCCGCTGATATAGCGGCCGCTCTCCATTAGCAGGGCCGGCATATAACCGTTTCTGGTCTTGAAATCATGGAACAGTGCGGTGATTTCCCTGCCCATCGCTTCGAGGTCAAGTGGTTCATCACTGGGGAGGTAGGGTATGCCAAGCCCGCCGCCAATGTTGATAAAATCAAAAGAAATGGCAAGCTCCGCCTGAATCTGCTCGACCAGTTCCAGCAGCATTTTGGCAGTGGTTACCATATAGGTGTAGTCCAGTTCGTTGGAGGCGAGCATGGTATGCAGCCCGAAACATTTGGCACCGCGAGCCTGGGCCTTGCGATAGGCCTCGACGATCTGGTCTTTGCTGATGCCGTATTTCGACTCAAGCGGATTACCGATGATCCCGTTGCCTTGCCGTTCGGCCCCAGGATTGTATCTGAAACAGATCGTCTCGGGCATCTGTTCCACTTTGTCGATCAGGCTGATGTCATCCAGGTTGAGGATGCTGCCGCCATCTGCCGCTGCCACGGCAAACTCTTCCTGGCTCGTGTTGTTCGAGGTAAACATCAGATCATCGCCGCGGCCGCCCACCTGTCTGCTGAGCACCAGTTCGGATATCGAACTGCAGTCGAAGCCAAAGCCCAAATCGCCCATAATTTTCAGTATGACCGGATTGGGCAGCGCCTTTACCGCATAATATTCTCTGAATGATGGCAGTTCGGCAAAAACCTTGTTGAGCAGGGTGCCGGTCTGCCTGATACCCGCTTCGTCGTATATATGAAACGGGGTGCCGAAGTGGTCACTGATTTCGGGCAGAATCGGATAGAGCCGATTCTTGAATGACTCGGAAAGGGGCATGACGGTTCCTTATTTATCGATGGGAATCTGGGCGGTTTCTTTATGGGTGGCGAGCACAACCTTGGTCGCGGTTGAGCGGATTCCTGGTATGGTGTTGATCTGCTGCTGAATCAGCTCATTTAATTCAGCGGTGCCGGCCGTTCTGATTTTCACCAGAAAGCAGTCGTCACCGGCAATGAAATGCACTTCCTGCACCTGAGCGAGACCGGCCAGCGTATCGCCGATAATTTTCCAGTCGCTGTTTGGGCTCAGAAATACATTGATAAAAGATATCTGCGCACAGCCGAAGCGTTTGGGGTTCAAACGGACCTCGTAACCATCGATGATGCCCTGCTTCTCCATCTTGCGTATGCGTTCGAGAACGGCGGAAGGGGCCAGGTTGATCAAGCGCGATACTTCGACATTGGGGATCCTGGCTTTTTCCTGCAGAATACGAAGAATATTGAGGTTTGTCTGGTCCATATGATTGATTGATTTATTCCATGCTTGTTGTCTGCGGGAGAATATTATTTATCGTTTTTGTATATGTCAAGAATTATATTTGGAATTATTCGTATATGCGAAAATCCAAAGAGACGTTTCAAGCACACAAAGCGGCTTAGTTCGCCCCTCGGGTGAAATACTTGGTGGCTGAGGATCAAGCGAGCATTAAGCCAGGGCGGTGTCTAGCTGGCCGAGTTCAGATGGATTGCAGACCTTGTCTGGGCTCAACGTTCGTCAGAAGAGCCATCAGAAGACACATGAGCTGGCCCCAATAGTCGGCTGGGAGCAATAACTGCTATCTACCCCAGCCATGTCTCTTATTTGGCGTCGGCGAGCGCAGTGCGTCTATTTTTTTGGCGTACTTTTCCTGGCGGGCAGCGCATCGGTAATTGATCCATCCACAATTTCAGAGGCCAAGGCAAAGGTTTCGGAAAGAGTCGGATGGGCGTGAATCGTTTTGCTGATGTCTTCAGCGTCTGCCCCCATTTCCAGGGCAAGAACCGCCTCCTGGATCAACTCTCCAGCATGCATGCCACAGATGCCGGCGCCGATGATCCTGCCGGTCTGTTTGTCGAAGAGTACCTTGGTGGCGCCGATGGCTGAGCCTGAGGCCAGTGCCCGGCCGCTGGCTCCCCAGGAGAATTTACCTTTGTCGAAAGCAATATTCTGCTGCTTGGCCTCTTTTTCCGTCAGTCCCATCCAGGCGATTTCAGGATTGGTATAGGCTACGGAAGGAATTGTCAGCGCAGAAAAGGCCGATTTCTTACCACTGATTACCTCGGCGGCGACTTTGGCCTGATGGGTTGCTTTGTGGGCCAGCATCGGCTCTCCCACCACATCGCCGATGGCGAAGACGTGCGCAACCGCGGTGCGCTGCTGCTCGTCTACGGCAATGAAGCCTCGTTCGTCTGGTTTCAGTTCGAGATGTTCCAGTCCGAGATCTTCGCTGTTGGGCCGGCGGCCGACTGCCACCAGCACGGCATCATAGTCACTGGTTTCTTTGAGTTTGGTGCCTTCATAACTGGCGCTGATTGCTTTTTTACCGGCTGTCAGCGCGGTGACTCTGGTATCGGTATGGATCGTGTAACGTTTTTTGAGCTTCAGAAAGAGCGGCTGCACCAGGTCCTTATCGGCAGGTGGAATCAATTGACTTTCCATTTCGACAATGGTGATGGATGAGCCCAGTGCATGATACACCTGGGCCATCTCCAACCCGATGATACCGCCGCCTATGATTAATAGACGTGCTGGTATCGACGACAGGGCCAGGGCATCGGTAGAGTCCCAGATCCGCGGATCATCCGGTGCAAACGGCAGGCTGAATGGCCTCGAGCCGGTGGCTATGATCGCCTGGGCAAAGGTGATATCCTGCCGGCCGTCGCCGGTTTCGACCTGGATGCTGTTGGTTCCGGTAAACTTACCCCGGCCGGTTATCCTGACAACCTTGCGGGCAGTGCAGAGTTTGTCCAGACCTGAGGTCAATTGCTCAACCACCCCTTCCTTTTTGGCCCGCAGCTTGTCGAGATCTATGTCAGGCTTGGCGAAGCTGATGCCGAAATCAGCGGCTTCCTGCGCCTCTTCGATGACGACTGAACCGTGGAGCAGGGTTTTTGAGGGAATGCAGCCGACATTGAGGCAAACCCCGCCGAGGCGCTCGGCCGCTTCCACCAGGCAGACGGAAAGACCGAGATCGGCGGCTCTGAATGCTGCGGTGTAGCCGCCCGGGCCACCGCCGAGAACGACCAGGTCATACGATGTGTTTTCAGTCATGATGTCAGGTTCAGGATGAGTTATAAAATATGCTTACAGCAGCGCCCTGCGCAGGTCCTCGATATTGCTGCTCAACGAACGGCAGAAGCGGGCAGCCGCAGCCCCGTCGATCACGCGGTGATCATAGGACAGGGAAAACGGCAGGGTCAGGCGCGGCACAAACTGCTCACCGTTCCAGACCGGCTTCTGGTAGCTGCGCGACAAGCCAAGGATTGCGACCTGGGGGCGATTGACGATCGGTGTGAAGCCGGTACCCCCGATACCGCCAAGACTCGAGATGGTAAAGGTCGCACCCTGCATATCGGTGATACTGAGTTTGCCTGCCCGGGCATTGCTGCTCAACAGGGCCAGGTCCTCGGCAATTTCCCTGATGCCCTTCTGATCGGCGTTTTTGACCACCGGCACCACCAGGCCGTTGGGCGTATCCACCGCAATGCCGATGTTGTAGAACTTCTTGAGGATCAGTTTTGCCTCCCCGGGAACCAGAGAACAATTGAACAACGGGTATTGCTTCAGGGTGGCGACCACAGCTTTGACCGCGAAAACCAGCGGGCTGAATTTAACATTCTCACCGCGCATCTCTTCATTTATCTGTTTTCTGAAGGACTCCAGATCGGTGATATCGGCTTCTTCGAAATGGGTTACGTGGGGGATCGTTACCCAACTCTTATGCAGGTGCGGGCCGGATATTTTCTGAATGCGGCCCAACTCGACTTCCTCGGTTTCACCATAGGTGCTGAAATCTTCCAAGGGGCCCTCGGAGAAGTACGAACGCTCTGCCGCCCCGGCAGCCGGCGCGGCTCCTTCCCGGAGCACCTGTTTAACGAGTTGTTGGACATCTTCTTTAAGGATTCGGCCTTTGGGGCCGGTGGCGGTGACCAGACTCAGATCAACGCCCAGTTCGCGAGCGTAGCTGCGCACCGAAGGGGTTGCATGATAACTGGTATCAGTATCTTCCCGGGGTTCTTCTGCAGCTTCTGCGTCCTGCAACTGCGCATCTTCATGGCCAGTATCTGCCTGCTGGCTCACTTTCTTATCTTGGGTTGCTGCCTGAGGCGTTGGCGGAGCCTCTGGTTCGGGCTCCTTGGTTTCGTCCTGTTCGGCAGGGCTGTCTGCCTCGGCACTATCATCGTCGACTTCAACCAGGACGATCAGGTCCTCGTTGGCCACCGTATCGCCTTCCTTGAGTTTGACCTCGGTAACGACGCCTGACACCGGACTGGGAATATCCATGACCGCCTTCTCGCTTTCCAGCGCAACCAGAGGATCTTCGACCGCAACTCGATCGCCCGGTTTTACGTAGATGTCAACAACGGTGATTTCCTGGACGTCGCCGAAATCAGGTACGGTGATTTTTTCAATTGTCATGCACGATTCTCCTGTCAGCAGGTGAGGGGATGAGGTGAATCCGGATCGATTTCATATTTTTTTATGGCCTCAGTGACCCGTGCCGGCTCGATTTTCTGTTCATCGGCCAGGGACTTGAGTGCTGCGATTGCAATATGGTAGCGGTCAACTTTGAAAAAATGTCTGAGCACCTCCCTGGTGTCGCTTCTGCCAAATCCGTCGGTGCCAAGTATCGTCAGCGGCTGGGGAATCAGGCTTCTGATCTGCTCTGCGTAGGCGCAGACATAATCACTGCTTAAAATGGCGGGGCCCTTACAACCTTCCAGCAGGGACTCAACGTAGCTTTTCTGGGGCGGCGCTTCAGGATGCAGCCGATTGTGCTCGGCGACCAGCAGACCGTCGCGATAGAGCTGGTTGACGCCGGGAACGCTCCAGATATTACAGTTCAGACCGAAATCGGCCTTAAGAAGATCTGCAGCAGCAATGACTTCACGCAGGATAGAACCACTGCCCATAAGCTGCAGGTCGGCCTCTGCTGACTCAGGACCGGCGAACAGATACATGCCCTGGTGGATGCCCTTTTCCGCACCGGCGGGCATCTCGGGTTGGGGATAGTTTTCGTTCAACAGGGTTATGTAATAAAAGACATCCTCGCCTTTTTCATACATCAGCTCCATACCCTTCTGGATCAGAACCACAACCTCGTAGACGAAGGTTGGGTCGTAGGAACGGCAGGATGGATAGGCCGAGGCAGAACAGCAGCGAGTGACCGTCCTGATGCTGGAGCCCTTCGCCGTTGAGTGTGGTGCGGCCCGAGGTGGCGCCCATCAGAAAGCCCTTAGCCTTGCTGTCTCCGGCAGCCCAGAGTTGATCGCCGATGCGCTGGAAACCGAAAATCGAATAAAAGGTGTAAAAGGGGATCATCGGTATGCCATAATTGACATGGGCGGTGCCGGCGGCAAGCCAGGAAGAGATGGACCCGGCCTCAGTGATGCCTTCTTCGAGTATCTGTCCCTCCGGGTCTTCGCGGTACCAGGCGATGGTTTCCGAGTCCTGTGGCTCATAAAGTTGTCCGGTCGGTGCATAAATGCCGAGCTGCCTGAACAGTCCCTCCATGCCAAAGGTCCGGGCCTCGTCGGGAATGATCGGCACGATGTTTTTGCCGATATTTTTGTCCTTGACCAGGCTGCTCAGCATTCTGACAAAGCCCATGGTCGTGGAAATCTCACGTTTCCCTGAGGATTCCAGCAATCCGCCAAATGAATCCAGGGGCGGGATCTCGAGGTGGGGCTGGGTAGTGTTTCTAAACGGCACCGCACCACCCAGGGCCTGCCTGCGCTGCTCGAGAAAAGCTTGTTCGGGGCTGCCTGACGGCGGCTTGATAAAAGGCAGGGCTTCGAGCTCTTCATCCTTGAGCGGCACATGAAAACGGTCTCTGAAGAATTTCAGCGAGTCGAGCCCCATCTTTTTAACGTTGTGGGCAACCATGACCGATTCTCCGGCCTGGCCCATACCAAAACCCTTGATCGTTTTCACCAGGATTACGATGGGTTTGCCTTTGAATTTCGAGGCGGCCGAGAAGGCTGCATAGACCTTGCGGGGATCGTGCCCGCCCCGGGTCATCTGCCAGAGTTCGTCGTTGCTGATATCTTCTACCAGTTTCATCAGTTCGGGATCGTCGCCGAAAACCTTTTCGCGCAGGTACTCTGGACCCCGGGCCCGGATTGTCTGGAAATCGCCGTCCACCATCTGGGAGAATTTTCTGATCAACAGGCCATCCTTGTCCCGCGACAGGATTTTATCCCACTCGCTGCCCCAGAGAACTTTAATCACATGCCAGCCGGCCCCGCGGAACCTGCCTTCGAGTTCCTGGATGATCTTGCCGTTTCCGCGAACCGGTCCATCGAGCCGCTGCAGGTTGCAGTTGACTACAAAGATCAGGTTGTCCAGGTGTTCCCTGGCCGCCAGGGGCAGTCCGCCCAGCGATTCGGGCTCATCGGACTCACCGTCACCCATGAAAAACCAGACCTTGCGGTCTCCGGCCGGCCGCAGTCCTCGGCTGTCCATATACTTCATGAATCGGGCCTGATAGATCGCCATCATTGGCCCCAACCCCATCGATACGGTCGGAAATTCCCAGAAATCAGGCATCAGCCAGGGATGCGGGTAGGACGAAAGTCCATTCCCTCCGACTTCGCGGCGAAAATGAGCAAGCTGCTCCTCGCTGAGTCTGCCTTCGACGAAGGCTCGGGCATAGATACCGGGGGAACTGTGCCCCTGGAAATAGACCATATCCGCCCCGTCCGGGGCATCGGGACCCCGGAAAAACCAGTTGAAACCTACCTCGTAAATGGCGGAGACCGAGGTGTAGGTGGCGATATGTCCGCCAAGGCTCAAACCGCCTTTATTGGCCCGGGCCACCATCGCCATCGCATTCCAGCGCACATAGGCAGCCACATTTCTGGCCACCAGCGAATCGCCTGGAATTTTTTCCTCCTGTTCGGGAGGTATGGTGTTGGTATATGGGGTCAGGATGCCGGGCGAGGTCGACACGCCGCGGATCCGGGCGCGGTCGGTAAGCAACCGCAGCAGGTAATCGGCCTTTTCACCGCCCTCATGCTCGATAACGCCATCCAGCGCTTCAATCCAGTCTCTGGTCTCGTCTGGATCAGGATCTTTATAATATGAACTCATGAATTTTCTCGGTGGAATGTCAGTTGATGAGGAGTCTTAAATCATAACCAATTAATAGTATTGTTTCACTATTTAGCAAGTCGGAGGGTTTGAAAAGTCGCTTATGGGCCTCAAACTCATCACTTGAGGCGGCTGAACAGGGTCAATTGGTGAATTGCAGCCAATGCAGAAAACGTGGCCCACAGGCGAATGCGAGCAGATACAGGCGAGGTGCTTAAAGACAGGCCCGGGGCGAGGAAATGAAACGAGGGGTGGAACTCTTGCAGCCCCACCCCTCGTTTGTCTGGCTGGTTGTGAATTGTTTGCCTATTTAATATCCTGCGTGAACAATTCTGAATAGATTTTCTGGAACTCGCCGCTTTTAATGGCGGCCTTGATCTCAGCCGTGTCGGTGCTGAACCAGGCATGCATCGGATCGGTGGCAAACAGATTGTCGATGTATGCATTTACTTCGTCATCACCCAGATGACGTGCCTCCGGGATGAACTTGAAGTAGAAGTTGTGGGCGACATCGTAGATGCCGTGCCACCAGGCGTAGTCCGGTCCCATCATGGCAGCGCCCATGCGGGCCCGTCGCCCTTCGTGGTGCCAGAGCTCCCAGTATTCCCACTCGAGATCATTGGAGAAGGCCGCCTTGTTTTCGAGCAGGTTCTTGGCCTTGATCATTTTCATGATCTCGGTGGCGGGCTTGGCAAACTTCTCATTGTACAGTTTAACCAGCGCGTCGTATTGGTAGTAATGGCCGTCCACAAAGCGCTGCTGATGGCAATTCAGACAGACGTCCTGCATCGCGGTGCGTTTTTTTCCGGCATCAGCCTTGTACTTGGAGACCGGCGGCCGCAGGGTCCAGGAAATCCGGTCGCCCACGTCGTGGGTAACTGCCTGGTTGGAGGTCGCTGACATATGACAGGTGGCGCAGGTCGGGGCCTCGAAATAATCCTGGCCCACGATCCATTCATCCTTGTCCATGTTCAGCCTGTCGCGGAAACCGAAATAGGCGATACCGTGCTTGGACTCTTCGTAAATTTCCTTCTGAGGATGATCGGGCCCCAGGTGACATTTACCGCAGTTCTCCGGCTGACGGGCCTGGTATTTCGAAAATGAATGCCGTGAATGGCAGGCATTGCAGGCGCCTTTGGAGCCATCCGGGTTGAGCCGTCCGATACCGCTGTTGGGCCAGGTTTCCGGGGCCAGTTTGTTCGGTGCGTTCTCGTCGATTACAACTTTCCCGCCGTGACAGGACTCACAACCCGTGATGACGATCGGGTGGCCGCCCGCGGCGTGGGCCAGGTAGGCATCGTTTGATTCCAGAATCTCGCCGGCATGGGCATGATAGGAGTCTTGGGTTTCCTGGGCCTGCTGCTCATGACATTTACCGCAGTCCTTGGGCGTTACCAGAGTCGCTACCAGGGCACCGTTATGCTCGAAAGCGTCGATGTCCCCCGCCTCTGCTCCATGGCAGTCGATACAGCCGACATCGTTCTCGCCATGGGCTGAACTCTTCCACTGCAGATACATGCCTGGATTCTTTTCCTGATGGCAGGATTCACAATCAGCCTCAGCGGCCGCTGTTCCTGCCAGGAAAAATCCAGAGATCAGCAGTGCTCCCACTACTAACAGTCTCTTCATCGCATTCCTCCTCTACCTTACAAATGGTTGTTTGGTGCCACGCTTAAACGGTGGTTGTTTCTGTCGGAATAACAAATACGCTTATGCAAAAGATGTTCCTGGAAATAAGTCATGAATTTTCCATTGCATTGCTCGAGGCCACTAAAGAGGTGTTACTATGTGGTAACAAGAAACTCTGGGCGCGTGTTACCATGCGGTAACACGCGCTCCGGTTATGCCTGGATCCAGTTCCCGATGCAACTCTTTTAAATAATTTGAGAATCATAGCTTAATCCAGATGCTCCATGTGGCGCAAGTGGAGATTGTCTGGAATCGATTAATTATGTCTGTCAGAGAACTCTTTATGATCAGTGAGGGCGGTCTGCAGTTCTTAAACGGTTCACATATCGGCCAGCCCGGGCAATAGCGCTACTTGATTCTTCAGGTCCTTTTTGGTATTGATCGCTAGTCGAAGATTCAGATCTAAAACGGCAGAAGCTTGAAGATGCTGGCAGTCCAGACCCTGGTCGAGGCGGATCGATCAGGCGCCATACGGGACATGATCACAATGGAAACGCCATCTGCTAAACTTCGCCGGTCTGGATAGAATACGACTCAGCCTTTCACTGCACCTTGAGATGAGGTGCACGGGTATATATATGCACGGGGTATCTCTTATCATTCCAACCAGGAATGAAGCTGACAACATCGATCTCTTATTGCAGCGGATCTTCCAGGTTGATTACCTCCAGTCAATTGATCATGAGGTCATTTTCGTCGATGACAGTTCCACCGACGGTACCCGGACCAGGGTCCGGAGCTGGTGCACTGACCATCCGGTCCGGTTGATCGAAAGAGACGGCAGGGGAGGGCTGGCCAGTGCGGTTATTGCCGGTGCCAGGCAGGCCCGCTTTGCCATCGGTCTGGTTATGGATGCCGACTTGAGCCACCCGCCGGAAAAAATAGCCGAGATCCTTGAACCGCTGCTGGCCGGCGAATGCGATATGGTGATCGGCAGCCGCTATGTGAAGGGCGGCGCAACACCCGAGTGGCCTGCTTCCCGAAAAATAGCCTCGAAACTGGCAACACTGCCCGCCCGTCTGTTTACCGATGTTAATGACCCGATGGCTGGTTTTTTCGGCGTCACCATCGAGCGTCTGGCGAACCTGCGGCCCGATGTGCCCGGATTCAAGATCGGCCTTGAAGTTCTGGTTGCCGGCGGCGACGAACTGCGGGTAAAAGAGGTGCCGATCGTGTTCAACGATCGCTTCGAAGGGTTTTCAAAAATGAATAAACAGATCATTTTTGAATATCTGAAACAGGTCCTTCAGCTTGGTACCTTCGACTTGCATGCCTTCTCCTTCAGTCGTCTGCTGCTGCTTGGCGTATTCGGCACCCTGTTCAACACGCTGATTTTCGCAGTTGCCCGGCACAACGGCTATCAGCCTCTGATAGCGCATCTATTTGGAATTACGGCATCTTCACTTCTCCTTTTTGTGATTATGGCTCTGCTCTGGCAGAAATCTGATTTGGGACATCGTCTGTCGCTGCGTCACCTGGGCGGTCTGGTGGTTTTACTAATCCTGGCGATGTCGATGCAGGGAGGACTTTTTCAACTGTTGAGCAGGTGGCAGGTTTTCACCGAGACGGCTGCATTTAGCGGTGGTGCTCTATTGGGCACGACATTTTTTATAACCGCCTCGACACTATATCTGTTTTCGGGTTTTACTTCACTATCCAGACAAGTCCGTTCGCGCCTGATGATAATTGGGACGATTCTCTGGCTGATCGCTCTGAGATTTATCTATCTCGGCCTGCCCGAGTTGATGGAGCAGGAAGCCTACTACTGGAATTACGCCCAGCACCTGGATTTGAGTTACCTCGATCATCCACCCATGGTTGCGCTGCTCATCTGGCTTGGCACCGCCCTGTTTGGCATTACCGAGTTCGGGGTACGTATCGGCGCCTATGTCTGCTGGTTCTTCACCGCGTATTTTTCCTATCGCCTGGCCGCGGCCGTGTTCAGCCGGACTGCCGCACTGGGCAGCGTGCTGCTGATTTCGATATTACCGCTTTATTTCGGCACCGGCCTGATCATAACCCCGGATGCACCGCTGCATGCCGCCTGGGCTGCGCTGATCTATTTCCTCTACTGCGGTCTGGTCCAGGGCAGGGCCTCCGCCTGGGTGGGCGTGGGGATCAGTCTCGGCGTGGGTATGGTCTCGAAATATACGATCGTGCTGCTGGCTCCGGGAGTTCTCGTTTTCATGCTGCTCGACCGGCGGGCCAGGCAGTGGTTTATTCGCTGGCAACCTTATGCGGCACTGTTGATCGCCGTCGCCTTGTTCATGCCGGTGCTTATCTGGAACTTCCAGCATGACTGGGTCTCCTTTCTGTTTCAAAGCGAGCAGCGGGTCAGCGGACAGACATTTTTTTCCACCCATCGTCTGATCGGCTACATCGCGATGATCATAACGCCGGCCGGCGTGCTGTCCGCCCTGTTGTTTTTTTTCCGGGGCAATCGGATTTTCAGTACACAGGCAAGTGGCAGTGAGCCTGGCAGCGACGTTGAGCAGAGAAGCATCGGGCGGATCAATCGAAATTATCTGTTTTCATTGCTGCTCGTTCTGGCTCCGCTGAGTGTCTTTTTGCTGTTCAGCCTGACCAGAGAGGTTAAGCTGAACTGGACCAGCCCGTTATGGCTGGCGGCGCTGCCGTTTTTTGGACTTACCGTGAGTGGCTGGATACCAGTGCTACGATCGAGATTTTTCACCTTTCTGCAAGGCTTCTGGAAATTAACGGCACTGGTGATGATGCTCACCTACAGCATTGCTTTGCACTATGTAACCCTGGGATTGCCCGGGGTTTCCTACCCGTCTGAGCCGTTTCTGCTAGGCTGGAAGGAAATGGCCGCCGAGGTAGAGGCAATTCTTGACCAGGTCGAAGAGAAGACGGGCAACCGGCCAGTGGTGGTCGGCATGGATCCTTATCAGATCAGCAGCGGCTTGGCTTTTTACCGGGCGAAAATGGCAGGAAACGATGCAGATCGGCGCAGGCGGGCAGTCGAAGAGACGCTGGGTTGGCATCTGTTTGGCTGGAATTCACTGATGTATGAGTATTGGGAGGATCCTGCGGATTTCTATGGGCGTGATATCCTGGCCGTGGCCTCAAGCAAGATCAGGGTCGAATACCCTTATTACCAGAACCATATGATCAGTATGAACAATATTCATCCACTCGATGCCATCAAGGACGGCCAGGTGGTGAACCCTTTTTACTTTCGTCTGGTCAGGGGATACCGGTCAACCGATTGATCCAGAGGTGATTACCCCCTGCCGCCGTCGGCCAGGTAGCGGGGGTCCAGTAATTTTTTCAGCAGTTCGTCATCCAGGTCAGTTTCTTCCCGGGCAACATCGAAAAGCTCCCGTTTCTCTTCCCGGGCCTTTTTGGCAATGGCAGAGGCCTTCATATAACCGATGTATGGGGTCAGCGACGTTACCAGCACCGGATTCGAACCCAGCGGCTTTTCGAGCTGTTCCCGCCGGATCTCCATATCCCTGATTGCCTTTTCGCCCAGAAGATCGGCTGCTCCGGCAATGAGCTCACCGCCGGTAAGCAATTCGGCAGCGGCAAGCGGAAGCATCGTGTTGAGTTGAAAGCTGCCGGCCTGAGCCGCGATGGTGATCGAGGCGTCGCAGCCGATAACCCGGGCGGCCGCCATGCATACGGCTTCGGGGATGACTGGATTTACCTTATCCACCATGATCGAGGAGCCCGGCTGCAAAGGGGGTAATCGGATCTCAGCCAGCCCGGCTGCCGGTCCAGAGTTCATCCATCTGAGGTCGTTGCCGATTTTCATCAAAGTTATGGCACAGGTTTTCAGATGCGCTGAGGTCTCCAATACGGTGTCGATGCTGCTCAAGCCTTTGTAGGCAGAATCGACCTGCTCCACCGCAATGGCGCTGAGACGTTTGATATGGCGCAGGGCATGCTCAGCGAAGCCCGGAGCACAGTTTACCCCGCTTCCAACCGCGGTGCCTCCCAGCGGCAGCCTTCTCAGCCGTACCAGTACGTCCTGCAGTCGCCAGTTATTGTCGTGTAGCTGCGAAGCCCACCCTTTGAGCTCGTGGGCCAGGCGTATCGGCAGCCCATCCATCAGATGGGTCCGGCCGGTTTTGACCACATCCTGGTGCTGTTCGGCTTTGCGCTCAATGGTCCGGGCCAGTCGTTCCAGGGCCGGCATGATCGATGAACTGATCTGGATCGCCCCGGCGAGATGGAGCGCTGAAGGGATTACATCGTTGGAACTCTGTCCCATATTGACATGATCATTGGCCGAAATTTCGATTCCCGCGCGGGCAGCGAGTCCGGCAATCACTTCGTTGGCATTCATGTTGGTACTGGTTCCAGAGCCGGTCTGCAGAACCGGCACCGGAAAATGATCCATCAGCGAAGCCTGCCTCGAGTTCATCGATGGCGGTGCTGATTGCTCTGGCCTGTTCCTGCGTAAGCAGGCCGAGTTCAGCATTGGCCAGGCTCGCGGCCCGTTTGATCATGAGCAGTGCCCGGATGAAGGTCTGAGGCATCGGCGCCGTGGATATGGTGAAATTGTTCAGGGCGCGCTGGGTCTGCGCGCCGTAGAGGACATCGATGGGCAGCGTTACACTGCCCATTGAGTCGTATGCGATTCGGGTGGTATCGGCCATGGTTTATCTTTCCTCCGGCTGGTAAGCAGCGAAAATAATAAATGGTTCAGACCGAAACCATAACGCATCTCTTGACAAATTTAACAGGCGTGACACATTTTATTTCAAGTGCAGTATCGGTGTGTTACTGCGGCCAGATAACTATTGCGCCGGCTGTTTAACAAGCAGATAAGCGAATATTCATACGAATATGCCTGTTTCCCTGACAGATATGAAACGAGCCCAAAACCTCTCGAGTCCTGGAAATACTCGACAAAAAATCGGCTTTGCACCGGTCAGCGACGGGTCTGCTTGCGTCTTGATACTGGGTTCCTTTCCGGGGCAGATGTCGCTTGAAACCCAGCAATACTATGGGCACCCAAGAAATGCGTTCTGGCCGATCATGTCCCGGCTGCTTGGCTTTGATAGTGAAATTGCCTATCACCTCAGACTGGAACAGCTGACCAAAAACAAAATTGCACTCTGGGATGTTCTGGCCTGCTGTGTCAGAGCTGGCAGCCTGGATACATCGATAGAGCCGGGCTCAGCGGTGGTGAACGATTTTCTGCGCTTTTTCTCAGCGCACCCAAACCTCAAGCTGGTGGTTTTTAATGGAGCCCGAGCAGAATTGGAGTTCGTCAGGAAGGTGATGCCTTATCTCGCTGCAGGACCGCGAAAACTGACAAGGCTGAGGCTGCCGTCGACCAGCCCGGCGATGGCTGCCCTCAGCTTTGAGCAGAAGCTTGAGCAGTGGCGGGTGATCACCGAGGTGCTTTAACGGAGCAGGCGTTTGTTAAACCAGCATAAGGTAGCCATATGAATTCAGTGATTTTAAAGGAGGATTGATGATGGGTAAGGAAACCGTGTTGTTCAAAAACGAGGAAAAAATGAGCCGGGGCGAGGCCGCCCAACTGCTGCGAACTGTCGCAGATAAAATCGAACAGGGTAAAGTAGTGCTGAAACGTGGAAAAAGTGAGGTTAAACTTGTGCTGCCGGCAGCTCTGGAAGTGGAAGTAAAGGCGGAAAAAGAGGTGGGCCGCAGTAAAACCACCAAAAAATTAGAGATCGAGCTGGAATGGCTGGTCGGCGGCAAGGCCGAGGCCGGGCCGATGAAAATCAAGTAGCCGGTGCCAGCACAACTATAGAGCAGAAAAAATGATTAAATAAAAAAACGGGGCTGGCAGATAACCGCCAGCCCCGTTTCAACGCTCTTGAGCCGGGTCAGTTCGTTCAGTTCTTCCAGAGTCCGTGCAGGTTGCAGAATTCTCTGACGGTGACTTCTGCAGCGTCAACCGGAAAGAAAGCTTTGGGCTCCTGGCCGGGATTGAGAAATTCTTTGTAGCTGGTGCCGTTTGCATTAAGCTCGATCCATTCGATCCAGTGCTTCTCTTCCATCGGGTGAGCCACTGAACCGACTACAACTTCCCAACCGCCGTCCACCCTGGTGGCGACCGGAACATGCTTTTCCTGGGCCGCATCGACGGTGTTTTCACTCATCAAAACCATGTCCTGCCCGCAGCAGACCAGCGCTCCGGCTCCACCTGTCAATACCTCGACGATATTACCGCATAAGTTGCATTTATAAACCTCGAGTCTTTCTGCCATGTTGTATCCTCCTTGGATATCAGATTGTTATGGGTTTTCCCTTGCAGTCGTTATCTGTGCTACTTTTCTGGTAACGGTGCTGTGCTTGATTAACAGACAAATTGAGTAAAACATACTAATGGAATGGGTGGCAACCTTAAAAAAGTTGGTTGAATAAATCTTGACCTTGATAGTAATGGTTATTATTACTGGAAATCAATATAAATAGCAATATATTTTAATACAAATAACTGAAGTAATTATAAATTATTGATTTATAGGGATTCTTAAGATTTATGACATAAATCATGGTATCTATGTAGGCAGCGGTGGCGATTTCACTACATGTTCTTATTATGTGAATCGGTATTGACTTAGAACGCTGCTGCAGCCGATTTTAAACTTTGATGGTGCTTTGCAGGTCCGCTGCGCATTAGAGGATTTTATGATTTCTGAAAGGTTACGCTGTTCAACTCATCTAACTGATTAAACTAAAGAGAAACGAGGAATTGTGATGAAAAAATTATTGAGCACTATTGTTTGTTTGCTGATTTTTGGCCTTGGCCTGTCAACATCATTTGCCCAATCGTATGATCATGAAGTGGAAGTGAAAGGTATGACCTTTGCCTGGAAAATCGACGGCGACACCCTGCACGGGAAGATGTCTGCCAAGACCGAAGGCTGGGTAGCGGTTGGTTTCAACCCATCCAGCAAAATGAAAGATGCCACCTATGTTCTCGGTTTTGTCAAGGACGGCAAGGCTGAAATTACCGATCATTTTGGTGATAAAGCCACCGGACACAGCTCAGATACGAAACTTGGCGGTAGCGAGGATGCTGTTCTGGTTGGCGGTACTGAAGAAAATGGCTTTACAACCATCGAATTCACCTATCCGATGAACTCATCGGACAAATATGATTCGGTTCTGGATAAAGACGGTGACACGGTGCTTTTGCTGGCCTACGGCCCTGATAAAGACAGCCTGAAACCGCGCCATAAATACAGAACCAGCAAAACAGTCAATCTCGGTAGCGGGGCGGTAAAATAAAAGGCAGCCAACAGATACCGTCATTATTGTGATTCAGAAAAATCTCCTTATTGCCGTCCTGTTGCTTGGCGGCCTGCTGCTGCACAGTCTGGTGCTGGGGCAGAGTGCGGATTCGTCTATTAATGATGAACAGCAGCAGGGTAAAATCTGGATTGCCGAACAGACAGGGGTGAAGCTCCCCCTGGATGCTCAGTTTGTGGATGAAAACGGGGAATCTCTTACGCTCGGCGGCCTGATTGAAAAACCTACGATTTTACTGCCGATCTATTTCTATTGCCCTAATTCATGCAGCACCAATCTGGCCAATCTGGCAGCGGCCATCAACCGGATGAAGCTTGAGGCGGGCCGGGATTATCAGGTCATTGCGCTCAGTTTCAACCATGAGGAGTCCGTCGAGGAGGCCCAGAACGCCAAACGCAATTACCTTAAATTGCTCTACGAAGGTTTCCCGGCGGATCAATGGCGTTTTTTGACCGGCACCAAAGAAAATATCGCGGCGGTGCTCGATACGATCGGTTATACCTTCAAGCCGCTCGAGGACGGTACTTTTATCCATCCGTCGGCACTGGTTACGGTGGCTCCCGACGGCATGGTGATTAAATATGTCTACGGGACCTTCATTCCCGGCGATGTCGAGATAGCGCTCTCCGAGGCGGCCAAGGGAGTTCCCGCCACCTCGATCAAACGTCTGCTGAACTACTGCTTCAACTATGACCCGGATAAGAACAAGTCCTATTTCCAGGGCGTCAAGCTTGCCATCCTGGCAATTTTCGGCGGGCTGGTGTTCTTTGTTTTTATGCGGTTTATCAGGAAAAAGGATGCCCAAGATTCGGACGATGGGCATTCGAAAAAGGGATGAGAGTCATGAATGATGTAAAGTCCTTCTATGAAACACCGTCACCGCCCGGGCTCACCGGCATCAAGGCCTGGCTGCTGACCCACGATCATAAGCGTCTGGCCCTGATGTATCTCTGGGCGGTCTTCTTCTGGTTCGTGCTGGCCATTTTCCTCGGGCTGGCGCTGCGGGTCGAACTCATGTTCATCGGTGAGACGATCATGCCGCCGGAGATCTACAACTCGATCTTCACCCTGCATGGGGTGATCATGATCTTTCTCTTTGTGATCCCCGCGATTCCGGCAATTTTCGGCAATTTTTTTCTGCCGATTCAGATCGGTGCGGACGATGTCTTCTTCCCGCGACTCAATCTGTTTTCCTGGTATCTCTACATGTTCGGCGGTCTGGTGGCCATCATTTCCCTGTTTTCAGGAGACGGCTTCGCCGATACCGGTTGGACTTTTTACGTGCCGTTTTCGGTGACTACCGAGACCAACGTCTCGCTGACGGTTACCGCTGCCTTTATCCTCGGCATGTCCTCGATGCTGACCGGCCTCAACTTCGTCACCACGGTGCACCGGATGCGGGTCAAGAATATGGGCTGGCTGCAGATACCGCTGTTTACCTGGTCCATATATGCCACTGCCTGGGTACAGATTCTGGCCACCCCGGTCGTGTCGATCACCCTGGTGCTGGTCGTCTTGGAGCGTTTTTTGAACATCGGCCTGTTCGACCCCGACAAGGGCGGTGATCCGCTGCTCTATCAGCATCTCTTCTGGATGTACTCCCACCCGGCTGTCTATATCATGATTCTGCCCGGAATGGGGATAATATCAGAAATTATCCCGGTCTTTTCCAGAAAGGCCATTTTCGGCTATAAAGGCATCGTCATCTCTTCGATGGCTATTGCGGTGGCCGGTTCGCTGGTCTGGGCGCATCACATGTACACCAGCGGCATGAGCGATGTTTCGGTGTTTGTCTTCTCGCTGCTCACCTATCTGGTGGCCATACCGACTGCGGTAAAAGTGTTTTCCTGGGTTTCGACGCTGTACAAAGGCTCGATCCTGATGACGCCGCCGCTTCTGCTGGCGCTGATCTTTATCTATCTGTTCACGGTGGGTGGCTTGACCGGGCTGGTCCTCGGTGCCGCCGGCACCGATATCCATGTACATGACACGCAGTTTGTGGTCGCTCATTTCCATTTCACCATGTTCGGCGGCACCGGTTTTGCGTTCTTTGCGGGCCTGCACTACTGGTGGCCGAAGATGTTCGGCATCATGTACGACTTCAAGAAGGCCTATATCGGTGCGGTGCTGGTTACGGTGGGGTTCATCTTCCACTACATTCCGATGTTCATCCTCGGCATGCAGGGCATGCCGAGGCGCTATTTCGACTATCTGCCGCAGTTTGAGACCGGCAATTTTCTGGCTGGCTTCGGCGGTTTTCTGATGGTGGCGGGTATTATGCTGATGTTTATCAACCTCTGGTGGTCATTCAGGACCAGGGTGAAGGCATCATCAGATCCATGGGGCGGAACGACGCTCGAGTGGATGGTCCCGTCGCCGCCGCCGCTGCATAACTTCGTGGAGGAGCCGAAAGTTCTCGATTACCCGTACGATTTTTCCGAGGTAATCAAACGTGCGAAAAGCAAGGGTTAGGCGAGGAGCTTTACATGCAGAAACCCATCGATAAAACCGGCGTCAAGATCGGCATGTGGATATTTCTCTATTCGGAGATCATCCTGTTCGGCGGCCTGTTCGTGCTCTATGCGGTCTATTTTCATAACTTTCCGGAAGATTTTGCCGAGGGCGGCAAGGAACTCAACCGAATATTCGGTACAGCCAATACCCTGGTATTGCTGATCAGCAGTTTCACGGTGGCCGCTTCGATTACCGCCATTCAACTGAGGAAAAAGGGCCTGGCCATAGCCTTGCTGCTTTTTTCCCTGCTCTGCGGCCTGACCTTTCTGATCAACAAATATTTCGAGTGGGGCGCCAAGTTTCACCACGACCTCTATCCCAACTCGGAGAGGCTGCTCGAGTCGGCACCCGGGTTCAATATCTTTTTCGGTCTCTACTACACGATAACCGGGCTGCACGGCATACACGTTATCATTGGTATGGTATTGCTAAGTATCTCACTGGTTTTGATCATGCTCGATAAAATCAGTGATCAGCGCTATGCGATGCTTGAAAACAGCGGGCTCTACTGGCACCTGGTCGATCTGATCTGGATTTTCGTATTTCCGCTGTTCTATCTGGTTCTTAAATAAGGGTACTGCCATGACAGATCATCAAAACGATCATGCCCTCACGGCAGATCATGAAGAAGAACATATCCTTTCATATGGATTTTTGGCGCAG
This sequence comes from uncultured delta proteobacterium, assembly GCA_963824415.1. Lineage (GTDB taxonomy): Bacteria > Desulfobacterota > Desulfobulbia > Desulfobulbales > Desulfocapsaceae > JABDQA01. Next base: position 268,222 of record CAWGPM010000003.1, read on the forward strand.
GTCCTGGGCGGCCTGATCCTCCTTACAGCAATAACGGTTGGCGTGTCCTATATCGACTGGGGGTTTCTCAATGTGCCGATTGCGCTGTTCGTTGCCTCGAGCAAGGCGACCCTGGTACTGCTGTTTTTCATGCACGTAAAATACGAAGGTCTGGTGATCAAGGTCTCGTTCATCAGTACCATGCTGGTCCTGGCAATCTTGATCAGCTTCACCTTCTGGGATGTGGCATTTCGTTAATCAATGAGGGAGAGTAGGGCTTTATGGATCCTGTAAGAGGAGTAGATCTGGCCTTCTGGTATATCCTGGGGATATCCTTGCTGCTGCTGGTCGGCATTACGGCGGTGATGATTTATTTCGTCATCAGATATCGTCGCAGCAAGCACCCGGATCCGGTCGATATCCGTGACAACCTCAATCTCGAAGTGGTCTGGACGGTGCTGCCTACCCTGATTGCGCTGACCATGTTCTGGGTTGGGTGGCAGTCCTACATCGGCCTGCGGGATGTGCCGGAGGACGCGATCGAGATTGAGGTGGCCGGCCAGATGTTTTCCTGGATCTTCACCTATCCCAACGATAAAGAGACCGAAGGGGAACTGGTGGTTCCTTATGGCAAGGCGGTCAAACTCAACATCGAATCCTGGGATGTGCTGCACAGTTTCTACATCCCCTCATACCGGATCAAGGTAGACGCGGTCCGGGGCATGCCCACCTATGCCTGGTTCAAGGCCGACAAAGTGGGCGAATATGACATCCTCTGTACCGAGTTTTGCGGAGTCGGCCATTCCTACATGCTCGCTAAACTGAAAATAATCCCGGAAGATGAATATCTTACCTGGCTTGAAAAAGAGGAGTGAGCAGAATCTCCAAACCAGTCCCGGCTGAGCTGAGCATCTCGGCTGCCAGCCTCGTCAAATATCACCTGCAGGCAGCCAAAGTCCCGCTCTGCATGCTGGTCGCATTTTCTGCGCTTTTCGGCTTCAGCCTGAGTGCCCAGCGCATCGGTCTGGACGGAGTTCTGGTAGGCGTCTCCGTTTTTCTGCTGGCCTGCGCCGGGGCTTCTCTGAACAGTTTTCAGGAATATCGCTGGGATCGGTTGATGCAGCGGACCCGCAGGCGGCCGGTGGCAGCCGGTCTGCTGGCGCCCGAACTGGCCCGTAAACAGGGGCAGATTCTGGCCGGAGCCGGCCTTTGTATGCTCCTGCTGGGCTTTTCCAGCCCCGCCCCGGTGCTTGCCGGCATCGTCGCCCTGATTCTCTACAACCTGGTCTACACCCCGCTCAAGTACCGCTCCATCTGGGCGATTATACCGGGCGCGATCTGCGGGGCCATACCTCCCTATATCGGTTGGCTGGCCGGGGGTGGGGCCGTTCTGTCCCCAATCATTGGCTGCGTAATCGTTCTGCTGGTTATCTGGCAGATCCCCCATTTCTGGCTGGTGGTGCTGGCCAACCGGCGCGACTATCATGAGTCGGCGCTGCCCAGCCTGGCTGCAGCTGATGCCGGAGAGGTCACTGCGCCTGGTCTGCATTGTCTGGGTTACGGCCCTGGTCTCGGTACTGCACACCCTGATCATACTGCTCGACGGCCTGCCGGGTGGAATCAGAGTGATGATCAGCCTGGTCAGCCTGGTGGTGCTGGGATTTTTCGGCCTGCAGATGGGTGTGAGAGCACGGCCCGATTACCGGCGTCTTTTCATTGTCCTGAACTCTTTTATGCTCCTGGTCATGGCTCTTTTTACGGTTGGTGCCATCGTCTCGATTTAAGGGCACATTGCATATTTGACGGAAAGCCATCTTGAAGCCCGTCCGAACAGGTCTTATCAGTTGATCAAGAACTACAGGGAAGCATGATCGGCTTTCCTGCAGGTTAGTAGGGATTGCAGCAAAGGGATTCCACCACGCATCAGCCGGATTCAGTCGGATCGAGTCTGGTGAATAATTTTTCTTCGAAAAGAGGTACCCATGGGCACCAAAAAGAAATTGAAAAAGAAATGCTGCGGAAAGTTCAAGAAGAAAGGCAAGCATTGCAGCAGTTGTCCGATCGGCAGTGGCTCAGGCTCCTGTAAACCGGACAAGGAGTATTGCAAGGACTGCGACATAAAGGATACTAAAAAAGACAAAGGTAAGAAGAAAATAAAAGAAAAAGCCAAGAGCGCCAAGTAGTAGGTCACTGGCTTCTGTCTGTTCAAATCAAAGCGTGGGGTCGTTTAAACACCTTGAGCGGAAAAGTGAGATTCTAAGATTGTAAAAATAAGGGGTAGCCTAAAATGATAGGGAGTAATTTATGACAATCGACTGGGCTTATATGCGAAAAGGCTGAGCTTCCTGTGTCAAGGCCCGGGAGGTCTTTGCTGCGTCAAATCAAATCATAGCAGAGGAAGTCGATGCGAAAAAAGATGTGATTGGACCGGATCAGGTCTGGGATTTTCTCAAGGAAGCAGAAAATATCCATATTGCCAGCGGCCAGAAAATTCTCCACTTTCAGCCCGGCCAGGCTGAAAGGGAAGAGCTGCTCAAAAAGGCCACCGGACGAACGGGCAATCTCAGAGCGCCGACCCTTCGGCTGGGCTCCGATCTTTATATCGGCTTCAATCAGGCGCTGTACGACAATTTGTTCGACTGAGCAGCAGCCAGATTTGAATAGAAATTGCTATCTTTAGAGCCTTTTGCAAAATGAGGGTTTTCGTCCAAAATCAAGGCATGAGAAAAATTTTAACGCAGGCATATACTTAATATTCCGAGGATAAAATTTTGAGCATAACGCAGAGTTTGGGCGAAAAGGACGTTTTGCAAGTGGCTCTTTAATACTGAAATTTCAGCAGGACTTCTGAACTTGTGCCAGTGGAGTTGAGTTCTCTGACTTGAGCGGCTGCTGAAGCAGGTCATCGGCAATCTTTTCACCAATTGCGCGGGCCTCGATAAGCTGATCTGCGGTATGGCCGAAATGGTCGTAACGGCCGGCCAGAAGCGACATCTTTTCAGGCCGGTAACCGGCTGATTTTAAAAACACGCCGATAGTACTCCACGGTTCCGCCACCGGATGGTGAAAGACAATTGCAGGGCTGGGAGCGGCGCCGCAGGATTGCAGTTGACGTTTCAGCAGGTATTCGTGCATCCGATGGTAACCACGGCAGGATATCAACGGAATTACTGTTTTCGAACCAAAAAGTTTTCCACCGTAGCGATCCAGCAGGCTGAGCACAGGACCGCTTGGATTATATGACCAGGTCGGGCCCGCCAGTATCATCAGGTCAAACGCTTCAAAGCAGCGTCTGGACGGCTCGAGCACCGGAATCCGCACCCGGAAAAAGGTTGTCAGCATCATTTTCAAGGTGCGCAGCATCGAGTTGAACGGAAAACTGATCTGTTCAACGGTGCGGATCTTTTCGACTACCACTTCCACACCACGACTGCGGATGCCGGCGGCGAGCAGGTTAATCAGCCCGCGACTCTGTCCGCTGAGGCTGAAATAGATAATGCAGATTCGAGGATTGGTCTGTTTTGTGCTCACGAGATATCAGGCATGACTTTTACTGGAACAGCACCTTGCATCGAACCTGGTGATGGCGCATGTCCAGAAATTCCAGATCCTTCAACCTGGCTGGTCTCAAGCAGCAGTTAGCCCATACAGGTACCATGTTTAGGGCGCCAGAACAAGACCGGATCGCTCGCTTGAGCCCCATAGCAATATCAACAGCGCAGCTCGAGTCATGTGAAGAATCGGCAGACACGAGCCGAGCAGTTCACGGTCTCCCTAAAGAATGTGGCAAGTACTAAAGGCGCATACGGGGAGCAAAGTACGCTCGGACCCCGTATGAATCCGTTAGGCGCCCCTCTTCTTTGAGGTCCGGAGGGATTTTATGACCCCAGGTTGCAGTAGCGACCAAATAAAAGATAAAAAAAGCCGGACCCATAACAGGCCCGGCTTTTTTATCACCATGCAGATAGCCGATCATGCCGGAATCGTTCCGGCAACCGAAGCTTATCTATTCATCGTATTTCCAGAAAGCTTCTTGCTCGGCCCCGCATACCGGGCAGACCCAATCTTCCGGGAGCTCTTCCCACGGGGTATCCGGATCAACGCCGTTTGCAATATCGCCTTCCGCCGGGTCATAGACATAACCACAAGGACATTCCCATTTCTGCATAACTTCCTCCATTGTTCATGTTTTTGGTAACGCTACTTGATAATCATTCCTGTTTGACACGGACTATACCGTAATGGGCTGTATAGTCAATAGTTTCTCGCTCGATAAGCTGGACAAAATGCGTTTGTACCCGGGGTGAATCAAGCAATGGGAAGCATTTTAAGAGTACCGGCTGATGATCTCTTTGGCGGGTATCAGGGCAGTGGCCGTGGCGGAGACGATATTGCCGGCAACGCCCGGGCCGTCTCCGGCCATGAAAAGTCCTTTGACCGTGGTCTCGAGGTTGCTGTCGGTCTCGACCTGGGTTGCAAAAAACTTGATCTCCGGGGCATAAAGCATGGTTTCATCATTGGCTACCCCGGGCACCACCTGATTGAGCTGCTGCAGACCGTCGACGATATTTGACAGAATGCGTTCCGGCAATGCCATCGCAATATCGCCGCAGGTGACGTTTTTAAGGGTCGGGTCGATATAGCTGTTGCGCACCCGGTTCCAGGTCGATCTTCTGCCCCGCTTCAGGTCGCCATAGCGCTGCAGGATCGGTTTGCCGCCCCCGATCAGGGTGGCCAGTTTACCGATGGATTCTCCATAGGCCTGGTTGTCCTCGACCGGATCGTTGAGCACGACTTTGGAGAGAAAAGCAAAGTTTGAGTTGTCGCTTTTCCGGTCCATGTAGGCATGGCCGTTGACGCAGACAAAATCCTGGTAATTTTCCAGAGCGACGAAGCCGCCGAAGTTGGTGCAAAAAGTCCGCGTCTGATCATCGTATTTACTGGTTCTGATGAAAAAGGTCGGATCGTAGATCACCGAGCAGATATCCTGAAGGATCTCATTGTGCACCTCGACCCGGACCCCGACTTCGATACCCCGCTGGGACACGTCGATGTTGTTTTTCCGGGCCAGTTGCCCGACCCACTCCGCCCCGACCCGGCCAGGGGCCATGATAATATTGTTCGAGCGGTAGCTGGCCTTGTCGGTGACCAGGCCGACCACGGCGCCATCTTCAACGATGATATCGTGGGCTTCCTCCAGATGGTGAAATTCCACACCGCTGCTCTCGATGTAATCGGCCATCGCCGCAATATGGGATGGCAGGTTATCGCTGCCCAGGTGCTTCTGTTTGATGATCAGCAGGTCGATGCCGCTTTTGCGCGCCTCTTTGCGGATCTGGTTGGCCCGCTCACGGTCGGTGGGGAAGATTTTACCGTCCATGCCGAAGCGGTTGAAGATCATTTCGGTTTCGTCAATGAGCTGTCTCGCTTCACTCTCGGGCAGAAACTGGGTGAGATCGGTTTTGCCAAGCTTGTGAATGAAATTGAGCTTGCCGTCGGAAAACAGTCCGGCCCCGCCGATTCCGCAGAGGATATTACAAGGTTTGCACTTCATGCAGCCGTTTTCCTTGATCGGACATTTCCTTTTCAGCGGGGAATTGCCTTTGTCGATGACCAGTACTTTGAGATCCGAATTTTCGGCCAGATAGTAGGCGCCGAAAAGGCCTGCCGGTCCGCCGCCGACTATGATGACGTCAAAAACGTTGCTGCTGGATGAACGTGCCATGAAAAGCTATCGTTTATCTAAAAGTGAAGCGGCCGCCTAGGCGGCCGCAGCAGGTCAGGACTCGTTGGTCGACTTTATACCGCCGTTATTCAGCGGGTCAGGCTTAGCGGGTTCAGCTTTGTTTTCATGAGCCGCAAGGCCGAACCCCAAACGGACCTTGTTTTCAATCTCGGCTTTCATCTCCGGATGATCATCGAGAAACTGCTTAGCGTTTTCCCGGCCCTGGCCGATCCGCTCGTCCTTGTAGGAATACCAGGCTCCACTCTTGTCGACAATTTCCTGCTCAACCGCCAGATCGAGAATATCGCCGGCCGAGGAAATGCCTTCCCCGAAAATAATATCGAATTCGCACATCTTGAACGGGGGGGCAACCTTGTTTTTGACGACCTTAACCCGGGTCCTGTTGCCGACCGCATCCTGGCCGTCTTTTATCTGACCGATTTTTCTGATATCGAGCCGGATCGAGGAGTAGAATTTGAGCGCGTTGCCGCCGGGGGTGGTTTCCGGATTGCCGAACATGACCCCGATTTTCATCCTGATCTGGTTGATAAAGATAAGGACCGTGTTGGAGCGGCTCAGCACACCGGTGAACTTGCGCATCGCCTGCGACATCAGCCGGGCCTGCAGGCCGACATGGGAATCACCGACATTACCGTCGATTTCAGCCCGCGGTACGAGTGCGGCCACGGAGTCGATGACGATCACATCGACGCCACCGGAGCGGATCAGAATCTCTGCAATTTCAAGGGCCTGCTCGCCAAAATCGGGCTGAGAGACGAGCAGGTCGTCGATATTGACCCCGAGTCGTTCAGCATAATTGGTGTCCAGCGCATGTTCGGCGTCGATGAATGCCGCGGTGCCGCCTCGTTTCTGGGCTTCGGCAATTGCATGCAGGGCCAGGGTGGTCTTGCCGCTTGATTCCGGCCCATAAATTTCGGTGACCCGGCCGCGCGGCAGACCGCCGACCCCAAGGGCGATATCGAGACTCAGGGCTCCGGTGGGTATCGCCGGTACGAGTTCGGCTTCCCGCGAGCCAAGACGCATAATTGCTCCTTTGCCGAATTGTCGGTGAATCTGGCTCAGCGCATTTTCAACACTGGTTATCTTGTTCTTATTTGATGCCTGCATTGGGACTCCTGCAATCTGATGGTTGTTGGATCTGCTCTGCGTAAACAGGTCGGATCATGCTTGTTATCGTGACTGATCTGTCACCTCTGGTGACTGGACGTGATGAGTAGTGAGCAGTAACTGACTGCCTAAATTATACGATAGCGGACCGAAGAACAAGGTTCATTTACCGGCGTGCGGTGCAATTTTGCATCTTGTTCTTAACCGTTATACCTGAGGGTTTTGACAAATCCCTCACAAAACAGAAAACGGGTGGTCAACGTCTGGTTGAGCAGCGTGCTTCAGGTGAGGGGCTGGAGCCGGAGGAGGAAGCGCCTGAGCAGGTCGAGTCCGGTATGGGCGGCCATGGCTTGAATACGGTGCCGGTCGCCTGAAAATTGCAAGCGCTCGATTTCGGTGATGTGCGAACTGCTAATCCCGATAAAAACCGTGCCCACCGGCTTGTCAATGCTGCCGCCGCTGGGTCCGGCGATACCGGTGATCGAGATCGAAATATCAGCCCCGCATCGGGTACGCACCCCGGTGGCCATCAGCGAGGCAGTTTCCGGGCTCACTGCCCCATGGGCTGTCAGGGTTTCGGGTGAAACACCGAGCAACGAGCTTTTCAACTCGTTTGCATAAGCCACTACGCCGCCCAGAAAATAGTCCGAGCTGCCGGCGACCTTGGTTACCCGGTGGGCCAGCAGGCCGCCGGTGCAGGATTCGGCTGCACAAAGGGTGCGATTGGACTCTGACAGCAGGCGGCCAACCACCGACTCGAGCTCATCGGCATCGATACCGTATACATGGTCTTCCAAAACTTCCTCGAGCCGCAGGCAGCCCGCTTCAAAGCGTTCTGCCGCCTGACTTGAATCGGTGGAGCGAAGCAGCAGGCTGACATGGACATCAGGGTAGACCGGGTAATAGCCTATCTTTATTTCCCCGTCCAGATCAAGCCCCTTGATTCTGAGGTTGATTTCCGATTCGGCCAGGCCGAATACTTTGAAGATCCGCTGCCTTGTCTGCAGCGCTGAGCCAGCCTGCCAGGCAGCCAGTTTAGGCAGCACCGCCCGGGTCATCAGATCCTTCATTTCTTCGGGAACGCCAGGCAGGAAGAATATCGGGGTGTCCTGGTGCACGAGCTGGTAGCCGGCAATCCGTGACACGGGGTCGAACGGGTCAGCCCCGTCCGGCAGCCAGGCCAGCTTCTCCAGCGGATTGTTCGGGGACGGACCACGTTTGAGATGTTCCCGGATTCGGGCAAGGATGGTCAGATTCGGCAGGGTCGGCCGCTCAAGCGCATGGGAAACCGCCTCGTTGGTGATGTCGTCATCGGTGGAGCCGAGTCCACCGGTGACGATGATAAAATCGACCCGGCCGATGGCTCTGAGCAGCGCTTCGCCGATCAGCTCAGGATGATCGCCGATGGTGCTCATCGCGTGGATGGTGTAGCCGGCATCGAACAGCTTGCGGGCGGCGTAGCCGCTGGTGGTATTCAGGATTCTGCCGGAGGTGAGCTCGTCACCGATTGCAATGATTTCTCCAATCATGTTCCTTCAGTAATATGAGCCAGTACAACGCTTCCCGCCAGCCTGTCCAACTCGACGATGACCGCTTCGGCCGGTTTAGGCCCTGGCTGCTCGACCCGGATCGGGATATAGTTGTCGGTAAAACCACTCAGACCAGTGCCGGAGCTCTTTTCACTCTCCAAAAGCGCACTCCGGCGGCTGCCGATAAAGCGGCCGTAAAACGTTTTTTTCTTTTCATCGCTTAAATGGCGCAATTGTTCAACCCTTTTTTGCTTCACCGATTTTTCCACGTGTCCTGCGAAGTCGGCCGCACGGGTACCGGGACGCCTTGAATACGGAAAAACATGGAGATAGCTCAGATCAATCGATTTAAGCAGCGCTTTGGTGTTGTTGAACTGTGCCTCGCTCTCGCCGGGGAAACCGACCAGTACATCGAGACCCAGAGCCGCATCGGGCAGTCTGGTTCGGCATTTGGTGACGATATTAATGAATTCTTCAGCCCGGTAGCGCCGGTTCATTCGGCTCAGGACAAGATCATCTCCGCTCTGCAGCGGAATGTGCAGGTGCGGCATGAAATTTTCGCTGCTTGCCATCAGGTTCAGGAGCTGATCATTGATTTCAAGCGGCTCGATGGAGGAGAGCCGGAACCTGGTTGCGCTCAAGTGGCTGCAGAGGCTGGCCATCAGTGAGACGATGTCGTGTCCTTCATCGAGATCCATTCCGTATTGGCCGACGTGGATGCCGGTTACTACGATTTCCCGATGGCCGGCGTCCACATAACGCTCCGCCTGCTCGAGTACTTCAGTGATCGGCAGACTCCGGCTTTTACCCCGTGCGTAAGGCACGATGCAATAACTGCAGAAACTCTCGCAGCCGTCCTGGACCCGCAGGTAGGCCCGGGTCCTGCCGATGAAACGTGAGACTGACAAACGGCTGATCGAGCTGTCTGATTCACTATCAGATAGGTGCGCTGTCCTGGTAGCAGAGTCCGGTGCAAATATCGATTCAACCAGCTGCTCTTTGGCATCATTCTGGACGATTCGCAGCCGGTGCTTGTCTATGGCAAACATGGTCCGCAGTTCGTCTGCGGCAAGCTCGGCGTGACAGCCGGTCACCACTATTTCAGCGCCGGGGTTGCGGCGCGCTGCCCGGGCGATTTCCCGGCGGGACTCTTGGCCTGCCTTTTGGGTTACGGTGCAGGTGTTGATAATGATCAACTCGGCCTCGTCGATAGCTTTGGTAATACGCAGTCCACGCTGCTCCAGCTCTGTTTTGAAGGCCGCGGTTTCGAACTGGTTAACCTTGCAGCCCAGGGTGCTCAGATAGGCTTTTTTCATGGGCTGTCCGATTCTCTGAATGGGGTGCCAATCTCGCCTGAACCGATCACCCTGTCGTTCTGATACAAGACCACATATTGGCCGGGGGTAATGGCACGCTGGTCGCTGTCGAACTCGAGCTCGAACCTATCGCATTCCTGGCGGACAAGTCTTGCCTTGGAGCCGCGATGGGTGGAACGGATCCTGGCCTGTACCCTGGTACCCTGAGGAGGCGGGGGTACCAGCCAGTTGGCCGAGAACGCACAGAGGTTTCTGGAATAGAGATCATGGTCTCTGCCGACGATCAACCTATTATGCGCCGGGTCCAGTCCGGTCACATACCAGGGGGCCTGGTCGGGCAGCCCGAGACCGCGCCGCTGACCGATGGTATAGCGATACAGACCCCGATGCCGGCCGAGTTCCTCTCCATCGACGCTGACGATGGGGCCCTCTGCTGAGGGACCAGCCTCAATGTCCAGACGGCCGGCCAGAAAGTCAGAGACACTGGTGTCGTGCAGAAAGCAGATATCCTGGCTCTCCAGTCCCCTGAAATCGGTGAATCCATGCTCCTCTACCAGCCGGTAGGTATTTTGTTTGAGCATCCGGCCCAAAGGGAAGAGCACGCTGGATAACTGCCTGGTGCTCAACCTGGCGAGAAAATAGGACTGGTCTTTGTCGGGGTCGAGTCCTTTGAGCAGGGCCGGTTCACCGTCGATCGTTTCACAGCGGGCGTAGTGCCCGGTGGCGAAATATCTGGCTCCTGTGGCAAGTACCTGGTCCATGAACAGGCCGAGCTTGATTTCACGGTTGCAGAGCATGCAGGGATTTGGCGTTCTGCCAGAGCCGTAGCTGTGTACGAAGGAGTCGAGCACCCGTTTGTTGAACTGCTCCTTCAAATCGATCACCTGCAGCTCGATGCCGATTTTCTCGGTCAACTGTTGGACACGCTGGTGCTGCTCCGCAAAACCGGGTTGACCGATATCCATCAAATAGGCGCAAACCTGATAGTGCTCCTGCAGGAGCAAGGCGCAGGCAGTTGAATCGACGCCGCCGCTCATGGCCACTGCAACGGATGTATGTGCCATTGAAATTCCTGGATACCTTGAGAAATTGTCTTTTCGACCCAAATCCTAATTTTAAAGGTACCCTCCTGTTAAGCTTGCCAAACGGGTGAATGCCGTTATTGTTCTGTAGTGATCGCGACACTCGACTGCCTACAGGCCAGCCGGAGTCGAACCACCGGATAAGATACAGACGATAAACCTGGGATCAGAGAAAAACAAGTTTTGAAGCGAAGCGCACCTGTCATTCCCGAACTGCTGGCCCCGGCCGGCAGCTTTGAGAAACTGCTCACCGCCATCCATTACGGCGCGGATGCGGTGTATCTGAGTGGAAAACACTACGGCCTGCGGGCCAAGGCAGGAAATTTTACCTCGGAACAGATCGATCAGGCTGTGGCCTATGCCCATGAGCGGGAAGTACGGGTCTACGTTACCGTCAATATCATTGCCCACAATGAGGATTTCCAGAACCTGGAGAGTTATCTGCTGAGACTAGACAAGATCGGCGTCGATGCAATTATCGTTTCAGACCCGGGCATCATCGGCTTAGCCCGGCAGCTGGTGCCTGAACTGCCCATTCATCTCTCCACCCAGGCCAATGTAACCAACGCCCATGCGGCAAAGTTCTGGATGAACCAGGGCGTGGGTCGGATCAATCTGGCCCGGGAGCTTTCACTGGCGGAAATAGCCATGATCAGAGACGAGGTGGATACAGAGCTCGAAGCGTTTGTGCATGGAGCCCTGTGCATTTCATATTCGGGCCGCTGCATGCTGTCCAATTATATGACCGGCCGGGATGCCAACCGGGGCAACTGCGCCCAGCCGTGCCGCTATTCCTATGCGCTGATGGAGGAAAAGCGGCCCGGAGAGTATTTTCCTGTTCTCGAAGATGAGCGCGGCACCTATATTTTCAACTCGAAAGACCTGTGTCTGCTCCCGCACCTGCCGGCACTGGTCGCCGCCGGGGTCGATTCTTTGAAGATTGAAGGCAGGATGAAGTCGATTTTTTATGTGGGCGGGGTCGTGCGGGTCTACCGGGCAGCTCTGGATTACCTCAGAGACCTGGACCCAAAAGTCTGGGATGAACCGGCACAGATTAAAATTCCCGAGCACTTTCTCGATGAAATCGCCCGCACCGGCACCCGCGGAATGAGCGATAATTTCGCCAGCAACAAACCTGCTGAAGCATCGATGCTCTACAACTCCTCCCGCATAGATCAGAGCCATGAGCCGGTGGCGGTGGTGCAGGCGGCGGACCGTACCGATGCCGAAATAGAAGTTGAAATCAGAAATGTGCTGCTGCCGGGTGAACGGATCGAATATATGGGCAGGTCGGTCGAGTCGCCGACGGTGGTGGTTGAAGCGATGCATGATCTGCAGGGGGAACCGCTTAGGCGCGCCAATCCCTCCGAGAGGGTCCTGCTCAGGCTGAGCGAAGCGCTAGAAGGTCTTGAGCCAAACGATATGTTCAGGCGTCAGAAAAAGTCAGCTCAGCAATGATTCACACCTGAGAAAAACATTCTGGATGCCTTGACATCAGGGGGTGGGGGCATATCGTGCTGTAAGGTACATGGCTGATCCGGAGAAGTAAATAGAGACAAGATCAGCGCAACACCATCCATTTCCATTCACGAAAAAAATTTACGGAGGATAATCATGGCAACCTATGAATGTTCCAAATGCGGTATGGGCGTCAATGCAACCTGTGCCAAGTGTGATGCACCGCTCGTAGACGATGTTTTAAAACTCGATGACGGCAACGAAGTGCAGATTTCCAAGTGTCCCAACGGTCACGGTAAGATCAAGTCACCGCTGTGCTGTGGTCAGGATATGACCTGTACTATCAAATAGTACGTTCCAGACCAATTCATTATCTAAAAGCCGTTGCAGTACAGAAAAGGCGGGATCCTGAAGGATCCCGCCTTTTCATTTTCATTGGGCCTTGGCCAGGATCTCTTTCTGCCAGAACGTCGGTCCGGTTTTGTGGACCGCCTCCCCGTTGCTGTCCACCGCGACGGTGACCGGCATGTCCTTTACTTCAAATTCATAGATCGCCTCCATGCCCAGATCTTCGAAGGCCACCGTACGACAGCCTTTGATCGCCTTGGACACCAGATAGGCGGCACCGCCTACGGCCATCAGATAGACGGCCCGGTGTTTTTTTATCAGTTCGATCGTCGCATCGCCGCGCTCGGCCTTGCCGATCATACCGATCAAACCGGTCTTGGCCAACATCATTTCCGAGTATTTATCCATCCGGGTCGAAGTGGTGGGACCGGCGGGGCCAACCACTTCGTCGCCGACCGGGTCGACCGGTCCGACATAATAGACGAAACGGCCGTTGAAGTCGACGCCCTCCGGCAGCGGTTTGCCCGCTTCGAAAAGGTCCTGGATGCGGCGGTGGGCCGCATCGCGGCCGGTCAGGATTTTACCGCTCAGCAGCAGCGTATCGCCGGCCTTCCAGGTGGAAATCTCCTCTCGGGTGATACCGTCGATATTGACCTGTTTTATCTCAGTCCCGGAATCCAGCGAAATCTCCGGCCAGGCTGAAATATCAGGCGGCTCAAATTGGGCCGGGCCGCTGCCGTCCAGGCTGAAATGGATATGTCTGGTCGCCGCGCAGTTGGGGATAATCGCCACCGGCAGGGACGCTGCATGGGTCGGAAAATCGAGAATCTTCACATCGAGCACCGTGGTCAGGCCGCCAAGTCCCTGGGCACCTATACCCAGCGAATTGACCGCCTCGAAAATATCCAGCCGCAGTTCCTCGATGTAATTTGCCGGTCCGCGTTGCTGAAGTTCGTGGATATCGATAGGGTCCATCAGCGATTCCTTGGCCAGGCACATCGCCTTGTCGACGGTTCCTCCGATGCCGATCCCCAGCATACCGGGGGGACACCAGCCGGCACCCATGGTCGGCACTGTCTTCTTGACCCATTCGACTATCGAATCGGCCGGGTTGAGCATGGCCATCTTGCTTTTATTTTCTGACCCACCGCCTTTTGCTGCGATCTGGATCTCCACGCCATCGCCTGCAACCATCTCCACATGGACGACCGCCGGTGCGTTGGTCCCGGTGTTTTTCCGCTGGTCTGCCGGTCCGCTGACAATAGATTTGCGCAGTGGGTTTGCAGGATCGTTATAGGCCCGGTTGACTCCTTCATCGATCATTTCCTGGATAGTTTTATCGGAATCAAAGCAACATTTCATGCCGAGTTTGACAAAGGTCGTGACGATCCCGGTATCCTGGCAGATCGGCCGTTTTCCCAGCGCGCACATGCGCGAGTTGATCAGGATCTGGCCGATGGCATCTTTGGCGGCCTGGCTTTCTTCGGCTAGATAGGCGCGGTGCATGGCCTCGACGAAATCAACGGGGTGGTAGTAGCTGATATACTGGAGGCTGTCCGCAATCGAACTGATGAAGTCTTCGGTCTTGATGGTGGTCGTCATGATGTCTTCCTCTTCAATAACTTCCTGGTTAACCGGCACAAGGCCGGAACTAGCGTATTCTTGTTCTGTCCGGGTGGTACCCCGAAGCGGCGGTGGTGTTTGGCATCAGCACCGATTTTTTACCGAGGATGGTCCCCGGGCTGGTGACCGAGTTGCAGCCGGTCTGGGCTCTGTCGCCGAGGATGGCGCCGAACTTGCGCATCCCGGTGTCGACCAGTTCGCCGTCGATTTGAATCTTCACCGTGCCGGGGATGAACCTGAGATTGGCGCATTTGGTGCCGGCTCCCAGGTTGGCGTCTGTGCCGATGATCGAATCACCGAGATAGGCGAAATGACCAGCTTTGGCATCGTCGAGAAAAATCGAATGTTTGACCTCGGTGGTGTGACCCACCACGCAGCGGTTGCCGATCAGACATGATCCCCTGAGATAGGCACCCTGGCGCACTTCGGTGGCGTCGCCGATCACCGTAGGTGATTTGATGGTCGCTCCCCCCTCGACCAGGCTTGCCCGGCCTATCGATATCTGTTCGCCCAGCAGTATTGCACCGGCCATAAGCAGGGAGGCTCCCTCCAGGACAGCGCCGTCTTTGCTGATAATCAGCCCGCCTCTGGTGGTGTCGCCGTAGGTGATTGAACACCTGCTGCCGGCTATCAGCCTGTTATCGTGGATTACCAGATGTTCGTCCAGGCTGACGCCGTTATTAATCTCGGTAAGCAACCCTTCGTGGTAGTCTAAATCAGCCAGATAACCCGACAAGTTCTGCAGCGCGGACCAGACGGGCTCCTGGTCTGCAAACAGGGTGCGATGGGCAAAGCCGGTGAGATCGAATAACAGATCTGGTCTCAGCATCTCTATCTCCATGAAATCGATACCATCAGAGCGCTGATGGCAGGTGGACGAAAACACCACTATTGTTAAAAAAAAACAATTGTTCAAGATTTTTTGCATGCCGGCCAAACCGCACCCGGAAGCTGCTTGACTTCAATGGGTCTCATGTTTAGCTTTTGGACGGTTTTTCAATGCTTATAAAAGTTTTTACGACCACGGCCAAAAGTACTTAACTGGCTGTCTGGTCCAACATCTCACAAAGGCCGTTTTTATCGGTCCCGGAGGTATGTGTGGAATTTAATGATTCTCTCTCCATCGGCATGGATGATCTTTCCCGAACCGATGATATGGAAATCCCCGACGTACTGCCAATGATGGCGGTCAGAGATGTCGTCGTCTTCAACTACATGATCATTCCGCTTTTTGTCGGCCGACCGGGCTCGGTGGAAGCGGTCAACGAGGCATTGAATTCCGACAAATTGTTGATGCTGGTGACCCAGCGTGATGCGACCAAAGACGACCCCAGCCCGGACGATCTCTATGCGATCGGTATGGTCTGCATGATCATGCGCACCCTGAAGCTGCCAGACGGCAGATTGAAGGTACTGGTCCAGGCCATGTCCAAGGCGAAAGTGACCAAGTATCTGCGCACCGAGCCAAGCTATCAGGTCGAGGTCGAAGTGGTCGAAGATGAAGAGGCCGGCGAGGTAAGCGTCGAGGTCGAGGCCCTGATGCGCACCGTACGCGAGCAGACCGAAAAGATCATGTCGCTGCGTGGTATTTTGTCGGCCGATCTGATGATGATCATCAACAATATCGAGGACCCGGGCCGTCTGGCCGATCTGATCGGCTCAAACCTGCGCCTGAAGATCCCGGAATCGCAGTCCATTCTCGAAGAGGTCAACCCGGTTTCACGATTGCGTCTGGTTAATACGCTGCTCAGCAAAGAGCTGGAAGTCTCCACGGTCCAGGCCAAGATCCAGAACGAGGCCAAGGAGGAGATGAGCAAGTCCCAGCGCGAATACATCCTGCGCGAGCAGCTCCACGCCCTGCAGAAGGAACTTGGTGACGGTGACGAGCGCACCCAGGAGATCGAAGAACTCGAGCGTAAAATCAAGAAAACCAAGATGTCAAAGCCCATCCGGAAAGAGGCCAAGAAGCAGCTTCGCCGTATGGAGATGATGCATCCGGACTCGTCCGAGGCGACCATTATCCGGACCTATATCGACTGGATTTTAGACGTCCCGTGGAAGAAGGGAACCAAGGATCAGCTCGATCTGAAAAGTGCCAAACAAGTGCTTGACGAGGATCATTACGGCCTCGACCGGGTCAAGGAGCGCATCCTCGAATTTCTGGCGGTGCGCAAGCTGAATCAGTCCACCAAGGGACCGATTCTCTGCTTTGTCGGTCCCCCCGGCGTCGGCAAGACCTCGCTCGGTCAGTCCATCGCCCGGGCCATGGGCCGCAAGTTTCACCGGCTGTCGCTGGGCGGCATGAAGGATGAGGCGGAAATCAGGGGGCACCGCCGGACCTATATCGGCGCGATGCCCGGCAGGATCATCCAGGGGTTGAAGACGGTCAAATCCAACAACCCGGTCTTCATGATGGACGAGATTGACAAGATCGGCGCGGATTATCGCGGTGACCCTTCCTCTGCCCTGCTCGAGGTGCTCGATCCTGAGCAGAACTTCGAGTTCTCCGATCACTATCTGAACCTGCCCTTTGACCTGTCCAGGGTGATGTTTATCACCACCGCCAATATGTCGGACACGATTCCCGGTCCGCTGCTCGACCGGATGGAGGTGATTCGGCTCTCGGGCTACACGCTCGAGGAAAAACTGGTGATCGCCAATCGCTACCTGCTCCCGCGGCAGATTGGAGAAAACGGTATCAAGCCGCGCCAGTTGAAGATCACCGATGCCACCATTACCCGGATCATCACCCACTATACCCGGGAGGCAGGTTTGAGAAATCTCGAGCGTGAGATCTCCAAAATCTGCCGCAAGCTTGCCCGTAAGATCGCTGAAGGCGGCAAAGGTCCGTACTCGGTGTCAACCAGGAACCTCGACACCTATCTCGGTCCGCCCAAGACCATTCCCGAATCTGAAATCGAGACTCTGGATCAGCCGGGACTGGTGACCGGTCTTGCCTGGACCGAAGTCGGCGGAGAGATCCTGCATATAGAAATAAACCTGATGCCCGGCAAGGGCAAGCTGATCCTCACCGGGCAGTTGGGCGAGGTGATGAAGGAATCGGCCCAGGCGGCGCTGACCTACTGCCGCAGCAGGTCGAAGGATCTCAAGGTGGCAGACAACTATTTCGATAAAACCGATATCCATATTCACGTACCGGCAGGCGCGATTCCCAAGGACGGTCCCTCGGCCGGCATCACCATTGCCACCGCACTCTATTCGGTTATCTCCGACCAGAAAGTCAGGCGCGATCTGGCCATGACCGGCGAAGTCACGCTGCGCGGCCGGGTCCTGCCCATCGGCGGGCTCAAAGAAAAAGCGCTTGCTGCGTTGCGGGTCGGCATCTTCAACGTGATTATCCCCGAGCAGAACCAGAAAGAGCTGGTGGAGATTCCAGAGGACATCAGGAAGCGGATGAAATTTTATCCGGTCAAGGATATGGATGAAGTGATCGGCCTGGCCTTTAAAAGGCCCCAGAAATCGAGGCGCCGGAAAAGGTAAACGTGCAGCAGTTCGAGCAGCCCGATCAGGAACTTCCTGGTCAGCCTGACCAGAAAAGACCTTCCAGTAAAGGCTGGATACTCTGGCTCCTGGCAGCTCTTGTGCTGGTGCCGGCGGGTATGGCTTTTTGGCTAGGCAGCTACGCGCTGACTCCCGGCCCCGCAGGGACCAAGCCCGAAGCGGTGGTTTTCATCCCCCGCGGAACATCGGTTGAACAGATCAGCTCGATTCTGGATCAGGCCGACCTGATCCATGGCGATTTCAGGTTTGTCGTGTTAACCAGGCTGATGCAGGTCTCGGCGCGGCTGCCGGCCGGTGAGTTCCGACTCAAAACCAGCCAGACGCCGGTGGCTCTTATCAGAGAACTTGTCGCAGCCAGGCCGCTGCAGCACCCGGTCACCATCCCCGAAGGCCTCAATATCACAGAAATTGCAGAGATCTTTGCAGAGGGCTCCTGGGCAAATCCAGAACGTTTCATCGCGCTGAGCAGGGACCCCCAGTTCATCGCCGGACTCGGTCTGCCGGAACTTGCCAGCCTGGAAGGTTATCTCTATCCCGATACCTACCAACTACTCAAGCCCGCTCCTACGGAGGAGCAATTAATCAGAAAACTGGTGAACCGAGCGCTTGAAGTGTGGAATGGTCTCGATTCGGGAAAAACGGACCTGAACAGACACCAGGTTTTCACCCTGGCCTCGATCGTCGAAAAAGAAACCGGCCGGGCCGATGAGCGTCCGCTGATTGCGGCGGTCTTCTTGAATCGCCTGGCCAGAAACATGAAACTGCAGTCGGATCCCACGGTCATCTATGGCCTCGAAGATTTTGACGGGACCCTGACCCAAACGCTTCTGAAAAGTGACACCGCCTATAATACCTACCGGATCGCCGGTCTGCCGCCCGGGCCCATCTGCAGTCCGGGCAAAGATGCGCTGCAGGCGGTAATCAGCCCCGCCGAATCGAACTATCTCTATTTCGTTTCCAAAAACGACGGCAGTCATCATTTTTCCACGAATCTTCGCGAGCACAATCGTGCGGTGCGCAAGTATCAGCGCTAGCACTCTCCCCAGTCTTTTTGGCCAGCAGGCCGTCTCAACTCATGAACGTCAGACGAGCCGGCCCTCTGAAAATCGTCATTACCCGATCACGGATAGCTGGAAATTTTGCGTGATTCTGATATCTTCTATCTAGTCAAAAGAAACGCTTGCCAATCGGTTGCCAAAAGTATTGGAGTAACTCTTTGAAAATAGCTCTTATTCAACTCAATCCGGTGATCGGGGATTTTGCTGCCAACTGTGCCCGGATCGTTCAGCATGCCGGCCAGGCTGCAGATCGTGGCTGTGGTCTGGCGATATTTCCGGAACTGGCGGTTTCGGGTTATCCGCCGCTGGATCTGTTGGAGCGCAGCTCCTTTATCGCCGATCATCAGGCTGCTGTGGAGCAACTCGTCAAAGATCTGCCCGATCTCGCCGTGCTCTTTGGTTGTTTTGAAAAGCGCACAGGGTTGTCGGGCAAGCCGCTTTACAATTCCGCCGTGGTTGCCCACCACGGCGAGATCATCCATAGAACGCGCAAACAACTGCTGCCCGAGTACGATGTATTTGATGAAAATCGCTATTTCGAACCGGGACCCCCGGCCGAACTCTTCACCTGGGCAGGACTGACGATTGCGATGAGTGTCTGTGAGGACATCTGGCACTACGCGGTGCACGACTACGACAGCCAGCCGCTGGAGCATTTGTTTGACCAGGCCAGGCAGGAGCGGCGCCAGCATCGATCTGATCGTCAACATCTCTGCTTCGCCTTATCACCGTGGCAAGACCGCGCTGCGCCGGGAAATTTTCACTTCGCTGTGCCAGCAGTATGAAACGCCCTTTGTCTATGTGAATCAGGTCGGCGGACAGGATTCGCTGCTTTTCGACGGCTCCAGCCTGGCCCTGAACGCCGCCGGCGAGGCCATTGCCCAGGCGCGCTGTTTTGCAGAAGATCTGGTCGTGGTCGATAGCGACGGCTGGCAGGGTGAAATGCGCACCGATCTGCCTGCCGACGACATTGAAATGGTCCATGATGCACTGGTCATGGGGATCTCTGACTATGTCAGAAAAAGCGGGTTCAGCTCGGTGCTGCTCGGGCTTTCCGGGGGCATCGACTCGGCCTTGACCGGAGCGCTGGCGGTGGAGGCGCTGGGTGCTGAAAACGTGCTCGGTATCGGTCTGCCGTCGCCTTACAGTTCGGCGGAATCACTCGAAGATGCGGCGGCCCTGGCGCACAACTGCGGCTGCCGCTTCGAGGTGATCGAGATCGAAACTCTGTTCGACGAGTATCTGCAGCGCTTGGCCCCATTGTTTCAGGGGTTGGCCGAGGACGTCACCGAACAGAATATCCAGGCACGGATTCGCGGCAACCTGCTGATGGCCCTGTCCAACAAGTTTGGCCATCTGCTGCTGACCACCGGCAACAAGAGTGAGATGGCGGTGGGCTACTGCACCTTGTACGGTGATATGAGCGGCGGGCTGGCGGTCATTGCCGATGTGCCCAAACAGCTGGTTTACGAGCTGGCCAGATTCATCAACCGCGAGCATGAGATCATCCCCGTCCGCATCCTGGAAAAGCCGCCCTCGGCCGAGCTGAAGCCGGATCAGCGGGACCAGGACGATCTGCCGCCCTATGATGTGCTCGATCAGATTCTCGAACTTTACCTCGAGCAGGGCCTTGGCAGGGATGAAATCATCGCCCAGGGTTTTGCGCAGGAAATCGTCGAGGATGTGATCCGGCGTATCAGAATCAACGAGTATAAGCGCAAGCAGGCGCCGATGGGGCTCAAGGTGACCAGCAAGGCGTTTGGCTTTGGCAGGCGATTGCCCAATGTACAGAATTATCGCGGCTAGCACCGTGACCAGGACGGTTATGAACAGGTATCTTTCTGCGCTCATCGCCCTGGCCATCGGGCTCGTTCTGGTGGGGACGCTAATCTGGCGGGAGCAGCGGCTCGATCGGCCGGAACAGATATTTATCACCACTTCGGGGCGGGTGGATATGTGTCTGTCCTGCCACACCAAGGAAAAGCTCGATCCTGCCCATGACGTCAAGGTGATCGGCTGCACCCCGTGCCATCTCGGCGATCCCCTGGCCATCGACAAGGACTAAAGCCCATAAAGGCATCGTCAACAACCCCGGCGATTTGCGGGTGGTGGAGAAGACCTGTGCCATAGAAGGCTGCCACCCGGCCGATGCGGAAAAAGTCAAAAACTCACTGATGGCCACCAACCGGGGAATCCTGGGTACCTTGCTCTATTACTGGGGTGAAACCGACTCCCAGAACACCGATCTGACCGTCGAGGAGCTGCTGGCCAGCGACCAGACTTCGCTGGCCCTTGACTATTACCGCAAGCTCTGCGCCACCTGTCACCTGTGGAAACAGAAAAACGATCTGCCGGGTGTGGCGGCCTTTTTCAACGAGAAGGGCGGCGGCTGTTCGGCCTGCCACTATGTGATGCCGCCCGGCTACGAGCGCCCGTCGGTCACCGAGTCCAGCGATGAACTGTTCGTGGAGGACGATGAGGCCAGAGAAAAAATCCATCCGCTGATCACCAGGGCGGTGCCGGACGACAACTGCATCCGCTGCCACAACCGATCCGGCAGGATCGGGCTCGCCTATATCGGCGTGTTCGAGTCGGAAGGCTATGGTACGCCCTATGAGGCGGGGGGGCTGTCTTCGCAGAAAATGCCCGGCGAACGCTTTTATCTCGAGCTGGCCGACGATATTCACCACCGGCGCGCCATGGCCTGCATCGACTGCCACACCAGAGACGAGGTTATGGGAAATGGCACCAGCTATGCCCATTACGAGGAGCAGCTGGAGATTTCCTGCGAGGTCTGTCACCGTACCGTTCCAGGGACCACCAGAAAAGACAACGAATTGACCAATGTGGTGCAAAACGAGCAGCACTATCAGCTCCAATCCAAGAGCAGTGATAAACTGTATGAACTGCGTACCCCCAAGTCGGGTGTCTGCGATTTCGAGCCGCATAAACGGGTTACCTGCGAGGCCTGCCATTCGACCTGGGTACCCCAGTGCTACGGCTGCCATGCCAAACGCGATGAATCGAAAACCCATCTGGACAAACTCAGTCTGGTAGAGAGCCCGGGCCGCTGGGAAGAGGGCAGGTCCTATATCAGATACCGCAAACCGATGCTGGCTCTCTGGAAAGACGAGGTGGTCATCGTCACCCCCGGCTGCCAGGACATTGTCACGCTGTTTGACGAAAAGGGCGAGCTGGAGCACAGCTTCAACCGCTTCACGATGGCGGCCATCAACCCGCACACCACCCAGGAAAAAGGCAGAGAGTGCAACGATTGTCACGCTTCGACGAAGACCGTCGGTCTTGGAGAAGGCACCCTGGCGCTGGTTGAAGGACGCGTCAGTTTCAGTCCGCTGGACAAGGGCATACAGACCGAGGCGGGTGCAACGGTGGGCTTCGATGCCTTCGTTGCCCTGGACGGCACCCAGCTGCAGCACGGTTCCCGGGCCGACCTGAGAGCCTTTGACGGGGCTGAACTTCGCTCGATCCTGCGGGTTGGGTTGTGCGCCGGCTGCCATGACAGCTATCTCGATCCGATCTGGAAGAACTACAATGACGAGATGATCTGTCCGCGCCCGGAGGCGGATAATTCACTGGCTACTGCGGTATGGCCGCAGCCTGCCCGGCGGCCGGCCGACGGCAGCACGGAAAGCGTAAGGCGGGAGAACTGATCATCACCAGGTTGTGTGGAAATATTGATGGTCTGAAAAAGAATCAGCTCAGACTCCTCGAGCGGCTGTCAGGCCGCAGGGTGCAGCGGCATCTGATCATCGGTGCTGAAATGGCCCGGACGCTCTGCGAACTCTCCCACGAACTGAACCGGCAGATCGGTCTTCTTATTCATCGTTCCGGGAAAATCGAGCACGTCATCATCGGCGATCACAGTGGTCTGCTGATCCCCCAACTTTCCCAGATCCGTGCCTCGGGGGGGCGTCTCAGGGGACTGCGCCTGGTGCATACCCATCCCGGCGGTGAGGATATCAGCGACGACGACCTGATGGATCTGCTTTTCCTCAGGCTCGATCTGATCTCGGTGCTTAAAATTACCGAAGATGGTCTGCCCGAGCGGCTCTACTCCGCCCATTTGCTGCCGGCGGCTGAAAACGGGGATGTCTGGACATTTCTGGAACCGGTGCATCCCGCCCGCCAGCAGGAGCCCTTCGATGAGCTGGTCAGAGCGCTCGAGGAGGAATTTGCCCGGCAGCGCTCAGCATCTCAGGCTGAGCAGGACAGCGATCGAGCGATCCTGATCAGTGTCAGCACCGAGCCGAGGCAGCAGGCCGAAGCCGAGCTGGAAGAACTCAGGGAACTGGCCAGATCAGATAATATTGTGGTGCTCGACGAGGTGCTGCAGCGCCGCAGAAAGATCAATCCGCGCCTGATCCTGGGGCGGGGCAAGCTCAGCGATATTGTCATCACCGCGCTGCGCCTTGATGCCAACCTGCTGATCTTCAACCAGGAGCTCAATCCGTCGCAGATCAGGTCCATCACCGATTTCACTGACCTGCGGGTGATTGACCGCACCCAGCTCATTCTAGACATCTTCGCCCATCGGGCCATGAGCCGGGAGGGCAAGCTGCAGGTGGAGATGGCCCAGCTCAAGTATATGCTGCCGAGGCTGTCGTCCCGCGATGACGCACTGTCCCGACTGACCGGCGGAATCGGCGCCCGGGGGCCCGGCGAGACCAAACTGGAGATCGACCGGCGGCGGATCAACGACCGGCTGGCCCGGCTGGCCAAAGAACTCGATGCGGTCGGCCGGGAGCGCTATCGGCGCCGGGCCAAGCGCAGAAAGAAGGATCTGCCGGTCATCTCCCTGGTCGGCTATACCAATGCCGGCAAGTCGACCCTGCTCAATTCGCTCACCGACAGCGACATCGTGGCCGAGAACAAGCTTTTCGCCACCCTGGACCCGACCAGCCGCAGGCTGCGCTTTCCCGAAGAGATCGAGGTGATCATCACCGACACGGTGGGTTTTATCAACAACCTGCCCAGAGATCTGCTGCAGGCCTTCAAGGCAACACTGGAAGAGTTGGAAGAGGCCGACCTGCTGGTCCATGTGATCGATTTCTCCAACCCGTCCTATCGTTACCAGATGGAGGTGGTGGACAGCCTGCTCAATGAGCTTGGATTGGGAAACATTGTCTGCCTGAAGCTCTTCAACAAAATCGATCAGGTGGAGATGAGCGAAGAAAAGTGGCGGATTGTCGAACAGGAGGGGGTGGCAATCACGGCGCTGGACCGCGAAAGTTTCGGCCCGTTTCTCGAACGTGCCCAGCTCCTGATGCGCAAAATGATCGCCACCGTGCATCGGGAGCAGCTCTATTGAAACGTGGAGATTTCCGGGTAGCCTTTTCAGGTGCGCAGGTAGAAACCGAGATCCTTTTCGAAGGCCTGCATGCGGCTGAACTCGCAGCCGATCCGGTTCTTGTGCACCGATCTGACCACGGCCTGTTTCTGCAGCGAGGTCTGTTTGCGGTCGTCGAGGGAGAAATTGAGCTGGATTTTCTGGCCAACCTTGACGTTATGGGTCCCGGATACGGTGAAGCCGATCCCGTCTTTGGAGATATCTCTGATGGAGGCGATGCCACCACCCCTGTCGCTCAGGATCTGGTAGATACCGCTTAAGTCGGCACGTTTTCGGTGGCTCTGGCGAAAATCGAGCTGGGTGGAAAAAGACTCTTTACAGCGGCAACGCACCTTCACCGTCTGACGTTTGCCGCAATAATTAGCGACCGGCACCTGTTTGGTCAGCCCGCAGTTCGGGCAGGTGATCGCCGCAAGTCCATTGTCGGATACAAATGCCCTGTTTTGACTTCCTGAAAAACATTGATATGTGTGTTCAGATTCCATCGCAATGCCCCAGAAAACATTTCAACTGAAATCCTTCAACCTACATACCTAAAATATAATCAAAAAATTAAAAAACACGAGAAAAAACAACCATTCTCTGCTAGGAAAATGTTGTTTTTGGGGACGCCAATCAATACTCAGTCATAGACGATGACATTGTATTTTTCCAATAGAAGTTCAGTCTCTTCATCGAGTTGATCAACCACCTCGCTGATCTGGAACCTGCTGTTGCACTGCCTGCAGCGCATGCTTATCCCCCGGCAGACCCGGTGCACCTCCAGAATGCCTTGACATTTCTTACATTTCATCATGAATCCATCAGTGCTGCTCTGGTAAAAAGAGCCTTGAGCGGGTAGCCTGCCCGGGCCAGATTTTCTGCGCCGCCTTCCTGTCGGTCGACCACCGTGACCACGAGACCGACGCTGAAACCGGCCGCTTCAACCCGTTCGATCACCTTGAGCAGGGTGCCGCCGGTGGTCACCACATCTTCAATCAACGCCACTCGGCCGCCTGCGGGAAGATTTTTCAAGCCCTCGATATAATTGGAGGTGCCGTGTCCCTTGGCTTCCTTGCGCACGATAAAGGCGGGGATCGGGGCCCGCTCCAGAAAGCTGACCACCGAGACCGCGGTGACCAGTGGGTCTGCTCCAAGCGTCATGCCCCCCACGGCCTGGATGACATCCTGCTCTGCACTGATCAGCTCGAAAAGCAGTTTGCCGCAGAGATACGCACCCTCCGCATCAAGGGTAGTCTGCTTGCCGTCTATGTAGAAATCTGAGGTTTTACCCGAGGTCAGGGTGAAGGTGCCTTGGCGATATGACTTCTCGATGAGAATCTGTTTCAGGCGATCAATTTCGTTCATGATATAGCCGTTGTGTGAAGATCTAATTGGTGAATAAGCGGTGACAATTTTGAGATTGAAAATCGTACCTCTTTTTTATCCGGCAGCAAAGAAAAAACTCGTCAAATTCAAAAAAGTAATGTTATGCTGAAGCATTAAGAGAAGTCTCGACCCCACGCTTTATCCCCTTAATTTTAAGACGTAATTACAAATCTATTTGTAATGTTCGATATCTTAATGTTCGATATCTTTTAGGAGCAAATCATGTGCGGCATTGTCGGTTACGCCGGAAAAAGGCGGGTTGTCCCCGTTCTGCTTGAAGGGTTGAAAAAGCTTGAATATCGCGGTTACGATTCGGCCGGCATCGTCTATCTCAAAGATGACCAGCTGACCACCCATCGCTGCGAAGGCAAGTTGTCAAAACTCGAAGCCGCCGTGGAAGAGGTGTTTGGCGTCAAATCCTATTGCGGCCTCGGTCACACCCGCTGGGCCACCCACGGTGCGCCGACCGAACAGAACGCCCATCCCCATAAAGACTGCAGTGGCAGGCTGGTGGTCGTGCACAACGGCATCATCGAAAACTATCATTCACTGCGCGAAAGGCTCAAAGCCAAAGGCCACCAGTTTACTTCAGAGACCGACACCGAGGTGCTGGCTCACCTGATCGAGGAGCATCTGGGCGACAATCTGGCCGATGCGGTCCGCTTGGCCCTGGCCGAGGTCGAAGGCATCCTATGCGCTGGGGGTGATGTCCGCCGACTTTCCCGGTCAGCTCATTGCAGCCCGCAGCCACAGCCCGCTGGTGCTGGGCCTCGACGATCAGGGCAGTTCCTATCTCGCCTCGGACATCCCGGCGCTGCTGCCTTATACCAATCAGGTGATCTTCCTCGAAGATGATGAGCTGGCCATCCTCTCCGACGGGAGCCGCGAGGTGGTGTCACTGGTCAGCGGCGAGCGGCTCGACAAGGACATCTCGATCATCGACTGGAATGCGGCGATGGCTGAAAAGGCAGGCTATAAGCATTTCATGCTCAAAGAGATTTTCGAGCAGCCCCAGGCCATAACCAATACGGTGAGCGGTCGGATCAATCTGGAAACCGGGGAGATTGTCCTGCCCGAGATCAATCTTGAGGAAGACGACTTCAACGCGATTGAGCGGATTTTTCTGGTGGCCTGCGGCACTTCCTGGCATGCGGCACTGGTGGCCAAGTACTGGCTGGAAAAATATGTAAAAATACCGGTCGAGGTCGATATTGCCTCCGAGTTCCGCTACCGGCACCTGCTGATCGACGACAAGGTGCTGACCCTGTCCATTTCTCAGTCGGGAGAGACCGCCGACACCTTGGCCGGCATCCGGCGGGCGGCCCAGATGGGTTCCAAGGTGCTGACCATCTGCAATGTCGTCGGCTCCACCATGACCAGAGAGGCGCATGGCACCATCTATACCCATGCCGGCCCGGAGATCGGGGTGGCCTCGACCAAGGCCTTCATCTCACAACTCGCAGCCCTGTTCCTTTTTACCCTGTATCTGGCCCAGATCAGAAAGACTATGACAGCTGAACAGCGCAAGGCACTGGGCCAGCATCTGATCGATTCCGCCCAGACCGTCGAGCAGATTCTGCCCCGGGTGCAGGAGCAGATCCGTGCGCTGATCGAATCGTTCTATGACTGCCGGGATTTTCTTTTTATCGGCCGGGGGGTCAATTTCCCGATCGCGCTGGAAGGCGCGCTTAAGTTAAAGGAAATTTCCTATATCCACGCCGAAGGCTACGCGGCCGGTGAACTCAAGCATGGGCCGATCGCTTTGATTGACAAGGATATGCCGGTATTTGCGATTACCCCGCAGGATTCGGTCTACCAGAAGACCATTTCCAATGTCGAGGAAATCAAGGCCCGGCAGGGCAGGATTATCCTGCTGGGCAGCGAAGGTGATGATCATCTGCAAAACATTACCAGCGACATCATCTATCTGCCGATTGTCCATGAGGATATCAATCCGATTATCTACACGATTCCGGCCCAGCTGCTGGCTTACGAGATCGCTGCCCGCCGCGGTTGTGATGTCGATCAACCACGCAATCTGGCCAAAAGCGTTACCGTGGAATAGAGGCGCATCGCAACAGTGACGCAGGACGCCATCATAAAAACAGGCCTTGATGTACTGATCCAGAGCGCACCCGAGGCCTTTAAAGGGGCGCGGATCGGTCTGCTCTGCAACCAAGCCTCGGTTGGGCGCAACCTCGAGCACAGCCGCTTTCTGCTCAGGGACCGGGCCGGCTTGTCGCTGAGCTGCCTGTTTTCGCCGCAGCATGGCTTCAGCGCTGAAAAGCAGGATAACATGATCGAGTCCGATCATGGCGTCGATCGGGCAACCGGTCTGCCGCTGTTCAGCCTTTACGGTGAGAGTCGCCGGCCGAGCCGGGAGATGTTCGATCACCTGGATGTGCTGCTGGTGGATCTGGTCGATGTCGGCACCAGGGTCTATACCTTTATCTATACGATGGCCTATTGTCTCGAGGCCGCCGCCCGCTGGCACAAAAAGGTGGTGGTGCTGGATCGGCCCAACCCGATCGGCGGACTGGCGGTGGAGGGCAATGTGCTGGTTCCTGCCTATCGCTCCTTCGTCGGTCTTTTTGAGCTGCCCATGCGTCACGGGATGACGATTGGCGAACTGGCCCTGTTTTTCAACCGGGAGGCGGGTATCGGGGCCG
This sequence comes from uncultured delta proteobacterium, assembly GCA_963824415.1. GTDB lineage: Bacteria > Desulfobacterota > Desulfobulbia > Desulfobulbales > Desulfocapsaceae > JABDQA01. Next base: position 296,395 of record CAWGPM010000003.1, read on the forward strand.
AGCTCGAGGTTGTCGAAATGGAGGGTTGGCAGCGTTCGATGTACTTTGACGATACCGGTTTGCCCTGGGTGTTTCCATCGCCCAATATGCCCACCCTGCAAACGGCTCTGGTTTACCCGGGGCAGGTGGTCTGGGAGGGAACCACGGTCTCGGAAGGCCGGGGTACGACGCTGCCGTTTGAACTGGTGGGTGCGCCCTATTGGGAGCCGGAGCGGCTCAGTGAGGCGCTGGCGGACTATGATCTGCCCGGCTGCCTGCTGCGGCCGGTCACGTTCGAGCCCACTTCGGGCAAATGGGCGGGGCAGCCCTGCAATGGCTACCAGCTGCACGTTACCGATCGACAGCGGTTTATGCCGTATCGGACGACATTGTCACTGCTGCAGGTCGTGATGCAGCATTATCCGGCTGAGTTCGGTTATAAAGAGCCACCCTACGAATATGAGTTCGAGAAGCTGCCGATGGATCTGATTCTCGGTGATCAACGGGTGCGTGTAGAGCTCGAAAAAGGCGTGCGACCTGAAGATCTGGAAAAACAATGGCAGACAGGGCTGCAGCAGTTTATTGAAAAACGCAGCCGCTGCCTGCTCTATTGAGCGGACTCAGTTTCAAAGTCCATCGCGGCATCATCAATGGCGTTTTAACGCGCAGAAAAATGTTGAGACAAGCACATGGAAGATAAAACAATTGAAATTACAGAGCTTGCACAGATGGTAGACGGGGAGGTTATCGGCGATGGCAGCCTGACTATTCGTGGATTTGCGCCGCTGGATACGGCCGGCCCCGGGGAGATCAGCTTTCTGGTCAAAGCAAAGTCAGCCGAGCTGCTGGAAGATTCAGCGGCGGCAGCCTTCCTGGTCGGCCGCGAATTTGAAGCAAGCGGGTGGACTCTGATCAGAGTGGATAATCCCTATCTGGCTGCTGCCATTATCCAAAACTATTTTCTGGCCGAACCGTTCGTAGCTCAAGGTATTCATAAGACTGCGGTGGTGGGTCCGGACTGCACTATCGATGAGCAGATCAGCATCGCGCCGCTGGTGGTGATCGGTGCGCGGGTCAGAATAGGCGCCCGGGTGCGGATCGATGGCGGGGCGGTAATCGGCGACGATGTCAGTATCGGTGAGGATTGCTGGATAAAGGCCAATGTGAGTATCGAGCATGGCTGTGAGCTGGGGTCAAGGGTCACCATCCACCCTGGTACGGTGATCGGCAGCGACGGCTACGGCTATGCAACCGATAAACTGGGTTGTCATGTCAAACGGCCGCAGCTCGGTATTGTCCGGATCGATGACGACGTCGAGATTGGCGCCAACAGCACCGTTGACCGGGCAACCTTCGGGGTTACCTGGATCAAGGCTGGCACAAAAATAGATAATCTGGTACAGGTTGCCCACAATGTCGTGGTTGGTGAGAATTCCCTGCTGGTTGCCCAGGTGGGGATTTCCGGCTCGACGATTCTGGGCCGCAATGTGGTGTTCGGTGGTCAGGCTGGAGCGGCGGGGCATCAGACAATCGGTGATCGGACCATGGTTGCCGGCAAATCTGCAGTCCATGGCGATGTCGGTCCAGACTCCAGGCTGTCGGGAGTCCCGGCAATCGATGGCCAGCGCTGGTTCAAGGCGGCCACGCTGTTTGGCAAACTACCCGAACTTGCCCGAGATTTGCGGAGAATGAAAAAGGAACTGGCCCGTCTTACAGCAAGTGATCAAGCGGGCTCGGACAAGGTGTGAATCATGGAAGATATTGTAAAAAAATCGCGGGTCGATATCCAGGAAATCATGGGTCTGCTGCCCCACCGCTATCCGTTTCTGATGGTCGATCGGATCACTTCGCTGGTCCCGATGGATCGGGTAGCCGGACTGAAAAACGTCACTATTAATGAACCGTTTTTTCAGGGGCATTTTCCCGACCGTCCGGTTATGCCGGGTGTCCTTCTTCTTGAGGGTCTGGCCCAGACCGGAGGGTGCATGGCCTTTTATTCGGTGCCGGAAATGATCGGTGCCAAACTGGTGTACTTTGTGGGCATCGATAAAGCGCGTTTTCGCAAGCCGGTATTTCCTGGCGATCAGATTATCTACAAGCTCGATCTGCTCAAGTATAAACGCTTGATGATGGTCATGAAAGGCGCAGCCTTCGTAGATGACCATCTGGTGGCGGAAGCACAATTGATGGCCAGTTTCGTTTAAACCACACTCAGCCCGGTCCACCACTGGAGTATAGCGCATGACAATTCATAACACAGCGGTTGTCGATTCATCCGCCCAGCTCGATTCAACGGTCGAAATCGGCCCCTATGCAGTTATCGGGGCCAATGTTACCATCGGTGCGGGAACCAAAGTCGAGGCTCATGCGGTGGTCAGCGGGCCAAGCACCATCGGTGAGAGAAATCTGATCGGCAGCTTTGCCACGGTCGGCGGTGCTCCCCAGGACCTGAATTACAAAGGGGAGCCGACCGAGCTCATTATCGGCAGCGACAATCAGATCCGGGAGTATGCCTCAATTCATCGGGGGACTCCGAACGGAAAGGCCAAGACGGTTATCGGCAATAATTGTCTGCTCATGGCTTATATTCACATCGCCCACGATTGTCTGATCGGAGATAACGTGGTGATGGCCAATGTCGCCACTCTGGCGGGTCATGTGGAGGTCGGCGAGCGGGCGGCGATCGGTGGTCTGGTAGCGGTCCATCAGTTCTGCCGGATCGGCGCCTTTTCATATATCGGTGGGGTCTCAGGGCTCGGGCTCGATGTACCACCCTACGTGATCGTTGCCGGAATACGCGATCGGACCAGAGTTTCCGGGATCAACAAAGTCGGCCTGCGCCGCAACGGCTTCAGCAGGGAGACGATCAATAACCTCGATTCGGTCTTCCGGATCATCTATCGTTCGCCAAACCTGCTGCTTAAAGATGCGCTGCAACTGGCCAGAACGGAATACCCCGACTGCGTCGAGGTGCAGCATATGATCGATTTTTTCGAGAGTTCCAAACGTGGGGTCGTCCGGCGCACGGAAGAGTCGATTTAGATTATGGAAAGTGAGCACGATCGTATCGGTATCATCGCCGGCGGCGGCCAGTTTCCGCTGCTTTTCATAGATGCCGCCCGCCAGGCCGGCCGCCGTGTTTTCGTGGCCGCCCATCGCAGTGAAACCGATGAACAGGTGGCCCGTGCCGCGGACGAGGCCTGCTGGATCAAACTTGGCCAGCTCGGCAAGATCATCAAATTTTTCAAGCAGAACCAGGTGAGCGAGGCGGTATTTCTGGGGACCATTACCAAGACCCAGATTTTTCGCGACGTCCTGCCCGATTTGAAAGGCCTGAGTCTGTGGAACAAAATCGATGTAAAACAGGACGATGCGATTCTCAGGGCGGTGGCGGGAGCCCTCGAGGCTGAGGGTATCAAGGTCCTCGAGTCCACGCTCTATCTAGAACATCTGCTGTTTCCCAGAGGCGTGTTGACGAAAAAGAAGCCGAATAAGACGCAGCGTCTCGATATCGAATTCGGCTGGCGCAACGCCCGGGCCATCGGCAAGCTCGACATCGGACAGTGCGTGGTCGTCCGTGATTGTGCGGTGATGGCGGTCGAGGCGATCGAGGGCACCGATGCCACCATTTTACGGGGCGGCAAACTGGCCAAGGAGCAGGCGGTGGTGGTCAAGCTGCGCAAGCCCAACCAGGACTTTCGTTTCGACCTGCCGGCCACCGGCATTGGCACCATCGACTCGATCCGCCAGGTAAAAGGCGCGGTCCTGGCTGTGGAGGCTGGCCAGTCGCTGCTTTTCGATAAAGATCAAATGGTGTCTGCTGCCGACAGCGCCGGCATCGTGGTGGTCGGGGTTGAAGAGCGGCCCGATGGTACCCTGGACTATTAGGGTCAACCTTTTTCACGCGGCCCGGGACTGATTCAGTATGCAGGCAATGATTCTTGCCGCCGGCTTCGGCACCAGGCTGCAGCCCTTCAGCCAGCACAAACCAAAACCACTCTTTCCTGTTCTCAACAAACCGCTGCTGGTGGCCACTATCGAGCGCCTCCGGGAGGCCGGTTTTTCGCGCATGGTGGTCAACTGCCATCATCTTAAAGAGCAGATTATTGAAGCAGTCTCCGTGTTCCCTGAGGTTATCGTCCAGGTAGAGGAGCAGATTCTCGGCACCGGCGGGGGCTTGAGACGGGCGCTTAAGCATCTCGATGATGCGCCGCTGCTGATCACCAACGGTGATATCTATCACAGCCTCGATTTTGCCAGGATCTATCAGCATCACGTCCAGGCCAATCAACAGATCACCATGGTGCTGCACGATTATCCCCGGTTCAACAATGTTCTGATCAAGGGCTCCACGGTTACCGGTTTTGCAACCGGCTCCATGATTCAAGGCGCACGCGCTTATACCGGGGTGCAGGTAGTTGACCCCGCCCTACTTGAGTCGATTGCACCGGACAGAAGCTCTTGTATTATCGAGCATTACCGTGGCTTGCTTGGGCAGGCTGCAAAGATCAGTGTGCTCGAGGCGGCCTGCCAGTGGACCGATATGGGGAGCCCCGAGGATTATCTCAAGCTGCATGAAGCGCTGCTTACAGGCGGTCTGGCCTGCTGGCCGGAACTGGGGCGGAGCGTTGATCATCCGATACTGATCCATCCCCAGGCCTCGCTGGCGGGTCAGGTCGATATCCGGGATTGGGGCTGTGTCGGCCGGGCCCAGATCGGTGCAGGGGCAAAACTTACCCGCTGCGTGGTCTGGGACGGTGCGAAGATAGAAGCAGGCGCGGTTTTAAGCGACAGCATAATCGCGCCTGAGCACTGATTATTCACAGATTTACTCCACTGCTTTTTCATGCACGGCGCCGGCTTCCGGATGCATAAATCTCTCACAGCCGCGGCAATAAACCAGGGCTTCGATCGATGCGCTCCGGTGGTTCTCTGATACGTTCCTTGTTCTGGTGGCCAAAGAGTTTTCATCGGTTCAATTGCTGAACTTCGATGATGTATTAGATTAGACTGATCGCACCAGGCAGCGAAGAAACAAAACGATGCGAGAATGCTTTATAGATATGATAGTTGAACAGTTTTCCCATGGCATAGTCCGCAGAGCCAGCAGTTTCTGGCGGATAAATAGGCAGTATTTCGAGGCAAAGACGTTAACAATCATGATATCGACTGATCTGGAACAGGCGCTTGTCGCCCTCTTGAATAAAGAGGGTGCCGTTAGTGGCGGCGGTGCTGAAACCACGGACTCTTTTGAATTTCAGCCCCTGTTCGGCGACGGATCTTCACGCAGGTTCACCCGTGTTTTCTGTGAGGGGCGCCCCCGCTGCATTGCTGTAGCTCCCGGCTGCGACAATGAGGCCGCCTATCGAGAATTTCGCTCATCGCTCTCCATAGGTAGGCATCTTTTCGGAGCCGGGGTGCCGGTGCCCGAAGTGCTGGCCGCCGATACCGCACGCGGCTTGATTGTCTTCGAGGATCTCGGCGATACCAGGCTGCACGGCTGCTGCAGGGCGCAGAGCAGCAGGAGTCAGCAATTCTATGCGGACGCGGTCAAAGCGCTCGCCCATATGCAGGTGGCCGGCGCTGATGGGTTCGATCAGTGCTGGTGCTGCGACACCGAATCCTATGACCGCCAGGTGATGACCCAGCGGGAGTCGGGCTACTTCTATCAGGCCTTCTGGAAGGATACCCTGTTCGGCGGCGAGGTGGCGGGACTGGAAGAAGAATTCGAACAGCTCGCAGAGCAGGTGATGAGTTATTACGAGCCGCTCTTTCTGCATCGGGATTTCCAGTCGCGCAACCTGATGATAAAAGATGATGCGGTGCGGATAATTGATTTTCAGGCCGGCAGGCTTGGTCCGCCAGGTTATGATATCGCCTCGCTTCTGATTGATCCTTACGTGGCTCTGTCCCGTGAGCAGCAGGAAGCGCTTTTCGAACGCTACCTGACTGAACTGGGTACCTATCAGGCAGTTGATGTCGAAGCGGTCCGCGCTTCCTATCCCTATCTGGCCCTGCAGCGCAACCTGCAGATCATCGGTGCATTTGCCTACCTCTCAGGCTGCAAACGCAAAGCCTTTTTCAAACCGTATCTGCTGCCCTCGCTGATTATGCTCCAGAACCGGCTCTCCGCCCCGGTTTTTAATGCATTTCCGGTGCTGCGGCAGACTGCGGCAGAGGCGTTCAACCGATATCGCAGCCAACTTGGCCGGTGATTCGTGGATGTTTACGCCACCGGCAAGGATAATCAAGCGCTCGACTGTAACGGAGAAACTGCAACATGACTGATCAATCATCTGCGATTGTTGCGCTGGTCGGGCGTCCCAACGTCGGTAAATCGACCCTGTTCAACCGGATTACCCGCTCCAGGAAGGCAATTGTCGATCCGACGCCTGGCGTCACCAGAGACCGGCAGTATGAGCGCGTTGCCTGGAAGGATCAGCGCTTCATTCTGGTCGACACCGGCGGCATCGATGACGATTCCCAGGACGCAATGGTCGAAAATATTCGTGCTCAAGCGCTGGCGGCAATCGATGAGGCGGATATCATATTGCTGCTGCTGGACGCCAAAGATGGCTTGATGCCGGCCGACCACGAGGTGATTGAGCTGCTCAGACGAGTGCAGAAGCGTGTATTTTTCGTGGTCAATAAAATCGACGGGCCGGAGCAGGAAGAGGAGTTGCTCGGGCCTTTCTACGAACTTGGCGTCGACCCGCTCTGGTCGGTGTCTGCCGAGCACAGTTATGGCTTTGCGACGCTGATGGAGGGCCTCTGCGAAGCGCTGCCCAAACACACGGACAATCTCGATATCCCGGAAGATACTGTGCGCCTGGCCTTTCTGGGGAGGCCCAATGTGGGCAAGTCCTCGATGATCAATCGTATCGTCGGCGAGGACCGGATGTTGGTTTCCGAAATTTCCGGAACCACAAGAGATTCAGTGGACACCCTGCTTTCCCACAAGGGACGGAATTATCTGTTGATCGATACGGCCGGTATCAGACGCAAGGGCAAGACCACTCAGAAGCTGGAGAAGTTCAGCATCCTCAAGGCCCTGGCCGCACTCGAGCGCTGCGATATCGCGGTGGTCCTGATCGATGCAGCAGACGGGATTACCGAGCAGGATGCCCGGATCATCGGTTATACCCAGGATGAGGGCAGGGGACTTATCCTGCTGATCAACAAGTGGGACCTGGTGGCGGAGGACAGCAAGCGGCAGAAGCAGATCATGGAAGAGATCGCCCGGGCCGTGCCCTTTGTCGGTTTTGCACCGCTGCTGTCTGTTTCAGCCAAAACCGGTTATGGCTTTAAACGGCTGTTTCCCACCGCCGGTTCGGTCCATCGTCAGTTCACCGCAACCTTTCCGACTTCTGCATTGAACAGGCTGCTGGCCGATGCCACCGAAAAACACTCCCCGCCGATCTACAAGAATAAACGCCTCAAACTTTATTACACGGCGCAGATCTCAACCGCACCCCCGACGTTCGTGATCATGACCAACAGCTACAAGGGGGTGCACTTTTCCTATCGGCGCTACCTGGTCAACCGCTTCCGCGAGGGGCTCGACCTGGACCGGGTGCCGATCCGTCTGATTTTCAAGGACAAGAAGGAACAGCGCAGCCGCCGCTCAGGCTGAGAGGCGCGCATCTTCCAACAAGTGATCAGGCCGTTGCTTCGTCGAAGGCGGCCTTGAAACCCGGCGCCGAGCGCACGATGTAGTCCTCATCTATGCAAAATGCCAGCCGGAAGTAGCCCGGCGCCCCGAATCCCCGGCCGGGGACGGCGAGGATTTTCTGTTTCTGCAGATAGCGCGCAGAACGCGACATCGTCTTCGATGGGTGCTTTCGGAAAGAGATAGAAGCCGCCCTTGGGGGTAATGAAATCATAACCACCGTCGGCCAGAACGGTGCAGAAAAGCTCCCTCCGGCGATGGTATATCGAGCTGTCGACAGTCGCATCCTGCAGGCCGGCAACAACCCGCTGCATAAAGGCGGGTGCGTTGACGAAGCCGAGAATCCGGGTGGCCAGGGTCATGGCATCGAGCAGGGCCAGCTTATCATCGGCTTGCGGGTGTACGGCCAGGTAGCCGATGCGTTCTCCGGGCAGGGACAGGTCCTTGGAAAAGGAAGACAGCACGATGGAGTTGCGCACGTGTTTGAAGATCGGCGGTACCTGAAGATCGTCGAAAATAATCTTACGGTATGGTTCATCGGAGATCAGGTAGATCGTGGTGCCAAAGCGCATCCCCGCCTCATCCAGAAGGTGCCCCAAGGCCACGATCGACTCCGCGGAATAGAGCTGGCCCGTCGGGTTGTTCGGCGAGTTGATGATCACCGCTTTGGTCTTGCCGGTCAGCGCTTCTTCGATGGCCTGCAGGTCCAGGTTGAACTCCTCATCGGTCTGTACGACCTTACCGACCCCGCCGTGATTGTCGACGTAAAAACTGTACTCAACGAAATACGGAGCCAGCAGAATTACCTCATCGCCCGGGTTGAGCAGCGCTTTCATCACTACATTCAGGGCGCCGGCCGCGCCGCAGCTCATCAGCATATCGCCTTGATTTATCGACACTTCCTGTTCGGCCGACATGCGCGCCGCAATCGCCTGCCTTACCCAGACCAGTCCGCCGTTGGGCATATAGGCATGCTGCCCCGGGGTGGCGTCGGCGGCAGTCTCCATCAGCAGTTCCCGGAACTGCGGCGGGGGCGGGACGTCGGGATTGCCGAGACTGAAATCAAATACCTGCTCGGCGCCGAATTCCGCCTTGAGCTTTGCGCCTTCTTCGAACATTTTTCTGATCCAGGAAGACTTTTCGCTGAACGCCTTCATTTTTTCTGAAACGGCCATGATGATATCCTTTTATCTGTTTTCTCTAGTGTTATGTAAGTATAAGATTCTTATTTAGTGTTATTTGTCTTTCGTTTCCGGTGGTACATCTCGGTGGAAGCTGCATTGCGGAGGCCCAGCGGATCAGTGAATAAGGCCCGAAGGGTTGTGGACGCAGTCCGCAACCGACGGTCAAAGACCATGAAATGGTCTATCCCGTCGGCCTCACTGATTCGCTGACAAGGCCGCAGCACAGCAGCTGGAACCGAGATGTACCACCATCCCCAGACTGCTGATATTAACTGATTGATCAGCCATGCTTGCGCTTGAAAAAATCATAGGCTGCATTGATCTCCTTCATCTTTTCCTCGGCCACCTTTTTGAATTCATCTCCGAGATGGCTGACCTTGTCCGGATGATACTTCATGCTGAGCTGACGATAGGATTTTTTAATCTCATCCATATCTGCACCCGGCTGCAGACCGAGCACCGCGTAGTAGTGGGTATCGTTTTCCCTGGCTGCGGTCGCCTGGCGCTGCTGGTGATAGGTGTATTTGGCCTCGATGGTGCGCTGATCGTATTCTGAAATCTCGAGATAAGAGGCAATCCTTCGTGCTGCAGCCAACTCGTTCTGCGGAACCGGCTGTTTGGTATAGACAATCTGATAGATCAGCTCGAGCAGGATCAGGCGGGGTTCGTAAGCAAAAGTCTGTTTGAACTCCTGCAGCATCGTCTCCAGGGGCTCGGTGGAATCGGTGGCCTCTTTGATCAGGTTCTTCACCCAGGCCATCTGGGTCTGGTTGTAGTGCAGATTGTACTGAAAGAACCGTTGTATGGTCTGCACTTCGTCTCGGGAAATGTAGCCGTCGAGCTGGGAAATCTTGACCAGGATATGGACCAGCAGCCAGACGAAGCGGTTATGGCTATCGGTCTGGGATGCTTCGTAGGTGGAAACCTGGCGCTGGATCCAGAATGAGAATCCCCAGAACAGTGCGATAAAGAGCAGAATTCCGGCGAATCCGGAAAATATCAGAAAACCGAGCAGGTTGATCAGGGCAGGGGCACCGCCGGTTACCAGGACGATTAGAAAAACGACAAGCAGGCACCCGCCGCATCCCGGCGGCTGCCGCTGCTGGTATCTCATCATTGTTCAGCTCTTGATTTATTTAGAGGTTGCATGTTCGGATGTCAGGTCGGATTACGAGGCAAACAGCGCTTCGACGAACTCATCGCCGTCAAAATCCCTGAGATCTTCTAACTGTTCGCCAACGCCGATAAAGCGAATCGGCAGCCCCAGTTCCCTGGTGATGTTGGCGACAATACCGCCTTTGGCGGTGCCGTCCAGTTTGGTCAGCGCGATGCCGGTGACGCCAACCGCTTCGTTGAATAATCTGGCCTGGGAGATGCCATTCTGGCCGGTGGTTGCATCGATGACCAGCAGGATTTCGTGGGGTGCCCCTTCGAGCTGCTTGTTCATCACCCGTTTGATTTTCTTCAGCTCTTCCATCAGGTTGACTTTGGTGTGCAGCCTGCCCGCGGTATCGACCAGCACCACGTCATAGTCCTTGGAGATGGCCACGGCCATCGCATCGTAGACCACGGCGGATGGATCGGCCCCTTCCTGCTGGGCGATGACCCTGACTTCGTTGCGTTCTCCCCAGATCTTGAGCTGCGAGGTGGCTGCCGCCCGAAAGGTATCTGCGGCCACGAGCAGCACGGACTGACCTGACTGCACGAACTTGCAGGCGATCTTGCCAATAGTCGTGGTCTTGCCGACGCCGTTGACCCCGACCACCATGATCACCAGCGGCCCCGTCTCGGGCAGCTGCAGTTCGGCGCTTTGATTCTGGCCGCCGATGAATTCCTTCAACTGTTTTTTGATGACTTCCTTGAGCGCCCGGGGATCGGACAGGTTGTCCCGTTTTACCTGTTTTCTGGCCTCTTCGAGAAGCTCCTGGGTGGTGGCTATGCCAAGATCGGCGGTGACGAGGATTTCTTCGAGTTCATCGAAGAGATCCCCATCTATCTCTTTTTTGCCCAGAAAGAGCTCGTCGATACGACTGGTGAACGATTCCCGGGTTCGGGAGAGCCGCTGCGACAGACGTTTAAGCACCGATGGCTGTGTGCTTTGCTCAGCTTCCGGTTTTTCCGCCTGCTGGGCTTCGGGCTCCGCTTCGATGAGTGGTTCGGCTAGATGATCAGCGGGCGCTACTACAGGTTCTGCAGCTACAGGTTCGGTGCTTTCGACCGAGAGCGATTGTTCCGGGGAGGCGTCGTCCGCCGATTCTGCCGGTTCCGACTCCACCGCAGCGGCGGGTTCCTCCGGAGTCCTGATCTTCTTCTTTTTCTTAAACCAGCCGAGCATAGGAGGTCCTTTGCACGATGTTTTTATTTACTGTCCCTGATCTGCAGGCAGTGCGTTTCATTTAAGATATCACAGCAAAAGGTGATGAATTCAAAACATATCAGCCAAACTGCATATAGTACGGGCTCTCAATGAAGAACGCAATAAAAAGCACTCAGATGCTGCGCGATCAGGCCGCGGAGATGGTCTTTTCAAAGCGGCCATCCATCTGAAAATCATTGCATTTCGCTGAGGCGGTATTACGTTAGTGACGTTGATTTGCATGCACCCGATGCCCCGTATACCACGGGTGCCCATCGGTGTTTATACATCCATCGAAAGCACAGTGGTGGATGAGTGTTTATTCATCAGGAGGAAAAATCATGTCTCACTCATGTGGCGCCAACAGCAGTTCCTGCGGTTCCAATGAATCCCAGCAGGCTGCGCTGGCCCAGCAGGAAAATGCGATCACCCGCTCGCTTGGAAAAATAAAGAACAAGATTCTGGTCATGAGCGGCAAAGGCGGAGTCGGTAAATCGACCGTCTCGGTCAACCTGGCGCTGAGTCTTGCCAAGCGCGGTCACAAAGTCGGTCTGATGGATGTGGATATCCACGGTCCCGATGTGGTCCGCATGCTGAATCTGAGCGGTACCCTGGAGCCGCCGAAATCGGCCAACGATCTGGTAGCGCCGCTCTATTACAACGACAACCTGAAGGTGGTCTCACTCGAATATATGATGAAGGACCGCGACGAGGCGATCATCTGGCGCGGTCCCCTGAAAATCCAGGCTATCAGGCAGTTTGTCGCCGATATGGACTGGGGCGAGCTGGACTATCTGATCATCGACGCGCCTCCGGGTACCGGCGATGAACCGCTCTCAGTTGCCCAGACCATCCCGCTGGTCAAGGCCATCGTGGTCACGACCCCGCAGCAGGTGGCCCTGGCCGATGTCAGGAAGTCGATCAATTTCTGTAAAGCGGTCAACGTCGAAATCATCGGCGTGGTCGAGAACATGTCCGGGTTTGTCTGCCCGCACTGCAGCAAGACCGTGGATATTTTCAAGTCGGGCGGCGGCGAACAGATGGCCCGTGAGTTCGACCTGGCTTTTCTCGGCAAGTTGCCGATGGACCCGAGAGTCGTGGTTGCCGGTGATGATGGTAACCCCTACCTGTCCTCCGATGAAGACAGCCCGTCGGTTGCCGCCTTCAGCTCGATTGTCGACGCCGTTGAAAACAGGGTTCCTCCGGTGGCTGCACCGGTGACTCTGAAGATGGCCGCTCATGCCCAGGACTGCGGTTGCGGCTGCGGTTCCGCAAAGCATTGAGCAGTGGCCGAATATCCTGAGCATGGTAACTGAGGACGGGGACCTATGAAAGTAGAACAGCAGATGGTCGGCATGATGGGCGTGTGCTGCTATATCCTGAGCTGCGAACAGACATCTAAGGCGGCAATCGTCGATCCCGGCGGGGATGAACAGCGCCTTCTCGAACTGGTTCAGGCCAGTAATCTTGAGGTCGAATATATTATCGCCACCCACGGCCATCCCGATCATGTCTGCGGTAACCGCAGGATCAAGGAGGCCACCGGTGCAGCAATCGTTATGCATGAGGCCGATGATGATTTCTTCTCCCAGGACCAGGTGAAAAACTATTTTTCGATGCTGGGCTTCGAAGCCTCGCCGCCGACTGATATGCGGGTCAAAGATGGTGATAGCATAAGTTTCGGTGAGGTGTCGCTTAAGGTGATCCATACTCCCGGTCATACACCGGGCGGCATGTGCCTTTACAACAAACCGGATCTGATTACCGGAGACACCCTGTTTGTCGGCGGCATCGGCCGGACCGATTTTCCCGGAGGCTCACACCATGAATTGATCTCCTCGATTCAGCAGAAACTTCTGAAACTGCCGCCGGAGACGATAGTCTGGCCTGGCCACGGATACGGGGGCAGTCGCTCCACCATAGGGGAAGAACACCGTTCGAACCCCTATCTCAGATAAGCAGCCCAGCCAGCTATGCGAGAAATTGTCTTAGGCACCGCCGGCCATGTCGATCATGGTAAAACGAGTTTTGTCCGGGCGCTGACCGGCATCGAAACCGATCGGCTCAAGGAGGAGAAGAAGCGGGGCATCACCATTGAGCTCGGTTTTGCCTACCTCGATCTACCTTGCGGCCACCGTCTCGGTATCGTCGATGTTCCCGGCCACGAAAAATTCGTCAAGAACATGGTGGCCGGCGTTACCGGCATGGACCTGCTGGCCTTCGTGATTGCCGCCGATGAGGGGATCATGCCCCAGACCCGGGAGCATTTCGATATCTGCAAGCTGCTCGGGGTGGAGCGGGGCCTGGTGGTTGTCACCAAGAAGGATCTGGTCGATGAGGAGTGGCTGGAGATGGTCATCGATGAGATCAGAGAGTTCTGCCGGGACAGCTTTCTCGAAGATGCGCCGGTTATTGCGGTCTCTTCGACCACCGGCGACGGGCTCGACGAGGTAACCCGGGTGCTTGATCAGCTTGTGGTCGAGCATCATTTCAACGAGGTCTTCGGGCCCTTCAGGCTGCCCATCGACCGGGTGTTCGCGATGAAGGGCTTCGGCTCGGTGGTTACCGGGACCTCCATTTCGGGCAGAACCGCGCTTGGCGATGAGCTCTGTCTCTATCCAGGCCATCGAACGGCCAAAGTCCGCGGTATTCAGGTTCATTCCGAGGCCGTCGAGGTGGTTGAGGCGGGGCATCGCACCGCAATCAATTTGCAGGGCACCGAACAGGAAGATATCGAACGCGGCATGGTGCTGGCCACGCCGGGCAGTCTGGCACCCAGTTATATGCTCGACTGCTGGCTGAATTACCTGGCCTCGCCCGGCAGGGCCCTGAAGCACCGGGCGCGGGTGCGGGTGCACCTGGGAACCGCCGAGTTGATGGGCCGGGTTTCGCTGCTCGATCGCGATGAACTGGCACCGGGAGACGAAGCTCCTGTGCAGTTGCTGCTCGAGTCCGAGGTGGCCGTCTGGTCCGGGGATCGTTATGTGATTAGAAGCTACTCTCCGGTGGCGACCATCGGTGGCGGGCAGGTGCTCGGCAATCAATCGCCGAAAAAGCGCAAACGGCAGACCGACAAAGACCAGGCCTACAATACAGCGACCTTCGAGATATTGCAAAATGGCAGCGCCGAGGACCGGGCCCTGCTGCATTTGAAGGAATCGGGAATGGCCGGTCTGAGTTTTGATGAGCTGGCAATCCGGCTTGGCGTGTTCGGCAAGCATCTGAGCAAGATCCTCAATATACCGCTGTCCACCAAGCAGATGGTTGTGGTGGATTCCGCCTCGCAGCGTTATGTGGACCGTTCAATTGCCGATGAGGTGATCGAATCCATCGTCAGCTCACTGAAGAAGTATCACCTGGCCAATCCGCTGAAGAACGGGCTTTCCAAGGAAGAGGTTCGCTCGGGCTTCAAACAGTTTGTCGATCCGAAGGTGTTCAACTACTGTCTCAACGAGCTGCTGCGCAAGCAGCTTGTGGTCCAGGAAGAATCGGTCATCCGGCTGGCCGGACATCAGGTGGCGCTGCAGGCCGATGAAGAGCAGCTCAAAGGTGATCTGAAAAGCTGGTACCTGCAAAAGGGCTTGGCCACGCCCACTCTGAAGGAAACCCAGGAGCGTTTCCAGGACTATCCAGCCTCACTGATCAAGGAAGTGCTCGAGCTGCTGCTCAAGGACAACCAATTGATCAAGGTCAGCGAATCGCTCTACTTCGCCGCAGAGCCGCTCAAGCGTCTGCAGGAGGATGTGGTGGGCTTTATCAGGCAGGAAGGCGAAATCGATGCGCCCCGGTTCAAGGAACTGAGTGGACTGACGCGCAAATTCTCTATTCCGATACTGGAATATTTCGATCGCATCAAGCTGACCATCAGAGTCGGCGACAAGCGCATTCTGCGCAGCAAGAGCTGAAGCACACCCATCTCCACCATGCTGAGAGCTCTTTTCCGCTCTCAGTCAACCTCTTCGTTCAACCATCTGACAACCAGAAAACGCTTTGTGTCCGGCGTGATCTTAAAGTCCTCGGCGATGGCCAGTCCAACGATGCAGAGATATCCGGCTGCGCCTGATGGCTCAATACCGGATAGCGGCTGCGCAGATGGGCGGGGATCTTTTTGTCGCTCAGATAGCGGCTGATTTTCTTGCTGCCCGGCCCATTCAGCGGCCTGAACCGCTCACCAGGCTTAGGCGTTCGCAGTACCAGCGGGAACACAACCCGATCTGCATCCAGAATCATCGTCTTCTGTTTTTGCCTCTACCGGATCGAGCGGTTCTGCGCTGATGAAGATCTGCAGACTCATCTGCAGATCTTCAATCCGGTAGGTTCCAGGCCCAGCTATTTCCACATGTAAAAAAACCGGTGCAGCGAGCTTCTGCCGGTTTGACTGCCCCGCATCGAGCCGTGAAAAGAGCAGGGCGTCAGGTTCCTTGATCAGCCTGAGTCTGCCCGGCAGATGCATTTCCGAGCCGTTTTTTGCCCGGCCTGCAAACTCGATTATGTTGTCGATCATCATAGCGTTGGGTCGGCAGGTCATCTTCCAGCAGAGCTCTTCGAGAACTCTGCGTTGAAGAGCAAGATGGAGTGCGAAAAACGATGCTATCTGCAGTCGAAGCTGGGCCGGGCTGTCGTCCGGTTTGGCGCCGCTTTCGGACCCCGCCACGACGCGGGGATAGGCGCGGCTCATATGATCCTGGAGATAGGCATCTTCAGCTTTGAAAACGCCGGCCATCCTGATCAGGCTGTCTCTGATGGCCGGGTTGAACTCGTGTTCGAGCAGGGGCAGCAGATCGAGGCGCACCCGGTTGCGCAGAAAGCGGCGCGAGCGGTTGCTGGAGTCTTCGCAATAGCTGAGATGGTGGTGCTCCAGATACTCCAGCACCTCGGCCTTCGTCGCATCGAGCAGCGGCCTGATCACCCGCCCGCTGCGGTAATCCATGCCGCTCAACCCTTTCAGCCCGCTGCCCCGGATCAGCCTGAGCAGCACTTCTTCGACCTGATCGTCGCGGGTATGGCCAACCGCGATAAATTCGGCACCCGCAGCTGCTCGAAATTTATCAAAGGCATCGTAACGCAGGGTGCGGGCGCAGGCTTCGACGGACTCTCCGCTTTTACTCACTTCAGTTGGGACATCGATCTCAAGGCAGGTGAATTCGAGGCCAAGCTTTTTGCATAGTGCCTGGACGAGCTGCTTTTCCGTTTCAGTTTCGCCCGGACGCAGCCGGTGGTCGATATAGACGCACCCGACGGTCAGGTCCGGATAATGGCTGGCCAGCAGGTGCAGCAGACAGATCGAGTCAGCTCCTCCTGAAACGCCGACGACTACCGATGCAGCGGTCGGCAGCAGCCCATGCTGTTCGATGGTGTTGATAAATCGTGTTTGAATCGGCAGCGTCATGATAATTGGGTATACACTAGGGTACCTTGCAAAATTAGGATTTTCGTTCAAAATCAAGGCGCGAGTGAAAATTTTACCGCAGGCATATAATGATATTCCGAGGATAAAATTTTTGCGCGCAACGCAGAGTTAGGGCGAAAAGACAATTTTTCAAGGTACCCTATACTCTTCGCTTTTCTTTCCAATGTACTGCAGTTTAGTATATCATACCGGAGAAGGACCGAAAGAGTCGGCCTAAGCAAGCATCTGTCAACAGGCGGAAAAGGTATAAGCCAATTCATGCAGAACAACCGTAAAGCGGATTCGATCAGGCGCTATATCAAGAGCCAGTTCGATCTTCCCGATGACCAGATCGAGACGATGATCCCCCTGTTTCTGGCGACCCTTGCAGAATATCTGACAACGCTTGACCAGGCCTGTGCAGCAAACGATCCGGCAGAGCTTGGCCGGGTCGGCCATACCATCAAAGGGGCCTTGCTCAATCTGGGGCTGCACCAGGCCGCGGAAATTGCACTGACGATCGAACAGCGACGGCAAGGCAGCTGACCATGCGGCCGACTATCAGGCCCTGGCGGCCGAGCTCAAAAACAGCTTGGCCGGTTATCTGGACTGATCATCCCCACTGAACTTTAGCGACAGTCTGTCCAGCAGCCGCTGGTGGATGTTGTCGAATCCCCCGTTGGACAAAATGGCAATCACATCGCCCGGCCGGGAAATGCGCTCGAGGTATTCGAGAATCTGGTCGGTATCGTCGAATGCGGCGGCCTGCTGACCGGTTCTGCTCAGGTCCTCAGCCAGCTTCTCCGAGGAAAAACAGTCATCGGCATCGATTGGCTTATCTTCCGATACCCGGCGGATAAGCGATAGATCTGCGGCGGCAAAGGCGCCCACGTAGTCCTGTTGAAAAAACGAGCGTCTCGAGGTGTTGGTGCGCGGCTCGAACACCGCCACGAGCCGGCGACCGTCATACATCCGCTTCAGGCCCTGCAGGGTTTCACGAACCGCGGTCGGATGGTGGGCAAAGTCATCGATCACGGTGACGCCGTTTATTACGCCCCGTATTTCCTGCCTGCGCTTCACCCCGTCAAACGTTTTCAAGCCTTCTGCGATAGCCGCCGGCTCAAAGCCGAGATGATGCATCACTGCAGCGACCGCTGCGCCGTTGAGGCAATTGTAGATGCCCGGTTGTCTGAGCACCAGCTTCATAAAGGGGCTGCCCCTGAAGTGCAGTTCGCAGGAGGTGTGCTCATTGGTGTAGGAGGGGGCCATGAGCTGCCAGTCGGCTCCCGCTTCAAGACCGTAGCTCTGCACCTCGCAGCGGGCCCCGGCGATCACCTCAGCCACGTTTTTATCTTCGCAGTTGGCAATGATCAGTCCGTCCGGCGGCAGCAGTTTGACGAATTTTCTAAACGAGCGCTTGATCTGCTCGAGATCGGCGAAGATATCGGCGTGATCGAATTCAAGCGAGGTGATTATCGCCACGTTGGGCTGGTAGTGCAGGAACTTGGATTCTTTGTCGAAGAAGGCGGTGTCATATTCATCGCCTTCACAGATAAAAAAGTCTCCTTCGCCGATCCGGTAATTGGCCTTGAAACTCCGCAGGATTCCGCCAATCATAAATCCCGGGTCGCTGCCCGCCGAAAACAGCGCAGAGGCCAGCATTGCACTGGTAGTCGTTTTACCGTGTGTTCCGGCTACGACCAGCGAGCGTTTGGCTTCGAGGTAAAAATGACTCAAGGCCTGGGGCAGGGAAATATAAGGGAGCTTCAGCCGGGCCAGGGCCTGGGCTTCAGGATTCGGTCTGCTGACCACGTTGCCGACGATCACCAGATCTGTGTCGGCACCGATATTTTCCGGGCGGTAGCCGGAATGTACTTCGATATCGATCTGCCTGAGAAAATCGGACATCGGCGGGTAAACCTGTGCATCGGAGCCGGATACGCGATAACCACGCTCTTTCAGCATCCCGGCAAGGGCCGCCATCGCGGTGCCGCAGATGCCGATCAGGTGAATCGAGTCGACCTGTTCAGGACAGCGGTTCAGGTTCGGGTCAAGGTCGAGCAGTTCATCAGTCATCGGGGTTTACGGTCTCGTCGATGGTCCGGTAGATGGCCTTGAAGGTCTCGTCGAAGGTGGCCGGAGTGAGGCGGCCCACCTCGATGAATTTCACGCTGATTTCCTTGGCTATCTTCAAAATACCATCGGCTGATACCTGCTGCTGCTCCAGGGTCTGATAAAGATTTGGTCATCGGATTGTCTCCAGGTAATCTATAGAAATTAAAGCACCTCTGCTGCCGGAAGAAGGCCAATTCGTCACGAAACAGCAGAGGTGTCAGCGCCAGATAGAATCTATCAAACCCTACCTGGAAATTTTTTGTAAACCAGGCAATGCAACTTTGGTCGCCCGCACGGTCCAGCGAGCAAAGGACTCCTGGCTGGAGGTGACAATTCTACAACATCGATGGTCTCTGCGGAAGTCCAAATCGTGTGCTGCAGGAGGTTTGGCAGCCACGCTGCCTGAGGGTGTTTCTGAGCTGAACTGCTGCCAGGAAACCGCGGGGGGGGTGCCTGTGAGCTGCTGTTGAATGAATTGCTGCGAGCCTCTCTATACGTGTGGATCAGTCAAAGGTGCCGGTTAACTCCAGGTCGCGCACCAGAGACAAGGCGGACTCCTGGTCGGTGGGAAGAAGCACGGAACCCTCCTCTTCGCCGTAGGTTTTTTTCAGTCTTTGTTCAAGTTCGAGATTCAGATCGAAGATGCCGAAACCTTTCATACGCCAGTCGGTAAAATGGGCCTTGGCAACTGGTCCGAAGCTGACCAGTTTGATGTCGGTGTGTCGTGGATCAGCCGCTATCCGAAAGAAGGTATCGTTCACCGCCTCGAAATCTCCTTCCAGAAACTGCAGAAAATGGCTGCGGGTGGCCAGCAGAGCCCCTTTTACGTCCGCCGAACGGTTCTGCTCCAGACTGGTGTAGAGGATGTCCCTGAAATTCTTTTTGTCTAACGACCGCACCGCTCTGCTCTTATAGATCAGTAGATGCATACATGCTCCCGTCTCTGATAATGCCGAGGCAACGGTTTTTGATCTCGCTGCCAGTGGCTGATGTACTGCCCTTTATGGCCTAGAGCATAATCATTGATGCTCGTTTGTGCAGGTTGCTGGTAATTTTACCATTCGTTCTTTAGTACAACTCTCATTAATCCTTTAGGGTTTATGAGCAGAAAACGCTGGACTAATGGATCAATACAGATAAAATCATTGGGGCTGGAGCCTGAAAAGTGTTTTTCAAAGTTGATTTTTTTTACAATCAGTGACGAGGTTAACATGCGTAGTCATTTTCTTGCAGCAGGCGTGGTATTGTCGTTTCTTCTTGTTTTCGGCACACTGCAGTCCACCCGGGCGGACAGCAGCGCTCCCCCCAAACAGGCCCCTGCAGGCGGCTGGTCGTCGTTTATCCGCGGTGGTGCGGTGCATCAGTTCGATACCGATCTCGACGATGGCGGCAGCTACGATGCCGACCGATTCACTATCCAGGCCGGCTCTGGCTATAGCTGGGACCGGCGCACCCGAACGGCGCTGGCGCTTGGCTACAGCTATGACGGTTATTCTTTTTCCCTGGGCAACGGCTCGGGATTTGCACCCTGGGAAGATATTCATTCGATTTCCTTGAGCCTGCCGACTTCCATTGGCATCGACGAGAGCTGGTCAACATTTATCATTCCATCGGTTCGCTCCTCCGGCGAAAGTGGGGCCGATTTCGATGAAACCGTCACCGGCGGTCTGCTGGCTGGGTTTTCCTACCGGTTTGGCGATAGCCTGAGCATCGGCCCGGGTATCGGGATTTTTTCCCAGCTCGAGGACTCAGCCACCATAATTCCGATTTTGATTATCGACTGGCAGATCACCAAGACCTTGAGCCTGGATACCGGGCGCGGTCTGGGTGCGACCCTCGGTCCCGGCCTGGCGCTGAACTATCGTCCTAACCAGACCTGGAATTTTGCGGTCGGCGGACGTTATGAAAAACTTCGTTTCCGGCTCGACAAGGACGGCTCAATTGGCGGTGGGGTCGGCGAAGATCAGTCTTTCCCGCTGTTTGGCGCCTGCACCTACAATTTTACCCCCAAGGCCCAGCTCAGCGTGGTGGGCGGGGTCGAGCTGGGTGGTGAGCTCAAGCTCGAAGACAAGGACGGTCGCACGGTTGATGAGCAGTCATACGACCCGGGTGTTTTTCTCGGCCTGACTTTCGCGGTGCGGCTGTAGAGATCTGATGTATAGTATTGATATGCAGGGCCTGACCCTGAGCTAAAACCTGGAAAACGGTCATAGTGGAATTGTAGAAAGGAGCAGAACCATGGCGGATACGATCAACATCTCGGATATTTTCAGCTACGACCAGAATTTTCTCGAAATCATGCAGAATATGCTGCAGAGCGCATTGGATGTATCGTTTCAGGGGGTGATGATCACCGAGGCTGAACCCGGCTACCCGATCATCTATGTCAACCAGGCGCTGTGCGAGATGACCGGCTATTCTCAAGAAGAACTGATCGGCAAATCGCCGGCCCTGCTGCAGGGTGAAAAATCAGATCCCGAAGTGCTCCGCGAGTTAAAGGAGCAACTCGATAACGGGGAGATTTTTCACGGCAAGACCTTTAATTACAAAAAAGACGGCTCAGACTTCGTGATGGAGTGGAAGATCGTACCGATCCACGGCTCCGAGGGAGTGATATCGCATTATCTGGCGATACAGAGGGAGGTTCAGGATCAGGAGTTGAGCGACGGCTCGCTGGACACCAAACTGCCGTCTGCCTAAAAGCGCTCATCTGCAGTCTCAGACCAGGCTAAAGAGAGAACATCTCCTGGAGCACCCCAAGGGTTTTGACCTGGGCTTTTTTACTTATATACCCCAGGCTTTTCACTAAGCGTTTTTTGTCAACCGTGCGAATTTGATCCAAGACGATCTGCCCCTTTTTACCCTGAAAAGAGCAGGGGATTCTGGTTGGGTATGGTCGCCCCTTGGTCGTCATCGGGGCAACGATTACCGTTGAAATATACTGATTCATCTCGTCAGGTGAAATAACCAGACAGGGTCGAGTTTTTTTGATTTCGTGTCCAATGGTGGGGTCGAGGTTGATCAGGTAAACCTCGAATCTGCGAACTACCATTGCCATTGCTCATCATCCCACTCGTGATCGACTATTTCCTCTAATTGGTCATCCCCGCTGGCAGCCATCTTTTTAAAAGCGCTTGCCCAGTTTTTGCGTGGCTGAGGAAAGGGCCTTATAATCAGCTGATGGTCCTGGACTTCAAGCTCGACTTCCCTGCCAAAATTGCAAGAATCGATAATTGGTTTTGGTATACGAATACCATGGGAATTGCCGATCTTGATTATTGAAGCCTTCACAACACACCTCTGTACTTGTTATTTTGATAAATAAAGTAATTACATTGTATATACAATATTTATTAGTTTGATGAAAATCAAGCACTTTTTTTGGTGTGTTTTTCCGCCCTGTCGACAGGGTGAATTCGGCTGTTGATCCAGCATAACCGGTATAGTACCGCTCTATGGCTGAGCCCTGGACATATGCGGGTTGTTCGGGTTGAAAAGCTTTATACTGATCTGCTCATCGGTCTCCTTCCCGTCAGCGATTCTGCGAATCACCAGGGAGATCGTTTCCCCAGCCAACCGGTCGAGCATCGCAGCCTGCACATCGACCATGGTTTCAATCTGCTGTCTTTCGATACTTATCAGTAAATCACCTTCCTTGAGGCCGGAAGCTGCGGCGTTGGACTGCGGGGTCAGCCCGACGATTTCCATGATGGTTCCATTGCGGTACGGCTTCTCTTCAAGTACGATGCCGATTTTTCCCTGGGGGGTAAAATCCTGCGCTTCGAGCAGAAATAGATAATCGGCGGTCTCAGACAGCTCTGTGCCTGATAACGGGCTGGTGGCCAGGTTGACCAGGCTTGCCTGCTTTACCTCAAGACGCCTGGCCACCCGGGGCGGTATCCCCGAGTCTTTACGGGTGTGCTGGCTGCCGGCGAGAACCACCATTGCTGCATTTGGATGCTCCTGCAGGTAGCTGACGACCGTGGCCGCCATGGTTTCATCCCAGAGGGCCTGGGCTTCGATGAACCCCGCTAGATCCCCGGAACCATGGCTTTCGCTCTGGTGCATTGAATGCGTGGCGGTCAGCCGCTCCACATAGCCCGGCAGATCGAGCTGCCGGTCGGCAGGCAGGGCCTGCCTCTGCAAATCGCTCAGGTTTTTCGTCCCTCCCGCCTGGAAAACCGAACTGACAATTTCGCGTTCGAGGTTCAAGCCAATCACCGGAATCCGCTGTTTTCTTGCAAAAGAAAATATCGGTCGGAACAGGCGGTAGTCGTAGCGCCAGACATCGTAGTAACGCGATTCTTTCAGAAACTGGGCCTCTTCGACTGTCGGGTCGTCAATGTATTGATCCAGGGCCGCTTGGCTCGAGGCCGGAAACATTTCCATGCCGATTGCCAGATCAATTCCCTTATCCTTCAGGCGGGTATACAGGGCCTCGATCACCATCTGCTGCAATAGGTGATCAGCCCGGGAGGTGTGGGTTTCACCGATATAGATGACCCGGTAGTCGAGCAATTCATCGATCAATCTGTCGAAGTCGGTGAGAGCCGCAGCTGCAATGCCTGACGGCCGCTCCTGGAGCTCGACCCTGATGCCCGATTCGGCGGCGGCGATCGATTTTTCAACCACACGTCCTCCCTCAAAATGCAGAAATGAATATTTACCGTAATGGGACAAACGGCCAATTGCTGCCTGGGTTTCCTGCAGGTTTTCCGAAGAGACCAGGGCAACCCGGTTGAGCGGATCGAGCGGATTTACTCTGACATCGATGGTAAAGCCGCGCTTAGAGTGATCGGGAATGGCGAAGAGTGCAGCGGGAGTGCTCACCTGAGGTGCCAAGAAAAACAAGTGTTTTACCCATAAAATCGGCGGCGGACAGCTCGCTGCTGAGCGCCACCCGCCAGGAGTAGTCTTCTGCCAGTTCGAGAAAAGGCTTGAACGTTTCACGCTGCTGCTCATCGGCCAGGATGACCAGGCAGGAATCGGCCCCCATGATCTGCGACCAGGTGGGAATTTCTTCAGCCTGTGAGGGCCGGCGCATGATATCGAAATCAGCATCGAGGACGATGGCGGTGGCCAGGGAGTCGAGGGTGATAGCTGACTTCGGTACTGGTATCTTCGATAAGCTCATGGTGTTCTCTGACACCGGAAATGGTCTCGATCCTGATCGGCACGAGCAGTTCAAAGGGGTCCTGCTGTTTCTGGACAATGGTAAAGGTGAGGCGGGCCTCAGCCGGGCCCTGGTCGAGGCGAATATTTTCTATTCCCAGCTCGGGCAGCTCAGTTCGGTTGAGCCGCTGGCTAAAAAAGCGCTGCAGATCGGTTTCTGCCTCGGCTTCGAACAGCGCTCTGATATCGTCCCAGGAGGCCTGATTTCCTTTAAAGCCAGCATATAACTGTTGAACGGCCCGGAAAAAGACATCTTCACCAACACGCTGGCGCAGTTCGTGAAAAAGCATTGCCGATCTGCCGTAGCCGACTGCCCGCTGGTCCCGGTTGAATTGGCTCCCATGCCCTGCTCCTCGGAACTCACCCAGGGCAGGGGTAGAAGGTCTTACATAACTGAGATACGTCTGAATGATCTCACGCCGGGCCTGCGCCCCCTCGCCGCTATCCTCCCGATAGGCCACATCGGCCAGATAGGTGGTGAGCCCTTCGACCCAGTTGCCCGAAGACGGCGCCATTTCGACGCTGTTGCCGAACCAGGAATGCAGAATCTCATGACCGAGCGAGGTGCTTCTGATAAACGGCAGCCGCAGCACCTGCTGCCCCAGCAGGGTAAAGGTCGGCAGCCCGTAACCGGTGGGCCTGATGTTTTCGGCAATCACATAGTGGTTATAAGGAAACGGCCCGATAAGCGCTTCGTAGCGGGCAATATAGCTAGCTGCCGCTTCGAGGTATTCATCTGCAAGGGCTGCATCTTCGGCAAAGAAATAGGTGTAGACCTCAAGGCCCTCGCGCACCGTTTTGCTCTGTATTACATAGGGTGCCGCCGCAAAACTAAGACTGTAAACCGGCTGGGAGAAAGAGAACTGCACAATCCCATCCGGTCCTGCAGCAGGCAGGGTGTCGGACTCGCTGATCGCAGAAAATCCCTGTGGCAGCTGGGCCTGAAGCGAGTAGGTAATCCGGTGGTCGGGTACCGGGTGCCAATTTGATGTGAGAACGATGGCCCGCTGGTCCAGAACGTTGTTAAAACTGTCTGTAACCGCCTTTTCATAGGAGAGCAGGAGAATCTGTTCGCTGTCCGAGGGTGGAATATGTATGACCTTATCCTGCTGCAGTGAGAGCACCATATTTTCCTGGGAACGGTTGCTCAGAAGGGCGGCGGTAACCTCGAGTTCCGGCACATAGAGATTAACCGTGTCGCCGGGCGGCAGGGTGAGCCTGACACTTCCGCTGAGCAGTGCACGCTCGATATCGAAAGAAATGGCCAGATCCATATGGGCAGAACTCTGGTGCGCCAGGCTATGCGATACCGGGCCGGCGATCAGCAGCATGGCCAGGATAAAAATGATAAACGTTAGCGGCAGGTTGAAGATGAACAATCGATTTATCATGGAAGAATTAACAGTGGTCGGGGTGGCAAGTCTGTGCTCGATATCGAAAGAGGCACTACAGGATATGTTCTCGAGCAGGATTCAGCTTATCTGGTGGAAGCGGAAATAAAACCATCATAATCCGGTTCAACCTGCTGGAATCCTGCTTCGACAAGCGTGCGTATAAGAAAATCACCAGCGGATATCAAGCCCGATGACCGGTCCGTGAACCGTGGCGTCATAGGTGAATTTGTCGTTGCCGCTGCCGGTTGAATAGTCGGTGCCGATAGCCCGGTAACCGGCCACAAAGGCAACGTTTTTCCAGGGCTGAAAATCGATCAGGCCAACGCCCTGCCAGGTGAAATCAGAAGAGACGCCGAATCCGCCGATATCGCCATAGAGCCGCAAGGCCCACATATCTGCGATCTGGAAGTCATAACGCAGCCCGACCACGGGGTCGACCCAGTCCTGGTCGCCATCGAGTGTCTGGCCGAGATTTCTCAGATCGATCTCAGCATCCAGGATAGTATAGCGGATTCCCGCGGTGCCGTCGAGGCTGTGGCGGCCATCGAGAAAACGGTAGGCGCCGGCCAGGTTGATGATCTGCGACTTGAATCCGACTTCCAGGTTAACCATATCGGTCACCGCCTCTTTGCCCAGATCCAGGTAATTGTAGTCGAATACAAAGCCCAGCTTGTTCTTGTACATCCCGTTAAATCGCAGCGTGAATACCCCTTCGAGATTATCCCAGATATCGCTGAAATCAACGCTCGCATCTGCAGTCCGGCCTCGAATGCCCATATCCCCGTCAATTGAAATCGCCCAGAGATATAACGGTGCCAGGCTGAAATCCCAATTATCCTCATCTTGAGACCACGACGCTGCAGGAATCAGTAGGATGAGCAAGCATGTGACAATAACTAATTGTTTGGGCTTCATTTGAAGTCCTCCTCCGTGTTGAGTGGCGATGTCTATCTGCTTCCAGGCATATCGCGGCAGACAGTTACCTGAATCAGCTTCAATGGGTAGAAAGTATATAGGCCGGATAAAATGTCAACAGCAACTACCGTCAGGTTACTTGATGCTGTTCTGTAGGTCGTCAAACGCGTCCATTATTTGGACCTCTCCAGGCGATAGACGAAGACCAATCACATAAACATCCAGCCCCCAGTGCATCTGGTATCGGTGGGAATGGAGCCGCCTTACTAATCGCTCTCAATACAAGGTTGTTAAACTCTAAGTTCTCTGAGAGTTCTTCAATTTTTCTCCCGACTATAACACAATCTTTTCTGATTTTAAGAGAGACTATGATATCGCCTTTTATTTCAAGGCCAGCGGGTATTGTCCAATGCTCTATCATGTGATTCACGATATCAGCTATGTATTTTTGTCCTGCATCGCTCATGTCAACTGCATGAGCTACTGACAACTTTGTCTTTGAAATTGCAATGGATGGTGTGAGTGCATGAAAAGAACGATTAATGAAGCAATAATCTTTTTCATTTTACAATCCTCTAAAATATTTTTTCCACTGAGCCATTTGCAAAACGATCTTTTCGCCCAAACTCTGCGTTATGCTCAAAATTTTATCCTCGGAATATCAATTATATGCCTGTGGTAAAATTTCTCGCATGCCTTGATTTTGAAAGAAAATCTTAGTTTTACAAAAGGCTCCACTATAAGTCATTTGTCAGAACTATCTAACAGTATAACATCATCATGCCAGCATGGGTGGTATATTTGACACTAGGAGGCCGTCTAGTCAGGCGGACCCATTCTGTAGATTTACGGAATAATCTTTAACCAAATTTTCATATTATCTCATAATATTACCTACACATATCTCCGGTTTTACATACCGCCACCACAGAGTTACATTTATAAGTTAGGAATAATGACTATATTCAAATAATAATTTTCAATGTTTTACTCTTCAAAGAAACAACCTTAATATGGGCATCTGTCACGTAATATGGGAGGAAAAAGATGAAAGCATTTATTGGTTCATATTTTATCGACAAGCATCCAGGTGGCAACGGTGAAAAATATACAGCTTATCAGATTGTTGATTATGTCGGACGTGATCACATTCTCGTTGAAGAAGAAGGATGGGCTGCTGCCAACACAAAATTTGCCCCCCAGGAGAATAGTGTAGTCATCAACCTGGGTGACAATTCCACACATAAGACATCAATAATCGAGATAGGCGAATTTATTGAATATTATCAAAAAGATATCATCTGGTTTTGTTTTTTTGAAACAGAGATCAAGAAAAAACTTACTGAACTGGTGAATGATCTTTGTCGTTGTGTGAAAAATGAAAACTACGATGAATGGATCAAAGCTCTCACGAAAGAAATTTGCGAAAAGTAGCAGTTTTTCATTCACTTAAAACTATGAATTAAAGTGTAAAAACTTAGACACGACCTGGCAGATTATTTGATCCTGTCTCAATCAAATCTTACAATCTCCCATTGTCTTCATTCGGGCAACTGAAAGATTCATCCGGGTAGAAGCGCCGGGTAGCCGTTGCTTCTACCCGGATAAACCTAAATTAACTGAGGCCACCTGACTCGACGGCCCCATTTTTGGGGGAGCTTTCTGCTCTTTCCCCCGCGAGCGTGGATTCCGCATAGATGTTTCACTTTGAACCGCTTATCACCCCTCTACATATTACAGAAAACGAGTTGCGAGTAATGCACTTTGACTTTGGTTAAATAAAAAAAGGTTGACCAAAAGGAGTTTATGAAAAAAAATAGAGGGTTTCAGCGAAATCGGCTGAAACCCTTTATTTATAATGGCTGGGGGACAGGGATTCGAACCCCGATAAGCGGAGTCAGAGTCCGCTGTCTTGCCATTAGACCATCCCCCAGGACAGTGCGGTGGGCAGAGTTGTCTATATAAAAAATGAGGCTGTTCGTGTCAAGTCTGTTTTGGTGCGGGCAGGCGGGTTTCGATGTCGGTCAGCGTATCAGCAGGCCGGCGTAGCCGACCACCTGGTCCGTGTCGCCTGAGACGGCGCCGGAGTCGGTGTAGCCGATCAGTTCTGCTTCGCTTGCCCCGAGCTCTATGGCGGCCTGCAGGACAATGGTCACCGGGATCACCCCGCACATGCTGATGCGCTCGCCAACCACGGTGCGGTAGAGGCCTTCCGGATCCATGGCCAGGACGCGTTCGAGCGCCCGCCCGTCTTTTTTCGAAGCCGCTGCGCGCGACTCGTAGTGCGACATGTCGGTTGAGGCCAGCAGCAGAACATCTTCTGCACTCTCCTTTATTGCGGAAGCGATGGCCCCGGCGACTAAGAGACAATTCTCATAGCTCATGGAAGAGACCGCAATCGGCACGAGGTGCAGGTCGGGCTGGAGCGCCTGGAGAAAGGGGACCTGGACCTCCAGCGAATGCTCGGCTTGGTGGGCCGCTTCGTCTTCTTGTATCAAGGGCGAGGCTGCGATCAGTTTTGCTGCAAGTTCCAAATTCGGTTCAACGACCCCGTTGGGCATCTGCCAGGGTGAGGTGGAGACGGCGACGGCCGCGCCCCGGCCGTGGTGATTGGGGCCGAGGATAATCACTGTCCGGGGAATATGGACCGAGCCGATGGTGCGGCCCGCCATCGCGCCGGAGTAGACATACCCGGCATGGGGAGCGACCACTGCGATGGCCGTTTTTTTCTCTACGGCTGCATCGGGCAGCAGGGCGGTTACGGTGCGTTTCAGTTCAGCGGGATTGCCTGGATAGAAACGATGTGCTACGGCCGGTTGGCGCATGGTGTGTCCTCGTTTCCGGTTTTGCGTGAGTATTCGTTCGTACCTCTTGTTCTCTGCTCAACCCGTTCAGTCCCGTTTTACATTCCAGCTGGTGCCGTCCGGGCCGTCCTTGAGTTCGATGCGGTGTTCGAGCA
This sequence comes from uncultured delta proteobacterium, assembly GCA_963824415.1. Classification (GTDB taxonomy): domain Bacteria; phylum Desulfobacterota; class Desulfobulbia; order Desulfobulbales; family Desulfocapsaceae; genus JABDQA01. Next base: position 325,527 of record CAWGPM010000003.1, read on the forward strand.
GCCGGTCCCTGATCTCATCGCTCAGGCCCCAGTCCCTGTTGGCCCGGGCTTCGTTGCGCTGGGCGATTAGCTGGTCGATGGTCGCCGGGTCGAGGTCGATACTGTCCAGGATCTGCTGCTTCTGCCGCTCCAGGAACTGCTGCGGTTCTTCGTTGAGGATACCGATGATGCCGCCCAGCCTGATGACCACTGCCGCGCTTGCATCGAGCAGGGCGAGGTCGTCGGGATGCTGCTGCGGGGGCAGGGCGCGCATGATCTTGTTGATGGTCTTGGCCGCGTCGAACAGGTGTCCCAGCGCCTGGGCGGTGTTGAAATCGTTGTCCATGGCCTGGACAAAGCGCTCTTCGAGGGACTCGAGTTTTTTCCGGTCCTTTGCGCTGATTACCGTCCCGGCCTCCGAATTTGGCTTGCGCACCAGGTTCTCGATCGAGGCCAGGCAGTCATAGAGCCGGTTCAGGCCGCTGCCGGCGTCCTGCATGGCCTGCTCGGAATACTCCAGCGGGTTGCGGTACTGGGTCGAGAAGACGAAAAGCTTGAGCACTTCCGGGTGAAACGTTTCCGAGAGGTCGCGGATGGTCAGAAAATTACCGAGCGACTTGGACATCTTCTCCTCTTCGTCGGTAGCCTCGTTTCTGACCGTGACAAAGCCGTGGTGCACCCAGAGGTTGACGAAGGTCTTGCCGTTTGCCGCCTCGCTCTGGGCGATCTCGTTTTCATGGTGGGGAAAGATCAGGTCCTTGCCGCCGCCATGGATATCGAAGGTATCGCCGAGGAACTTCTTGCTCATCGCCGAGCACTCGATGTGCCAGCCCGGCCGGCCCGGCCCCCAGGGGCTGTCCCAGGCGGGTTCCCCGGGCTTGGAGCCTTTCCAGAGGGCGAAATCCATCGGGTGGTGTTTACGCCTCGTTGACGCTGATCCGGGCGCCGGCCTGCATATCGTCGAGATTGCGCCGGGAGAGCTTGCCGTAGCCGTCGAATTTTTCAACCGCGTAGTAGACGTCGCCGTCGGCCGGATAGGCCTATATCCTGCGAGATCAGTTTCTCGATGAGTTCGATCATCTCGGGAATATGCTCGGTGGCCCGGGGTTCGAGATCCGGCCGGTCGACGCCGAGATAGTCCATGTCGCGGTAGAATTCGTCGATAAAGCGCTGGGCCAGTTCCTCGGAGGAGGTGTTCTGCTCGTTGGCCCGGTTGATGATCTTGTCGTCGATGTCGGTGAAGTTCCTGACGAAGGTGACCCGGTAGTCGCGGTAGCGCAGGTATTTGACGATCATGTCGAAGACCAGCGAGGAGCGGGCATGGCCGATATGGCAATAGTCGTAGGAAGTGATGCCGCAGACGTAGAGCTTGACGTGGCCGGGCTCGAGGGGGTTTAGAGGTTCCTTTTTGTGGGTCAGGGTGTTATAGATTCTGATGCTCATATCTCGCAGAACTCGTATCTGAGTCTTTATGTTCTCTGTTCGTGAACGTATGGTAATCGTTTAGGCTATCTGCAAAATTAAACTTAATGACCGGAAAAGACAAGGACGATGGGAAGCCAGACCAACAAAGACTGGGCCGAGACGCTGCGATCATGGCTGCATCCCCGGGTGATCACCATGCTCTTTCTCGGGTTCTCGGCAGGCATCCCGATCCTGTTGATTTTCTCGACCCTGTCGGCCTGGCTGACCGAAGCCGGCGTGCAGAAAAGCGCGGTCACCTTTTTCAGCTGGGCGGCGCTGGGCTACTCCTTCAAGTTCGTCTGGGCCCCGCTGATCGATCGGATGCCGCTGCCGTATCTGACCCGCAGATTGGGTCGGCGCCGCGCCTGGATGGTGGTCTCCCAGCTCTGCGTGATGGGGGCGATTTTTCTGATGGCTCTGGTCGATCCGGCCCGTTCGCAGGCCCAGCTCACAACGATGGCCTGGGCCGCGGTGCTGCTCGGTTTTTCCTCCGCCACCCAGGACATCGTGATCGATGCCTATCGCATCGAATGCGCCGAGCAGGAGCTGCAGGCCATGCTCTCGGCCACCTATATCGCCGGCTACCGGATCGGCATGCTGGTGGCCGGTGCCGGATCACTCGCTCTGGCCTCCTACCTGGGTACCACCGCCGAGGCATATTCCTACACGGCCTGGCGGATCACCTATTTCGGGGTCGGCTTCTGTATGATCGCTGGTCTGGTCACCGCCCTGGTGGTCCCCGAACCCACCCGGGGTGCGGGAGCTGCAGAAGATAGCGTATTCCACCCATGAGTATCTGCGTTTTTTCGCGCTGTTTCTCGGCGCGGCTTCGGTTTTCGTGCTGGTCTTTTTCTACAGCGGGGCGCTTATGGCGCCGCTCAAGCAGGCGCTCGGCGAGTTGCTCGGGCCGCTGGACAGAGTTGCCGGATTTCTGGTGGAGACGGCCCGGCTCTTTATTTCGCTTGGTGCCGGGCTGATTGGTGCCCGCGTTCTGGTGGCGCTGGGGCTGGTCAATCGCGAGATGCTCAACGACACCTACATAGAGCCGGTGAAGGATTTTTTCACCCGCTACGGCATGAAGCTGGCCGTATTGCTGCTGCTGTTGATCGGCTTCTACCGGATATCGGATATCGTGCTGGGGGTGATTTCGACCGTCTTCTATCTCGATATCGGTTTTTCCAAAACCCAGATCGCCTCGATCGTCAAGACCTTCGGCCTGCTGATGACCATTGCCGGCGGTTTTCTGGGCGGCATGCTGACGGTGCGCTACGGTGTTCTGAAGATCCTCTTTCGTTGGCGGCGTGCTGGCCGCAGCGACCAATATCCTGTTCATGCTGCTGGCCTCGGCCGGACCCAGCCTGCTGATGCTCAAGGCCGTGGTGGCGGCGGACAACCTGGCGGCGGGGCTGGCTTCGGCCGCCTTTGTCGCCTTTCTGTCGAGCCTGACCTCGATTTCCTTTACCGCGGTGCAGTATGCGGTGTTCTCCTCGCTGATGTCGTTGTTTCCGAAGCTGCTCGGCGGCTACTCAGGCTCCATTGCCACCTCGATCGGCTACTCCAATTTTTTTATGCTGACCGCGCTGATGGGAATTCCGGTGCTTTTTCTGATCTGGCTGGTCAGAGATGTGAAGTAAAATGAGAATAGAGGCAGCCGAAAGGTTGAGTTCACTAAAACCCCCCCAAATGTCATGCTGAGAAAAATCCTTTTCACCGATGATGACCGGATTCTGCGAACAGCCGTTGCCAGGCGGTTGGGTGACCCCTCAAACGGCTTTGAAGTGGTAACCGCCAAGGACGGCTTCGATGCGGTGGGTAAATTAAAAGAACACCCGATTTCCGTGGCGGTGCTGGACCTGGTGATGCCCCGGATGGACGGCATCAGCCTGATCAGCCATCTCAAACAGCACTACTCCGATATCCCGATCATCATCGTTTCGGGTCTCGGTGATGAAAAGGTGAAAGATGTGGCCAGGAACAGCGGGGCATATGGTTATCTCAACAAGCCATTTTGGGCCGATGAACTGATTATGATGATTCAGCAATTGCTCGATCGGGAGGCCGAGGGCGGCATCATGAACGACGTGTCGCCGCCGGTCTTCATGCAGCTCATGGAGATGGATGCCAAAACCTGCACGATACGCATGCTCGACAATCAGTCTGGCAAGGGGGGAATTCTGCATTTCAGCCAGGGAGAGTTGCTCGACGCCAGGGTCGGGGAGGTGAGCGGCATCGAGGCGGCGTATCAGGTCTTTTCCTGGGATCGGACCACCATCTTCATCAACAATGAGTGCCGTATAAGCGAAGACAGGATCGGCAGCGCGCTCGGCCCGATCATCATGAAAGCGGTAGGCATGAAGGATGAAAGCGAGGATGGGCCTGAGGACTACAGCGAAGGTGAACTGATCGCCGCCCTCTCAGACGTTGAGGACCTGGAAGCCGGTTCGTCAGCGGGAAATACTGCACAGCCCACCGCAGGGGACATCGCCCCGGACAACCTCGGCGCACTAAAGCAGCGGCTCGGCGTTGTCGCCGGTGTTGAGCGGGTCAGCACCGATCCTGCCCTGGCTGGGCCGGTTGCAGAGCTGCAGAGCCTGGGTAGAAAAGAAGCGGTGGGAAGGCTGATTATGGCCCATCTCAACGAAGGTCAGGACTCGGCAAGAATCGTGGTGCCCACGGAGCCGGTTGCGGTGGTTAAGGTAAAGCCCAACACCGCTGCGGCTGAAATAAGCACACTGCTGCGCAGCTGATCACTGCCTATAATAGCTGTGTCTGAGCCGAGTTCAGGCGCTCTTTTTGGCAGCGGCCTGGGCGACTTCGGTGGAACTGAGGGGATCGTCGAACTCCACATGCACCGAGTAGTCGTTGCCGACAAAATCATAGGAGCGCACCGCTTTTACCAGGCCGGTGCGCAGCAGCGGGGTTGCTGCATGATCGGGCCTGATGGCGGCCTTGATCCGCTTGCCCAGCAGATCCACCGCATGGCCTTTCTTGTTGAAGCGCAGCACGAAGGCGAGACCTCCCTGGCTGATATCAAGCAGATCGCCCCGGGCCACCTGGCCCATTTCTCTGCCCTGCTCGTTGATCAGATCGATGGTCGCCCGTCCAGCCGCTCTTTTGCGCTCAAATTTGCGGCGCGAGGCTGAAGGACGGGAAAAATGCGAGGTGCCGCCCCGGAACCGGGCGCAGTAGTCCATCAATTTGTTCTGCAGCGCAGGGTAATCCTCCTTGAGCAGGGCCAGCCGGTCCCAGGTAAGCACTGAGAGGCCCGCACCAAGGCTTTTGGCGCTGACGGTCCAGACCGAGATGTCAAAAAAGTTTTCGGCTCCGAAGATATCACCCTCGCTCACCGTTTTGAAGGGGACGTCTGTGCCGTGCCTGGTGGTATAGAGCTGAACCCGGCCGCTGTTGACCAGAAAGAGATTGGACAGGAATTGGCCCTGCCGGACGAGGATTTCGCCACTCGGGCTGTTTCTGGGCTTTGTTGCGTAGTAGAGCGCCGAAAATTCCTCGAGCGACAGCGCCTGAATCAACTCGTCCCAGGTGGAAAGAATCATCGCGCTCAGCGATGAAGACTTTTCCTCTTCGATAATCTCAGCGGCGCTGATAATTTCGCGCAGCGCCATCGGCGCCCCGGAGATCAGCATCTGCCGGTATCGCTCAGCCTGGGCGAAGTCCTTCTCCCGGGCGGAGCTGCCGATCAACTCAATAATACGGTGAACCGCGCTATCCTGCTTGTTCTGGTCGAGCAGTTTCTGTATCTCAAGTTCCTTTGGTGAGAGCTTCCCCAGTTTTCCAATAGCGCTGCCGCTACTGTTGCTGGTGCTGCTGGTGCTGCCTGCATCGCTCTGCACCAGGGTGGTCTTGTCCAGGTCGATCGGTTCGCCTCCGTTCAATTCCAGCCGGTCGAGCTGCAGTTGGGCCACGGCAATGCGCGCCGCTTCCAGGGGCCCACCTTCCTGCTGAGACTCGTCATTTCTCTGCAGAAAGCTCAGCAGCGCCTGCAGCGCTTCACTGGCGCGGCAGTATCCGAGCACTTCGCAGACAGCTTCGATCAGGCCGTTGCCCGGCTTGGAGGATGACGACTGGTTATAGTTTTCGAGAATTGGAATCAGCAGAACGGCGACTTCGGGGCAGGCAACGGATTTGAGCAGCTTGACATGCTGAGGACGCAGGGCATTCCTGTTTTCGTTGAACATACGCATCAGCACATTTTTTCTGATGCTCCGGTCTTTGAGTTTCTGGCGAACGTTGAAGCAGCCTTCCTTGATGGTCTGGAACTGCTGGTCACCGTCCAGGCCGATCAGCAGGGTACCAAGCGTCAGCTCCACCAGAAAATAGCGGCCGCCGCTAAAATGAAAATCTGCCGTTGCGGGGCTGCCCAAATCATCGATCAACCGGTGCCAGAATTGACCCTGGCCGGAATCCGCCGTCTCTTTATCCCGGTGGTAGTAGTAGAGCAGATCCCCTTCACCGGCAAGCAGGAGCACTTCATGAACCGAAGTGAATTGAGATATTTTATTTAGAAACGCGTTCATCCAGATGTGTCGGTGATGACGGGTGAGCAGCTGAGCCTATAGCTATAGGGCTGGTTCACAATTATATGCGGGATTCTTTCCGAGACCACAGCTCTTTTTGAATCAGCGAAGATTTTATTGTCTCAGTACTACTTCGATCAGAATATCGTTCAGTTTCCGTTTCGGCACATGGTGGATATGCTCGGCGTCGCGCCAGTACTTTATATCGTCAGCGTTTTGTGTTTCTTCGAGAACCACGGACTCTTTCGGATAGCCCAGAGCGAGGACCAGCGAGAGTTCGAGCTGCTCTTCCGAGGCTGAACAGACTGGCGAGCTTCGGATTGAAGGCGCCGATTCGGCAGCCCCCGATGCCTGATTCCATCGCGCCGAGCAGCAGGTTCTGGGTGGCGATGCCCAGGTCGAACTGGGCCTCCTTGTCACTGCCTTTCAGCCAGTTCCGGTTCAAGAGGCAGAGGATGTAGGCGCTGGGCTGTTCGCCCTCCACCGGGCCTTTCCAGTCGCTCAGATAACCCGCCCAGCCCAGGTAGGGAAAGATAGCCCGGCAGGAAGTATCGTCATTGAAGATAGCGTACTGCCAGGGCTGGCAGTTTCTGGCGGACCCGCCGAGGCGGGCCAGGTTGAGCAGATCGGTCAGTACCTGCTGGTCGATCGTCCGGCTCTGCTCGAATCGGCGAAAGGTCCTGGTTTTTTCGATGAGTGCAAGCATCTGGTTTCCCTCTCTTTTTCAGTGGTGATGTCTATTCACTCTGCTGCATCGTTGTCAGCCGCCTCGCCTGAGTCTCCGGCGAGCCTGGCATAAGCCGTCTTTGAGGCTTATCACGGCCCGGGGCGAATCCCCGCCCCTGATGATATTTTTGTTGCGGGCTTCAGCCAGGTGCAAACGTTCCGGGGCGACCGAAAGCTGTTCGATCAGGTGATCGATCACGGCCTGCTCACGCCTGAGACCGAGATCGGTGAACACATCATTGCTCACCTGGACCGGTCGCGGTGTTACCGGGATGAATTTGTCGTCCGTGACCTCGATGTCCGTCTCGTCGATCTCTCCCTGGCTCGATTCCTGCCAGATCTTCGAGCTTCATCAGCTCCAGTTCCTGTTTTTTCTGCCACTCGAGCTCACGTTTTCGGTTTTCCACCTCGACGCGGATCTGCTCGGCTTTTTCCAGTTCCTGCTGGAGCTCGGCCACATCGGACTCCGGGTCCGCCAGGCCGGTGATCTGCAGATCGATCAGCGGATAGGCGCTCAACAGTTCTCCGTAGCGGTTGAGCCGCTTCGAAGCTTCTCTCCGGTAAACTGGTCGGTGCCGGGTAAAAAGGTGACGAAGTTTTTGTCCGCCAGATCCACGAATTCAGGATCGGCCAGCAGCAGCGGATTAATCGAGGCCTTGACCATGATCCGGGAAAAATAATCCAGCGCTTCATTGAGCACCGGACGCAGATACTGCTGGTTGGAGGAAAAAGACATGGTTACAGCGTCTTTGCCGCTCAACAGAGCCAGGGCGACAGCCAGCTCTGTTCCCGGCTGTTCGGGAACGAGATCGCTGAGGCTCAGCGTCGTTGCAGAGGCCAGGCGCCTGCATATCCCAGGTGATGCTTTGGTTCACGTTCAGGGTCGTTTTGGTCGTATCCACACCCTTGATTCGTCCCTTGATCTGGTCGCCAAAAAGACTGAGCGGCAGCGAGGAGGCACTGAAACTGGTGGCGGCAGCCGGCGGGGATTGCAGCAGTTTGCCCGAGCCTTCGAGTTTGAATGGAATCCCTTCGATGGAGCCGTTCAAGGATATTTCTCCTGCTTTATTTGCGACCGGGTACTGCAGGCTCTGCAGGTCGCCGCTGATGCCGTTGAGCTCGAGTTTCAACGGCGGTCTGACCCGCTCGTCGATATAGTTTATCTGGGCGTTGGAAATACCCAGTCGATCGATGGCAAGCGTTGATTTTGCCAGCGCCAGATCGGGGTCCGCTCCATCGCTTACTGTTTCTGGCAGCAGGGTCTGGCGCAGAAAATCAGAGGCAAGCACCAGCGGGCTGGCTGCGTCGTTGGTTCTGCGCCAGGTGAATTCCGGTTGATCGACCAGCAGTTGCTTGATCGACAGGCTCTGCCGGGTTTTGGACCAGTTAAACTGGTTGAGGCGGATCGAGGACGCCGTGAGTGAAGGGGTCTTTGCTGCTGCCGAGCACCACGTTTTCGGCGGCCAGGTCACCGGAGAATCCTGTTGCGGGTATAGAAACGACCCCTTGATCGACAGGCTGGCCTGGTTTTCCAGCATTGTTTTGGAGCTGCTGAACCAGGAAAACAGCTGAATCGGTGTCAGGTTGGTGGCGGCAACTTCGGTGTTGATCTGCAGCGGCGCGATATGCAGGCTGCCCCTGGCCGTGATTTCACTGTCGGCATCGAGGCTGGCCGAGAAGACAAAGTTGTCTTTCTGGGTCTGCTGCTTTTCCAGTTGGTTGGCCTGAAATACCACGTCTCTTAAGACCAGGCTTCAGGCGCTTGCGGCTGAAGGGACGTCCTTGATGGTTACCCGGCCGGAAAAATCGATGCCGTGCAGGATATGCTGGGTCGGCCGGGCCGAAAAGTTTACAAACAGATAACGGCAGCCTGTTGCGCGCCAGCGCAACCGTGCTGTTCTGCAGATAGACATTGCCGAGGTCGGTTATGCCGCGGATTCTGCTGACCGGGTCGCAGCGCAGGTCCGGCGTTCGCAGCCACTCGACGCCCTGGTCCTTGAGTACGACGTCCTTGATGCTCAGTTTGCTGCTCTTCAGTGAGTAGTCGAACAGCCGGTCCTGGTATGTATCCGAGCAAAGGATTCGATCGACAGCAAGCCCTTTCAGATCAGCGGTTCCTGAAATATCCTTGGCTTCCCTGCCCAGAAAGGGTGCGATGAGCGAGGCCGGTACGTTGCTGAGCTGCAGGTTGCCACCGGGATGATTCTGTTTGTCGAAAATGCCCTGCCAGGTGAAAAAGGCGGCGTTGGCACCGTGCTCTGCCGCTGAGCCTGAAGGAGCTTTCCACCTCGGTCGGAAAGAGCCGGTCGTTGGTGAAGTCCTTGATGGAGAGCTGGATCGACTCCCAGCGCTGCAAGGCTGGTATTCTTCTGCCGATCAACGACGGTAAAGGTGTCCGCCGTCGGCAATCATCAGCTTGATGCTGATGGGTGGAATCACCGTATGCAGTTTGTTCTTCCGGCGGGGGACGCAGCGCCATCGGCGCCAGGCTGGCCAGGGTGGCAGCGAGCGATGCGTCTTCAATGCTGTCGGAGACGATGGCTGGTTCCCGGAGCAGGATCGACTTGAAACCGAGCGCCCGTGGTGAACGGCTCCATTTCTCCCTCGAGCTTGGCATTGGGGATGTTCAGCGACATCTTGGCATCCCGGGACTCGAGGCTGAGATCAGAGGTTTCCAGGTCGAAAGCGTATCTTGAACCGGCTGCCCTTCTCCTGCTCCGGTGAAAAGGTCAGGTGCAGGACGCCGTTGGCTGTGCCTTTGCTGATGTCTACCGGCAGGGTCAGCGGCAGGTAGTCGAAATAGAGCGGAATATCGATATCGTTGATGTCGCAGCTCAACTGGGTCTGCCGGTTCGGCAGGCCGGCGCCGATCGAGGCCTCGCCGGTCAGCGAGACAGGGCTGCCGTTGATCACCGCCGAGAAGCGCGGGTGGATATAGGAATCGGTCTGGTAAGGAAAATTCGAGATCACCGGCAGTGCCAGCTCGATGTCTCTGATCACATGTTCTTTGCCGGCGATGGTATCCTCGATGATCACCCGCGATTCGGCAATGGAGATGTTGTTCAGCGAAAACAAAAAGGGCAGTTCGGCAAAATCCATAATGTCGGAGTGGTCCCTGAGCCGTTTGCCGCCCAGCAGATAGGAGATATTGTAGGTTTTGTCTGCCTCTCTGATGATGTGCAGTTTGAGCCGCTCGAGGCGAATTCGCTACTGGTCAGATCGCTGCGCAGCAGCGAGAGAAATCGAGATTGATGCGCAGGTCGTCGATGGACAGGAAGCGGTCGGCGGGCTGCCGTTTTCGATGGTTTCGGCCGAGACATCGCGCATCACCAGTTTGAAGTTATAGGAGTTGAAGCTGGTCCTGCCGACGCTGAGCAGGACATTTGCATTTTCCTTCAGATAGGTTGGCAGGCTGTTCTCGATCAGATACGGCACCAGCAGATAGCCCGCTGCACTGTAAAGGCCGAAGAGCAGCAGCAGAATGGTGAACCAGACACCCAGCTTCCTGCCGGAGCCGCTCGTTTCGCGAATCCTCGGGTCGGCCGGCGGGCGCCGGGTGGAACGCGGCGCTTCAGGCGGCCTAACAGCCTGACCAGATTTTGAGGATTTGGCGGGCGTGCCTGCTTTTGGAGGTTTTACCGGCTTTGCCTGCCTTGCGGTTTTTTCGGGGAACCCTTTTTATCGCGCGTCGGCTCGGGAGCCGGGTCTGGAGGTGTATCGGATATGGGTATGGAACCGTAGATATCGTTTGGTTTTTCAGTCATCGATAATGCTTTAAATAGAGATCAGATCACATGGATATAATACACATTTAAAATGAGTATCGGTAGATGTATGAGATTATCGAGCAAAAGTCCACCCCTGATACGCAACGGGGGCCGAATTCAGGCAAAAATCTGGTTGAGGCGGATCAACGACCTGTCAGCGGGGTGCAAAATATCTTTTGCAGTAATTCCTGAATTATTTGAACAGGATTATACTGATCATAACTTTTTGTAATTTTGACTAATTTTTCTTTTCAATAATGGTTCTTCCTGCTATACATAAGGTACCCATAAACAAGAATGGGCGGCAGCCGTTTGAAAAGGGCGGCACCGTCACGTCCGGCAAGTTTTAACC
>CAWGPM010000004.1:0-102500 GCA_963824415.1 uncultured delta proteobacterium
CAAAAAAGCGGTTAAGCCAAAATGGCCTAACCGCTTGAATTACTGGTACACCAGGAGGGATTCGAACCCCCGACCTACGGATTCGTAGTCCGTTGCTCTATCCAGCTGAGCTACTGGTGCACGGGAGTGTCTTTATACTCCAGATCCGGGCTCAACTCAAGCCCGTTTTTTTTTTCAGGCTCCTCTTTTTCGGCCTTGCCAAAAGCGATGTCGTGCTCACTCGGCTTCAGGCTCGGATCGGCCGTGATAATCACTTTCGCACCGTATTTTTCCTCGAGCTCCATGATTTCCTGGCGCTTGTTGTTGAGCAGATACTGGGCCACATCGAGCGGGAATCGGCAGTCTATTTTTACAATCGGCTTGCGGCTCGCCCCGGTGTGAATTCTGCGCAGGTAAAATAGCGCCATAGTCTCCACCGAACGGACCGTGCCGCGGCCCCGGCAGTGCTCACAGATCCGGTAGTTGCCCGACTCAATCGGCGAACCCAGTTTCTGCCTCGATATCTGCATCAATCCAAATCTTGAGATCCTGCTGATGTCGACCTTGGCCCGGTCCCGCTTCATCGAGGTTTTTACCTGTTTTTCCACCTCGCGAATATTTTTGCTGCTTCGCATATCGATGAAATCGACCACGATCAGGCCGCCCAGGTCACGGAGCCTCAACTGCCGCGCCAGTTCCTGGGCAGCTTCCATATTGGCCATGAATATCGTCTCTTCGAAGTTCTTGCCCTTGCCCGTCGAACCGGAGTTGACATCGATCGAAACCAGGGCCTCGGTGGGCTCGATGATGATCGAACCGCCCGAGGGCAGGTTTACCCGGGGCTGGTAGATCGACTCGATCTGGTCTTCGACGCTGTACTGATTGAAAATCGGCCGGGCTCCACGATGCAGCTTGACCTTCACTTTGCGCTGCTTGGCAGGTAGCATCTCGGTAAATTCTTTGACCTTCTCCAGTGCCGTTTCGTCATCGACCAGGATTTCCTGGGTGGTCGGATCGAACTGTTCACGCAGAAAGCGCATCACGCAATTGTGATCCTGGTAGAGCAGGCCGACGCCTTCCAGATGCTGTCCTTTGCTCTTGATCTCCGTCCAGAGCCTCAGCAGGAACTTGACGTCCCTGGTCAAGGCGGTCTTGGTGATGTCTTCGCTGGCGGTTCTTACGATCCAGCCAATGCCCTCGGGGATGCTCAGCGTATTCATGATTTCGCGTAGCCTGCCGCGCTGTTCTTCGCCGGAAATCTTGCGCGAAATCCCCTCTGAGTCGGAACCGGGCATCAAGACCACGCAGCGCCCTGGTATCGAGAGGTAAGTGGTCAGGTTGGCGCCCTTCTTGCCGATCTCCTCTTTTACCACTTGAACCAGCATTTCCTGGCCCTTGGCAATGACGTCCGAAATGGAGAGCTTTTTCCACTGGTGCGATTCCACCAGGGCTCTGATCTCCGGGGACAGGTCCTGCTTAAAATATTCCGGGTGTATTTCAGGAAAGGCCAGGAAACCGTTTTTTTCCGTCCCGTAATCGACAAAAGCCGCTTGCAGGTTCGATTCAACCGCAACCACACGGGCCTTGTAGATATTGTTTCTGGTATGGACCCGACTGACACTGGTGACATGGAGCGACTCGAGCCGGCCGTCTTCGAGCAGGGCAAGCCGGCATTCCTCCGGCTCATCGGCATTGATCAACAGTTTTACCACCGGCTGATGCTGCTCTGCAGGCTGCTTCTTGTCCTTCCCCTCAGCGCTGCGCCTGGATTGGGGCTTGGCTGATTTTTCAACCGAGTCTGCAGCCGCATTATCAGCTGCTGCAGGCTGCTCGTCTGGTTTCTGCGCGCCAATTTGATCGCCAGCACCGCTTTTGGCAGCTGATTTTTTCCGGCCGCCTCTGCGTCCTCGGCTCCGTCTTGGTTTTGTCGTTTTCTCGGTGGCTGAATCAGCGTCCGCTGAATCAGTTCCTGCACTCTTTACCTGTCCGGAGGCCCCCCGCTCCTCAGTAGCCGAGCTCGCAGCCTTATCCTGCTGCTGCGGACTTTCTAGTGTCTGGGGAGTGCGAATGGGCTGTTGCGGGTCGGCCTGCGCAGTGGAACTCGAGCCTGTGCTGTCTGTGCCGCTGCCCGACCCAGCCTCAGGCTGTGCTTGCTTGACGGGCGGTTTCCCGGCAGGAGCAGGTGCGGCAGAATCGGGTTCTTCCTTTTCAGCAATTACCTTGCTTTTCCACCAGGCTCCGGTAGTGGTTTTAATTCGACTGATAAGATTTGTCTTCTCGGATTCGTTGTTGTCCTTTTCTGATGTCGCCATACAATTCCCTGGGTACTGTCCGTCGCCGCGCGTGCGCGCAGACAAACGGCAACCAGCACCGCCTAGATGTCAGGCCAGCCCATTGTCTGGTCGCTGTCCTGCCCATCATGATTTTTACAGCAATGCGCTTTGCACATCGCCTTATTATCGGTACCGCCTCGACCGCGCTGTTTCCGTCTCTTGATTCCCCGCCGCTTGCACGGATCAGGTTTTAAAAACAGAAATGATTTTGAATTCTCATAGCTGCGGGCGGGCTGTACCTCCGACTCTTACTCATGATAACGGCCGATACGTTAATCGCATCCAGGCACATTTCAGATGTGCCACTCCGTTCATGGTCTGAAGCTTGTCGATTTACCTGCTCCCTCTTGCTGGGCAGGCTTGCTGCTGAATTCTTCGCCAGTTTGCGTCAGTGTTTCGGCAGTTCTTGCGGCCTCAGTAATTTGTACCGCACTGATAAGCATCTTTTTGGAATAAGTCTCGAAAAAAGATGCCTTTATCAGCCATTCACGGTAAACTGGACCGAGGGTAAAGCATATACCCTTTATAATCAAGGCAAAACTGTTACTTTTGGCTTGACACCGGGTGGGCCTGCCCGTACATTTCGGTGCTTATATGCTGCCGGGGTGTTTACCAGGCTCGGGGATTGACCGGTCCTGGCCTAGCGAGGTTTTTCGCCTGCCCAGGCCTGAGCGGTTGTTCACATAGATCTTCATGTCTTCAAAGGAGTGTATCGTGACAAAGTTGTTGCCACGTATGTTCGTCTTCAGTCTTTTCCTGGTTCTCTCGATTGCCCCGATTGCCGATCCTTCTGATCTCGATGCCGCAGAAACCGACACGCCCAAAAAGGCGCCGGTGCTCGAGAAAGCGACCGCTGAAGAACCGGCTCAGAAAGTTTCTGAGCAGGCTGGGGAACAATCGGTTGCGACCGAAGAGTGGGAAATCACAGCCGATCGGATTATCCGTTATGAAGACCCGCACTCCATCGTTGCCGAAGGCAATATCGTTTTAATTAAACGTAAACAGGTCCCGCCCAAAAAGACAAAAGCCTCCGTTGCCGGTCTTGCGGCCGGGGAAGAAGTATCGGATTGGAACGAATTGCTCGAAGAAGAAACGGTTGCAGAAGAAGAGGAGGAACTCACCCCCGCCGACCTTCCGGAGCAAACAAAACCAATATACAAGACCCAGGCCACTGTCAAGGCTGACTGGGCCACCTACGATATCGCGCTGAACACGATAAAAGCCCGCGGCAACGTATCGGTTCAGGCCGATGGCCAGTATATCTTCGCGGAACAGGCGGAGATCAACCTCGAGCAGGAGACCGGTACTTTCAGGAAGGCTACGATCATCGGTGAAGAAAAAGATATGCACCTCGAAGGAGAGGTGATCGAAAAAATCGGTTTCAAGACCTATCATATCGAAGATGGCTGGATCATCACCTGTAAAATTGCCGATGATGAAACCGCCCCCTGGAGTTTTGCTGCCAGCGACGTCGTCATAAAGCAGGATGGCTACGCAGTATTGAAGCATGCCCGGTTCCGGATCAAGGATGTTCCGGTATTTTATTCACCCTATCTGGTGGTGCCGGCCAAGAGCAAACGGGAAACGGGTTTTCTACTCCCTGAGATCAGCAGCAGCCAGAACGGCGGCTTTGGATTTAATCTGCCGTTTTTCTGGAATATCTCCGATTCCACCGATCTGACCATCTATACCCAGTACTTTGCCAATCGCGGCTACATGCCTGGTGCCGAGTTTCGCTATATCACCTCCACCACCGACAAGGGCATGGCCATGGCCAATTACCTTTACGATGAATTGAGTGATCCGTCCGAAGTGGAATACTACAACGACACCGGCTTCACCCACGACAACAAAGACCGCTACTGGTTCAGGGCCAAGGCGGATCAGAATTTCGGTGCCTGGGTCACCAGACTGGATCTCGATATCGTGTCAGACCGCGATTATCTGACTGAATTCAACACCGGTTTCACTGGGTTCAAAGCCAGCAACGATGATTTTCTCGACACCTTTGGCAGAAGCCTGGAAAACAAGACCGACGACCAGCGCACCAACGCCCTTGGGGTCCAGAGATCCTGGGGTTCGACCTCGCTGGCTGCCCAGATGCTTGGCATAAACGATGTCAGGGACCTGCAGGATCCAGTGGGCGGTCCGCCAATTCCAACCCCGCTCTGGAATCTGCCTGCCATTGATTATACCGGTACCCTTCCCTTTGAAAAATTATGGGACATGACCCTGCAATGGGATGCGAGCTACTATAATTATTGGCGTGAAGAAGGTATCGGCGGGCACCGCGCCGATATCTACCCGACACTCAGTGCACCGCTGCCGATCAGCCCCTATCTCGAATCCCGTGCTGAAATCGGCCTGCGTGAAACGCTCTATTCGGTCCAGACCTACGGCGAGGCCGAATGGGACGAGGACGACACCCAGAACCGGTTTCTCTACGATATTCATGCAGAACTCGGCACCACCCTGATGCGCACCTTTGCCATTTCTGGCGAGAAAATAACCGGTCTGACTCATGAAGTGCGCCCCTATGTGGATTACGATTTCATCCCCGACGTCGACCAGACCGATCTGCCCAGCTTCGACGGTGTAGACCGGATTAGTGAAAGAAATGAGATCGTCTACGGTATCGACAATTTTATCAACGCTCTTACAGGTGATTACGACGATGACGAATATGGCTGGCTGAAAATCAAACAAAGCTATAGTTTCCTCGATGAAAATTCGGACGAACCTTTTTCGGACATCAATCTGCGCTTGAAGTGGTATCCGCTCAGCCAGCTCGAATTCGACTATGAGACCGATTTCGATGTGTATGACACCGGTTTTGTCAAACACGATTTTTATACCACCTATAGAAACGGCAGGGGCGATATTTTCCAGCTCGAATATTTTTTCCAGGACAATACCCCGGAAGAGCTGGAGAATAGCTCACTCATCGATACCGAGCAGATCAATGCGCTGGTCGACCTGCAGCTGGCTGCAAGTTTCAGGATAAAAGCAGGAATTGAACATTCAATCGCCAACGACGAGACCAATGAGGCAAACGTCTCCCTGATCTATCAGGCGCTATGCTGGTCGGTTGAACTTGGCTCGCAGTATACGCCAACCGATACGTCTATTATGCTCATGTTCAACCTTGCCAATCTCGGCAGCCCGCTCAGATTCTACTATTAGCAGGCTGCCAGTTCGTTACCCCAGACGGTCGATAGCCGGTTCATGGTTCCCAGAGAGCACATCACTGCAGCCCCTCAATACGATGTATTCAACGGCGATGCCGATGGGATCTGCAGCCTGCATCAACTGCGCCTGAGCCACCCCGTCCCCGACGCCACCCTGGTCTCCGGAGTCAAAAGAGATATTGCACTGCTCTCCAGGATCGCAGATCTGCAGAAGAGCAGAATACTGGTGCTGGATCTCTCCATGCACGCCAATATGGATTCCCTGCTTACGCTTCTCGAGGGGCAGAACGAGATCTTTTATGTGGATCACCATTTTGCCGGCGACATTCCCGCTTCCCACCTGCTGACCGCCCATATCCATCCCGAGCCGGATCAGTGCACCTCCCTGATCGTCGATTCGCTGCTCGATGGCAGATATCGGCTCTGGGCCGTCTGCGGTGCCTTCGGGGACAATCTGCACCAGGTAGCCGAAGCGGTGGCACAAACACGCTCCCTGAGCGAGTCCGAAATTGCCAAGCTGCGGGAGATCGGTGAACTACTGAACTACAACAGCTATGGGGCCCAGCTCGATGATCTCTATTTTTCCCCCGATTATCTCTATTATTCGGTAAAAAAATACGTGGACCCTTTCGACTTCTATGAAGAATCTCATACGCTGAAGACTTTGAAGACCGGTTTCAAAAACGATATGGAGCTTGCCCTGTCGCAATCTGTCTTTGCCAGCAAAGGTGATAACCGGGTCTACCGTTTTCCAGACAGCCCCTGGTCCAGGCGGGTTTCAGGCGTATTCGCAAATCTTAGAGCCCGGGAGAATCCTGCCGGGGCTCACGCGCTGATCACGGAAAACAACGATGGAACCCTGCGCATCAGCGTGCGGGCTCCGCTCGACAACAAGCATAGCGCCGATATCCTGTGCCGCGCATTTCCCCACGGGGGGGGCCGGGCTGCGGCGGCCGGCATCAATATCCTGCCCGAAGACCAGCTTGGCAAATTCCTTGATTCATTCAATAAAATTTATGGTTCATAACACGCCTACCTGCCATCGCACCGGCCTCGCTGCCGGCGGCTTTTTCCCAAGTCCACGCAGTTGCAGATCTCTGTTCACGCCCCTGCTTACCTCGCTTTTCCTGGTCTTGCTGGTCCTCGGCTTGAGTTTGGACGCATCCGTATGCGCCGCCCAGAAACCCAAAGCCGCAGACCTGGTTGAAGACGGTCAGAAGATCGACCTGAGCAGTGAGCGCTACACCAAGTTATTCAGTGAACTGCAGCAGGAAC
Organism: uncultured delta proteobacterium; assembly: GCA_963824415.1. Lineage (GTDB taxonomy): Bacteria > Desulfobacterota > Desulfobulbia > Desulfobulbales > Desulfocapsaceae > JABDQA01. Next base: position 6,776 of record CAWGPM010000004.1, read on the forward strand.
ACCAGTTCAGCCAAGCCGAGCTGGACAGCCTATTCGCCGGGGTCAGCATCGACAAAAAGGTCCTCGAGTTGATGGACCGCCAGTGGGAGGCCAAGCCCTACTATCTATACCGGCCGCTCTTCGTCACCCCGAAGACCATCGCCAAGGGTAAGAAAATGGTGGTCCTCCATGCCGATCTGCTCGCCCGGATCGAAGCGCAGTTCGGGGTCGACAAGGAGGTGGTCATCGCCATCTGGGGTATCGAGTCGCGTTTTGGTACACACCGCGGCAGCTTTCCGGTTTTCCAGACCCTCAACACTCTGTTCGACGCCTATCCACGCCGCTCATCATTTTTCAGAAAGCAGCTTATCTATTTTCTGATCGTCTGCCGGGAGAACAATATGGACCCGCTGCAGGTAAAAGGCAGCTATGCCGGCGCCTTCGGCCAGACCCAGTTCATCCCGTCGAGCTTCCATGAATATGCGGTCAGTTTCGATGATGACACCATCCGGGACGTATTTAACTCAACCGAAGACATTCTGGCCTCGATCGCCAATTACCTGCGCCGGTTTCACTGGTCCCTGAATGCACCTATCTATATCGACCTCGGTCCCGAGTTGAAATCCCAGGAGCTGATCAGCGCCAATTTAAAAGGAAGGAGCGGAAAGGTTGACTACCAGGTCGTGGCCGCGGCCCAGAACATCGATCTGCCCACGCCGCCGGAAAACAGAAAACTGATCATCGTCGGTCTGGAAAAGGATCCGGATCAGGGCGGCGGTTTCCGCTACGTGGCGGGCTATCCTAATTTTCAGGCGATCACCCAGTGGAACCACTCCAGCCGCTATGCGATGGCGGTCACCGAACTGGCCGAAGCCATCGCCGCAGAGTAGCCGGCCTCTGGTCACAGATGCTCGGCTCCGACCAGAACGTGCCGCCCCGCAACCGGCTGGTACGATTTTGTCTCTGCACTCCTTGCGGTCTGGCTCTTCTTTTGTCAGTCCTGTTTTCCGGCTGCATGATTACGGAGCATTACCTGATCGGTGTCGGCCCCGGAAACTATCCGGTGTTCGTCGATGATCATTCCCGAGACAGCCTGATCGAGGCCCTGGACCGTCACCTGGCGTATCTGCAGAAAAAAAAGCCATCCGACACGGTCGTCGTCGGCAACCTGCGCCTGACCAATCAGATGCAGGTCGAGTCACTGGCGACTTTCCGGGAACTGGTTCTTACCTCCTTCTCTCCACTTGAACTGAGCCAGGCAATCCGGCAGCACTTTCATCTCTATCAGGCCGCCGGCAGAAATGAGAAGGGGGAGATGCTGGTCACCGGATACTACGAGCCGCTGTTTGAAGGCAGCCTTGAAAATTCCGGCCCTTACCGCTATCCGCTCTATGGTCTGCCAGATGCACTGATCCGAAAAACCGGTGATGCTGCTATTTCAGTGGGACGCTACGATGAGCAGGGCAGGCTCGTCCCTTTCTGGAGCCGCGCTGAGATCGAGACGCAGAACCTGCTCAGAGAAGATGAACTGGTCTATCTCAAGGACCGCCTGGACGCCTATCTTCTGCAGGTTCAGGGCTCCGGCCGCATCCTGCTGCCGGACGGGACCAGCCGCTCGCTGCACTTCGCCGGATCCAACGGGCGTGAATACAACAGTCTCGGCAAGCTCTTCGTGGATGAGCAGATCATGGATCCCGATCAGGTCAGCATTGAGTCGATGCGCGTCTATTTCAAGGAGCATCCCGAGCACATGGAGCGCATGCTCTTTCACAACCCACGCTATATATTCTTTGCTTGGGGCGACGATCTGGGTCCACGGGGCTCACTCGGCCAGATCCTCACCCCACAGCGCTCGGTGGCCGTCGACCATGATGTACTGCCGACCGGTGCGGTCGGCTACCTCGTTTCAAAACGCCCGGTACTCGATGATCAAGGCAGGATAAACCATTGGAAAAGCTTCGGCCGCTTTGTCCTGCCCCAGGACAGCGGTGCCGCCATCAAGGGCAGCGGCCGGATCGATCTGTTTCTCGGCAGCGGACCCTACGCCGAGTTGGCGGCCGGAACCATGAAGGAGCCGGGCCGGCTCTATTTTCTGATCAAGAAAACGCACAACCAAAAAGCTCCTCTGTAACAGTGAACATAACGACAAGCTGGAAATCGACCAGCCGATCCCTGTTGAGATGAAAACTGCCAGCAAAACGGCCCCTGCCCCGGTGATCCTGACCACCGATTTCGGTTATCTGGACGAGTATGTCGGGGTTTTGAAAGGGGTGATTCTGTCGATCGACCGCTCCATTGCAGTCATTGACCTGTGCCACTCCGTCCCTGCCCAGGACATCCACCGGGCAGCCAGGCTGATCGCCGATAATTATCGCTTCTTTCCGGACGGCAGCGTCCACCTCTGCATCGTCGATCCGGGCGTCGGCACGAAACGCCGCATCATTGCCATCCAGGCGGCGTGCCAGTTTTTCGTCGGCCCTGACAATGGCGTTTTCTCAACCCTGATTCAGCACGACGATGCCAAGATATTTGAGGTGACAAACCGGGACTGGTTTCTTGACAAAATCAGCACCACCTTCCACGGACGCGACATCATGGCACCGGTCGCCGCCCGGCTGGCGCTGGGAGCACCGATTACCTCTGTCGGTGCACGGCTTGGGCGGGAATTATGCGCCACAATCAGCCTCGCTGAGCCTCTACTTGACAAGAACGGTTTGACTGGCGAAGTGGTCAGCATAGATCGTTTCGGAAATATCCGGACCAATATCAGAAAAGAGCATCTAGACGGCTTCAAAACTCCCGTGCAGGTCTTGATCAAATCCCTCACTATAAAGATAACGACCGGCAGTTACGGCGATATTTCGGGTGCTCAGCCGGCTGCGCTGATCAACAGCAGCGATGAACTGGAGATATGCGTCAGAAACTCCAATTGTGCGGCACTGCTTGACGTGGAATTGGGGGATCAGGTTTTGGTGCGAGCTTAGAACCGCTGCAGAACGGCGCTTAGTCGCTAGGCTGAGGCAAAGCTGAAACGCTGCCAGAAATCGGGAAACGATTTTGCCACACACTGCTCATCCTTGATTTTTACACCCTCGATGCGAAGCCCGGCAACGGCCATGCTCATTGCCATACGGTGATCCTGGTAGGTTTCGATTTGAGCCCCGTGCATGGAAGAGCCGCCGCGGCCGTGCACGATCATCCGGTCATCGAAGGTATCGACCCGCACGCCCATTCTGGCAAGCTCAGTGGCAACAGCGCTGAGCCGGTCGCATTCCTTGATGCGCAGATGCTCGATATTGCTGATTTCGGTGGCACCCTCAGCAAAGGCAGCCACCACCGCCAGGGTCGGCACGACATCGGGCATGTCGCCCATATCGACTGAAATCGGCTCGAGCCTGTCGGGGCCGCTGACCGCGATACCATGGCCACACTGCTCCACGTTGCAGCCCATCCGGGCCAGCAGGGGCACCAGCATCGCATCGCCCTGCAGGGATGGCACCGGCACATTTTCCACGCAGACCCTGCCGCCGGTAACCGCAGCCGCAGCCCAGAAATAGGAGGCATTGGAGGCGTCTCCTTCGATGCGATAATCGCGCGGCTGATACATCCCCCGGGGGATCGAAAAAGAAGAAAAATCCGGGGCCGCCTCCACCCGGATGCCAAACTCGGCCATGATATCGAGCGTCATCGCCACATAGGGCTTGGAGAGCAGCTCACCCTGCACCTCGAGTTCGGCAGCTTCCCTGGCGTAAGGGGCAACAAGCAGTAAAGAGGACAGGTACTGGCTGCTCTTGCCCTCCGGCAGAATCGTTCTACCGCCCGCAAGCCCGGCAGCGAGGATGCTGAGCGGCGGACAGCCGGTGCCCCGAATCGACTCGATATCGACCCCCCAGCCCCGCAGCGCCGCAATCAGCGGCCCGATGGGACGCTCGTACATGCGGGCATCGCCGTCGATGATGAACTCGCCGCTGCCAAGCGCCGCCACCGAAGTCAGAAAACGGGTCGCGGTGCCGTTATTGCCAAGGTAAATATCATCCTCAGGCTCGCTGATGACGCCGCCCGTGCCGCTGATCCGCCACTCGTCGTCGGACTTTTCGATCTGCACGCCCATCTGGCTGAGCGCCGCCGAGGAATAATCGGTATCTTCGCTTACCAGCGGCCCGTGCAGAACACTCAGCCCATCGGCCAGGGCGGCCGCGATCAGGGCACGCTGAGTGATGCTTTTCGATCCGGGTACTTCTACACTGGCGTTAATGCGGCCTGGTGGTTTGATTTCAATCATTGCTCTTTGATTTCATAGCTGTTCTGCACTGCTGCAGGCGGCAGCGCGCGCTAGTGCCTGCCGCATCGGTGAACTCCTCGACGCCGGTCAAAACACATATCGGAGCCTGTAGCGTTGTCATTCATCCTTGCTCTGCATCAGAACCGGTAGACCGACGTTCGAGAAAACGTGAGACCAGCCAGACCAGCAGTGACACGACGGCAAAATCATCAATTATCCCGACGCCGAGCAGCCAGTCCGGCAGCAAATCATAGGGTGATACCAGGTAGACCAGCCCTGCACCCAGCATCAGTTTCACCTGCCACGGGGTATCCCTTTTAAACAGAAGTCTCAGATAGCCCGCCGCGGTGCTCAAGAATCTAACCAGGAACGGGGCTTTTTCCTGCTTGCGCATGGTCCGGACCAATTAGCCTGAATATTTCATGAACGTCAGGTTAGAGCTCAAGCGCGCCAATCAGTTCTCTGATTGAACCAAGTTGTTCGGAGCGCACATAGTCTCCAATGCCATCCACCAACTCCTCGCTGACCCGCGGGTTGACGAAATTTGCGGTTCCGACCTGAACGGCCGTGGCGCCGGCCAGAATGAATTCCAGCGCATCCCTGGCGGTCTCGATACCGCCGATGCCGATCACCGGAATCTTCACCGCCTTCGCTGCCTGGTAAACCATGCGCAGGGCAACCGGTTTGATCGCCGGGCCGGACAGGCCGCCGATTATATTGGCGAGCACCGGTTTTTTCGTATCCAGATCGATTGCCATACCGATCAGCGTGTTGATCAGCGAAATCGAATCCGCCCCGCCGTCCTCGACGGCTCTGGCCATCTCGGCAATGTCCGAGACATTTGGCGACAGCTTAACCATAACCGGCACATCGGCAACACCTTTTACCGCCTCAGTGACCGCTTTAGCCATTGAAGGTATCGTACCGAAAGCCACGCCGCCCTTCTTCACGTTGGGACAGGATATATTGACCTCCAGTGCGGCGATGCCGTCAACCCCGGCGAGCTGCTCGGTCAGCAATCGATATTCATCAACCGAGTCTCCCAGAATGTTTACCACTACGGGCACGCCGATGCCGCCTAGATAGGGTATCTTCTCTGTGAGAAACTGCTCGACCCCGACATTTTGCAAGCCGATGGCATTGAGCATGCCGCACGGGGTTTCGACAATTCGCGGAGGCGGGTTGCCGGCCCGCGGCTCAAGCGAGATCCCTTTGACGACGATGCCGCCCAACCGGTGCAGATTCAACAGATGCTCGAATTCCCGGGCATAGCCGAACGTGCCCGAAGCCGTCATGACCGGGTTCTGCAGTTCCAGTGAGCCGATATTGACCCGCAGATCCGGGTAGGGATCGTGATCTTTTACGAATTCCATGCCAGATCCTCTGTGTTGAATACCGGCCCGTCGATACAGACATGGACATAGTCCTTCTTGCTTGCCGCGATGTTGCATCCGAGGCAGGCGCCCATGCCGCAGGCCATCACACTCTCGACGGACACCTGCGCCTCGATCTGTTTTTCACTGCAGAAGCGGTGTATGACCTCGAGCATATTGTCCGGTCCGCAGCCATAGACGACGGTATCGCTGCTCAGTTTTTCGGAGCGCAGAATATCGGTGACATACCCTTTGATCCCGTACGAGCCGTCATCGGTGGCGCAATGCAGGTGCAGGCCGCACTCCTTGAAGTCAGCCACCAGCGGCTCGACGTCATCTCTGTTTCTGCCCCCCAAGATGATGATATCACTGCCGTGATCCTTGTCCATGGAACTGATCCACTTGGCCAGAAAGAGCATCGGGGCAATGCCGAGGCCGCCGCCGACCAGGCAGGCCGGGCGGTGGGGGTCAACTTTATAGCCCCGGCCCAGCGGTCCGAAGACGTCCAGCATCTCCCCAACCCGTCCGTGGGCCAGAATGTTCGTGCCGCGGCCGACATTTTTGAAATAGATCTGTATCTGGCCATTGCTGCTGGTCTGGTGCAATGAGAACGGTCTTCTCAAGAGCGGGTCCTGGCCGTGCCCGGTGCGAATCATCACGAACTGTCCAGGCTCCGCACTTGCCGCAATCAGCGGGGCCTCCAGCGTCAAGCGTATATTCAAGGCCGACAACTCTTCATAGCGGATAATCCTTGCTTTTTCCTGGTGTTGAGACATAATAGCGCGATAATAATGTTATTTTTTCATCTTTACAGACTTGATTTTCCGGGCGGACTCCATGCAGGTTGACCCGCTGTATCTCATAGCCTCGTTTGTGTTTGGGGCGGTTATCGGCAGCTTTCTCAATGTGGTCATTCTGCGGCTGCCGACTCCGGGCATCTCGGTGGTTTTTCCTGCTTCACACTGTCCGCAGTGCAAACACCCGCTCAGCTGGTACGAAAACATCCCGATCCTGAGCTATATTGCCCTGCGGGGCAAGTGCGGCCACTGCCGGACCAGCATATCTCCTCAGTATCCGGTGGTCGAACTGCTCACCGGCCTGCTGGCGCTGGCGGTAGTGGCAAAATTCGGGCTGAGCCTGACTGCTGCCGGATATTTCATTTTCTGCGCTGCGCTGATTACTATAATATGGATCGATATTCACCACCAGATAATACCCGATGTGATCAGCCTGCCGGGCATCATTTTCGGATTCTGCTTCGCCTTTGTCTCAACCTTTGTCAGCTGGCAGGATTCGCTGATCGGCATCCTTGCCGGTGGCGGCATTTTTTACGCGATTTCCTACTCCTATTATCTGCTGCGCCGCCAGGAGGGGCTGGGCGGCGGGGACATCAAGCTGCTGGCCATGCTGGGGGCCTTCCTGGGCTGGCAGTCGCTGCTCTTCATCATTTTCGCCAGCTCTGTGACCGGCACCGTGGCCGGCCTGGCGGCCATGCGCTCCCAGAAAAAGGGCGGGGCCACCCGGATACCGTTCGGCCCGTTTCTGGCCCTGGCCGGCCTGGCTTACCTGTTCTTCCGGCCGCAGATCCTGCAGCTTTTTCAGCTTTACCTGCGCACCTTCAGCTAGCATGCAGGAACTGACCATGGCGAGGAGGCCATGGTCTTTTATATCAATGTCATGCAAATGGAGTGAAAACAGGATTTGCGGGCACGCTTGGGCTATCGAATGGAATATTTAGTAGAGCAGATCCATGACGGTCGCCAGCTCTTTAATCGGTATCTGACCAGGTGCGGAAGCCTTCACACCTACTGCAAAAGTAATATCCGAACCAAACAGACCGCCGGCTAATCTGCTGACGGCTCCCTCTGGTCCCATGGACATCGTCACCATCGGGCATTTTACCATTTCTTTTCTCGCCTTATTAGTGGCGTTCAAAAGAGTCAGTACATCCCCGTAGTCCTTAGGCATCACTGCTACTTTACAGATATCCGCCCCCGCTGTCTGGGCCTCCGAAAGTTTGGCACAGATAGATGCTTGGCTGGGCGTTTCTGTAAAATTGTGGTAGGAGAGGATTAATCTGACACTTCTCAGCTTGGCACGCTCCCTGACAGTCTGTATAAAAGCTGCGTCATTACAGAGCTCCACATCGAAAAGGTCGGCATCGCCCGAATCCATTGCCGCAGTAATCAAGGCCAGACGTTTTTCTCTGGAAATCTCTTTAAAGCCCCCTTCCTGATCAATTCGACAGGTGAAGATCAGAGGAATCTCACCAATGATTGTGCGCATCTGTTTTAACAGGGCCAGACAGTCCTCTATTATTTCCACCTTGTTGTAGGCATCGATTCGCCACTCCAGCAGGTCAGGCTGCAGTGCAGTCAATGCGTCTGACTCCTGCAGAACCTTTTCTTCTGTCTCCCCTACCAACGGTAGACAAATCAGTGGCTTGGGGCCGCCAATCACGGTGCCTCTCACAGATACCTGCAATTCGCTCTGTTGTCTCATAATTATCTCGTTCCTGATCTAAAATTTAATTATTGAATCGTAGACTCCAACGCACTGCTGACCGATTCCAGCGTACGGTATTTCACTGTATATCACAAGATTGTTGGAAAATCAGAAGCCGATTACTGCGTCCGGTGATTCTACTTTTTACATATAATTACAAATGTATAGGGACAAATATACCGGGTCTCATAAGCGTGTCATGATAAGTCAATTTTTCTCTATTGCAAAAGCCAGAGTGTTTCTTTGCAACTGCTAATTTAATCATTGACATAATCTACCGTCAAATTTATCCTACTCTAGAGAACCTCGTTCTTATTGGTTGGTTTCAGGTCGGTCTCTCCGGCCTTCGCCAGCCATTGTCCGTACTCGTATTTCATAGAGTTTCAAACAACTCACAAAGGAGGTGTCCCATGCATTCCCGCTTAAAAAGATGCTTTGTAATCGTCGCAGGCGTTCTGGCAATAGCGCTTGCTGTAACTCCAATTGTTTTCGCCCAGGCGAAAACAAAACTGCGCTTTAGCTGTGCATTCGCCGAACAAGATCTGCGTGCCGATGCCTATAAGGCATTCGGCGAATCTATCAAAGAAAATTTCGACTTTGAACCCTTCTGGCTCAATTCGCTTTTCAAGCAGGGTACCGAACTGGTTGCATTGCAGCGTGGAAATGTCGAAATGGTCAATCTCGCCCCAGCGGACATCGCCAAACAACTACCCGCCTGGTCGCTGATGACTTCGGCATATCTCTTCCGCGATGTGGACCACCTGCGCAAGGTGTTCAAGAGCGATGTGGGGAACGAGTTCATCAAGATGGCACACGATGAGCTTGGCATTCAGGTGATTGTTCCTGTTTATTTCGGAGCGCGTAACGTCAACCTAAAGCCGGATAAAGAAGTTAAGACGCCAGCCGATCTTGCCGGGGTCAAACTGCGCATGCCTCCGGGTGAATTCTGGCAATTCCTGGGGGAGTCAATTGGTGCAACGCCGACACCGGTAGCCTTTGCTGAGACTTACACTGCCCTGCAGACTGGCGCCATCGATGGGCAGGACAATCCTCCGCTCAATACCCAGCTGATGAAGTTCAACGAGGTTACCACACAGTACGTTCTGACAGGTCATGTCATCGGCTACGACGTGATGGCGGTCTCGGCCAAAATCTGGGATGCGATGACAGCGGATCAGCAAGCTGCATTCCAGGCAGCTGCAGACAAAGCGATTGACGACTACGAGGCCACGTTTATCGCAAAAGAGCAGGGTGTGCTCGATGCCTTCAAGGCTAGTGGGATGAAAGTCTATACGCCCGACGTTGACGCGTTTAGAACTCACGCTCAGGCGAAATATCTCGAAAAGTACGGCAAAGACTGGCCACAAGGTGCGCTGGACCGTATAAACGCGCTGTAAAAACCAGATCATCTTCTGCCGCCGCTGATTCTATTGCGGCGGCAGAAAAGTCCCGGCCGGGACTATTTACCATTCGAATGGGCCTCTGCACAAAAGCGAACCATGACAAAGAAAAACAAATGGCTCGGTAACGGGACTTGGCTGCACCGGCGAGCCGAAGATGTTTCAGTCATGCTCCTCGGAACGATGTTCGTTGTCTTTCTGCTGCAGATCGGATTCCGTTATTTTCTGGTTCGGCCATTATCCTGGAGCGAGGAAGTTTGCATCCTGTGTTGGCTATGGGGGGTGCTGTGGGGAGCAGCATTCGTTTTGTCAGACGACGAAGAAATCCGCATGGATATCATCTACAATGCGGTCCCTGACAGAGTGAGGCGCGTCTTCAAGATAATTACCAGTGTGATCCTGGTCTTACTTCTGCTTATTTCACTGCCCGCCAGTTGGGATTACGTGACGTTTATGAAACGTGAGCGTACCGCCTCCCTGCACATTCCAATTAACTACCTGTATTCGATCTATATAATCTTCTCGGTTGCCTGCATCATTCGTCATTGCCGTCTGGTTTGGATTGCCGTTCGCGGCACATCACCACCCTCTGGGCCTGTTAAAGAAGCGGACATAGCATAATGCCGAGTCCATTTGTTCTCTGCATCATATTACTGGTTACTCTTGCCGTTCTCGGTCTGCCGATCGGCCTGTCGATGCTTGCCGGTTCGATTTTTTACCTCCTGCTGACCGGTCTCGATCTCGGCACTGCGGCCGAGCAGGTACTCAACGGCCTGTCCGGCAGTTATGTATTGCTGGCCGTACCGTTGTTTATATTGGCAGCCGATCTGATGAATACCGGCAGCCTGACCGATCGTTTGCTGAATTTTTGTCTCATGCTGGTTGGTCGATTCCGTGGGGGACTGGGCCACGTAAACGTATTATTGAGCGTCATCTTCGCCGGCATGTCCGGTTCGGCCGTTGCCGATGCCGTGGGCCTTGGCAGGATCATTATCGGTATGATGACCCGCGACGGAAAATACCCGGTTGCCTATGCTGCCGCGATAACCGCCTCATCTGCCGTCATTGGGCCAATTGTACCGCCATCGATTCCGATGGTTATCTACGCACTTGTCTCCGATGCATCTATCGGCTATCTCTTTCTAGGCGGCATTGTACCCGGGTTGTTGCTTGGTGTGGCGTTCATGTGCGCGAACACGGTGATCTCCCGGCTCAGAAAGTTCCCGGTCGAGGAGACGGTCCCCATGCGTGAAATTCCTCGGGTCGCCTGGAATGCATTCCCCGCCCTCATGCTCCCCGTCATCCTCCTTTTCGGCATCTATGGCGGCATCATGACCCCTACCGAGGGCGCTGCCGCTGCTGCTGCCTACGCGCTTTTTGCCGCAGCAGTTTTCTATCGCGCCATTTCACCTCGCCAGCTCTACCGAGTCCTGCGGTCCAGTGCCAAAACGTCGACCGCGATCGGCATGCTCTTTGTCGGGGCGATGGCGTTCAACTACGTGGTCACCATCGAGAATATTCCGCTTACCGTTCAGCACTTCGTCAGCGGATTTAACCTGACATCAGCCGGCTTTCTCCTGTTGGTAAATCTTCTGCTTCTCGGGCTCGGCTGTCTGCTGGAGGGGAGCACGATACTGCTGGTTATAGTACCCATCTTGATACCTACCGCAAAACTCCTGGGTATCGATCTTGTCCATTTCGGTGTTGTTGTCGTAATAAACATCATGCTCGGACTTGTTACACCACCCTTCGGTTTACTGCTCTTTGTCGTCGCCAACCTGACCAAGCAACCGCTGATGTCCATCGTGCGCGAATGCCTGCCATTTCTGTTGGCGGCGTTATTAGTTCTGGCCCTTGTGACGTTTGTACCCGAAACGGTTCTGTGGCTGCCTGAGGTAATGGGATATAAGGGCTGATACGGTTTGTGGGTGTCTAGCAAGTAGGCGATGGTTTAAAGCCAAGCACACGCTTCATTTTGCCGGGTAGATTTCGGTTCAACTTTTTTTCAAGAAATGTAACGGCCTCGACGACCCGCGACACATCAATACCGGTATTTACGCCTACCGACTCAAACATATACACCGCATCCTCGGTGGGGACATTGCCGGCTGCGCCCTTGATAAACGGGCAGCCTCCCAGCCCGCCGGCGCACACGTCGAAGATGCGCACGCCCGCCTCGTACCCGGCGAACATGTTCGCCATTCCGAGCCCTCTCGTATCATGAAGATGCAGTGAAATACGAACGTGGGGCAGTTCTCTGGAAATGAGCGAGACCATGGAGCGAATCGTAAGGGGTGTGGCCATGCCGGTGCTGTCGGCCAGGTTAATCTCCTGAGCGCCCGCACCAGCCATCTGCATTGCCGCTTCGAGAACCGCACCTTCGGCAATAGCTCCCTCATAGACACACCCGAATGCACTCTGCAGACCAGCGCGCACCTCAAGACCTTGGCTTATGGCATTTTTAATTAACTGAGTCATAGAAGACAGTGCTTCAGAGGCTGATCTGTTGGCATTTTTTCTGCTGTGGCTATCGCTCACTGATACAGACATGCTGACATGGGAGATGGTACTCTCAAGGGCCCGGTCAAGTCCTTTGTCATTGAGAATGAGTGCCGTTATTTTTGTTGCCTTCTGCGGTCCGACAGCCTGAATCAACTCATCGGTGTCTGCCATTTGCGGCACGATCTTCGGGTTAACGAACGAGCCGACTTGAATTCTCTTGAGACCGGCTTTGAGCAGAAGGTTGAAGAGTTCTATTTTCTCATTGAGCGTAAAAAGCTGTGACTCAAGTTGAAGTCCATCCCGCATAACCTCCTCTTCTAAAACGAGTTCTGTTTGTGGCCGTTTGGTCTGCACGATTATTCCTCCCCGACTGGTGAATCTGAGCCATAACCAATGATTCTTGATAAATCTGCCGATGACGGCGGTGAACAATGCACGAGATTAACTATATAAATGGTTGACCATAATTGTGCGGCATAAAGAAACAATGTCCCTAATATTTTTTATCCCAGCATGAATTTAATATCACTTGTTTCTAAAAATATCACTTATTATTTGTATTGTCATTGCATGAATGGTATAAAACGTTCGACAGAGGGTAAAGTCGCCAGAAACGTCGGCGCAGGGGATCGACTTTGATACGGTTGTTTATATGATCGGCAGACCCGCCGTCGAAAGACAAGCAAAAAAAGAATAGGAGACCAACGATGGCACGACCAATAACAGAAGAGGAAAAACAATACGCCCAGGAGTTGCTCGCCCGCGCACGGCTGGCCCAGAAGCAGATTGACGCCTTAGGTCAAGCCGCTGTTGACCGTGCAATCCAGGCCGTAGCCTGGGCTACTGCTAATGAGAAAACCTTCACCCGGCTTGCCCGTATGGGGGTTGATGAGAGCGGTCTCGGAGACTGGGAGGGCCGGCCGAATAAACGCTTCAAGATCAAAGGAATACTCCGCGATGCCCTGCGTCAGAAAAGCATCGGGGTGGTGGAGGAAATACCGGAAAAAGGCTTGGTCAAATACGCCAAGCCCGTTGGAGTGATCGCCGCCCTCGTACCTACGACTAATCCCGCCTTGACGCCGCCGGGGATGGGCATCTATGCCTTGAAGGCCAAAAATGCAGTGATATTCTCGCCGCATCCCAGGGCCAAGAAGACGACGATCGAGACGGTGGCTGTAATGCGCAAGGCTTTGAAAAAAATAGGCTTGCCGGAAGATTTATATGTTTGCGCCGAACGGCCGTCTATCCCGCTCGCCCAGGAATTAATGGGAATCTGTGATCTTACCATCGCTACCGGCGGACCGGCCATGGCCAAGTCTGCTCACAGTTCGGGCAAGCCCGCCTATGCAGCAGGCCAGGGTAACTCGACGATGGTTATCGATGAGACGGCCGATATAAAAGAAGCGGCGCATAACACCATGCTCAGCAAGATGTCCGATTTCGGTTCCGGCTGCTCGGCCGACGGCAACCTCGTCGTCGAGGCAACCATCTACGATGCGTTTCTCGAACAACTGCAGCAGGAAGGCGGCTACCTGGTAAACGATGAGCAAAAGGCAAAGCTCGAACCGGTGCTCTGGCAGGATGGGCACAGGACCATCGACACCATCGCCTGCCCCGCCCGGGTCATCGCAGAGAAGGCCGGCTTCACCATTCCTGAGGACAAGAAGTTCTTAATTGTCAGAGAAGAGCGGATAGGCACGGACTATCCTTTTTCTACCGAAAAACTCGGCACCCTGCTGTCGATATTCAAATACAGCGGCTTCGAGAATGCCTTGAAAATGGTGGAGCAGATTTACGCAACCCAGGGCCGGGGCCACTCGTGCGGCATCTACAGCTTTAATGACGAGCACATCCATCAACTGGCGCTCACGGCACCGGTGAGCAGGATGATGGTCCGCCAGCCCCAGTCCAAAGCCAATGCCGGCAGCTTTACAAATGGCATGCCAATGACTTCCAGCATGGGTTGCGGGGTCTGGGCCGGAAACATCAGCAACGAGAATTTATCCTTAAAGCACTACCTGAACTATACCTGGGTTTCCCGGCCAATCCCCGAGGACAAACCCAGCGATGAAGAGTTGTTCGGCGAATTCTACAATACCGAGACATGGTGAGATTGATACCGGAAAGAACTCAGACCATCAGTCTTCATGACGGCCGGCAAGCAGGATTTACGCGGTGCTTGTCGTGCTGTTTTTACAAGACCTTAAAACCCGGCAACCTGAGCCGGTATAAACGGAGGAAACCATGAAAGGTCCTGTCGCAACCCTATTAGTCGATTATCTTGAAGATCGCGGAGTTGAGCATATCTTCGGCCTGTGCGGTCACACGAATATTGCCGTGCTGTCCGCGCTGGAGAACAGTTCGATCAAATTCATCAATGTCCGTCACGAGCAGATTGCCTCGCATGCGGCCGACGGTTACGCCAGGGTCACCGGGCGGGCTTCTGTGGTGATGACTCACCTGGGACCGGGTCTGACCAACGCTGCAACGGGCGTTGCCAATGCAGCTTTGGACTGCATCCCTATGGTGGTCATCGCCGGCGATATACCGAGTCACTACTATGGCAAGCATCCACATCAGGAGGTCAACCTGCATGCGGACGGTGCCCAGGGTGAAATCTATCGTCCTTTCGTCAAGCGGGTATGGCGGGTGGAGCGTCCCGAACTTCTGCCGGAAATCATGGAGAAGGCTTTCCAGCTGGCGGAAAGCGGCCAGCCCGGGCCGGTGCTGGTCGATGTCCCGATGGATATCTTTTCCCTGGAAGTTGAGGCTGAGTTATTCGAACGTCAGAAGAAGAACACCAGAAATCTCATTAAACCGTCACTTGATGAAGCCACCGCAGAGAAGATTGTCGATCGCCTGTTGTCGGCCAAGAAGCCTGTTATTTATGCCGGAGGAGGAGTTCTGCTAGCCAAAGCCTCGGCGGAACTGCGGGACCTTGTCGATCTCCTCAGCCTGCCCGTTGCGCACAGCCTGATGGGCAAAGGCGCACTGCCGGACGATCATCCGTTCATTCTCGGGATGACCGGTTTCTGGGGTACCAAATATATTAACGAAGCATGCCGTACCGCAGATCTCATTCTGGGGCTGGGTACCCGCTTCAAAGAGGCGGACTGCAGTTCCTGGTATCCGGAGTATACCTTCGACAGTTCCCAGACTGCCTTTATTCAGATCGACATCGAACCAAGCGAGATAGGCCGTAATTATCCCGTAGAGATTGGCGCGGTTGCCGACCTCAAGCAGGCGCTTGGCGCTCTGGTTAAGGTTGCTCGATCACGAGTACCGCAAGGCGTTGACAGAAACAAATTGCAAGGCGAGATCGCCCGGGATAGGGCGGAATTCAAACAGCGCAATGTCGAAATGGAGCAAAGCAATGCCTTTCCGATGATGCCTGAGCGGATACTCGCTGAAGTGCGTGAAGTACTGCCCCGGGACGCCATAATCACGACGGATGTCGGCTGGAACAAGAACGGAGTCGGCCAGCAGTTCCCCATCTACGAACCCGGCAGTATCCTCATTCCGGGCGGCTTCGCCACCATGGGTTTTGGCGGGGCGGCAGCGCTCGGGGCCAAACTGGCCAACCCCGACAAAGTTGTCATAGCGCTGATTGGAGATGGAGGATTCGGGCAGAATCCAGCCTTGCTCGCAACTGCCCGGCATGAAAATATCGCGGTTATCTTTCTGATTATGGATAATGATGCTTTCGGCACGATTGCCGGACTCCAGAAGGCACATTTCAGCACGACCTTTGGAACCGTTTTTACAAAAGACGGGCAGTCAACCTCGCCGGATTATGCAGCGATCGCCCGGGCATACGGTATTGAAGGGATAAGAGTCAATACGGCCGAAGAGTTCAAACCGGCCCTGATCAACTCGATTGCATTAAACAAACCGGTTGTTTTAGAGGTGCCGATGATCAACAATCCGGTGCCGACCGACGGTCACTGGAATATTCTGGACATCTACTCACCGGGCAAGAACATTGGCCATGTGAGCACCGATTGATGGGGTGACCGGATCCCTGTCATATCCTTATGACATCTGGGGCCGCTCAGTTCGACATGGTAAGTCGAACTGAGCGGCTCAGCTGGAATTATGAAAATAAGAAACAGCGCATCTGAAAAGCAGGCGGACGGGTCAACGAATATGATTCAGACTGGAACCATGAATGTATATGAGGCGTTGAAAAGTGATATCGTGATGGGGAATCTTTCTCCGGGCAGCAAGCTCAAGATGGAAATGCTCAAGGCGCGCTACGGAATGGGCGTCAACGTTATCAGGGAAAGCCTTGCCCGGCTGGCTACCGAAGACCTGGTCGATGCAGAGAACCAGAAAGGCTTCAGGGTAGCCCGAACCTCGGTGAGCCGGCTCAAAGATCTGGTTCGCCTGCGCATCCTCTTCGAAACAGACGGAGTAAAGCACTCGATTGAAAACGGCGGCATCGACTGGGAGACAAATCTGGTGGCGGCCTATCACAAGCTTGAATATATTGAAAAGAAAATGCAGAAGGACGAGGAAGCGCACTGTATCAATTGGTACGAGTGTGACCGGGACTTCCACAACTCATTGATATCCGCCTGTGGATCAGAGCTTCACATCGACTTCCATCGGCGCGTGTTCGAACAGTATCGTCAGTATGTAATGGTGGACCTGAAAACCAATGGATTTCGAGGCGGTGCCATCATCAGGGAGCATAAGGATATTCTCGAAGCTGCGCTCGATCGGGATTTTAATAGATGCTGCAAGTCCATAGAACTTCATCTGGGTAATTTTTTTCAACAGATAGCTTCGTGACAGATCGAGGTAACCGGTCAACCTCTGAGTGGAAAAAAACTAAATGAAACTGAATCTGGAAGAGAAGGTCGTCCTCATCACGGGGGCAAGCAAGGGTATAGGTAGGGCAATTGCAGAAACATGTGCCTCAGAAGGTGCCAGTCTTGCTCTTTGTGCCCGGACCGAAAAGGACTTAGTCAGGGCCGCATCCGATTTGAGCCGACGGTTCAATATTGACACGCTCCCCGTTGCTGCTGATCTGAGCCGCCTCGAGGGGGTAAGGGATTGTGTGGAGCGCGTGGTGGCTCACTTTTCCAGAATAGATACCCTCGTCAACGTCGCTGGAGCCATACGACCTGGGACACTTTTATCCAAGCCGGACGCCGACTGGCTGGAGGATTATGACCTCAAGCTTTTTGGCTATGTTCGTATGATGCGTGAGGTGTTTCCCCTGATGAAAAAGAATGGCGGCCGTATTATCAATATAATCGGCAGTGCTGGGCGATGCGCTGATCCTGCCTATATCGCCGGCGGAGGGGCAAATGCTGCTTTGATGAATATTACCAAAGCGGCAGCGGTAGAGGGTGGCCCACACAATATACTGATAAATGGGATCAATCCGGGCCCCACGCGCACCGAAAGGTGGGACAAAATCAACAGCCACCTGTCCGCTGAGTGGGGGCTGCCTATTGACGAGGTGATAGCTCTCCGTCTTAAGGGAAATCCGCTTGGCCGGCCGGTTGACCCTGCTTCTATCGCAGCGATGGTTGCGTTTCTGGCTTCATCGCGCGCTGCTGATATAAACGGTGCAATAATTGAAATGGACGGCGGCTCAAACCCTTGCCTCTGAAGGTGGAGGCCTGTGAAATAGAAAAACGGTGATTGCGGTTAAACCTTTTTGTGACTCGATCAGCAGAAAAAAACTCAATCTTAATTTCATTTAAACCTGGCCTTCGTTTTGATTTGCCTTTAATGACCAGTAGAGTTATCCTAACAGGCGGAACGCTCTGTTATTAAAAGGGTCGCATCTTTTATTGAAGCATCAATGATAAGGGAGAATGTGTTTCTGGTTCGGTTCAGATAAGATCTAACCGGAGCGGAGTAATGTCTTGAGGCCCGAGAAAGTGAATTACATAAGACGAATAAAGGTATAGGGAATCCAAATTGGTGCAAAGAAAGAAACAGCCTACTAAATCGTCGGCGCCTATCGTTGACAGCCTTGCAACGGCTCTAAGTCTTCTTGATTATTTTACCATCAGAGAACCGGAGCTCTCTCTTCGCGAGCTAAGCGAAAAATCAGGACTCTATAAGAGCCGTATCCACAGGCTATGCGCCACTCTTGTTCTGTGTGATTTTCTTACCCGCATGCCCTCGTCAACATACCGGCTCGGTCCAAAACTCATGGCTCTTGGGAAAATTTATGAGAACACCAACACCCTCGTGACAATTTCTCGGCCTATCATGAAGCGCCTGGCTGAGGATGCTGGCGAGTCTGTCGCTCTTTTCCAACTCGATGGAGAAACATCCTTTTGTCTCTCGCGTGAATACGGGTCCTCAAGTCTTGTGTTCACCATCCAGGAAGGGGATAACATGGAATTGCACGCCTCTGCGGCCGGCAGAATTCTGCTGACCTATGGCCCCAAAGAGTTATGCAAGAAAATACTCAATCAAACTGAATTCGAGAAATTTACATCTGAAACTATTACCAACCCCAAGAGATTAAAAAAAGAGCTTGATATCATTAAAAAACGCGGCTACGCGGTCAATAGAGGAGAACGCGAACTTGAAGTTGCAGCCATCGCTGCGCCTATCTTTAATCATGACAATACAGTCGATTCGAGCCTGGCAATCGTTGGCCCGGTGCAGCGTTTTTCCAGCGCTCGTGAGGGTGATATTGCAAAAAGTCTTTTGCAGGCAGCACGTAGAATCTCTGAGTTGCTTGGGGCCCCTGTAAGATAAGGTGACGTCTCCTCCAGCCAGCCCAAGAAATAACAGTTTGCCTGGAATCCCCCCTACCGCACACGGCCTGATAAGGGTTAGCTGTAACGACTAGCGTGCCTGACGCATCAGCCATCTTTGCTTTAAACAATGGCGCTGCTGGTGAAAGTGTAATATCCGGACTTACGGGGACATCAGGCAGGGGCAGAATGCCTAACTATAAATACAACTATTAAAAGGAAGTAAAATGGAAAAGAATTTGTCCGGCCAAGCGGCTATCGTTACAGGAGGTGCGCGCGGTATTGGCCTGGGGATTGCCAGAGAGCTTGCTGATCGGGGATGCAGAGTCTCTTTATGGGACCTTTCCTTCGATTCATTTGCTGGCGAAAGTGCGGGTTTTAGTCCAGCCCTGCTGCAAAAGGTAGATATAACCGATCTGGCTGCTGTACAGGAAGCTTATGCAGAAAGTAAAAAAGCCTTGGGAAAAATCGATATACTCATCAATAACGCGGGCATTAACGGCCCGGTAATTGATAGTTGGGAATACCCCACTGAAGCCTGGGACAAGGTCCTGCAGGTGAACCTGACCGGTGTATTTTATTGCACCAGAACCGTTATTCCAGACATGCGTGCCCGCAAGAGCGGACGCATTATCAATATCGCTTCCATGGCCGGCAAGAACGGCGTGCCTGGCATATGTGCCTACGCTGCAGCCAAGGGTGGACTCATCGCCTTCACCAAGACTGTTGCCCGCGAACTGGCGAGCAGCGGAGTTTTTGTCAACGCTGTCGCGCCGGCGCTGACTGAGACCGAACTCTTTGCTCAGATGACCCCCGAGCACATCAAAGCGATGACAGCTAAAATTCCTATGGGACGCGCTGTTAAAATTGAGGACGTTGCCAGAACGGTGGCCTGGATAGCGAGTCCGGAGTGCAGTTTTACAACCGGTTTCACTTTCGATGTCTCTGGCGGCCGGGCAGTGTATTAAAGATCTTTGATGTTGCGGACGAAATCCACACCCATTTGTCCGCTGGCCCTGCATGGACCCTTTTCTTTGAGCCAAAATTTTCCTTCCAGGGAAGCGATAATTTCGGTGCTTTTCCTGCTGCTTGAGCAGATGCAGCCTTAAGAATCTAGAGCCTGATTTTTCTGCAAGGCAGACTCCTGCTGCAGGCCTTAAATGTTTTGTTTCAGGCACCTCCGTTCCGGCACGGTTCACAGGTACAAAGGTATGTTCTTTTCCCGGATAGGGGCTAAATCGAAATCATTTTGAAAATTATTGACAACCTCTTTTCGCGCCATTATCCTGCAGAGAAAAATACCGTTCTTTTGTGTGGAACTTGTTGCGTTATTCAACGGACAATCAACTTTAAAATCAGACTTTAGAGCCACTTGCAAAACGTCCTTTTCGCCCAAACTCTGCGTTATGCTCAAAATTTTATCCTCGGAATATTAGGTATATGCCTGCGTTAAAATTTTTCTCATGCCTTGATTTTGGACGAAAACCCTCATTTTACAAAAGGCTCTTTAAATAAAAGCTTTGTACCTCATAAATTTGTTATACTTAATTTAACATGAAAAGCAGTTGGTCAAATTGACAGCAGTGTTTGGCTGCTCGTCAATTGCACTCTATAATTGAGAAAGGCAAGCATGCTATTTACCTTTCATCAAAAAAAGGAGAGGAAAGGATGAAAGGCCCTCTTACATGCTGTTCCTACTGATTGGCGGATATTGTTGATACCCGCCTGAACATTATCCATCCGGTCAATCTTTCACCTAATGAAGAAGGAGGAGAAAAAATGAAACGAACTCTTTTCATGCTATTTCTGGCTTTTACGCTAGCAGGTGCATTATCAGCGGTCTCTGCAGCGGACTACCCTGAGAAGGACCTGCAAGGAGTGATTATGTGGGGTGCAGGGGGTGCTACGGATAACGTTGCCCGAGCCATTACCCCCAACGTGGAACCTTTTCTCAAAAAACAAATTATTCTGATCAACAAGCCCGGAGGAACTGGTGCAATTTCAACCCAGTACGTCTACAGTCAACCGTCGGATGGCTACACGCTTCTGATAGGGGCAGAAAACCCTCAGGTACACCGCATACTTAAACTCTCCGATATGGACTACAAGGATTTTTACCCAATCAACATCCTGGGCCGCGGGGTTGGGGTAATTGTTGCGAACAACGACACCCCCTGGAATTCGTTTAAAGATTTGGTTGAAGACGCCAAGAAACGTCCCGGGGAAATTAAAATGGGCTCGACCGGTCCCGGAGGCTTGCCATATACTGTCGGAGCCATGATAAAAACAGTAACCGATTTTGACGTTACCGCGGTGCCGTTTAAGGGTGAGGGTCCGGGCGTTACCGCCCTGCTGGGTGGGCATGTGGACTTTATGCCGGCCGGCATCACCGCCGTACAGGAACATATACGAGCTGGCCGGGTAAAGGCCCTGGCCATCGTCTCCGACACTCCAGTTCCAGGGTCAGAAGATATTGCTCTGATAACCCAGGATTATAAGGATTTTGAAAGGTTCCTGCCTTGGGGGCCTTTTTACGGCGTATGGTGTAAAAGAGATGTTCCTGACGATATAAAAATGAAACTAGTGGAGGCCTTCAAAAAAGGTGCAGAGCAACCTAAGTTTCAGGAATTTTTAAAAGATTTTAACACAGTCTCGATGAACATCAGCGGTGAAGAAGCTGATGAATTTCTGAAAAAGTGGCAATCTGTTACCAACTGGATGTACGAATACGCCGGTGCGGCCGAGGTGTCTCCGGCTGAATTCGGTATTCCCAAGCCTTAACCCAAAACCTGAAAATGGCCTCTCTGTTATTGTTCAGAGAGGCCATTGATCCCCAGCCTATGAAAGATAACAGAAAACTTCGTGCCGGAGAAAATGCTTTCAGCTGGCTCATGCTGTTGCTCAGCCTTTTCGTTCTGATTCAGGCTTACCTGATATCGGGTTTTTCTTCCCTCAGTTCGGCAGGCACGTTTCCCATGGGTGCATCTGCCGTCATGGTTCTCGCCATGATTTTCATTCTTTTGAACAATCTTAAACGAAAAAGGATTGTTAGCGATGGGTTGAAAAATGAGTTGGGCCAGGCAGTTAAAATAGTTTTACCCAACGTCTTTCTAATCTACTCGTTAATTGTCATCATATATATGATTCTCCTGAAGCCTCTGCATTTCCTGCCAAGTTCCTTTGTCTTTCTGGTCGTATCCATGATTTATCTCAAAGGCGGTAACATTCTCAAATCTTTGATCATCTCAGTCCTGACTTTGAGCTCCATTTACCTGATATTTCAATACTTTTTCAGGGTAGTTCTGCCCTGATGCAGAAGGCAGCGTGGTGACCGAATCAACCCTTTCATATTTATTTATGGCGTGGCTCGATCCGTATCTTTTGATGCTTACAGCCGCCGGCACGTTTGCTGGTATATATGTGGGAGCAATTCCGGGACTGTCTGTGACCATGGCAGTATCCATTTTGATTTCGTTCACATTTTCCTGGGATGTAAATAACGCCCTTGCCTTGATGGTCGGTGTCTATTGCGGTGGTGTCTATGGTGGGTCACGTACGGCAATATTGCTCAACATACCAGGTGCACCCGCTGCCATCGCCACTGCCTTTGATGGTTTTCCTCTGGCTGAGAGGGGGGAAGCAGGCCGGGCCATCGGGGTTAGTACCATAGTCTCGGTTATGGGCGGTTTCATCGGTATAGCGGTCCTTGCCCTGGCAGCACCAAAAGTTGCAGAGTTCGCTTTAAGATTTGCCCCGAGGGATTATCTGCTCCTCGCCATCATGGGCTTGCTTCTCGTCGGAAGCCTATCAGGAGAGTCTATGGCCAAAGGGATATTTGCCGGCGCCTTTGGCGTGATTCTGGGGTTGGTGGGAATGGATCCACTGACCGCGGCAGGCCGCTTTACTTTCGGAACGGTTTCCTTATTAGGCGGGGTTCATTTTGTCATAGCCATGATCGGATTTTTTGGCGTTTCAGAAGCCCTGGTTCAGTTGCATCATATCAACACCAAGCCCATAAAGCAGGATGTCACTAAAATAATTCCCTCCTGGTCGGTAATTGCTAAATACATCCCTCTTTCCATTCGCACATCTTTCATTGGTGTAATTATCGGCGCTCTTCCCGGTACGGGAGGTGACATTGCAGCACTGCTTGCCTATGACCACGCCAAACGAACAGTGAAAAATCCTTCTCGAAAATTCGGCGAGGGGGCATACGAGGGACTTATCGCCCCAGAGTCGGCCAACAATGCTGCCATAGGCGGTGCCTTCATTCCGATGCTCACCCTCGGCATTCCAGGTGATGCAGTGACGGCAGTATTTATCGGTGCCCTGTTCATTCACGGTCTCAAACCCGGACCGATGCTGATGATTGAGACACCCCATCTGTTCTGGTTTACGGTCGGTAATTTAGCTTTGGCTAATTGCTTCCTGTTGATTTTCGGACTGACCGGCATTCGTATATTTGCCAAAATGGTGGAATTGCGGAAAGGAATTCTCATACCAGCAATTATCGTACTTTCAGTAGTTGGAACTTACGCGATTAAAAACAGCCTCACCGATGTCTACTGGATGATCGGCTTCGGAATATTTGGCTATTTTTTAAAAATGTACGGTTTTCAGGTGGGGCCAATTATCCTGGGGGTTATTCTGGGCCCCCTCATGGATGAATCGTACCGGCAATCCTTAATGGCGGCCAGGAACCATTTTCCGACGTTTTTACTCGACCTGGTTAGCAATCCCCTGTCACTCGTTTTGACCTTGGCGGTTTTTTTCATGTTGATTAACCAAACCAGGATTTGGCCATTTTTTTTAAAGTTATTCAAACGCAGAGATGTAGCGAAACACAAAGGACCATAAAGGCGGTAGCTGATTTGTGCATCAGGTGCCTTTAAATCGTTTTAGAAACCTCCTGCTATCTTTCGATGTAGCGCAAAATTAAGGCTGGGCAATTTTCTCTTCAGCCATCAGGGCCTGGCCAAAGTTGACGTAGCGCTGGACCTGCTGTGACTTAATTAATACATCACGGAAAACCTTGACCCTCCAGGCGTTGGGGGTTTATTCGATTCAATTTCTATAAAATGTTGACAGCGGTTCCGCATTTATTTATCCTATTAATTAACACAATATACTTCAGGGCAGGACAAGAACCGCTTGCGAAACCCGGAAAATATTTTCAGCGCTTTACGGCATCAATCTGGCCGTTTTTTGTAGATAAATTTTCTGTTTTTCCGAAAGTTGTCAATCATAGGCAGAATTAACACATCCGCCGATTATTATCGGAATGCGAAGAGCTGAAAGATCAAGATGGCAGTTTGCAGATAAGCAAAGAATAGTGCTCAATCGACGGCTTAAAAATTATTGGATACTAGCTGAGCCTTTTGCAAAACTAAGATTTTCGTTCAAAATCAAGGCATGCGAGAAATTTTACCACAGGCATATAATTGATATTCCGAGGATAAAATTTTGAGCATAACGCAGAGTTTGGGCGAAAAGATCGTTTTGCAAATGGCTCGCTGTTAGATTTCAATTCTTAAGGGATTAAAGATGAGGAAACAATATTCATTGGCCTATTTGACCGTGAGAGGTTGTGAGCCCGCAGAGATGGCTTATATAGCGTCACGAACAGGCTATGACTATATCAGCTTAAGGCTTATTCCAATGGGGATACCCGGTGAGAGTGCCTATCTTCCTGAAGATAGGACAATGATCTCCAGAGCAAAGACTGCGCTCAAAGAAACTGGAATTAAAGTCCTCGATATTGAATTAGCCCGCATTCTGGATGAATTTGACCCTCGCTCATACCTGCCAGCCTTTGAAGTTGCCGCTGAACTGGGCGCCAAGCACGTTATCTCCTCAGCCTGGACCACGGAAAAAAGAGACCGCGCATTTATCGTTGACCGCTTTTCCGAGATATGCGATTTGGCAAAACCGTTTGACTTGACGGTGAACCTCGAATTTCCCACCTTTTCACGTCTCACAAATTTAAAGGAAGCCGCTGACATCGTCCGTGCTGCAAATCGAACAAATGGTGGCATTCTCATAGATTCCCTCTACTTCCACTACTCGCGGATCCACCTTGCAGAATTGGAGCAGATACCTCGCGAGTATCTCAATTTTATGCATATCTGTGATACATCAGAAAAGATTCCCACGATAGGCCCGGATATGATAAGTGTCGCACGGGAAGAGCGTCTTTATGTTGGTGAAGGCTGCATCGATTTTTCCGCTCTTCTCAGCCAGCTGCCCCTTATGCCCTATTCCATTGAACTACCGAATAAAAAACGACTTGACGAACTTGGATTCGAGGGGCATGCACGTCGCTGCCTGGAAACCGCCAAAAAAGCGTTGGATCATGTAAAGACTGGAATCTAACTCAGGCTGTTCCGGCTTACCACTCAATTTTACGCGCCAAAACCTAATTTCTTTGACCTTGCAGGTGATAAGGAAGTGCAAAATCTTGAATGGTTCCGGGTGAAAATCTTACGCAGATTGGCCCCGTTGTTTATTCTCCCGAGCAGAAGGCAGTCTGTGAATTGTTCAGAATCGGCCGTCTCTTTCGGACTGCTCTGCGTTGACAGGTCCAGAACGCCTTTCGGTTTATTATGTTTGGTCATCTCTATCAGTATTTTCTCCTGGTCAATTTCACTGCAATTTGCTTTGTGCTCGGAATAAATGACGATATTGCCCAATGAAACAGAAAATTGATCTGCTTCTCCGACCGTCAAGCGACCGGTAAGATCGAACGTTCTTAAGATGTTTTGAAGGATATCATACGCCAGTAAGGCGAAACCCGGCTTATCCGGATATATAATTTCCAATTTCATTTCTGGTTCATCAAGGGTGTGCATATATTCCTCCGAAGAATAGCTTTAGGTAATGGTACTGGATATCATGGAAAATTGTTCTTAACAACAAACTCTGCTCGAAACAGCAACTATGTGCTTGATGTTACGATAATGGGATCATAGTCTTTTCGATTCTTGAAAAAAGAACATAAGTCGAGTTGAGTAATCACCGCATTTCAAAACGAGAAGGAGCACCCGATTCAGACATAGAAAGACCCCGCTGAACTGTTGACGAGGAGAATTACGATGCAGATTGATGGCAAAACCCAATTATACGGTATTGTGGGTAAACCGGTATCGCACAGCTTAAGCCCGGCAATGCAAAATGCTGCCTTTCAGCATTGCGGTCTCAATAAAGTATATCTGGCTTTTGAAGTCGATGATATGACAATGGCCATGGCTGGCTTAAGAAGTCTTGGGGTTGCTGGCGTGAGTGTTACTATGCCTCACAAGCAAACGGTAATTCCACTTCTGGATACTATTGATCCGATAGCTGAAAAAATCGGCGCTGTGAATACGCTGCTTATCAAGGATGGAAATGTTCACGGCCACAACACAGACTGGATCGGGGCTGTTCAAGCCCTCGAGATGATAGTTGATTTGCATTCCGCGACAGTACTGGTGCTGGGTGCAGGGGGTTCCGCTCGAGCCATCGGTTTTGGGCTTAAGGAAAAAGGGGTAAAAGTGACAGTGGCCAACCGGACTCTTTCCAAAGGTCAGGCCCTGGCCAGAGATCTTGATTGCGAGTGCTACCCCCTGACCGAGATAAACCACTTAAAAGTCGACGCGCTCGTAAACACCACTTCTGTCGGTATGGCGCCCAACTTGGACGCAACTCCAGTACCTAAAGCGTTACTGGAGAATATACCAGCGGTTATGGACATCATTTACGTACCATCTGAAACCAGGCTTCTCAGAGAAGCACGGGAAGTTGGGTGTAAGACAGTCAACGGTCTTTACATGCTTCTCTATCAAGGCGTGGCCCAGTTCGAAATATGGACCGGTTGCAATGCTCCGGTTGATGTGATGCGCGATGTACTTTTTTCACGTTTTGAAACTTCGTCATAATCGTGCGTAGGACCTGAATGTTTAATCTCAATAATTTAGCGGAGGTTGGCCGATGATTTCAAGTGTTTCTCCGGTACGGCTGGCAGTATTTGGCTGCGGTTTAGTTGGTGAAAGACATGTTCAACATATCATTGACAGTCCTTCCTGTATGCTCACCAGCATAATCGACCCGAGCCCTCATGCAAGAAAAGCGGCAGAGTCCGCTGGCGTTCAATATTTCGAAGATGTCACCTCCTTTCTTGAGAGACCCGATGCCGAGGCGGTCATTATTGCTACCCCCAACGAAAGTCACGCCTCTCTTGGCATCAAATGTGCCAAAGCAGGTCTGCATCTCTTTGTTGAAAAACCTATTGATGCTGATTTGGCGGCTGCCTCTGAACTGGTTGATACCGCAACGCAAGAGGGGGTAAAACTGCTTGTCGGCCATCATCGTCGGTTTAACCCCTATATAGAAGCTGCCAAGAAAATTATAGACAGCGGCGAGTTAGGTACGATTTCGGCCGTCAATATCCTGTGGGCGACTTTAAAGCCTAACAGTTATTTCAAAGTAGACTGGCGTCGTGAATCCGGTGGTGGTCCGCTGCTTATTAATCTCATCCACGATATAGACAACCTGAGATATCTTTTCGGGGACATCGAACGGGTCTATGCAGAGGCCAGTCATGTCGTCCGCCAATATCCTGTCGAAGATACTGCGGCCATATCGCTTCGTTTTCGCAATGGGATTCTGGGTACAATGATCATATCTGATACCGTCGCTTCACCGTACAACTTCGAATCGGGAACGGGCGAAAATCCGCTGATCTACGCAAACGGCCAGGATTGTTACTGGGTCTTTGGCACTGACGGAACATTGACTTTACCAGAGATGAAAGTCTGGCATTACAGCGGTGCGGGGGAAAAGGGATGGGGGGAACCGATTTCCTGCAAACCCATAGAAATTAAGCCAACTATCCCTCTTGTGCCGCAGCTCGAACATTTCTGCGCCATTATTCGCAACGGAGCTACCCCGCGCTGCAGTGGTCAAGACGCCATTAAGACCCTTAAAACAATCATGGCAATCAAGGAGGCGTCATGCTCAGGGAGGCCAGTTGAAATCAGCTAACTGTTTTTCCTTATATCACCTCTAAAAGGGCGAAACTTCCTGGCGGGATAACAGAAAATACAAAGCAAACCAAAACATGCCGTTACAAGTGTCGCCTTACCTGCTTCTTTGCCTGACCAGCCTGTTCTGGAGTTTGAATCTGATCATAGGCAAAGTTCTCGCGGGAGCAGTCCCGCCGGCAACGCTCAGTTTCCTCAGGTGGTTGCCGGCTTTTTTCTTCTTCTTACTATTTTATGGCAAAAACCTGAGAGACGGATACCGGGTACTCAGAGAGTATCCAATGCTTGTTTTGCTGCTGGGGGCGACCGGTTACAGCATAAATTCCATAACCGTTTATGAGGCTGTAACCTATTCGACCGCTATTAACATATCGTTCATCAATGCCTTCAACCCCGTTCTGATTGCCATCACCGGTTACATCATGTATCGCTATCCGGTGTCGGGCAGGCAGGCACTCGGTTTCTTCATTTCACTGCTTGGTGTCATCACCATCATATTCAGGGGTGAATTTGCCAGATTGCTGGCCTTGCAGACCAATATCGGTGATCTCTTCATGCTGTTCAGTATTTCAATATGGTCGGTGCATACAGTTATATATAAAAACAAGTCACAGCGCTTCAATCGCCGGACAATCTTTCTGCTGATGATTATGGCGGGCTTAGCAGTCACCCTGCCCTTTGCTGTGTTGGAGAGCTATCTCAGTGACTGGGAATGGGCCCGGCAAATTCAGCCGCACCATATCTTAGCGATTCTTGCACTCACCATATTTCCCTCGGTTCTTGCCATACTCTTCTGGAATTATGCCCTGACCAAGATCTCGGCGAACCAGGTGGCCATATTTCAATACCTCATCCCGGTGTATACCACTATTATCTCAATTATTTTTCTAAAAGAGCGCCTGCAATTGTTCCATATCTGCGGAGGAGCGTTGATACTGGCTGGAGTTTTACTGGTTACAACCTTTTCTGCTGATAGAAAAACGAAGATCACGTGATATTTCAAAGGAAGTAAGTACCTGCGAGGCTTCTGTGAATCAAATGGAGGAAGCGATGACTAATCAAAATTATTTTGAGCCAATGGATCAGGGTGAGCATGCCTTCGTCCTAGAGGGGAATAAGGAAATCTTCGGTTCAGGAGCTCTGGCAGAGGTAGGTGCACACGCAAAAGTTCTTGGGATGAGCCGGGTTGCACTGTACACGGATCCTCGAATCAGCAAACTCTCTTCAGTCGATACGGTGGTGAAATCCCTTCGGGATTGCGGTATCAGAGTTTCAATTTTCGATGGTGTCGAAATCGAGCCCACCGACCGCTCGCTCAAAGCCGCAATCCGTTTTGCCGAAGATGATGATTTCAACGGATTTATCAGTGTCGGTGGCGGCTCGGTGATGGATACCTGCAAAGCGGTCAGCCTTTATGCCAGTTTTCCGCCGAAACATTTTCTCGATTACGTGAATCAGCCTCTAGGCAAGGCCTTGCCTGCACCTGGGCCACTCAAGCCGCATATCGCCTGCCCGACGACCTTTGGTACGGCCAGTGAATGTACCAATGTGGCGATATTCAATTTTCTCGAGCTAGGGACCAAGGCAGGAATCTCGAACCGGGCTATCAAACCAGCGCTAGGCATTGTCGATCCTGACGCACTGCGGACTCTTCCGACCCCGGTTGTGGCCGCCAACGGCATGGATGTATTCAGTCACGCGGTGGAATCATATACCGCCCGCCCCTTCACCCATCGGCCAGCGCCCGATAACCCAACGGAGAGGCCGGTAATTCAAGGTGCCAACCCGTTCAGCGATCTCAACTGCCTTGAGGCGATCCGATTAATTGGCGAAAACCTAGTCAAAGCTGTCAGTAATCCTGATGATTTCACTGTCCGTGAAAAGTTATCTTTTGCGGGCCTGCTTGCCGGTATCGGGTTCGGTACCGCCGGCTGCAACCTTCCCCACGGCATGTCATATGCTGTTTCTGGATTAGTGCGAGACTACCACGCTGAAGGCTGGCCTCAGGGTCAACCACTCGTCCCCCATGGTTTTGCTGTAATCGTCAACTCTCCCTCAGTCTTTCGTTTTATAGGACCAACGTGCCCAACGCGGCATCTGGAAGCTGCAAAAGCTCTGGGTGTTGCCGAGGATGCAAGACCACCCGGCGACATCCTTGCCGATGGCGTGATCGAAATCATGCGTGCCACCAACGTGCCCAACGGTCTTCATGCGCTTGGTTATACTGCGGATGACCTTGATGCCCTTACCGAAAAAGGCTGGAAGCAGCGGCGCGTGGTCGATAATGCAGCAAGACCGATCACCCAAGAAGAAATGAGGGAAATCTTTGCAGGAGCTCTCACCTATTGGTAAGATGCACAATGGCGCTGCAGTAACCTCACTATCGCATCGAAATCGTTTAACAATATATAATTATATTCACAATACCTTCTCTTCAATAAACGAGACTCAACTGTATGCAAAATAACGATAATAAAAACATAATCTTTACCGGCTTCATGGGTACAGGGAAAACTACTGTAGGCAAATTGCTGGCTGAGAAGTTGGGTCGTGAATTTATTGATACGGATCAGTTAATAGAAGATCGTCAAGGATTAACGATACCAGAAATATTCCACAAACGAGGTGAAACCGCTTTTCGTAAGATGGAAGCGGACATTGCCAAAGAATTGGGTAAACGAGAAGGCCTGGTTATATCGACGGGAGGGCGCCTGATGCTGGACCCCTCCAACGTGGAAGCATTAAGTGCTAACGGAAGGGTTTTCTGCTTAGTAGCCACCCCAGAAGAAATATTATCACGATTGGAGAGCGACAAAGATCATCGCAGGCCATTGCTTGACGTACCCAATCCAAGCGAGCAAATCTTCGAACTACTGCAGGAAAGGAAAAAAGGCTACCAGCGTTTTCTGAGACTGGCGACTGATGACTCTCATCCACATGATATTACCAAAAATTTGCTGGATTTTATGCAGAAGAGCCAAGAGCAGTTTGCTATTGATATACCTACTCAATCTTATGAATTTATTGTTGGTAACGGCATTTTGCCTTTTACCCGTCAGCTCGCTGGAACCGATGGAATGTTGATCGTGATTACTGACGCAGTAGTAGGAAAAATGTATGCACAAAGCTGTGGTTCGGTTGATCACATCATCACCATTGCAGCAGGTCGCCAACAGAAAACGCTGGCTACGGTGCAGTCTATCTACGATCAACTTTTGGAGGTGGGATTTGACAGGGCAGGAACAATAGTCGCGTTGGGTGGTAGCGTGCTTGGCGATATAGCCGGATTTGTTGCCGCCACTTATATGCGTGGTGTCAATTTAGTGCAATGCCCTACCAGTCTGCTTGCCATGGCCGATACCAGTATTGGCGGTAAAAACAGTATTGATTTAGCCCAAGGGAAAAATCTGATAGGCAGTTTCAAACAACCATCCCTGGTTTTAGCAGATGTGGCCACGCTGATGACGCTGCCAACTGAAGAGCTCATCTCTGGTATGGCCGAGGTCATTAAGCATGGCTTACTGGCAGATGTTGATCTTTTTGAAAAAATTGAACAGGGCGATTGGCCCTTAATAACTGATTCTTTGCACTCATCGCATTCTGAAATCCAACAGCTTGTAGCACAGGCTATACAGGTAAAAATTTCTTATGTGCAAAAAGATCCTTTTGATGAGGGTATCAGGAAACAATTAAATATGGGCCACACCTTTGCCCATGCCATAGAAAAAGTAAGTGAGTATGCTCTCCGGCATGGCGAGGCCGTTGCCATGGGAATTGCGGCTGCAACAGACCTTTCGGCACAGCTGGGATATTGCGATCACGACCTTAAAGACCGCATCGATCTGGTTCTGAAGAAGGTTGGTTTACCCAATCGCATACCGACAAACCTTGCACCGCAATCAATACTCGATGCTATGAGCCGAGATAAGAAAAGATTGGCCCAGTCAAATAGATTGGTACTCCCTGTGAAGGTGGGTGAAGTATTTGTGGCTGACGATATCAAAAACGACGATATTCTTAATACCCTCAAGGCAATTTCAGGCTCAAGCGTCTAAGCAGGCGCGGCCCGTCCGTCTCATCAGTTCCCTTAATGCTCTTTAAGGTATTCAGACTAAGAAAAAATAATCTTGATTTCAGCTGCATTTGAAATGAATGCGCCGAAAATTTATGTGGCTTTGTCATTTAGCCGCAAGTCTTTAAGCAAACAAAGCCCCAAGCCTGCAAAGGCTTGGGGCTTTGTAATTTTTTAGACTGGAACAGAAAAAGTCAGTCTATTGCTCAACCTCATGCTCAACGCCGAGGGCGATCTTGTAGAGCACGGTCAGCAGGAAGAAGCCGGTGGCCCAGACCCCGATAGTGATCCCGAGTTCATTCAGCGTCGGGATATACTCGGTGACCTCTTCCAACGGATTCGGCACGAAACCGGCGAATACGAAGCCAAGTCCCTTGTCCGCCCACAGGGCCAGGAAGATCAGCACGGAGGCCACGGTCACGAGCCTGAAATCGAAGACCTTGGCAATTTTCAGGTAGCCGAGGATAGCCAGCCCGGCGAAGTTGAACAGGGTCGCCCCCCACATGAACGGCACCAGATTGTTGTAGACCTCGCCATGGTGCTCGAGGCCGAAGAACAGATACTGGAGGCTGTGTACATGGCCGGGGACCTCCGAGTAGTAGGCGACGAAGAACTCGAGCAGGAAGAAGAAGGTGTTGATGATCACCGCGTACATGATAATGGTGGTCAGCTTCTTGATTGCCTCCTCGCCGGCGTCGAAGTTCGCGAACTTCTTCATCACCGCGCAGGCGATCAGGATCAAGGACGGGCCGGCGGCAAAGGCGGAGGCCAGAAAGCGCGGCGCAATGATGGCTGAGAGCCAGAAGTGACGGCCCGGCAGACCGCAATACAGCATCGCGGTGACCGTATGGATCGAGACAGCGAACGGCAGAGACAGGTAAACGAAGAAATAGATCCACTTGGGCGGCGGCACCTGCTTGCGCTCGGCGGTCAGAATCACCCAGCCGCACAGCAGATTGAGCAGCAGGTAGCCCCAGAGCACGCACATATCCCAGAAAAGCATGGATTGGGGGGTCGGAAAGAAAAGCACGTTCAGGCCGCGCAGCGGCTGGCCGAGGTCGGCCATGATGAACATCAGGCACATGACCAGGGCCGCTATGGCCAAAAATTCACCGAGGATGGTGATCCTCCCGAATACCTTGTAATTATGAATATAGTACGGCAGCACCAGCATCAAGCCACCGGCGGCAACCCCGACCAAGAAGGTGAACTGAGAGATGTAGAGACCCCAGGAGACATCCCTGCTCATGCCGGTAAGGCCAAGACCGTAGGCGTACTGCCTGAAGTAACAGGCCCATCCGATGGCAATCAGGGAGCCGAGAATCGCAAGCCAGATCCAGTAGGCCGGTTTCCCTTTAAGTGTTTTTTCTATCATGACAACCTCACACTATGTAGAAGACTGACGGCATGGTACCGGCAGAAGGTTTACGTTGAATGGTGAACTCTTTGTCGAGCACCTTCCTGATTTCTGAGTCGGGATCGTTCAGATCGCCGAATACCATGGCACCGGTTCCCTTGCAGACCTCGACACAGGCCGGTTCGAGACCGAGCGCCAGACGCTCGCCGCAGAAGTTGCATTTTTCGACAACACCGCGCATCCGGGTCGGAAAATCCGGGTTGTATTTCTTGATGAACGGGCGCGGGTCCTGCCAGTTGAAGCTCCTGGCTCCATAGGGACAGGCAGCCATGCAGAAGCGGCAGCCGATGCAGCGGTGAAAGTCCATAGCGACAATGCCGTTTTTCGCCACCACGAAGGTGGCCTTGGTCGGACAGGCCTTGACGCAGGACGGATTGTCACAGTGGTTGCAGAGCGCCGGAAACTGATTTTCCTGGATGGTCTGGGAGCGCAGTTTCTGGGAATGTTCGGGAAACAGATTGCCGAAACCGGTCTTCCAGATCCACTTGATTTCACTTTTCCTGTCCGGGATCTGCGGAACATTGTGCACCTCTGCACAGGCAGCGATCGCTTTATCGAGCAGCGGCTTGTCCTGGTAGAACTGGCGCATATCGACGACCATCCCCAACCTTACGCCCGAGGGTTGCGGTTCCCCATGGGCCGCATCGGTGACGTGAGCAGCGGCAGGAGCGGCATGCTCCCCTTCCCCGGAGGCCGCCGCAGAATTTGGAGACAGCTTGACCAGCGCCGGGGCGCTGATGCCGGCAAGCACCGTGGCTCCGGCCATCTTCAGAAACTTTCTTCTCTTATTATCCATTATTGTGCCTCCTTCTTCGATGCCAGCTCTGTGGGTGTTATGTGACAGTCCCAGCAGGTGGGTGATACCGCTACGTAGGTATGGCAAGTGTCGCAGAACTTCTCCTTGTTTGAATGACACTGCATACAGGCAAGCTGCAGCCCTTTCTGAAATTCCTTGCCGCCGACCGTGATCGTTTCACGGTTGGAATTGCGCAGAACATCGTCGCGCCACACGTTCAACAGCTGCATGTGCGAATCTCTCATCTCAGCAGCAGGAGCCACACACTCTTTTTCACCACCGGGCGGCAGCTCGGGTTTCGGCAGCGGGCCGGCATCCAAACCGTTGAACCAGATGGGAAACGTTACTAACAGGACGAAAACGACCAGTCCCGATATTATCAATCCTTTGTTATACATGTCATACTCCTCTTATTCCGGTCAGGTTTAGAATACCATGGTGCGCAGGCCCTCATCGAGCTCGCCCCTGGTTTCTCCGTCAAGGACAATCGCGTTGCCGACAAGTTCAGTTACACCGCAGACGCCGACATTGGGGTTCCAATAGTCCATCAGCGAAGTCAACGTGGCCCGGTCGATTGCACAAACGCAGGAAAGCATGTTGACGCCATGCTTTTCTTCGACATATTTCACCGCGTTGGCCCGAGGCAGTCCGGATCTCATCCGCAGTTCCATGATTTCATCGGTGTTCAGACCGGTTCCGGAGCCGCAGCAGAAGGTCTGCTCACGGATCGTGTTCTCCGGCATTTCAACCCAGTCCACTACATGGTCGAGGATATAACGCGGCTCGTCCATGAGTCCCATGGCCCGTGCGGGGTTGCACGAATCATGGTAGGTCGCTTTGACATGGCTGTTGCGGCTCTTGTCGAACTTGAGCTTATTGTGCCTGATCAGATCTGCGGTAAACTCGCTGATGTGGATCATCTTGGTCGAGGCAGCGTTGTTGAACACGGTTCCGGTGATCGGCGATTTCGGAACTTCGAGGAAGTTGGCCGGTCCGTTCATGGTGTCCATATATTGATGCAGCACCCGCCACATATGGCCGCACTCGCCGCCGAGGATGAACTTGACGCCGAGGCGCTCGGCTTCGGCGTACATCTTGGCATTGAGCTTCTTCATCGCCTCGTTGTTGGTGAACAGACCGAAGTTACCGCCCTCGGAGGCATAGGTCGACCAGGTGTAGTCCAGGCCTATGGCTTCGAACAGAATCAGGTAACCCATGGCGGTGTAGAGACCCGGTTCGGCGAAGACGTCGGCCGAAGGTGTGATGAACAGCACCTCAGCACCCTTGCGGTTGAAGGAGGGCTCGATCTTGACGCCGGTCAGGTTCTCGATATCATCAGCCAGAAAATCGACGTTGTCCTTGAAGGTGTGCGGCTGCAGCCCCATGTGATTGCCGGTCCGGTTCGAGTTGGAAACCGGCTCCAGGATCCAGTTTATGCCGACGCCGACCAGATGCAGCAGCTCACGTATCATCATGGTGACTTCGGCGGTGTCGATGCCGTAGGGGCAGAAAACCGAACAGCGCCGGCATTCGGTGCACTGATAGGAGTACATGAACCACTCCTTCAGAATACCGACCGTCATCTCTCGGGCGCCGGCCATCCTGCCCAGGATCTTGCCGGCCAGGGTAAAGTCGTTGCGGTAAACCGAGCGCAGCAGCTCCGCGCGCAGCACCGGCATGTTCTTGGGGTCCCCGGTGCCTAAGAAAAAATGGCACTTGTCGGCGCAGGCGCCGCAGCGTACACAGCAGTCCATGAAGATCTTCAGCGAGCGGAATTTCTCCAGCCGCTCACTGAGGCCGTTGATGATGATCTCCTTCCAGTTTTCCGGGAGTTTCCAGTCTTCATCTTCCGGCGACCATTCACGGGCATTGGGAAAATGCAGGCCTTTCTGGCTGTTGAGATATTCTACTTTGTCTTTTTTAGCAGGGTAGGCGTAATTCCCGGGTTTGAAAGCAACCGGGAAATCCAACCAGTCCTGGGTGGGTATGGCACCGGTTGCCATGGACGGTCCCTGCGCGACGCTTTTGGATAGTTGTTCTAATTTTGGAACTGACATCGTTATAATCCTTATAAGCTGATATTGGTCGTTACCGTTGTTTATCCTATGCAGGTGCCTCTGCCGGAGCTTCCTCTTTCGGCTCCGGCTCTTTTTCTAGCGGGATACCGGCGTCTGCCATGAACTCGCGGAACTCGTCTTCATAGGCAGAGTAGGCATGTACCTTGATATCTGGATTCCACGGATTGATGTGGCGCACTTCCCTGGTATTGTTCTTCATGTTTCTGGTCGGGCTCAAGAATACCCCGCCCAAATGCATGAGTTTGGAGAACGGAAAGTAGACCAGCAGCGTGCAGACCAGGAACAGGTGGATATAGAAAATCGAACCAATATCGGTGGTGATCACCGGGCTGAACGTCACCAGTCCCACACCGAGCTGCTTGATGGCTGAGATGTCGACCCCGCCGCGCAGGAACATTCTCATCAGAACGCCGGTGACGCCGATGGCGATTATCAACAGCAGCGGAAAGTAATCATTTGCTAATGAAATATAGCGGACCTGTCGATTGGTCAGCCGTCTGAAAAACAGGAAGAGAAGCCCGATCAGCAGACCGGCGTCAGTCAGGTACAGTGCCGGGGTGCCGATCTCGAACATCGAATCGGCCAAATCAAGCCAAACGATGACCTCCGGTACCGGATTTAAAAACAGCCGCATATGGCGGATGACAATGACCAGAAATGAATAGTGGAAAATCAGGGCAAACAGCCAAAGCCACTTGGAGGACTCGTAGGTGATTTTGGGACCGTCATAAATTTCGGACTTGGTGTTTCTGAACAGGGACCGAAAGGTCAGAATCTCCAGTGCCATTCGGGCGACAACCTCGGAGGTGGTGTGGGGGCTCTCCAACCGGTTGTGCTTGAAGAAATCAAGCGATTTAGCCTGACCGCAGGTGGTCTGGATGGAAAACGGGACCGGCGACTTGGCCCACTGAACGACCTGGTAGACAAAGCCACCCAGGAAGACCATGACTGCCAGATACGGTACTGCAACACCAAAAAAGTATTGCATCCCCGGTATCTGGGAACCGAGCCAGGCAATCAGGATCAGCGCTATGACTGCCAGGAATGAAAAGGCATACTTCATTTCTTAACCTCGCTTCAATGTGAACTGTTTTGGTCCCAGCCAGAATTAGGTGTGGCCACCTTCTCTATCTGCAACCGGTTAATGACTTTTACCCTTGATGTCTTTTATATTTTTAAACGCCTTGGAGGGACAGGCGCTGTCTGTGAGAATCTGGTTGCCGGACTTAATTTCATTGATCCGGATTCTATAAATTTTCTCCCGGCATTCGACAAAGAGATCAAATGCAGCCAGGACCGCCAGATCGACAGCAAATTCAAAATCATATAATTCCTGGATCAGCGCTCTGGTCGTCTTGTCGGCGGCCAGCACGTCTCTGGTAATATGTTTGACCGCGTTCAGCGGCGCGACTGCCTGGGAGGGGGAAAATTCCTGAACCGAGCGAAGATGCATGATCCGTGACAATGGCTCGCGATAATCAGCGTCCGGGCCGGCAGTCAATAAAGAGAAAAGTTTTTTCAGGGACGAACGGATGGTTCCGCCGATGGGGTTGGCAAAGGAATCCTTTTCTTTTTTGAAGAAATCAGATGACTGGTAGGTTGCCAGGGTGTATTCCACCCACTTGTCAACAATTTTATAGCGGTTGTTGTGTAGTGCTTCTTCAAGCTTCATGCATGCAACCTTCAGGGATAAGCTCCTGTTTTTTCATATTTTGACCATTCGGACGAACATGAATGAACAGCCATTCACAAGAGCTGATTACTACTACTTTTGGTACCCTTTTTCAAGACTAATCTGAAAAAGGGATCCCCCTGAAAGCAGCGCACATCTGCTCAGAAGAAAGTACAGAACATCACTTCTGTAGCAGTTGCACGAGGTCGTTGATGATCATCTCGGATTCGATCACATAGGGGTCTTTGGCCAACTCGGCAAGCCACTGTTGATCGGATAATTCGCGGTCGGACTCCAGGGAGTCCTCACCCATCTCTTCATCATCCGTCTCCTGGGATTCCATGGTGCCGAGATGTGCACCGACCTTTTCCCGGGCCAGCCGTTCTTCTTCGCGTTTGGCCCGCATCGAGTCGATATCGAGTTCGATTACGGTCTGCTGGCTGCGGTTGGTGGAACGAAGCGCCTCCTCCTCGATCATCAGCATGCCTTCGGAGTGCCTGACCCGCTCGCGGCTGCGCGCGATTATCTCATCGAGATCGGTGAGTTTATCTGAGTAGCGCTGATATTGGGCCGGTGCGTCCTGGTCCCAGGGCAGCGAATAGTCGAGGTACTGCTCACCCGATTTGAGATGCTGGAACAGGCTCGGCAGAACGATATCGGGTTCGACTCCGCGGTACTGGGTGGAACCGCCGTTGACCCGGTAGAACTTCTGGATGGTGGCCTTCAGCGCACCGAGATCATCGTAGCGCCTCAGATGCAGCAGCGGAATATTGTCGTTTAGATCGATGATGGTCTGCACCGTCCCCTTGCCGTGGGTATGCTGCCCGCCGACCACGATGGCGCGCCGGTAATCCTGCAGGGCTGCCGCCACGATCTCCGAGGCCGAAGCGGAAAACTGGTTGACCAGCACCACCATCGGACCGTCGTAAAACAGGGTTTCGTCCTCATCCTCGAGGACCCGTTTCATGCCCTGGCTGTTCTTGACCTGAACCACCGGGCCCTTATCGATGAACAGCCCGGTGATGTCGACCGCATCCACCAGAGAGCCGCCGCCGTTGTTGCGCAGATCCAGGATGATGCCTTCGATGCCCTGATTTCTCAGCTCCAGAATCGCTTTTTTGGTGTCTTCGGTGGAGTTGCGTCCTTCGCCGAACCGGCTTTTTTCAAAATCCCGGTAGAAGCTGGGGATATTGATATAGCCGAACTTGTTGCCGCCCGCCTCGAGCACGGTATTTTTGACGAAGGTTTCCTCGATCTGGACCACGTCCCGGATGATCGCGATAATGTCTTTGGCGCCGTCCGGTTTGCGCACGGTCAGCCGCACCTCGGTGCCTTTCGGGCCACGGATCAGCCGCACCGCATCGCGCAGTCGCATATCGGTGATCTCGACCGGCTCCTCTTCCGCCTCGGCTACGGCAAGAATAATGTCTTCGGCCTGCAGCCGCCCCTGCCGGGCGGAGGCGCTGCCCGGAATAATGCGCACGACCTTGATGTAGCCGTCTTCTTCACGCAGCAGCGCACCGATGCCCTCAAGGCTGCCGCGCATGTGGATGTCGAAATCCTCTTTCCGGTCCGGGGCCATGTAATTAGTGTGCGGGTCGAAGGCCCGGGCCACCGCATTAAAGAAGCGGTCATAGTGATCCTGCAGGGTCTCCTGGTGCAGCCGGTGAAAGAAATCACCAAACCGCTTTTCCACCCGCTCACTTGCTTCCTGCCACAGTGTTGCCGAATCGATTGGTTCATCGGCGGCCAGCTTGTCTTCTTCAAGATCGAGGTAGCGGTTAATGATCTGGGCCCTGAGGATGCTGCGCCAGCGCTGCCTGAGCCCTTCTTCGTCGGCGACAAAATCGAGCTTTTCCGGGTCGGTCTCCATCAACTCCGAGCCGCCCGGATCGAGGCCTTTCTCGAGCAGTCCGTTAACGATGGCTTCAACCTGGCTGATGCGCTGATTGATGATCTGGTAGCCGGCCTGCGGCAGCACGATAGTGCCCCGCAGCAGGTTGTCATCGATACGTTCAGCGTAGGTCTCCAGCTGTGCTGCGTCTTCCTGGAGCAGGAAGCGTTTCTGGAAATCGAGCTGCTTCAGGTAGAGATCGAAGGCGGCCCGGGCCAGCTCGTCGTCAACGTCTTTATCACTGAAATGTATGGAGGGCAGCTGCTTGGAGAGCATATAGCCGATCAGCTTATTGCGCTTCTGATCGATTTCCGGCTCAACTTCGCTAAGCACCTGAGCGGGCAGCGACCAGAGGATGAAAAAAATGAGCGCAACGGCCCAAAGAAGTTTAGTGTTTTTCATGAATATATAAGGATCGATTTGCAGATGTTTTTCGATGGAGCGTGGCCGATGCTGCGCCACCGGGCTCATGACAGACAACAGTCATACCAGAAGCATTGGACAAATACCATGACAAAGACGGACGAGTTGGAAAAATTACAGCAGAAAATCGAAGATTTTCGTGATAAACGAAGCTGGCGCCAATTTCACACCCCGAAGAACCTGGCCATGGCCTTATCCGTCGAATGCGCCGAACTGGTTGAAATTTTCCAGTGGATGACTCCCGAGCAGAGTGCGCTGCCCGATGAAACAACCCGTGCTCATATTCGGCAGGAAATCGGCGATATCATGATCTACCTGAGTCTGATCTCGTCCAGCTTCGGCATCGATCCGCTCGAAGCGGCGCTGGAGAAAATAGAGCTCAACGAAAGCAGACATCCGCACCCGCCGGCGACGTAAAGCCTTGCATCACCTCTGCCGGCTCAGTCACAGTGATCGTGCAGCGGGCTCAGGTGCTCGGTGCTGCTCAGGCCAAGCTGCTCCGAGAAAGCGCACAGCTCCTCAAAACTGCAGTTGATACAGCAACGATGTTCGGGGCTTTGCATGTCTTCGATCTCCCGGGCCAGAAAATGCATCAGCGCCTGGGCCACCTGCTGTTTATCTTCGGAGATATTAAGGCCGTAGCTGGTGCAGAACAACTCGAAGCGGTTCCAGTTGATTATCGCCCGCTTGACCCCCCGGTAGCCGCTGGTCTGACGGTTGGCCGGCAGCAGATCCCGCTCGATGATATCGAGATAGCGCAGCCGCACCGCATCGACCAGCTGGGCAACCTGCGCCGGGCTCAGGCTCAGGTCGGGGCCGTCCCGGTCCTCGGTCAAGTGGAACAGGGCGGAGTGAAAGGCAACTTCGGGGATTTCTCCGGAATAGCGCACCGCATACCATTCATCCTCGAAAGCGGTGCTGCTGTCATTATTCTGGATCGTCATCTTCGAGTCCGAACACCGTTCTGACCATATCGATTTTGAGTTCATCGCCCTTGCGGCAGCTCTCGCTTTTCAGGTAGCGCAGCGGGTTGTGCAGCATCTTCGAGGCGATGGCCCGGGCCAGCTTTTCGACCTTGTCCCGCTCGGCCGAATCGAGCTCCATCCTGGCCAGTGTTTTGGCCAGTTCCTGCTCGCAAATGGCATCTGCCTTGCGGCGCAGGGCCGCTATGGTCGGAGTGACGGTCAGCGACTCCTGCCAGCTCGAAAATTTAAGCGTTTCCTCGTCGACGATCCGGTGCGCCTTTATCGCCTCTTTCTGACGTTCTGAGCGATTCATCTCGACCACCTGGCTGAGATCGTCGATATCGTAGAGGAAGACGTTGTCTAATTCGTTCAGCGCCGGATCGAGATCCCGGGGAACCGCAATATCGATAAAGAACAGGGGCCGGTTACGCCGGGTGCGCATCAGCGGCTTGACGTCCTCGCTGCGGATAATCAGTTCGGAAGCTCCGGTGGAGGAAACGATGATGTCCACCTGTTCCATCTGACTGCCCAGCTCTTCGAGGCTGCAGGCTTTACCATTGAATCGTTTAGCCAGCGCCACGGCGCGGGACAGGGTGCGGTTGGCCACCGCGACACTTTGCACCCCCTGGCCGATCAGATGTTCTGCGGCCAGTTCCGCCATTTCACCGGCCCCGATCAAGAGCACCTTTTTATCGCTGAGATTGCCAAATATCTTTCTGGCCAGCTCGACCGCAGCGGAGCTGATCGACACCGCTGAAGAGCCGATACCCGTTTCGCTTCTGACCCGTTTGGCCACCGAAAACGATTTGTGCAGCAGCTTATTGAGCAGCGGACCGGTGCAGCCATACTGGGAAGCGTAACGATAGGCCTCTTTGATCTGCCCCAGAATCTGGGCTTCGCCGACAACCATGGAATCAAGCGAGGCCGAGACGCGAAACAGGTGCTTGACCGCCTCGCCGTCATGATACAGGTAGCTGTACTTGCCCCAGTCCTGCTGCGTGACCGCATCGCCGAACAGAAAACGCAGCATGGACTCGGTTGTCTTTTCGGTGTCGTCAGACACCCAGATCAGCTCGACCCGGTTGCAGGTGGACAAAAGATAGTATTCCTGGACTGAGGGCTGATCCCGCAGTCTGCTGAGCGGCCCTTCATAGCCGTCGGTCAAGGCCATCTTCTCGCGAATTTCCAGCGGGGTCGATTTATGATTAACCCCAAGCAGGCTGATGTGTTTCTGAAACATAGCCGGCCACCAATCAGGTCAGAACCTGCCACAGGGTAACGATCACTACGCCGAAACCGACCACGATCATGATCGCCGCCCGCCTGCCGCGCCAGCCGACGGTGAAGCGCTGATGGATCTGAACCAGGTAGATCAGCCAGATGACAAGTGAGCAGACCTCTTTGGGATTCCAGCGCCAGTAGGTTCCCCAGGCCTGCTTGGACCAGAACAGGCCGGTGACCATGCCCAGACACAAAAAGGTGAAACCCAGCGCCAGACAATGTGAGTTGAGCTGATCAAGGGCGTCGAGCGAGGGCAGCCGGGAAAAAAAATATCCAAGCCGGCGGCTTTTGAGTTCTCGTTCCTGTAGCAGATACATGATTCCGCCGCAAAAAGCCAAGGCCAGGAATCCATAAGCGATCAGCGAAATACCGGCATGCACAGGCAGCCACCAGCTCTGCAGAGCCGGTTCCAAGGGAATCACTTCCCGCGAGGTGAACGATGAGACGAGCAGCAGGCCAAATATCAGCAAAGAGACAAAGGTGCCGAAATTCCTGACCGTATAGCGCCAGCGAAAAGACAGATAGGCCGAGGTCGTGGCCCAGGCGAAGAAGAACACGGTCTCGTGGTAGGTGGTGATCGGCGTGTTGCCTATGGCCAGATAGCGTGCCGCGATATATGCGGTCTGCAGCAGCCAGGAAACCGTCAAGATTGATCGGGCCCAGACCCGAATATGATTCTTCTGGCTGATGAAAAAGACCAGGTAGGCGGCACAGGCGAGAAAACTCACCCCCATGACGCCAAAGAACAGCAGTTGATTAATGTCGTAGAGCAGCATGTTCCGATTCATCTATTCCACCGGATTATTTGCTGGGTTGCTCAAGGTCGCAGCACAGCTGATCGACCAGGGCTTCGCAGTCGATCGACGGAGGCACGATCCGCCCCAGAAGCGTTTTCAACTGGTGCCAGTCCTTCGCTGCGATGCTCTCTAGTACCGGCAGCTCGAGTATGGCCTGAAACAGGGCCCTGTTTTCATTGGAGTTGCCGGGACCGTTTACCACCAGTGGTCTGAGCCTGGCCATGAGTTCAACGAGCGTTGCGTACTCTTCACCGAAATCAGGAGCCAGCCTGCGCTTGATCAGCGAAGCCAGCGCCGGGCTGCCGCCGCCGGTTGAAATGGCAATGACCAGATCGCCTCTGCGAATTTTAGCAGGCACATGAAAATCGGACAATTCAGAATTGTCAGCCCGGTTCAGCAATACGTGGTGCATTGCCGCATCATGGGCGATCAGAGCCTGTGCTTCGGGGTCGTCCGTCGCCGCAAAAACCAGAAACACACCGATCATGTCGGTGCTATGATACGCTCGCGGCAGCCATTTCAATTTGTCGGCCTGGGCAAGCGATCTGATTTCCCCGCACACCTCCGGACTGACAATCTGGACCACACCTCCGCAGAGCAGCAAAGCCCGTATCTTTCGGGCGGCAACCGTTCCTCCGCCAATCACCAGGCAGCGCTTACCGGTGATATCGAGGCTTACCGGGTAGAGCTTTTTTCCAGACCCTGTTATTTTGCTTGAATTATCAATCACTTGTTTTGCCTATCCAGATCATCATCCGACCCTGTGGCCACGGCTACAGATCGCCCGGTCATCAGTTGCTCAATTGACCAAGGCCAGCACCACCAGGCCGGTGAAGGCTATGGCCAGACAATAATAGCCAAACCACGGCAGGCGGTTTTTCCTGATGATATCGAGCAGCAGAATAATCGCCAGATACCCGGTTACAGCCGCAGCCAGTGTGCCCGCCAGCAGATTAATCAGGCTGTCCAGCGCTGGTGGGTGAGT
This sequence comes from uncultured delta proteobacterium, assembly GCA_963824415.1. Lineage (GTDB taxonomy): Bacteria > Desulfobacterota > Desulfobulbia > Desulfobulbales > Desulfocapsaceae > JABDQA01. Next base: position 50,945 of record CAWGPM010000004.1, read on the forward strand.
CAAAATCTCGTCAACGTTCAACACCGCTGCTCCCATAATCGCCGGTATCGACATAATGAAGGAAAACCTGGCTACGGTTTCCCGGTTGATGCCAAGCAGCATACCGACAAAAATTGTCGTACCCGAGCGCGACAGTCCAGGCACGATCGCGCAGGCCTGGCCGCAGCCGATGAAAAAGGCCCGCACCCCAGTGACCTGTTCTCCGCGGTCGCTGATATATCTGCTGAGCAGCATCATCACACCGGTGACGATCAGAGCCAGACAGACCGTGAGCACCGAGGTGAACAGCATCTCGATTCGATCCTTGAGCAAAAATCCGACAATCACCGCCGGTATGGTGCCGATAACCACATAGATATCCCACAGCAATGCGTCTCTGGTGGCTTCACCGCGGACGCCGGCAAGCCATTTGAAGGGCGCAAAAAACATGGCCAACAACTCTTTTCTGAAAACAACCAGCACAGATGCCAGGGTTCCCAGATGCAGCATCACATCGAAAAAAACCGACTGCTGCTCAAAACCGAGCAGGTGCGAACCAAGTACCAGATGCCCCGAACTGGACACGGGCAGAAATTCAGTGGCACCCTGGATGATGCCGAGCAGAAGCGCTTTTACCAGTTCCACCGATTCCCCATCGTCTGTTCTTAAATATGATATAGATCACGACGGGACCGGCAGTGCACTGGTTGAGTCGCATCGATTCTCTAAAAAAAAAGGTCGGCTGAACCATATCAGCCGACCCCGAAACCTACAGAAAATAAGGTTTTCTGTCAATTAGCAGCCTTCAACGGCTCCTCCCTTTGGCGGGCTGATCTTGAGCTTGTCGCCTGCTTTGAGCTTGTCGGCATCTTCGCAGGTCATCATAACCTTGTCACCCTCGACCGAAGTTACCTCACACTTAAGTCTTGCGCCAAAACTAACGCTTGCCATACCAACGACGAACAGCAGTACAAATGCAGCAGCCATAACTCTCTTCATGATCGATCTCCTTTATGCTATTTATCAAAAACGCCGAAACCGTATTCCGGCTCAAGACCCGTCGACTATAATGCCAGCGCCCCTATTTAAGTATACGCTAACGTAGCGTCTTTATGAGCACTTGTCAAGAACCCATAACCTGAATATTTCGCGAGTTGAGACGGCCTGCTGGCCAAGCAGACTTGGGAAAGGCTCTATAGCTAAGATGCCTCCCCCAAAAGCGACGAAAGATAGCAGGCCGTGGCGACTCACCCGAAGGAGGAATTTGTTATTTTTCATGAAGTATCGGGTTAGCGGATAATCTGCTCCAGATCACGCACCAGCACCGATTGCGGTACATATCCTGAGTAGCGCTTGACCACGTTCCCGTTATTATTGACCAAAAATGATGTCGGTATACCATACACACCGTCGAAATCACGGGTCACTTTCTTGTCTGCCATCATCACCGGATAATTGATGTCTTTGCTGGAGACCAGTTTCTGGACCACGCCTTTTTCCTGGTCCACCGAAATTCCCACCACGGAAAACTGTTCGTCGCCAAACTCGTTTTGCATCTTGATCAGATTTGGTATCTCCTCGATACAGGGAGGACACCAGGTGGCAAAAAATACGATCAGCAGCGATTTGCCGCTGAACGATTCGGACTTAACTGCTTTACCCGTTACCACATCCTCCAGACTAAATGACGGCATTTTTGTTACTGCATGGCTCTGCAGCGCGCCGATCGGAGCACAAAATGAAACGAAAAGAAGTAAAATGAGTATCAGGCTGGTTCGTCTGTACATGGTATATTCCTATGTATTTTGATCTGGTCACCGTCAATGATAGCCGGGTCGTCTGCTTTATACCACATCAATATGGACGGGAAAAGACCAGAAAGGTATTGATGAGATGACTGGATTGACAGTATTATGTCTGATTGCTACTTAAATAATTGTTCGTCTTTTCCAGAAAACAAGGGACGGCGGGAAACCAGCCCCAACGCGCTGCCGAGGGGAGCCCCGCGGGACGCAGCCGCCGCCCGATTATGGACAGCCGGTTACCCATGCCGACTGCAAGTGCAGATGATCTCAATGTTCAAATTTTTTACCCAGAAACCTAAGCGGACGCTTTTTTTAAAACAGGTAAACCAACCCCTGCTGCAGCTTTTGCTTGCACTCGTGCTTTTGGCCTCGCCTATTCAGGCCGAAGTGGTTGACCGGGTGGTGGCCGAGGTCAATGACGATCTGATCACTCTTTCCGAAATCGAAGACGCGGCGCGGGGCATGTTGAAACGCGTTGCCCTCGAGGTTCCTGCCCAGGACCGGCTCGAGGCCATCAACCAGGTGCGTCAGGAAGTATTGCAGAATCTGATCGACAAAAAACTCATCGAGCAGGAAGCTGAAAAACAGCAGATCGTCGTCAGTGAAGCGGAAGTTGACGAGGCCTTCGAGCAGGTGTTGAGAGCCAACAACATAAGCCGGCAGGATCTGCTCGAAGAGCTTAAGCAGAACGGACTGGATGAAGCGACCTATCGAAATAACCTGCGAACCCAGATTTACCAGACCCAGTTAGTCAACCGTGACGTCAGATCGAAGATTGTCATCACCGAAGAAGTAATCCTGGACTACTACGATACGCGCTATACCAAGCATATCAAGGAAGGGAGTTATTATCTTCTGCAGATCGGTATCGGCTGGGGAGAAACCGAAGGTTTGGAGCAGGACCCGAGCGCGACTGATGAGCAGAAACAGGCAGCCTTCCAGAAGGCTGAGCGGGTGCACAAACTGGCGCGCAGCGGCCAGGATTTCGGAGAACTGGCGCGAAAATTCTCAGATCTTCCTTCCGCTTCGGAAGGCGGAGACATCGGAGTGTTCGAAGAGGAGGAGATGGCCAGCTATATGAGAAATGCGGTCACCTCCCTGAACCCGGGTGAGGTGAGTCCGATCATCGAGACGCCAGTCGGCTACCAGTTCTTCAAACTGCTCTCCAGCAAGGAGGGCGGCATCGTCATGCAGACGCCCTACGATTCGGTCAAAGAGGATATCCGCGAACAACTGTATCGGGAAGCGCTGCAGAAGGATTTCAAAAACTGGATAGACGACATCAGGCAGCGTGCGTATATCAGGGTCTCACTTTAAAGTTAACCGGAACCGGTTATATATTAACTGACCCAGAACGATTAACGGCCACAGGAACAATCATGGAAGAGCGTAACCTGATTCAGGACAATGAGTCTCTCGGGATGCTGCTGAGAAAACTGCGTCTCGAGCGGTCTCTTGATATCAGCGATGTTGCCGAAGAGACCAAGATCCCACCGGCGACCCTGAGAGCCATGGAGGCCGACGACTATCATGCCCTGCCCGCCCTTGCCTTTGCCCGTGGTTTTTATTCACTCTACAGCGATATGCTCAACCTCGACAAAGATGAGATCCTTGAGCGGTTCATGGCCGAGTCGCAAAAGGCCGACTCAAACAAACTGAGCAATACCGCCGCCCCAAGCCTTAAAGGCAAGCAGGTCGGCAGCATGGCAGAGCGTCCGTCGAATTTTCTCAGCAGCACTATCGGCATTGCCATCCTGGCAATCATCCTGATCGGGGCGGGAATCTTCTGGTATATAGGCTACAATCCAGCCAATCAGGTCAGCCAGTGGCTGCGGGGCTTTCAGGAGACGGAGGTGCAGATCATAGAGCAGAACGCTGGTCAGGACACCGGGAAATAACAAAAAAATTCGCCTATCGATCCAGTTCATGCCGACCATACGATCAGACCTGCCGGTCTTCGTGCTCGACAGTTTCGATCACGGTGAAGCAGATAAAATCGTTACCTTCTTCTGCCAGGATATCGGCCGGCTCACGGCCATCGCCAAAGGCGCCCACCGCAGCAAAAAGCGCTTCGTCAACAAGCTGGAGCTCTTCTCCTTCCTGCAGATCACCTTTTCCAGGTCATCGCCGACCAGCCTGGCGGTGCTCAACGAGGCCGAACTGGTCAATAGCTTTATTACGCTGCGCTCGAATCTGGAAAGTTATCGAACCGCCTCGACCCTGCGGGAAATCGTCCTGCTGGCCACCGGCGAGACGGTCAGGGACGACAACCTGTTTCAACTGATGCTCTGGGCCTTGCACTCACTGGACCGTGGTGAACAGAGCAAAGAAGTGCTGGCGCTGTTTTTGATCAAATTATTCGACTACATCGGTTACCAGCCCGATTTTTCGTGCTGTCAGCAGTGCGGGACGCCATCTGAAAGGAGCCGGTCGATGCGTTTTACGGTGGAGACCGGGGGACTGCTCTGCAATCGGTGCACCACCGGGCATGGCCCCCCTGCCCCATATCTGGCCCCTGGAACCACGCAGATGATCCGGGCGGTTCAGCAACAGCCGGTGGCCAGGCTAAAACGCTTCAAACCCAGCGGCAGGGTGCTTGAACAAATCCTGGAATCGTTTCACCGCTATGGCCTGCATCTGTTCCAGCGTGAAATTCACTCCTGGAGATGGTTGTGAAACTGAGACTTTGCAGCAACGGTGATCGGCTTAACCAAGATAGCGGATCTCCCCACTGTACTCGGTGGTTACACTGCCATCTTCGAGTATCAGCCTGAGCCCGCCGTCAGCGCTGAGACCTTCCACCACCGCCCGATACTGCGGCTTTTTTACCACGTCAAAACCGAACACCACCGGGCGGCCTATTGAATCGCTGAGCGCCAGCCAGCGCTGCAGCAGCGGGTGTCCGGGCGGGTCTTCCTCACCGCAATACCGATCCAACTCGAGCTGTTCGTGGTGGTAGAGCAGCCCCAGGTTCCAGGCAAGCTTGGCCAGAAAACAGTAGGTGAACGCTTCCAGATCAAAACGCTGGCCGGTCTGCTGCTTCAATGATGTTGCACTGTCCTGCAGGGCAAAAGGAAAGTCGAGGTTATTGACATTGATGCCGAAACCGATCAGACAGTAACACTCGCCGGACTGATCTCCGGTGAAACTCTGGCTGAGGAACCCACCAATCTTGAGGCCATCGACCAGAACATCATTCACCCAGCGGATCACGGCCTGTTCACAGCCACTCTCCCGCACCGCCTCGCAGCAGGCCACTCCGACCGCAAGTGGAACCAGCAGCCGGTAGCGGGGCAGCAGGGTGCTGACATAAGTGAGACTGCCCCAAAGCCCCCCAAAAGGGGCGTGCCAGGACCTGGTGAAGCGCCCTCTCGAACCGCTCAGCGAATCTGCCAGAATAACGGTGCCGCTGGCCACCGAGCCACCCTCCTGTTCAACCGCCTGGATCCGCTTTCTGGCAGCGATCATCGTGCGTTCCAGGCGAACATGGTGCTCGATCACCGAGCCGACAAAACTACCGTAACGCAAGATTCGCCTGGCTGTGAACTCGGGGTGCTTTGCCGATCTCAGCACCAGTTCGACCCGCTCGAGATAAGACCTGAAACGGTCGGGACTGAGCCTGGAATTCATTGCTTGTGAATCTGGCGAAACAGAGAGCCGGATTGGCATAACCGTGTTGGCCAGCGCTTCAAATGGCGTCCCACTCGGCCTTGACCCGGGTGATAACTTTCTGGATGAGCGGCAGTTTCTCCGCGGCGCACACCCCAATCAACGGTTCACCCTGGGTGACCGAGAGGCCGGCCTTGAAGTAGATCGAGTGGATAACGCCCTCTTCTCCGGAATAATAGACCGGAGTATCGCGCTTCATCAGCGACATGGTAAACACTTCATCGCCTGGCCGGATGGTCACCGAGCGGGCGCCCTTCTTGTCTATGCGGGACTGGATATCTAACGAAAAGAAAAATTTGGCAGTTTCCGGAGCAGGAAAGAGATAGAGCACCTCTTTTAAGATCTGCTCGATTATCTCCTTTTTCTTGAGCGGATGCCTGATGGTCATCAGACGCTCCCCGGCCTCGACGAAACGCCCTTCGAGATCAGCTGCTATTTCCGAGACGATGCCGTTTATCGGGGCATGGACCGTTTTGGCGTTTCTCTCACGGGTAATCTTAAACAAGGGGGTTCCCGGGATGTGGTTCCACTCACCGCCCGGGGCATCGACCCCGCTGCCTTTTTCCACCGCAAAACTCACTTCACCGGTGTGGGGAGAGACGATATCCTCATATTTATATGGGTCTGATCGATATTTCGCTAAAATATCATCGAAGTCTATTTCGTTTGACATGCACATTCCTGCTGGTTGAAAGGGCGCGGCCCCTGGTACTGAAAAAGGTTCTCTTATACTTTCATATCTACCTGATAGCAACAGAATTATCCAGCATTTCCGGGACTCCTGCACAGTTGAACAAAGCTTTTCTCATGGTGCTGCACCAGCCAGGGAAGTGGTGATATTTTGCTACTCATTTAAAGACATTTCATTTACCCTGAGCCACAAGAAGACCTGGTCCGTCAATCAGTCAACCCGGCACGACCAAAGGCCGCAAACGTGTAAATCGTTTTCTTCAGCCATGCTCCTAACCATTCTCAGAAGACTGCTGCTTGCCATTTTGATCTTTGGCGCCTTAGGGGTAATTGGTTTTCTGATGCTGCCCACGGCGCTGAATCGCTTTTTTCTGCCGCAGGTCCTGGAAAAGGCCGGTTTATCAGCCAGCCAGGCAACAGTCACCCGGATAAGCCCTTATCGCATCAATGCGTCCCTGGAACTTGGTTCAGGCAACGAACCACTGTTGTCGCTGCCCCGGGTCGAGCTTCGTTTCAGCCCCCGTTCTCTATGGCGCAGACAAATCGATGAGCTCATTATCGACCACGGCGAAATCAACCTGCTCAGGCAGGGCAACCGCCTGGTACTGCCCGGGCTAGCGGGCACAACTGCGGGCAAACGGAAAGATGAAGCAGAGGTGAATCTTTTCCTGCTTCCCTTGGCGGTTGAGCGCATCACCTTCAAGCAGTGCACACTGCTCGTGCACGACCCGCACACCCACGAACTGGGGATTGGTTTCAACGGCCGGCTTGAACCTGAGTTCCAGATTCATGACAGGGCAAAACTGCTGCAGTCGGTCTCGGGTATTTTTGAGTTTTTCAACGACCTCCATGCCCGAATATCCGTATCGGCCAGCTTTGGCAAAGATCGTCATACGATTGAGGCGAAGCTGGAGAGGGCTGCGCTGTCTCTGCCGCCAAAGCTGATCCCTGCCTATCTGCGCGGGCTTGCATTTTCCGAGCTGCTCGCGGAGCTGCGCGTGACCCTTGAAGCCGATTCACTGTCGCTGCTTGATTATCGCCTTGACGGTGAACTAAGAGATCTGCACTATATTCGCTCCAGGCTCGCCCTGCATGGCGTCGGCCCTCGGAACGCGGCGCACTTTTCACTATCCGGCAGCCCAGCAGAACACTCCTTTCTGCTGGAATCGATCGCCATGCCAAGCCCTTTCCCAGCGGTAGCATCTATTGCCGGCGAGGTGTCCTACATCGACGGTATGCTGCAGGCTGCGGGTCAGCTCCAGGCAAGCCCGGGCGCGAACGCATCAAGCGCTGGTACAAAGCCGCCGCTCATTTTGAATTACCATGCCAAAGGCTCTTCAGAAAAAAGCTACGAGCTCCATATTTCAGGTGATTTGTCCTCAAAACAGCCGCTTGCCCTGCCCGGGAAGCTAACCATCTCCGGGCCCGCAGATATTGTTCTGGCAATGGACATCAAAAGCGACAAAGCTGGACTTAACGCGGATTTTTCGATTTCCAGTTCAGCGCTCGCCATCACCCGCAAGGGCGACACGGATCTGCACCTGAACACCTCGGATTTACAGTTAGCCGGCCGCTACAAGAGCCTCAACGATTCCTCAGCACTGTTGCTCAAGGGGACCGCGTCCCGGGTCAGTGCCAAGGATCATCACACAGAATTTCGCGATATCAGATTTGAACTGCCCCTTGATCCGTTCTTTTCACCAACAGAAAAAGTACCTGCAGGCAAATTGAAAATAGGCTCGATAACCTTTGAAGGTACAGATCTTTTCGCCCTGGCAGCCACCATTGATCAGACCGGTCCCTTATTCCACCTAAGCGGCGATCTGCAGTCTTTATTTCCCTCCGGCCCTGAACTGCGCTTGAGCGGTTCCGCCAGCCAGCTCGACAAGAGCGCAACCTTGGCCTGGGCTATGCCCAAAGCATCGATATCTGATCAAATGCTGCCCCCGCTTTCCCTGCTGACTATACCCGGCAATCTCCATTTCGATGCTCAGCTTGAATCGAGCGGGACTGCCTCCTATCGAGAGGGCAGGCTGAGCGGGTCGCTGCGTGCAGCCATCAGCGACGCAGTGCTCGAAATCGACGACAAGAACATTTCCATATCGGGAATAAACTGCGCGGTCTCCCTGCCGCGGCTGCCCGAACTGGCCTCAGAGCCGAGCCAGCACTGCAGCATAAAGAACATCGCTTTTTCAACACTGAAATTCAGCGACGCCGATCTGCTCTTTCGGGTCGAAGACCCACACAATCTCTTTATCGAAAAAAGCCGTTTTTCCTGGAGTGGCGGCTCGCTGGAGTCCGGCAGTCTGCGCTTGTCGCGGCAGAACCCAGATTTCGAAACCACCCTCTACGCCAGCCGGATCAGGCTGGCCGATCTGCTCACCCAGTTCGGCTTCAAAGGCACTGAGGGCGAAGGCTCAGTTAACGGCAGATTGCCGGTGCGCCTGAGCGCGAACCGACTCGAAATCGACGATGGTTTTCTGTTTTCCACACCCGGAACAGGTGGTATAGTGAGTTTTTCCGAAACTGATCTTCTGCGCCAGGGCATGGGAGCAGTCAGCGAAGCGGGGTATATAAATTATTCTCTGATGGCTCTTAAAGACTTCACCTATAACTGGGCAAAATTATCATTTTCCAGCCTTGATGAGGAATTGCTGGTGACCCTGGAACTCGATGGAAAACCCAGCAGCGCCTTACCTTTTAGCTTTAAGAACGGTATGATAGTCGAGACTGCTCAGGGAGAAGGGTTGCAGTATCCGATCAGGCTCGATGTGAACTTCCGGCTGCCCCTGGCCGAACTGTTCCAGTTAGGACAGACCATTAACTCGATTATGGGAAAGGACTGAGATGAAACAATCGTTATTCGTGCTGATCGGTTCAGCCGCTCTATTGCTGATGCTGGGACCTGGATGCACCAGACACGAGGTCGATGTGAAGCCGGTTGAGATCAAGCCGATTCATATCACGATCGACGTCAATGTGAAAGTTGACCGGGCTCTAAACGACTTTTTCTCCGACATCGATGAAGCCGCGAAGAACGAGTAAATCCTAGAATTTTATACACCGGAGGATGCCATGTATTACCGGAACTATATTTTCGCAATCATCAGTATTTTTATCATCTCTTTTCTGGCTGCAGGCGAGCAGGCTGCGGCAGACTCGGTCAAGGACCGGATGCTGGCCCGGATCCCGGCGATCAATGCGCTGAAGGATAAGGGACTGATCGGGGAGAACAACCGGGGATTTCTCGAGTACCGTACCGGTGAAAAACCGCAGCAGGATATGGTCAACGCCGAGAATCAGGACCGCAAAACCGTTTACCAGGCGATTGCCCAGAGCCAGAAGGTCGATGCTGTCCTGGTCGGCCAGCGCAGAGCCAATCAGATCGCTGCCAAGGGTGATAAAGGGCACTGGTTTCAGAACGCAGACGGGTCCTGGTACAAGAAATAGCAGTATCGATGTCCCGGCCCACCGACAAGTTATACCAGATCGATACCGTCCCTGAGGATTTCGACTTCAGCGAACGTGTCGTCGAAGTGTTTGACGACATGCTGGATCGCTCCATTCCGTTCTATCAGGAGATTATCAGACAGACCTCGAGGCTGCTGGAGGCTCATCTGGCACCTGGAGATTTAGTCTGCGACCTCGGTTGTGCGACCGGCAGCGCCCTACTGCAATGCGCCCGGCAGCTGGAAGACAAGAACCTCACCTTCATCGGTCTGGACAGTTCACCGCCGATGCTCGCCAAGGCACGGCTCAAGGCTGAATTCTATAGTGGGCGGGCCCAGATCAGATTTGAGCAAGAGGACATCACCGCACTGAACCGGCCCGATACCGGAGCCTTTATCCTCAACTATACCCTGCAGTTCATCAGGCCGGTCAGGCGACCCGCGCTGATAAAGCATCTGTATAACAACCTGAAGCCGGGCGGACTGCTTATTCTCAGTGAAAAAACTATTCTGCCGGACAAACGGCTCAATCGCTGTTTCATAGACATCTATCATGAGTTCAAGCGGGAGCGGGGCTATTCGGAGCTGGAGATCGCCCGCAAACGCGAGGCCCTGGAAAACATTCTGATCCCGTTCAGCGTCGAAGAAAACCGGGCCATGCTCTTAGAAGCTGGATTTACTCCGGTAACAACCTTTTTCCAGTGGTTTAATTTCACCAGTTTTGTCGCTTTCAAGCCGCACTGAGCCTCTTCTCCGATGCTGGATTATTTCAGACATTTATCGCCGGCCATCGACCGTGAAACCATTCTTGCACAACACCAAAAGCTCCAGCGCTGGGTCAACCAGCCCAAAAAAGGGTTTCTGCGATACCGGCAACCTTTGGAGTTTCTCAGCGGATTCTCGGCTGAGTTCATCGACTGCACAGGTGATACCATTACCATCGGCCGCAGCGCTGAAGTCGATGCTGAGCAGCGCAATTCGATCCGGCAGCAGCTCAAGGGATTCATGCCGTGGCGCAAAGGTCCGTTTTCGGTTTTTGGCATCGACATCGATGCGGAATGGCGCAGTGAACGCAAATGGAGACGACTGCAGGACCGTCTGCCGGACCTTGGCGGTAAAGTCGTCGCCGACATCGGCTGCAACAACGGCTACTACATGTTCAGGATGGTACCAGCCGCCCCCCGCTTCGTGCTCGGCTTCGAGCCGTCCGTGCAGCACTATTACTGTTTCAAGGCGCTTAACGCGATGGCTGGATGCAGCAATCTGGGCATTGACCTGCTCGGCGTTGAGCATATCGCACTGTTCAAACAATCTTTTGATGTGATCTTTCTGATGGGGGTCATCTACCATCGAAGCTCACCTATGCAGGTACTCGAAGATCTTTTCAGCGCCTTGAAACCGGGCGGCACCCTGGTGGTCGAATCCCAGGCCATTCCAGGCCCTGAACCAGTCTCGCTGTTTCCCGAAAAGACCTACGCCAAAGCGCCGGGAATCTATTTCATACCCACCGGCACGGCTCTGAAAAACTGGCTGCTGCGCACCGGATTCGAAGATGTTGAGCTGTTCTGTTCACACCCGATGAGCTCTGCAGAACAGCGGCGCACCGAGTGGATGATTTTTGAATCATATCAGGATTACATCGACCCGCAGAATCCAGAGCTCACGGTGGAAGGCTACCCGGCTCCACATCGCGTCTATCTGCTGGCCCACAGAACCAATAAAAAAGGCTGCTAAAAACGTGACCCGCGGTTGTATTTCAGTCAAACTGTATTATTACATCGACAATCGTACGGAGTTATCACCAATTTTACAGGGGAACAATCATGGATCCAAAAATCTGCACGCTTTACAGCGGCGGCCTCAAAGGCGCCGAATCCGCATTTGGCGAGACCGCCGAAAAATATCAGCTAAACGAGGTGGTTTACACCTTCGAGGGCCACAAACTGTCCCGTGAGAAAAACGTTAAGGTGCTCTCCCAGGATGATCTGGAACGCGGCGACATCAGTATGGAGCTGGCCTCCAAGATGCTGAACCGCACCTATTATGAAACCGAGAAAATCCGCAAAGTTCTGCAGACCATTTTCCATATGGTAAACAGCGGCCACCAGGTTTTCGTGGTCGGTGCGATCCAGGAGGATGACTCGGTAAAGGGCGGAACCGGCTGGGCCGTTCAGCTCGCCAAAATGTTCAACCGCCCCCTGCACGTCTTCGACCAACCGTCCGAAAAATGGTTCACCTGGAAGGACGGCTGGCAGGAAGACGAGCCGCGGATCAAGTACGACACCTTTGTCGGCTCCGGCACCAGATACCTCAGCGACGCAGGCCGCAGCGCCATCGAGAAACTGTTCGAAGACTCTTTTGCCTGAGCAGCCCGGCAGAGCCTGCTCGAAACTGAAGTGCAACAACGCCCGTCTGCCGCTTGGAGGCAGGACGGGCGTTGCTCTATTAAGCCACCCATCCTGTCAGGTTTGCGTCCCTCTTGATGTTGCGTAAAAAGGGACAGCCATCTCAGGCCGCGGGCGCATCGAATCTAATGTGCTGGCGGAAAAAACTTCTGAATTCATCCTCGCGGTGGCTGACATAGATAATGGTGCTGATCTGTTTTTCAGCTACCAGTTCAAGAAAATCAAGCAGCCTGGTTCGGTTGGCATCGTCGAGACCGTGGGTCGGTTCGTCGAGTACCAGCAGCTTCGGCAATTTGATCAGCGCCCTGGCAATCAACACCAGCCGCTGTTCGGCAAAGCTCAAGCGCCGAAACGGGGTTGTTTCCTTATCACTCAGGCCGATGAGCCTCAGCCATGACCTGGCCAGTAATTGCTGCTGGCGACTGGGCTTGCGATAAAGCCCGATGGAATCAAAAAAACCGGAAACGACAATCTGCAGACTGCTGCCCGGCACATAGTGCTCACGATGCAGGGCCGGGCTGACGATGCCCATCTGTTGTTTCAATTCCCAGATCGACTCACCGCTGCCCCGGCGAATTGAAAAAAGATAGAGCTCGTTGCGATAACAATCCTGGTGATCGCCGGTAACTAGACCGAGCAGCGTTGATTTTCCGGCTCCGTTGGGGCCGGTGACCAGGGTATGCTGTCCCGGTCTGACCTCCACGTCAAGGTTTGAAAAAATGGTTCTACCGCCGTAGCCTGCATGTCCGTTGACCAGTAAAAGCAAAGGTTGATCGGTCTCTGCTGCTTTGCTGAGCGGCGATTCAGCCAGAATCGTCTGCCAGTCCTCACCCTGATCGTTGGCTTTGATCTTCTCCAGAACACTGGCTTTGAGCCCGTAATCGACCAGCGCGCCCCGTTCGACCCAGGCCAGGTGGGTACACCAGCCGGGGATGTCAAAGCGGCTGGAAAGCACCAGGAGAATTTTTATGCCACGCTCGAGCAGCATTTCCATAACGCGGTCGAACTCGCGGCAGGATGCTCGGTCCAGGCCGTCATAGGGATTTTCGATAAGCAGATGCTCGGCACCCTCGGAAAGCGCTTTGAGAATCAGGAGCTTGCGGCTCTCTCCCGAGCTCAGTTGCCGATAGCCGCTGTCCAGCACATGATCGAGTCGAAACTGTTGCACCAGGAGCAGGGTCTCGTCTGAGAAATTCAAAAAGGCCCTGGCCGGCGTACCGGGGTCGAGGCGATTGATAAAATCCGTCTCATCCTTGCGCACTTCCTGCTCGAAAATTTCCTGCTGCCCTTTGAAAGAAACCAGACCGAACCTCGGGGGACGCCTGAAGACTTCGGCGCTGTCCGGTTCGACCGCACCACTGAGCAGATCAACCAGATGTTCGATACCGGAGCGATTGTCTCCCAGCACGCACCAACTCTGATCAGCCGCCGCCTGAAACTGTCCAATGCTGATTTCAGGCGAGCGGAGCCCGGAGATTTCGAGCCAGGCTGAGGTGTGCGATTCCGGTTGGGCGGTGTTCCGATGAATAGTCATGGCTGTGCTTTACCACGAGCCGCAGTCAAACTCAAGCCGCAGTGGTGTAATGATCTGCGGAGCCTGCATCAACCTTTCGAATTGGAGCAATCTATGGTAAAAAAAACTGCGTGGCGGCAGACCTGCCGCCACTGGAGCCTAGATTCATCTGCGGACACGAACGTTCGTTGTGCCTCTTAATTTTCCTGGAGCAGAGTCATGTTTTTGACCAATATAGAGACGATACCCGGTAAAACCATCATAGACTGCCACGGAATTGTCTCGGGCAGCAGCGTCAGAGCAAAGCACGTCGGGCGCGACATTATGGCCGGGTTTAAAAATGTGTTCGGCGGCGAGCTCAAAAGTTATACCGAATTGCTGGCTGAATCAAGGGACCAGGCCCTGGCCCGGATGCAGGAAGAAGCTGCTCAGCTTGGCGCCAACGCCATCGTCAATGTCCGTTTTTCCACTTCTTCGGTGGCCGCGGGAGCATCCGAGATCTATGTTTACGGCACCGCGGTTACGGTGCGCTCAGCATGAACGGTTTTATCATATTCTGCGTGCTGCTGGGCTGCGGCTTCTTTTTTGGCCGTGCTATCGAGAAGTCCCACTACCGCTCGATCATCGAGCGCGAGCAAAAATTTGCCCACCTGCCGGATACCAGTATGCAGATGGTGGACCGGCTCAACAATGACGCTTTCGAAGGCAGGCTGGTGCAGGCCGGCGTGGTCATCTCGGTCGATTATTTCAAACGGGTCGTGGCGGCGCTGATCAATATTTTCGGCGGCGCCTTGAAGCCTTATGAATCCCTGCTTGATCGAGCCCGGCGGGAGGCAGTGCTGCGCCTCAAGGAGTCCTGCCCCGACGCGGTCCAGATCATTAATCTCAGAATAGAGACCAGCTCGATTTCCAAAGGCTCCAAAAACCAGATCGGCTGCGTCGAAGTACTGGCCTATGGAACCGCCATCTTCAAAAGCCCGCCGCAGATTTCCCGAGGCCTTGCCGGTCCGGCTTCAGAGCCTGGCCCTGCGCCCGGGATCATCCCCGATAATGGTTGACGTCACCACGCTTTCCGAGTTAATTATTAGTATTTTGTGTCGACGAAATCTGCTTATCCGGCCGCTAGCCGGGGCAGAACCGTCGCAGTGATGTTCGAGCCTGGCCGCTGTCCGTTTCAATTGAGCATACAGAGGGCCCCGGAGCTGCACTCTGCCTGATACTGCAACAGAACAAGGATACCATTTATGAAAGCACTTATTGCCCTGGAAGACGGTACGGTCTTCGAGGGGCATTCTTTTACCGGTCCCGGAGAAGCAGTTGGGGAAATCGTCTTCAACACCTCGATGAGCGGCTACCAGGAGATTCTCACCGACCCGTCCTACACCGGCCAGATCGTCACCATGACCTATCCGCTGATCGGCAACTACGGCGTGAACCCCGAAGATATGGAGTCTTCAGCGATTCATCCAAAAGCCTTTCTGGTCAAAGAATACAATGCAATTCCGTCAAATTTCAGATCACGCCAGAGTCTGGCTCAGTTCCTCGACGAGTACCAGGTACTCGGGGTCGAAAACTTCGACACCCGGGCGCTGGTCAGACATATCCGCACGGCTGGAGCTCTAAAAGGCATTGTCTCGACCGAGGACCTTGACCGGGATTCACTGATCAAAAAAGCCAGGCAATGGTCCGGCCTGGTTGGCCGGGATATGGTCAAGCGGGTGAGCTGCACCGAACCCTATACCTGGTCTGCCGAGGGACCGGTTTCCGGAACCTTGCCTGAAAAAGGTTCCCAATCCTCCGCGCTGCGTATCGTGGCCTTTGATTTCGGCATCAAATACAATCAGATCAGGATCTTCGAGAAAAAAGGCTGCCGGGTACAGGTGGTCCCAGCCACCACCGATGCCAAAACGGTGCTGGCCATGAAACCGGACGGCGTTTTTCTGTCCAACGGACCCGGTGACCCGGCCGGGGTTGAAGGTGTGGTTGAAACGATCCGCACCCTGCTCGGCCAGAAACCGATCTTCGGCATCTGCCTGGGACATCAGATGCTGGGACTGGCCTACGGCGGCACAACCTATAAGCTTAAATTCGGTCACCGGGGCGGCAACCAGCCGGTCAAGGACCTGCTCACCGGCCGGGTGGAGATCACTGCCCAGAACCACGGCTTCTGTGTCGACATGGACTCGCTCGATCCAGAGCAGGTGGAACTGACCCACATCAACCTCAACGACCAGAGCTGCGAAGGCATGCGGCATAAAAAATACCCGGCCTTTTCGGTACAATACCACCCCGAACATGCACCGGGCCCGCACGATGCCGAATATCTGTTCGACCGCTTTCTGGACATGATCAGGCAGCAGGGTTGAACCTGCATTGTCAGCAAACGCCGGAGCCTCTCAGACATCCTCTAGACCCTTACGCGCACCATGCCAAAACGAACTGATATCAACAAAATCCTGATCATAGGCTCGGGCCCGATCATCATCAGCCAGGCCTGCGAATTCGACTATTCGGGCGCCCAGGCCGTCAAGGCCCTCAAAGAAGAGGGCTACAAAGTGGTCCTGATCAACTCGAATCCGGCCACGATCATGACTGATCCGGGCCTGGCCGACGCGACCTACATCGAACCGATCACCCCGGAAATGGTGATCAAGGTCATAGAACAGGAGCGTCCCGATGCCTTGCTGCCAACCCTGGGTGGACAGACTGCGCTCAATACCGCCATTAAGGTGGCCGAAACCGGGGCCCTGGAAAAATACGGCGTCGAGATGCTGGCGGCCAAGATCGAGGTGATCCACAAAGCTGAAGGCCGCGATGAATTTCGCGAAGCAATGCGGGCCATTAACCTGAAGGTGCCCGAGTCGGCCATTGTCCACACCGTTGATGATGCCATCGAAGCGGCTGACGCCATCGGCTTTCCGATCATCGTCCGACCAAGTTTTACGCTGGGCGGCACCGGCGGTGGGGTGGCCTACAACCGGAATGAATTGGAGGATCTCTGCAAACATGGGCTCGACCTGTCGATGACCAGCGAAATCATGCTCGAACGCAGCCTGCTCGGCTGGAAGGAGTATGAACTCGAAGTCATGCGCGACTCCAACGACAATGTGGTGATCATCTGCTCGATCGAGAACATGGATGCGATGGGCGTTCACACCGGCGATTCGATCACCGTGGCGCCGGCCCAGACCCTGACCGACCGGGAATATCAGGAGATGCGCGATGCCGCGATTGCAATCATCCGCGAGATCGGCGTCGAGACCGGCGGCTCCAATGTTCAATTTGCGGTCAACCCCGAGGACGGGGAACTCATGGTGATCGAAATGAACCCCCGGGTTTCGAGAAGTTCGGCGCTGGCCTCCAAAGCAACCGGCTTTCCGATCGCCAAGATAGCCGCCAAACTGGCGGTGGGCTACACGCTCGATGAGATTCCCAACGATATAACCAAAAAAACCTACGCCTCCTTCGAGCCGACCATCGATTATTGTGTGGTCAAAATTCCGCGCTGGACTTTTGAAAAATTTCCCGATGCCGACGATTTTCTGACCACTTCGATGAAATCCGTTGGGGAGACCATGGCCATCGGCCGCACCTTCAAGGAAGCCTTTCAGAAAGGCATGCGCTCACTCGAGGTAGGCCACTTCGGTTTCGGCGGCGACGGCGTCGAACTGCTGGAGCACCTGGAACCCGAAGATCTGGAAAGCGGGCTGATCACCCCCAGTTCCAAGCGGGTGGCCTTTATCTACGAAGCACTCAAACGACGGATGGAGGTTGAGCGACTTTATCAACTCACCCACATTGACCCGTGGTTTCTGTATAACCTCAGGCAGATCGTCGAGACCGAGGAGTTGATCAGGGCAGGCGGTTTCAAGGGGCTCGAACATGATTTTCTGCTGAGTTGCAAGAAACAGGGCTTTTCCGATAAACAGATTGCGTATCTGACCGGCACCACCGAAGACGACATCAGGACCCTGCGCCGCAGCAGCGGTGTCATACCGGTATACAAGCTGGTTGATACCTGCGGCGCTGAATTCGAGTCGTACACGCCTTATTGCTACTCAACCTACGAGCAGGAAAACGAGGCCTACAGAAGCGAGCGGAAAAAGATTATTATCCTCGGCGGCGGACCCAACCGGATCGGCCAGGGCATCGAATTCGACTACTGCTGCGTGCACGCCTCTTTTGCTCTGAAAGAAATTGGGGTGGAATCGATTATGGTGAACTCGAATCCCGAAACGGTTTCCACCGACTACGATACCTCGGATAAACTCTATTTCGAGCCGCTCACTCGCGAGGATGTGCTCAGCATCATCGATCAGGAGGAACCCGACGGCGTCATCGTCCAGTTTGGCGGGCAGACGCCGCTGAACCTGGCCGTCCCGCTGGAAGAGGCCGGCGTCAAAATCATCGGCACGCCCCCCGATGCGATCGACCGGGCTGAAGACCGGGAACGCTTCCAGAAGTTTCTGCAGAAACTCGACCTCAGACAGCCCGACAACGACACGGTGTTCACCGAGGAGGAGGCCATCGAGGCTGCCAATCGCATCGGTTACCCGGTGGTAATCAGACCCTCCTATGTGCTCGGCGGCCGGGCCATGCGCATCGCTTACAACGATGAGGCCATCAGGGAGTTCATGAAGGCCATCGGTTCGACCGTACAGGAACACCCGATCCTGATCGATCAGTTTCTCAAAGACGCCACCGAAATCGATGTCGACGCGATCTGTGACGGTCAGGTAACGATCATCGGCGGCATCATGGAACATATCGAAGAGGCGGGGATCCATTCGGGTGATTCCGCCTGCGTGCTGCCGCCACATTCCCTCTCTGCCGAGATAATCGAGGAGATCGAGCAGGCCAGCCGGGCGATGGCCATCGAGCTGGGGGTAATCGGCCTGATGAACGTGCAGTTCGCGGTCAAGGATGACATGCTCTACGTACTGGAGGTCAACCCGCGGGCCTCCAGAACCGTGCCTTTTGTAAGCAAGGCCACCGGCGTGCCGTTGGCCAAGCTGGCCACCAAGATCATGATGGGCGGCACCCTTGCCGAACTGGGTCTTACCCAGGAGGTTGTGATCAATCATTGGGCGGTAAAAGAGGCGGTCTTTCCGTTTGACCGTTTCGATGGAGTCGACACCTTGCTTGGCCCCGAGATGAAATCAACCGGCGAAGTGATGGGCATCGACGACGACCTCGGTCAGGCCATCGGCAAGGCCCTTCTGGCCGCGGGTTCCACCCTGCCGGAGACGGGCAACGTCTTTATTTCCGTGCGCGACAGCGATAAGCAGAACATCGTACCGGTAGCCCGGGCGCTGGTTGAAATGGGCTTTGCAGTCTATGCAACCGACGGCACCGCCGGCCACCTGAGCGAGAACGGCATCGAAGCTCAGCGGATCAACAAGATCTCCCAGGGCCGGCCGCATATCCTCGACATGGTGCACAACCACGAGATCAACTGGATCATCAATACCTCGCTGGGCCGCCGCACCACCGAGGACAGCTACCGGATCAGGCGGGCGGCGATCGACATGCACATTCCATATACCACCACGGCCAATGGAGCCGCCGCCTTCGTCAGCGCGATGCAAGCCCTGTCGGAAAAGCCGTTCGGCGTAAAGCCTGTACAAAAATTCGCCTGATGCATACAATAAAGAAATGACTGTGCTCGACATTGGTCCATTATGTTTTAATGTTAGGACGGCTTAGAAAATGGACGTATCTGAAAACTTAGATGTGTGAATTTATCTGGAGGTCTTTTTGAACACCTTTTACAAAAACCTGAGCATGTGGCTGGTGATTGGCCTGACCATGATCCTGCTTTTCAATCTTTTCAATAAACCGCAGGGCAATATTTCGCCTCTAACCTACAGCGAGTTCATGACAAAGATTGAAAACAAATCGATCAACCGGGTGCGGATCGACGGCGACACGATTTCCGGCACCCTGCAGGACGGTCGGCCCTTCAGGACCATATATCCGGTCACCGATGCCGAACTGATACCGCTGCTGCGCGAAGCCGGGGTCGACATCACCGTCAAGGAAAGCCAGAAGGACAACTGGCTGATGACGATATTCGTCTCCTGGTTCCCGATGCTGCTGTTGATCGGCGTCTGGATCTTCTTCATGCGGCAGATGCAGGGCGGCGGCAAGGGTGGCGCCCTTTCCTTCGGCAAGACCCGGGCGCGTCTGATGGAGCAGGGCACCAACAAGGTAACCTTTGCCGACGTGGCGGGCATAGACGAGGCCAAAGAGGAACTCGAGGAGATTATCGATTTCCTGAAAGACCCCCACAAATTCACCGTGCTCGGCGGACGCATCCCCAAAGGGGTTCTGCTGGCCGGCTCTCCGGGAACGGGTAAAACCCTGCTGGCCAGGGCAATCGCCGGTGAAGCGGATGTACCGTTTTTCTCCATTTCTGGTTCCGATTTCGTCGAGATGTTTGTCGGCGTCGGTGCCTCCCGGGTCAGGGATCTCTTCACCCAGGGGAAAAAGCATGCCCCCTGCATCATCTTCATAGACGAGATCGATGCGGTCGGCCGGCATCGTGGCGCCGGTCTGGGCGGAGGACACGACGAGCGCGAGCAGACCCTGAACCAGCTCCTGGTCGAAATGGACGGCTTCGAGTCCAATGAAGGCGTGATCATCGTTGCCGCGACCAACCGACCGGACGTACTCGATCCGGCCCTGCTGCGTCCCGGTCGCTTCGACCGCCAGGTCGTGGTGCCGATTCCCGATGTCGGAGGACGCACGAAGATACTCGAAATTTACGGCAAAAAAACCAAAATGGTAGCCAATGTCGATTACGATGTGCTGGCCCGGGGTACCCCAGGTTTTACCGGTGCGGACCTGGAGAACCTGATCAACGAGGCGGCTCTGATGGCCGCCCGGGAAGGGGCCAAGGAAATTACCCTGGAGCTCCTGGAGAAGGCCAAGGACAAGATCATGATGGGCGCCGAGCGCCGCTCGATGATCATCACCGAGAAAGAAAAAGAGGTCACCGCCTACCACGAGGCCGGTCACGCCCTGGTAGCCTATCTGCTGCCCGATACCGACCCGATTCACAAGGTCACCATCATCCCCCGGGGACGCGCACTCGGCCTCACCATGCAATTGCCGATCGATGAAAAATACACCCACTCCAAGGGGTATTTGAAAAATTCGATCTCCATTCTGTTCGGTGGCCGCATCGCTGAAAGAATCATCTTCAACGAGATCACCACCGGAGCCGGCAACGATCTCGAGCGGGCCACCGCACTAGCCAGAAAGATGGTCTGCGAATGGGGTATGAGCGAGGAACTGGGGCCACTGACCTACGGCAAGAAGGAAGAGCAGATTTTCCTCGGCCGGGAGATAGCCCAGCACCGCGACTTCAGCGAGGAGACCGCCCGCCAGATCGATCTGGCGGTTAAGGAAATCATCCTTGAGGCCAGCGACAAGGTGACCACCCTGCTCGAAGAGCACCGTGACGTTCTCGATCGGATGGCGGAAGAACTGCTCGAGAAAGAAACCATCGTTCTCGAGGATATAACCCGCATTCTGGCTGAACTTCGCCCTGAACAGTACGCTGCGGAAAAAGGGGCTGAACAGAGCGAGCCGACCTCGCCGGCTGCAGCCAGGCCGGCCAGGCCGGAAACCGCTGAGCCAGAGCTGCCGGTTGCGGACGAGCCGGTCGATCTGGATGCAGGCAAAGAGACCGGCGGTAGGGAGGAGCCCGGGGTCTCCACATGAGCATAGCCCGATCCGTCAGGGTCATGGGCATCCTCAATGTGACCCCCGACTCTTTTTCGGACGGCGGCAGTTTCTTCGATCAGCAGACTGCCGTCGAACAGGCACAGCTTCTGATCGAACAGGGCGCCGATATCATCGATGTTGGAGGTGAATCGACCAGGCCTTATGCCGAAACGGTAGATACCGTGGACGAACTGGCCAGGGTGATCCCGGTCATCGCAGCGATCCGCGCCTATTGCACCAACTCCGAGTATCCCCACGTCTCCATCTCCATCGATACCAGTAAAGCCGAAGTGGCCCGGCAGGCCCTGGCCACCGGCGCCGATATCATCAACGACGTTTCCGCCCTACGCAACGATCCTGAAATGCTCGAGGTCGTTCGACAAAGCAGCGCTGAATTGATCATCATGCATATGCAGGGGACCCCGGGCACCATGCAGAAAAACCCCTGCTACGAAGATGTGGTTAAGGAGGTGCTGGAGTTTTTCAGGCAGCGACTCAAGGTGCTCAGCGACGCAGGGATCGATCCGGATAGAATCATCATCGATCCGGGCATCGGCTTTGGCAAGAACCTGAGCCATAATCTGCAGTTGATCAAGCATATCGAACAACTCTCGGAGCTTGGCCACCCGGTCCTGCTCGGTCATTCCAGAAAACGGTTTCTGGGGGATATCACCGGGATTGAGGCGGCGGAACGCGACGGGGTAAGCAGTGTGGTTTCAGCACTTTGCCTGGATAAACAGGTCTCTATTTTCAGAGTTCACGATGTGGCCGCAACAAAAGCTGCATTGCAGGTGGCCATGGCTATATATCAGGCTGATCAACACGACTGAACTGGCGACCTGAAGTCCTTTCACCCTGCAGATCGTCGGTCTGCAAGATACTGATTATTTCCGGCTGGATCAGCCTGTGGAATGCGCAACAGATGGAGCAGTGAATAGAAATGGGGTCTCAGCATGATGCTCTACAGGCCTGGTGGAGAGAGGGAGTGAAAGAAGAGAAGAGTCGGCCCGTTGTCACATCATGCTAAAGACCCTCTTGTCTCCAACTATAATCATTGTTTCAGTCTTGGGTAACGGCTGCTCGGCAAATCTCATCTGCCACCGGCCGGTATCCTTCGCCGATGCAGGGTCCTGCGCCCAATCCCCTCCGCCAGAAAAACCGCAAGGCCCAACCAGACCAGCATGAAGCCGATCAGCCTGCTGGCTGGAAAGTCTTCAGCGTAGACGAAAACGCCAAGCAGCAGATTGAGCGTCGGCGCCGTGTACTGGAGTAACCCCAGCAAGATCAGCGGTATCTTCTGAGCCGCATAGCCAAAGAGCAGCAGCGGAACTGTGGTAATCAGCCCGGTACCGATCAACAGAGCTGTGGTCGACCAGTTCCGGTGCATGAATACCCCGGTGCCGCGCCATTCAAGGTAGACAAGAAACAGGGTTGCCGGCACGAAGAAGATCAGGGTTTCCAGATGCAGGCTGTGCAGCGGTCCAATCGATATCTTCTTGTGCAGCAGCCCGTACACCCCGAAGGTCATCGCCAGTGATAAACCAATCCAGGGGAACCTGCCGTAGACAAAGGTCAGGTAAATGACGCCGAGACCGGCCAGCATGACGGCTGCCGCCTGAGCCGGTCTGAGCCGTTCCTGCATGAAAATCATCCCGAAACAGACCGAAACCAGCGGGTTGATATAGTAGCCCAGGCTGGCCTCGAGAATGTATCCGCTGTTTACCGCCCAGATATAGATCAGCCAGTTCACCGCCAGAAGCGCACTGCTCAGTGCCGAAAATCCCAGCGCCTGTTTGTTGTGCAGATCGATCATCGGCCGGCCCCGGCCGAGCAGGTAGAGAAACAGGATCGCAAAGGGCATAGACCAGGCCATCCGGTGGGCCAGTATCTCATAGGAGGCCACCACTTCGAGGGCTTTCCAGTAAATGGGCAGCAGTCCCCAGATGATATACGAGGCGGTGGCAGCCGCCGCACCCCGGTAAAGAGCGGTGTCCATCAGGTGAACAGTAAACCGCTTTTGAGCCAGTAGAAACAAATGTAGCCGCCGGCAAGAATCAGAAGAATCGCTGAAATAACATTGACATAGGGTATGATTTTCCTGAACAAGGAGAGGACGATACCGCCTTTGATAAAAGCCATGCCCAGACTTAAGATAAGCAGCACACTGGCCGTGCCCAGGATGTACCAGAGAAACTGCAAAAGCCCTGAGGCAAAATCTCCTGCGCTCAGCGAACCGCCGACCACGACCAGAAAGATCGGCAGGGTGCAGCCCAGCGAGGAAGCGCCGAAACCGAGCCCAAAAAGAAAAAAGCCCTTGACGCTAATGGATCGCGGATCGCCGATGCGGGCCGAGATCCCGGTCATGATATTGAGCGAGAGATGTTTACCCAGGAGCATCCAGATACCGAGCAGGATCAGACAGGCCCCGATAAGCACCGACAGCCATGGCATCACCCCAAGCAGAACTGAGCCCCCGGCCGACACCAGAATACCGATGACTCCAAAGAGCAGACCGAATCCGGCGCTCACCACTGCCGTGACCCAGACCGCCCGGCCCAGCCGGTAGAACCAGGGACGCTGATGATAGCGCGACTCATCGGCTCCGAGATACAGTGACAGGTAGACCGGCAGCATCGCAAAGCCGCACGGATTCACTGCGGAAACCATACCGGCACCAAAAGCATAGCCCAGCTGCAGCATCCCCGCCAAGTCACCGATCGACTGGCTCATCCAGGCCTGGATTTCCATCTGTTATCTCAAAAAAATTGTCTATAACTATCTAAAAGTATTAGATCTCTTAATAATCGGCTCCAGAAAATCTGAGCCAGATCCGCAGGCCGGCTTATCATAAGTCAATCCGGTTCAATAAGCAATGGCTGCACGATAAGTAGATACACTCTCTGGCTGCCGTACATCTTTTCAGCTTGAAGTCGACGCTGATTTTCTGTCCCGGTGATCATGGATACTGGCTGTAACAATTCAAAATTGAAATAGATTCAATATAAAAATGACTGGAGTCATTTTTATATTGACTGCAGTCGATTTTGTCGCTATAAATCGACCGCAGTCAATTTTGTGTTCAATGTATGATATGACGAGACGACTCACGAACACGTGATGTCTCACCATTTAAAGCACTGGGTAACCATACGATGAGTTCGATACGAGAGCAGAATAAAATTAAAAAAAGAAGGTGTATCCTCGATGCTGCGATCAAACTCTTCTCTGAAAACGGGTTCCAACAGACCTCAATTGAAGAGCTTGCCAGAGAAGCGGGCGTCGGCAAAGGCACCGTCTACAGCTACTTTCAGACTAAGCGCGACATCGTCAGGGCATTTTGCGACGATATTCTCGAGTACACCAGAAGCGAGCTGGCGGCTAAAACTAATCCGGATACTCCGCTCAAACAGCAATTGATGATCATTTTTATGGCTGACTTTAAATACGTTTCGGAAAATAAGGAGTTCAGCAGGGTCTTTCTCCAGGAAAAGGTGTTTCCCAAGGAAGCATTTTCTGAAGAGGATTTCGAAGTGCAGAACAATTATTTCGAAATGCTTTACCCGATCTACCAGCATGCCCAGGAACACGGTGAGCTGAGAAAAGGCCTTGAACTGCTGCATATCTCCGGCCATTTCTATGCCCTTTACCTGCTTCTCGTATCATGCTGGTATACCGGCATGATACCCACGGAAAACATTCCCGAAGCAATGGAAACCATGATTACTCAGACTTTAGAAGGTCTTGCACCATAATTTTTCAGCCGGTGATTGCAATGAAAACTAACTATGAAAAACCAAAAACGACTCGGGGGAAAATCGTCTTTTTCTTCTGGTACAACATCCCTCGTTTCGTGCTTCTGGGTATGGTTGTATTGATCGTCATGCTCTTTTACGCGATCAGCGATAAAAAGGCTGCCATTCAGGCAGAACAGGAAGCGGCGATCAAGCAGGAGCGGCCTCCAGTCAATACGGTGGTTATGCAGGCCTTGCCGACCACCATCAGCGACCGCCTTAACCTGCCCGGTTCCATCGAGGCCTGGACGTATCTGGATCTCACCGCCAAGATCGCGGGAACAGTTGAAGAAGTCCTGGCCAACGAAGGAGACACGGTCAAGAAAGGCGATATTTTGCTAAAAATAGACTCAGACGATTATCGAATTGCGCTTGAACGGGCTCAAGCCGCTTATAAGCTGGCCAAGGCGGATTATCAACGCGACAAGACAGTCTACGCCAAAGGGGTTATTCCTCCCGCTGAACTTGAAGCACGCGAAACCGGGATGCAGACTGCTAAAGCGGATCTCGACAACGCTCAATTGCGCTACGAGCGCTGCATGGTCAAAGCTCCGATTGACGGCGTAGTACGACGGCTGGAAGCAAAAACAGGCATGTTTCTCGGAGTAGGTGATCCCATCGGTGAGATACTGCAGCTCGACCGGGTCAAAGCGGTGATCGGCATCCCCGAATCAGACGTGAATGCTGTGCGCAAACTAAGCAGAATAAATGTGGCGATCAGTGCCCTTGGTGATTACGTCGCGAGCGGCAAGGTTCATTATATATCTTCATCGCCTGAAACACTTGCCCGGCTTTACCGCCTCGAGCTCGAACTGGACAATCCCGAGCACACCATTCTGCCAGGAATGTTCGTCCGAGCTGATATCGTTAAGCAGAGCAGCAAGGAGGCCCTTTCGATTCCCTTTTATTCAATCATTTCCCGCAACGACGAACAATACATTTTTGTGGAAAAGGACGGTGTGGTGGAAAAGCGCAATGTCAAAACCGGCATCATGGAAGGCTGGATGATCGAAATCACAGACGGCCTTGCCCCCGGCGAGCACGTGGTGGTTGAAGGACATCGCGACGTTGAAAACGGCCGCAAGGTGCAGGTCGTCAAAGTTATCACCGACCCGGGAGAATACACGCTATGATTATTTCCGATACCGCCGTCAGGAAAAGTACGACCGTTGTCGTTCTTGCCCTGCTCCTGATCATTGTCGGTGTGTATTCCTATAAGGCTCTGCCCCGTGAAAGTGATCCCGATATCACCATCCCCAATGTTTTTGTATCGACCAGCTACCGGGGGGTATCCCCTACCGATATGGAAACCGGGGTTACCATCGAAATTGAAAAGAAGCTCAAAGGCCTCGACGGGATCAAAAAGATACAATCGGTCAGTGCCGAAGGACTTTCTTCCATCAATATTGAATTCATCACGGGTACCGATATCGATAAGGCCCTGCAGGATGTAAAGGATAAGGTCGACGAAGCCAAAGGCGAATTGCCCAGCGACCTTGAAGACGATCCCACTGTTTTCGAAGTCAATTTTTCCGAGATGCCGATTGTCGTGTTCTCGCTTTCCGGCACCTGCGGTTTGCCCTGCCTGAAAAAAATCGCCGATGATCTCGAAGATGACATCGAGGCTATCAGCGGCGTACTTGAAGTTGACGTCACCGGCGGGCTTGAGAGGGAGATCAGGGTCGAAGTCGATTCCGAGAAACTTGCCCATTACGGCCTGTCGATCAACGATTTCCAGTCGGTTGTCTACAGCGAAAACCAGAATACCTCAGGCGGCGCCATTCGCCTGGGTGATGGACGCTTTCAGCTTCGGGTGCCCGGAGAATTCAAATCTCCTGAAGAAATATATGGACTGGTCCTCACCGTACATAAAGGTGAACCCGTTTACTTAAAAGATGTGGCCAACGTTGTTGACGGATTTAAAGAGGAAACCTCACGCTCCCGTTTAAATGGCAGGGATGCAATAAACATCGCGGTGAAGAAGCGCACCGGCGAAAATATTATCGAAATCAGCAACGCAGTCGATCAGATCATTGAACAATCGCGAATCAGCTGGCCCCAGGGCACCGAGATTACCAAGGTTATGGATAAATCCAAGGAAATCAAGAATATGGTGGCAGACCTTGAGAACAATATTCTCACCGGTCTGGTACTGGTGCTCATCGTCATCTTTCTGGTCATGGGTATTCGCAATGCCCTGCTGGTCAGTCTGGCTATTCCCTTTTCGATGCTGCTCTCTTTTAGCGTGCTCTACATACTGGGAATAACGCTGAACGTGGTTACTCTGTTCAGCCTCACCCTGGCCCTGGGCATGCTCGTTGATAATGCCATTGTTATCGTAGAGAACTCCTATCGCTTTATGGAGCAGGGAGCGTCCCGGGTTGACGCGGCGATGAAAGCGACCGCGGAAGTTGCCTATCCGGTCATGGGGTCCACCCTGACCACCCTGGCCGCTTTCTCACCAATGCTTTTCTGGCCGGGAATCATGGGCGAATTCATGAGCTATCTGCCACTGACTTTGATTGTCACCCTGTCGTCCAGCCTTTTCGTGGCCATGGTCATCAATCCCGCCATGGTTTCGCTTTTCATGAAGGTAAAAAATCCAAAGCCACAAACAGACGCTCCGAACCAGGACGATATTTCCGACGCAGTCGAGAAACCTGTTGAAATCAATGGAGTTTTATTAACCATCTACACCAAAATTTTATCGAAAGCCCTGCGAACTCCAGTAACCATCATCGCGATCGCCTTCTGTATATTGATTTTAATGCTCCAGGGCTGGCTCGTGGTGGTCGGTTTGCAAAAACCCGTGGAGTTTTTTCCCGATCTTGACCCATCCGGCATATATGTAAATATCGATGTGCCTGAAGGTGCAGACATTGACTATATAGACCAGATCACCAAGCGGGTCGAATTTTCGCTTAGCGGTGTTGAGACCAATGTCGACGGCAGCCCGGTTGACCCGAACATTACCCCGCTGACCGCCTTATCACCCCAAACCCATGAAATGGGCGATGGCATCACTAGTATTGGACCCAGCGATCTGAAAAACGTTGAAAGCATCTACACCAGAAGTACCGTGGTCTCCGGCGGCGGTTCCTCCTTCTCCGCCAATACGCCGAACCATATCGGTGTGCGCTTCATCGAAATGCAGGATCGCAATCGTTCTTCCCAGATCGATGTCGAAGAAATCCGGGATCGTGTCAAAGATATTCCCGGCGGCAAGATTACTATTGCCAAAGAAGCTGGAGGCCCGCCTACCGGCGCGCCGATCAACATAGAAATTGCCGGGGATAACTTTACCGTCTTAGGTGAAATCGCCAACAAAATAAAAGATATCCTGGTAACTATTCCCCACGTGGAGGATGTACGAGACGATTTTGTCGAGGGGATCCCGTCGGTACAGGTTGTGGTCGACCGCCAGAAAGCGGCTCTGTTCGGTATGAACACCAATATGATTGGTTTTGCCTTGAAAAGTGCCTACAACGGGCTGGAGGTTTCCTCTTTTCGTGAAGGAAGCGACGATTACGACATTACCGTGCAGCTCAAAGAAGCCGATCGGAAAGTGGTCAACGTGCTGCATGAACTGATGCTGCCGACCCCTTCCGGCGAACTGGTTCCGCTCTCGACCATAGCGGACGTAACCTTTGCCGGTTCGATCGGCAACATTAACCGGATCAATAACGAGCGGGTGGTAACCGTCAAAGCCAATGTAGACGAGGCCAAAATCCCCGGACCGGTAGCCCGGGCCGAGGCCGAAAAATTTCTTCAGCAGTTTCCTCTGCCCCCAGGCTACACGGTCAAATTCACCGGGGAATTTGAATTTCAGAAGGAATCGGAGGATTTCCTGACCAAAGCCTTCCTGGTTGCTCTTCTGCTGATTTTTCTGATTCTGGTTTCCATGTTCAATTCCGTCAGCCAGCCATTTATCATCATGACCTCGGTGATTTTATCGCTGGGAGGCGCCTTTCTGGGTTTGGCCCTGTTTGTCCAGCCGTTCGGCATAATCATGACCGGCGTCGGGGTGATCTCTCTGGCGGGTGTCGTGGTTAACAACGCCATCGTTTTGATCGACTACACCAACAAGCTGCGTGAACGCGGCTACGAATTGAGAGAGGCCGTTATCGCCGCCGGTGCGACCCGGCTGCGGCCGGTTCTGCTGACGGCAGTCACCACGATACTGGGCCTGATCCCGATGGTCACCGGTGTATCTTTTGACTTTCACTCCTTGTCGATTTCCTGGGTCAGCGAGTCGAGCCAGTGGTGGCGGTCGATGGCAGTAGTGGTAATCTTCGGCCTGATGGTGGCCACCTTCCTCACCCTGATCGTGGTCCCGACGCTCTACTTTCTGCTCGAGCAGGCCTCAGATTTCAAGCAGCGCATCGGACAGAAGATCAGTTCGGCCTATTGGAAGCCATACCCGATTCTGGCCGGAGAACCTCTTGTGAAAAAGGAATTGAAATGAAATCCCCTCTGTTTTTTCGCATGGTACTGACTATTTCTGGCCTCCTGGTGATGAGTCTGCCCGCTGCCGCGCGGGCTGCTGAAACGATGATTGATATCGGTATCGCCGAGGCGGTTGAGACGTCGCTGCTGAACAACCTCGGCCTCAAGCTCATCCAGGAGGACGTCGTTTTTGCCGAGGGAGCAAGCCTGGCGGCCGAAGGCACCTTCGATGCACAGCTCAATGCCGAGGTGGGTGCCACCAGTAAAGATCAGACGCCGGTGACCCTGGTCAGCGCCAGCGAGGAGCGGACCGGTGCCTGGAATGCTGGTGTGCAGAAGCGTTTCACGACCGGTACCGAAATGGATCTGAAATGGGATAACGGCAACCTCGACACCGACTCCGACATCTACTTATTTGATCCGGTCTACAATACCGATCTTCGTCTGGGCTTGAAACAACCCCTCGTCAAAGGCTTTGGCCGCGACGTACAGATGGCTGAGCTCAAGAGTGCTCAAACCAGACTTGAAGCAGCTTCTTATCTGGTGGACAGCGAAGCTGCCGATCTCGCCGCAGAGGTTAAAAAAGCCTATTGGGAACTGGTCTTCGCCCATCAGAATCTCGAGGTGCTGCAAATTTCGTTGGAACTTGCTAAAAAACTGCGGGACGACACAAAATCCAGAATCGATGCCGGTAAACTTGCCCAGATCGATCTGTTTCAGCCCGAATCAGAAGTCGCCCAGCGCGAACAGGATCTGATTGTCGGCGAACGGGGGGTCGGCTCTGCCGAAGACAGGCTGAAACTGCTGATGAACAGCATGGATTGGCTTATCCCATTCAAGCCAACCGATCTTCCCGGAACCACTCCCGTTGAACCAGAGATCACCCAGGTCTATCAGAATGCACTGAATAATCGGCCGGACCTGAAAGCGGCTGAACTGCAGATCTCTGCTTCCGGGTATCAACTCGACAAAGCGCAAAACGATATACTGCCGGCTTTGGATCTTCTCGGCTCGGTCGGTATTGGTTCACGCGCAGAAGACTACTCCACTGCAGTGGATAATTCTTTGCGCGACAGTGACACCCACTGGCAGGTTGGCCTGAGTTTTTCCAGACCGCTCGACAATTCGCTTGCCAAAGGACGTTACCGTCAAGCCCTGGCCTCCCACAATAAAGACAAAACAAGCCTGGAACTGCTCAAGCAGGAAATCAGAAGGACCGTACGGGTCACCGTTCGCGATGTGGAACTGGCGCTCAAATCGATCGAGGCAACCCGAAAAACCGCGCTGGCTACCAGCAAACGCCTCGAAGCGGAGCAGATCAAGTTCAATGCCGGCCGCTCGACAACACTCGACGTATTGATCGCCCAGCAGGACTATGCCAGGGCGCTTTCCACCGAAAACCGCTCCAAGATTGTCTATGCCCAAAGCCTGGCCGAACTGGACCGAATCCAGGGAACCATTACCATTGATCGTTAATTACCCAGCCATGCATGTCAGTCGATGAAAACGCGAGGACAGCGCGCTTTTGTTTCAGGCGAACTCGCCCAACGAGCGCAAAAGGCTATAGAAATTCTCGGCACGTGCGAACTCTGCCCGCGGCGCTGCCGTGTTGACCGGCTGGCAGCAGAACGCGGCGTCTGCGGGATCGGCGGCAGGGCCCGGGTCGCCAGCTATGCCCCCCATTTCGGTGAGGAACAGCCGCTGGTGGGTCAATCAGGATCGGGCACCATCTTTTTCTCCGGTTGTCACCTGCACTGCTGCTTCTGCCAGAATTACGGGATCAGCCATGATCCCGAGGCCGGCGTCGAAGTCGATGCCCGAGGCCTGGCTGCGATTATGCTTGAACTGCAGGCCATGGGCTGCCACAACATCAACTTCGTTTCCCCGACCCATATCGTTCCGCAAATTCTGGCCGCACTGGTTTTCGGCTATGAAAACGGGTTGAATCTGCCGCTTGTCTATAACAGCAGCGGTTATGAGTCGGTCTCCACCCTGGCGCTGCTCGATGGTGTCATCGATATCTACATGCCGGACTTCAAGTTCTGGCGCCGGTCTTCTGCGGCGAACTATTGTGAAGCACCTGATTATCCGGAAACGACCCGGGCGGCTGTGAAGCTCATGTTCAACCAGGTGGGCGATCTGGCGCTCGACTCGACTGGGATTGCCTACCAGGGATTGTTGATCAGGCATCTGCTGATGCCTGAAGCTCTCGAGGAAACCGAGCAGATTCTCGGCTATATTGCAGATCAGATCTCTGTAAACACCTATGTCAACATCATGGATCAATACCGGCCATGCGGTTCAAGCGGCAGCTTCAGTGAGTTGGAAAATACAATCGGCCCCGAACATTACCGTCAGGCCCTGGCTATTGCCCAAAGCAAGGGGCTTAAACGACTGGATCAGAACAGCCTGGCCAAGCTGTTGAAACAGCTTGGCATATCTCTTGGCTAGCAGGCCGCCTCAACTCGTCAAACATTCAGGTTGATATTACATCAGAATAGATCAGACCAGGTTCTTTGTGCAGCGGCCATTCATGTCACCGCCTGCAGCGCCTGTCCTGCCAACGCAGGCTAGACTTTTCTGGCCGGCACTCTTATTGCCGCTCCTGCTGCCACCGGGCCAGATGATGCTGGATAAAATCGATTACCTGCTGATGCTCCGCACTGCCCTTGCCCTCGACATACAATGCTTCGCCAAAGGCGAAATGCACCATTAGCCGAGGATCGATCCTGCCCAAATCCTTGGCGTATTTGCCGTTACTCCAGGCATCGGTGAGCAGGGCCAGCGGGATAACCGGAACCGCTGCCCTTCTGGCAAGTTTGACGCCGATAGTACTGAACTGCTCCGGGTTGAAAGCGGCGCGGGTTGTCTGCGGAAATATGACCAGCGACAGACCTTTGGACAGACGCTGCAACCCCTCATCAAGCACCGTCTTCAAGTCCTGGCGGGGATTAGTCCGGGTTACCGCAATTGGATCTGTCGCTGCCATCACGTGTTTGAAAACAGGTACTTCGAGCAGGCTCTGCTTGATCACGAAGGTGAACGGTTTATAACTCAGAATAAGTGCCGGTAAGACCACCGTCTCCAGAACACTCAGGTGATTGCCGATGAAAATTACTGGGCCTTCCACGGCCCGGATATTATCAAGCCCTTCCACTTCCAGCCTGATTCCACTCGACTCCAGTGCCCGAAGTACCCGGATGCTGCTCCCCTGCCAGGTTTCGGTGTCATAGGCGCCTCGCTTGGCCATGGCCGCCGAACTGTTGATTTCCGCAAGAAATTTGATATAAAAACTCAGAGACGGCAGCATCCGCGACAGCAGGGATACGTCACCAGATGGGCTTTTATACCGCAAATTGTCAAAAGAGAGATTCTGCATCGTCGTGCTGGAAAAAATCATCGGCCCCAGCGTGATCTGCCTGACACCACCAGATGTTTCAGGCTGGCCTGAATGGAAGCTCACCACGGTCGGCAAGGTCAGCGGCCGCTTTTTGCCTTTTCCACCGCCTCCTTGATTGAAATTGCGTACGGATTAAGCGATCTCAGCGATTCCGGAAGCTCGTTTCTGGCTTGATCGGCCTGGGCCTGGGTGTCGAATTCTCCAAAGAAGAGCATCACCGTCTGCGGCAGCCCCGCCCGTCTCAGTATATAGAGTCGCTGCCTGAAATCCTGGTAGTTGCTCGCAGTGAGCAGCGCTTTGAGATTGTCTTCGGCTTCATCGGAGCGCAGAACCATCAATTGAACCGTATACTTGTCCCGTCCTGCTCCGACGAGCCAGCGGGCCCCGGCAGCGATGCGCTCGGCATAAAACGAGCTGACATCAATAGATAGTTCTTCAGGCTCCGGGGACTGCTTTGAGGCTGGCACCGCCGCCGAGGCGAGTTGCGGTGGAGTTTTGGCTTCCACCTCCTGCTGTTGCTCGGAAACCGTCTGCACCGGCTGGGGTGATACTTCCGGGAGCGTCTTTTTTTCCGGTACCTGCTCCGAAACCGGCTTCTCAGCAGGCAGAGCCTCTTCAGGTATGTCGGCAGGAACCTTTTTAGCTCCTTGCAGGGTAATCACCACGGGGGCTTCCAGCTGCCGCTTCTGTTTTTGCTGACTCACGACAATGGGTGGTGAGGTTGGAATCTGCTCGACTTCTTTATCCATCGCCTCCGCTTCGGCATCCGATGGTGATTCGCTTATTGCTCTGGCCTTCTCAGAAACTTGCTCAGACGCTGCCTGCTGTTCGCCGGTTTCCGCTTCGCTGAGCTCCTCCTGCTCAACAACAGGTGCTTTGGGCTGCTCCGCAACAATTGCTTCCTGTCTCTGCATCGGCTCTTCGGCAGACTGCACTGGTTGTTCTGTTGGTTCTGGCTGCTCCGCAACAACCGCTTCCTGTCTCTGCATCGGCTCTTCGGCAGACTGCACTGGTTGTTCTCTTGGTTCTGGCTGCTCCGCAACAACCGCTTCCTGTCTCTGCATCGGCTCTTCGGCAGACTGCACTGGTTGTTCTGTTGGTTCTGGCTGCTCCACCTGCTGGCCAGCAGATTCCATGGACTGGTCCTGACTCGCCTCAGCCGGAAACACTTTGTCTCGGGTCCTGATGGCCTCAGTAATCTGGTCTTGAGCCTCTCGAGCTGCTTCGGGAGGCTTTGTTTTAATCTTTTGATTATCTTCAGCAGTTCCAGGATCTGCCGGTTCAGGCGCAGGCTCTGCCTGTTGCTCCGCCGGTTCTGAAGATGGTTGTTCTGCCGGGGGTTCTGGCAGCGTTTTAACCTTTTGCTGTTCCGGCTCTTCTAAGGCTTTGGCATCTGCCTGTTGATCTGCACTCGGCTTTGCTGCAACTTTTTTATCAACAGGCTGTACTTTCTCCACCGGCCTGGTTTCCTGCTCTTTTAAAGGTGGCGGCGTTTCCAGCGGTTCGGCCTTATCGAGTTCCAGCACCGGTACCGGAGGGGTCTCAGGTGTGTTTTCCCGATCAATGCCCGAATCAGTACCGTACAGAAAAATGAGCAGACCAACCAGAAGAACAGCCGCGACGAGCAGATAATAGCGGGCCTTGATCTGCGGCACTTTAAGAAAATCGAGATCCACCTGGTTGAGCCTGGCTGAAAGCCGGGAACGAAAATCCAGGGTGTCTGCCCCTGCCAATCCATCGTCGAGATCTTCGGGAATCCTGATCTCGCCTGATCCGGCAATTCTGCCGGTTTTCAAGTAGCCGTCGGCCAGCTGATTAATCAAACCGAAGTTACCGCGCGCGTCGCGGGCTATTATCTGGGCCACATCTGCTGAGAAATGGTCGAGCTTTTTACCGGCGGCGATATCGAGGCAGTGATTTAAATAGGCATGGGTTGTTTCGGCGTCGAGCGGATCGAGGCTGAAATGACGTTCCTCGATATCCTTGAACGAGACAATAGCGAGCTTTTTAAAACTGACCAGAAAGAGCGGCCGGCCACTGAACAATATCTGGATAACAACCCGGTCCTCATTGACCTCATCGAGCATTCGCCTGATTCTCTCAAGCGTTGCCAGATACATTCTTTCGGCCCCGTCGAGAATGATAACCAACCGCTTGGGCTTTTCCTGCAGCGCATCGGCCACCTGGATGATTCTGGTCTTGCTGTCGGTTTCTTCATGGACCAGCCCAATCGACTCTGCCGTCAACCCCACTACATCGTCGAACGACTCCACACTCTGATCGATAAAGAGCGTATGGAAATTTTCGCCCTCGAGTTCCTGCTCGACCATCCGGCAGATCATCGTCTTGCCCGAACCCTCGGTGCCGGTCAACGTGAGCAGTGAAACCCTTTCGAGCAGAGCGCGCTTGATCCCTTCAACAACGTCTCTTCGAGAGCCGTCGGAAAAGAAAAAAGCCGTATCGACCTGGCTTTGAAATGGTTGTCGCTCAAACTGCATCTGGTCGCTGTACATTCCTCATGCATTGTAGTAAATGTGTTTACTTCCTCACCCACTATACCCCGGAATATGTAACACAAAGCGGACCTGAAGCAAAAGAATATCGATTGATGCCGACCACTTTATCAGTCGCCTCGAGAAGGCCGACATCGGGCTTTCTCCAATGTCTGGCAGAGACAGACCCGACGGTTCCGGCTCTGAAATTTGCGCAGGGTCAACGATCGGCATTGGTTCTTGATCCGTTGCAGACTCTCGACAGTTAATTATGCCCGTATTCCAGCTCTCAGAACAGATCATCTTCCCGCACCCGGATCTGGCCGAACCGGATGGACTGCTGGCGGTGGGCGGCGACCTCAGCGTCCGCCGGTTGATCACCGCCTATCGGCATGGCATATTCCCCTGGTATTCCGACAGGGATCCGATTCTCTGGTGGTTCACCTCACCCCGGCTGGTACTTTTTCCGGAAGAACTTAAAGTATCGAAACGGCTGCAGCGTTATTATCGAAACAGTGGGATAACGATGAGCATCGACCGCTGTTTCGATGAGGTAATCGAGCAATGCCGGAACACCAGGAAAAAGCGCCATGAAGACACCTGGATCACCGACGAGATGCTGAACGCCTATAGAGAGCTCCACCGCCATGGCTATGCCCACTCGGTGGAGTGCTGGCAGCAGGACGTTCTTGTCGGAGGGCTCTACGGTATAGCCCTCGGCAGGGTGTTTTTTGGCGAGTCGATGTTCTCGATTGTCGCGAACAGCTCAAAACTGGCGCTGATCTATCTGGTGAAGTTTCTGATCTCGCATGGATTTCAGCTGATAGACTGTCAGATGACCACTGATCTGCTGGTCTCGATGGGTGCCCGGGAAATCTCGGGCAGTCGTTTTCAGGGTCTATTGAAAAAATATATTCACCCAAACAGTGACGATGGAGTCTGGCCCCATGAAAAAAGCGGTTGATATGGAATTATGCGATGGTTGCGGTAACAACGAAATCCTCACCCAGAGAGACGGCAATGAGTTCTGTGAAGACTGTCTCGAAGTCGTTGAGCTGCTGGCCAA
Source organism: uncultured delta proteobacterium (assembly GCA_963824415.1). GTDB lineage: Bacteria > Desulfobacterota > Desulfobulbia > Desulfobulbales > Desulfocapsaceae > JABDQA01. The sequence continues at coordinate 87,381 of CAWGPM010000004.1, forward strand.
CAAACCGGAACTGATTAAAAGGCTCTGCAAACTGTCTGGCCTGAAACTGGCCAAGGAAACAGAACTGGACGACCAGAAGGTTCAGCCGCGGGAACTGCCCGATGTACTCGATGCGGTCAGATACCGAACCCGGGACCGGGAACAGAATACCTGGTATGTGTCGATCAGTGAAATGGAAGGCGATCCGGTGGAAATATTTGCCTCGACGGCCTTCGATCGCGACCACCACCTGCAGTCGAGGATCTCCAACCTTACCACCATCACCCGCCTCATATCACTGATTCTGAGGCACATATACCTCGACGAAGTACTGACGCTGGATAAAACGCTGAAGCAATTGCGCCGCAGTTCACGGCAGAAAAATGATCTGCCGGATATGCTCTCCTCGGTATTGAGCAACTATCGCAAAGAGGAGCTTGAGCTGGATGGTCCGAAGAAGGACGAGCAGTAGCGAGACAGTGCTCTAGAAGTCGAGATCGAACTCGAAATCAAGTGTGCTTTTCTCGAAATGCCGCAAAACCTTTTGAAGTCCCTGGAGCTCCGCCACCTCGAATTTGAGCTCCCAGGCCTGCTCATCGTCCGGGTGATTCGAGAGGCGGATCAACTCCAGCAGGTTCATCTGGGTTGGTGCACTGCCAACCACTTCGGAAACCTCTTCCCTGGTGCAGTGAGCCAAGATAATCGATTGCTGTTTATCGATCGGGGTGGTCCGTTCCCAGGAAATATCGACCGCATCTTCACGCTGAAAGGTGATAGCATGCAGGCGGGGGCAATTTTTCTTGTGTACTGAAAGCGCCTTTTCGGTAAGCAGCGCACAATTTGATTTATCTGCCGGATTCGGTTTGCAGCAGGAGGAAAGCTTGATAAACACAGGATCCAGGGTGTCGAGCTTGATCTTGTTGAACTCGCCCGTGGGTTTGACTAGAAATGCCGCGCCGCCGAAGAGTTCCTGCCGGATGCACTCAATGACCTCAGGCAATCGGATTCTGCCACAGCCGATATGGCTGAACAGGGTCTGCTTGTCTTTTAATGAAAAATATTGCAGAACCTTCGACATGCCGTCGCTGTTTAGCAGGTCGCGCGGCACCCCATAACGCAGCATCTCCTGCTGCAGTGTCGCCTTGCCGATATCCTGAGCCACCCGCCGGCCTCTGATACGAAAACTTCTGGACAACTCGGCCCGGGCCTTGGGTGTCTGGCAGAGCTTCAGCATGTCCTGGGAGAAAGCTACCTTGTTTCTGGACCTGATGATACGCACCATTTGGCCATCTTTCAACACATAGGAAGGGCCTACCCTGACGTTTCTGATCATCGCCCCGGTACAGGTGTGACCGATTTCGGTATGCACCCGAAAGGCAAAATCCAGGACATTGGAGTTTATCGGCAGGCAGATCAAATCTCCCTGGGGGGTGTAGGTGTAATTCTCTTTTTTTCCGCCGGCGGCGATCAGGTCCCGATAGGAAACGATTTCATCGGAGCCGATAATATCCAGCATCTCCTTGAGTTCAATGATAAATTTCCCCTGCTTACCGGTTTTCGAGCTCCAGTTGCGAAACACCCCCCGCTGCGCCTTGCGGGCCATCTCCGCGGTTCTGATCTTGAACAGATAACGCTCCCCACCAATGATCGCCCGGGCGTGCAGCCCCTGATAACCGGTGGGTTTCGGGTTGGCGATAAAATCCCGGATGGTTCGTGGAATTGGCTTGAAGGTCTGATTGACAACTCCAAGTGCTCGATAACAATCAGAAATATCTGATACCAGAAGAATGATCTCGATCGGTGTTTCGATCTGCTGCAGCAGGAGCTTATGGGCAGTATCGTAGTAAGCCCAGAGATCCTTGATCCGGCGTGAAACGTCGCACTTCAAGCCGGCATCTTTGGCCGCAATACGGAGCTGCTCGAGAATCTGCTTGGTGATTTTGGAATCGGCCAGCTGCCGGATATAGTTGCTCAGTTTGGCGCCCTGTTTGGGAAATTTGTAGGACAGGGCCAGGTTGTACATCTCCCGTTTCATGCTGAACAGGCCGAAAACTGTAGCCAGCGGGGCATAGATATCCAGGGTTTCATCGGCAATCCGCTGGCGTTTGTTCCTGGGCATCGCTTTGAGTGTTCGCAGATTGTGCAGCCGGTCAGCCAGCTTGACCAGCATAACTTCGGGACGCAGTGCTGCACCGGAGAAAATTTTGCGGTGCACCATCTTGCTCTGGGTCTGTTTATCAACAGAGCGATGGGTTACTTTAGTGCAGCCTTCGACGATCGCCTGAACATAGCTGCCGAATTTGTGGCCGACGACCTCTGAAGTAACTTCTTTGACATCCTCGACGGTATCGTGGAGCAATGCGGCGGCGAGGATCTCGGGGTCGGTGATGTCCATCTCCTCTGACAGGATCTTGGCAACTGAGCAGGGGTGAAGAATATAGGCATCCCCGGAGCGGCGCCACTGGTCATCATGGGCTTCAATGGCAAAATCAAGAGCATCCCAGAAGACCTGCTCATGCGGACGGTTGCTGATATAGGTCCGCATCTGATTACGGTATAGTTCTAGGTCGAAGGGAATCCTGGTCATAGCCCTGTGTCGCCTGTTCAGTCCCTGGGAATGTGTCTGCGATGTCTTAGTGGGGCCTGTTCACGCTTTTGATATCAACATGCCCCCATCTGTGTTACAGTAAGCTCCCGGACAATAAAGGCAATACACTGTTTTATCTGGAAAATCAATAGACTCCCCGGTAGCGCACCGATGATGTTGATCAGCGGGCACCGGCATCGACGGCTTCTGTATATGAATTTGGCCGGTGCCATGAAACCGCTGCGGGGCGCCTGGTATCAGCCGGCTGTTGTCTCATCAAATTGTCATGGATAGTACATAATCAACTAAAATAATTTATTTTATTTTTACTTCGGTTGGCAACAGCAGCCATTTTTCAGCGCTTATCACCGCATCCGACAACGTCTATTCCCTTATCAAGGCTCATTACTGACTCATGGCAAAAAGACCAAAGAGACAATCAACCACTAGACCACGGATCAAGACGGCCCGAACCAACCCCCGAGGCCGCTCTACCCGCTCTCGCCGCGGCCCCGAAAGCCCTGCCGGCCATACGCTGCTGTCGAACCGCATCATATTCGAGCTCTATCGGGCCGGTACCGCGCTGAGCATCGGAGAATTGGTTAAGCTGCTTTCCGCCCGGGATTTGCCTGAGCCGATTATCGAACATGAACTCAGACTGCTCGTGCGCCTGGACCGAGTCGAGCACAGCCGTAAAAACCGATTCAGCCTGGCTAAAAAATCAGATCTGCTGGAAGGCGTGGTGGTAATGAACCCGGCCGGCTTCGGCTTTGCCACCGGGTTGAAGTCCTCGTCTGGGGCCAGGCTGCCGGACAAGGACCTGTACCTTTCGCGCACCCATCTCGCTACTGCCAGACACGGCGACCGGGTCTTGCTGAGGATCATCTACGGCGGACCGCGTAGAAGAGACGAAGCCGAGATTGTTGGCATTTTCGAACGCATGCAGAAAACGCTGGTAGGCTATTATCACCAGCAGGGAGACCATGGTGTCGCCGAACCGGAAGACCCGCGTTTCCCCGCCTCGATCCACCTCAACGTCTCTGGGCAGAACTTCGTTGGAGAGCTTCGCGACGGAGATGCGGTGATCGTGGCGCTGGATACAGCCGAAAGTGAGACAGCGCAACTCCGGGGACATATCGTCGAAATCCTGGGCGACCCGCAACGCCTTGCGGTTCAGATCCGTATGGTGGTAGAGAAACATCGTCTGATCCAGAGCTTCAGTCCCGAAGCCCAGGCCGAGGCCGAGCAAGTTGTCGCAGATCCGGGAGCCGCAAACAGAGAAGATCTACGCGAAATTCTGCACGTTACCATCGACGGTGCAGACGCCAAAGATTTCGACGATGCGGTGGCGGTGGAAAAGCTGCGCAACGGTTATCGACTTTACGTCTCCATCGCCGACGTTTCCGCTTATGTCAGAGCAGGCAGCTGTCTCGATCGGGAAGCTTATGAGCGGGGAACCTCCGTGTATTTTCCGACCACGGTGATTCCGATGCTGCCCGAAAATATTTCCAACAACCTCTGCAGCCTTCTCCCCCATCAGGATCGGTTGACGGTGACGGCGATTCTCGACTTCAACCACGCAGGCAAGCTTTTCAAGAAGCGCTTCGTCAGATCGATTATTCACAGTCACAACCGGTTCACCTACCAGACCGTAAAGCAGATTGTGGTCGATCAGGACAAAGAAGTCCGTAACAAATTCAAGCCTTTTCTCAAGGCGCTGCAGTGGGCCGCGGAACTGGCCACCATACTTCACCAAGTCAGGGTGGCACGGGGTTCGATCACGCTGACCATCCCCGAACCCGATATTCAGTTGGACGCTGAGCTGCGCGTTGCAGCCGTTGAAAGAATGCAGCGCAGCTTCGCCAATCAGATCGTCGAGGAATTTATGCTGGCGGCCAATGAGGCGGTGGCCAGGACGTTCGCCGAACGGGACTTCGACACCCTTTATCGCATCCACGAAGAACCTGATCCTGACAAAATAAAGGATTTTATTTCAGTTGCGGAAACCCTTGCTCTGAAGCTTCCCATGGGAGCGACGACTTCCCGCTGGTACAATCAGCTGCTGCATCAGGTCCAGGGGACAGCTCGCGAACAGATCGTTAACAACCTGCTGCTCAGAACCATGCAGCAGGCTCGATACCAGCACGATAATACAGGACATTTTGGCCTAGGCGCCGAATTTTACACCCATTTCACTTCACCGATCCGCCGTTATCCAGACCTGATCGTCCACCGCCTTCTCTGCCGGATGATCATTGCCGGCTCAAGCAGAAAGGATAAAGCAGGCAAAGCCGGCCCCTATCGATCGCTGCAGGAAGCAGGCCTGCATCTTTCAGATAGAGAGCGTTTGGCCATAACCGCCGAGCGGGACCTGGCCGACAGGCTCAAGTGCCAGTTCATGCAGCAGCGCCTTGGTGATCGCTTCCAGGCCGTCGTCTCTTCGATTACAGACAGTCTGTTCTTCGTTGACCTGGTCGAGCAGCTGATCAGCGGTGCGGTGCTGCTGAGCAGCCTCACCGACGATTACTATATCCATGACTGGCGTAAGCATCGGCTCATAGGCGATATCAGCGGCAGGATCATCCAGATCGGCGACCTCGTCGAAGTGGTCGCAGTCGAGGTGGAAGCGGACCGCGGACGAATTTTCTTTACCCTGGAGGGTAACTCGGCAAAGGAGCTCAGCTCCAAGACAAAACACCACAAATAGGCGATGCCAGAAGGTCACAGGCTTCGACTGTTCCTGAAATCTTGCCTTGACCTGCTCCTGAAACTATCGGCAGCATCTTTTTGTTGCTTGACTTGGTACGTTTTTTTGGCATATTTATTTTTACAATCATCTTCATCTACCTGATCGACAGATTCACCTAACCCATGCTCCGGGAGGACGGATAATGGAAGAAACCACAAGCTGGTTCATGGCGATAATCGGCAACCCTTTTGCCAAAGGTTTGGCTCTGGGTATACTATTCTGCATCATCATCTATATCCGCGGCTTCCTCAGGAGAGCCGAGTTGTCTAAAGAAGTTAACAGGCTCAGGAGCCATCTGCACACCAAGCTTGAGATCGACTCAAGCGAAAACGAGCGACGCAAGGCAGAGCTTGAAAAGCTCAAGCAGGAGCGGGACAACCTCAGGATTACCGTGCAGTCGCTGAACCAGAAACCCGGCCGCAAGGAAATCCGCCAGTATTTTATCTACCAGACCGCTCTGGACATCATGTTCGAGAAGGCGCCAGGTTTTGCGCCCGCCTGGCAGATTACGCTGAAGGAGGCGGAGGGACTTTTTGAGAAATCAGAAAAAGGCGTCGTCCCGCTGCTCAAGCGTCTGATGCCATCCACACCGGACAAACAGGCAGAAGAGTATGAAAAAATCAGCCGGGTCTCCCTGGAAGATACGCATCAGAAAAATTGATCTGCTGAGCGGCTCAACACACTTCAGTTAGCACCATACAAGGGTTGTCGGATTATCCGGCAACCCTTTCCTGTTTTTTCAGATAGATACGTTATGACCAGCACCAGCAGCCTGCTCGACAATATCGCCGTTGTCCTCAAGAAGCCGAAATACGCAGAAAACATCGGAGCGGCGGCCCGCACCTGCTTTAACATGGGGATTTCAGAGCTGATCCTGGTCCGGGATGAGTATCCCAGCTATGAGGATATGGCCAAGATGGCGACCCATAAGGCCGTCCATCTGATCGACCAGATGCAGGTTCACGAAGAACTCAGCCAGGCGCTGGCGCCCTTTGGCTTCGTCATCGGCACTACGGCCCGGCTTGGACGAAAGCGAACGGTCGAACGTCCGCCCCGGGACATCATCGCCGAAATCCTGCCGCTTCTGGCAGGCAACAGGATCGCCCTGCTTTTCGGTCCCGAAGATCGAGGCCTGACCAATGACGACCTGAAATACTGTCAGTACACCTCCTGTATTCCTACGGCTGAATTCGCCTCGCTCAACCTGGCCCAGGCCGTGGCAATTCATTGTTATGAGCTCTACTACGCGATCGTCGAATCAACCAGAGAGGAGGCGGCAGCACCTGAGTATGCCACCACCTTCCAGCTCGAGGGTATGTATCGCCATGTGGAGCAAGCCCTGCTCAAAATTGATTTTCTCGACGAAAAAAGTCATAATTACTGGATGCGCAATATCAGACACTTTCTCGGCAGAATTCGGCTGTCACCCAAAGAAGCCAACATTGTCAGGGGAATATGTCGACAATTCCTCTGGTACCAGAGTAGCCGGACGCCTAATCTCGAAGAGGAGCCCGATTCGTCATGACCAGCAACCTGAGCGCTACGATTTTCCAGTCGATTGCAGCCAACAAGTTCTACCCTCCCCGCATCAATACATCTCAGTCCATCCCCCGCCAATCGATCATCGCCGATAAAATCGACCCTGGCGATCTGGCCCAGCAGATCATTGTCGTCGAAGCCCAGGCAGGCCAGGGCAAGACCATCCTCGTTCATCAGTTTCTGGAGCAGAGCAGCACTGCCTATATCTGGTATCAGGTCGGCAGTGAAGATGCCGACCCGGTGGTTCTGCTGAGTGCTTTGTATCTGGCCCTATCCAGGAAATTGGCTGACTTTTCCTCACCACAACTGGAAGCAGTTCTGGAAAACGGCCAGGTTGGTCCCATGGATTTGCAGGGCTGTGCCAATATCCTGCTGAACGATGTCAGCAATACGCTGAACAAACCGTTATTTCTGGTGCTGGACGACCTTCACCTGATCGGCCAGGCGCAGCACAGCAATAAGCTGCTCGACTATCTGATCGACACCTCCCCGCCAAACCTGCATTTCATCCTGATCAGCAGACACCCGCTCGAGTTGAGTGCCCAGGCAATTATCACCAATCCACACCTGATCTATCTGAACAGCAACGACCTCGCCCTGGGCCTGAAAGAAATCGAGACCTTCTACAGCCGCGTTCTAAAGACCGAGATCAGCCGCAGCGAAGCGCAGCGTATTCTGGAAACCACAAACGGCTGGATCATGGGCATCGTTTTAGCCGCCCATCCGCTGGCCGGACGGAAAACCGATGTAAAAGGCGGGCCTGCCGGTAAAACCCCGCAGGTCTCGCGCCAAAGATCTGCAGACAGTTATATCCCTACCTTTTTCAATGATGAGATACTTGCCCATATTCCGGAAGAGCTGCATCAGAGCTATATGAAGCTTGCCTTCCTCGATGAGATCGATATCGATATTGCCGCAACGCTCATCGATGTCGATAACCTGGCGCTGCATCTCGAGACCATGGCGGACCAGAATTTTTTTATCTATCGGCTGGACGACGAGAACAGGCAATTTCGCTTCCATCATCTATTCCAGGAATTTCTGCAGTCAATGGGACGCCAGGTGCTTGGTGCCGAGGCGGTCGCCGCCATTTATCGAAAGGCGGCCGACTACTACCTGAACCACGAACGCATCGAGAAAGCACTGACTGCACTGCGCCACGCAGAGGACTACCAGCGCATGGAGCAGGTCCTCCAAAAGCACGGCCTGGCCCTTGTTTCTGCCAACCGGACCGTGACCATTCTCGGTATTCTGGAGTCCATAGACAAACACACCCTGCTTGCCCACGGCTGGCTAACCTTCTTTCATGCGCTGCTGACCACCGACTTCAACCCCCAGCGCACCTTACCGTACTTCGAGACTTGTATTGCAAGCTTCATCAACAACGGCGAGGAAGCTGGAGAACTGATGGCACTGTCCCAGATCATCTATTTTCACTTCGTCATCTCCGGACGCTACAAGGACGGCTCTGAGCTGCTCGAACGAACCCGGTATCTGTACGAGTCCCTCCACTCCTCGTTGCCCGCCGAAACCGCGATAATCGTCGTTCGAAACCTGGCCGCGGGATATTGTTTTTTCGATGGCAAAATGGACCTGGCCCGTCATTATGCTCAACAGGGCTGTGATCTGGCCAACAGGCGCAACAGTAAAAATTTCATCGCGGCATCGAGATTCATTCTCGGCTATATCGGCCTCTTGAGTGGAGACCTCAGGCGGGCCCGGAACGAAATAGAAAAATCCCACGATCTGGTAAGCGATCCGCTGGTCGGTATGAGCAACCGCCTGACCCTGCATGTGATGCAACTCTGCGAACTGTCCATGAACGGCAATCACGCTGGATTTTTCTACCACAAAAATCTGGTCCAGGAAGGTGTCGATCCGGAAATTGTCCAGCAGACCGTGGCCGCGCCCTACCTCCATATCTGGTCGGCGATCGGATTGATTTCTTCAGGAAAACGAGCCGAGGCTCTGGAAGTCATCGAGCGCGGTATGTTCATCTCCCAGACGGCGCTGAGCGAGCATATGACCAGTCAGCTTCTCCAGTGGAGAGCTTTTGTCCATGCCCTTGAAGGCAGCGAGGAGCAAGCTCGGGAAGACATCGAGCGCTCAACTGAGTTGCGAATGCAGGCCGGCGGGAAGTTTTTTGTCGGTTTTCATCGAGCGGTCAAGGGTGCCACCCTGGCCATACTTGGCCAACTCGACGAGGCCCGGGAGCAGCTCGAGAAGGCTTTACAGATCAGCGAAGAAATTCCTTCTCAATATCTCAAGGCCTGTGCACTTGCCTACCTCTGCTATGTGGAACTCGCTTCCGACAATCACGCCTCGGCCGAGCTCCTGTTGCGCGATGTCCTCGAATTGATGATGGAATCCGGCTATGACTATTTCTGGGGATGGGAACCGGACACCATGCTCCGCCTGCTTTCGGTGGCGGTCAAAAGAGGCGTCGAGCCTGAGTTCGCCCGAGAGCTTGCCAAAAACCGCCTGAACTCGGCAATTGATGACAACGGCGCGGTCATCCCTCTTCTGGTCATCGAAATTCTGGGAAAATTTTCGATCAGTCTCAATGGCCGACAGCTCTTCGGCCCGCAGGATTTCAGTGCTCACCAGCGTGAACTGTTCGGTCTGCTGATTTCCTCCGGTGAGCAGCGGATCAGCCAGGCTCAGGTGGAGTTGGCACTTTGGCCGGACAGTCCGCCGGATAAAGCAAGTAAAACCTTTTACACACTGATCAGTCGTTTGCGCAAGGCTTTGGGCGAGAAACTCCCGGACCCGACCGTTTATATAAATGTGGAGCGCAGCCATATTCAACTCACCAACGTCAGTATCGATGCGGTCAACTTCATGCGTCTGGCGCGCCTGGGCATGACCCTCAAAAAGCGTGACCTCTGGTGGCAGGCGGGCAATGCTTTTCACAACGCACTGTCATGCTGGGAGAGTTTCTCATCCCAGGATATCTTCCTCGGCGACCAGGCGGCCATGTTTACCGATGAGATTAATGATACGCTGCGCATTATCTGTCTGAGCTGGGCACGGAACCTGGCAAAACTCAACCGCATCGATGAAGCATTGGCACTGCTTGAGAATACCGGGCGGATCCTGCTCTCGGATGAGGACATCGTCACCTTGGTTTACCGGCTCTGCATGAAGAAGAAGATGGTGCTTAAAGCGAGAAAAGTACTGGAGAATTACCAGCAGGAGTTATTGCGTCTCGGTTATACCGAAGACGAGGCGGCAGAGATGCGAGACTCGCTGATATGATTGGTTAGCCGACAATACAGCGCTCAGACATTTTGTAAAGGACATTGCTCGCAGAGGGCCACAGACTTTTTGCAGAACTCTTTGGCGGTCATCACCAGCAGGGCATGATATTGATTGAACAGCGCTGCATCGTGTTCGAGATGATCCATAAACAGATCCTGAATAGTTTGATAATCACACTCCTCGGGGATCAGTTGGTGGCGGTGCAGAATGCGGTAGGTGTAGGTATCAACAACGAAAATCGGATGTTTGCCGGCGTAGAGAAGAATTGAATCGGCCGTCTCCGGTCCGATACCGCTGACCTCGAGCAGCGCCTGCCGGGCGACATTGGTAGGCTCACCGAGGAGTCCGTCGAGGTTTCCCCCATAGGTGGTGTCGATCATCTGAAGCAGATTTTTCAGACGGCGCGCCTTCAGATTATAATATCCTGAGGCCCTTATGTATTCGGCCAACTCGGCTTGGGGCAAACTAGACAGTCTTTCAAACGTGAGCAGGCCTGCCTCTCTAAGCCGCGCAATCGCCTTTTCCACATTCTGCCAATTGGTATTCTGAGTTAATACAGCCCCGACCAGCACTTCAAAAGGTGTATGGGCCGGCCACCAGTTCTGCGGGCCGAAGTGGGCATCGAGGCGTTCATATATCTCCGAAAGTTGTGCGGCTCTTAAAATCATGGGCCCACTTGCTGATTAGTCCCCGAAACAGATGCCGATATCACGGGCGGTGAGCATCTTGTCACTGTCCAGATCGACTTTTTTCCGCCCTTTGATCGCCTTCGCTATCGGTACTGCTAGCATCTGCCCCGAAACCAGCGCCACCATATGATCGTAAGTTTCTTCTTCGACGAGCCGCACTGCGGCAGCGCCGAATCTCAGAGCAAGCAGACGGTCAAATGTGGTCGGTGAGCCGCCGCGCTGAAGATGTCCCAGAGTCAGTGAGCGGGTATCCTTGCCGGTTCGCCGCCTGATTTCACCGGCCACCCAGTCACCAATACCGCCGAGTATCACTTCTTCTCTGCCCAGTTCGGTTCCTTTGGAAATGACCTTGCCGCCCAGGGCAAGAGCGCCTTCGGCCACGACCACAATCGAGTAATCTTTATCACGCAGTTCATTGTCGGAGATCTTTTCACAGACGCGTTCGATGTTAAACGGAATCTCCGGAATCAGGATCACATCCGCACCGCCCGATATCCCCGAGTATAGTGCAATCCAGCCAGAATCACGGCCCATGACCTCCACCACCATTACCCGGTCGTGGGACTTAGCAGTTGAATGCAGCTTATCAAGTGCCTCCGTGGCAGTGGATACTGCGGTGTCGAAGCCAAAGGTGCGATCCGTCATCATCAGATCGTTGTCTATGGTTTTCGGCACACCGATAACGTTCATGCCCAGTTTAGAGAAACGATGGGCTATCTCCAGGCTGCCGTCACCACCGATCGCAATATGGCAGTCAAATCCCATCCTCTTGTAGTTTCTCATTATCTTATCGGATATATCGACCACGTGGATCTCACCGGCAAGATTTTCGACTGGCTTGGCAAAAGGGTTTCCCCGGTTGGTCGATCCGAGAATGGTGCCGCCAATCGCGTAAATCTCCTGCACGTCACGGGGTGTCAGGCGGATCATCTCATCGATATCTAGAAAACCGCCGTAGCCGCTTTTGCTGCCGTAGACTTCCCAGCCCAACCGGTAACAGGCATGCACCACCGCATATATCACTGCATTGAGCCCCGGTGCATCTCCGCCGCCGGTTGAAATAACAACCTTTTTCATCCGATAACCTCAAATTTAAAAATAGCTTCGACCGAATTACCGATGCATGATTTTACCGTTTCAGTCAATTAAATACTAAAAATAACAATTAATTAATCCTAGCACTATTTTTTTTTCAGGCCCATCCGAAAAATGGGTTTTATAAATGCTTTACCAAATAATAACAATAACTTAATATCAGTATACTCGAGGTATTTAATTCTTTATCGAAATTCACTAATTGACTTCTTATCTGCCCGGGCTTATGATGTTGGCAAAAGGCCGTGTCGATCCGTACCATAAGGGTATGGGTACATTACAAGCAAGTCGAAAAACAAGCATTTTAGGAGGCATACATGTCTTTGACGGTAACTGACCTGGCGGCGACAAAACTCAAAGAGTATCTCAGCCAGAATAATATTGACTCCGCATTGCGCGTCGCGCTGATGCAGGGCGGCTGATCCGGTCCATCACTTGGATTGGCTCTGGATGAGCCAAAAGAAAACGATAAAGTTTACGACCAGAGTGAACTGACCTTCCTGGTGGAAGACAGTCTGCTCGAAACCTGCGGGGAAATCAACGTGGAATATATCGAGGCCGGCCCCCGCTCCGGTTTCGGAATTTCCTCCACCAATCCGATCGGTGGCGGTGGCGGCTGTTCATCCGGTTCCTGCAGTTCAGGTTCCTGTGGCTAATTAGAATCTCGCCACCTTCCGCACACCTTTAAAGGGCTGATTTATTAGTTAAATCAGCCCTTTTTTTCTTGATTTTATTGCCATCTGCACATCTACTGTCAAAAACTTGACACCCCCTGCATTCGTCCCTATCTTCTGCTCTGGTTAAACAATCAGCTTTATAAGCGAATTACCGGAATATCATTGGGAGGGAGTACATCATGCAATTTGATAAATTTACCTTGAAATCACAGGAAGTGATTCAGAGGGCTCAGCAGCTTGCCGCTGAGAAATCCAATCAGGAAATCACCTCTGCCCACCTGGCCAAAGCCATTCTGGAGCAGCCGGACGGCGTTGTGGTACCGGCCCTGCAGAAGATGGGGATCGAACCGGCACGGGTCCTGGCGGCGGTCAATACCCAGATTGAGTCACTGCCCAGGGTTTCGGGCAGTGGTGCGAGCCAGGCCTATATCTCTGAGGAATTAAAGAAAATTCTAGACAACTCGTTTTCTGCGGCCACGCAGATGCAGGACGAATATGTCAGCCAGGAGCACATCTTTCTGGCCCTGCTGCGAGATAACCGCTCGGCCTTGTCCGCCCCGCTGCATAAGCTCGGCATATCCGAAAAGAATTTTCTCCAGGCCCTTACCTCAATACGGGGCAATCAGCGGGTCACCGACCCCTATCCCGAGGAGAAGTATCAGGCCCTGGAAAAATATGGAAAAAACCTGACGGACATGGCCAAGCAGGGCAAACTCGACCCGGTCATAGGCCGGGATGAGGAGATACGCCGGATCATTCAGGTACTTTCCCGTCGCACCAAAAACAATCCGGTGCTGATCGGCGAACCCGGGGTCGGCAAAACCGCAATCGTCGAAGGACTTGCCCAGCGCATCGTTAACGGAGATATCCCGGCAACGCTGAAGGACAAGCAGGTCATTACGCTTGATCTCGGTTCGCTGGTGGCCGGGGCAAAATACCGCGGGGAATTCGAAGACCGGTTGAAAGCGGTGCTCAAAGAAATCGAAAAGCGCAGTGGCGAGATCATTTTATTCATCGATGAAATCCACACCCTGGTCGGCGCCGGCGCAGCCGAGGGTTCGATGGATGCCTCGAATATGCTCAAACCTGCACTGGCTCGAGGAGAGCTGCATTGTGTCGGGGCGACGACACTGGATGAATACCGTAAATATATCGAAAAAGACAGTGCACTTGAACGCAGATTCCAGCCAGTGCTGGTTCAGGAACCCGATGAAGACGACTCGATTGCCATCCTGCGCGGCATCAAGGAGAAATACGAGATTCATCATGGGGTCAGAATCCAGGATGCGGCGACGGTGGCGGCCGTGGTGCTTTCCAACCGTTATATCACCGATCGCTTTCTGCCGGACAAGGCCATCGACCTGATCGACGAAGCAGCATCGAGGCTGCGCATCGAGATCGATTCGATGCCCACGGAGATCGACGAACTCGAACGTCAGCGCATCAAGCTCGAGATCGAACAGGAAGCGCTGAAAAAAGAAAAAGACAAGACCTCCAAGGAAAGGCTCGAAGATGTACAGAGAAAACTGGCTGACCTCGGCGATCAGCTCAACGCGATGAAGGCCCAATGGACACTGGAGCGCGATACCATTCAGCAGATCCGTAAAATAAAAGAGAAAATCGAACAGGCCCAGGTCGAGTCCCAGCAGGCCGAGCGGACCGGCAATTTAAGCAGGGTAGCCGAAATCCGCTACGGCACGATCGTCGCGCTGGAACAGCAGATGGAAAAAGAAAATGAGCGGCTGCACAATATCCAGCAGCACCACCAGATGCTCAAGGAAGAGGTCAGCAGCGAAGACGTGGCCGCGGTAGTGGCAAAATGGACCTCGATTCCGGTGGACAAACTGCTCGAAGGCGAAAAGGAAAAGCTGCTGCAGGCCGAGCAGGTGCTGAAAAGTCGGGTGATCGGCCAGAATCAGGCAGTGACCGCGGTAGCCAATGCGGTGCGCCGCGCGCGTGCAGGACTGCAGGATCCGGACCGCCCGCTGGGCTCTTTTATCTTCCTGGGACCGACCGGTGTGGGCAAGACCGAGCTGGCCCGCTCACTGGCAGATTTTCTGTTCGACAGCGAGCAGTCGATGATACGGATCGACATGTCAGAGTTCATGGAAAAACACTCGGTCGCCCGTCTGATTGGAGCGCCCCCCGGCTATGTCGGCTATGACGAAGGCGGCTACCTGACTGAAGCGGTAAGGCGCAGACCCTACTCGGTGATCCTGCTCGATGAAATCGAAAAGGCTCACAGCGATGTCTTCAACGTCCTGCTGCAGGTGCTCGACGACGGCCGCATGACCGACGGCAAAGGCCGCACGGTGGATTTCAAGAATTCCATCCTGATCATGACCTCCAATCTCGGCAGCGATCTGATCATGCGCATGGCCGAAGAGCATGCGGAAGAAGATAAGATTCGAAACCAGATCGAGGAGCTTCTGTATCATCATTTCAAGCCCGAGTTTTTGAACCGGATTGATGAGACCATTATCTTCCGTTCGCTTTCAAGGGAGGATATGACGGCGATCGTCGATATCCAGCTGCGTCGCCTGG
>CAWGPM010000005.1:0-225000 GCA_963824415.1 uncultured delta proteobacterium
CAGAAACGTAAACGGATCATGATCGAATATATCATGCTCGACGGCGTCAACGACTCAGATGGAGCCGCCCGAACCCTTGCCTCCCTGCTGCGCCCCATTCCGTGCAAGATCAACCTGCTGGCCTACAACGAATGCGAAGGGATCGGTTTTCGACCAGCGCCGCGTGAACGAATCCTCGCCTTCCAGGAAATTCTGCGCAGGGCCCATTACTCGGTGTTTATCAGAAGCAGCAGGGGCAGCGACATTTCCGCCGCCTGCGGCCAGCTTGCCGGTAAAATAAAAGAACGCGGCTGAAGCCTTCGGGTTATTTCAAGACAAAGAGAAAAACCACATTGGCGCAGCCGATGATAAAGCCGAGCAGCGCGCCGAACAGGTTGATGTATTTGAACTGCTCCTCCATGATCGAAAGCAGCAGTTCTTCCACCTGCAACAGGTCGAATGAGTCGATTCTGTCGGTGACGATCTTTTTAAAGTTTATTGACTTGACGATTCCCGGCACCTCAGCAATCAGCATCCTGGTGGTCATTTCCCGAAGTGACCTGCATACGCCATCCCTGACCCCATATGGAATCATATGATCGAGCCTGCCGATCGGATGGTTGATCAACCGCTGTCCCAGGCTATCGATCATGCTATCGATCAATTGCCGGGTTGAAGGCGCCTTGAGCATACCAATTGCTTCGCCAATCAGATCTGCCCTGATCCTGTCCAACTCGGTTGTGCCTATCAGTTGAGCAAGAACCCGACCGGTCTGGGCAGAACCGTTTTCGATTCGCTCCTCAAACCGGCTCCGGACAAATATCGATAGGGTTTGTGCTGCCCCGGCCTTTTCCAGAACCGTGGTTATCATTGCAGCGCTCTGGGCACCAATTGAATCGAGTTGGGCATCGCTGAGTCCGTCAATCAGTGTTGCAACCGGTGTTTTTAAAAAACGTGCGCTGCGCTCGCGCAACGCCGCGGCCACCCTGATCACCACCGCCTCATCATGCAAAAAGTCTCTGATCTCGGCTTGGCGCTTATCCAGGTAGTCCCGCACCTTTTCCTCAACCATCTCCAGACTCAGAAAATTTCTGGCCATCGCCGACATCGGACCCAGGGCCTCGATAAATTCATCGACCGCTTTGACGACTGCACCAACCAGCCTGTCCTTGATATCTTCGTCCTTGAGCAATTCGGCGGCTTTATCAAGGAGTTCAGGGGTCTGCTTGCAAACGGATTCGATCAGCAGTTCCTGAACCTGCTCAGGAAGTATGTCAGCGAGCGTTTTTCGCTGCCTGGCGAGTGTGCGAATTTCTGTTTTGATAAAATCATCGAGCCAGGCTGTGAAGGCAGGATCAGAGAACATGGACGACATGGCTCCGGTTAGATAATCAAAGAGTTTTGCTCTGAGATCGGCCGGAATCAGTTCATCGATCTGACGTTCCAGAAATGCATCGAACCAGCGGTTCAGCAGCACTTCGACTCCGTGCTGAAACTGCTGGGTCGCCATTTGGGCAGAAACGGATTCTTTGCAACGGTACAGCAGAGTCTTACAGCCGATTTCAAAATAGGTTTTGTAACCAGAGGGGATGATTGATTCCAGGGAGCCCAGATCATGCTTCATATATGAGGCCACCCTAGTCTCGATCATGGCTTTCAGGTGGGATTGAAACCGCTCGGTTACCAGAGCCCGGGTAATTTCGTCGCTGGTAAGCAGGTGCTCCCCAACCATTTGCCCAATATTTTCAGCCAAGAGGTGTCGCTTGGAAGGAATGACGCCAGGAGTCATCGGCACCCTGAGTCGACCAATCTTCCAGGCCTTGAGCGGACGAAAAAGCATCCTGATCGCAACTCGATTGGTCAGATAGCCGATAAAAGCGCCCACCAGCGGTGGCGCAGCATAACTTAGGTAAGGGGTGAACTCAGGAGGTAGAGAAAACATAAGCTATCAATTGTTCGGGTTTGGTGATAATGGTGTCTGCGCCTGCGGCCTCGAGTTCAGCGACCTCTCTGAATCCCCAGGAAACGCCGACAGCGGACATTGAAGCGGCCCGACCGGTGTGAATATCCACTGACGTATCTCCCACGAAGACGCAGTGCTGGGGAACGCTGCCGCATTTTCCGGCGATAAGAAGCGCCGCTTCCGGAGCGGGCTTTTTGGCCAGTCCCGCCCTCTGTCCCCAGACTTCCAGAAAACTGATATGAGGGAAAAAATGGTCCGCGCAGAGCTTGGTAAAAGCATCAGGTTTGTTTGACAGGATCGCCAGTTTACAGTTTTTTTCCTGGATAGCGATCAGCATCTCATCAATACCCGGATACGGTTTTGTCGCCCTACGCCAGTTATCCTCATAGATCCTGACAAAACCATCTCGGAGATCAGCCAGCAGGGGCTCCGGAGTTCCAACAGGGGCAATCCTGTGCACCAGGGTGGTGAGTCCATCACCCACATAAAAACGATAGTCTTCTTTCGGGTGAACCGGTAACCCATAGTCACGCAGGACTGTGTTGGCGGAATCGGCAATGTCCTCAAGAGAATCGATCAGGGTGCCGTCCAGATCGAAAATTATGGTCTCTATTTTTCTATTCATAGGAGGTGTATTGGTGCCCTTATACCGGCCTTCATTGTATTGTTTCCAACAAGTGTGTAGGCCTCAGGTGTATTTGCTTGGAGATTATAAAAGAAGTCTTTTCTTTTTCAGCCAGATCGATAAAAATAGAAAAATTTTTAACCCCTTCAACAAGCTAAAGAGGTACGTTCATGTGGTTCATCTCGTTCATCAAGACTTCGATCGGCAAGAAACTGGTAATGGCAAGCTCTGGATTTCTGCTGCTCTCTTTTCTTGCGATTCACGCCTTTGGCAACGCTGCAATATACATGGGAAGTAAATATTTTCAAATCTATGCTGATGCACTGCATGGATTTCCGGTTCTGGTCCTCATTTTCGGGGTCGGCCTGCTCTTCGTTCTGCTTGCCCACGTCGGTGTAGGCCTGCTGCTTTTTCTCGAAAAGCGTAAAACAAGTGCGCGCTACGATGTACAGACCCGCGTGGTGGAAAACACCTTTGCCTCTCGCACGATGCCATACACGGGTGCATTTATCCTGCTCTTTCTAATCATCCATGTCTTCGGTTTCGGTATCGCCAAACCCGAAGACGTCAAAATCAGTATCCTCGTCCAGCAATATCTGAGCGGATTCTTTTACTCCCTTTTCTACATCATTTCTTTTGTAGCCCTGGCGATTCATCTGAACCATGGATTCTGGTCCATGCTGCAGACCTTCGGCATTAACCATCCTCGCTACAACTGCCTGATTTCGAAGCTGACCATCGTTGTACCGCTGGCTTTTCTGGTGATCTTCGGCGGTATTCCCATCTACTTCATGACCGGCAGCGGCGCAGGATATTAAGACACCGACCAGATATCTATTCATTCAATAACAGAGCCTGCAGGCTTGGAAGTTAACTCAGAATAAGGATATACAATGGAACTGAATGCATCTATTCCATCCGGACCGCTTGCTGAAAAGTGGGATAATCACCGTTTCAACAGCAAACTTGTCAATCCAGCCAACAGACGTAAATTCAAGGTGATCGTGGTTGGCACCGGCCTGGCCGGCGCCTCGGCTGCGGCAACCCTTGCCGAACTCGGTTACAAAGTCGAAGCCTTCTGCCTGCACGACAGCCCGCGGCGGGCCCATTCCATAGCCGCCCAGGGCGGCATCAATGCCGCTAAAAACTACCAGAACGACGGTGATTCAATTTTTAGGCTGTTCTACGACACCATCAAGGGCGGCGATTTCAGGGCCAGGGAAGCAAATGTCTACCGGCTGGCACAGGTATCGACCGAAATCATCGATCAGTGTGTTGCCCAGGGTGTCCCCTTTGCCCGCGAATACGGCGGCTCGCTGGCCAATCGCTCGTTTGGCGGCGCCCAGGTGTCCAGAACTTTCTATGCCAGAGGACAGACCGGACAGCAACTCCTGCTGGGAGCCTACAGTGCCCTCTCCCGCCAGATCAACAGCGGCGGGGTCGCCATGTACAACCGGCGGGAAATGCTGGACGTGGTCGTTGCCGACGGCAGGGCCCGCGGCATCGTGGTCAGAAATATGATTACCGGAGAAATCGAGTCCTACGCCGCCGATGCGGTGCTGCTCTGCACCGGCGGCTACGGCAACGCCTATTTTCTCTCCACCAATGCGATGGCCTCCAACGTCACCGCCGCCTGGCGTGCCTGTAAGAGAGGGGCCGGTTTTGCCAACCCGAGCTTTGTCCAGATCCACCCGACCTGTATTCCGGTCCATGGTGATTATCAGTCCAAGCTGACCTTGATGAGTGAAAGCCTGCGCAACGACGGCCGGGTCTGGGTGCCTAAGAACAGAGATGATAAACGTCCCCCCGCCCAGATCCCGGAAGAGGATCGCGACTACTATCTGGAGAATAAATACCCGAGTTTCGGCAACCTGGTACCCCGGGATGTCGCTTCCAGAAACGCCAAGGAGCAGTGTGACGCCGGTAAGGGCGTCGGTTCCACCGGGTTGGCCGTCTATCTCGATTTCGCTGATGCGATTCAGCGCGATGGTCAAGATGTGATTTTGCGAAAGTACGGCAACCTCTTCCAGATGTATGAAAAAATCACCGACTCCAACCCGATCGAAGAACCGATGATGATCTATCCCGCGGTGCATTATTCCATGGGCGGGCTCTGGGTCGACTATAACCTGATGACTACGATACCGGGTCTGTTTGCGCTGGGTGAATGCAACTTCTCCGACCACGGGGCCAACCGCCTTGGCGCAAGTGCGCTGATGCAGGGACTGGCGGATGGCTACTTCGTGATCAGCACCTCGGTTGCCCACTATTTTGGTTCTGAAAACCTGGGCAAGATCGATACCGGTCACAGCGCCTTTGGCGATACCGAAAATGAGGTCAAGGATCGTATTGGCCAACTCTTGAAGAACAGTGACGGCGGTCCAAAAGGCAAGGTAACCGTGGATGAAATCCACAAAGAACTGGGCAGACTGCTCTGGGACAATTGCGGTATGGCCAGGAACCGGCAGGACCTGGAACAGGCCTTGGAACAGCTGCCCCAGATCAGGCAGAAATTCTGGGACTCAGTTTATGTACCGGGCACCGACGATGACATAAATCAATCACTTGAGCGGGCGGGCCGGGTGGCCGACTTCCTCGAGTTCGGCGAATTCATGATCAGAGATGCCCTGGCCCGTGAAGAGTCCTGCGGCTGCCATCTGCGTGAAGAGAGCCAGACAGAGGAAAATGAAGCACTGCGCAACGACGAGGATTACTCCCACGTCAGCGTCTGGGAATTCACCGGCGACGGCCAGGCCCCTGAAATGCACAAGGAGCCGCTCACTTTCGAAAACGTGACCCCGTCTCAGCGCAGCTATAAATAAAACTGCCGAATTTTATTAATCATCTCTGAGAGTAGATAGCATGAGCATGAGTACCATAGACCTGAATTTGATGATCTGGCGACAGAAGAACAGTGATTCTCTTGGCGATTTCGAAAATTACGCCGTAAGAGACATTTCCACCGACATGTCGTTTCTGGAGATGATTGATGTTCTCAACGAGCAATTGACCAAGGAAGGCAAGGAGCCGGTCGCCTTCGATCATGATTGCCGGGAAGGAATCTGCGGCATGTGCGGCGCCGTGGTTAACGGTGTCGCACATGGACCTGACCGGGAGACAACACTGTGTCAACTCCATATGCGCAAGTTCAACAGCGGCGATACTATCGTAATCGAGCCCTTTCGCTCACTTGCCTTCCCGATTAAAAAGGATCTCTTGGTCGATCGATCCGCACTGGATCGCATCATTCAGGCCGGCGGCTATGTCTCGGTCAATACCGGCGGTTCGATAGACGGCAACGATATCCCGATCGGTACCGAAACGGCTGAGCTGGCTATGGATGCGGCCGCCTGCATCGGCTGCGGCGCCTGTGTGGCCAGTTGCCCCAACGGGGCGGCAATGCTCTTTACCGGGGCCAAGATCTCGCAGCTCAGCCTGCTGCCCCAGGGCCATCCGGAGCGCAAACAACGAGCCCGATCCATGGTTGCCCAGATGGACAAGGAAGGATTCGGCTACTGCTCCAATGAAAAAGAGTGCGAAGCGGTCTGCCCGAAAGGTATCACGATCAGAAACATTGCCCGGATGAACCGGGAATATCTGAAGTCGATGCTGTTTGGCGAATAGCACCTTTTTTCCCCAGTCTTTTCAAACCTGGTCGTTCAAGGATGCCAACAGCGTCTTGTGGAGCAACCAGGTTTTTTTTTGACCGGTCAGATCATAAGCAACTGCTTATCTGCGAGGTGGAAATATGTTCTGGCGGACATTTTCTGAGTCAAGGACAGTTCCAGTGATGTGCAATCAATCATGAAGTTCGATGCTGTAGTGGTTGGAGGCGGTCCCGGCGGGCTGCACTGCGCCAGAATCCTGGCCGAGAGCAACGCAAACATTCTTCTGCTCGAACGCAATCTGTCGGTCGGGAAAAAAGTGTGTGCCGGCGGCATCACCCGGGGCGGGTTGCTGCGGGTTCTGCCCGAGTTCCTGCTGCAACGCCGCTTCTCCAGTCAACTGATTAGAACCAGACACCAGCGTGCAACGCTGCACTTTAAGCAGACCATGCTCGCCACGGTTGACCGACAGGAACTGGGCGCGTTCATGGCCTCGGAAGCCGCTCGGCTGGGTGCTGAAATCATTTGCGGTGCGCGGCTTGAGTCAATTGGGGACAGAAGCCTCATTTATCGCTATCAAAATAAACAATACAGCGCAGCTTTTGATTATTTAATTGGGGCCGACGGCTCGCATTCCAAGGTCCGGGCGTCCCTTGGCCTGCAGAGCCGGCGTTCGCGCATGGGTATCGGTTTGAATTATCGGGTGCCTGGCCATTTCGATGATATGCTCTGGCACTTTGATCCCTCCGTTTTCAGGAGCGGCTACTGCTGGATCTTTCCGCATCGCGAATCAGCTTCGGTAGGGGCCTATATAGGGTGCAGCGCGGTTGCGGCAAGCGAGCTCAAAAAAAATCTCGATCGCTGGATGATCGATTATGGTATAAGTCTTGACAGAGCACGGTGCGAAGCAGATCTGGTAAACCATGATTATTGCGGATGGCACTTCGACAATACGTTTCTGATCGGCGATGCGGCCGGACTTGCCTCGCCACTGACAGGCGAGGGAATCAATCCAGCCGTCATCTCCGGAGAAGCGGTCGCCCGGACAATCATTGATTCTTCCTACAAGGCGGTTGATCTTAAAAGGGTGCTCCGCCGACACCGGTCGCATTGGCAGATGGTGCGGCTTGCCGGTCGCTCGAGGGTCAGGTCGCTGCTGCTCTCAGAAATATGTGCATTTGCGCTGCAGCGCTCTCTGATCAGTTTTGAAAAATTTGAAATGGCCTGATTCTGGCAGTAGAAATGGGCAGCACGACGAAAAACAATGACAACGATCGCGGCGCAGCGCTGCCCCCGGGCAAATCCTCCCGCCGCAGGTTGCTCAATATCGGCTTTGTGCTGCTCTGTGCGGCACTGCTGATCTTTCTCTACCTGGCCCCCGAAGAGACCACCTCGCCGTTGCCCACCGACTCTATCCACCAGGAATTTCACGCCATAAAATCTAAAAAAGAGGCCGATGCCTTGTGCTCATCCTGTCACGCTGAAAACGGTGAGGTTCCCCTGCCCCCGGACCATCCCGACCCGTATCGTTGCCTGTTCTGCCACAAAAGGTAATAATCGGCCCAGGCCTGAGGGCGTCTCTTATATCAGACTTTTTTCGACAATTTCGAATACATCTCTGGACAACTTTTTCGCTCCCTGGATCGACTCGAGTACCTCCTGCATCTGTGCGCTCCGCTCAGGCTCATAGCGCTTCCAGGTGATCAAGGGATTTACCATCCGGGCGGCAATCTGGGCGTTGATCCGGTCGAGTTCCAGTACCTTTTCGGCCAGGAAACGATACCCCCTTCCGCTGAGATCATGGAACTGCGCATGATTCTGGCTGAACGCACCTATCA
Organism: uncultured delta proteobacterium; assembly: GCA_963824415.1. Lineage (GTDB taxonomy): Bacteria > Desulfobacterota > Desulfobulbia > Desulfobulbales > Desulfocapsaceae > JABDQA01. The sequence goes on from CAWGPM010000005.1 coordinate 8,011, forward strand.
GTGCCCGCACCTTGTTTGGATTCTTCAACGAGAAGGACGGGTGGTCCAGCAGCTTCTGAACCCGTTCGAAGGTATCGTTGGCCGATGATAGCGCCTGCAGGGCAAACCACTTGTCCATAACCAGCGGGTTGTCGTTCCAGGTTTTTTCAAAGTGAGCAAACAGTTCCTCTCTGGTATCGCCCTGCAGATGGGTGATTGAAGCCAGAACAGCGATCTGATCGGTCATGTTTGTGGACTGATAGTATTGTGTGGCCGCTGTCTGCAGGATATCTTCCGAAACCGCTCTGCCGCTCAACAGATAATCGAGGCAGACGTTTTTCAGGCTCCTTCTGCCGATGGCCTCCGGACTGATGTCATAGGTGCCTGAATGATGGTTGGCCCGGTAACAGGTTTCCCAAAGCGCTTGCAATCGATCAGCCAGCTCGGCTTTCAGGTGGCGGCGGGCCCGGTGCAGGTGGGCCGGCTCAATCACCTCCAGCAACTGCGCCAGATAGGATTCTTCAGGCTGCTGGAGCGCCAATGCGGTAAGCATGGGGTCCGGACCGATAAAATCGAGGCTGCGGCTGAAGGCATCGATATAGAGTTCGTCGACAATCGGTGGTTCTCCATTAACGAGTTTTTCGAAGAGCTCCAAATTAATCGAGCACGACAGTGAGAAAGCGCTATCCCAACGGTTGAACAGATCACTGTCGCGGGCCATCAGGAAAGCTCGCTCGCTGCGGGCATGGGTCTGTTCGACGATTACCGGGGCCGAGAAGGAGCGCAGAAAGGAGATCAGCGGGCGGGTGGGCAGATTGTTGAACAGAAATGTCTGCCTTTGCTCGGTAAGTTCCAGCAGAAAAGAGGCCCCTCTTCTCTGGTATTGTGCTTCAGCAGTATCTGCCAGATCATGGCCCTTTTCGTCCAGCAGTCCCAGCAGGATCGGAAGGTGAAATGGTTCCTTGACCGTTTGTCCCGGCGTCGGTTCGGTGTGTTGGGAGACGGTGAGCTGAAACTGGCCGGCCTCCTGGTTCCAGCTCTGATCGATCTGCAGATGAGGGGTTCCGGCCTGGGCATACCAGCGCTTGAATTGCAACAGGTCCCGGCCGGATGCATCGGCCATTGCACAAACGAAGTCATCACAGGTGACGGCCTGGCCGTCGTGTCGGCTGAAGTAGAGATCCATCCCTTTTCTGAAGGCTTCGGCTCCGATCAGGGTGTGCAGCATTCTGACCACTTCTGCGCCTTTGTTGTAAACGGTTACCGTGTAGAAATTGTTAATCTCAAGATAACTGTCGGGTCGAACCGGATGGGCCATCGGCCCTTCATCCTCTCGAAACTGAAACTGCCTGAGGATGCGGACATCTTTGATCCGCTGTACGGCCCGCGAATTCATATCTGCCGAGAATTCCTGATCCCGAAAAACAGTGAGCCCTTCCTTGAGGCTCAGCTGGAACCAGTCCCGACAGGTAACCCGGTTACCGGTCCAGTTATGAAAATACTCATGCGCGATTACCCCTTCGACGCTGAGGTAGTCCTGATCGGTGGCCGTTTCCGGCGACGCCAGTATATATTTCGAGTTGAAGATATTGAGCCCCTTGTTCTCCATGGCCCCCATATTGAAATCATCCACCGCGACGATCATAAAGCGGTCGAGATCGTACTCGAGACCAAACACTTCTTCATCCCAGCGCATCGCTTTTTTCAGGGAGCGCATCGCATGGCCGCATTGGCCCCTGTTGCGGGGCTCGGTGTAAATGAACAGCTCAACCATTCTGCCGGAGCCGGTGGTGTAACGATCATGTTCATGGATCAGGTCCCCTGCGACGAGAGCAAACAGGTAGCTCGGTTTGGGAAACGGATCGTGCCACTGGGCGTAGTGGCGGCCATCCGGCAGTTCCCCCTGCTCGATTAGATTGCCGTTTGACAGTAATACAGGATATTTGTCCCTGGCCGCTTCGATTCTGGCGGTGAACTCAGCCAGTACGTCGGGACGATCGGGATAATAAGTGATTCTTCTGAAACCCTCGGCTTCGCATTGGGTGCAGAAAATGTTCGAGGACAGGTACAGCCCGCTTAAGCGTGTGTTTTGTGCAGGGCTGATAACGGTGACGACCTCGAGGCTGAAACGATCGGGGACGTCAGCTATTTTCAGATCCCGATCGGTTTTCACCAGGCGGCGATTCTCAACTTCAACCCCGTTAATTTTCACCCCCGCCAGCTCGAGCTGTTCACCATATAAAATGAGATCCGAGTCATTATCTGATGATTTCTCGTTTCTAAAAAAACTGCTGCGGGCCGTCACCATGGTGCGCTCTTCATCGAGAGCAAAACAGAGATGGATCGACTCAACCAGAAAAGGTGGCGGCTGATAATCCCGTCGTTTAATTAATTGAAAGTTTTCTTTGCTCACGCATCTCCCCTGTTTTGTAAAAATGTTTGGGCGGTCGATTTAATTGTACCCTTCTGCAAGCAGTTGACAGCACCGGTCATTTTATATACCTTTGGGCCTCGATCTGACCACTGTTTCTTACGCAGATATTTTTAATCATCATAGAGATTTTAGCGAGTCCCTTTAACGAGGCTACCTTTTACCCGGGATTATTTTTATGATTACTATCAACGAAAACTATAACAAGTTGCAGGCATCGTATCTCTTTTCCGATATTGCCAAGCGGGTCGCCGCTTTTCAGGCCGCAAACCCGGACAAATCGATCATAAAACTAGGCATTGGCGATGTCACTAAACCGCTGCCCGAGGCCTGTATCGAAGCCTTTCACAAGGCAGTTGATGAAATGGCCACCGAAAAAGGTTTTCACGGTTATGGCCCGGAGCAGGGCTATGGATTTCTCAGAAAAGCCATCGCAGAACATGATTTCAACGCACGGGGCGCGGCCGTTGAGGCGGATGAAGTTTTCGTCAGCGATGGGGCCAAATGCGACTGCGGCAATATTCAGGAACTTTTCAGCCCCGAGATCACCGTCGCCATTCCCGACCCGGTGTACCCGGTCTATCTCGATACCAACGTAATGGCCGGCAGGACGGATGAATTCAACGACGGCCGCTACCGTGGCATCGTTTACCTGGAGTCAACCAGGGAAAACAATTTCGTACCCGCCCTACCAACCGAGCCGGTTGATCTGATTTACCTCTGCTTTCCGAATAACCCAACCGGCTCCACCATCTCCAAGGACGAGTTGAAAACCTGGGTCGACTATGCCCGCGAGCATAAGGCCCTCATCTTGTTTGATGCCGCCTATGAATCATTCATCAAAGACGAGACTCTGCCGAAAAGTATTTACGAAATTGATGGTGCCCGGGAGGTTGCCATAGAATTTCGCTCGTTTTCCAAAAACGGCGGCTTTACAGGCACACGCTGTGCCTATACCGTGGTCCCCAAATCCTGTATGGGTTATAGGGCCGACGGTGAACCTCAGCCGCTTCATGCACTCTGGAACCGCAGGCACTGTACCAAGTTCAACGGTGTCTCCTATCCGGTACAGCGCGCCGCAGAAGCCCTGTATAGTCCGGAAGGCAGACAGCAGTCCCAGGCCCTGGTCGATTATTATATGAAAAATGCCCAGACCATCAGAGCGGCAATGACTGAGTTGGGCTACCATTGTGTGGGTGGCGACAACTCGCCTTATATCTGGATTGAAGCAAAGATGGATTCCTGGCAGTTCTTCGATCTGCTCCTGGAAAACGCCGGCGTAGTCTGCACACCCGGAGCCGGTTTCGGTAAATGCGGCGAAGGTTATATCCGACTCTCGGCCTTTAACTCATATGAAAATGTGAGCAGCGCGATGCAGCGCACAAAAGATGCCCTGAGTTGATCATTTGGGGATTTCTTCTGAATTCCAGTCCAGCCGTATACGAGGAAAACCATAATCGTCTCATAGTGCGGTCATGATCTGAAACTGGCCGGCTTGAAGCTGATCCGCTCTTCCCGGCCTTCCATCTGCGTGATACTGGTCACCTTGGCATTTTTCTGCAGCCATTCCAGCACCCCATTTACCAGACGCTCCGGGGCCGAGGCGCCGGCTGTGATGCCAATGGTGGACACTCCTTCCAACCATTGCGGTTCGATATCCTCCCAGTCGTCGATCAGATAGCTGGTGCCGCCTGATTTTCTGGCGACTTCCCGAAGCCTGTTGGAATTAGAGCTGTTTTTGGAGCCCACCACCAGGATCAGGTCCGTTTTCCCGGCCAGGTAGGTAACGGCGTTCTGCCTGTTCTGGGTGGCGTAGCAGATATTTGAGCGGAGCGGGCCTTTGATATGCGGAAATCTCTTTTCCAGAATAGCCTTGATGCCTGCCACATCGTCCTGACTCAGGGTAGTTTGGGTCACGTAGGCGACCTTTTCGGGGTTAGCCATTTCGACAAGTTCAGCTTCGGATTCGTTTGCCACGATATGCACCCGCCCTGATACTCTGCCGGCGGTGCCCACCACTTCAGGATGACCGTGATGGCCGATAATAACGACATCGTACCCCTGGCCGTGATATTTCTCGACCATTTGATGGATACTCGTGACTAAAGGACAGGTGGCATCAATGGTTCTTAAATCAAGTTTTTCAGCCAGATTTTCAGTTGCCGCAGAAACGCCATGGGCGCTGAAAATACAGATTTCTCCCGCAGGTATTTCTGAAAGCTCTGTAACAAAGCGTGCCCCGCGTTCTTCGAGTTCGGCTATGACATGTTTGTTGTGCACGATTTCATGCAATACATAAACAGGGCTGCCTTCTGTTGCCAAAGTGAGTTTAACGGTTTCAATAGCCCGCACTACTCCAGCGCAGAATCCCCGCGGTGAGGCAAGAATAACGTGTATATCTGACTTCATGTTTTGAATTTTGGTACAACTTGATAAAAAAAGAAGTCAGACGTTAGGAACGACCAACACCGGAATGCTTGAGTGCCTCGTCACACGTCGAGCAGTGGAACCGGCAACCTCGCTGCCAAGAACATGGTGGGTTGCTTTTCCAATAATTATCAGGTCCGCGTTCTGCTTTCCAGCCACTCTGACAATCTCCTCACTGGGTCTGCCGCTGACCACCAGCACTTCTTTGACGTGGAGGTCCTGCTGCTCTTTGGAGCCCAGTTCCTCTTCGCAGAATTTAGAAAGGCGGCTTTTCATGGTCTGGAGGACCTCTCGCATACCATCCTGGTGGACCTTCTTGGCATCGATTTCGGTCAGATAGGTGTCCACGACCGCCTGTATTGCTGAACTCATCGGTTCAACGACATGGATCATAATAATCTGAGCCTCATATTTTATGGCTAGACTCAGCGCGGTTTTAAATACCGGGCGCATATGCTCACCCAGGTCGGTAGCGTAAAGGATCGTCTTGAATCCAGGAAGTTCTTTCATGGCCTCTCCTCGGGTATATGGACTTAAGAGATAATACGTCGGTCTACATCCCCAACATAAGCTCTAATCTTTGAATGCAAAGCGAAATAATCCCAAAAAAGTGGCGATTATCACTAAAGACAACCGCCACTATCTGCTCATGACAACATGTGACTGAGTTTAGTAACCATGGAGTTTATCAATAAATTCAGGCAGAAAGAGTGAAATCTGCGGAATGTATGTGATGAACCCTAAGAAGACAAGCATCAGTATCAGCCACGGCAGGGCCGCCTTGATTACCCAGCCCATACTCTTGCCGGTGATTCCAGCGGTTACGAACAGGTTCAGACCAACCGGCGGGGTCAGCATGCCTATTTCCATATTCACGACCATGATAATTCCCAGGTGAATCGGATCGATGCCCAGCTGCTCGGCAATCGGAAAGAGAATCGGTGCCATGATCAGCAGAATCGCCGAGGGTTCCATGAAGTTTCCGGCAGCCAGCAGCAGCAGGTTGACCACAATGAGAAACATCCAGGGTGAGAGCCCCAGTTCTACGATGATTGAGGCGAGGTGATGCGGGATACGCTCGGTGGTCAGAACATGGGCGAACAGCATTGCGTTGGCGATGATAAAGAGCAGCATGATGCTGACTTTCGAGGCATCCACCAGCACCTTGTTTACGTCCTTGTCAAAAATACATTTCGGCACGGCATAAATAATCTGCCCGATGTTGCGGCCAATCATGCTGGCCACTCCTTCGCCCTCTCTTTTCCACGGCTGATTTCTCAGAGGTCCGATGTCACGGTAACCGAAGATGGCCACGCCAAAGGCATAAACCGCTGAAACTGCGGCCGCCTCTGTCGGGCTGGCGATGCCGCCGTAAATGGAACCCAGGACGATGATGATCAACATCAGGCCGCCAAGGGCGCTCCAGCCGGACACAAAAATCTCTTTGAATCCGGTCCAGGGCTGGCTTGGGATCTTTCGAATATAGGCGACGATATAGATGGCGATCATCAGCATTAATCCCATCATCAGTCCCGGCAGAAAGCCGGCCATGAACATCCGCGCGGCCGACACCTCGGTGGCAGCAGAATAGACAAGCATGACAATCGACGGGGGAATCAGGATGCCCAGGGTACCGGCGGTCGTGATAACGCCGGCCCCGAAACTCTGCGGATAGCCGACCTTGTTCATGCCGACGATGCAGATAGAGCCGATAGCCGCCACCGTGGCCGGCGAGGATCCTGAAACTGCGGCAAATATCATGCAGGCCACGACAGAGGCCATGGCCACGCCCCCCTTGATATGGCCGACGACACTGGTGGCAAATCGAATGATGCGCTTGGCCACGCCTCCGGTTGACAGAAAGGCCGAGGACATGATGAAAAAGGGTATTGCCAGCAATGTGTAATGCTTTGATAATGATTCAAAAAGCTTGAGGGCGATCGAGGCAAGTGAATCGTTGGAAAACATCAGGATGGTGGCAATGCTGGAAAGTCCCAAAGCAAGCGCAATCGGAACTCCAAGCAGCATACAGCCAAAGAGCAGGATGAATAGAGCCACAGTGGTCATGTCGTCCCCTCCTTTTTGAGTTGTTCCACGATTTCCATGCTGTCCTTCGCCTCATCTGCATGCCGGAAACTTTCGGTATCTCCAAAAACAACCGACCATAAGAGGATGATTATCCTTATGGTCAGAAAGGTGAAGCCGACCAGCAGCATACTGTGCGCCAGCCAGGTCGGCATCGGAACATCTTCCAGTTCAATGCCGATCTTGTACATCTTGCTGAGATAAATCCAGCTGCCGTAGAGAACAAGCCCGCAATAGATGAGACCGAGAATGCAGCCGATGCCGGTCATGATTTTTCTGCCCAGCGGCGGAAAGAGTTTGACGAAGGCATCCATGCCGATATGGGATCCGACTTTCAGGCAGTAGGAGGTGCCGAAAAGGACCATCCAGGCGGACATGTGCAGGGTCAGTTCCTGTGACCAGAGAAACCCGGCATTGAAACCGAAAGCGCATGACAACATCCATAAAAACGAGAAGCGTCGTCGTCACCAGCAGGATGCAAATGATCGATTCTTCAATTTGATTGAGGATGCGGAAAAACATTGTGGCCTCCCGTTACACAAGATCACATGAATAAGGGCAGACGCTCCGAAATGAACTGCATCTGCCCTCTCATACCGGCTCAGCTAGCCAGGTTGTATAAACAATCAGGATCTAGTTTGAGGCGTAAGCGGCGTCGATCAGATCTTTGCCGATTTCTTCTTCAAACTGTTTCCATACGGGTTTCATAACCTCAACCCACTGGGCCCGCTCTTCCGGGGTAAGGGTGATGATTTCAGAGCGTTTGGAATCAACAATTTTCTGCCTGTCGCTCAAGTCTTTTTCTGCTGCAACCTGGTTTCCAAAGGCAATTGCTTCGTCAAGCGCTTTTTTTATTTCGGGACGCAGGTCATCCGGCAGACCATTCCAGAATTCAGCAGAGGTAACGACCAGGTAGTCGATCAGTCCATGGTTGGATTCGGTGATGTAGGGCTGGACCTCGAAGAATTTCTGCGAAAAGATATTTGACCAGGTGTTTTCCTGACCGTCGATGGCTCTGGTCTGAAGCAGGGTGAAGACCTCGGAGAACGGCTTTTTCAGCGGTACTGAGCCAAGGGCCTCGAACTGGGCCGCAAGAACGTCTGAGGCCTGAATTCTAAATTTGAGCCCGTCGGCGTCTGCCGGCACGCGCAGCGGCTTGCTGGCTGACAACTGCTTCAGGCCGTTATGAATGTAGCCGAGTCCGAGAAGGCCTCTTGTTCTCCATGGAGCTGAGCAGTTTTTGACCCGCTTCACTTTGCTGAAACTTTTCTGCTGCGGCCATGTCTTTAAATAGAAATGGCAGATCGAAGATTTGCAAAGACTCGGTGTAGCGAGTAAACTTGGACAGACTCGGAGCGGCGAGTTGAACGTCGCCAAGCAGCATCGCTTCAAGCACCGCGTCATCACCAAAGAGCTGTGAACTCGGGAAAACCTCGACCACAACCTTGTCGCCCATGCGTTCGGCGACCAGATCCCTGAATTTATTGGCCGCTTGTCCTTTCGGAGTGTTTTCTGCGACGACATGGGCAAATTTGATGGTAATCGGTGCAGACATTGCCGTACCGACTGCCAGCATGGTTGATACTGCTGTTACCGCTAGAACGGTGGAAATCTTTCTAAACATTACAATTCCTCCTCAACATGTTTTTTTTATAACCCATTTAACGAGGTGTGGCCGACAGGCTGTTGCCTAACCAACACCTGAGAGGCAAAAGCACTTTGCCCTCAAAATGTGATTGCAAGGAAAAGACCAGAATGGCAAAAGGATTTTAAATGTTTGTATTAACATACAATATGGTATCTGACTTGTGCTTGCACAGAATTGAAATTGGCGGATATCCGCCCTTTCCATGAAAAAAAGATGGGGAAATCCGCCGAATCAATTGCCCGGTAAGGCTTATTTATAATCGCTTTTATCCAATCCGTGTTTGCGCATTTTGTCTGATAGGGTTTTGCGCGGAATAGAGAGGGCCTCCATAACCTCTTTTATTGATCCATTGCAGGTGGATAGCGCCTGCTCAATCAAACTTCTCTCGAAATTATCAACCTGCTGGGCCAGACTGGAATGATCAGCTCTGGCGGTGTCGGACATCAATTTGTCAAGTGACCAGCCATTCTGGGCGCCAAGCAGAACGTATCGTTCAGCAACGTTTCTGAGTTCCCGGACATTGCCCGGCCAGGGGTGGCCAATCAGCAGATGCATCTGGCTGCTGTCCGGCAGCGGCACCTCGTATTGATAGCGGTGCGCTGCTACCAATATGAAATGATGGAACAGCAGCGCAATATCCTCGCGCCGTTCTCTGAGAGGGGGCACTCTGAGCTTGACGACGTTGAGCCGGTAATAGAGATCTTCCCGAAAACTCCCTGATCGGGACATTTCCTTGAGATCTTTTTTGGCTGCCGCAACAACCCGCAGATCAAGAGAAATCGTTTGGTTGGAGCCAAGCCGTTCAATGGTGCGCTCCTGTAGGACCCGCAAAAGGTGCACCTGGACCTGAAGCGGCATCGATTCGATTTCATCGAGCAGGATAGTTCCCCCATTAGATTGTTCGAATTTACCGATGCGCTTCTCCCGGGCATCGGTAAAAGCGCCGGCTTCATGTCCGAACAGCTCGCTCTCAATAAGTGATCCCGGGACAGCCCCACAGTTAACCGCGACAAAGTTCTTTCTCTTTCTGCTGCTCAACTCGTGCAGAGAACGGGCCACGAGTTCTTTTCCAGTACCGGTTTCACCGGTGATGAGGACATCGGCGCCGGTGTCGGCGATTTGGGCAATGGTAATTCGCAGATTTTCGATTTCAGCAGTCTTGCCGATAATTCTGGGTCCTGGTGTCCTCTGGGCCTCCAGTTCCCTTCTCAGATTTCTGTTTTCAAGCGTCAGCGCCCTTTTTTCGAGGGCCCGGCGTACGGTCTTGACCAGCCGTTCGGCGGAATAAGGCTTTTCAATAAAGTCGTAGGCACCGTCGCGCATGGCCTGCACTGCGGTGGAGATATCGCCGTGACCGGTGATCAGAATGACCGGCAGATCCTGGTCTTTGGCATGTATTTCATTGAGAAACTGCAGCCCGTCCATCTTCGGCAGGCGAATATCACAGACCACAACCCCGGGCCAGTTCTTGTCCACTGCTTCGAGTCCCTCTTCAGCGCTGGCGAAGCAGGTGACATCGATATCGGCCAGTTCCAGGGTCTGGGTATTGGCTTGGCGGATATGCTTTTCGTCGTCAATGAAGATAACGAGGTTGTTAGGTTTCATATTGATGTTTCAACTGCTGCAAGAGTGATATCAAAACGAGTGGAACCGGAAGAGGATTGCACCGTTATTTCACCCCCCATTTCTTTCAGAATCCGTTCGGTGATAGTCAGGCCAAGCCCAAGTCCCTGGCCCGATTGCTTGGTGGTGAAAAATGGATCAAAAACCCGCGCCAGATCCTCCGGCGCAATGCCAGGACCGAAATCCTCTACCGTGATGTTCACCTTGTCACCGGTTCTTCGGGCCCGCACCACGATCTGTTTGAGTTTACAATTTTCCATGGCCTGCATTGCGTTGCTCAGGAGGTTGACCATAACCTGCTGGAGTAGAACCTGATTGGCATAAATTGTAAGATTTTCAGGTTCTATGTCGAGTTTGATATCAATTTCTGTCTTTTTAAGCACCGGCGAGATGATTTCAAGGGCTCCGTCGATGGCGCCATGCAGCGGGACTATATCGAGCTTGCCGCTGCTTTTTCTGGAAAATTCCTTAAGCTGAAGACCAAGCTGAGCCATCCGGTCGGTCAACTCGCCGATCTGGCTCATATTCCACATTGCTTCATCCTGGCGGCCCTTTTCCAGAAGCTGCCTGGCGTTATCGCTGTAGCTGCGAATTGCCGCCAGCGGTTGATTCAACTCGTGATTGATGCCCGCCGACATCTGACCGAGCGTCGCCATCTTGGCGGTGTGAACCAGTTCAGATCTGGTTTTATTGAGAACATCTTCTGTTTTTTTACGATCTTGAATTTCTTTGATGAGCTGCTTGTTGGCATCGACCAGTTCCGAAGTGCGCTCGTTGACTCTACTCTCCAGCAGCTCGTTGGCTTCCTGCAGGGCTCTTCTGGCTTGATCCTCGATGCGTTTAAGCTCTGCCAGACGATGCCTGCGCTGTTGGAAAAGTATGAGAAATAAAAATCCCAATAAAAAACCGGTTCCAACCAAAACATTGGTCTCTACAACTTTTTTTCGCAGTGATTTGACATTTGACAAGATCTGTACGTTCCAGCCGGCCTCCTCCATAAAGTGATTCTGTTGGAGATATGTTACGGTAGTTCCATTGGAATCAACCAGATTGATTACGGTTCCAAAAGGATACTTTTTTACACCCTCGATCAACAGCGGTTCCAGATCGGAATCGGGATACCGCCTGCTTTTTTTTACCAGATCCTTAGTTGTCTCATCAAGTTGGCCTAAGGTTTTGAAACGCCAGCCAGAATACGTGGTGATAAAAATTACATTGTCGGGGTCGGTCACCAAAAATGTTTCATCATGATGCCCCCAATCTTCCTCCACGTGATCTATATTGATTTTGATCACCACTGCCCCAATGATTTCATTATCCCGGCGCACCGGATAGGCGAAATAGTAGCCACGCTTGATCGAGGTGGTACCAAGCGCGAAGTAGCGTCCCAGGTGCCCCTTCATGGCCTGCTGGAAATAAGGCCGGTAGGAAAAATTCCTGCCAACGAACGGATGCTCCTCCTGCCAGTTGCTGGCTGCAATGGTCAGACCTTCCTTGTCCATCAGGTAGGTGTCGGCGGATTTGCTGATCTCGTTGATAGTCTGCAGATAGCGGTTGAAGGCCTCGATACGCTCTCTGCCTCCTGGATTGAGTAGAAAATTGACCAGTTGTTTATCCCGGGCGAGCATTTCCGGAAGACTTTCATATTTTTCCAATACGCCCCTGAGATAGGTGACGAAAAGCTGCAACCTGATGGAGCCTTCCTGGGAAAGTTCTTCAAGTCCGCGTTTGTAGGTAATCGTGGATACACCGAACAGCACCATGACCATCAGCGCAATGAGCGTAATCCAGCCGCTTACCGAACGAAAGGCCAAAAAGCGGTTGAGGCTGCTCATCTTTTTCTCCAGATTATTTTCCAGACAGGGCTTTACTGCAGCCTATCCTTCTGAAAGCAGAAGTACCGGTAAAAGCTTCAGCGAACAGGGATCAGCTTTTCTGCAAGCAGCGCTTTGACATCGCAGATGCGTACTTCTTCACGATGAAAAATGCCGGCCGCCAGGCCCGCCTCGGCATCGGTCCGGCTGAACATCTGGTAAAAATGAGCAGCGCTGCCCGCCCCGCTCGAAGCGATCACCGGTATCGAAACCGCATCCCTGACATGACCAATCAGTTCAAGGTCAAATCCGCTGTTGGTGCCATCCTTGTCTATGCAGTTTAATAAAATCTCTCCTGCGCCAAGTTTCTCACAGGCGGTGACGAGTTCGATCACATCCAGATCCCGCCCTTCCCTGCCCCCTTTTACAGTGCATTGATACCAGCAATATTTCTCACCACCGGGACCGGGCTCTTCGGTCTCAATCGTATGATGGCTGGTCTGCCCGGGGGATTGTACATAGACCCTTCGCGGGTCGACAGAGATGACCACCGCCTGCGCGCCATAGACCTGCGAAATCTGCTCGATCGAACTGGTACCCGAAGCTTTGCCGCTTCTGCGATAATTCTCTGCAATATAGACCGCATCGCTGCCGATGGAGATCTTGTCGGCCCCCGAGCGAAAATATTCGGAGGCCACCTCGAGTGAGTTGTGAAAGGTCCCTTGCGAATCGGTGAATTCGCGGATACCACCGCCGATGGTCAGCGGTACGAAAACCTTTTCAGAGGTTTTTTTCAAGACGTCGAGCATCGGCTGATCGGTAAGCGGAAAATCCCTGAAACCAGTGATGTTCAAAAAGGTGATCTCGTCTGCGCCTTCCTCGAAATAGCGGCTGGCCAACTCCACCGGTTTGCCGAGATTGCGAACCTCTCCCGACTCCCGCACATCGTACTGGTCGCCCTTGGTTACCACCAGGTCACCCTGGTCATTGCTGCGCACATCGAGACAGGCGATAATGCGTTTGGCGATCTGGGTTTTGGGGATCTTTTTAAGTGTATCGGCGGGATTGTTCGATACCGTTATGCGCTCTTCCTCGACAAAATGCTTTAAAATGTTCAGACCTGCGGTTCCGCTTTTTTCGGGATGAAACTGAAAGGCCGCGACATTTCCTTCACATATGGCCGAGACGAATTCCTCTCCGTAATCGGTGGCGGCCAGGCGCCACTGCTCCGGGACATTGTCCAGTAAGCCGTGATATGAATGGACAAAGTACATCTTCTCGCCCTTATAGTCCTGGAACAGGGAACAGGATTTTTCCAGCTTGATATCGTTCCAACCGATATGCGGAACTGACAGGGGCGATACGCTGAAACGCTTGACCTGACCAGGCAATACACCAAGTCCCGCTATCCCGGGGGATTCTTCGCTGCCTTCGAAAAATGCCTGCAGCGCAACGCAAATACCCAGGAAGGGCCGGTTCTGCCGGATTCGCTCCAACAGCGGTTCAACATAACCGTCCTTTACCAGCTGGGACATGACCAGTCCAAAGCTGCCGACTCCGGGAAACACCAGCTTGTCTGCCTTGATCACATCGTCGGCGGAAACCGCATCCTTTACCTGGCAGCCCAGTTTTATCAGCGCATTGCGCACGCTTCTGACGTTGCCTGCACCGTAGTCAAGTATGGTTATCATGGTAAATCATTTTCTCTTAGTATTGATAATTGGGATCCAGCTTCCAGATTGAATATATTGACAACTTGGCAGGAGCGTCAATCTATAAAAGGCCGAGGCGTCAGGCTAATACCTTGTCAGATCGTTTCGTCCCTGTCCCCTTCAATGCTGTTTCTGGCCGCATGACTGAAGGATTTGTCATAGAGCTTGGACAGTGCGCGCAGCGGCGTTTGCCCAAATACCTGCCCCACACAGATCAATGCTGTTTTGGTGATATTTTCAGTCCGTACTTTTTCGGCGATATCAGCCAGTGTGCCAGTCACGATTTTCTGATCCGGCCAGGTGGCTCTCATCACCACCGAAACCGGCGTGTGCTGCTCATATCCACCGCCGGTCAGCTCAGAGACGACTTCATCGATCATTGCCACCGAGAGAAATATAACCATGGTGGAGCGATGGGCCGCGAAGCTGGCCAGTGATTCGGCCTCGGGTACCGGTGTGCGTCCTCCTCTGCGGGTAATGATCACGCTCTGGCTTACCTCGGGCAGCGTCAACTCTGCCTCGAGCGCAGCCGCGGCGCCAAAAGCAGAGCTCACCCCGGGTACGATTTCATAATTGATCGAGGCCTCGTCCAGCGCTGCCATCTGTTCCTTGATTGCACCGTAAAGGCAGGGATCCCCTGTATGGACGCGGGCCACGTCGCCGCCTGCCCGGCAGGTATTGACCATGAGTTCGACGATCTCTTCAAGGTGCAGCCCGGCGGAATCATGCAGTGGAGCTTTACATCCGGCAAACAAAGCCGGGTTCACCAGACTGCCTGCGTAGATGATGCAGGCAGCACGCTCGATAAGTCGCTGGCCTCTGAGGGTTATCAGATCGGGAGCACCAGGGCCGGCGCCGATAAAGAAAACGGTTCCGGTTTTTATTTCCTCGTAGTGTGTCATCGGTTTCTGCACCCGCGGATAATGTGAATGGTATTCAACCGGGCTTTCTCCTCTGCCGGATAGCTCCGGCGTACCACCTGAATCTCCGATATATCGACAGTAAAGCCATGCCGATGCAGCAGTTCCGGGCCGCGCTGTGCAGTTTGCTCGAGTACCGCAGTAACCACAACAATACCATCTTCTGCAACCACTTCAGCCAGATGGGCGATGATGCCATCAAGCGCACCGCCGCTGCCGCCGACAAATACCCGATCAGGCCTGGGCAGATCGGCCAGAGCCTGCGGAGCACTTCCGCTTACCATAATGAGGTTTCGGCACTGATACCGTTTTTTATTGCGTTCGATATTGCTCAATTGGGCGCTGCTTTTTTCTATTGCATAGATGAGCAGCGCTGGGTGCAGCCTGGCCGCTTCAATGCCAATCGAGCCGGAGCCTGCCCCTACATCCCAGAACACTCCCCGATCTGGCAACTGAAGCCTGTGAATAACAGTGCTGCGCACCTCATCCTTGGTAATCAGTCCCCGGCTGTGGTCGATCTCGGACTCGCTCAGCCCAAATTTGTAACGGTGACTGTTCTCAACTGCCTTGGGGTTTTGATAGATAAGGCAATTGGGCTGGCTAAATTGCATGCGGGCGATTTGAACAGGTGCTCCGGACACCAGCTGCTCATCTTCAGTCCCGAGACGGACGCCGACATGCAATATGCAGGTGGCAAGTTCATCTTCGCTCAACCTGCTGATCAGGTGCTGGGCAATCTGAGTCGGGGTGTTTTTCGGATCAGTGAAGATAAAGAGTTTCTCGGCGTTGAGCTTGGTATCGAGAAGACTCATATCTCGACCGTGGAGACTGATGAATTCAGCATCCTGCCAGACCATGCCGAAACGTGCAAAACAGGTCTGCATAGACGAAACAGCCGGCAGAAAGCGAATCTTTAAATTCGGGAACCGCTCCTTGAGCCGCTTGCCGATGCCATAAAACAAAGGGTCACCGCTGGTCAGAATGACGATAGCAGCAGCTTCATACAAGACTTCAATTCGGGAAAAACAGACATCGAGCGGCGTCACGGGTATCCAGTTTGATTCATCGAAACCGACTATGGTTTGCTTGACCAAATCGAGCATCGAATGCGAGCATACCAGGTGACAAGGTGATGATTCAAGTATCCGCTGAACGGATTCAGGCAGTCTTTGAGCACTTACTCCAGCCACAAAAATTTCAGTCATGGTTATCACGTCATGCGGCTGCAGATCAGTTTTCCGCTGCCGTAAACCAGATGAATGGTAACCTCAATGCCCGCCAAACTCCGATACCGTCTCGCAGCATAGTCGCAGATCAGGTGAATGGTGCCGGAGGCCTCCATGGCCATAAGTCGGTCAAGTATTTCCCTTGCGGTGTTGGCATCCTGAATTTTCTCGACGAGCCGCCGATCGATGCCCTGCTCGAGAAAAAATTCGCAGATCTGTTTTTTGTCGATAACGCCATGCCGCACATGGGTCTGTCCATGCCCCATGGCACCTTTTAAGAGCTTGGCCCACATGGTTGCCACATGCACCCGGCTGAACTGATGCTTGTGCAATTCGTGCAGGGAAAAATCGAGATAATCACCCATCATCACCAGGGCCTCCTCCGGCGGTCTAAGCAATTTCTGTACACAACGCTCAGAGGTGCGCCCGGTCGACAAAATAATCTCCCCGACGCCATTGGCAGCCGCCACATCCATGGACGATGATATGGTCATCGTCCAGGCCTCGGTCGAGATCGGTCGAACAATGCCGGTGGTGCCCAGTATCGATATGCCGCCCACAATGCCAAGGCGCGCATTGAGAGTTTTTTCAGCCAGTACTTCTCCAGCAGGTACGATGATTTCAACCTGAATAAGCTGATTTTCAGGCAATGGGTTGTCCGCAAGGACTGCGGCAATATTTTGCCGGATCATCTTTTGCGGAACCGGATTGATGGCCGGTTCACCAACCGCCACCGCCAGCCCCGGTTTGGTAACCAGGCCGACACCGGTGCCGCCGCGAATTTCGATCTCAGGCTGTTTTTGACTGGAACGCTTAACAAGGCTGACCTCAGCTTCAATTCTGGCACCGTTGGTAACATCCGGATCATCGCCCGCATCCTTGATCACCCCGCCAGCGCCGAAATTATGTGCGTATCTGGAGTCGATAACTTCAAATTCGACCATAGAATCATCGGGAAAGACGATTTCGACCTGCCCTACCCGTTTGCTCTGAAACATCGCCAGAGCAGCCGCCTTTGCAGCCGCCGCGGCACAGGCACCGGTGGTATAACCAGATCTCAGTTTTTTTCCCATTGGTGGAAAAAGTCAGCTTAGTGAAAACGTGATTGATGTTTAAACTCTTTGTTTCCAAAAGAAAAAGCCGCTTCCCGTAGGGAGCGGCTTTTTTGTCTTGCTAGCAAGCTACAAAGTTTCGTGCGCTTTAGTTTTCCGTTCAGCTAAAATCGTGGTCGGGACGAGAGGATTTGAACCTCCGACCCCAGCGTCCCGAACGCTGTGCTCTACCAGACTGAGCCACGTCCCGACTTCAGCTTAAGCAATACAGAACTTAACGGAACTTTTTAACGTGCCAGGAACTTCTGCTGATCAATTAATTGATAGCGTCTGACAGCTTGCTGCCTGCTTTGAATTTGGCAACTTTTTTAGCTGGAATCTTGATGGATTTTCCAGTCTGGGGATTGCGTCCTGTGCGTGCACCCCTTTTGGCTACTGAGAAAGTTCCGAATCCTACCAGGGTCACCTTGTCGCCTTTTTTCAAAGCGTCGGCTACTGAGGTAAGCGTAGCGTTCAGAGCTTTTTCTGCTGCAGCTTTGCTGACGTCGGCTGCTCCTGCAATACTTTCAATCAGTTCCTTTTTGTTCATGAATTCCTCCCTGCTGTTTCATTCTTAGCTTGAAAACAGGCGCACTGCACTGTTCTCTTTCTCCTTGAGTATGATGCTTTAATCAAACAAAAATCAATTGTCAAAAGAAAAAAGCCATACTTCTTGCCTAATGCGGGAATTGTTAATGGCTCCACAACCCTTGAGGAACGGGCCTCTTGAACCATCAACTAAATTAGCATAATTGAATCAGATCGCTTAATCAAGAATTAAATAGCATCAAATTCAATGACTAATTGATTTGCCTATCCTTACAAATCACGGCCTTTGAGATCGAGCAGCACCTTCTGGCAGCCGTGCTCTGCGAAATAACGCTCAATCGCCGCTCGTTGCTGTGGCTGGGCGATTTGCACGATATCGCCTTTCTGGACTTCGATAATGACCATATCGCCCCGAGGTCTTACCCGGCAGCCGCTGAAGCCGAGCCCATGTAAAAACGTCTCGAACTGCTCAACCTGCTCCAGGGCCACCCTGGTAATCACCTGCCCTGGTGGTAAACGGGTTGCGAGGCAGGAATCAGACGGCAGATAGGCATTGGCAAGGTGCAACGCGTCTGCGGCTGCGCGTATTTCAGCTTTGTTAAAACCGCAGGTGACCAGCGGCGTCAAAATCCCCAATTCGCGGACTGCCTGCAGGCCGGGTCGGTCATCAGTGAGATCATCGACATTGGTGCCATCGAGCAGCACCTTTATAGTGGTTTCTCCGAGGTGCTCCAGGAATCTGCGGTAAATCTGTTTCTTGCATAGATAACAGCGGTTTTTTTCGTTTCGGGCCAGCGCAACGTTAACCAGCGGCTCGAGCGCAATCGTTTCGATTTTTGCATTGTCTTGCAGTTGGCTGCGCAGCAGCTGGCGCACCTGTTGTTTCTTGCTTTGAGTGAGCAGGCAGGACTCGCCAAAAAGAATAAGAACCTGATCCACACCCAGGGCCTGCACTGCGGCAAAGGCAAGAAAGGTGGAATCGACACCACCGGAGCAGGCTACTGCAACCTGCTCCAGATCTCTGAGATAATCAAGCAGCCGCTGATATTTTTTCTCAAGGTCAGGGTGCATATCATCAGGTTTAATTGCGGGGCCCGGGCAACAGTTCGGCCGGCTCATGCAGCAGGAAACTGCCCTGTTGAATCCAGCCCTTGAGAATTTCGGCAATTTCCCGCGCCTTGGCAATACTGGACAACGGTGCGGTGGGGACCTCTTTGCCATTGACGACGATCGAGCCGCTCTTCAACTGGGCGTAACTTACCTCGCCGTAGGTTCGAGCAATCCCGTTGGTGTAGTCATAACCATAGTCGACCACCTGGGTGAACAGTTCTGCATCGCTGATCCCGGTGTAGGCGGCCATCTCAGCGTTGAGTATCGGGATCGGAATACCAAGGCCGACGGCCAGCGAGTTGCCATAGCCAAGCAGAGAGAGCCCCTTGATCCAGGCTGCATCCATCTGTTTCATATCACCCTGGACCATAATGGTGCCAGCCGGCTTGCGGGGCGCGCCTTTGTCGGTCCTGGCAACATCCGGATTATGCTGGGTACCGTTCCAGGTCACATAACCGATCCCGCCTCCAAGAAAGATCCGGGTGCCGATACCAATGGTTTTATATAGGGGATCGTTTAAAAGCGGACTCAGTTCACCGGCACTGCAGTAGTTGGCGTTTTTACAGTCCGGCTTGAGCATACCCATATAGGTGTGCACCACCTTTTTGGAGAGATTGACGGCACAATTATAGTTCTGATAACCGTTTCGGGGGTTGCAGAGCAGCGCGTGAGGCAGATCGGCCAGGGTAACGTCCTTTTTCATCTTTTTCGATGCATAGCAGTCGGTGCCGTACCCCTTGGCCTCGAGAAAGACTTTTTCACCTTTGAGCAGGTCTTCGATAACATGGCCTCCGCCATAGAGGAATTCACCCGGATAGATTTTGTTGAGCGGATCATCCTCGGCCGGCTCGGTGGCGCCGATATAAGCGTCCACTGCGGCGATACCTCCATAGGCCGGCACCTTGTTGAGCCAGACTTTGGAGGCCTTGATGGTAGGCACCATCTGCCCGAAGTTTATAAAAGCACCGGACGAACACATGGGTGCGAAGGTTCCGGTGGTAACCACATCGATTTTGGCAGCGGCTCCTTCGGGGCCATGCTTTCTGACCACATCGACCATCTCTTCGGCGGTCACCACAACCGCTTCACCGGCCTTGATCCGGGCATTAATT
The DNA here is from genome assembly GCA_963824415.1 of uncultured delta proteobacterium. Lineage (GTDB taxonomy): Bacteria > Desulfobacterota > Desulfobulbia > Desulfobulbales > Desulfocapsaceae > JABDQA01. Next base: position 27,738 of record CAWGPM010000005.1, read on the forward strand.
ACCTGAAAACTTTTCTGGATATGTGCGTTACTCATATTACCTTCTGCATTGCTGTGCTGGTGATTGGCCCGGCCGCATGCAAGCAGCGCCCGGATAGTCTGCAGTACTTTCTATACCAGTCTTTTACCGCTTGACATACAATTTTCTTTCTCATAGATATTAGTATCCCTGTATGGCTGCCTTCTCGATGCGAATTGCCGCAGTACAAGCCAATCCACCTAAATTCAACTGCCATTTTTCAGCTATGACCGATAATACTCCACAAATTAACGTGATAAGAGACAAAATCGATTCGATCGATGACAATATCCTCGACCTGCTCAAACAGCGGATTAATTGTGCGAAAGATATCGGTAAATTAAAAGATGGGACCAAGCGGGCCAAATGGGATCCATTGCGTGAACGCCAGATATACGAAAGACTCCTGACAGAAAACCAGGAGGTGTTTCCCCCCAACGCCCTGCGCTCGATATTTCATGAAATCATCACCACCTGCAGGCTGTCCCAGAAAAATATAGAAGTAGCCTACCTTGGGCCAGAGGCCACCTTTACCCACCTGGCAGGTGTGCAGTACTTTGGCCATTCCGCCAATTACAAGGCCCTGGAATCGATCGACGAAGTCTTTGCCGAAGTAGAAAAAGGCAGAACCACCTATGGTATCGTTCCGGTCGAAAACTCCATCGAAGGCGCAGTTTTCTCCACCCTGGATTCCTTTATGAAATATAAGGTTCAGATTTGCGGTGAAGTGCGGCTTGAAATCAGCCACAACCTGGTTTGCAAATCGGGCAATATCGAGGATATCCAAACCGTCGCCTCCCACGCCCAGCCGCTGGCCCAGTGCCGCGAATGGCTGCGCAAGAACATGCCCTCGGTGCCGACTCTGCCGGTATTTTCGACCGGCGCCGCCGCCCAGATGGCAGCCAACAATCCCAATATCGGAGCCATCGCCTCTTCCCTGGCGATCAAGACCTATGAACTCCAGGTCGTGGTCAAGGGCATTGAGGATTATCGCGGCAACACAACCAGGTTTCTGGTTATCGGTAAAAAGTCCCCGGAATTCAGCGGTCAGGACCGCACCTCGCTGCTGATCGGCACCATGGACCGGCCCGGTGCATTGAACGAAATCCTGACGGTGCTGTCCGAGGAGCAGATCAACCTCGCCAAGATCGAGTCCCGCCCGATCAAGGGCAAGCACTGGCAATATGTTTTCTTTCTCGATATGATGGGCCATATTGAGGAAGAGCGGATCAAACGGGGGTGCGAGCAGATACGGACCATGTGCTCCTATTTTGAATGGCTGGGCTCCTATCCCCGGGGCGATGAGGCCGCTGGCAATTTCTAAGGACAGCTTTGTGCGTTAAGGTAAAGCATAACCTGAAAACCGGCTGTCCCTGGCCTACGTGACATTCTATCTATGATTACCCTGGGTATCGAAAGTTCCTGCGATGACACCGCAGCGGCAGTACTTGATCGCGACTCGGTCTTGCTGGCCAGCGTGGTTTATTCCCAGGATATAATTCATCGTCGTTTTGGCGGGGTGGTCCCGGAACTTGCTTCACGGCGCCACATGGAAGCCATCACCAGCGTCGTCGATGAAGCGCTGCAGCGTTCAGGGGTCACCTTTGATGAGTTCGGACTAATCTGTGTCACCCAGGGGCCAGGCCTGATCGGCTCCCTTTTAGTCGGTTTTTCTTATGCCAAGGCACTTTCCTACCGATTGGATATTCCATTCGTCGGTGTGGACCACATGGCTGGCCATCTGCTCTCCGCCTATCTGGAGCCAGTTAAACCCGATTTTCCCTATATCGCTCTGATTGTCTCCGGCGGAACTACTGCGCTTTACAAAGTTGAGAGCTATGTTGATTTTACGCTTCTCGGTGCCACCAGAGATGATGCAGCCGGGGAAGCCTTCGACAAGATCGCCCGCTATCTGGACCTTGGATATCCTGGCGGGCCGTGTATTTCCGAACGGGCTGAAGACGGCGACAGCACAACGGTCAAGCTGCCCCGAGCCTGGCTTGAAGAAGGCTCCACCGATTTCAGTTTCAGCGGTTTGAAGACCTCGGTGCTCAATCACTGCAATCGGCTCAAACAGCAGGGCGAATTCTTCGAGACTGCCGTAAACGACGTCTGTGCCTCATTTCAGCAGGCCGTGATCGACGTACTGATTGCAAAAACAATAGCCACCGCCCGCAGCCAGCAGATAGATACCATCGTTATCGGCGGCGGCGTCTGCGCCAACACGTCGCTGCGTAAACAGATGGCCCAACAGTGCCGGGAACACGGTCTCGTACTTCATCTGCCGGCTATTGAAAACTGCACTGACAATGCGGCAATGATCGCCTTTGCCGGCCTCAAACAGTTCGAGCGCGGAACCATCGGATCCATCCATGACGATGTCTTTTCACGCTCGCGTCTGGGCAGATAGAAGCGATGAATATCGGCAGAACAGGTAAATATTACTACCTCAGACTGCTCCGCATGCGCGGTACACCCCATTCGCTCGCCCTCGGCGCAGCTATTGGGGTATTCGTCGGAATTACTCCGACCATTCCGCTGCATACCATTGCCGTGCTGCTGTTAACAATTTTATCCCGCTCTTCTTTTTTGGCGGGCCTGATCACCAGCCTGCTGGTTTGCAACCCGCTGACCTATGTTCCGCAATATTATCTTGCCCTGAAGATCGGCAACCTGTTGACACCCTATGAATTAAATTGGGCGCGGATCAAAGAAGTGCTCGATGTGGTCTTGTCGGACGCTTCGTTTCAGGAGCGCTTGCAGCCAGTTATTTCTCTGGGATATGAGGCCATTTTTGTGATGCTGGCGGGCGGCTTTCTGCTGGCGCTGCCATTGTCCCTTGGCAGCTATTATCTGATCTACAACCTGATTGTTACCTATAGAAGGAAGCGGCGGGAAAAACAGATCCTGGCCTGAACGTGTTTGTTCGTTGAGTTTAAATGGTGCCACATACAAAAAACACCCTGGCCCGATTTGGCCTCGCTCCTTCCAAGAAAAGAGGTCAGAATTTTCTGGTCAGCCCGGCCACCGCCCAGGCCATTGTCTCTGCTGCCGCATTTGACGCCACGGATCGTATTGTCGAAGTCGGGGTCGGCCTCGGTGCATTGACCCTGCCCCTGGCCGGTACCGTAAAGGAAGTGATCGGAATAGAAATCGATCGAGGTCTCGTTCAATATCATCAGGAAAACAACACCCTGCCCGACAATGTTATACTCGTTCATGAAGATATTCTAAAAACCGATTTTACCACGCTGCAGGACGGTCAAGGCAGCCGGCTGAAAATTGTCACGAATCTGCCCTACTCTATTTCCAACCCGTTTATCTTCAGATTGATCGATCATCACGAGTTGATCGACTCGGTGGTAATGCTGCTGCAAAAAGAAGTAGTCGATCGGCTCTTGGCCCAGCCCGGAAGCCGCGCATACGGCATCCCGACCGTATTGCTCGGCAGTTGTGCAACGGTTGAGAAACTGATGCGCATCGACGCCTCGCAGTTTCATCCAAAACCCAAGGTGGACTCGCAACTCATCCGCATCGTTTTCAACCGCCACAGATTGTCCGACCCCACGGCAGCCCAGTTGAGAGCCACGGTCCGTTCGGCCTTTGCAGCGCGACGGAAAACGCTGCTCAACAACCTGCTGGCCTCGACCGCGCTTCTATCCCACACATCGGTGGATAAGACCCGGCGCAAAGAACTCATCAGCAGCGCCATTAGAGCAGCAGGGCTTACACCTGAAACACGCGCCGAAATGATCAGCATTGACAAATTTCAGGAACTTTCCCGATGCCTGCAGCACATGGTACTGACAAAGAATTCATGAAGAAGAAAAGCCATGGATAAGTTCGTCTTCCATTATCCGGTAAAGATTCTTTTCGGCCAGGGTGTTATCGATTCGATCGGCAACGAAGCAGCCGGATTGGGGAGCCATGCCTTGCTGGTGTATGGCAGGCAGGCGATTAAAAATTACGGTTTGTACGAACGGGTCAGCGCTTCTCTTAGGGCTCACGGGGTGAGGGTTACCGATTGCGGAGGGGTCAGTCCCAACCCGCTTTTATCAAAAGCAAAGGAGGGTATTGAAACTGCCAGAAGTCATGGCTGCGATATGATAATCGGCCTTGGTGGCGGTTCGGTTCTCGATACCGCAAAAGCAATCGCAGCTGGAGTTGCAGCAAATCACGACATCTGGAAATTTTTTACCGGGAAAAAATCGGTTTCAGCCACCCTGCCCGTTATCACCGTTCCCACCGTTGCCGGCTCCGGCTCGGAAACCAACAATGCGATGGTACTTACCCATGATGAAAAAAGATTGAAGTTCGGCTTTGGCCATCGTCTGCTTTTTCCAGCCGTGTGTCTGGCGGACCCATCCGTAACCGGCACCGTTCCTGCTGATCAGACCGCCTACGGGGCGGTTGATGCACTCTGCCACTGCCTTGATCCATATTTTTCCAGCCGCGCCTCCGGCACCCAATTTCAGGTGGGTTTTCTCGAACACCTGGGTAGAACCATCATTACAACAGCCGACAGACTCAGAGTGTCTCCGGATTGCTATGATGACCGGGCCACCATGCTGTGGTGCGCGTCTCTGGCCATGTCGCCGCTTGCCGCCGCTGGTCTGGGTAAAATCAGCTTTTCCATTCATCTGCTCGAACATGGTCTGTCGGCAACAACAGATCTGGCCCACGGTGCCGGCCTGGCGGCTCTTCTTCCAGGCTGGCTGCGATATCATCAGGCTGAGTTGAGCCTCCAGATCAGTCGCTTTGGGGCGCAGGTCTTCGACCTTGACAATACCGATGAAATGCAGCAGGCAGGCACAGCGATTACGGCTCTTGAGACATTTCTGCGACGCAACCGTTGTCCGGTATCAGTTGCGGAGCTTGGTTTCACCAACCATCAAATCCCCGGGTTGATCGACCACTGTCTGCAGCAGGCACGCGTCTGGCGGATGAAGAACCACGACGAACACGGGCTCAAAGCAATGCTCCAGGCATGTTTGTCCGCTTGATCCTTTATTAAACAAGTGAGCGGCCAAGGCCTGTTTCGGTTTCGCTATGGCACCAGCCTATCGATCAATTCCCTGATATTTTTTTGCTGCTCGATGTTTCTGACCAGATCGATCAGTTCGTCGCAGCGTTCATCTGCAAATACCGGGGTTGCAAGGGTTTTGAATTTGTCGATGATTTCAGCCCAACTCAACGGATTTTCCGGGTCCCCTTTGGGATATTCCAGGGCATGGGACAAGTGCTGACCGTCCCGGGTGATGATTTCCACACGGGCCGGCCACTTATCCGGAAATTGTTTTTCAATGGAGGCATCCCGGATGCAGTTGACTTTTTCCATCATCTCCTTGATGTCGGTCGCAGCAAGCTCTTGTTCGCAATACCGGTCCAGCGAGGCATCCTTTCTCAATATCGCCAGTGCAGCACCAAACGGCATGCTGAACTGGGCATCGACCACCGATTCAGGGTTGATCTTCTGTTTTTGAGGTTCTGCCACCAGCGCAAACCCGGCCTCTAGTATGGCTATATTAACCTGCTCGATAGCCTGAGGCTGCAGGTTATAGCGCTGGATCAGCTCGAGAATGCAGTCGATCGCTCCCTGTTTGTACCTGCAGCAGGCGTGCGGTTTTATCGAGGTGCGCATGATCTGATACGGGTTTGCCCAGTCTCTGAGAACCGCATCGCTATCGGGCCGGGACGAATAGCTCCTTAAAAAGCCGAATTTGCCCTCGATAATCGATGCCGGCCCGGTTAAGCCATGCTGCGCCAGTTGCGCGGCGATAATACCGCTATGGGCCGCCCAGCCGGGATGGAAGCGTTTGGTATAGCTGCCGTCCGAGAGAAACTCCATGGAGCCGGCTGCCTGGCTGCCGGCAATACCGATTGCGTTTCTTAAAGCATCCTGCTCCAAATTCAAGAGCCTGGCCGCAGTGACCCCGCAGCCGAACGTGCCGCAGGTTCCGGTTGGATGAAACCCACGAGCATAATGCGCTCCCGGGTTCACGGCGATACCAAGCCTGACGGTGACTTCATAGCCGGCAACAATTGCGGTGAGCAACTCGGCCCCTGAACACTGCTGCTCGTAGCCTATGGCCAGCGCGGCAGACATCACCGCGACTCCGGGATGAAGCGATGCACTGTTCACCACATCGTCAAGTTCCAGCGAATGAGCTGCCATGCCCATTGCCAGAGCCGCGATCGATGCTTCACAGCGCAGGTCGGTACCAGCCACAGCCACTGTTCCGCCCGGGTCTTCATTATTTCTGATCAGCCCATGTACCGGCCTGGTTGAGTCGCTCAGCACGCCTCGCAGCGCACAGCCCAGATAATCGAGCAGCAGATATTTGGTTCGGTCTGTAACCTCAATAGGCAGGTTTTGATAATCGAGTGCACTGCACCATTGGGCGATGCGCTCACTGAGACTGCTCTGGTTCGTCGTGTTCATGGACTATTCTCCTTGGGCAAAGACGCTGGCGCTCATTTCAGTTTCCGGTGTCAAATCCCTTTTTGGCCAGGGCAAGAAAATGGGCCACATCTATTTCTTTCGGACAGACATGCGAGCAGGCCCGGGAAGTATGGCAGCGGTAGACGCCCTGCTCGCTGTAAATCATCTCCAAGCGCTGCTGTTTCTGCTGTTCACGGGGATCGAGATAGCGGACAATGGCTGCAAGCATCGCATTTGGTCCCAAAAAATTTCGATGACTCGATATACAGGCCGAGGAACAGCAGAAGCAATTGATGCACCTGGTAGCATCGACATAATGTTCCATCAGATCTGGGTTGATCGGATGCTCTTCCCCGTCTTCTGCAATGGTGGGTGGTTCTATTACGTATGGCTTGACCCGGTTGACCCGTTCATAGGCAACATCTGTATCGATGGCCAGATCCCTGACCACCGGGGCGACCTCCAGCGGTTCGATGGTGAACGCGGTAGTGTTGAAATAGGTAACCGCGTTTTCAACAAGCAGCTCACAGGCCAGCATCGGCTTATTGTTGATCTTCATCGAGCAGGTACCGCACTGGCCGTGTTCGCAGGAAGAATTCCAGGTCAGTGTCGGATCCTGTTCATCGTTGATTGAACGCAGAATATCCACAAAGCGCATGATCGGTCCGGCCTTGACCTGGTACTTCTGATACCAGGAGCGGTTGGTGTCGGGATCGTGGCGATAGATGTTGAGGCTGAGATCAAAGGTGTCTGGCATTGCAACACTCGGGCGGAAGAGGTTTACCAGCGAAGCAGGTTATGGCCTGCCTGCGGTTCAATATTTTCTTTCAATAAAGTCGAATTTATCACGGTGTTCACCCCCAGCCTCGAAGATGCTCATATCAATCTCGCGACTGGCGATATGAAAGGCCCCGGCGTCGTCTTTATTGACCAGGGTGTGATGGTTATATTCGTCGCGGCGGTCAGGAAAATCATCTCTGAAATGGGCACCCCTGGATTCCTTGCGGTAGCTGGCCGCAGTGCAGATCGACATGGCCACCATATGCAGGTTGTCCAGTTCCCAGCGCTGCACAAGTTCCTGATTCATACGTAGCTCTTTCTGGGAGATGGTGACCTGCTGTGCCCGCTGGCCGAGGTCTTCAAGCGCGGTCATTGCAGCGCCGATGGACTGTTCGGTTCTAAATACGCTTACCTTGTCGGTCATCTCAGTGCGTAAGCTGTTCCTAATTCTGCCGACACTCTCACTGCCAATGCTGTCGAGATAGCCTGCAAACTGTTGCTGATAAAAAACCGGCTGACACGACTGCGGCTGCCCGGGCTGCTGCTCGAGATGGCGCACCACCCTCTCCCCGACCAGCTTGCCCATGGTTATCAATTCGAGTATCGAGTTGGTCCCCAAACGGTTGAAACCGTGAAAACTTGCTGCCGCACATTCTCCGATCGCATAGAGTCCGGCAATGGTCCTCCGCTTTACATTTTCCACTTCGCCATAGGCGTTGGTCGCGATACCGCCCATGTGATAGTGGTTGCTCGGCCGCACCGGGCACAGATCAACTCTGGTGTCGAGATTCACATATCTCTTGAAAAAACTCGACACTTCCGGGATCTGTTTTTCGTGCACCTCGGCCGGCAGATGGCGCAGGTCTATCCAGACATGGGCAATGTTGTGATCGGGATTGATGATGCCGCGATTTTCCCTGATTTCCGATTCGATGGCCCGGGCCACCAGATCGCGCGGGGCAAGTTCCTTCATTTTTGGCGCATAGTTGACCATAAACGGTTCGAGATCCTTATTTCTCAGGATCCCGCCAACCGAGCGCAGCGTTTCACTGGCCAGGATGCCGGGGCCGACAATCCCGGTGGGATGAAATTGGACGGCTTCAGGGTCCATCACCGGCAGCCCGCTGCGCAAGACCAGGGCCATGCCGTCTCCGCTGTTCTGCCGGCAGTTGGTGGTTACCCGGAAGACCTGGCCGCTGCCCCCGGTGGCCAGTACGGTCGCTTTGGCCAGGATCCTGGTAAAAACGCCTTCCTTCTGCCTGAAAACAACCGCACCGCAACACTGCTCAGCCTCGATCAGAAGCTCGACGGCAAGTGACTGGTTGAAGAAGGTAATTCCCTTTTTCAGGGTTTCTCCCCAGCTCGTATCCATAATGCCTTTGCCGGTCCGGTCTGCCTCGAACACTGCCCGGAAAACCGAGGCCTCGCCAAAATTCCTGGTGTGGCCGCCAAACGTTCGCTTGCTGAGTCTGCCGTCCCGGTTTCTGGAAAAGTGCATGCCGCGGTTTTCCAGCCAGAGTATCTGCTCCCAGGCCGACTCGCAGATGATTTTAACCACATTCTGGTCAGCCGTACAGTCCGAGCCTTTCCAGGTATCGAACATATGAAACAGGGTTGAATCCAGCGGATCTTTCGGGTCGACAGCCGCCAACCCACCTTGGGCTGTGGAGGTGTGCGATTTCTGCGGATGCGTCACCTTGGTCACCGCGATGACCTGGGCCTCGGGCTTCTGCTCGAAAATTTCTGCGGCGCAGCGCAGAGCAGCTCCTCCGGCCCCAATGATCAGAACATCGCAGGATATGGTTGTGTCGATATCGAGGTTGCTTTTCATAATAAATTAGATGGACATGATAAGGATGAATCCCTGCAGCCAGAATACCAGCAGAATCAGTAGTGCTGCCCAGGTAAACAACAGCCGGTTGCGCCTGGTCGGGATATAATCTCCGGCTATAGTCATCAGACCGTAGCCGCCATGGAACAAAACCCCGCTGAGCAGAACTGCGTCGATGAACTTGATCAGCGGCTGGGCCATACGTTCAGAGATCATCAGTACATCGCGGCCGACTTCAGGGTTAAGGTGCATGAACAGCATATGAGCAGGAACCAGAACGAAGAGCAGCGTTCCGCTGATGCGCTGCAGTTTCCAACCCAATGATGTGGCGCTCCTGCGCAACCTGGCAATCATCATGGCACTGACCGCCAACCCTGCAATCATCGTACAGAGCCAGAAAAAGTGAGGCGTTACGCGTTGGTTGCCGAGCACCATAAAATAGCCAAGCAGTAGCATGTAACCGGCGGTAAGTGACACCACCCAGCGCAGCAGAAGGTTGTCCCATTTGGTTGAATAGATCTCATAGATACAGATGCGGCCGCCGTTGAGCGCATGAAAAATGACCGGCAGAGCCAGCAGCCATTCAAGAAACATGGGCAGCGCACCGCTGAACATCTGGGCTTTACGATTGAATATTTCAGGATTGCTCAGACTGGCCAGGGTGTTGATATGAATCAGGGCATAGAGAACCAGCAGCACGCCGGCAATGCGGTGAACCCATGAAATCGGGTATGGAAAACCTTTTGCCCTGATAACCGAGCGTACAAACTCGAAGCCGCTATAAAGCTTGACCTGCTGCATATGTTTCACCCGAGAGTTCCATACTGACAATTTTTTATTGGTAATGGCTTTTGGCTGCTTACGATTCGAATTTTTCCAGATAGGCCAGAAAAATCTCGAGCGCAACCTTGATATGGTCTTCCACCAGGCGGCCAAGAATTTCCGGATCGGTTTTCGAGTCTTTAAAGCAGCGTAGAATTTTCTGGTGCACCCGAAAAGAGCGTTTAAGCCCTTCCTGATAATATCTGAATGAAAATCGATGCCACAGGCTCTGCATACGCAGCACCTTCAGGGTCTCGATCAACAGATCGTTGCCGGTGGCCTCGATGAAGATTTCATGAAAGCGAATGTGGTGAATGTAAAACAGGCTGGTATCCGAAGAATCCACAGCTCGCTTCATACCATCGAGTTCTTGTTCCATCTGTTTGAGACCGGTACCTGAAATCGAGCCATAGGCAAGCCGGGCTGCCAGGCCTTCCAGGGCTGCCCTGACGGGAAAATGTTCTTCGATATCCTTTCTGCTGATACGACGAACAAAGGCTCCTTTGCGCGGCACAATGGTAACCAGACCCCTTTTTTCCAATTCGCGGAAGGCCTCTCTGAGCGGTGACCTGCTCACTTCGAAGCGGGCCTGCAGGTCCTGCTCGACTAGCTGCTCACCGCCTTTGTAGGCGCCTTCGAGAATTTCAGTAGTCAGGGCCTCGGCAACCTGAGCGCCCAACCCCATGGGTTTGATTGGTTTCACCGACACCTGTTGGTTGACCTGGAGGATCATTGTTCCCTAGTCTGATAGACTGCCAGATTTTGTTGTACTACAAGCACGTCGCCGGAAATACAGGAACGCATCACAAAAGGTCGATCTTACAATTGTCGACAATTTATCCCGGAACTGATTTTCTGTCAATGATCCAGGGGTACCGATTTAATTGAGCCTAATAAGCTCAATAGTTCACGATCGGAGACGGCCTGCTGGCCAAGAAGACTCAGGAAGGCTAAATCCCCAGGTCCTGGTTGACCAGGATGATTTTGACTCGGTTTTTCGGAAACGATTTTTCGGTGATCGTCCAGGTGTTGCAGATCCGGTCAGGACTGCTGCAATCCATGCAAAAGGAGGTTTTTATGCAGGGCGTCTTCCAGCCTTCATGGCGGATCGCATTAAGCGGCGCCGCATAATTCTTAATGCGCTGCATGGCCGCCTCAAGATCGGGGACGATCTTATTTCGGCCAATCACCAGCACCACGTGACGCGGGCCGAAGGTGATGCCCCCTACCCGATTGCCGACCATATCGAGGTTTACCAGCAGCCCGTCCTCGGTCACTGCATTAGATCCTGTTAAAAAGAGATCCACCAGCAGCGCCTGGCGCCGCCTTTCGATAAGTTCTTCCCGCACTACCCCGCGGTCGAAGGTTTCGATGAATTCGATCTTTGAATCGTGTATCAATATATCCAGTATCCCGGTGGCGCGCAGACTCAGCGAATCCCCCCAGGAAGCACTATTCACTTCGATCTTTGCAAAAATTTCGTCTTTGAAAATCCGGGCTGCCTGAAAGGGGTCGGCAGCGCAATACACCTCGAAATTGTTTTTTTTCAGTGATTCGGCGCACTGATCCAGTCGCAACTGCCAGAAGGTGTCGCTGTATACAGACATAATCGCTCCTGCTCAAATTTTTTTCTCTAGATGGATATTTCAGCCTGCTGGTAGATGACGCTCTCGGCTGCAAATTAGCTCAAAACTGCCAACCGCACAACGGTATTTAGCCTCTCACCCCATCCAGGTACGATAGCGCATTTAGCCAATGCTCCAACGCATCTTCTTGATAAACGGACAACGATCAACTATTGTTGAATTTCAAAGGGTTCATCGATATTCTTGGATTGAGAACCCGACATTTTTCACCCCACGGTTTACAACCAATGGCCAGAACAAAGCAGACAGGCTGGTTTGGTACATCTTTCAACCTGAAAAGTATGTTCGTTCAGGTAGTGCTCTTCATAGGGGCCGCAGCCGCACTTGCCTTGTTCTATCTGTCATATCGTCACGGAGATTTTACCAAAGCCCTCATTGTAACCGGGATGATTCTAACCATGCCTTGGCTGTTCATCTCGCTGCTGCCTGCCCTGCTCGTACTGGACGACAAGGAACTGCGCCGGGAGATTATCGGCAGTCAGCTGTTAATGATCGGCAGCGTGCTTCTCCTGCTCTTCGGATTGGCGGTCTATATCGATTTTCATGGGACAATAATCGACAATATAAGACAATCACTGCTGGTATCGGTATCTTTCATTTCCAAATATTTCCAGATATTCACCAGCTGGCTTGAGCAGACTGTCCAGTTCATCACGGCGTTCATCAGCCAGACAATTATCCCGTTTTTTTCCCAGTGGTTCTGAAAATATCTGCTGCCTGATTAATGTCGCTTGCCCCCTGAGTACCTGAAATCTTTTTTGTCCATCCTGAATTATAGTTTGTCCGATTTCAATCTGGTATCATGGAAATGCACGATGGGCAGTTGTATATCAGCTTTATTAATTTCAAGCCATTGCAAAAATCATGTACATTCCTGACGCCGTTACCAAACAAGACGACTACCAGCACTGTGTCTCTTTTCATGGCCACACCTGCATGGGAGTTACCATCGGCTATCTTGCCGCCAAACTCGGCCTCGAGCTTTTAGAGATAGAGCGGGCCGTTGATGAAGAACTGGTGGCGATCGTTGAAAATGATGCCTGCTGCTGCGATGCCATCCAGGTGCTGACCGGCTGCACCTTCGGCAAAGGCAATTTTTTCTTCAAGGACCATGGTAAAATGGCCTTCAGCTTCGGCAGCCGCGAGACGAACAAAGCGTTTCGTCTGGTGCTTAAACCCGACGTGCTGACGCCTCCTGAAGAGGAGCAAAACCTCCTGGAGAAGATCCGTGCCGGGCAGGCCTCAACTGCTGAAATCAAACAGTACGAGCAGGATTCTCACACCAGGATTGATGAACTGTTCCAAAAAGGGCCGGGGGCGTTCTTTGAGATCACCGAGTCAGATCTGCGTTTGCCTCCCAAAGCATCCATACGTTCTTCCTTGCCTTGTGATTCATGCGGTGAGATGGTCATGCAGACCAGACTGCATCGGGACGGCGACCGGCAGCTCTGCAAGAGTTGTCTGGAGTAGCAGAAACAACTATTTCTAAAAGAGTCCAGACACGCTCCTCAAGAGAAGATCTGTTCTCACCGCTGTCGTTAAACGGTACTTTCCCTTTAATTTGACACCTACAATTTACACATCCTCAATTAATGTTTTATCATTTATTATCAGGTACCTGCAAAAACAAAGGTAAAATGTAAATTGCATTAACCTGGAAATCACCATTTCTGATCACCGCAGTTTTGGGGGTATGCATGCTTTCAACAGAAGGGATAAATATGCCAAAACAAAAACCCGATTTTGAAATTTGATTTCAAAATCGGGTTTCTGCCCACTCAGTGAGGTGTCCCCGCCGGTCTCGCAGAGGCTGGATGCTCAAAAACTGCGAGCCTGCAGCGGGTGTCTATTGTTTCACATCGTCGAAGGCTAGATGGAAATACCGGTTCAGATCGACTATCCCGGCTTCGCCTCCATAGTAGGCATTGAATTCTTTTTGAAACCAGTCATACACCTCCCAGAAATTATCCGCCGCTCTGTTCACACCATATTTGTTGAGCCGTGCAACATACTTCTCGCTATTATCATAATTGTCGAGAATTTCGAAAAAATCAGGAAGGTCCTTGGCTTCGACAATGAAAAAATAATTGGGATAGGCACTTACAAACCCATTGAGGAAATCGGCCCGGTCTTTATTTGGATCAAGAGCTCTTGACTCCAGGAAAAGATATCTGACGTTGTCGTGCCAGCGGTCGACGATCACTGAAATGACTTCGTCTTCCCGGCCGGGAATATTGGTAATTCGTACCCAGCCAACATTGGAATTATGATTGGCAACATGGCTGAAGAAGGAGACGCCGGGGGCTGAAACAGCCACAAAACCCTGCATGATATCCTCAACGTTCGTAAATTTTTCAGGAAGAGCGGGATATGACTCCCCGGCAGGCAAGTAGTTCTGGTCGAACTCAATACCAGGGGTAATAATCTGGTTTTCCACCACATCTTCGATCAATTCCCTCCTAGGCTCATCTGTTGTAAATGTCATTTTTGCAGGTATCTGAGCCGGCGTGTAATGAAGTTTATTCTGCTTGATCCCTATGTACCAGGAGTAAAACATCTCTTCTCTCATTTCTGCCGGCATAAAATCAAGAAAATAGCTTTCTCCTTCGATACGCAGAGCGTCCATATAGAACCTGGTGGCCAGTTGATGTCCTGCCGTGCCATACACATCGAAGCCTGCCACCAGAGAGTAGTATATACGCTCCAGCAACGGATAATCGACCACCCACATTGTTTTCGGCAAACCGCCCAGCACACCCCGGTGCACCGAGGCGTTGTCAAAATGCCGATATACGGTGAGGACCGGGTCATCATCGGGCTTGTTGCCTTTCCATATAATGCTCGTATCAAGACCATCGGGATAATGGATTCCGTAGAACTGCTGACGGGTCTTGTAGTAATCGACCGCCCAGGCATAGTGGGGATTATCAAGGATCGATTTTTCCAGGGAATAGTCGCTGCCGCTTTCGCTAGGCAGGCGCAGCTTTTCGTAGTTGTATTTAAGAAAACCCGGGTATTTGATGGCCAAGTCGTAGTCCGGATCAATAAACATGATCCAGAAATGATCGTCGATCACATTCAGGGCGACCTGGCCCTTGCAGACCGGCCCCCTGATAAATGTCATGATGGTATAATGCACATTGTCAAGCAGCCACTGGTAACGCGAGCGGGCAGGTATCTGCTCGAAAGCCTCAAAAGGGTTGGCACTGAGCTTTGCATCGTAGCCGATCTGGTGCGGAGGCTGGACCCATTCAGGAGAGATAAAGAGCTCATGCACCCGCTGGTAGTGGTCTTCCCCCATGGGAAAAACCATGTGCGTCTTGTAGACGATGGTTGAGTAGATCTTCCTGAAACGATAGTAGACCGTTTGGGTTTCGGGATCGTCATAAGGCCTGACTGTTGCCACAATGTCGATAGCTTCGCCTGGCGGCGTCTTTGAGCGTACCAGCTCGTAGAACGAATCGGAGCCGGTCTCAAGACTCAGGTGGGCAAGAAACAGGTGCTCATAGAGGTAACGGGCGGTCATCTGATGCTTGGGATCGGGCTGATTCAAAAAGAGCTCCCACTTCTCTACCATCTTCTGATCTGCCTCCGGCACTGCTTTAAGAGTCTGCTGCTCCTCGGCAGAAGGACCCTTTGTGCCCTGGCTGAGCCAACCGGCAATGGTGTTGAACTCTTCGTTGGTCAGGGGCGGAAAGCCAAACGGCATGCCGTTGTTCGGGTGCTTTTTAAGATATTTTTTCAGCTCATCGGTATCTTTGGCACAGGTAAGATCGCTGGCTTCGGGGTAGTATTCGCCAACGACGTCGGGTGACAGCCGCTTATGATCAAGCAGCATATACATGATGGAATCCGAATAATCCTGGTTTTCCTCAGCAGTGACACTGGTAAAGCCCTTCTGACGCCACTCACTGGTGGAGTGGGCGTCGACCAGTAGACGGCTTGGATCCATGGTCTTCAAGCGACCGGCGTTATAGACCATTTCCTTACTGGCGCCACGGTCCAGTCCATCCCAGGAACTTAATTTCAACTGGCAGGGAGAGTTATAGCAGGAGTGGCACACCACGCAGCGCTTGACCAGAATCGGTTCCACATCGGTGAGGTAATTCAGCTCTCTGGTCGGCGAAACGAACAGGTAGGCCGGGTTCTGGGGGGGCGGCGGTGATGCACAACTGGCCAACATCAGCAATAACATGGTAACGACAGGCAGCAGTATTCGCATCTTCTCTCCTTGTGCATTAAGCAAAATTATAGCGGACTACCTCGGTTTCTTAGTATTCAGCGCACGTTAGCCATACCAAAATATTAGAAAACCGGTAGCATTTCAATACGCCTCAAGGGCACGCAGGAAGGACTTTAAGCCAGTGCGGTCGCGGTCCTGACAAATACTGAGCGGTCCCAACCCAGAGCCAGGCAAGAGCGAGACACAGGAAAAACAGTAGTTTAAAAATCAGTTTGAAAATAGTGAAATCTGGCAGCCATAAATCACCCTGTCAATTCCGATTGGTTGTCTCAACAGCTTGCTCACTTTTTTCAATTGGGCTGTTTTCTCCCGTCGCTGTTTCGGGTTGGTTGCTATACTTTTCGGCGAGATGAAACGGCAGCTTGAGGGTTCGATAGAGAACTTCAGCAGGATACGAGACAATATCCTTGACCAGGGAATTACTCACCTCCGGGTCGTCGAACCCCCCTGAAATTTTCAGACTCAGCGTGGCGTCATCATCATCTCCGGCAAGAACATAGCCGAAAAACGGTATCTTCCCGACGTTTTTTGAAGCCTGGGTTTTGACAGCAACATCCATATCAATCTGCCTTTTGGAAAAATCTATCTGCCCGGTGCCAATCGCCTGAAGCTCAGGCGCGTGGACTTCCAGCGACTCGAACGTTGCCACCTTCTGATCGAAAATCACGCCGGCTACAGCCGAATCGATAGGCAGTCCGTTGCTGCTATATTCCGGCAGAGAGAACATCATCAGGGCCGGGATTGTATTAAGAAAAGCCATTACATTATTAACCGTGGCCAGTCCGTTGAGATTGGTATCATGTAATTCAAAGATGCTTGAGAAATTATCCACTGAGCCCTTGGAGGCCATGGACATGCTGCCCCCTTTAAATCTTGCGTTCTGGATCATCGCCCCCATAAATATATCGTTGAGATCCTTGCCATTCAGAAGAAAGATGTCTTTGTCAAGATCCAGTTGGATATAACCCGGCCCATGCTTTAGCTTCGCCGAAACTTTGCCTGCCGCGAAGGTCAGATCGATTGAGTCGGCCAACAACCTGCTCTTCGGACTCACGTAGACCTGGCTGTCCTGGGCATGCAAGGTGATGGGAAACAATGTATCAGCTTGTGTTTTTGCAGACTCAGAGCCAGCCGACCGGATGTCATCCAGCAGTTGCTTGACAGCATTGATATTATAGCCGAGCTGCCTCGATGTGATGGTCAGAGCCTTGTTCTGATAGACAATGTCAAGTTCGCCGTTAATTGTCGCATATACTCCCTCATCGGCAATTTTTCCAACAACTACGGCCTGGTCCACCAGGAGATCGTCTTCGACCAGCAGAGGATAAGGCAGCTTGATTTCAGCAGAAAAATGATACGGTTTTTTCCCATTTACCGAAGAAATAGCCAGGCTGCCTTCATGAATCTTGAGCTTCTGCAAAAACTCTGACCGGCTGTGAATTGAAGAAAGATCACCAAAAACAGCAGACCAGTTCTTCTCCTCATCGGTACTGATCCTTAAATCAAATTGAGGGAAGAAGAAAACGAACTTGCCACCTGCGCCAATGACCTCGACATCTGCTTTTTTGCCAATCTCGAGCTTTTTTTCGAGATTTTCGTTGGTCACGTCTATCTTTTCAAGAGAAAATGAGCCTTTTTTCTGATGCAGATTGTAGTGTCCCTCCAGATAACTGTCGAACAGTGTCCCGTAGCTGATTCTGCTGCTGTTTACCGTGAAGATGTCGTTGTGATAGAAGAAATCTGAAGGGTAAAGAGTAACTTCCATTTGACCTAGAGTCCACTCGGAGGTCTCTGCTGTTTTTATATCGAGACCGTTGTCGTAATCAACATCGATCGCTATATGAGGACTGCTCAGCTGCAGGTCTTTGACCTGGTATTCAAGCAGGTCGCAGGTGAAATCAATCTGTTTTTTTCGGACCGAAACATAGCCTGAAATTTCACTAAGAACGCTGCCCCGCAAGGCCAGCTGTACCGGGGGAACCTGCATGGCCAGGTCATCGAGAAGGACCGGTGCTCTAAAAGCGCCGAGCTCGAGCCTGGTCGAGTCCAGCAGCCAGGCTGAGGGCTGGACTTCGAGGCGATGGCCATCAGGGCCAAAATGATAGTGTGCGTGAGCTGGTTCAGAAGCATCAAGACTGATCTGAGGGGCTTCGGGCCTGAGGACAAGTTTGTTCAGGATGAGATCAAGATCACCCGTCTGCTCTCTGGCCTGAATGCTGCCGGAAACCTGTGCCGCAATATTGTCAGCAAAGGCGATATTCATTGTCTTGATGGACACATCTGAGTTCTCCAGTTCGATGCGCGTATCAGTCGTGCGGAACTTCTTCCCATCCCACTCTATGGCACCCGCATCAATTTCGAAACTCCCTTGGGCTGAAACTTGTGTCCTGTTGAGCAATATTGCCAATTGCAGATCAGTTGCGGTTTGTCCTTCTACCTGTTTAAAGGGCAGACGTATATTGTAATAATCAAGAAGATTCAGGATATCTTCATTAGCCACCGCCCGGGTTTTGATATAGGCTCTCAGCAGGATGTTTTTCGGATCTTTGAAATCAATATCCAGCCAGCTTTCTCCCCCGCTCTGACCGCAGAATGTGGCATCATGCGGCTTGATAATCAAAACGCCTTTCTGAAAATATACCTTCGTGTATTGCGCTTTGATCGGCTCAAGACCTGGGGCAAAGGTATATTCAGTATCATCGACCCGCACCTCTGCATCGAGTGTGGAAAGGATCTCTTTGGGATTGTCCCAGGGCACTGTTCCACTGAAAGATTTCAGGTGATAGCGGCTGCCGGAGAGGTAATCGGTAATCCAGCGCTGGATGTTATGGCTTAAGCCGAACAGCTTGACGAGCGAAGTTATTTCATTGATCTCACCAGCCTCTTTTCCTTGAAACGAAAGCTGTTTGTTATCTGCCACTAAATCGACGGACAAAGGAAAACTCCCGTTAATCAGAACCGTTATCGTTCCTGTTGCGCGGTCATTATGACCATCGAGCTGCAGTTTTCCTTTAAACTCGGAATTGAAACGGCTATTGACCGCATCAATGATTTCAACATCAAGGGTATCTTTGTTGAACGTCAGAAGAGACCTGAAAATCAGATCATCGGAGCTCAAAGCAAGAATATGGGAAATAGAACTTTGCTGATGAAAATCAACAGCGAAATGCTTCTGCCCTACCGTGAGTCTTTCAATACTGAATTTAGAAAAAAACCTGGCCAGGTAATGTGCACCCTGGATTCCCCTTCTGACAAAATTGGTGTCCGAAGTCTTCTCGGGAGGCCTTTCCACGAGACTGGCCGATATTTCAGAAACCTGCAGTTCAAGTTTGTCTTTCCAGATAAGAGAGCAGTCAGTGATTACAATGGGGCCAACCCTGAAACGCTCAACGGCAATACCGCGCTTTAAAAAATAAGCTGCTGCGCTGACGCTGATCAGCACAATTATGCAGATAGTGATCAGAACACGAGGGAATAGGCGCTTTCCCCTTTTGCCGGATGAGCGATTCACTGCTATTGCCCAGCCTCTAATTGTAATCTTTTCAAAAATTCCTCTATATTCTCATCGACGATTGCTCTGAATCTGGCCTCATAATCCGGAGGGAAACGTTATGATCTTGAGCTGTCCTCGTGCCAATTTAATATTTGTTAATGAGAAATGCTCAGCCAATCACTACGTACCAAACCTATTTCTCAGCAAAAACACATGGGTTTTGCTGGTCATTGGCAATTCATCTAAAAACGAAAAAAGAAACCAGCCGTCACCGTACTGCCTGCCCAAGCAAGCTGCACACCAACATGCTCGTAGTGAAGATCGCTATAGACCTGCAGAAGCGGAAATAGTCCCGTATCAGCTACCTGCATGCTGTCGTATCCATAAAGCAACCCCAAACGATAGCCGATTTCCATGGAGAATATGCCCAGCTCAGTTCGATACATGTCGCGTTGAATCCCTGCACCCCAGGTACGGTCATCAAGCGAATTCTCAAACGTACCCAGAAAAATACCTCGATAGGTTAATGCGACCAGGTTGTGGGTGGTTTCGTAGTCGTCTTCGTTGTCGATGAAATGATACGACCACATGCCAAGATATATGGTGTCATCAGCAGTTTGGCCAACCACAAAATCAGTAAATCGCCCCCAACCAGACGTTTTATTTTCCTGGGGTGGTCCTATATCTTGCCCGGCGGCCCATAGAGGATCATGAACCAGATAAAGAACCAGAGAGAAGAAACAATAGAGGAGGTAACGGCATTGACGATTCCATTTACACATTTGTAGTTCGAATCGGCTGAATTTATCTCGTATCTGGTGCCGCCATTGCACCGCATTCTGCTGCTGATTATTCAGCGGAATACTTAACAGATCGGCAATTACTGCCCAGCGTCAATTCAACAAAGCGGAACTTTTTTGAAATATTGTATTATGCTGACTGGAAAATAGCGTGTTCGATAAACCAGAGAAGATTTTTACTATGCATCTCCAAGGATAACGGTACAAAAATGATGGAAAGGGCTGGTAGATACAGTGACAAGTGAAGTAACCACTTTCCAGCTGTTCGTAAGGGTCGGTCTCCCCATTTTTCTTACATGGACGCTGATACCAGTCACATACATGCTTCCTCTGGTTGATTCTACCAGAGCCCCCTACTTCGACCTGACTGAATTGCCAGCACAGTTCGCTTACTGGCTTTCGCAATCGGCTGGGAAATTTGGGATTCCGTCATAATAGTATTGGTGCTCCTGCTCTTTTGCTACTCGCAAAAATGTCACACTCAGAGGAGATGGCTGGAAATAAGCGGTATTATCCTGATCGTTTTAATCTGCAACGGGGGCGGAGGGTTGCTCAATGAGCATGTTCTGAAAACCCAGTTCAGAATCCCCCGGCCCAACATCATTTGGCTGGCGGGAGAAAATGGGGCCGGCCCTTTGGGAATGAGTCCGGATGATTTCTATAGAAGTGGAGACAAAAAAGTCCGGCGCGAAATATTGGGCGATGTCCTGGCCAGAAAACCTGCCCCGATCCCGCTAAGTTCACACATTGAAAACCACTGGCTGAAAGAAACGGGTTATTCTTTGCCCTCCGGTCATTCCTTTTCGGCGATGTTTCTTGCCACATTTTTTCTTATGAGCGGGGCAACCTGCATAACAACAAAAAGATTCTGGCTGCTCTACGCACTGTTGCCATGGGCTCTGGCAGTCTGCTATTCCAGGCCGATCTTGCGAGTCCATACACCGATGGACATCACCGTTGGAGGGCTGCAGGGATTGCTTGCAGGATTTGCGGCCTGGGCGATTTTTCGGGCACTGCTGAGCAGGTGGGGCTAGCAGGTAAAGAAGTCGCCTGCTAACTTATTTTAATTACAGGACCGGGCCAAACATTGCGATGGTGTTGTTCCAGAGCCGGTGCTGCCAGGACCAGTTCTCCACAATCTCTGCAGTAACTTTTTGTGAGTGCGAAAGATACTGTTCCTGCCGCTCACGCATGTCTGCAGTCAATGAGCTGTCATAGAACAGAATATTGTTCTCATAGTTGAGCTCAAAACTGCGCCGGTCCATGTTGGCTGAACCAATCAGGGTGATCTGCCCGTCAATGGTCAGCGATTTGGTATGCAGCAGCCCCCCCTCATATTCATGGATTTCGACACCGGCGGTAAGCAGATCTTCATAATAACTCCTGCTTGCCGCACCCACAATCCACGAGTCATTTCTGGCCGGGAAAATGATGATTGCCCTGACCCCGCGGCGGGCACAGGCGCACAGCGCGGCCTGCATTGGATCATCCGGGACATAGTAGGGCGTGGAAATCACCAATTCGCTTCTGGCAGCGTATATCAAAGTTTCAAAAATCTCGGGCATGGCAGAATAACGAACGGTTGGTCCCGTGCCAATGACCTGTGCTGGAAAACCAGGCTCAACGGTAGAAATGGGTTCAGTTAACAGGTGACTGATATCTTCACCGGTTTCCGATTCCCAGTCGCTGGCAAAGAGATACTGGTTCTGACGGACAATTGGTCCTTCAAAACGCATCAGGGCATCCACCCAGGGTGCATATTTCGCCTTCACCAGAAATTCAGGATCGGCACAGTTCTGACTGCCGCAATAGGTGATTTTATTGTCGATAACCACAATCTTCCGATGATTTCTCAAGTCAACGCGTCCATGCAGGGGTCTGACCAGTATATTGCCAATGGGCAGAGCCCTTCCCAACTTGATCCCGGCAGCTTCCATCGACTTCCAGTGCGCGGAACCAATCATCGCCCGGGAGCCCAGATCATCCGCCATGGCACGGCAGGTTACACCACGGGCGGCGGCACGCTTCAAGGCCTCAACCACTTTCAATCCGTTGTTGTCAGACAACCAGATATAGAACAGGAGGTGCACATGTTCTTGTGCACCATCAATGTCTGCCACGATGGAGTCGATTCCAACATTTGAATCCTTCATCAGCCTGGCCCGGTTACCGCCGACCGGTTTAAAGCCATTGACAGTTTCTCCGGCTCTGAAAAGATGAGCGCAACGTTTTGGCACCTCAGCCTGCATATTGGGATCATCTGTCCTATGGGGGATGTCTGCTGGATCGGGTAAGCGTGAGATGACCTCTTGCATCCGCAAGACGCGCTTTTTACCTATATTGGTTTCACCAAGTAAGAGATAAGCGATAACTCCTATCAGAGGCACGGAGAGGACAACCACAACCCAGGCAATTCTGGAGGCTGCCTGGCGATTAGGCCGAAGCAGTATTCTTAAGATGGTCCCCACAAGAAGAACGATATGCAGGATGACAATTATTAATGCCGACAGCGTGACTGAATGCATCTGGTAATCTCCGTTACCTAATTATCAAGAATATAACCCTTGGACCGACATAAGGTAGCCATAAGCTATATCTGCGATTCAATGGGCAGCATCCCCATGAATCCCACGCCGAAACGTTCCCAGAAACCGGTGTAGGGGTCATGATTGAACGTAATTGGCTTGCCATTGCTATAGCCGTGCCAACGCAACCTCCCGACCCCGTCCGCACCCTCAACCAGTTCGAGGCGAAAGGCAGCTTTGTCGATTTGGCGGTCAAAATCTTCGGCCAGATATCTGGCGATCGGTTCCGCCTCGAACACCACGCCAATCTCAGTATTCTGAATCACTGAGCGGGCATCGAGATTTAATGAACCAACAAACACTGTTTTTCGATCGAGAATGAAGCATTTGGCGTGCAGACTGGCTTTTGATCCACCAACCGTCTTATCTTTTTTGGCAGACGTTCCCGTTTCCCGATCAAGATTCTGGTCCAGTTCGTAGAGATTAACGCCCATTCGCAGCAGATTATTGCGGTAGCGGGCGTAGCCGGCATGAACGATGCCGACGTCGGTGGAAGCAAGAGAGTTGGTCAGAATCTTCACCTGCACACCCTTGTCACGCAGTTCCTTGAAAAATGCCAAGCCCGATTTTCCAGGAACAAAATAGGGTGAAAATATAATCAGTTCATTTTTGACGTTTTTGAGATACGGCTCGAGTTTATCCGACAGCCGGTATGTCGTCTCGCTGGCGGAAGTGTTGAGTTTCTCGGGGTCGTCGGCAACAACCACGCCATCAGCCAATTCGTATTCCACCCGGCCGTTTCTCAGGTCTTCGGCGAGATCGGACTGTCTCAGATAATCGATGTATTTTGAACCCTGCTGCTGGGCAACAAATGCATCAAACTCGGCTTTTTTTTGAGCCGCCTCCTGTGGAGTCGGTATTTTGTCCACCAGGGTCGATACCGGGTAGCTCAGTTCACTATTCCAATACTGGTCAAAAGAGGCGGATACTTCCCCGGCGATCGGTCCGAAAACCAGGACATCGAGATCTACAAAGGAAAATTCCGTGTCGGCCTCAAAATATGCATCACCGATATTGCGGCCGCCAAGAATCGTTGCCTGATTGTCCACAGTAAACGATTTGTTGTGCGCCCGGCGGGTCTGCTTGCCAAAACCGGTAATATACTGAATTGTTCTACCGACCTTGCGGCTGAACGGGTTAAAGAACCGCACCTCCATATTGGGATGAGCATCCAGTGCTGCTGCCCCGAAGTCCCTGCCCCCAAGGTCAATATCATCTACCAGCAGCCGGACCCGAACACCGCGCTCAGCGGCACTATACAAGCGATCGATAAACAGAGATCCCACCACGTCTGTGTGCAGAAGATAGTATTGCGCATCAATGCTTCGCTCGGCCCGATCAGCCAGGACCAGGCGAACTACAAAAGCATCAAGTCCGTCTGCCAGGAGATGGTAGCCCGACATCCCCCCACGCTCGCGCCCCACTTCTTTAACCCTGCGCCCAATCGAGGTGTCCTCTGTATCAGCGTAGGCAGTCGATACCGGTCGTTCAACGTTCTCCGGAAGCGTGGCACAGCCCGCAAATGCCAATCCTATGATCAGCAGCAGCACAAATCTAAAAGCAGTACTTAGTGCCATAGTGCCCACTCCATTCATTTAAAATAGTCAGTTAAGGGTAGCTTAAATTTTTACTGCCGAAAAGGCTGTGACTATTTAGGCTACCTTGAAAATAAAATTTACTTATCCTTGGTGAAATGTTTTTCTGCACTTGCAAAGGCCTTTTTCATAATATCAAGAGAGCTCTCCAATCCATCTCTCACTTCAGTCCAGGCTCCTTCGGAGCTTTTTCCGAGTTCAGCCAATTTGGCCCTGGCATGAGTTAATTCCGTTTCGAACTTTTCGACGTGCGGATTGATCTTATCTTCCGCATCTTTCATGCCCAGATTCATCTGTATCTTTGCCTCATCAATCTTGGTCTGCAGGATTTCCAACTCTTTTTCTAACCTCACTTTTATCGTTGCCTTCTTGGTTTGATCGTCCATGACTTGCTCCTTGTTTTTGTTTTCTACGGGTGCCTTTTTAAGCGCTTTTCCCTCTCTCCAGCATTCACCAATTGCGGGCCCAAGAGACCAGTACTTTTTGCTTGCCATATCGAAAAGCAGTGGCTTAAGTTTTGCTATATCGACAAGTCCATCACGCATCACTTTATCATCCGTGTAGGTCTGAACAATTTCTCCAATAAAGATATCGTGGGTTTGATAATCCAGCACCTCATGGAGCCTGAGTTCCATATTGATTAAAAACTCGCGTATCATCGGGGCCGTTTTCAGATCTCCATAAAAGACATCGAACAGCGCAGCTTTGTCTGTCTTCTTGCCCGTCATAATTCCGCAGTAGTCAGTTTCGACCATCTGGTTTTGGGTTGGCAGGCAGATGCTGAAGGTTTCGTTTTCAATAATGCCCTGGTTGGAATAATGGATCTTTCCGAGCCCTACCGAGAGATGGTGATGCGTTAGAATACCAACGTGGGCAACGGCAAGAAAATTCGGCTTACCGTTTACCATGGTACCCACTAAAGTAGTGGGCATAGGGTACAGTGCGTTGAATGGTCCAATTCTGTTCATAAAATCCTCTCATTTGTCTTTGCGACTATTGCGGGCATTCGTTCTTTGGCGTTCCGATCATTTTTATAATGACCTGTCCCCGATGTGGAAGTGTTGGATTAGACTTGCCCAACACTGCCGTTAAGATGTGAAAAATCTCTTTGATCCACTCTAAACACCTGCCAGTTTTGGCAAGACAGCCGCGGCGAAACTAAGTACAAAGAAGAAACCGCACATATCCGTCACGGTCGTTAAAATGGGACTTGAGACCAGGGCCGGGTCTACCCGAAACTGTTTCAGGAGCAGCGGCAGGGCGCCCCCGAGCGTGACAGATACGAGTGTATTTGCCGCAAGCGCACCGCCCACGACAACGCCGAGCCAGATATTGTCCTGCCAAAGAAAAGCCACCGTCCCGAGCAATAGTCCAAGAACGAGCCCGTTAATGATCCCTACCCGAGTCTCTTTAAAAATCACCCACATGATCTCACGGGGTCTCACCAAACCAAGAGAGAGTTCACGCATGGAGACCGCGACGGCCTGGTTACCGGAGCAGCCGCTCATGTCACTGACCATGGGTAGAAATACTGCCAGGGTTATAACTGCCGCAAGGGTATCCTGGTAGAGCGCGATCACACTTGCTGCCATTATGTTTAAGACGATATTCATACTGAGCCAGGAAAGGCGGCGACCGGAGCGAACCATCAGGGGCATGGTACGAAATTCCTCCCCGCCGATAATACCGCTCAAGCGCAGGAAAGCCTTGGTTTTCTGTTTGTTGAGCTCCTCCTCAACCGAGCGCGGCAGCACCACGCCGACCAATTGCTGAGCATCGTTTACAACGGGTGCTCCAAACAGTTTGTGTTCATCAAAAAAAGTCTCTAATTCAGAGAGTGAGGCCTGATCAGATACACACAAAGGGGAACGTATCATGATTTCTGCTAACCGTGTATCGCGGGCCGGAAACAATAAATCATGCATCCGTAATACACCGGCTAATTTCTCATTTTTATCAGTCACATAGAAATATTGAACGTTGTAATTTCTATACTTCGTCTGATTCGCCTGCAGGTCGTCAAGCACATCCTGCACGGTGTGATCATCGAGGTAAGCCAGAAACTCCGAAATCATAAGTCCCCCGGCAACGTCCGGGGCATAATTGAGAAGCGTTCTGACTTCCTCAGCGTCTGTTCTTTCCATCTTGGAAAGAATGGATTCACTGGCGTCGCTATCCATTTCACCGAGGACATCGACGATATGGTCACTATCCAGTTCCTCCATGATTGCCACAGCCTGCTCCGACGGCATATTTTCGACCACCGCGGCAGCCTGGGTCTCTGAAATATCTTCTATTACATCAGCCGCATCTTCTGGGCTCAACAGGGCAAAGAGAGTCTGCTGTTCTTCCTCGGAGAGCCGGGAAATAGAGCGCGCGGTCTCAGCCGCACTGAGGTCATCAATAAATTTTGATACCTCTGGTCTGTTTTCTGATTTGATCAGTTGACTGAGTGTTTCCCACGGTGATATTGAGTAGCTCATTTTGTATCCAGGGTTTATGGTAAAATTTGAATTTTCTCTGAAAATTACAGGTTTCCAATATTACACTAGGTTACCTTGCAAAATTAGGATTTTCGTTCAAAATCAAGGCGCGAGTGAAAATTTTACCGCAACCATATAAATAATATCCCAAGGATAAAATTTTTGCGCGCAACGCAGAGTTAGGACGAAAAGACAATTTTTCAAGGTAGCCTTAAGGCAGACTGAAGAGCTTTAGAAATAATCAAAAGCCACTTCCAATCCAAGCGGACTAAAAACAGGTAAAAACAATATTGACGTGGAAGGACTTGATTTAAATATCTGTAAGACCAATTCCATTACACATACAGATGATATGTTAAAGCATAAAGGGTGATGTTTTCTGATTTTCAGAGAAACATTGATCGATTGAGCTGAAGATTTCCAATATTCTTTTTTTTGTTTCCAGCGTAGTATCTGCGCTTTCCTGTTCATCAAGGTTACGGAGCTGAACTATTGCGCTATCTACTAAAGGTTTCAGCTGATCTATTTTCGTATCGAATTTGTTTTTAATATCGGGAGAAGCTTTTTCCATTTGTTTTTGGAGCTCTTCAAGGTGCTGGAGCCACTCGTCTGTCTTTTCATCAATGATATCTTTATATGGTCTTGATTTCATGAGATTTCTCCTTTTAAATTCTTTTCTGAAGTTGCCAGCCCAGAGCCAAGGTTCCCTGTTCTCTTTCATACAATAAAGCGTATGAAGACTCCGGACCAATACAATCTTATAATTGTGATTAGTTTTCTGCCTGTTTATCTCAAATTACCAACAGGTTCTTACCCAAATAACATCAGCCTGAAGATATAGAAATCATCTTCAACCTGGCGCTTTGGGGCGGAGTTGGAGATTTGCACAGACCATCTTTCAAGGTAGCCTTAAATTTGTATTATTCTGGTTGTATGGAATTTGGGCGTACATTCCATTGCCACTCCGAATCTGACTTCAGCTTTTCCATCTTTATTTATCTTCTTTTCCAAAATAATAATACAACGGGGGCTGACCGAGAATCTCTGATTATACATTTGGGGGACCCATATTGAGACGTCTTCGATCAACGCTTCAATTGACTCTGTATTTGTTTTTGAAATTGCGTTCAACTCCCTCAGCGGTCCTTCAATATTGATTTCGTCTTTCAGCCCTTTCTTATTGTAGAACACTTTAGCCTTTTGCATGGCGGGGCTTGCTGGAACGTGCTGAGTCGTGCTCAATACATCAGTATCAGCTCGCTCCATTAACTTTCCAGAGCCGCCCATTTCTTGTGACACAGCCTGGCAGCTCAATATCAAGAAGCAAAAGAGGGTTATAGGAAAAAAGAAGAAATGATAAGGGTTTGCATCATTCATATCCATTTCTCACGAAGGAATCGAATGAATACAGTGCAGGATCGATATACCAATAATGTAATCACGAATCCTGGCAGCAAAACGCTACAGCGTGATAGGCAAATGGTTGCTTTAGGCTCTGATTAAACTTAGTCCTTGATGATAAATAATTGTTTTTAAATGACTTAATATTATTATATATAAATACAGGTTACCGGGAGGTTTAAGGCTACCTTGAAAAATTGTCTTTTCGTCCTGGCTCTGCGTTGCGCGCGAAAATTTTATCCTCGGAATATTACTTATATGGTTGCGGTAAAATTTTTACCAGCGCCTTGGTTTTGAACGAAAATCCTAATTTTGCAAGGAACCCTCAATAATGCATGATTTTTAGTGAGAATATTTATGAAAACCAAAACGAAAATAATGGTTTATTTGTCAGTTCTTGCCATATTAGATATGATTATCCCAATACCCTTTACTGCTCTTATATTGTTATATGTTGTTTTAGAAAAACCCGCATGGTTTGAAAAAATTTTCACTGAAATTTATTCTTTAAAATAAAGGCTACCTTGAAAAATTGTCTTTTTGCCCAAACGCTGCGTTGCGTGTAAAAATTTTATCCTCGGAATATCAATTATATGCCTGCGGCAAAATTTTCACACGCGCCTTAATTTTGAACCAAAATCCTAATTTTGCAAGGTACCCTAAATTCAGAAAATTTTGCTCAACCAAACTGCAGGCCGCAATCAGGGCAACTTTTTGTAGTAGGACTAAAACGCATAGAACATGCAGGACATATAACCATTTCCGCCTCTAAACTGAATACGGCCTCATCTCCAGGAAAATCCTCGCTGTTAAGTCCGGTGGATCTGATATAGTTTGTCTTGATGATTACCGCCGCCCGCTCAACATCGGCGACTTTAACCTTCAACTGAAGGTCGGGGCCCCCTCACCCCTTTGAAGGGTTGTCACCGGCAAGTATAGACGGGACACACTCTGTTTTTAAAAGTTTCTGTAATGGCTTAAGATAGCCTAGTTTCCCGATCTGGATGGCAACCAGCTCATCATCAGCAGAGATTTCTACGGAATGCGAATGTGAGACTGTTTCCTGCTGCCTGAGAATCGCCAACTTCTCTGAGCCTGATATGAGCGAAAGAGAACACTCAGGACATGTTGCGATTTCTGCTCGATACGCATCTCCGCACTTCGGGCAGTAATTGCAGTCTGCATCGATGTCGTAGTGATTGTCGTCTGGTGCCTCTTCACGTGATCTGCTTAAACTGAATAATCTACGAAACATAGTCTATTACAACTAATATTTACTTGAATTCACAATAACGGTATAAAACTAAATTTTTTACCGTCTCCTTAACCCAACAATATGGGCTCCCTTGCAAAAGGATTTTGGGCGAAGGGCCAATTTCAAGGTAGCCTATGGTATTACAGCGCTCACACGGTCAAGAAATCCAGGCCCGGCCATCGGTGAAAAACTACTGCCAATAAGAAGCAGGTGTAGATTCGATCTCAACAGACATTGCTCCTTCAACTATTCTTTTAAATGGTCACTCAAGGACCCCGAGTTTCTTTACAATGATCGCTGTTCTTTGCTTCCTCTCGACAGATTCGATGTTGACGAGTTCTCCCACAACCTCAAACCACATGCCGTTCAGTGTGCTCAGTTTTTGCTGGTCAACTACTTTTAAAATAAGCTCATACGAGTTCTCTGCCGGAGTTTTTATCTCAAAACCGGTTGTTTCACCGCCAATTGCTGCCATGCCGGCTGAGACAGCCCCCTGGACGGTGATCTCCTCAACCTCTTTGTCTTCAAGGCACAGACCCGCTCGCTGATCATAGATCTTGCCCTGATCGCAAAAGCATTGGCTGGAGTGGCCCCAAAGGTTACTATCTCCGGTGCAGATTCCATCCGGCCTATTCCCAACCCGAGGTGATGCCAGTGCACATGACGCAGAAAATAAAATGATTGCCGCAAAAAAAAACTTATCCATACTATCATAGTCCTGTCAGCTATTTGGGGAGTTAGCAGTCTCTATACGAAATAGCTGATTATCCATAAAATCAATCCTGCTAAGACCCAGCTCAGGGAATCATTGAACCTTGACCTAGAATCGTCGCCCTGTGCTGTCTTTTTATTGGGAGTTAATGTATCCACGAGGCGGTAGACAACCTTTGGTGTATGAATTGCTCCACTTGTTGAACTGCTAAATAAGTCGGGAGAAAATATAACTATCGGAATAGCACCAATTACGAAAAGTATTGATCCTAATGGATATTTTACAAAGCAGGAAATAAGAAAAGCAATTAGGACCAGTGGCACTGAAATTGTAGCAGCAGAAATAAAGACGTTAGAATCTTTAAGCATATCTGACCTGGAGAATATTCTTTTTTTGATAGATTATCACACTGTACGTATCTTCTTATATTACCCTACTATTGGTTTAAATGTATAGTAACAGCCTCGAATATCAACTCGAGAAATCTGGCCTTAATTACAAGAAATAATTCTGATCCCAATATCGTTCACAATATAGGAAATATTAATAATTTAGCGGGCTGTTTATCACTTAATCTTGCGAGGCAAACATTTTCATGTTTTAAGATTTGACAGGAGATACTGAGAAATATGCTTGGTTCAATGTCTCATAGACCTGGAGCTGCCGGAAGAAGATAGTCCTGCTAGATACTCCTGATTACCGCCAATACACTCATGCAAACCTAACATCCAAGTTCAAAGGGTAATTAATGAAAAGAACACGCGTCAAAGATCTTATGGTGCCGATTCGTGAATATGCCACTGTCAGGTCTGGAACCTCTTTGCTTGATGCCATTGTGGAACTTGAGAAGGCCCAGGAAACATATACGGAAAGCAAGTATCAGCACAGGGCTATTTTGGTACTGGATGAGCATAATAAAGTTATTGGTAAAATAAGCCAGTTACGGATTCTTAAGGCTGTCGAAACAAGACATGATCTCGACACTGACATAGAAAATCTGAGCAATTTCAGGTTTAGCGATGAGTATGTTGCCAGCAGACGAGAGCAATACAGACTGAAAGTCCCGATCCTCAACAAAGTGGTTCTCCGGGCAGCCACCGCAAAGAGAGTTGAGGATTTTATGCAGAAACCTACCCCCGGTGAATTTGTCTCAGAAGAGTGTTCAATAGATGTTGCCATTCACCGATTGGTAGCCGGAACACACCTATCCTTGCTGGTCACCAGAAATGAGGAGATTGTTGGAATTCTAAGAATAGCCGACGTTTTTGCATTTGTGTTTCATGAAATGCGCTCTAACAGCATCAATGCAGGCCAATAGCTATTTTGCCCGCCAATATTGTGGATTGCGCTTTGAACGTTGCCGATAATCTGACCAACCCCTGCGTCACGACAAAGGATAGATATGAACGAGCTGCAAAATTTATATGACAGGATCATCCAGCGAGTAAACATCAACCTGCGTGAACTTGATTTTGACGCTGAACAATATTCCGCAGGGCTCATTCAGCCTGAACAAATGAATAAATTTTATGCCTTTTACGGCATAACAACGGATCACCCGTTAAACCTTGTTTTTAAAAAATCCGGTCTTGCCGGCAGCTATTTTTTAGGAAAATGCAGAGTGATAGATTCACTGCTGTATAAAACGGATATCAGGGGGGACGAGCTCAAAAGAAAAGGCATCTCTGTTGTATGCCAGGGCTTTCAAATTACTCTCCAGGATGACGAGATGGTTGACATCAAAAACAGCGCACTGGTAAAAACCCTCGTTCACAATTATTCCCACGATCCAGAAACACCAGAAGTCTTTTTCATCAAGGACACACTGGCAATGGATTATGCAAATATTCATGGGGCGCCCACTGAAGGAGCCTTCCTCGGTCCGTTTGCAACGGTTGACCTTACCACCGTCCACGATTGTGTCATCGGGACCTATTCTTATATCCAGGCAGGTGAAATCAGCCATATGAGAATTGCTCCCGGAACAATATGGGTGAGTTGTCCTGGGAGTTTTAATTTTTACTATCGACATGATCCCGATCTTCTGCGCCGCTACGCAAGTGTGGTTCCGGGTGATCTTCCTCACGGATTGCTCTTTGACTTTATAGTTGAGCATGAAGGAGCATTTCAGCGTCTCTTTGATGCGGTAAATCTTGAAGTAATCGAGACAGTACCCAAAACCGCCTCTCTTGATCGGTATGCTGTAGTTCTGCCTCGAACCAGGATAGCCGATAATGTCCTCGTTTCTCAAAGAGCTTATCTGCAGAACTCGACTCTTGGCAAGGGTTCCAACGCCCAGGAAAATTGCTACATTATAAACTCAAACCTCGAGGGGTTTAATGTGACAGCGCATGGGGCTAAAATTATCGAGGCGGATCTTGAACGGGATGTGTTCGTGGGATTCAACAGCTTTTTACAGGGTCAACCTGATACCAGGCTGCATGTCGGAAGAGATTGCGTGGTTATGCCACACACAATTATCGATATAAAAGAACCATTGAAAATCCCTGCTGGGCATCTTGTCTGGGGACTGATTAGACATCAGGCGGATCTTGAAGAAAACAGCATTTCCCTTACTGAATTAAAAGGTAATAAGAAGGGGTTCAGCAAAGGCAGATTACATTTCGAGGGAAATGGCGAACTTTTTGTCAAAGCTTTCAAGGATCGTATTCATCATATACTTGAGGCAAACGGTGCGTTTTTTGACGGACAAAACAACAAGGGCCACGCTCAGAGGAATCAGAACCTGTCTCTCAATACGATACAACCCTTTCAGTTTGGTGAAATGGAGGGTCTCTACCCCAACATCTCAATAGACTTATAACGGCCAACCATTCCTTCCGCTTCAGGTACAATAGAACCAGCCATACAATCGCCGACAAGATTTTTGGCAGTGGTGCTTTCGAAAGCTGTTACGGTCTGCTCGTAAAAAAATAGGCAGTGGCCCGAAATGTCGACCACTATATGCCACGCACAGCCAGGCTGAGGTATTATGGCGATATAGGTGGAGATGGGTAAGACCTGGTGTTCGCCAGAAAGTATTTGCTAGAGGATATCCCCGCTTCTAAATCGAGGATTTGATATCTAATCGTGGAGCTTTTAAAATACGCCGGATACCTTCTTTAAGATCCGTCTGGTCGAGATTTTCAGGGCTCATTTCCATTAGCTTTGCATAAAGAAGTTCCTGTTCAATTGGGTGGGTATATTCCTCGTGGGGACCATCTTTGAGTTGGACATGAGCAGCCCACGGGACAAAATAATTCATCACCGGTAATTTTTCGTTTTCAGAAATATCAATATTGAGACCGGCAATATAGAGTAGATTTCTTCCCCTATAGTCCTCGCTTCTGCGGATAGATTCAACCACTCGGGCAAATTCGAGTTGGATATTTGTTTTTGCGGCACGCAGGGCGGGATGTTTTGCGCTAACGATATCAGGCATAAACTCTATGAGATTCCTTTCCAGCAATATAGAATCGTCTGTTTCGTGGAAATCTTCTCTAAAGAAAAAAAGATCGGCGGTCAAAAGTTTGCCAATACTTCTTCCCGCACCGGAATACCATTTGTAACCAAGCCCTTCAAGACCCTGCCTGAAAGCATCGGATACGATGTAGGTCTGGGTTGTGGAACTTGATTTAAAGGGGCTGATTACCCCCATGTTGTCTTCCTCAACGATATTGCTGAGCCGAAGAACAAGGCCTTGTGTAACCGGGCGAGAGCCAAAATCAATAAATGAATTTTTTACTGTGATCAAACAGCGGCCGCTGTCGTCCTGATGGAGAAAAATACGATCCCGGGCAAAAAGATATTGTTCCAGATAAGGCGTTATTACATGGATCAACTTACCGCAAGAATCGGACAGGCAACGGTCCATCATCTGGGGTCGGTTATACTTTCCAAATACCCCTGAATCCGGGTCATACCCAACATGACTGGCTTGCAGTATCAAGAGGTCTTCACCATGCTGCGAGTGGGGACCATGGCGATCAACAGCCAGAACCCCCCCTACTCTTCCGTGGTTGAATGGGAAGGTCCCAAAGTGTTTGGTTAATAAAATAATAGGTAAACCCTGATTTTCATCTGAGCAGAATGCTCTGGAGGGCATAATAAGACCCTTACGAAAACCGAGTTCCATGCAGAGATTGTAGAGCCGCGGGACAAATTCAGGGTACGGGATGGCCAAATCATCGACTTTAAATGGGGCAATCCCCCTGACAACATAGGCATCTCGATATTTATTAAACATAAGGGTACCTTGCAAAATTAGGATTTTGGTTCAAAATCAAGGCGCGTTTGAAAATTTTGGTGCAGGCATATAATTGATATTCCGCGGATAAAATTTTTACACGCAACGCAGCGTTTGGGCAAAAAGACAATTTTTCAAGGTAGCCATACCGTTTTAAATCTCCTGTAATCCACTGGGCGTCTGTTTGCCAAATTGGGTACTCAGGCCAGGGTGGACAAAACGAAGCATTGGCAACGAATATATTATTTATTCCAGCGAGTTCTTGCAGTAGCATAAATTGCCACCAATCGTCTTCATACGCTATAGTGCCGGAGGAATCCTACAATCTGGCTTCGACTTCCTTGACCACGTTAGCGGCGGTAATGCCGAATTTCTCGTATACCGCCCTAACCGCGCCGGAGGCCCCAAAACTTTCCATGCCAATTATGCCGCCGTCTTCGCCAACGAAGCGTTCCCAACCCAGTTTGGTCGCTGCTTCGACCGATACTCGAGCGGTGCCCCGACCGATAATCATGTCCCGATAATCCTTGTCCCGCTTCCAGAACAGTTCCCAACAAGGGACTGAGATAACCGCTGTGGCAATACCCCTGGCCTGCAGGATCTCCCGTGCTTCAAGAGCAACTAAGACCTCTGATCCGGTTGCAAAAATCGTAGCCCGGCGCGGGCCGCCATCGGCATCCGCCATGATGTAGGCACCCTTTGCACACATATTTTCCTCGGAATAGACTTTGCGAAGTGTCGGCAGCGCCTGACGCGCGTTAATGATGGCGGAAGGATGGTCCCGGTTTGCCACCGCCAGCTGCCAGCACTCGGCGGCCTCAACTGGATCACAGGGACGCATGGTCCACATATTTGGAATAGCGCGTAAGGACGGTATACATTCAACCGGCTGATGGGTTGGACCGTTGGTGCCGATACCAATGGAATCATGGCTGAACACCCAGATCGCGGGCAATGACATCATTGCCGAAAGGCGGATAGCATGGCGCATGTAATCCGAAAATACCAAAAAGGTGGCGCCAAAAGGAACGAGGCCTCCATGTGAAAGCATGCCGTTGATCATCGAACCCATAACATGCTCACGAATACCGTAATGGATATATCGTCCTCGGGCATTCTCAGCAGTGAAGGGCTCCATGACCTGCTTGTGCTGAGTCGCCGCCTCGAGATCTGGCGCCCCGCCGAGAAACTCGGGGATGACCTGCGAGAGCGCGCTGGCAATCTGACCCGAGGTGCGGATGCCAGCCTGTTCTAGCTGATCTTCGACTCGTGCCTTCTTGAATTTGAGCAAACTCATGTCCCAGCCATCAGGGAGGCGTCGTTGCGTCAGCCGGTCGAATTCGGCCCGCTTGGCCGGAGCCATTTTTTCGAGGCGATTCTGCCAGGCCTGACGTGCTGCCGCTCCCTTCTCGCCCGCTTTCCTCCATTCTGCACCGATGAAATCCGGCGTAGCGAAGGGTTTATGCGGCCAACCAAGGCGTTCACGAGCTTGAGCGGCATCCTCGGCACTGAGTTTGCCGCCATGGGCGGCACGGTCATTTTGGATGCGCGGTACACCGAAGCCGATGAAGGTCTTGCAGCGCAACATGGATGGGCGTGGATCCATCTTGGCCTCGGTGATGGCCGCCGAGATAGCTTCATGATCATGTCCGTCACATTCCACCACATGCCAGCCGGCACAGGCAAAACGAGCTGAATAATCCTCAGAAATCGTCAGATCTGTGACACCGTCATCGGTCATGCCGTTGTCATCATAGAGCCAGATCAGTTTGCCCAGCTTGAGATGACCTGCCAGCGAGATTGCCTCGTGGCCGACTCCTTCCATCAGACAGCCGTCACCGACCAGGGCATAGGTATAGTGATCGACGATATCGTCACCGAACATCTCGTTGAGGATCCGTTCGGCTACGGCCATGCCGACTGTATTGGCAATGCCTTGTCCGAGCGGGCCGGTTGTCACCTCAATACCATGATCTGGCTCGTATTCGGGATGCCCCGGCGTGTTCGAGTCAAGAACCCGAAACTTCTTGATTTGCTCGATGGGGAAGGCTTCGTAGCCAGTCAGGTGCAGTAACGAATAGATCAGAGTCGAGCCATGGCCGTTAGACTGCACAAAGCGGTCGCGGTCTGGCCAGCGCGGCTCCTGTGGATCGAATTTGAGATGGCGGCTAAACAATGTCGCAGCAATATCGGCGGCACCAGTAGGCGTGCCTGGATGTCCATCCTGGGCTAGGACAAGTGTATCTATGGCCAACATGCGAACCGCGTTTGCCATGTCCTTCATGGTCACATCCATTTTTCCTTCCTCTAGCTCCCACGGTTCAAACCCGATAAATGTAAGCCGTGGCAAAGAAACGGATCCAGGCACAACGCGTAAGAAAAAAGCCTGGCTTGATGCCATAGCCCAAATGGGATCCGACCGGCAATGCTCCGTGATAGTGTTTCTTAGTTTGAATATTGATCTGCCAATTTACTTTGACAAAAGTACACTGTTTTAAACTGATAACAATCGAAAAAATCGTATCGTTGAAGCCACTGGTTGTCCGTCAATCTCGTGCGTGCAACTCCAATATTTCCCGATGTTTCCAGATTATCAAAATTGCTTGGGAATATGGTAATATGCTGGCATGCGATAATTAGAAAAGATACGGTAATCAGAGATTAACCACCTAGGTAATTGGCGTGTTAGTTTGCCAATTATTTACGGGTAGCTTGCAAAATTAGGATGTTGGTTCAAAATCAAGGCGCCTGTTAAAATTTTGGTGCAGGCATATAATTGATATTGTGAGGATAAAGTTTTTACGCGCAATTTAGAGTTGTGAAGAAAAGACAATTTTTCAAGCTAGCCTTATATTTATGGACCAGTAGAGCCAGAGTACATAATGTATTGCTTCAAACAGTCAATTTTTTTTCAGGACTGTATCGTTAATGATATTTCTGGTATCATAAAAACTCGCATTACAACCTTTCCCAACCCTTTACCAAGGAGGACACCCATGTCTAAGAGCGTCTACAAAATCATCGATATGGTCGGATCCAGCCCAGTATCCTGGGAAGATGCTGCACAGAATGCGGTGAAAGCAGCAGGGTTAAGCCTGCGTGATTTGCGCATTGCCGAAGTTGTAAAACAGGATTTGGTTGTTCAAGAAGGAAAAGTCATAATCTATCGCACACGGGTGAATCTGTCTTTCAAAGTTCTTTCCGATTAAGGCATCACTCGGGTAAGACGAGAGAGCGACCAGCATTTAAGAATATCGTTAGAACCATGGCGCTATAAAACAAGTCAACCAGATTCATCGATGTATCTCGCTCGTACTCGGGTAAATACTGATCGGCAATTTAATTGAGAAATGCGGGGCCTGGAACAGTCCTGGCCGGATTGGTGCGTTCATCAGTAATCCAGATGATTGAGCCCCGCTAAATTATGTCTAAGTTGGAAATGAAGCAAATTATTACAAAGTCGCTTAAACATCATCGTCGAAGATCCCCCCTCGACCTAAATCAAGCACAACCGTATAATATTCTACAGTGCACCACTTCCTGAAGGTTCGTAAATCTCGCTTTTCAGGCCATAGTGCCGGGTCTGTGTACCAACCATAAAGCTCGTTCTCAAAAAGAGTCTTGTAGTTCTTTTGCAGCCAGCTTTCAAAGTTGTCGGCATATTTATCATCAACCAGATAGACAGTGCTGTCTTCATTCGCTTCATCTATGGTGATCGGTGAAGTAGCATCATATGAGTCAGATTTATTGAGCCACTCGATGAAGGGTGACTCGTACCTGATGATGACAGCAATTCGATTGATCATGACCAGCCTATAGTGCTTAGTTTTGTTGCGGTTTTGTATCCTGAGTGCCCTATAATGCACAGTGGATGCTAAAGGTAGCCTAAAGTAACTACACTCTCAGTCCCCTCCCCTTCAGATTCAACCACTTTTTCCGTTCAGTATAATCCGGCAGAATACTCTCCACCAGCTTCCAGAACTTCTTCGAGTGGTTCCCATGGACCAGATGAGCCAACTCATGCACAACCACGTAGTCAACCACAGAATGAGGAGCCATTATAATGCGCCAATTGAAATATAGCCTTCCATCGGAGTGGCAGCTCCCCCATCGACTCGTGTACCCCTTTACCCCGACAGTTGTTGGCGCTACATTCATTTGTTTGGCGAATCTCACGACCTTCTCCCGTAACCGAACTGCTGCTTTTTGCTGATACCAGCCGGAGAATCTTGCCCTTATCTGAAACCTCCTGTTTTCATGATCTAGACCAGGATGCACCCGCACAATGAACCTGCCGTTCATCAGCTTAACAGCGTCACTGCTGGCATCCTCGACCACCTCCATCCGGTAACTTCTACCGAGGTAGATGACACTCTCACCCGATACGTATTCTTTGTCTTTCTCGTTACTCCTGATAGCCTCGAAGTGGGAAATTTTGTTTTGTATCCACGTGCTCTTCCGCTCAACCAGTTCGGTGACCTGATCATCTGATAGTGAAGCAGGGACCAATACCCGGACGGTGCCGTCTGGTTTAACCGATATCGATGCCGTTCTTCTTCGTGGACGTCTAATTACCTGGAACTCAATCTTATTCATGAACTATGATAACCCAATCGACTAGCCAGGGGAGTTGGTCCAACCAAACAATATGGGTATCTTGCAAAATTAGGATTTTGGTTCAAAATCAAAGTGCGTGTGAAAATTTTGGTGCAGGCATATATTTGATATTGCGAGGATAAAATTTTTACACGCAACGCAGCGCCTGGGCAAAAAGACAATTTTTCAAGGTAGCCATATCTCTTATGGGCCATGAAGGCTTCATCTCGACGTACTCCCTGCTCGTACATATACTACACTGTAACGTTGGGCCAAAATAAAAAAAATCTTAAATCAAACAAGGGGCATGGAACGTCGATTAGTCGCAATTCTCGCTGCAGATGTTGTTGGATATTCAAGTCTTATGGCAGACGATGAAGTTGGCACTTTTTCATCCTTGAAAACATGTGAAAAAGAAGTGATTGAACCAACCGTTAGAAATTATAACGGCCGTATCATCAAACGAATGGGGGATGGTTATCTAGTTGAATTTATTAGCACTATAGATTGCGTCGAGTGTGCGTTAGCCTGGCAGAAACAAGCCGCGGGATTAAGTCAACCACTGAAATTTCGCATGGGTATAAATCTCAGTGATGTTTTATCTGAGTCAGGTGATATTTATGGGGACGGTGTCAATATAGCTTCTCGAATTGAAGGATTAGCTGAACCTGGTGGTATCAGCCTATCTGGAGAAGCCTATGATCAAGTGAAGCGAAAACTTCCCTATATTTTTAATTTTACAGGTGAGCATAAAGTTAAAAATATAAACGATCCTATCAGGATATATAATTTAGAGACAACCTCTTCAGTTGATGTTAAAAAATCCGGCAATGAAATTCACAAAAAGAGAAAAAGAGTAAAAAGACTTCTACCTGCTCTTCTCATAGTCTTTGGGATTTTATGTGCAATCATCTTCTATTATAAGAGCAAGGGAAAACAAGATTTTCCTACGCCCCCAGTTGTTTCGTCGGACCGTATCGGTCAGCACATTTCTAAAGGAACTTCTATTGCCGTACTTCCTTTTAAAAATCTCAGTAGCAATAAAGAACAAGAGTATTTCAGCGATGGTATCACCAATGATATTATTACCGACCT
Organism: uncultured delta proteobacterium; assembly: GCA_963824415.1. Classification (GTDB taxonomy): domain Bacteria; phylum Desulfobacterota; class Desulfobulbia; order Desulfobulbales; family Desulfocapsaceae; genus JABDQA01. The sequence goes on from CAWGPM010000005.1 coordinate 67,781, forward strand.
TTCCAAATTCCAAGATTTACTTGTAATCTCCAGTAATACGGTATTTTCCTATAAAGGGAGGACCTTAAATGCAATCGAAATTGGGAAAGAACTGGGAGTTCAATATTTGCTTGAGGGTACAGTTCAAAAGGCAAGCAATAAGATAAGGATCAATGCCCAACTTGTCGAAAGTACTGATGGAACTCATATCTGGGCAGAGAGGTTTGATCGAGAATACTCAGATATTTTTGAACTCCAATCCGAGATAGTGAAATCTATAGTTGCAACATTAGCAATCAAGGTTAGCCAGTCTGAACGTGATAGGGCTATGCGGACACCTCCCCAGGACCTTGATGCGTATGACTACTTTCTTAGAGGATCTGCCTATTACAACAAGAGAACAAGGGATTCCAATATAATTGCTAAAGAGATGTTTACGAAGGCTATTTCAATCGACCCCCATTACGCAGATGCGATTGTCGGGATAGGTTTGGTTGAATATGCAAAGGTAGGCTACGGTTGGACGGAGTTTCCTTTGAGAGCGTTAGAGAGCGCATTAAATTACGGCCAGAAAGCATTGGAATTAGACCGATATAATGCCTCAGCCCACACATTACTCTGCAATGTATATACTTTCCAAAACAAATATGAACTTGCCTTACGAGAGGCCGAGCAGGCCCTTGAACTTAATCCTAATAACGCCGATGTCTACAGTCAGATGGGTTGGACACTTCTATGGGCAGGGCGTGTTGATGATGCTATCACTGCGCTGAAAATGTCTTTGCGCTTGGACAATTCTTCGATACGTAATTCTTGGCTGCACCTGGGAATAGCTTATTACCTTAAACACAACTATGCACAGGCCTTAGAATCCCTGGAAAATGGAGTAATCAAAAGGCCAGATTTTGTTGGTTATCACATAATTCTTGCCGCCACCTATGCCCAGCTTGATCGGCTTCAGGATGCAAAGAGTTCAGCAAATGATATCCTTAGATTAGATCCATTTTTCAGAGTAGAATCTTTTGGTACAGCCTTCAAAAACCAGAGTCACCGCCTAGCTATTGCCGATGGACTCAGAAAAGCGGGTTTAGAATAAGGCTACCAGAAATCACCTTTCTTGATTTTCTGCTTTTAACTTGTCCCAATTCGCATCTGCTTTTTCGATATGTTCCGCAGCCTGCACTTCGAATTTGTCAGCAGATTCAGCGTTATAATTTAGGTAAAGCTTGTTATCTATGATTTTAAATGCTTCTGGATTTACACTGGCAACCTTGCCAGTAGTCGCTAGATTTCTTGCTCAGTATCCACCATATTGAGGAGCATATCTTTCTGGATCTTTAATAAATATATCTCGATTAGCTTCGCTTACAAAATACCATTTGGCGTCGTTCCATTTATGAAAAAACTCACTACTTCCTTTCAACGCTTGACCCTCTGTGTGGTAGGCCACTGTATCATAGCCTTTAATGGCTACCCCGAATAATGTTTTGTTTACTTCATCAACTGCACTTGCATTATTAATAAAGGTTAATACAACCATAATGCCCAAAATAATTGAGATTGCCGATTTGTTATTGTTAATAAAAAAGACTTTCATCCTGAAATCCTCCCTTGCTATTGCAGCGTTATCTCTCAATACGGCTTTTCGTTAAATCGTTGTGTTGCTGCTTTGAGATGAAACAAATCTAATCATTTTTCATTTACTATCAATCTATTGAAGGGTACCAGCAAAATTAGGATTTTCGTTCACAATCAAGACGCGAGTGAAAATTTTGCCGCAGGCATATAAGCAATATTCCGAGGATAAAATTTTTGAGCGCAACGCAGAGTTAGGAGGAAAAGACAATTTTTCAAGGTAGCCCTAACTATTACTCACATAGCTAGGGCAAAAAACAAGGTTAAGACTCTCTCTGATAGCCATCTGCTGTAAGACATCAGGCAGATTAAAAACAGCTGCCGAAACCGACTGGTGGCGACCCCTATCCACCGATATGCTGCCTGTCGCGTTGACAAGCTGGATCCACTCACGACTTGGAAGAGCAACAATACCGAAAATATGGTACGACAGGATTGTGAGAACACACAGTCCAGCCCCCCAAAAACTGGAGAAACAGATGAGCGATATATATACGAAACTGGCCCGACATCTCGACAATCTTCCCGGCGGATTTCCGGCTACGGAAAGCGGCATCGAACTGAAGATTCTCCGCCGGCTGTTCACACGTGAGGAAGCGGACATTGCCCTGCGGCTGACCATGAAGCCGGATACGGTCGGCACTGTCGCTGAACGGTCAGACCTCCCCAACAGGGAACTCGGGGAGCAGTTGGAAGAGATGGCCAAGAAAGGTTTGATCTTCAGGAGCTATAAGGATGGGGCAGTGATGTATTCCGCAGCCCAATTTGTGGTTGGCATCTGGGAGTACCATCTCAACGACCTCGACCCAGAATTTGTCAAGGATGTGAACGAGTACCTGCCCCATATCATGGCAGAGGTGTGGACCAAGACGGACACCAAACAAATGAGGGTTGTTCCCGTATCGAAATCCGTTGTCCAGGATGTGGAAATCGCCTCTTATGAGGATGCGGAAGAGCTTATTCGCGCCCAGTCGAAAATCACGGTCCAGCCCTGCATTTGCAGAAAAGAGCATGAGGTTATCGGTGAACCCTGCGACTACCCGATGGAGGTCTGCATGTCCTTCGGCGCGGCTGCCTATTACTATGAAGAGAACAAGCTCGGCCGGGCTATAGAGGTAGAGGAAGCTCTTCAGATCATGGAAAAAGGCAGGGAGGCGGGACTTGTCATCCAGCCGGGCAATGCCCAAAAGTCAGCCAACATCTGCATGTGCTGCGGTTGCTGCTGCCAGGTTCTCAAGAACATGAAGAAACTGGCAAAACCGGCTGAAGAAGTGCACTCAAATTATTACGCTGTCGTCAATGAGGAGAAGTGTGTTGCCTGCGGATTATGCACAGATCGCTGCCATATGGATGCGATTGAGATTGAAGAGGCCGCGGTTATCAACCTTGATCGTTGCATCGGCTGCGGTGTCTGCATTCCGGTTTGCGATGTCGATGCCATTCACCTCGCCGCCAAAGAGTCTTCCAGCCTGTATGTGCCTCCGAAACTCACGTACCAGACCTACCTACGGATGGCAAAAGAGAGAGGGAAATTGTAACATTTATCACCTGAAAACACCATAAGGCACAAAGGGCTCGCCCGGATATACCACGAGTCGATATAGTCTGTTAGTCGAGGCGCACAGGGCATTGCCCTGCTCGGGCAGGTAATCCGTGCTGCAACGAAGGCTCTGCTGCGAAACAGTTATGCACGAACTACCGGTTACGGAAAAGATACTGACCATCGCCCTGAAACATGCGGATCAGAATGGGGCCAAGATAATCCGCTCGATCACCCTGCACGTCGGCCGGCTGACCGACCTGCAAGACGAGTGGCTGCAGCACTACTTCGACTATATCAGCAAAGACACCATTGCCCGGAATGCCCGGCTCATCATCGTGCCGGAACCAATCAAACTCCGATGCGGAGAGTGCGGGACGATAATCGAAACAGAAAAAAGAGATCTGCAAGACATTACGTGTTTCCATTGCGGAACTGACGGAGGGTTTTCGATCATGTCCGGCCGGGGTTATTATATAGAGGAGATGGAAGTGCAATGACAGACTCGGTCAAACTCATAAAGGTGAGGGAAAGTATTCAGGCGGACAACGACCAGCTTGCGCAGGACCTGAGGAAGCAGCTGAAAGCCGGAAAGACCCTCCTTGTCAACCTCATGTCTTCTCCTGGTGCAGGCAAAACAAGTCTGCTGCTCCAGACCACAGGCAGGTTAAAAGCTGATTACCGCATGGCAATCATCGAGGCGGATATCGATTCCACAGTCGATGCCGAGCGTCTGGCCGATTCGGGAGTCCAGGCGATCCAGCTTCAGACGGGCGGCTTTTGTCACCTTGATGTGCCGATGGTCCAGCAGGGCCTCGATTCCCTTGATACCCATGTTCTCGACATCATCTTCATCGAAAATGTCGGCAACCTTGTCTGCCCTGCGGAGTTTGACACGGGAGCAGCCCTTGACGTGATGATCCTCAGCGTTCCTGAAGGCGACGATAAACCGCTGAAATACCCGCTGATGTTTTCCAAATGCGACGCTCTCATCGTCAACAAGACCGACTTCCTCGGAACACCGCTCACCGATTTTGATCTGGAATTGCTGGAAAAACGAGTAAGAAAACTCAACAAAGAGATCAAGATTTTTCCCCTTTCAAGCAGAACCGGCGAAGGAATAGAGGCATGGACAGACTGGCTTGCCGATAAGGCGGCCGAACATAATAAGTGAGCAGACTCTCGAGGATCTTTAGAATTGCTTAAAACCAAGAGCAGAGGCAGAATTAATCCAGATCTAGTCCTGCAATCTCCCCATATCTGACATAAAAACTACACATCCCGCAGCGATAGAGAAATTCGCCCTCGTTTTTCATCAACCTCGATGACTCGAACCATGACCTGCTGACGCACCTTGACTATCTCAGAAGGGTCCCTGACAAATCGATTCGCCAGTTGACTTATATGGATCAGGCCGTCCTGGTGAACTCCTATATCAACAAAAGCGCCGAACCTGGTTACATTGGTGACTATTCCCGGAAGTCGCATTCCTGCAATCAAATCGCCCATTGTGTGAACATCTTCGTCGAAGGAGAAAAGAGCGAACGTCTCCCGAGGATCGCGACCAGGCTTAGCGAGTTCCTCCATGATATCCCGCAGCGTGGGCAATCCCAACGAGTCACTCACATAGTTGTGGATATTCACCTTCTGCCTGGCATCATCACTGGAGACTAGATCAGCCACTTCGCAGCCGGCATCTGCGGCCATTTTTTTAACAGTTGCATATCTTTCAGGATGGACACCTGAGCCATCCAGTGGATTTTTTGCATTATGAATACGGAGAAAACCTGCACTCTGCTCAAATGCTTTGGCCCCCAATCGTGGAACCTTTTTTAATTCCTTGCGGCTGGAAAAAGGACCATTCTCATTGCGATGCCGGATGATGGAGGCTGCCAGAGATGGTCCAAGCCCTGAAACATAAGTGAGGAGTTCAAGAGAAGCGCTATTCACCTCTACACCAACCGAGTTCACACAGCTGGATACGACATCCTCCAGGCTTTTCTTCAATTCGGACTGATTAACATCATGCTGATATTGCCCCACACCTATCGATTTAGGATCCAGCCTGACAAGTTCTGCCAGAGGATCCTGCAACCTTCTGCCGATAGAGATTGCTCCGCGCACGGTAACATCGTGATCAGGGAATTCGCGACGGGCCACCTCTGAGGCTGAATAGATGGATGCCCCGTCCTCGTTGACCAGAGTTATAACAACCTCCGGCCCCAGTTGAAGCCCGCGCATAAAAGTTTCTGTTTCTCTTCCGGCGGTACCGTTACCGATACCGATTGCCTCAATTTTAAATTTGTGAAATAGCTCCCGGACAATCCTGGAGGCCTCCTCTTTTCTGCTATCGATGGTCGGGTAGATTGTGGTTGAATAAAGCAATTGACCCTGTTCATCCAGACAGACCAGCTTGGCACCGGTTCGAAATCCAGGGTCCAGTGCCATGAGGCGCTTCTGTCCCAATGGCGCAGCCAGAAGCAATTCCCTTAGATTCTCAGCAAAGACCTTGATTGCCTCCCGATCCGCCCGTTCTTTGAGGCTATTGCGCAGCTCTTTTTCCAGAGATGGACCAAGCAATCTTTTATAACTGTCGGCAACGGCCAGCTCAACCTGATTTCCGATTTTGTTTTTGACAAAATGGCTAATCAGAACGGGTAGAACCACGTCATCAGGCGGCCTTATGCTCAAGGAAAGTATTTTCTCTTTCTCCCCGCGAAACATTGCCAGCAAGCGGTGGCCTGGCGCCTTTGTTACTGGTTCACTCCAGTCAAAATAGTCGTGATATTTAGCCCCGATCTGCTGATTCTTTTTTACAACGGTGGATACGATAACAGCCTTTTCATCGTATAGCCTGCGCAAAAGAACCCGAATCTTCTGATTCTCATTGATCCATTCAGCAATGATATCTCTCGCTCCTGCAAGTGCATCTTCAACCGACTCGACCCCATTCTCCTCGCTGACAAAAGCCAAGGCGTTCACATTAGATGTGTCTTGCTTGAAAAGAGTCCGGGCTAATGGTTCCAGGCCCTTTTCACAGGCAATCATCGCCCTTGTGCGTCTCTTTGGTTTATAAGGTAGGTAGATATCCTCCAGGCCTGCCAGGCTTTCAGCTTGTTCCAGATTGTTTTTTAATTCATCGCTTAACAAATCTCGCTTAGCCAGAGACTCGATAATGGATTGCCGCCTCTTGTCCAGCTCAGCAAGTCCGACAAGGCGGTCCCTGATTGCCGCGATCTGAACCTCATCCAGAGAGCCGGTGGCTTCCTTTCTATACCTGGAAATAAAGGGGACGGTGGCGCCGTCTGTGAGCAGGCCAGCAGTAGCCGCTACCTGGGCTGCACGAACCCGAAGTTCCTCGGCAATAATTTTCTGGTGCTGTAGATTCATTAAATACCGCTACGAGCGCGTTGCATAGTAAGCCACCACACGTGGATCAGCATTGATGCGTTCCTGGTGTTCGAAAAGACCTGATGCCACTCGCTTTACAATATCTGTCGGAACATAGTCAAGAATTCCAGAGCCCAGCGAGCGGGTCTGAACGAAGGCCCTCAGGTCAGCTACCGTCAGCTGGTTGTTGGCAAAATACTCGCCACCGCCGCGAATCAAGAGCTGATCAAGGCCCCGCAGAAAGGTTGACAACCAACCATCTACGAGTTTTTCGCGCGCCAGCTTAAGCTCCTCTTCCGGCAACCCAAATGTTCGAACGACATGGTGGGTGAGATCCTCAAGAGCACCCAATACTTCATCACAATAAAGTGCCTGCAGATCATCAACAGGATAGAGGCCGGCCATCTTTCCTACGTAGCGACTCATGGCATTGGTTTGGGTTACCTGAGCGCCATCGATTTCAAGTACAGGAACTGAATTAAAACGTGTGGTCGCCCGCATTTCGCCAAATTCGGCAAACGATATGCGGTTGTCCTCAAAATCTATTCCGGCCGCATGAAAAGCAATTCGGATTGGCTCAGCACGTCCACCGTCAATATCGAAATAGGTAAGTTTGTAGCTTGGCATTGGAGAATCTCCTTATTTTATCGTGATTGCTTTGTGCAGATTGCTGCCTGACGTTTGTTAAGATTTGTGAAGTGACTCCATGGTGAACTTCTGCAGAACGCGAAACACACTTGTAGCCTGATGAGGCAAGTTTACCTGCGCTTGAAATTTATCACCTGGATTGCATTATCTTGTCTTGTCCCCTGCCAGCTGTTGCTGAAGGCTCTGCGGGTCGGTGACCGGTATCTTGCAGATAAAATCAGTGCAGACATAAGCCGCCGCCATATCATCAATCGCACTGACAGACTCCAGAAAGGGTAATTTTTCAGAGAGATAGGCCTGATTTTCCCCACCGTCTGCCAACAGAACCAGACGGGCAGGATCGAAATTCTTTTCAACCACATCAAGAAGAGCCTGGGTGTCTTGACCATCTCTATTACCGGCTATCACTACCTGAGTAGGTTTTGTCCTGAGTCTTTTCCAGGCGGTAAGCATCAGAGGTAAAGCCGGAGGATATTGATTTATCGTGTCGCTGAAGGACTCAATCAGGCGGCGGGTCTGTTCAAGCCATTGCGGGTTGTTCCGCAGTTGTCCCAGAAGTAATAGATTTAGCGCGGCCACGGAATTCCCCGCGGGTTCTGCACCGTCATATTCAGCCCTCATCCTCACTTTGAGGGTGGGATCGTCGACGCTGTCAAAAAAATAGCCGCCATCTTCATTCCAGAACAGCTCCATCTGTTTCTGCGTCAATTCGGTCGCCCATTTCAACCATTTGGGATCGTGGCTCGCCTGATACAACTGGAGCAATCCTGCAACCAAATAGGTGTAATCGTGAAGTTGCCCCGGCAGACCGGCTTCCCCGTTTCGATACCGACGATACAAGGACTGCGACCCCTCATCGTAGAGATGTTGTTTGGTAAATGAGGCGGTCTGCAGGGCTGCCTCAAGCAGGTGCGGTTCCTGCAGAATCATGCTGCCTCTTGCCAGTGCTCCTATAGCTTGACCATTCCAGCCAGTAATGACTTTATCATCAAGATGGGGCCGTCTGCGCAGCTCCCTAGTCTTCAACAATTTTGCCTTTGAGGAATCGATACTTTGTTTAACCAACTCCTTGTCCAGGCCGAGAGCAGCCGAAGACTGATCTGTATCATGTCTGCGGTGCAGGATATTTCTGCCGGTAAACTCAGCAGCCGGATCCTGCTCAACGTTGCCATACTCCTTTACCCCATAGCTGTAATTAAAGATATTGGCGGCTTCAACTCCAAGTTCTTTGACAATCTCTTCTTGAGTCCATAGATAGAATGCCCCTTCTCCATGCTCCCCCGGAGCATATGGATTTTCACTGTCAGCATCTTCAGCAGAATAGAATCCTCCGCCCGGATCACGCAGATCTCGCAGGAGATAGGCAAATATCTCATGAGCCGCCTGCGAGTAGCTCTCGTCCCCCGCTATCTGGTAGGCATCAAGATAGGTGTTGGCGAGCTGGGTCTGGTCGTAGAGCATCTTTTCAAAGTGTGGCACAAACCAGTGATTGTCGACGGAATAACGATGAAAACCTCCACCCAGCTGATCATTCATGCCGCCCGCAGCCATTTTATCAAGGGTATGCAGGGCCATTTGTTTTGCCTTGACCACCCCAGTTGTTAAGTAATAGTCAAAAAGAAAAGAGAGCACCACCGGTCGAGGAAATTTGGGCGACTTTCCGAAGCCGCCTTCTTCCGCATCGTAGGTTTTTTCTAACATCTCGTAGCCCAGCGTGATGACCTTATCATCTAACAGTTCAGAAGAGGAGCCGGCAGCTTTCTCAAGAGTAGCTACCATTTGTCCTGCGGCTCGCTCAATATCGTCCCTCTTCTCGATCCAGGCTCTGTTGATAGCGGTCAACAATTCCTTGAAGCCGGGACGATTATAGGCTGATTCCGGAGGGAAATAAGTACCTGCGTAGAAAGGGCTGCCGTCGGGCAGAAGAAATACGGACATTGGCCAGCCTCCCCCACCCGTCATTGCCTGTGTCGCAGTCATATACATCTGATCAATGTCAGGTCTCTCCTCCCTGTCCACTTTGATACTGACAAAATGCTGGTTGAGCAGGGCTGCCACCTCATTACTCTCAAATGACTCATGGGCCATTACATGACACCAATGACAGGTTGAATAACCGATAGAGAGGAAAATCGGTTTGTCCGTTTGCTTGGCTAAACTAAAAGCCTCTTCCCCCCATGGATACCAATCAACGGGGTTGAAAGCGTGCTGCAACAGATAAGGGCTCTTTTCATGTATCAATTTGTTTGGTTTTTCTCCTGCATCCAGTCTGCTCTGAATCTGATACTGGATTTTGTTATTACCATTTTGGGAATTTACAGGAGCAATACTGCCTGGAATAATCATAATCGCTGCAATAGTTAACGTTGGCCAATTCATTTGACATCACCTTAGTTCACCACAATAGCTACAATGTGGTGGTGACGTGATAGGAAGTCAAATAAGTTCCGGATTACTTTCTAATACGAAAGAGAAAAAATCCGGCTAGAAGCACCGGTTACCCGGATCTCTTCAGTCTTACCGGTGATTGCCTTCTAGTGTAAGAAAATTAAAGATAAACAGAGGAACAGTCTAAAGTTTCGACATCACATACATTGATGAGATTGGCAGGCCAAGCAATAGAGAGCCTGATATCGAAATATTTGGCTTTTACAAGACATCTGCTCTGGTATGATAAGACGTAAATAACTTCTTCGTTTCGTGCCCACTCTTAGAGCAACTGAGGATAATGCCCCCCTTCTTTTCAGATTGATAGACTTTTGTTTCGTCCTCGCTGTCTATCAGGAATAGCCCTAACCAAGGGTGTGTTCCCTCAAACCGCAAAGCTACAGTAGGAATGTAAGCTTATGAAATATTACAGAAAGTAAGATGTTTGAAGTGGCAATGTTAACGATTTCGATAACCTGCCGGGGAAAAATTATTGCGTCAGCACCGCGATTCATGGCGACTGCGTCGCCATGAATCGCCCGGGGGTGGATCACTGATTACTAATTTCCGGTGGGAATCGGAATCTTGACGCCCTCCTTCTCGAGCTGTTCGCGGATGTGCATAAAGCGGAAGTAGGAGCTGAGCGTGATCGGGCCCGAGTAAGCCGCACTCTGCATCGGCCGGGGCGGGTACTTCACGTAGGTTTCCATCTTCTTTTTGATCGCCTCGCTGATCGTCACCAGTGTCCAGGTTCGCTCTGTATAGTTGTTCATGAAGATATCGTAGCGCTCCTGCGGATCCTGCCAGAGGTCGAAGACCTGGGGCACTGTAGCGACATACGACTCCGGACCCTTCCAACCAAGATTGCTATCCACGGCTAGGCCACCCGTTGCCTGGCCGTTGTCGCCGCGCAGATTGAACACGGCCTTGTAGTTTCCGACACGTGCGGCGCCGGGCGTCAGCTCATTCTCGGTGAAGTAGAACCACTCGTTCCGCTCACTCTTGCCGGTGCCGAACAGGACGGGCGACATGTCGTAGCTATCGAAGATGATGGGCTTACCCTCGCGGTCGTTTTCCGGCAGTTTGACCCCGGCAACGGCGGCGAACGTGGCCATCAGGTCAAGGCCGCCGAGGATGTCGTGGTTCTTCGCACCGGCCTTGATCTTACCCGGCATCCAGGCGATCGCCGGAACCCGGTTGCCACCCTCACGCTCAGTACCCTTGGTGCCGCGGAACGGCGTGTACCCGGCGTCCGGGTAGACGTCCTGCCAGGCGCCATTGTCGGTGGTGTAGAAGACCAGCGTGTTCTTGTCGAGACCGAGTTCGCGCACCTTGTCCATGATCCGCCCGATTCTTGAATCCAGCTCCACGACCGAATCCGCATACTTGCTCTTCGACAGAGATTTGTGTTCGTAGTCAGGGTGCGGCATGTTCGGCTGGTGCACCTTCATGAAGTTGATGTTCATGAAGAACGGGGCCTCCGACTTCGATGCTTTGTCCAGATAGTCGAGGGACGCCTTCTCCACGTAGCCGTCGAAGAACGGAATTCCGACGACGCCATTCGGGTACTCATCCGTGCTTGCATCAGGCGTATCGACGTACTGGCCGTTGATCGCAAATTCCTCAACCGGCTTCTCGCCTGCATTCGCTGACAACGCACCCTTGGTCACCTTCTTGAACATGGCGCGCAGCTCCGGACTCATGTCGGGGAACCACGTCGGATCCGCATAGGTGTAGGCGTTGAGGTGATAGAGGCCGGCATACTTCATCTCGTCGTAGCCCTGCGCGTTGGGCAGCGCGTAGTCGTCCTCGCCGAGGTGCCACTTGCCGGTGAAGAAGGTGTTGTAGCCCGCGGTCTTCAGCACCGAGGCCAGCGTCCACTCGGCGGCCGGCAGTCCCCCGCCCTGACCCTGAAAGGCCACGGTGGTCATGCCGCTGCGGTTCGGGATACGCCCGGTCTGCATCGCCGCCCGGCCGGGTGTGCAGCTCGGCTGAGCGTAGAACGTAAACAGCGTCATTCCATCGCTCGCCAAACGGTCGATATTCGGCGTAGGCATGCCGCGCCCTTCACCACCACCATAGGGGCCGAGATCACCGTAACCGGTGTCGTCAGACACGATGAGTATGATATTGGGTTTGTCGGCGGCAATTGCTGAGCCGACCGTCAAGGCGATAACAAGAGCAAACGCCAAAGGATGCAATACAAGATTCTTTTTCATTGCGGACTCCTTTTGTTTAGTTATGGATGCAATCAATGCGTGGTGGCCAGAATACATCGCTATCCAAAGGCAACAGAAAAAAGAGACACTTTTAGCAATGTATTAATCGAGTCTTATATTACTCCATTTGTTCGTGTCAATAGCATAGTTCTATGCCTTTACTCACATTTATTTTTCCTATAGATATAAAAGCTTGGAAGTTCAGAGGGATGAGATATTTTTGGGCAATATTGAGTAAAAATAAATAGAGGGTTACGGTACCTTTTCCCTGATAAGTTGATGTCAGCGACTGAGCATTGAACTTGACATTGCCACGAAGCCAATGAACGTTACCCTCAAGGTCATCGAAAGTTGATAGTTTATCTCTGATCTTAAATGACCAGGGTCGATAATCGATTAACTATTCCAGCCACTCCCCCTTTATTCTACAGTGGTTATATTCTGATTGTATCAATTGAATCTCACAATCATTTGACTACTACTGAGCGAGTGATAAAAAAATGTCCTATTTTTAAGGCACTCATATAATGAACTGAAAGCTGTTTTATAACAAAATAGTTGTGGTTCTTGACTTCCTGATTGATTGGACAGAGGAAGGAGCAAACAAATGGAAAATGACGCTATTAATGATCAGGCAAAAAACCTAACGGTTTCTGATGAAATTTCTACGAAAGTGAAAGAACTTGAAAATCGTATTGCAGCTCTTGAAAAAAAAGACGATCACCTGACCCTCGTATTGTTCAGTGGTGATTTCGACAAAGCCATGGCGGCCTTTATCATTGCAAACGGTGGTATAGCTATGGATATGAAGGTCACTATTTTTGCAACCTTTTGGGGGTTGGATGTCTTGAAAAAATCGTCTTTCAATACAGCCGGAAGAGGATTTCTTGAAAAAATGGTGCTTGCAATGCGACCGAAAGGTGCCGGAAAACTGGGTACTTCGAAAATGAATTTCGGAGGTATCGGACCCAAGCTGTTTAAGTTTATGATGAAGAGCAAGAACATAGAACAGCTTGAGTCACTTATAAAAATGGCTCAGGAGTATGGTGTAAGGATTATTGCATGCCAGATGACTGTTGATCTTATGGGGCTAAAATCATCGGATTTGATAGATGGTGTAGAGTCTGGAGGAGTGGCAGCCTTTCTTGCGAGCTCTTCTCATTCGAACACAACTCTGTTTATATAGCTCCTTTGTCCAACGATTAAATAACGGCTATATCTGAGATTTTAAAAGGTACTCTTAATTTGTAGACTGATCCTCAACTCGAAGATTTATAGAATAGGATTATCAATAATTGCAGCATATTCTGAAAAAGGTGGAAGTGGTGCGGGAATGCAACTATTGATAACCCTATTCTATAAAACACACATCGCATTCAACGCCGCACTCATTACCTGCTCTGGACGCTCGAGCCGATCCCAGTATCTGCATACTGCTTAAAGGCATCGTTGCTTGTCATGGTGTTGTTGTAAAACTTTTCGATCTGCTGGAGAACCGGATCCGGCTGACGACAGGCAAAAACGCTTGCCTCTTGAACCATCCCCTGCTCGTTATGGCCCTGATAAAATTTCAATGAATGGTTCGGCTCCTGCAGCGCTTCACCAAGATCAACGACACCGGCGTGGCCAAAGATACCGAATCCCCATGAACAAACCTGTTCTCTTCCCCGTCAAAACTGACATATTGATTATCAGTAGAGTTTTGCAAAACTAAGATTTTCGTTCAAAATCAAGGCATGCGAGAAATTTTCCGAGGATAAAATTTGAGATAACGCAGAGTTTGGGCGAAAAGATCGTTTTGCAAATAGCTCAGTAAATGACTAAAGCCTACCATCGGCAACCGAACGGTTTTCATCTCACACCTCCTGCCTTGCGTTCCGGCCAGATTTTCACCTCAGGTTCAAGCAGCCATTCATGTTCTTTACGAAAATATCTGGTGGTTGGAAGCCAGCGATCGTCGGGAAGATGCGGAATCATCCAGATATAGTACATTGCATATCCCGGTGCAGCTCCTTGAGAGTGTGTTTTATTCGGTCGAATCAGCGTTGTGTAACCATTTTTTACCATATGTGCTTCATCGTCGAGCAAAGAAACACCGAAGCCTTGGGGTGGAAAGAAGCGATAGTGATAGACTTCAGGCTGTGGATGGTCGTGAGGAGGATAGCTGGACCATTTACCCGGATGATTGATCACTTCTCCCAAAACCATATTTGACTGCGGGTTTATTTCTCCATCAAAAACCGTTCTGACTGACCGAATCGATGTTTCGTTTAACGTACCGGCCCCGAAAATATCGGTTCTGACATCCTCAGGTGCATACAACCTTGATGTAAATAGTTTGTCGTTATCTACCTGCTCGACACATATCTCGCATTCTGCATCTGTCGTTATGGTTACCTCTTCATCTTTAGCAACGTGGAGCGTGTAGGGGGCTTCGTCAAAACAGGAATTTCTGGTAATCTTTTCCTTTTTTCCATCCCAGATAAATGTGGCTGTACCTTCTATCATCAGCCAGGCCCTTTCCCGTCCGGGGGGAAATACTTTTTTATCACCGCTCTTCAATTTTAAGATTCCGAAATCCAACAACATGTCACTATGCCTGCCGTGCTGTTCGGTTATCGGGGTATAACCATAAGCAAACGGCTTATCGCATTTTATTATCATGGAAGCTCCTGCAATTTGTCGTTCCACAGTCGATTCAGGTTCATTATTGTATCAACTGTTATTGTATCTTAATTTTCCTGAAATTCTAGTCTCATATATGATTCATTAGCCTACAGCATCTCTGTCATCAGCGGATCGGCAACATTGGCATCGGCAACGAGCGGGTCAGTCGATAAAGCTGCCAGTGCTTGCCTTTGTGGTGACACTTATTCCTGTTTATTTTCGATCTAACTTGGGAAAACCATCCCCTCAACAAAATCATAGATATGCAATAGAAATCTCCACCATTTTGATGGTGGAGTTGAGGGAAGGCTATGACTGTAGACGGTTTGTGTTTCTTCGTAATGCAGCCTATGGTTCCAGTTGTACTTTTATAGCTTTGGATTTGTCTCTAGCTAATGCAAAAGCTTGCTCGAAGTCATTCAACGCAAAAGAAGCAGAAAGTAACGGCAAAGGGTCAAGTTTCCCCTTTGTCAACATGTCTAATGCGGGACCAAATTGTAAATTTTGTCTTAGGACGAATAGTATATCCAATTCTTTTGCAAATGCATGGCTAAACGGTATCTCCGACTGTCCGCCCGGTAAAATCCCAACCTCCACTACCTTTCCTCCTGGACTAGCGGAAGATAATGCTACTTCAAACCCTTTATACGTGCCTGTAGCCTCAACAACTATTGGAAAAGAATTTTGTTCTTGCTGCCAAGAGGCAATAACCTCAGTGTCATGCTGGGCATGGACGCACTCATCAACCCCCAACTTTTGAGCAACCTGCAGAGGGTAATCTAATATGTCTGTGATGGCTATAAAAGCGGCGCCTGATAAACGAGCCAAAGAAGCTACCAGAAGTCCAATGGCTCCAGAGCCAATAATTAATACTTTTTGATTAAAGAGATTACCTGCGCGATGGACCGTATGGAGTGCAACAGAGAGAGGTTCAGCGAATGCCAATATCTGATAAGCGGTATCGTTTCTAACAATATGACATTGCCGTTCCTGCACTACGACCGTTTTTTGAAAAGTACCTTGAATGTGAGGAAAATAGCTGGCTGATCCCATAAACTTTATATCGCGGCAGAGATTTTCCTGCCCTCTTAGGCAATATTTACAGTTTCCACACACGAGTCCGGGATTTATCACTACTCTGTCACCCGGCGTTAATGTGGATTTTTTACCTACCTCGACAATTTCACCGCAGGCTTCATGTCCTAGGACTAAGGGTTCTCTTAAACTAAAGGCAGCAACTTTTCCATGTTGATAATAATGAAGATCACTGCCGCAAATACCTGCTACCTTGATCTCTATTCTAACGTCGAGATCTCCAAGTTCAGGCTGGCTTCGATCTTCCAGACGCATATCCTGTTTATCGTACAAAACACAAGCATTCATAGTTATTCTTTTTAGAAATTTTATTAAGGAAAAAGTGAACCGCTTTAACAAGCAAGGTAATCGTCAAGCTTTGCGTTATCCATGTGTCAAAAGCCCCCACGTCCCTCCACAAATTCCTGCACCTCGAGCATGGTGGGCATGAAATTGGCGCAGCCGTGTTTGGTGACTACAATAGCTCCGCAGGCATTGCCCAGGCGTGCTGATTTATACCAGCCCCAGCCGTTCACATGACCGTACAAAAATCCACTTCCAAAGGCATCGCCGGCACCGAGAATATTGTATATCTCGACAGGGTATCCGGGCGCATCGATCTGTTCAATGGAGCCGTCATCCTTTTTCAGGTGGACGCGCACACCCTCCTCTCCCCTCTTCTGCAGCAGAGCCTTGGGACCAAGAGAGAGCAGTGTCGCTATTGCCTGATCGATATCCCCTTCGACCCGGGCATCGGAAACCTGTGAATGGGTCAGACTGATCTGGCCGGCGTCGACGAGCATGGCAGCGTTGATTTCATCTTCGGTACCGATGACGATGTCGACATTGGGCAACACCGAGCGAATCGTCACCCCAAATGCCCGGGGATCATGCCACTGGTCAGGACGGAAATCGATATCGAGCACTACCTCTGTGCCTAGCTTCTGGGAAAGTTCGGCCGCGAAAATGGTTGCGGTTCGACAGGGATCCTTGCTCAGATTCGTTCCAGCGAACTGAAACACCTTACTCTTCCCAACTGGGGCGGCCAGCACATCATCGATGGTCAGTTCGATATCAGCACAATTGTCGCGGTAATAGATCAGCGGAAACTTGTCAGGCGGTTCGATCCCTAGTGCTACCGCACTGGTACGGTGCCCCGGTTTACGGGGACTGTAGCTGGTCTCCACGCCTTCCTGTTCAAGAAAATGCAGGATGAAGTCCCCCACCGGATCTTCCCCGATGCCGGTGAGAAGCGCGGTCTTGAGGCCCAATCGGCGAGCCCCTACGCTGATATTGGTTGGTGAACCGCCGACATAGGCGGCAAAACTCTTGATTTCAGCAAATGGCACACCGATATCGTTGGCATAGAGATCGATCGAGGAACGACCCATATGCAGCGAATCGTATGTTTTGATTGAAGATGTCATGGTTTTCCAAATTTGAATAAATTTTATCTATTGCGCGTCGGTCAGCCTGCAGTCCTCATTGGCCTATTGGCCTAACAATTCAATCATTTTGCCGGCTTCATCACTTAATTCAGGTATTATCTGTTTCATGATGGTCAGGCGATCAAATAGTTGATGATCAGCGGACAGGGTGTTCCTTAAAGCGCTGCCAAAGCGTTGGCGTAAACAGGTACCGATATTGAATTTACATACATTGCGTCGGGCCAGCACCCTGATATCTTCAGGTTTGACACCACTGGTTCCATGGATTACCAACGGTATTTTGATAACTTTTTCCAGTGCATCGAATCTTTCAAAATTGATGTCTGCATAGCCACTTTCGATGCGATGTATGTTACCGACAGAAATTGCTATTGCTTCTGGTTTGCCCTGTTCAACCATCATCAGCGCTTCGTCCACGTTGGTAAGTGCCGACTTAATATGGTCGCGGCCTTTGGCGTAGGGAACCGACCCAACTTCAGCTTCTACCGATACATTCTGCTGTCTTGCGTGTGCCACCACCGACTGGATTCCAGCAATGTTATCCATAATCGGCTTTTGAGAGCCATCATACATGACAGAAGAAAATCCGCAGTCAATGGCGCTTTTCACTGTATCAATTTCATAGTTGTGATCAAGGTGAAGACATACGGGCACACTGGCTGATTCCGCCAGCGGGCGAAACATCGATACGATATTTTGCAGCGGCATGAATTCAATCATATCCAGATTGATTGACAGAATGACGCTGGCATTTCTTGCTTCCGCAGCTTCAACGACAGCGAGCGCATCTTCATACCCAAAGACATTAAAACAGGCGACTGCGTAGCCGCCTTTGAGGGCCGGTTGTAAAACCTGGTTGAGGTTGGCAAGCATAATGGATTATTTGAATTTATTAATCATATCCTTGATGCCGGGGATGGTTTCCAGCTGGTATGCATGATCTGAATGGAAGTTCTGGATCAGCGGACGCTGGGACAGACCAGCGAGAATCGTAAAGTAATACATTTCATATCCTGGTGCCGCCACACATGGGTGATACCCCTGTTCAAGCAGAATGGTTGAGCTATTGCGTATATGGTAGACATCGCCATAATCCTCACCTTCCTTGATCAGGAACTGGGCGCCGAAACCATGTTCGGGATTGAATCTGAAATTATAGACTTCGTCGTGCCGGGTTTCGCTGGGCAGGTCATCGGTATCGTGCTTATGCGGTGGAAAACCTGACCAACCGCCGGCGCCTACGGTGAACAATTCACTGACCAGCAATCGCCCGACCTTGCCGCCAGGGTTCTGCCCCAGTATATGCTTTATCTTGCGATGGGTTTTCGTATCATCGGATCCATATTGCACCGGATCGATATCCTTCTCCCTGACCACGAAAGGTTCATAAACTTCGTCGTGTTTTGCTCCGGCGACAAATACCTCTGCCCCATCGCTGACACAACGCATGGTCACCGCAACGCCGACCGGCACGTAAACGCCTTCAGGGTCTCCTTCCCAGATATGCATGCGCTTACCGACCTGTTCATAGGTTTCATCCCCGACACTGACATCGATACTGCCGGTAGCCGGTACCAGGCAGGTCTCATAGCCTTCGACCCGCGAATTGAATGTTTCGCCTTTCTTTAGTTTGACGATATTGAAGAAACACAGCGGTACCCTGCTGTCATTGCGATCAACAATGGGCTTATTGTGATTGTCGTGGTGAGGAATATGCATGTTTAACTCCACTTTGCAGCAGGTTCCATAGTTCCGGATTCCTGTAGTGATTTTAATTGATTGGGTGTAGGCATTGCGCTGGCACATCCACGCTGTGAAACCACAAGAGAAGCCGCCGCGCTGCCAGCCTCGACAGATTGCTGCCAGTCACCAGTATTCATGTAACGAACCAGAAGGTTGCCTAAAAAGGCGTCCCCTGCACCATAGGGTTTTAATGGAGTGGCGGGATAAATTCCACAATCAAGGCAGGCATCTCCTGCATACAGGCTGGAACCGTCGCTCCCACGTTTGAGCACCATAATTTGATTGTGCTCACGGCATTGTTCGATCTGGCTTGGAATATCGTGGGTCAATATCGAAAATTCTTCTTCATTACCAATGAGAACGTCTGCGAAAACGGCAGCTTTCCGATACACACTTCGGGTATGTTCCAGGCTCGGCCAGTTCCAGGCCCGATAATCCAGATCCAGCCAGACATGACAGTCGACACCTTTGGCGTGGCTCATGATCTGAAACACCTGACCTCTCGAATCAGGATCGATCAGGCTTGTCCCGGTCACCACCAGATTGCTGCTGTCAGCCATTGCCAGCTCAATCCGGCGATTGCAATGCACATTGAGATCGGCAGGATTATTACGGTAGATCACGACTTCGCAATCAAAATTGCGGACTTCCGCCAAAGCAAGGCTGGTTCTCTCATCCCCGGATGTTGTCTGTATCAGCGACGTATCTACACCTTCATTAATCAGGCGCTGTTTGACATAATTCCCGACAGCGTCATCTGAAACCGCGGAAATAAGCCCTGCCTTTGTACCGGCCCGAGCCATGGCGACAGCAATATTGCCGGCCGACCCGCCGAGATCGCTGGAAAAAGACAGCGCATCCTTAATTTTGCAGCCATCCGGTTCCGGATACAGGTCGAGCCCGGCACGGCCGAGTACCAGCGCCTGAAATTTTCGGTTTTCGCCATAGCTGAGTTGCAGCGCAGTGTTATTGGACATCCTTCCACTCACCTGTAAGTGCCGAACGATCGATCGCATCCATCACTTTTTCTATTTTGAAGCCATCTTCAAAGCTGGCCCAGGCAGGCTTGCCCTCGGCAATGGCGGTGAGCAGCTGGTGCAGCTCACAGACTTTGACATCGATAAACCCGAGCGTATGTCCGGCATTGGGCAGGAATGCACTGTAGGGTTCGTGATACTGACCCGACAAAATCGTTGTAAAACCCTGCTGTCGGGGATCATCAGAACGTTTATACAACTGGATTTCGTTAAGACGTTCCTGATCGTGACAAATCATGCCCTGGGAGCCATGCACCTCCCAACGTAAGCCGCACTTCCGTCCCCAGGCTACCCGGCTGACGCGCAGCGTACCCTTGATACCACTGGCAAAATGGGCCAAAGCCAGGCATACATCATCATTGTCTACCAGTAATGCCTGTTCGGGGTTTTGTGGGTCCCTGCGTTTCTTGTAAACCGTATCATAGTCACCGACTACCCGGGTCACCTCACTACCGGTCATGTAGTGCGCCATGCTCACGAGGTGACACATGACATCTGCATTTGCACCGGTGCCGGACGCCTCCCGGCTCATGCGCCAACTGTGCGGTCTGTCCGGATCGGCCTCATTGTCGACATCGTAAACTCCATGGAACCCCGTGACCCGGCCAATCACACCCTCTTCAACCAGGTTTCTTGCAGACTGTACCAATGGGTTTTGAGTATAGTTATATCCCACCATGGTTTGACAGTCGGAGTCACGGGCTGCTGCCAGCATTTCCTCGGCTTCCACTACGCTGGTAGCCATCGGCTTCTCGCACCATACATGCTTGCCCGCTTGCAGAGCGGCTACCGAAATTTCCTTATGGAGCGAATTGGGAACACAGACCGATATTAACTCGATTTTCGGATCATTGATTACATCCCTATAATTAGTCGTGGCACGACTAAAACCCATTTCAACACGTTTGGCTTCGGCCACCTGCGGATCGATATCGCAGACCATTTCCCGTCGCGGTCTTAAACCATCGCCAAAAGCAGTACCTGCCGCTGCATAGGCCAGTGAATGGGCCTTGCCCATAAATGCGGTGCCTATCACACCAACGCCGATTTCTTTCATCGAATTTATCTCAGTGGTACCCTGAAAAGATGTATGTTGCTGCTAACTGGTTTCCATCCGGAAACGGCCCTGGCATCATTACACAGTCCCCTCCAATGAACCCTCGAGTTGTGCGAGTTCCTGGCCACCTGCCATCATGTCCTGCAATTCTTCTGCTTTAATTTCACCGCGTTTGGCGGTGCCCAGCGTCTGTCCGCGATTGAGTACGGTAAAGCGATCACCCACCGCCATGGCATGCCGTACATTGTGCGTGATCAGCACCACACCTATACCTTGATTACGCACCTTGTCGACGGTTGCCAGCACATTGGATGTCTGGCGTACGCCGAGTGCCGAGGTCGGTTCATCGAGAATCAGCACCTTGGCCCCAAAATGCACGGCCCTGGCAATTGCCACGGTCTGACGCTCGCCTCCCGAAAGCGTTCCGACAGCCTGATCGGGAGAGCGCAGATTAATGCCCATTTCCTTCATCTTGGCCATGGTTATCTCGTTGGCGGTCTTGTGATCGAAGAAGCTGATGCCGGCTATCTTTTTCACCGGTTCGTTACCCATAAAGAAATTACGCGCAACCGACATCAATGGAATCATCGCCAGATCCT
Organism: uncultured delta proteobacterium; assembly: GCA_963824415.1. Taxonomy (GTDB): domain Bacteria; phylum Desulfobacterota; class Desulfobulbia; order Desulfobulbales; family Desulfocapsaceae; genus JABDQA01. Next base: position 89,244 of record CAWGPM010000005.1, read on the forward strand.
GATACACGGTGGCAATACCGATGGAAATGGCATCGCGCGGATCATGAAGGCGCAGCGGCTTGCCTTCAAAATAGATCTCTCCGGCGGTTGGTTTGTACACCCCTGACAAGGTTTTAATCAGGGTTGATTTGCCCGCACCGTTATCGCCAAGCAGACAATGACATTCACCGGGTACCAGGTCGAGAGAAACCCCTGACAACGCGATAACCGAGCCAAAATGCTTCTCGATATTTTTCATTTCGATGATCGGCTTGGTCATGCTATTTCTCCCCGGTGATCATTCGACGTATATAGGTGTTCAGGATCACCGCCAACAGCAGGATGACACCGAGAAACACCCTGAACAGCGAGCTTTCCACTCCGGCAAAGAATAAGCCTTGCTGCACCACACCAAAAATGAGGGCTCCCAGGGCCGCCCCTATCACTGAGCCGTAACCGCCGGTCAGCAGGGCACCGCCGATAACTACGGAGATGATCGCCTCGAACTCTTTTAACAAGCCCCGGTCCGCCCCGGCGGAACCGAATTCCATGACCTGCGCGGTAGCAAATATACAGGCGCAAAAGGCGGTGAACATAAACATCAGTATCTTGACGCGTTTGACCGGCACGCCGACATAGGATGCGGCCTGTGCATCACCGCCGGAAGCAAAAATCCAGTTACCGAATTTGGTTTTGGTCAGCAACAAATGTCCAAAAATGATCAGAACGATGGCCCAGACTATCAGCATGGGTATGCCTTCAATAACCGGTTTGCCCTTTTTGATGCCACGAGAGAAGGTTTCGATCCAGCCGTTTTCTCCCATCCATGTAAATAGCCCAACTAAGACCTTGCCGCCGAAAAGTGGCGCCAGCCAGTCGCCCTCGGCAACATCCCTCACACCACCGATAATGGTTTTCTTGGTGGTGGCGATGGCCGAAAAAATGGTCAATCCTCGCAAGATAAACAGAAAAGCAAGGGTAACAATGAAACTGGGCAATCCGGTTTTGATCACCAGCCACCCGTTTAAGGCGCCAACAGCCATGCATAAAATAAAGGTCAGAATAATCGCCAGCCATATGGGCAGGCCCATGCTGACCGATAATAAAGCGATACTCATGCCGGCAAAACCGATCATTGATCCTACCGACAGATCAAATTCGCCGGCGATCATCAGCAAACAGGCGCCAACCGCGATGATGATGAATTGAGCCGAAACAATCGACCAGTTCAACACCCCGGTAGGAGAAAACATGCCAGAGTCTCTCGCGGTCAGGAAAAAGAAGAAAAAGACCAGAATGGTGCCGAATATACCCCCAAGCTCTGGACGAATCAGTGCCTGATGAAACCTGGAACGTTGTTTGACACGTTCATCATTCACTGATTTTGTTTGCTGGTTTTGTGTCATAAAAATGCTCCACTGCCACATGCAGGCAAAATGGGAATAAACTCGGCGGCCGGTGAATGACGGCCGCCGAGTTTATTGTTTAACGGTACTTTCCCGCGTACTTTTCGACGAGTTCCAGGCCCTCTTTGGTAACAAAGCCTGGTCCGGAATTGATGTTGTTGCCAGGCAATACACCGAAACGGTCATAGTTGGTCAGTACGACAACAGGCAGATAGGCTTGCAAGAAGGGTTGCTGATCGATACCCCATTGGATGATACCCGACTTGATGCCGTTGACGATTTCAGTGCCAAGATCAAAGGTGCCGAAATAGATGTCGCCAGCCATGCCGTTTTCTTTAAGCGCAGCAATGGTTGGGTCAGCCGAAGTTGGTCCCAGTGTCAGAATGGCTTCGGTTTTCGGGTTGGCCGAAAGGTATGCCAATACACGGTTTTTAATTTCCGCAGGATCCTGTCCACTATCCAGCATGGAGTTACCCAATTCGACACCCAGCCCATCGGCAAAACCACGGCAACGCTCGGCAACAACAGTGTTGGAGATAACATGATTGACGCAAACGAAGGATTTGATGCCATCTCCCTTGGCGCGCAGACCCGCTGCATACCCCGCATCATATTCAGGTTGGCCGACAAACATCAGCGCGCCAACTTCACGGGTTTGCTCCGGAGTACCTGAGTTCATGATAATGACATTGACACCCTGGGCAACCGCATTCTTGATCGGGCCACTCAGCACATCGTAATCAGCCAGTGTGGTGATGATACCATTGGGTCGAGAAGCAGTTGCCTGCTCTATGATGCGGGCCATATCCGCCAGGTCCCCCGTTGGGGGATTGCGATATTCGACAGTGACCCCCATCTGCTCACCAGCCAGCGCGATACCGTTCTTGATGGTATTCCACCAGCTATCCGAATCAGGAGCATGACTAACAAGTACGTATCTTTCACCGTCCGCTGAGGCGCTGGTAGGAACCATTGCCAATGGTGCAGCAATTGCAATGAACAAGGCCGCGACTGCTAATAACTTGATTGTTTTCATAACTCCTCCTGTTAGAATGTTTGTTAGTAAAAACCTTAATTCGTGTGAATTGTAAGGTTCACCCCTTCCTCCCTGCCTTCGGCCGGGTGGCTTAAAACTAGCAGTTTGAATAGAATATTTAGCACGGAATACCGCCAAAGCTGTCATACCAAGTATTAAATTGGGTACCATTCCAAATGGGCCACGAAATACCGTTATCAGGCTCTGAATGGGACGCTGGCTAAACGAGTGATGGAGCTTGTATGTCAAACTTGCGAAATGTTCGAGACGCAAATAATGCGTGGAATTGTCAGTAAGGATCACGCTCATTTACTTGTGTATCGGCAACGCCGAATATATCTCCACCGGATAATTAACACGTCGGATTCAAAACCGAGCATCGCGTAAATTACTAGAACAATCAACTCATGTTAGAAAGTGATAGTAGAGAAGACATTTTTGGGAAGGAGGCCATTTCTGCGCAAAGGCCGGAGAGCTTTAGTAAAACCGAAAGGCTCAGATGAACCCAAAAATTTTCTCTGCTCTTCCTTTTATGGAGCTTTTCCTTACAATCAATTGTTGTAACATTTAAAATTTTCATTTGCAACAGATACCATAATGAAATAAATATTTCAAAAAACGACTTGTTTATATTAAACTGTCTTGATTAACGACCAGTCAGCGTTCACCCAAGCGGCACAGCCTTGAAGCCTCGAAAAAACGGGTAAGTCCTTGAAGACAATAGAATCACAATCCCGGATTTTATGAACCAAACACCTCCCAGGGTATTTAATGATCTGCAAAAGTGGCTGAAGGCTCATTATGTCTTCCTGCCTAGGAAGCTGCAGAACGTTGCCGTGTTTGTGTTGAATAATCCCGGCGTAGTCGCTATGAATACGATCGTGACTATCAGTAAACAGGCGAACGTCACCCCTTCGGCCCTGGTGCGCTTTGCTAAATCGCTGGGTTATCAGGGTTTTAGCGACATGCAGTCAGTATTCCAGGAAAGTATGCGGCATGTTCCGCAGCCCTATACCGAGCGCCTTCATAGTCTCGATGACTCCCGACGAACCGGACAAACCGAGTTGCACCGCTTCGGTCAAGCGGCCAGCGTGTCCCTGAACAGAATGCTGAAGCAAGTTGACGAGGCATCCATACTGGAGGCCGGTGAACTGTTGGCAAAGGCCAGGACGATTTACATCGCGGGCCAGGGTCGTGCAGCCCCAGTAACTACCTATCTTTACTACACCTTCGTTAAAATGGGCATCCAAGCCATCCTGGTAAACGGTACGGAAGTCGAAATGGTAGACAAGTCGCGCCTTATACGCAGTGATGAAGCCATGGTTGCCGTCAGTTTCAGCCCCTATACCGCGAACACCTATGAGCTCGTTGATATATGTCTATCACAGCAGGTTCCGGTGGTGGCCCTGACCGATTCGACCCTGAGCCCCATTGCCAGATCGGATGATCTTCATCTTGTCGTGCTGGAGGAAGAAGTGGGGGGGATACGTGGCCTGTCCGCAACCATGTGTCTGGCCCTCGTTCTGGCAGTGGAAACCGGCAAGTTTATGGTACAAAAGGATTAGCCCTGGCTGAATATAATAACAAAGCTATTCTGGAATAAATATTTCATAATAAACAAAACGAAACAAAAAGATTGCCGCCTGATCTCTCACGGCAATGTGTTCGGTCGCCGGGAGAAGCATCCGGTCAGTTTCCACTGCAGTTTGAGTCGGCAGGTGCGAAAGCACTGCAGGCCTGGCCTCTCAGGCAAACGATTGAGATATTGCGCCCTTACCGGCTCGATGACAACGAGGAATTGTGAGTTAAATGATCTGCGCAAAGGCGCACGGTTTCAGGTTAGGCAGTCAGAGGTTGGTTTTCGGCACGAGTGAGGCTGCCGCCACCATCGCCACCAGACCTGGTAATTATCGAACCCTGATTGATGCCTGGGGCAGCACTTGTGCACAATAGGACATAAAGGTTTTTTGATAACTAATTGTTTTCGTTCGATATCAGCGTGCGTGAGGAAATTTCACCCCAACCATAGAGGTCTTCTTTCGAGGATAAAATTTTCTACGCAGTGCAGATATTGGCTGAAAAGACAATTGTTCAAGGTTCCCGGAAATAACCCCAACTGGAGGTCGCCGACATGGAAACAACCCGTTTAACCACTGCCCAGGCCTTGGTAAAGTTTCTGACCAATCAATACGTGCGTCTTGATGACGGCAGCGAACAGCCTCTGTTCGCGGGTGTCTGGGCAATATTCGGCCACGGCAATGTCGCCGGTATCGGTGAAGCCCTTTATCAAGTAAAGGATCGGTTACCTACCTACAGAGGGCATAACGAGCAGAGTATGGCGCACATCGCAATCGCTTTTTCCAAAGCGCGTCAGCGTCAGCAGATCATGGTTGCGACATCCTCGATCGGCCCAGGCGCCACCAATATGGTTACCGCAGCCGCGGTGGCGCATGTAAATCGCCTCCCGTTATTACTGGTCCCCGGCGATGTATTTGCCTCAGGTCTACCCGATCCGGTATTGCAACAGGCCGAGAACTTTCACGATGGCAGTGCCACGGTGAACGATGCCTTTCGCCCGGTCAGCCGCTATTTCCATCGCATCACCCGCCCGGAACAATTGGTCCAGGCGCTGCCGAAAGCCATGGTGGCGCTCACCGATCCCGCTCAGTGCGGCCCAGCCACAATCAGTGTGTGTCAGGACGTACAGTCGCTGGCCTTTGACTATCCCGAAGCCATGTTTGAAAAACGGGTATGGGGATTACGCCGTCTGGCACCCGACAGTTACGAACTGGCCCAAACGCTTGAAGCTTTCAAAGCGGCCAGAAAACCCGTTATAGTGGCTGGCGGTGGAGTGCGTTATTCACTGGCGGAGGCCGAACTTCAGGCCTTTGCTGAAAAGCACCGGATACCTGTGGTGGAAACCCAGGCCGGCAAATCATCATTGGCAGCAGGGCATGAGCTTAATTTTGGTGCGGTTGGTGTCACCGGCGTGACGGGTGCCAATACGTTGGCCAGTGAGGCTGACCTGGTCATTGCCGTGGGTACCCGATTACAGGATTTCATCTCCGGTTCCAATAGCTTGTTTAAAGGACAGGTCGTTCAAATCAATGTGCAGCCAATGGATACCGCCAAGTATCGCGCCCTGCCCTGTGTAGCAGACGCACGACGAGGGCTGCAAATACTATCGAAAGAATTAGTTGGTTACCAGGCCAACGCTGAGTGGATTTCACGAGCTAATCAATTAAGGGCTGAATGGCGTGAAGTGCAAAAAGACATACTGGCGGCCGAAGCAGAAACGACTATCCCCAGCGATGCCCAGGTAGTTGCTGCTGTCAACCAGAGTGTCTCCGATGAAGCGATCATTGTTGGCGCATCGGGGAGTCTGCCGGCGGAACTGCACAAGCACTGGAACAGTGCCACAGTCGGTGGCTACCATTTGGAGTACGGTTATTCCTGTATGGGATACGAGATATCCGGCGGCGTTGGTGTCAGGCTGGCTGAACCGGAGAGAGAAGTCGTTGTAATGGTGGGTGACGGTTCTTACTTAATGATGAATTCAGATATTGCCACCGCGGTCAGTCTCGGCTTGCAGATGACCATTGTGGTGCTGGACAACCGTGGGTTCAGCTGTATCAATCGACTGCAGATGGCCACCGGCGGCGCCAATTTCAATAATCTTCTGCGCGACACCCGTAACGCAGGACTCGCCGAGATAGATTTCGCCGCGCATGCCGGCGCCATGGGTGCCAAATCGGTGCACGCCAAAAACATAGGTGAGCTGAAAAACGCTGTCGCCGCAGCTTCACAACATCCCGGGGTCAGTGTCATCGTCATTGATACCGACCCGATGCATGCTTCGCCAGGCGGCTGCTGGTGGGAAGTGGAAGTGCCGGAAGTCTCCGTGCGCAATGAAGTTGTCGACAAGCGCAAGGCTGCAGTGGCTGCACGTCAGGAACAAAGAGGTTATTAAAGAGAGTCGCCTGGTGATCGAACCGGCCGACGGTTATCTACAACAGCGGGTTTATACCGATGATCGCAGACCGGATGAAAGGCTGAGCACGGAGGACAAAGACGTGGTGCTGGTACCCGAGGGTTAGCACCCGGCAGGCGCGCCGCACGGTTGCGCCAGTCCTTACCTTGACGTCATGGCTGGACCGGTTCGTGAATGGCGTTTCACAGCGGTCTTGCGCATGAATTGATTTTAACACCAGCGGAACAATACCTATGAAACTAAGATTTGGCATGTCCCCGATCTCGTGGACAAACGATGATCTTCCCCAGTTAGGCGGGGAGACCACGCTGGAAACCTGTTTGCGCGAAACCCGACAGGCAGGTTACACCGGCACTGAAATGGGCGGAAAATTCCCGCGTGACCAGCGGTCACTGGCAAAAGTGCTGGCGGAACACGACCTCAAGCATGCCTCCGGCTGGTTCTCCGGTACACTGCTGCACAACAGCGTAGAGGACGAACTGGAAAGGATCAAGCCTCAACTTGAACTGTTTGCGGCGCTCAATGCCCCGGTGATTGTCTACGGCGAAACCTGGGAGACCGTACAGAACAGACAGGATCAGCCGCTGAAAAACAAGCCGGTATTGCCTGAAGCAGATTTCCCCGCTTATGGAGAGCGACTCTCCAAAGTCGCCGAATTCTGCCAGAGTCAGGGCGTCCCGCTGGCTTTTCATCACCACATGGGTACCGGTGTGGAAAGCGAACATGAACTGGACCTTACCCTGCAGAATAGCGGTGAGGCGGTCGGCCTTCTGTTGGATACCGGGCATATGCTTTTTGCCGGTGGCGATATCATGCGGGTCATCGAAAATCATGGTCACCGAATTGTGCATTTTCATGCCAAGGATATTCGACAGGATATATTGGAAAAGGTCGACAGATCCAAGGACTCGTTCCTGGATTGCGTACTGCGTGGGATTTTCACCGTACCCGGTGACGGCATGATCGATTATGGTCCTATCATGCAGGCGCTGGCCGTTAAACAATACGAGGGCTGGGTTATCGTTGAGGCGGAGCAGGACCCTGTCAAAGCCGACCCATACGAATACGCCTGCATTGGCTATGAGGCATTGAAGAAGGCAGCCGTGGCTGCAGGCTATACCATCGTTCCATAGGAGGAAATACATGATCAATTTTGCTTTGTTTGGCGCCGGTCGCATCGGCACTATCCACGGCGCCAATGTCGCCGCAAACAAGCAGGCCCTCCTGGTCGGGGTCTGCGACCCCTATCAGCCCAATGTCGACAAGCTGATTTCCGAGCTGGGTTGTGCGCAGATGACGGAACAGGAGATTTTTACCGATGATTCCATCGATGCAGTACTGATCTGTTCGGCAACCGACACCCATGCGGATCTGATTGAACAGGCGGTCGCTGCGGGCAAGCACGTGTTCTGCGAAAAACCGATAGACCTGTCACTTGAGCGGGTGCAACAGTGCACGCAAATCGTGGAACAGAGCGACTGCAAGGCACTGGTAGCGTTCAATCGTCGCTTTGACCCCAATTTTCAGCTGCTGCAACAGCGGCTTGCAGCGGGACAGATCGGAACGGTGGAACTGGTCAGCATTATTTCCAAGGATCCCTCGCCCCCTCCGGTAGAATATATATCCAGCTCCGGTGGTCTGTTCAGGGATATGACCATCCATGACTTTGATATGGCGCGTTTTCTGCTGGGTGAGGAAATTGACGCGGTCAGCGCCCATGGATCATGCCTGGTAGACCCGGCTATCGGTGAAGCAGGCGATATCGATACGGCGGTGGTTAACCTGATCACGACCAGTGGAAAACTGGCACAGATCTCCAACAGCCGACGTGCCAGCTTTGGCTACGACCAGCGTATAGAGGTGCACGGGTCCAAAGGCATGTTGGTGGCGCTGAATGTCAACGAAAATAGTGTAACTGCTTACAGTGAATCAGGTGTCAGCAGCGCCAAGCCACTGTATTTTTTTCTTGAACGCTACAAAGCTGCGTATCAGGCAGAGCTGGATTCTTTTATCCGGGCCTTACAGGGCGAGACCGTCAGTTATCCATCGATGAACGACGGCCTGCAGGCATTGATGCTGGCCGAGGCGGCTATCCTTTCCTGCAAAGCAGACAGAACTGTGAAACTATCTGAAATCAAATAATTGAGTACTATCTGGTAACAGCTCCTTGCCTTGCTCAACCTCCTGCAATCCCGCAGTCGTACAGCGGCATATTGACAACCTCGCTACGGATATTGGTGAGAGATGCGTAATAGTGACAGGTTTTATAAAGTGAATTGAAGAATCACCCATTCATTGAATGGCATGCATTATCATTTCATCCTGAAGCCACGGACTCAGGTTAATATGCTGGGCTTATTGGATACCCGGGTTTTTCATCTGATACCCTATTTCATTGCCGTAGTTTTGGAACACTCTGGTTCAGCATTTTTTTCCAGAAGCCTGTACTTTTTATGAAAGCCCTGCTATTGGCGTTGACTGGTTTTTTTTGTTTTACCCTGATGGACCTGAGCCTCAAGTGGTTATTAGCAAGCCACTCCTTATGGCAGGTGACCTTCTTTAATTGCCTGTTTGCGATGCTCGGGTTGCTGATCTGGATCTATCCGAATGTTTCCGTACTTAAAACCCGGCAGCCTGGAGTACATCTGTTGCGAGCAGCCTTTGTGCTGACGGCCGATTTGCTGGCTTTTTACAGTTACAGTGAAGTTCCCTTAGCCGAAGCTTACACACTTATTCTCAGTATGCCGTTGTTTACGGTAGCCTTCTCGGTTTTGTTAGGATACGAAAAGGCGCAATTGAAACAGGTTTCCATCAGTTTCCTGGGATTCTTTGGGATTTTTCTAGTGCTGGCTCCCAGCTTCTCAAATTTTGAAATTGCCATGCTGGCCGCGCTGGCCAGTGCGATCGTCGAAGCCTTTGGTTTCCTGGTTATTACTCATCATCGGGAAAAGGAACCGCCTCAGGTTTTTGCCTTTTATGGCTTGTCGCTGCTGGTCCTAATGACAGGCTTTCTCACCGCGTTCAGTTATCAACCGATGAGCTTGGAACAGTGGTTTATCAGTGCGGTGGGAGGATTCTGTTATGCGGCAGCCACTGCTTTGGTTGTCAGTGCCTTTCATTGTGGCCGCCCGGGGGCGGTAAGTAGCATGCAATATACCCAGTTATTGTGGGGCATGTTGTTGGCCTTTCTGATCTGGAATGAACTGCCATCGCCTCTGTCCATGGTTGGCGGTGCTGTGATCGTGATTGCCGGATTGTCGCTACTGCTGCATAAACAGAAGAGAGTAATCGGCTAAGCACTGCTGCAGATCTTTCGATGCCCCCTGAAGATTGCCTATTTGCAATGTCAGCTCGTTGCCAATTCCCCCTCTGAAAACAGGGACTTCATGCCTTGAAGCATTGCCTCGGCAATACAATAATGATCACTTTCCCACAACTGATCATTAAGGAACTCACCTGAGTAAAAACCGTCATAACCGGTACTTTTTATTGCATCAACATATTCCTGCAGCGGGATTTTCCCTTCACCTATTATATATCCACGCAGCAGCTTTTCATTGACCCAGGGTTGGCCAATATCAGGTCTGTCACCATCAGAAATATGGACATTATAAATAAGTTCTTTATCTACTCTTGCCATATCTTCCGGAGTCGCTCCACGGGATGCCCAGAGGTGCCAGGTATCAAGCACAAAAGCAAAATTATCACGCCCAACTGCTTCGTGCAGTCGGTAATAATCAGCAAGTTTAGCAATTGGTGTCCACGCAGCACCCTCGTATTGAAAGCGCATCCCATGCTCCTGACCAATGTCGGCTATAAGCTTTATATTTTGTGCCGTGATCCTGATATTGTCTTCAACTGAAAGGCCATTCAAAGCCTCAAAAGCGTTGAGCTGAATAGTAGGTGCACCGATCTCCTTTGCAAACAAGCAAAGGGTTTCTACCTGATCAAACACCTGCTGTTGCGTTTCTTTATCACTGGCTTCCACGGACCCGACAATATCAATCGCAGAAGGCTTTATATTTGCTTTATCCAGGTGAGTTTTTAAATCAGCACCGCTAAATCCAGCATCAATATAACGCCATAACTTATCTGTGTGTATTTCCACCCCTTGATAGCCTGCTTCTTTTGCTAAACGTATATCACTCACAATATTATTGTACAGCGAACACATACCATGTAATGCAAAAATCATGTTTCACTCTCATCAAGTTCAGCTTAATTAGATAAATTCTTTGTCTATTGCCACCTGTCTTATCTTAACCACTTAAAGCCCGCACATAAAATTAGTAAAGTTTTCGTAACGACCCCACTCGACCAGTCCAACCATCTCAACCAATGACAGCATCGTCTTTTACTTTTATCAAATAGGGTGAGCCTTTTGCAAAATGAGGATTTTCGTCCAAAATCAAGGCATGAGAAAAATTTTAACGCAGGCATATACTTAATATTCCGAGGATAAAATTTTGAGCATAACGCAGAGTTTGGGCGAAAAGGACGTTTTGCAAGTGGCTCGGGTGAAAGGGTTTACCGGGCAGCGTTCGGACATTATCCCCGATGCGGATGACCCCCATTCCAGTTCCTGCAAGGATTGTACAGTTGTTTCCTATCTCCACTAAACCATAATGGAAGCGACCATGGCCTTCATAGGCATCTACGGTAGCTCGAGAAAATGCACCCATTAATTTGTTGTCACTGATAAATATGAACATAGGACAATTATCTGAATTGTGTTGAGTTAGTATTGCCTTCGTAAATCTTGATAACACATCTAAAGATGCACCATTAGATTGATAGGTTGCAGTCCTTGCCAAGATTTTCTGGCAATATATGCCGTATGCACAGATGGCGTCTTTATGAGTTCTTCCAGCATTGCTTCAAAATATTTACTGCCATAATCTTTAGGACCAATGGAGCCACATGGAAACAATCTGGGCTCTTTGGTTTCCATTATTGATAATTTTTACGAGCCTATTTGACAAAATGGCAATCACTGCCTGATGTGTTCCAGTTATCAGAAACGAGTCTGAGTATCTGCTCAAACGCCTTAGGTGCTGCTCCCAATACAGGGGCCCCGTGCTTTAACATTGTTGCCATGTCGTAATTAAGAACTTTCCCCCCCACCTCTTCAATTAACAACAGCCCTGCCAAACAATCCCACGAGTTAAGGTGTGATTGATAAGCAGCAACCAGACGACCGGCTGCAACCTGGGCAAGCATTGATGCTGCAGACCCGTTGCGATAAAAGTTGCCTCCATCTTTCAAGAGATCACCCACAAAATTTGCAAACTCATCGGGGTCGGCGTTTTGGGGAAAGCCTATCCCCACTGTACCTGAAGACAAATTGCCATCTTTTAGGGGTGGTAGAAGGCGCCCGTTCAAACGTGTGCCTCCTCCGCGATGTGCCGTGAAGATTTCGCCAGCACAAGGGTCTTGAATTACGCCGACCTCAACAATGTCATCCTTCAGGACAGCCACAGAAACCACCCATCCTGGCAAACCGTCCAGAAAGTTGGTGGTCCCATCAATAGGATCGATAACCCAAGTGTAACCACTGCTGCCGGCTTGCAGACCATCCTCTTCGCCAAGCAGGCTGTCCTCGGGAAAAACATTTATAATGGTTTCTCGAATAAGCGATTCTACCTCAATGTCTGCCTCGGACACGAAATTTTGAGGACCTTTATGAAGTCGCTCAAGTCCAGTAGAACGAAAATAATCGAGGGCCAGCATGCCAGCGCGCAAAGCAACAGCCTCTGCAGCCAATAAGCGGCTGAAATCGTTTTGATCAGGAGCGCTCACTTGGGGCCTCTTTTTTTTCAGGTTGATTAAGGATACGACCGCTCTTCGCATCGAACAAATGTACCCTGGACGGAGGCAACCCAAGACTGATAGAGTCACCCGGAATTTTATTACCTTCGCTATCGTCAACTGCAGTGATCAAGGACGCACCGCACCGACAGTGGAGTAATTGATGTGATCCCAACTCCTCGACTACTTCGACATTACCCGTTATGGTGTTGCCGCCGATTTCTATTTCTTCGGGGCGGATACCAAGGACTGCGTTTTCAGGCTGTTTGCCTTCAAGCAGTGGTTCGGGAAATACAAAGGTGGTGCCACCTTCCTCGTAGAAACGGTCACCTGTTTGGCCCACCTCGACCATGACCAAATTCGTCTGAGGCGAACCGATGAAACCGGCAACGAAACTGGTTACCGGGAATTTGTATATCTCTTTTGGTGTGCCGATTTGCTCAATTACGCCCCCGTTGATTATGACAATTCGATCGGCCAGGGTCATGGCCTCAACCTGATCATGGGTTACGTAAATTGTGGTGGCACCCAGGCGGTCGTGCAATTTTCGCAATTCCACCCTCGTGCTGGTCCGCAGCTTGGCATCAAGGTTAGAAAGTGGCTCGTCGAACAGGAACACTTCCGGCTCGCGGGCAAGGGCCCTGCCAATGGCGACCCTCTGACGCTGACCGCCTGAAAGCTGGCTTGGCTTGCGATTTAGAAGTTCCGAGAGATCAAGAAGTTTTGCCGTCTCGGCGATGCGTTTTTCGCGTTCGGGTTTGGGCATTCGAGCGATTCGCAGGCCATAACCGATGTTGCCACGAACAGACATATGGGGGTAGAGGGCGTAATTCTGAAAAACCATAGCGCACCCTCTGTCTTTAGGAGGTAGATGATCAACACGGCGGCCGTTAATAGATATTTCGCCAGCCGAGATATCTTCGAGACCCGCAATCATTCGCAGCAATGTTGATTTGCCGCAACCGCTTGGCCCCAGGATTACGACGAACTCTCTGTCTGCAATGGTGATGTCAACTCCACAAATGACCCGCGTCGATCCGAATTTTTTTGTTACACCACTTAATGTAATTTGTGCCATGCTGATTTTTTTTGTATTAACCCGATGCCACTACGTCACCTGAATAGTCGAACGCTATTCCATGAACTACCATATTGCGCCTATCAACCACTGCAAGGCTGTATGCCGGAGATAAACCGGGTGCATCTAGGAATCGATTGTCATTAAAATTGGGTAGGCCTTGGTAGAGAAGGGATTGAATTCCACACACTGGTATCCCGTTCATGTTACCAAAAACGGACATGTGACAGTGGCCAAACAACACTTGGAAAACCATCGAGCGATGCCGATCCAGAACCGCCATAAATTGTTCAGATCCATGGAGTCCGATAGCATCAAAAGCTGGAAGTGCGGTTGCAAGCGGTGGGTGATGCAAACAAATAAAGCATGGCCGATCTGCACTATAGAGCGCCTCGTCCAACCACTCCAACCGATGGACATCAAGGTTTCCCCATCCTTGGCCTGGAGTATGGGTGTCCAACAGCAGGAACCGGTGTGATCCGGCATCAACAACGGATTGCACAAAACCATTTTTATCCAGTAGATTGGTACCGAAAACGCGAATAAAATGATCGCGATTATCGTGGTTTCCCAGCAACATTCGATAGGGGATTGACAGGATTTCTAAATCTTCGGCAAGACACTGGTACTCGGACTCAAGCCCACTATCGGTCAAATCTCCCAGGACAACACACAGATCAGCATCCCCATGAAACCTATTAGCGTGAGCAATAGCATTACGCAGGCATTCTCTCGAGCTGCGACCATATACTACCCGATCCGGGGAATAATGAAGATCACTGAATAAAACGATTTTCATAAGCCTAGCTTACGCTCCCAGCGATATTTTGACGTGTTGTGAAACGTATGAATGATCATTTGAGTTGGTATACATCGAACGTTACTGAGTTGACAATGGTCCACCAAACGTTTATCCAATAGATGACTGCGCGGTTTCGCGCATGGCATCTTTGATTGTAACCCCTTTATTTTTAGCTTTTCAACTTTTGCGATACCCTGGAGACAATTTCGTTTTACTTTTTAATTGGGAAAATGCAATAACCAAAAAAAAACGAAGTAACTAACCATAACAGAGATTGAATTACTGAATAAAATAAAATGTTTACAGAGTCTTTCCACTAAGCAAAGCGGCAGAACTCAAAATGCCGCATTACAGGCCTATGGCCAAGGGAGGCTATTATGAAACTTCGAAGAACCATGTTGTTGGTGGCCACCTTCGTGGCGGGCACCATTCTATTCTGTACTGCAGCCGCGCAATCTGAAAAGTTGATTATTGCTGGACGAGACGGTGGCTATGCAGATGCTCTGAAGATGGCCGTCGATATGTATAAGGCGGAAAACCCTGGTCTAGAGGTAGAGCAGCTTGAGTTACCTTATGGTGGACTTCTTGAAAAGGCAACAATTTCCCTGAGGGAGAAAGCAGGCGCCTATGATGTGATGATGTTGGACGACACCTGGGCTGTTGAGTTCATGTCCAAAGGATGGTTGGCGGACCTTGACAAACTCGGTGGGGGTGTTGACGAGGACTTTGTCAAACCGGCGCGTGATGTATCGCGATATCCCGTCGGAACGGGGCCTTATTATGCGGTTCCATTTGTTGGCAATGTTGAATTATTTGCCTATCGTAAAGATTTACTTGAGAAGTATGGTTTTGGCCAACCCGCTTCCTGGAAAGATGTAGTGGCGGCGGCTAAAGCGGTGAGCGAAAAGGAAAGTGGTGTTTCTGGTGTGGTTTTCAGAGGTACAAAGGGTAACCCGATCGTGACTGGCTTTCTGCCAATTCTTTGGGCCCATGGCGCACGGATTGTCGGCGAGGATGGCCAAGCGCAACTGGACAGTGACGCCGCCCTTGAGGCCTTGAATCTCTACCTGTCTCTCAAGCCTTATGCACCCAAAGGCGTTGAAACTTATAATTCCTCAGAAGTGCGGGACGCCTTGATGCAAGGTACAACCGCTATGGCAATCGAGTTGTGGCCTTCCTGGGCACCTTCCTTGGATGACCCTGCAAAATCGAAGGTACCTGGCAAAATAGAGATCATGGCCGCTCCTGGGCAGGTCCAGAAATCCTCTCCAATGCTCGGTTCGTGGTTGTTGGGGGTTCCTTCCGATGCCAAAAATCCCAAGCGAGGCCGGGATTTCATTGATTTCCTGACCTCTCCCGCATTGCAGAAAAAACTTGCCTTGGAATTGGGAACACCGCCGACTCGTGCGAGTGTTTATGAGGACGCTGATGTTGTATCCAAATACCGCTGGTATCCAGCGCAGGTTATTGCTCTGCAGAATGCTCAACCACGTCCTCGAATCACCCAGTGGTCTCAAGTTGAAGCGATCCTTGGTGACTACCTGCAATTGGCACTGATCGGCGAATTAGAGCCGAAAAAGGCTTTGATGGAAGCAAATCAAAAGATCTCTCGCGCTTTGCAGCGTTAAAACCACAACAAACTGGTGGAGCCCATTTATTTTCGGGTTCCACCTATTTGGGGAGATGGACCTTGAAGAGACCCAGGCTTGCATCAATTCTGCTTCTTGGTCCTGCCTCATTACTGTTCGCTCTGCTGACTATTTATCCTCTGGGACGTGTTTTCATTCTGTCATTTTTCATGACAGAATATGGTTTTGAGGGCGCAAAGTTCGTCGGCAGCGAAAACTACCAGTATCTTTTAAGTGATTCCTTCTTTCAGCAGGCTACCTGGAATACCATCTCTTTCACTCTGATGGCAACAATCAGTGAGGTTGCCCTCGGTTTGATGCTGGCGCTCATGGTTTCCCGCCGTTTTCCCGGGCGGTGGCTGGTGATCCCTACGCTTATTGCGCCATTTGTTCTATCAACCATGGTGGTTACTGCCATCTGGAGGGCATGGTTTCATTACGATTTTGGCTATCTCAACAATCTACTTAGGGCGGTTTCATTATCGCCGGTCGAATGGTTATTTGATCCCAACCTGGCAATGATTTCTTTGGTTCTCGTGGACCTGTGGCAGACGGCGCCTCTCACATTCTTGATTTTACTCGCTGGCCTGCAATCGATCCAGCCTGAAACCTACGAGGCAGCGCGAATGGATGGTGCCTCGCCGAGTCAAGTCCTTATCACTATCACGCTGCCTCTTCTTGTTCCTCATATGCTTCTGGCCGCACTTCTGCGCAGTATTGACAGCTTCAAAATTTTCGACAAGGTATATGCGCTCACCGGAGGCGGGCCGGGAATGGCAACAGAGACTCTTTCAATGTATGTATACAAACTGGGGTTCAAGTTTTTCGATGTTGGTCTGGCCTCGACAGCCGCGGTGGTGATGATTGTTGTAGCCGGAATACTTGCAGCGATTTACGCAGTATACATAATCAGGGGAAGTTCACGTGTGGCCTAAGATTTTTCATCCATTGACGGTGTACATCGTTACTGGAATTATTCTCCTTCCCCTTATCTGGATGGTTGGTACATCTTTAAAGCCACCGATCGAGTACGTCTCGCAAACAATTGACCTGATTCCCGATACACCAACGCTCGCGCATTACAGGCAATTGATCACAGACGATATTTTTGGAAAAGTGCTCAACAGCCTTGTCGTAGCTTTCGGGTCCACTTCTCTGGCGTTGCTCGCCGGATTCCCTGCCGCTTATGCTCTCGTACGTTTGCAACTACCCAAACGCCTTGACTCAATCTTTCTCTTGTTTGTCCTGATAATCAAATTGTCACCGCCCATTGTACTGGCTATTCCGTTATACCAAGTCTTGAGAACATTGGGATTGCTGGATACATTGATGGGACTCATCCTTGTCTATCAAGTATATGCCCTGCCTTTTGCGATTTGGATGATGATAGGATTCGTCCGTGACGTTTCCGTAAGCTATGAGGAAGCGGCCTTGATGGATGGAGCCGGATTGTTCGCTCGCTTAATTACGGTAGTGTTGCCAATCATGACACCGGGCTTGATCGCCACAAGCGTGTTTCTGCTGATCCTGAGCTGGAACGAATTTGTCTACGCGCTGCTATTCATCCAAACGCCATCAAAGTTCACACTGCCCACCTATATTGCCACACTGATTACCGAGGATGAAACTTTTTGGGGCCGTCTAGCGGCAATCGGATTCATATCCTCGCTACCTATCTTGGCATTAATGGGTGTTGTTCAGAAAGGACTGACACGAGGATTTGCCGGAGGGTTAAAATAATACAACAAAAATGCAATCAGGCACAATGTATGGTCGACATTGTTTGCGCCCTTGCAGTTCAGATTATGCAAGCATCTCTTCGACTGCGACAGATCTGTTCTCTTTTAGTGACCTGAGTGCCGCCAAACCAATTAAAACAGGCTGTAAACCGTCATTTCCGTTTACTTGCGTTTCTCAATCTCCGGCGACAGCTTCGGCGAACGCTTTTAGCTCTTCAATATCTGACATTTTGTACCTTTCTAAAAACAAATAGTGGGGTTTCTCGCGGGTTAGCCTATCCGCTGTGCTCAATACAGCGGAATGAGGGAAGTCGCTCTCGACGTCAATACAACCTTTAGATCCAAACACTTCAACTCTCTGATCATATCCGCAAACGGCTTGCCGACTATTGTCGATATCCCCCAGCGCCCCATTTTTAAAAGTTAGTGTGGTGATGCCCTATCGATATCACCAAGTTTTCCTATTTCAGGATCAATCAGAACTGCTCCCCGTGCATAAGCGTTATTGCAAAACTTGAGGCTAGCACTGGCAATGTTAACCACTTAAGAAAACCATAAATTTTACACTGATAGTTTACCTATGAATCTTTCCAACCAAGGAAGATCTCATGGGGACTCCCATAAAGGTAAGTCCGATCGTGTACGTGCGTTCGGGATGTCGTCTATTTAAGGCGAGCCTGTATTTCTAGAAATATGATTTGTGATCTCGCGCAAATGATCGTGTCGCTAAGGTTCTGAAGGTTTCACAGGATTAGTTGACTTATAAGTACCTGAATTGTAATTCTTGTATCAGTCGTCAGAGATTGAGACGGAAGTTGTAGTGACCAAACTGGCGGCCCGAAAGTGGAATGAAGCGGATTGCCTGGCGCTTCCCATGAGTTTACGAGAAAGTAAATCTGCAACCAAGGAGTCGTCCTATGAATGGTGTCATTTGCATTACCGGCGCTTCCGCCGGCATTGGCCATACCACGGCTAAACGTTTTGCCGCACATGGCTGGCGCGTGGTGGGTGTAGCCCGTCGACTTGACCGACTTGAGGCCCTTCAAAACGAGTTGGGCGATGTTTTCTATCCAGCAGCCTTTGATGTGTGTGACCGGGATGCTGTAGCTGCTGCCTTCACGACCCTGCCACCGGAATTTGCGGATATCGACGTTTTGGTCAACAGCGCCGGGCTTGGCAAAGGCCTGGACCTGGCCCAAGAGGCCAAGCTAGATGACTGGGATGTTATGATCCAAACCAATATCAGCGGCCTGCTCTACTGCACCCGTGCGGTGTTGCCCAGTATGGTGGCTAAAAACCAAGGCTTCATAGTTAACCTGGGCTCCATCGCCGGGGAATACAATTACAAGACCGGTAACGTGTACGGCGCCACCAAGGCCTTTGTTAAACATTTTACCCAGAATCTAAAGGCCGACCTGCTGGGTACAATGGTCCGGGTGTCTTGCATCGAGCCAGGGCTTACCCGCACCGAGTTCCAGCAAGTGAGATTCGACAGGGACGAGGCTCAAAGTGACGCCCCCTACAAGGGTATGACCCCTCTTACTGCAGAGGATATCGCGGAGGCCATCTGGTGGGTAGTCAACCAACCCGAACACGTGACCGTGAGCACTGTTGAAATCTGGCCCACCCACCAAGCCAATGGAGCATTTTCATTTCATAGAAAAATTGCCGATTGATCCCAACCGGCAGTTGAAATTACAAGCGAATACCTCCAGATTGTCAGAAAATGTAAATCTAGAGCTCCTTCCTAGTTACCGGGAACCCACCAATGCAAATGAATAGGCTCGTATAGGCAAGGTTTACAATTTAAGAAAACTTAAAAATTCATACTATTCCTGTTTACCTGCAGGCTGAATCTTATGCACCAATCCGATGGCAGAAAACAAGGATGTATAGGAAGCGGCTCTATTTGCCTATCTGATCACACACGTCCTGTTCTGGCTTCTTCCTCCTCTAGAGGAGCAATATAGATTATATCTTCGTCTATAGAGTCACTCACAGCCATATACTCAGATGCGTCTGGTAGAGGCAGGTACAGCATGTTATTATCATAAGGTAACAGGCTAGTCACTCTCGGTCCCTTGGAATCCATAGTAATTAGTAAAGTGGTAGTAAGTCGTATTTTTTTACCCATTGATATCCCTCCCCCCTCTAATCGGCTAAAAAAACAGCCGAGTGCCTACTACTCAGGCAACCCGGCTATCTATTAAGGCCCGTGGCTTTCCGTCCCAGTCTTGCGGCTGGTTTGGCTTTATCTCATGAGAGGTCTACAAATATACCATAAATTAAAATCATTTTCAATTCCATTACGTGTTAGGAGGACTGGTGTTTAGGCGGTATAGACCAAATTGAGCAAGTGTGGCGAGGAAAAGTGATCGAGGGCGTCAGAATTTGATGGCAACGGATTAAAGATACAGAAACAACCCTTAATTGAAAAGTTTGAGAGAAGTGAAAATATTTTTAATGCTAATCTTAACGTCAAGCTTACCGACTAGTGCGCAGCTGTCGCTGAGCACCAGTTCGAATAAAGCGCGAGGTTGGCTGCTTATTCTTTTCGTATTAATTCTTTTGGCCATTTCTCAAGTGCACCTTCCTCTCCCTTATAATAATTTACGGCCGATGAACTTTCAAAAATGTTATCCTTATATGGAAGTATATTAACCTTACCAGAATCAGGATACTCACAGACATCAATTCCAATTGTTGTGCGCACATCCAAGTAAATACATGGGTCATCGCCATGGTTATAAAGTTGATGCGCTCCCGATGCTCCTTCCTCGAAATAAACAATGTCACCTTCAGATATCTTTTGAAATCCTTCTGGAGACCTTAGAGTCGCTTCACCAGATAAGACAACAAAAAGTTCTTCAGCGGCTCTGTGAAAATGGTATGGAAATGATAACTTACCCGAATCTAATGAACGTATATCGAATTGAAGATATTTTGCATTGGATAACTCAGCAAGTCTTGGGCTCGTATGCCATAAAAATTCTGGTATACGGCTCTTCTTTTTTTCAAATTTAATTTTTTTTTCATTGAATATTTTAGGCATTTTTACCTCCAATCAAAATTTGATAGACGGCAGTCGCTTTTCAAAAAGATTTAACTCACGCCCCTCTTTCCATAATAACGTATCATTTTCATATCGATCGTGACAACGGAAAGATTTACCTAATTTTTTACAATTGTACAAAAATGTATCCTGCCATCAACTTCGCCATACAATGGCTACTGATCTACTCAACGCTGGGGCCGACATTATGACGATTTAGTACTTATTGGGCCATAGCCGGATCAAAACGACACTGCGATATGCCAGGCTCTCGAATCAGAGGGCTCGTATTGATTATTACTACCAGTCAATGACCAGAGTCATGGAAATGAAAGGTAACCTGACATCTTGGAACGTCATGTGTTGATCAACGCCGTCCGGTACCGGACGGCGTTACTATCGAAAACCTTGACCTAGAAGGAAAAAAGAAGGAATAACAGAACAACACAAGCATCTAAAACAACACGAAAAAACAGGGTTGTTACGTATACAAAATGGCAAGGTTTACTGTTTATCTTCAGATCTGAAATAACCGAGGCCGTTCAGATTTAGCGGCCTCCTAGTCTTTATATCTCAGCCGTATAGGCTTTTGGTTACGGTGAGCAGTAGATAGAGCCGGTCTTACAATTTTCTTACAGACGATCTGTCTGTTATTCACACGATTCGTGTAAATAGACTTCTCCCCCACATAAAACGTAATTCCGCCACACCCTACCGATTATATTTCTATCCGGCTCTAACCTGCAAACAATGGTGAAAGATCAGCAGCGAAAATCTTTTTAATTGTGGAAGGTAACGCGGGGGAAAAGAAAAACGCGGATTCGAGAAAGCCCTCAAACCCGCGTTATTTCTGGCGGAGCGGACGGGACTCGAACCCGCGACCTCCGGCGTGACAGGCCGGCATTCTAACCAGCTGAACTACCGCTCCAGTAATGCTGTTTACTACAATATGTTGGTGGGCGGAACAGGGCTTGAACCTGTGACCCTCGGCTTGTAAGGCCGATGCTCTCCCAACTGAGCTACCCGCCCGGAAAAGCGTGTGGTGTTTTTACCAACTTAACTATACCCAGTCAAGCAAAAATATCATTGTGTCGCATTCAGCTCAGACACCGTAATATCGTTGTAAATCGAGTTAATCCCGACATCTTTGAACAGGCTCGAACCGTCTTCTGAGATGATTGCCAGTTCAAGCACTTCGTCCATATGTTCAACCAGGGTAATCGAGAGTTTCCTGCGTATTTTCATCGGAACATCATTGAGATTGCGCTCGTTGTCCTTGGGAACCAGGACATCGCTGACGTTGCCCCGTTTGGCGGCCAGCAGTTTTTCGGTGAGCCCGCCAATCGGCAGCACCCTGCCCCGCAGCGTTATCTCACCGGTCATGGCCAGTTGATGCCTGACCGGCTTCTTGATCAGGGCCGAGGCAATCGAGGTAGCAATCGTTATTCCTGCCGACGGGCCGTCCTTGGGAATAGCACCCTCAGGCACGTGAACATGGATATCGAGTTTCTGATAAAAATCAGGTTCCAGGCCAAGACGCTCGGCTCGGGAACGCACATAGCTCAATGCAGCCTGGGCACTTTCCTGCATCACATCTCCGAGTTTACCGGTAATGATCAATTTTCCAGAACCCGGCATCAAAGTGGTTTCGATCTGCAGCAGGTCACCGCCGAATTCAGTCCAGGCCAATCCGGTTGTCAGGCCGATGCGCTCCTGTTCTTCAGCCAGGCCATAGCGATATTTCGGTGTTCCGAGATATTTGTTAACCGACTGGGCACTGAGCCGATACTTTTTGCCTTTCAGACCTTTTTTCAGGCGGTCCCGGGCAACTTTGCGGCAGACGGAGGCGATATTGCGTTCCAGATCGCGGACTCCAGCCTCTTTCGTATACCTTCTGACTATTTCAAGAATAGCACCATCAGTCAATGAGATATCGCCGATCTCGAATCCGTTTTCTTCAATCTGTTTCGGGATCAGGTAGCCTTCGGCAATTTTTAATTTTTCCTCTTCGGTGTAGCCGCTGATCTGAATGATCTCCATACGATCCTGCAGCGGCACCGGGATACCATGCAGGTTGTTGGCGGTGGTGATGAAAAATACTTCGGAAAGGTCATAATCAAGATCGAGGTAGTGGTCGTTGAAAGCGACATTCTGCTCCGGATCGAGCACTTCAAGAAGTGCCGAGGACGGGTCGCCCCGAAAATCCATGGACATCTTGTCGACTTCATCGAGGCAAAAGACCGGGTTGGAGACCTCGGCCCGCTGCATGGACTGGATGATTTTGCCGGGCAGCGCGCCTATGTAGGTTCTGCGGTGGCCGCGAATCTCGGCTTCATCACGCACCCCGCCGAGCGAGAGGCGGACGAATTTGCGGTTCAACGCCCTGGCGACCGAACGGCAGATGGAAGTCTTGCCCACCCCGGGAGGTCCGACTAGGCAGAGAATCGGTCCTTTGATTTTTTTGACCTGGGCCTGCACCGCCAGATATTCGAGGATACGTTCCTTGGGTTTCTGCAGACCGTAGTGGTCTTCTTCCAGGATGGTCTCCGCCTTGTTGATGTCAATGACACTCTTGCTCTTCTTTTTCCAAGGCAGACTCAAAATACAGTCGATATAGTTGCGCACCACCGTAGTTTCCGCCGACATCGCAGGCATTGCCTTGAGCTTTTTGAGCTCTTTGGTCACCTTTTCCCGGGCCAGCTTGGGCAGCTTCTTCTTGGTGATCGCCTCTTCTATCTCGGCGATATCATCGAGGCCGTCTTCTCCCTGATCCATCTCGCTCTGGATCTCTTTTACCTTTTCGCCCAGGTAATAATTGCGCTGCGTCTTGCTCATCCGTGCCTTGACCCGGGCATTGATCTCCCGTTCCAACTCGGAGAGCTCGATTTCCCTGATCAGCGTTTCGAGGATCTTTTCGATGCGTTCGTCAAGGCTCACATATTCGAGAATTTCCTGTTTTTCTTCGGCTTTGAGCGGCAGGTGGGCACAAATCACATCGACGAGCTTGCGCGGGTTGTCGATGTTGTGGATAGACTTGACCACCTCTTTGGCAATTTTGTTGTTGATGCTGGAGTACTGCTCGAAGTATTTACGCAGCTCCCGCTCGTAGGCCACCACTTCTCTTGATATCGTGTCTTCTTCGACAAATTCGCGCAACTCCGCCTGCAGGAACCGATCATGGGGTACAAAAGAGACGATCTGCGCCCTTCTCTTGCCTTCCACCAGTGCCTTGATCGTGCCGTCGGGCAGCCTGAGCAGCTGCATCACATTGGCCAGTGTACCGACCCGGTGGATCCCGTCAGGTCCCGGTTCATCCTCGGCGGCATTGATCTGGGTGACCAGAAAAATCTCGGTGCGCTTTTCCATCGCGTCCTCGAGGGCCTGGATGGACTGCTTTCTCCCGACAACCAGTGGTGCCACCATATGCGGAAAAACAACGATGTCTCGCAGCGGCATTAACGGATAAAGCCTCGTGTCGGATACAAAATTTGTCATAGTACGTCTCTATAAATATGATCAGGCGCTCTTGCGCTCATCATCTGTGGACTTCTGGTATAAAATAACAGGATAGTCACCGTTGGTGATCACCTGTTCGCTGATAACACATTCCTGCACATCCTGTTTGGACGGCAGATCATACATCACATCGAGCATCGCCTCTTCGAGCACCGAGCGCAGTCCCCGGGCGCCTGACTTTCGCTTGAGCGCTTTTTTGGCCACTGCGGTCAGTGCTCCTTCGGTAAAACGCAGCTGAATGTTTTCAAACTCAAAAAGTTTCTGATACTGCTTGGTCAGTGCGTTTCTAGGCTCCTTCAAAATGCGCACCAGATCGGCTTCGACCAGCTCGACCATGGTGGCAATCACCGGCAGACGGCCGACAAGTTCAGGAATCAGACCGAATTTAAGCAGATCTTCCGGCTGAACCGTGGCCAGGATCTCGCCGATTTCTCGTTTGGTGTCGCTGACAATCTCTGCGGTGAGTCCGATCGATTTTGTACCGGAGCGCCGTTTAATAACCGAATCCAGGCCGACAAACGCGCCGCCCACAATGAACAGGATATTGGTCGTATCAATTTTGATCAGTTCCTGCTGGGGGTGTTTTCTGCCGCCTTTTGGCGGAATCGAGGCAACCGTGCCCTCGATGATTTTCAGAAGCGCCTGCTGCACGCCCTCGCCGGAAACATCCCGGGTCAGAGACGGACTGTCGGACTTGCGGGCGATCTTGTCGATTTCATCGATGTAGATGATGCCCCGTTCGGCCTTTTCAATGTCGTAATCGGCCGCCTGCAGCAGACTGACAAGGATATTTTCGACATCCTCACCGACATAACCCGCCTCGGTAAGCGTGGTGGCATCGGCAATACAAAACGGCACCTGCAGCACTTTGGCCAGCGTCTGGGCCATCAGGGTCTTCCCCGATCCGGTCGGCCCGATCAGGATAATATTGGACTTCTGCAGTTCGACATCATCGTCATCTTCGGGGGCATCAATACGCTTGTAGTGATTGTGCACCGCCACGGACAGAATCTTCTTGGCCCGCTCCTGGGCAATCACGTACTGGTCGAGGTGGTTGTTGATCTCTTTGGGTTTCAGCGTGGCCGTCTGAAAAAGACCGTCACCATCGATTTGGTCGGCGTCGTCTTCTTCGAGCACGATCTCATTGCACAGCTCGATGCACTCGTCACAAATGTAGACATCGGGACCGGCGATCAGCTTTTCGACTTCATCCTGGTTTTTGCCACAGAATGAACATTTGCAGTCAGGTTCTTTGGGGTCGAAATCACTCATGCGTCTTTATCCTCACCCGGCTGTGAACGTTTAACGAGCACTTTATCAATTATACCATATTTTTTGGCCTCGGAAGCACTCATAAAGTTATCGCGTTCGGTATCGGTGGCAATCTTTTTGATCGTACGCCCGGTGTGCTTTGCCAGGATTTTGTTGAGATCCTCGCGTATTCTCAAGATCTCCCTGGCGTGAATGTCGATGTCGGTGGCCTGGCCCTGGAAGCCGCCCATCGGCTGATGAATCATGATCCGCGAATTGGGTAGCGCATAGCGCTTGCCCTCCGCTCCGGCGGCCAGCAGCAGCGCCCCCATCGAAGCGGCCTGCCCCATGCACAGCGTGGCGATATCGCATTTGACGAACTGCATGGTGTCATAAATCGCCATGCCCGAAGTCACCGTGCCGCCGGGAGAATTAATATAGAAAGTGATATCCTTGTCTGGGTCTTCCGCTTCCAGAAAAAGCAACTGGGCAATAACCAGATTCGCGATATCGTCGTTAACCGCGGTCCCGAGAAAGATGATACGCTCTTTCAGCAGACGCGAAAAAATATCGTATGCCCGCTCTCCCCGAGGACTCTGCTCGACAACCATTGGCACCAGGTTCATAACAATCCCTCTAAATAGCTCGACTGCAGCAGGCACAAGCCTCCGCAGTCGAATTAATTGGTAACTTTTGAGACAAAAGGTAAAACCGAAACAGAAATAATCAACCAACGGCCAGGTGGTTTTCCATCCCCCGCCGGCCCAGAAAAGATTGATCTGCCCGCAGTACCAGCTTATTCTTCGCCCGGCTCGTCGGTGTTCTCAGGATTCTGCTGCTCGCCGGCTGCTGCTACCGATTCTTCGGCAAGCGGAGATGCTTTTACGAAAACCGCCTCTTGCTTGAGGAAGTTGAGGATCTTCTCGTTGAGCACTTCGTTCATCAGGGGCAGCAAATCGTCGCGGTTCTGGAAGAACTCTTTTACCTTGTCTACCGGCATGCTGTATTGATCACCGATACGCTTGAAAGTCCGCTCGAGATCTTCGTCGTTGACCTTGATCTCCTCGACCTCGGCAATCTTTTTCAGGATAAAATCTCCGGTAACCCGTTGGATCGCGACCGGTTCGTTGTTTTTGGCAAGCTCTTCACGGCTCATACCTGCCGCTTCGAGATTCATGCCGCTTTTCTCGAGCTGCTCCTCGGTCTGCTTAATCATCTGTTCGACCTCGAAACGGACCAGCCGTTCGGGTACGTCGAACTGATGGGCTTCGAGCAGTTTTTTCATGATCCGGTCATTGAGCTCACCGGCGGCGGCGCTTTCTTTATCTTTTTCCAGCCGCTCACGGATCATCTGTTTGAGATCGTCGAGCGTTTCGAACTTCTCGTTGACATCTCTGGCGAATTCGTCGTCGAGATCGGCCATGATCCGCTCTTTGATCTCTTTTACCTTAATCCTGAACTCAACTGTTTTACCGGCCAGAATCGGGTTGGGGTGCTTTTTCGGGAAGCTCATTTCATGGGTCGCTTCATCACCCTGCTTCATGCCAATTAGTTTGGCTTCGAACTCCGGGTCCATCTGGCCCGAACCAACCTCAATGGTAAAATCTTCGTTCTTGACATGCTTCATCGGGTTGCCTTTATGGAACCCCTGATAATCAACCACGACCACATCATCCATCGCCGCCGGACGCTCATCGACGCTTTTCAGCGCAGCCATCTCCCGCTGGATTCGTTTCAGTTCGAAGTCAACGGCAGCTTCATCGACACTGGTGTCGACCTCTTCGACTTCGACTCCCTTATACTGCCCCAGTTCAAATTCGGGTCTGACATCGACTTTTGCAACATAGGTGAAGGTGCCGTCTTCGTTGAAAGCCGGCTCGGATATTTCGGGATGGACCACCGGATCGAAATCCTGCTTTTCGATAATATCGAAATAGCTGTCCTGCACAAGCTGCTCGCCAACTTCCGCTTCCACCTGAGGCTTATAGCTTTTAACGATCACCGAACGGGGCACCTTGCCTCTTCTGAAACCTTTCATCTTGGATTCTTTCTGAATCTTGGCGTAGGCCTCTTGAACCTTGGCCTGCACATCTTCAGCCGGGAGGGTAATCGTTACTTTTCTGGTCAATCCACTCAATTCTTCAACTTTAACATCCATTTGCCTTCATCCTCTGATTAAAAAACAGTGCCGCGGTGGCAGGTTTAACACGATTTGTGTCGATATTTTAATGGTGAAGCCGCGCTTCGTCAGTCAATTATTTTTCCTGGTGCGAGAGGAGGGACTCGAACCCACACATCGAAGATACTGGTTCCTAAGACCAGCGCGTCTACCAATTCCGCCACTCTCGCACATCAGGCGATATGGATTCTTCGAACCATACCTAATCTAGTACTCATAGGCAGGCAGTCAAGATACGCTGCCTGACGAGGTATCTGGATTAACGAACTCCAATAACGCCAAAAACTTTGTAAGATACCATCATTTTAGTAGATGTTCCATCTATTTATTGGAGAGCCCCAGGTTTTTCTTAGCTTGTAAAAGAAAGATATAATGGCTATTTTTGCGGTTAACATGAAGCCGGATAGGCGTAATTATCCATTTATCAATCAGTTTCTCCCATAGAGGCAGGTATGCAGACACCTTTATTAAGACGGTTCGTATTTTCGGCCGCTCTATGTGCAGTTGCAGCGCCGCTTGCGGTCGCACAGACCGGCTCTGGCCCGGAGCTGCTTATCGAACAAACCGGTCAATGGCAGCTTCCCTATGCTCCGGCCGACATCGTGCAGTCAGTTGACGGCGCCCGGATCTTTGTTCTCACCGACAACAACCGGATCCTGATCTATGAGCCCAACGGCCAGCTCAAGGGCAGTGTTGAGGTCGCGCCCGGTGTTACCGCAATCGAAAGCGACGCCCGGGGAGAAAATCTGCTGCTTATCGACGCTGACAACAAAACGCTGAGCTCTTTCGCTATCGATTTTGTTGCCGAGATCGACATTGCCGGCTCACCCCTTAAGGGCAATCCCGATGCGCCGGTTACCATTGCGGTATTCAGCGATTTCGAATGACCCTATTGCGGCAAAGTTGCGCCGCTTCTCGAGCAGGTGCTCGAAAAAAATCCTGAAACCGTCAAGCTCGTGTTCAAAAACATGCCGCTGCGCTTTCATCAGTTCGCCGATCCCACTGCCCGTGCAGCCCTGGCCGCGGCCAAACAAGACAAGTTCTGGGAATTTCATGATGAATTGTTTAAAGCTGAAAAACTGAGCAACGAACTGATCACCAATATCGCAGTCAAACTTGGTCTGGATATGGCCAGATTCAACAGCGATATGAACTCCGCCGAGGTCAAACAGCAGATTGCCAAGGATCTAAGCGATGCCCAACAGGCGGGCGTTACCGGAACACCCACCATATTCATCAACGGCAAGAAGCTTAAAAATCGATCCATGCAGGGTTTTCAGGACGCAATTAACAGAGAACTGAGCGGTAAATAACGCCGACAGACGACGCGAGGTACATAGATAATACATGACCGGACACCCCGAATCGAGGGAACTGCAATTCGATGACAATGAATTGGCCTCAACCCTTTATGGCGATCTAAACAAAAACCTCCAGATATTGGAGAACGGGGCGGGAGTCAAAATCCATGTTCGCGGAACCAGAGCGAAAATCACCGGTTCCCAGCACGATGTCATAATCGCTGCCAATCTGCTCAATCAGCTCTACGATCTTATCACCACCGGTTATCCGGTCTACTCGTCCGACTTTGCCTTTGGCTTGAAGATCCTTCAGGCCAACGGTAAAGCGCGGCTCGATCGGATTTTTCTGGACAAGGTCTACGTGACCACCAGAAACCGGGTTATCTCCCCCAAAACCCCAAACCAGAAAATCTATATCGACGCCATCAGAGAAAACGATATCGTTTTCGGCATTGGCCCGGCGGGCACCGGCAAAACCTACCTGGCTGTGGCCATGGCGGTCTCCGCCTTGGCCAGTGAAAAAGTGCGCCATATCATCCTTACCCGGCCGGCCGTCGAAGCCGGTGAAAAACTTGGTTTTCTTCCCGGGGATCTGGCCAAGAAGGTGGACCCCTACCTGCGCCCGCTAAACGATGCCCTGATAGATATGGTGGGACCGGAAAAAGCCTATGACCTGATCGACCAGGGCACCATCGAGATCGCACCTCTGGCCTTTATGCGCGGCAGAACGCTGTCCAATGCTTTTATTATCCTGGACGAGGCCCAGAATACCACCCGGGAACAGATGAAAATGTTTCTGACCCGTATTGGCTTCGATTCCCGGGCAGTGATTACCGGCGACATCACCCAGGTCGATCTGCCGGTACAACAGAAATCAGGACTGATTCAGGCCGAGTCACTGCTACACGATATCATCGGGATCGGTTTCTGCCATTTCACCAAAGCCGATGTGGTCAGGCACCCGCTTGTCCAGAAAATCATTCACGCCTACGAAACAAACGGTAAAAACAACCAAAATACAGAAAATTAATTAGCTTATTTGATGTTATTTTTAAATTTTATATTGAAGCTGTTATGCCGCTTAATCTGATCAACCACCATGCGCAGCTCAGCACAGCCACCGCGAGCCGCTGCCGGCGCGCCGCCCTCTGTTTCATGAACCGCATGGGGGTCGCCGAAACTCAGCTCAGCCTGGTGCTCACCACCGACGAGGAAATGGCTGAATTCAACGGCCGCTATCGCAATCAGCCCAAAACGACGAACGTTCTGAGTTTTGCCTTCGCTGGCAGCGACGATCCAGCTGTGCAATCGCT
This sequence comes from uncultured delta proteobacterium, assembly GCA_963824415.1. Lineage (GTDB taxonomy): Bacteria > Desulfobacterota > Desulfobulbia > Desulfobulbales > Desulfocapsaceae > JABDQA01. The sequence goes on from CAWGPM010000005.1 coordinate 119,323, forward strand.
TTTTGAACGAGAGCTTGGCGACATTGTAGTCTCTCTGGACACCGCGGCCGCCGAGGCAAAGCTCTATGATCTCTCGCTGCAGCAGCGCCTGGACTGGTTAATCGCTCACGGTCTTCTGCATCTACTGGGTTTTGACCATGAAGGCTCTGAGCAGGCTGCAACAACGATGTACGAAAAAGAGCAGGAACTGCTAACCGAATATAACTTGAGAAGGAGTTCGATCATGCCACATCTTGCCGTCAATGTAGACCACGTTGCCACCATCCGCCAGGCCCGGGGCATCCGCGAGCCGGACCCGGTCACCGCAGCCGCCATCTGCGAAATGGCCGGGGCCCAGGGCATCGTCGTTCATCTTCGTGAAGACCGCCGCCATATTCAGGACCGTGATGTCAGACTCCTGAAGGAGACGGTCAAAACCAAACTGAACCTGGAGATGGGCGCGGCCAAATCGATAATTGATTTTGCCCTCGAGCTGAAACCGGACATGGTCACCCTCGTTCCCGAAAAACGTAAAGAGCTCACCACCGAAGGCGGCCTCGATGTCGTTTCTCAAAAAAAGAAATTAGCCAGAACCATCAGCAAGATGGACAAGGCCGGTATCCCGGTTTCTCTTTTTATCGACCCCGACAGGGCCCAGATCAGGGCCGCTGACGAAGTGGGCGCAACCTTTGTGGAACTCCACACCGGCACCTACGCGGACGCTGAAGACGAGATCCGGCAGCTGGAAGAATTCGATCTGCTCAGCCAGGCCGCCGAAGAAGCTTACCTGCTCGGCTTGCGCGTCAATGCGGGGCATGGCCTTAATTATCACAACACCGGCCCCATTGCCGCCCTCGACCCCGTCGAAGAGCTCTCCATCGGCCACGCGATTATCAGCCGATCGGTTTTCAGCGGACTCGACCAGGCCGTGCGGGATATGTGTGCAATTGTCGAGAGCAGCACGCTTTACTGAGCTGTTCCCGCTTGCCGATTGACATTATAAAAGCTGCTGTGTTAAAGAAATGCACCATGCCTCGGTGGTGGAACTGGTAGACACCAGGGACTTAAAATCCCTTGGGCCTTGCGCCCGTGCGAGTTCGAGTCTCGCCCGAGGCACCAGCATATTTGCAGGGTGCGCCTCTTCTCAGCTCTCTTTCTTATCTCGTTGCTCATTCGACCAGCTGCCCATTTATGCGTTCTAATGGGCCTTATTGAACTGGAAATTCCAGATATTTCACTCGAGCGAAGCAACGACTCGTGAAATGCTTGTGTGGCGCCCTCCTGAAATCATTTCTTGCATTTTCAAATTGGCCTTATCCTTGCTTTTTAGTCGGCATTGATGCTAAACCATATAAAAACGATACATCAGCAAGTTAGGGTTATTTTTTTATTTGAATTTTCCATTTTTTTTTGTTCTCGGCAAAAGAAAATAAGGGGTGTAATTTCAATATATACTTCTTGTCAAGTACTACTATGTAGCGATTATATGGGTATTTATACCTATTTACTTCTTCCCTCCACTGAGGAACAATTAAAATATAGTGACTGGAAATGAGACTTCTGGGAGGGGCAAAATGGATGAGTACTCTTGGGGACACAACAGACCTCCGAAGGGGCTGCCGATCGAAGGTGAAATTGCGATCCAGAAAGTTGACAAGCGGATCCCAAACGACCTGATGCTGCCGTCAGGCACACTGCAGACCAGGCGAACCAACAGCGCTTTAGGCCATTTCGTTATCTGCAAGGCTTACAAAGAGCCACAACCGCTCAACCTAGTTGAAGACCTGCTGCTGCAGCGCAACTTCATCATTGACTGAGCAATTTTTCAGCACCTTTCTATCTGCCTGAAAAACATCTGAGGCAAGGCTTTGTCTGGTAAGCGCCTCCATCTCCAGTAATTCGGCCACTTTAACACGTTATTTTATTTACGATAACGGACTTCTCCACTTTTTCTCACCTCTGTTTACCGATTTGCGATTGGACATCGATCCGCATTTGTGCTAATATCGGCCGCCTTGCTGAGCTGGAGCCCGATACCGTGACCCGGGTGGAGTTGCCATAACCCGATTTCACCTCATTCCATTTCGCTATTTACATACACAGGAGCCATCAATGGCTGCAAGTACCGATACCCACCAGATTATCCTTACCTCATTTCAGGACGAATATGAGGAGACCAACGATCCCATCTGGGCCTGGCATGCGATAGATTTCTGTTCCAACTGGCAGAGGAAAACCGGCCAGCTCCTGGCCTACCCGACCTGGGTACAGGATTACCTTTCCATGGTTGCCGACTCGCTGTTGAAACTGCCCGACGATCGAGGTGAAATCCAGCACGCGCTCGGCACTGCCCTGGGGATTGCCCCCCGGTCAATTTCCGGTTCGATCCAGACGATCCGTGACAAGGTTTTGTTTTTTGATATTCAGTCACAAATGAAAAACGGCCCAGGGCTCGAAGAAGCAATCGAGCTGACAGCCAAACGTTTTACGCTCTCCCCGGACGTTGTGCAGAATGTCTATGAACGGTTCAGCAGCACTGGCCTTACATCTAAAAAGTAAACCGGGGCAAGCACATCCAGATAATCCCTTGCTTCCCGGGTTGGCCTGCACCCAAAGACACCAAAGGAACCAGATGCCTGCTCAGCCTCGCTCAGGTATGCCTGAACGAGCCCACCATTATTGTTGCTCACTGGACCTTATCCCCATAAATCTTATTGTCTGCAGTAGATAGGTCTGCAGAGCTCAGGTTCTCATAACGAGGAGTGCACCATGAAATTAATCTTTGTTTACAATGCCGACAGCGGCATGCTCAACACGGTCAAGGATATAGGCCATAAGCTGTTCAGCCCGCAAACTTATGACTGTTTTCTGTGCAGCCTGACGCACGGCACGTTTAAAGAGGACCCGGTCTGGAAATCCTTTCGAGAATCCAGCCCCGTTACAATGGATTTTCTCCATCGCGATGAGTTTGAAAGGCGCTATGACCGTAGGGAAGAATATCCGGTGGTGATGAAAGAAACCGACTCCATAGAGATAATTCTGAGCAGGGAGCAGTTAGCTGAACTCAGTTCGCTCGAGGAGCTTATCCAGACAATCAAAGGTGTCGCCTGAACTACTGTGCATTGCCCTTCTGTGCTGCGTCCTAGCCCTGCCAGCAACTGGACAGGCGCCTTCTCATGAAGCAGCCCTCGCGCACATACTCCCGGTTTTTTCTGATTAACAATTACAAATCCTTGATCAGATGACAACAATGGATGCACGAACAATGGCGGCGGTGGAGTTCTCACTTGATTGGCAGAGCCAGTATGGACAGCATCGAGATATCTATTTCCTGGATAAGGTCGATTTCTGGAGAGATGTTTTTCCGGGAAAATTTGCCTGCGAACTCGTGCAGATCCCTGCGGGACAGACATACAAAGAGACTTTTGAACCGGGCGTTCTGGTTCCGGGCTATTCCGACAAGAAAGTCAAAACCTTCGCCAAATCTCTGATCGATTCTGATCGACTCGGCGAAACAATCAAACTGGTGGCAGGCAGGTTTTACCCGCAGGGTATTGCCTGGAAACCCCTGAACAGCTTTCCGGAAAGCTTAACACCGATGCGCCTGCTTGAGGTCAATGACACTGAAGTGGTGGCGGATATGAACCATCCCCTCTGCGGTGTTCAGCTGGAGCTCAAAGCAACACTGTTTGATACCAGAGCAATTGGAGCGCAACGGGGTGGAGCACTGCAGGATATAGCAGAGGTCATGACTGCCAATGGTCCCGGCATGCAGGTTCCTGTTTCGGTGGCAGATTTCTATGACAAGGCAAACTATCCGTTCACCAGGGCAGACACCAGCGCTGATGCTTTGTTTTATCAAAAGCCGAGACTGGTGCACCATCTCGACGAGACCGCACGCAGCCACGTTCGAGCCTTCCATGAACGACTGCTGAAGCCGGGGTCAACGGTATTGGATCTTATGGGAAGCTGGGAGTCTCACCTGCCGGATTCTCTGTCCTCCTGCATCATCGAGGCGGTCGGGCTCAACGAGCAGGAACTCAAGAGCAACGGCAGCCTGAGCAGATATCTGGTGCAGGACCTCAACATGGAGCCCGAACTTCCCTACGAGGACCAGAGCTTTGATGCGGTAGTGTGCACCGTATCCATGGAATATCTAATCAAACCCCGGGAAGTCATGGCCGAGCTCGCCCGCATACTCAGGCCCGGAGGGGTATGTGCGACAACCGTTTCCGAGCGATGGTTTCCCGGAAAACAGATTGACCCATGGTCGGAACTACACCCCTTCGAACGGCAGGGCCATGTATTGAGCTACTTTCTCAATCAGCCGGGCTTTGAGAATTTCCATACCGAATCTATTCGTGGGTACCCCCGCCCGTCCGACGACAAATACGGCCCCAGCCTCGCCCTCTCCGATGCTCTTTACATGATCTGGGCCAACCGTTCGGTCGATAAGCTCCTAAAAACTCCCGGCGCCTGATCCACAACTTTTAGGAGACGGGCCATCTTATCCGAAACAGCTACGCCTCACCCTTTCTCCGGCGAATGGTGCAGATACCGAGGTAACCGTCCACGGTAAGCAGATCACCCGTCTTGATATAGTTGGTCGCGTCAACAACGCCGGTGATACAGGGAATACCGTACTCCCTGGCGATAATTGCCCCGTGAATTAGCATTCCGCCACGTCTTTCGATAATGCCTGCGGCCAGCGGTGCAAAAACTGTCATGGTAGGATCGATCGAGTCGATCACCAGCACCTCCCCTTGCTGGAACTTGGCTAGATCACCAGATCGGTATACGACTCTGGCAACCCCCTGCGCAATTCCCATACTGGCCGGCTGTCCGAGAAGCTGTCTGGCTTTTACGCGCTCAGGAGCAGACAATTCAGCAGAGCTGGCTTCAGCGGCCTGCCCGGTCGAACCTTTGTCTTCTATCGGTTCGCCTCGCAGTGCACTCCTGAGATCGGCCAGGGGTGTATCGCCCGCTGCCCTGCATCGGGCCCTGGCATGTTCAGTCGCCCGTTCAAGTTCTTTGCCGATTCGGCCGATGTGGATGTTATCGTCATCACGCAGACGATAGCTTTCCCTGGCCAGCTGCAGAAGCCGATGTGGATCGACGGGCAGCCTTGCCGCCCCTTTATCGATAAATGCTGCTTCGAGTCGCTCGCGTTCTGCCCTGCCCTGTCCTGTCGACATCCTGAATTCTCCGCCGAGCTGCGTATACTGCAGAATCATTGCGCAGATTATATCATTGACCGCGTTTTGTTCGCCGGTCCCCAGATAATCAACCGAAAAATATGATTTCAAGCGAGCGATGCTGTCTCGAAACTCTGCATTGGCGGTACTTTCCAGTTTTCCAGCCCGTACCATTTTCATCAGTGCTGCATCGGCCTGGATCATTTGGGCGCAGCGCAAAAACAATTCGTTGCGCTCGACACTGAGCATGTTCTGACCGGTGAGCAGCGTGACAAACTCGAACGGATCATCCGGTTCGATAACATCGTTGTAAATTTCTCCAAACAGACGCACCCCGTGCGCAAACGGGATAAAGTCCCGCCAGTATACCGCGCTCCATTTTTCATTGAGCGCACTCCGCTGCTCCAGTTCAGCGGCCAGCTCAATATCGCTCAGTTCATCGAGTTGCTGCGCCGCAAGACGAGCCGCATCTTCATCCATCTCCGGAAGCAGTTCGTTTGCTATGCTGTCCCAGAGTTTTAGCAGGTTGTCATAGCTGCGCGTCAGGCTCAGATACCAGGCCCGCTTGTCGCTTGCGTCCGCACCGCTTTGCGCCGTTATCGGCCTGGATTGAAGCAGGTAGACACTGCTCTTGGCTATGGTCCACTCGATATCCCGGGCGCTGTTGAAATAATTCTCAACCTCTAGACCAAGAGCAACGAGTTCGTTTACCTGATTTTCAGAAAGCGGCGAAACCTTGCGTTTGGAATCGTCGAGCTCGACGCTGTGAACGCCGCCGCGAACTGACGCATCAAATCGACTAGTGCGGTTCTGCGGGCTTTGATGGCTTATGATCGTGCCATCTGCACGGCTGACAAGCCAGCGATCCGGCTCTACTGCTCCGTCAACCAGCCCCTGATTAAGGCCATGCACCGCTTCGATTATCATCTGCCCCTGCTCGAGCGGACTCCTGGTAAACATGACGCCGGAAGCGGTCCCTTCGATAAATGGTTGAATGACCACTGCCATGTTACTGTTTCTGACCTCGAGGCCAAGTTCCTGGCGGTAGAGAATTGCCCTGTCTGACCAGAGCGAGGCCCATACTTTTTTAATGCTTTTGAGCAGTTCCTCGATTCCAGTAACATTGACATACGATTCATGCAGCCCGGCAAATGAGCCTCCCATGCCATCCTCTTCGGGGGCGGACGACCTGACCACAAAAAACGTGCGATCGTGCCTGGAGAAACTGTCGTGCAAAACTTCTTGGAGATTCGTCCGGATTTGAGCGGGCATGTTTGCCTTTATGAACAGGTTCTGGATGGAGAGGCTGGCGTCCCAGATCTCCTCCCAGCGCATGTCCTTGAGGTCTTTCCGATAGAGCTCGAGTAATATTTTTTCCCTCAGATTATTGGCATCCACAAACAGGTCATAAGCAGACGTGGAGATGCACATGGGCCTGGGAACCGGCAAACCGGCGCTGCAGAGCCTGAAGAGTGCCAGTGCCTTGCCGCCGACAACACGTGCATCGACGCCCGGTAAATCTTCAGGAAAATAGATCAACTTCATCTTTGATATGGTATTCGATGACGTTCTGGAAGCGCGATACAAGCAGGTAGTGGTGTATCTCGATTCTGAAAATGGTAACACTGGGGCCAGAAATAAACTTCTCCAGGGCAGGATGCCTCTTCAGATAGAGTTGCTCGTATTTGTCTCGCTGGTGATCTTCTACAGGGCGCGCGACGCCTAAAATGGTCAGCGCGGCCGCCGCATGAAAGTCCTCTTCAGAGTTGGAGCGGTTATCCACCAGCAGCGATACCCTGGCATCTTCGCTAATATTCTGATGTTTTCGAGTGGAATTGGAGGTGGCCACCACAAATTCGCTGAGATCATCCAAATAAGCAAAAGCCATAAGGCTCGAATAGGGCTGACCATCCCGCTGGGTCGCAAGCACGGCCAGCGGCTGACTTTCGAGAAGCGCGATTATACGCTCGCGCATTGCCTGGTCATTTTTTGTCTCTGTTGCCATCTGCGTTGTTTTACGTTGTCCCGTGCCGCAGCCTCTCTGGTCTCAGGCACGGTTTTTTAAGAGAATCTCAGATACATTGCGACCGGTGGCGACTCCGGACATCAGCGCCCAGCCCAACCCGGGCAATCCCTGCGCTTCACCGCATATATGCAGCCCCGGAGAGAAAGGTTCCGGGCTCCGGTAAGGACTCAAGGTTGGCGGGGACTGGTCGGGCAGCGCCTGCTCGATGCGATAGGTCTTCAGATGCTGCCACTCTTTAACGGCCCGCCCAAACCACTGCTGGCACTGCTCTCTCACCAGGTCTTCGAGATCCTCCCGGGCCAGATAGTCTTCTTCCAGCACGACGACTGCAATCAGTGTTTTACCGTCCGGCGCATAGGAGGGCGCGACCATACTTGGAAAAGCGACATTATTGATCGGCCCGTCCCCCTCGCCGTTAAGCACGAGAAACGGCTCTCTAAACGGTGGCTTCCACTGGGTGCCGAAGTAGAGGCAGGTTTCGCCGACTGAGCGCTTTTGGCCATCGATTTTCACCAGTTCCTCGACGGCAGGCTGCTGGGTTGCAACAATAACCAGCGGGGCCTCGATCACCTCACCGCCGGTGAGCACAATTGCACCGTTTTTCAACTCAGCAACCTCCTTGCCGTACTGAATCGTATCGGGAGCAAGTTTTGCCGCCAACTGGTGCGGAACTGCCTGCATGCCGTTCTCGGGCAGCGCTGCATCACCCGAGGCAAACAGGCGGATCAGATACTTCAGCACCCGGCTCGTTACGGTCATGGTCCTGTCAAGACAGGCCCCAGCCAGAAAGGGCGTGAAAAAGCTGGTTATAAAACGCTCGGAAAAGCCCTGCCCTCGTAAAAAATCGATCGCCTTTTCCTCAGGTTCATCGAAGATATCTTCCATCGGCCGGCGGCAGATTCGTACTGCAAGCTTTGACAAACGGAGGCGATCCCCCAGGGTGCCGACCGGCGAAACGGCAGTGCTCAGCAGATGCCGGGGGTGATGCCGCGGGTCGGCAATGACCTGAAAGCGCTGCTGGCAGCGGACTATGATACCAGCCGGAAAGCGATGGAGTTTCAAAGCATCCAGATCAAGATAGGTGCTCAGCCCGGGATAGCCAGTCTGCAGCACCTGAAAACCGTGGTCGAGCCTGAAACCACCCACCAGGTCACTCTTTATCCTACCCCCAGGACGTGTTGAGCGCTCGAGTATGGTGCAGGAAAGCTGATGTTCAGCAAGCACCCTGGCACAGGCCAGACCTGCCACACCAGCACCTATTATCACTGCGTCATATGGCATGCTATCTCCCACCTCAGTTCTTCTTTATACTGGAGAGTATAAGCACACTAACGATCTTTGACAGTGATATCTACGCTGAGACCGATATCAAACGTGTCATGACAGGCCGGACAGATCAACAGCCATTTGACCTCTGATTTTTCGCTGCGGAAGACCGAATGAAAGCCGTCGCGGTATCCACAGGTCGGACAGATACTGAATTCTTCCTTAAAATCCACCTCAATTACGTGTTTGCTCAGCATAGCGCTCCCGCCTCTGTCGAGGTTGTTTGAATTATTCGTCGAAAAAGCCGTGCCGGTTGCCGGTAAGCAGGCCGGTCATTATTAAGGCCTGGCTTTATGATGTGTGGCTATCTGGTCTTTATTCAACACTTTTTAAGAACAGAATAAAAGCGGAATAGACCTCTTTTAAGAATTGCATCTATCACAACATCACCAGTATGTCTTTAAATTGTTCCGCATTGTCAGCGCCAGAAATTTGTCAGTTGAGCCATTGAATAAGAATACTTGCTGTTAAAAGAATTTTCAGTAACCCAATTTCGTGGTAATCAAAAGGAGGTCTTACAAGGCATTCTTCTTCAGGTGGGTACCAACATGCTTTTACGGGCAATTGCTCTTGATTATGACGGCACCATCGCAACTAATGGTGTCGTTCATCCGGATGTGCGTGATTCGATAAAAGCAGCGCGCCAGTCTGGCCTGCTGGTGATAATTGTCACCGGCAGAATCCTGAGAGAGTTGCGCCGCGTCGCTGGCGAGTTAGACTTCGTCGATGCCGTAGTGGCGGAAAACGGGGCAGTACTCTTATTGTCCAACGGTCACCGCAGACTCCTCGCTCCGCCGCCATTTCCCGTCCTGCTCAGCAAATTAAGTGATCGCAACATCGAATTCACTGTAGGCCGATGCCTTGTTGATCTCGATGCCGAACACGCGTCCTCCGTCTTGTCGATTATCAGGGAACTGGAACTGCCGCTGGTCATTTCCTTTAATCGAAATAAAATGATGGTACTGCCCCAAACCACCAGCAAGGCCAGCGGTCTTCGCGAAATTCTCAATATTCTCGGGACCTCGATTCACAATGCGATTGGCATCGGAGACGCAGAAAACGATTATGAGCTGTTGAGATGCTGTGAATACGGCATTGCTGTCCAATGGGCTCCGCACTTTCTCAAAGCTGAAGCCGACTTCGTTCTGGCCGGAGAGGGACCTGAAGCCGTTGCCGAATACATCACCGGGGTCTCCCTGGAAAACCGTCTCCCGCCCGGCTTGAGGAAGCACCGTAAACTGGTGCTGGAATCGATTGCCGGGCAGGCCTCTGTTGAGATATCCATCCGCGGTCGCAATATCCTGATCGCCGGTGACACAAAGAGCGGAAAATCGTGGCTTGCCGGGCTTTTCTGCGAACAGATGGTACTGCAGAACTATACCCTGCTGGTATTCGATCCCGAAGGCGATTATGGCAGTCTTACCTCCTTGCCTAATACGGTGGTTTTTGGCGGGGGGAAATATCTCCCGACTGAGGACGACCTTATCAATATCCTGCACCAGGGCCTTAATCTTGTGCTGGATTTGTCTCATCTGGAACCGGCCGATAAATTTTCCTATATCAGGCAGAATCTTCCCTTGGCCGCCAGCTACCGCAGAAACAGAGGTTATCCGCACTGCATTGTGCTCGATGAATGTCACTACTTCCTGGAGCACTCCTATAACGAAAAAATTCTGGACTCGGAACTCGGGTCCTATCTGCTGGTAACCTACCTTCCCTCGCAACTGCCTCCTGAGGTGCTGCAATCGTTTGAGGCGGTCATCGCCACCCGTATCGTTGATAGAAAAGAAGTCGATGTGCTGAAACAGATTGCCGGCCCTGAGCTGATTCAGGCGAATTGGTATGGTTTACTGCAAAATCTCGAAACCACAGAGGCTGCGCTGCTGCCGCCGACCGAAGAGGCCGGCGAAAAGCCGCGTCGGTTTACGGTAGCTCCCCGTCTCACCCTGCATGTTCGGCACCGGACCAAATATTTCGAACGGCCGGTATCTCAATCGCAAGCCTTTATCTTTACCGACAATGGGAAAAAGATCGGCGAACAGGCCCTGACCCTGGCGGACCTGCTGGTAGGTATCAAAGCGCTGCCAGAACCGGTTATCTGCGATCACATCCAGCGCCATGATTTTTCCAGATGGATCAATGACGCACTCGGTGACCGTTTTTTTTCAGGTTCGGTTCAGGAACTGGAATCAATTTATAACGAAAAGACAGACGTCGCTGCTTTTGCCGATAGACTGGCAAAAGAGATCAACTCCAGATATGGGCAGGATCTCTTATTGACCCGATAATCTGTTCAGGTGAACCTGAATCCCGCCCCAAGCTGTTGAAGTTCTCCCAAATATTCTTCCGAGCGATCCAGATAGAAAGAGAGTGCCTTGGAGAAATTCTTGCCAACCAGGCCATCGACGAATACCTGGCTGATCTCCTTGTGCCGCTTCAGCACGAGCTGCGATCGATAGAAGATCAGCCACTGCTCCCGGTCCATATCCGCAGCGATTATCTGCAGGGCTTTGCGTGCCCGGGGCTTATACATCCAGAAATACATCAGATCCAGCGCATTGACGATCAGCAGGGTCTCTTGTTCCTTGGCATCGCTATCGAGTGTTTTCAGCACCATTTCCGGGGACTGGAGAATTTCTAGTATATCGTCCTCCGGAAACAGCAGATCGAGCCGGGAAAACACCGAGAACAATTGGGCAATCTTGGCCCGATAGGCCCCCAGCCGGGCCTGAATATTGGCCTGCCTGTCAGCAAGTCCTTCAATGACCGCCGCCACACAGTCGGAAGAAAATTTTGAAATAATCGCCGCCCATTTCTGCAGGCCGCCGTAAACATCTGCATAGCCTGCCCCCTGCAGCACGGCGGCAAGCAAGCCATTGATAACGATAGCCAGCGGAATCGCCAGAATAGAGCGGAACAGGTTGCCGGCTGCGGCGCTGCGCGGCAGCCCGCGAAAGATGTTGTGGCTGCAGATATAGAGACCGTTTGCAACTCCCATAACCGCATAGAGCATCACCGGGTCTGTTGCGGTCGTGATACCTAGGCCGCGGTCGAGCACTAAGGTTTTCACCAGATAATCGAGCAACGGCACTGAAAAACCAGTATAGAAAAGCGAATCTGCAATCCTTGACCAGCTTATCAGCGAGTTCCACGGCAGCAGTGGCGAACGCTTCAGTCCCCCACCGCCTAAAACCGACTGGATGATATTGCGCGAGCCTGTTATGCCAAACCAGATAAAGGCTCCGAAATAGGCGAGCACCCACCAGTCTTTGGTCAAAAAGAAAGTCAAAAAAGCCGGAACGAGGCCAGCCAAGACCTTCAAGGTGTTCTTCAGGTTCGTATTCAGGTAGGTCCAGGGATGCGCTATGCGCTCAGACGGTTTCTGGTCGTCTTCCAGAATGTTATTCTCGAGGCCACTGCTTATTCCACCCAGGGTGGCCACATTACCCGGGCGACCCGGGTGGACGGTAAAACCTTCCAGGCTCCAGTCCTCACGTCTCTGTTCACCAATGCCAAGTCTTAAGCCAAGCCGAGGCAAAAAGCCTCGACCAGCGGATGCAAGGTCTCCGAGGTAACGAATATGTACATGTCTTGCCAGGCTGGCACTGACCGGGATCAGAGAGCGTGTTTTAGCGGCAACTTCCTGTTGCACGATTCTCAGGGAGCGTAACGGCAGCGTGTCGATTACAACGAGGCCCATACCGTGCTGCAGCTCGGCTCGCCCGGTCGAACTCGTACCGATGCGCGATCCCAAGGTTCGTCGTTTATAAAAGTTATGGAATTTTTCCAGGTTGAACAGCACATTGAGCAGGTCTTTTTTGCGATCAAGCATTTGCTGGTACTGTACATCCAGCTTCTCCCTGAATGGATCATCCTCAGGCAGCAGCTCAAGCTCGCTCTTGAGATGAATACGTTCCTCTTCAAAGTCCCAGATGATAGTCCGGATAGCCCGTTTAAGGCCAATGACATTATCCTCATTGAGGGCCCGCTGCAGTTCGCCGATCAACGTGTAAAACTGCCCGGGACTTTTGAGGGAGACCGCTTCGCCACTTAAGACCGTTCCCCCAGAGATGCCATGCGTCATACCATGACTGGCATCTTTGAGATTGTAGGCCTCTATGTTATTGACCATACCCGAGCAGTTGTAGAGCAGTTCAAGGGTATCCTGAATCGAGAGATTGCTCAGGTTCAGAGTGAATTCAGAACTGGAATGCAGACTGTTCAGCCGTTGCAACAGTTCTTTCGGGCCATAGCGCAGCAGTTCGGGAAGATCAGCGGTCAGTTGAGGCCGCGACGGATCGTGAATCGCTGGATTACGTGAAGGCAGCAGAAAGTGCGTGATGATCGTATCGACGTCAAACGCGTCGAGGCGTTGACGATAGCGCTGAGTCTCATGCCTGGATTGAGGCGCTGGTGTTTCTTCCATCGGCAAGCGGTGGTTTATTTCACGCTGGGCACCGGTAAAGATTGCCTGACGAATAAAACGGGCCAGATGCAGCAGCGACGGCTGGCCGGCTCCGACAAAATCAAGAAAATCCTGTTCCTGCAAGGCTTCAATTGAAAAACCCAATTCCTCGCTGAGCAGTTTGCGGTGGTCAGCATTAAAAGCCTCGAGCGCATCAAATACGTAGCGCTGCTGATAACGTGAAACGGCCTTGCCTTCGTTCATCAGCTCAGCGACCTCATTCTCGTTGAGAAACTTCAATAAGGCGGCGCTGCTTCTGAAGCCATGTAACTCCCAGATGAAGCGGACATATTTGTCTCTAAACTGGGCGGACATCTCGATACCGACCTGGACATGAATATCAAGTATCGAAGCTGCCTCGATAAGTTCCTCGATGATCTTGGGGCTGATGAAATTGTAGTAGACCACCGTCAGATGTCTGATGCCTTTGATCCAGGCATCCATGATCAGATGAGTCGGGGATTTTCTGCCTTTGGTGCTGGCATCATGGACGTGGTTGTCGAAAGCAAACTGATTCCAGTCCTCAGGCATCTCCAGCAGATGGAAATTTTTCAGCTCTTTGCGGACCAGGCGCGGCGACCCTGTGGAGACCATTCTGAAATCGTGAGCCAGTTTTAGTTGCAGAAGAGGATCGTGCCCGCTGCGCAGCAGTTCCTTCATGATCTGCGCCAGTACCCGGGCTGTATTTTTCTGATAAAAGATTTTATCGGAAAGAAAGACCTCATCGCGCAGTGAGCGCAGGGCCTTGAGGCGATCAGTAACCGAACCGGTAACGAAGGTATCGAGCAGGCTGGCTATCGCATAGGCAATCCTCAGCGCCCGGGTAGCCGCCATTTCCTTGATACCCTGAGGGTGCATGTGCTCGACCAGCAGGGAGCGCAAAGATTGGGCCTGGCTGCCGTGCTCGATGATATCGTTGACGATGCTCAGCAGCTGGTAATCTTTTTTATCGAAAAATATGGCCGGCGCTCGTTTCATGGGCTGCAATTCAGCTCGTTGTTATGTCCTTTGTCAAAGTGGAATGTTTTGGGCTACCTTGAAAAATTATGATTTTGCAAGGTAGCCTTTTATCAATTCATAACACAGCTGTAACCCAAATTTAATTCATTTTTGATTTTAAACAGATGTGAATTAGCACCTATTTTTTCTTGATGATCGCCCGCCAGCCGGTAACCGGCTGCATGATTGGCCTGCACACATTGCTTACCGAGCCGGCCTGCTCGGTTACGTAGAACGCATCCGGGTCAATGGCTAAGACGATCTGCAGGAGCTTGCGCAGGTCTCGTCTGCGGCAGACGACATACAGCTCCGTGACCGGGCCGGATCTCCCTGCGCCGGTAAAGGTCGTCACGCCGTGGCCCTTTTCTCGCATCGCGGCGGCGATCTGCTCGGGGTAGTCGCGGGTGATGATCCTGAGAATCAGATGGCCCAGCGCAATCACCCTCTCGATCTTGATGCCCACCAGATTGCCGGTGGCAAAGCCAAAGGCATAGACGATGCCAAGAGCAGGCTGTTGTTGAACCGCCTGCACAATGGTAGAAACCACCGCCAGCCAGATTGCCGACTCAAAAAAACCAAGCCAGAAGGACATGGTTGTTCTACCATGTACGATTGCAATGGTCCGCAGCGTTCCCAGAGAAACATCCGTCACCCGCGCAAGAAACACGGCCATCGCATACAGCAGATTTATCGTACCTATTTGACTGATCAGATCCATTTCATCTCACTCGTTTTGCTTATCGAATTGTCTGTGGCAAGCTTTGGATACAGTCTTGCAGGGTGAATGTTTCAAGGCCAATGGCTTGCGCTTAAAGCAGCTCGGTTTATATCTTTATCGTGCCAAGTCCCGGAGAATCTGACGGATACAGCACGCCATCTTCAAGATGAAATAGGCCCTGAAAGGGGTCACCGATTAGATCGAGGTGCCCATCAAGATCGGCAAACTCGATATTCGCTCTGCTCAGCGCAAAGTGAAGCCCCGCTGATATTCCCAGAGCTGATTCATCTAAGCAGCCGACCATAACCTCAAGACCGGCAGCCTTGGCAACAGAATTGACATGCAGCGACTCGAAAATGCCGCCCATCTTCATCAGTTTGATATTGACCATGTCGGTATGTTCGTCTGCGGCCAGGCGAAAGGCGTCCTTCAAGGTCTTGATGCTCTCATCGGCCATCACCGGAACGGGCGTGAATTGTGAAACCCGGCCGAGACTTTCATCCTTATTTTGGCTGGTGGGCTGCTCAAATATTTCAAGGCCGGCTCCCTTGACAGCGGTCATGAACTGCATCGATTCTTCCAGGCTGTAGCCCTGGTTGGCATCGAAGCGCAGGGCAAAACCATATCCGCATTTTTCACGTATCTTCAGTACCTTTTCGCTGTCTTCAAACAGGTTCAGACCGCCTTTGAGCTTGATCACCTGAAATCCATTTTCAAGATGTTTTTCAACCAGTCCCAGGGTTTCTTCCAGTGAAACGATCCCGATGGTGATAGAAGTGGCGATCTTGTCTCTGAAACCGCCAAGAAGCTGATAGAGCGGCAGTCCGGCCTTGCGGGCCAGCAGATCGAACAGGGCCATATCAACCATGGCCAGAAAGGCTGGGCTGCGAGGTTGAAGCTTTTTCAGATTGTGCATGATCCTGGCGATTTGAAACGGATTTTTGCCAAGCAGCAGACCCTCGAGCGTCTCCTCTGCTGCACGGCTGACCTGCTCCGGCGTTTCCCCGGTGACCACCAGATCGGGAGTCGCGCAACCCCAGCCGGTGAGACCGTTATCGGCCACCAGCTTGAGGATAATATTGCTGGTCTGGCTGACTGTTTCATAGGCAATCGTATACGGTTCCGACAGCTCCATGTCCAGCCTGAAATGACTGATCTCACAAATCTTCATCTCAGTAGCGGTTCTGGTACAATTTATCGGACGGGGTGTTTTTGATGGTCTCGACAAATTCAGCCATTTTGGAGATCATCACCTGCCACATTTTATTTCCCTTCTCCGCGGTGGCCTGGGTGGCGTCGCCCATCACCCCTGAGGCGGAGAGCTTCTTGGTGTGGACGAACCAGCTTACGCCGCGTTCTGAAGTAAAATCCAGAAACTCGTTGTCAAGATCGAGGGTGTGGTCCTGGGCCTTGTCCATATCCACCAGATCCGGACGTACAGCCAGCGCAGTGCTGGTTTCTATTTCACCGGCATGAATGTCGTTGGGCGTTACCGCGAGCTTATAGATATCGACATCACTGGTTTCACCGGTATCGACACAGACAAAGATTCGGGCATCGCGGTTGATCATCTGGGCCGCATAATTCAATGTCGGTGCATTGTCTCCATGCCCGTTCAGGATGACCAGCTTCTTGATGCCGTTGCTGGCCAGACTCATACCGATATCGTATACCAGTGCGGACAGCGAACTGTTGGTCACGCAGATGGTCCCCTTGAAATCACTGTGATGGTAGGAAACCCCGTAGGGTATCGGCGGCAGAACGAACGGCTTCGGGTCGCTGCAGGCCTCGGCAACCTTGCGGGCCAGATACGCGGCATCAAAATAATCGATATCAAGCGGCAGATGCGGTCCATGCTGCTCGATCGCACCACAGGGAAGGATAGCGGTATCCACGATCTTGAGCCGTTCGGCAAGCGCCGGCCAACTCAGGGTTTCCCACATAAAATCGGGGTGGTCATCATGTTTTTTCATAGTGTATCCAATAGGTAGGGCGTCGATTCAATATACGCCTTGTCAATTTCAATGTCCTGCCAGCGCCCGGCGGAGCGGCGCACTGCGCCGTCGGCATAGAGTTTCAGCCTGGCAAATAACGGCTCCCTGATGTGGCCAGGCAGATCCTCAAGCATACTTCTCTGCGCATCGAACCTGAGTTTGGTTATCTCGTCATGGCGTTTAGCAAGTCTTTCGGTGTATTGATTTTTTTCAATTAGGTTATTTTTGAGCAGCAGATAGTAGAGATGCGAGGCATCGCTGCTGATCTGCTTGACCGACTGTTTCTCCAGCGCAGCCAGGCAGGCACGGATCTGTTCGCCGGTGTAGCCGCAGTTTTTCGGGTCCGCCCCAAGCACGGTGAGCATACCGACGATACGACGGCATTTTTCACACCGGCCGCAGGGGCGCATCGCACCATCTACTTTATGCGCAGCGTGGCATGATACCTGGTTTTTCTGCAGATCAGGGTAGCGGGTGGACAACATCTTCATGATCAGCAGCTCCGACATGCTCCGCAAAAGCGAGTATTGATGGACCTGCCAGCCTTTGTCGCGGTAGTAACGGCTCATGGTATTGTCGAAGTACCTGCTCTGGTCGAATAGCCCACTGTAGTGCGAAATTCCTTCAGTTGTCTGCTTTACCGTGGTGTCGTATTCGTTACCGATCAAGATATTGCCTATTGCGTTTCGTCGGACAATAGGCAGAACGCCAAAGAGAAACACCGCTACGGTCCAGAGTCGCAACGGATAGTAGTCGGCCCTGATCGAGGCAAAATCTTTTCTGACAAACGGCAGCTTTCTGAGCATCCAGTTGAACACCCGATCGCTGTTGCACCAGGGTTTTTCGGTATTGGGTTCGTTTTCTCTGAAATATTTATAGCTGTTGAATGCGGTAAACCAGTGCCTGCCTGCCTCGTTGATAAATACCGGATAGGCCTCACCCACCTCCTTGATGATGCCATAGGTAAGCAGGCTGTCCTTGCCGCCGCTGCTGAGGATAGCGTATTTGTTGGGATTGGTGCTGCCGTTTGCCGGATCAAGCCTTGATGCCGCGGCAGTCGAGCCGGCAAAACACAGCTTCGCCCGGGTGTAACGGTTCTGCTTTTCGATTACAAGCGGTTTGAAGGCGGGCAGGACAAACACGTTGTCGATCAGCAACTTATTGGTCAGAATCTCGCGTGAACTATTTTCCAGCATCGCTTGCAGAAACCTTCGATCGACCTGATCGAAGAGAGCGTCGAACTCGATGGTTTCACAAAACAGCCCATAGTTCAGTGCGACCTGAACGACCATCATCGAAGCCAGATTGATATCTGCAGGTTTCTGCGGGTCGAACAGCGCTGTGTGGTAGGAATAGATCAGTTCGCAGCAGTCCTGCTCACCTGAAAACTGCTCGACACAATAGCGCGCCCGCACCTTTTTAGGCTCTACGCGCAGATCAGTGACCCTGAGAGTTTTTATTGAGATATAATCGTCGAGGCCGATCATTTCAGGTATTTCTTAATGAGCTCTATGAGAGGATCCGCACCCGAATACAGAACATCCACCGCCGGCAAACCAGACTCAGCACTGATTTTTTTGCACTCGGCGGGGATCTCCGCCAACTCCATTAGCTCATGGTTCAAAGTGACGGCCGCGACCTTTATTCCTGAAATAGTCTCTATCGCTCTAATCTGCTCCGGCAGTGAATGCAGTCTGTAGCCGGGAAAACCATCGTATTCAAGTCGCCGGGGAGCATGCTGCAGAATAACCAGATCGGGTCGTCCTGCGGCAAGTATTTCAAATCCGCCCGGATAGGCCGGGTTCATCAAACTGCCCTGCCCTTCGATAATGATCACGTCAGGTGACTCGTTTTTCCACGCTTCATGCACCGCATGCTCGATCTCGCCTGAAACAAAATCATTGATGCAGCTGTCCATTATCATCGAATATTTTGCCCCCTGCATCCAGGCGGTCTGACCGGTGCCGACCATTTCAGCTTTGAGGCCGGCCGCCCTGGCCGCATGGACGATGATCCAGGCGGTGGTGCGCTTGCCTATCGCCGAGTCGGTGCCCAGCACTGCTATTTTCAGACAGTCGACTTCTTCGATCTTGCCGGTGAAAAAATGCAGCTCATCGCGCTCCGGGGTTCTGCGAATATCCCGCACGCGGCAGCCGTTTTGTCTGGCGATATCCATCAACTCACTATCTTTGTATAGAAAATCGTGCAGACCGCTGTCCACGTGCAGGCCTGCTTCCAGGGCCTGCCTGATCACGGCCCTGGCCGAATCGGGCAGACGTCCGCCGTCGGGGGCCAGGCCGATCACCAGGGTGAGCCGCTCATTTCCCGGCTCAGATGCCGCGAGTGCTGCAGCAAGATCAGCATAAATAAAAATGTTGCTGGCTTTTCCATCGAGCACCAGCCCGGCATCCTGGCCACCAAACTGATGGTCAATAACACCGATAATTTCGTATCTCCGGGTAAAGCGGACCAGCCCGTGGGCGGTTTTACCGTTGGGTGTAGTAAAGGCGCCGTCCGCGTAAACCAACGCCTTGCCGTCTAAAGTGTCGCTCATATCAATACCTGCCAGTCAGAATAGCCACGTACCTGTCGTTGATAAATGGATTCATTTCATGTTTCTCGAGCATTGCAATCAATCCCGCAGTGGATGCGGGAAGAATGCGATAGCCCTCTTTTTTATGAAGGAAGGTGCTCATCGAGCGCATTTTATTATCACTGATGTGCCTGGCCTCACCTCCTGTCTGGCACAGCGCATAAAGCGCTTCGTTGCCGTCAAAACTGTGCCAGTTGATAAGCGGTTCGTTGGTCGCGGTTTCCTTGATCTGGTTGGGATCGATATCGAGGCATTCGTCAAGACCTGCCTTGAACGAGGTGATGATCGGATTTTTATTGGCCGCCGAGCCGGCAATGAAAACCGGTATCCGCGATGTTTTACCGCGTTTGAACAGGTTCACGAAGCCACGGTAGACACCGGCCAGCAGGGTGCCGTTCGACACCGGGGCAGCCACATACTTTGGCGCGTCTCTTAATTGATCGTATATTTCATGGGCAATATATGAGTAGGCGGCTATCTGCAGCGGAGTGTTGACGCCTCCCGGATTGGCGTCGTACCAGTCCTGCTGCGCGGCGATCATGGTTGATTGGGTAACCGTATCCTCATAACTGCCGGGCAGCCGGATGATCTGGGCGGCGAACTGCTCCATTTCCTGGATTCTATCGGTGTGGTAGTTTTCCGGAATGTAGATTTTGCATTCGAGCCCGGCCAGATAAGCGGCAAAGGCTACCGCAACGCCGAAATTACCGCAGGTCGCCAGAGATATCGTATCATACCCACGCCTGAAGGCATCCTGCACCTGGGCAAAGGCGATCCGATCCTTCTGTGTGCCTGACGGGTTCTCGCCTTCATATTTGATGAAAAGTTGACGAATGTTGAGTTCGCGTTCAAGGTTGCGTACCCGGTTGAGCGAAGTATCGCCAACTTCGAGGCTGATGATATCTTCGAAACACTCGATACGGTCCACCAGCGATAGTGAACGATCTTTTACCTGCTCACTGAGTGAACGGACCTCGTTGGTTATTTTGATATCAGCAGATTTTACGCCGTTGAGTAGATTCATCCTGACACCATTGGTGTCGACTTATCTATGAGTTTAGCTATTTTCTCAGTTTTATCTTTCATTTTACTGTTTTTAGGTTTTTTAATACAAACAACAGATTGAATATACACACCGAATAAATGGAACCGCGTTGTACTGTATTTAATCGCTGTTGTCACTCAAGATTCTTGTTAGATCATTAAAACCATAGCCCTGCTCAAGCCAGGAGAGAGCTTTGCTGCGACCCTGCTTGAGATTGGTGCTAGATGCATTTCGACTGCATCAGGTGCAAACATTTTTCGACCGGCAGGTCCCGCATCTGCAGAAACAATGATTTGCAGCTCTCATAACTCAATCGCTTGACCAGCCCATTGGCTTCGCTTTCGTTGCGCAGATGTGGAAAGTCTTGATGCCATATGGAAAACTCCTCTTTAGATACAATCTTCATGAAAATCAGCGCCCGGGCGCTGAGCAGATTCTGATACTCGACGCTGATGGGATTATCGAGCAGATAGTGGGCAGTCAGCGTATCCCCGGGACTATACAAACCCGATCTGCTCCCGATGGTCTTCAACGCACGATGCTCGACGAAAACGGGACGCACCTGCCAACCGTCGGGCAGCAGGTCACGCAGATGGCGATACAGCATAATGTGCATGGGGCCCGCCTCGACGCAGATGCTGTCGTATTTTTCTAAATGCACAGTGATCGCCTGAGCTCGAAGAAGATCACGCAGTTGAAAACGTCTGGCATCCGAGCGGGCAAAGGCTTTAACCGAGGCGATGATTTGTTCAAAATCATCCTGCCTGACCGCCTGATAAAAAGCGATCAGTTTTCCGGTCGCCTCCCGCTCCCGAATATACACCCGATATTCAACGATTGATTCATCGAGATCATCTGGTCCATGGCCATCGGCAAAAAAGCTCTGCACCGCAAAAAGATGTTCCAGATACGGCTCCACCTGGACAATATGTATACCGGCCTGGTGGAGTTCCCGCAGAAGCCGGCACTGTTGGCTGCTGAAGGCCGGGTATTCAATATCCTGCCCCAGCAGATAATCGGCTGTATCGATCCTTTTGTCAAGCATCTGCCTGAATGCTGGGTGCGGCGGTTCCTCGAGCACAACTGCCTGGTGCTCCACCATGATCGGCTGGCTCAGCCGAAGAGTCTCGGGACGATGGTTGGCGTAGACGATGGTCAGTATATTCATCACACTATTATATGCCTGCAGCACCATAAATCGACCTTATTGGATTTTACCCTGCGCGTGGTGCAAACGTCTGGATTCACAACTCACGAAAATACATGAATTTCATTATCAAAGTTACATACAATGCTTAGTGTGAGAAAAAATGACCATGCAGTTGTGCAATACTCTTCTGCTGGTAGCAACTGCTGACCCGACAAACAGGAGAAAATAGTATGGCTGAAGTAGCCCAGATCGATGACGTTTCCACCGAGCATCTATCGTCCTTGGAGGTTTTAAATGAATACGGCGAACCGCTAATGCTCTCGCAGCTCTGGCAGACACAGCCTGCGGTTCTTGTCTTCGTCAGACATTTCGGCTGAGTCCTGTGCCGTCAGCAGGTAGCTGATCTGAGCAAGCACGAGAAGCAGTTTATCGATAGGAACAGTCGTCTTGTGGTTATCGGACCGGGCGCTGCAGAGCATCTTGATAGTTTCAGGAAAGCAACCGGTTATCGGCTGGACCTCTTCGCCGACCCATCCCGCCGCTCTTTTCAGATACTTGGGTTTTCCTCCGGCATCGGCGGACTGCTCGGCATAAAACCGATACAGCGTGCTTTGTCGGCCTTGAGCGCTGGGCACCGACCCGGATCATTGCAGGGCAGTGCTCTGCAGCTTGGCGGCGCGGCGGTAATAGACACCGATGGAACCATCCGTCTTCTGATAAGAGAAAAGCAGGCGGGAGACCACCCTCCGGTTTCCAAACTGCTCGACGCATTACCATAAGCGTTTGTGCCATCTTTTTTTACTATGAGATCAATGAGCGACAGCCCAACGGCGCATAAACAGTTGAAGAATAAGGTTTGACCGATCCTCAGGCTTGAAGCAAAAAAAAACCAACGATTATATTGAGCAACCACCAGGACAAGGAATACAACATGTCTGATGATATCCTGTATATACAGGCCTCCAACGAATTAAACGCCGTGGCCGGTGCACAGCGCGATGATGCGACATGGACCGAGGCCCTCAATCGTGCTGCAGGGGATCAGGAACTTGCCAGATACAAGTATATGAACCTGCGTGTTGAGCATCTGGCAGCCGAGGGCTCCACCGCAAGAACTGCACCTGCCCCTGGTACAGCGAGAAGTGGTATGCTGAACAACCCGGATTATATCAGCCTGGCAAAATTTTCAGCCAAGAACACGGTCAGCGAAAAGCACATTCTCCAGAATATCAGAGATGGCTATTACCAGGGTAAAAAAGTCGCTGGCACCTGGTACATATTCGTTGGCAAAAACAAGTATGGTACGTTTGAGGAAAAAAAAGAGACATTTTTCTCAAATACCGCAAATGAGATAACCGAATCCGAACAACAGGAAGCCGACCCGTATGATTCACACAAGGTGGTTCCGTTAGCTAAAAAGAAATGAGTACATAACCCCAGAGATGAGCAATCAAGAGGGGTGCGCCCCGTGGTTCCCACAGCGAAGGCTGATTTCTGATCATAAACGCTGCAGTAACACGTTGGCAAGCTGCCTTATTATTGCCGATGAGCCGATAAAGATTGCGCAGGCAGCGGCTATCCGCACAGATTTTCGCCACTGAACAGGAAGGAAATTATAAGAAAACACCGCGATCAGAAACGGGAATAGCGCAACCAGCAAATCATAGACGGATGACAGCTCATCCTGGTTCATCAACGAATCCTCCCGACCTGTTCGTTTCTCCGCGCCAGATGCAACCTGGTGACTGCTGCCTGATTGCGTTGGCTTGAGCGGTTATTGGTACAATAGAAATAAGGTAGCCATAAGAAGCAAATCTAAACTATGACGAGAAAGCAACGATTTTTTCAAAGATCTCCTTTGCCAAGGTAAAGTATAATCGCAACAAATCTATCTCCTTTTACACAGGCATATTGCAGACAGGTCCATGCGATCTCCTTCCCCCCGGATTGATACAGGCGCCACCTATTGGCTGCAGATATGCATAATCATCGCGCTGACTGCCTGTTCCCCGAAGTTCATTGCGCCCCTCACTCCGAAAGCTGCCTTCCCTCGCATTTCCGAACCAGTATTCACTTCCTATGATAACACCGAATTGCCGTTGAGGGTTTGGTTGCCGTCTTATAAACCGACTGGTGTGATAATCGCGCTGCATGGATTCAATGACTATTCAAATTTTATGAAAGATTCTGCCTTGTTTTTCAACGATCACCAGTTGGCTGTTTATGCATATGACCAGAGAGGGTTTGGGGAAACCCAAACAAGGGGCAGATGGAGCGGCTGGCAACCATTGATAGATGACCTGGCTGCCTTTATAGCACTTATTAAAGAAATGCATCCCGATACTCCCCTCTTCATCCTTGGGGACAGTATGGGTGGGGCGGTGACAATTCTGACCATGACCAGGGAGGCAGTTCCGGAGGTTGACGGTCTCATACTTGTTGCCCCTGCCGTATGGGCTCGATCTGAAATGCCTTTTTATCAGAGATTTTTCCTGGCAATCGCAGCCCATACCATACCCTGGAAAAAAGTCACCGGTGAATCTCTTAAAATTACCCCCTCAGACAATATTGAAATGCTCAGGGAGTTGGGCAAGGATCCGCTGGTTATCAAAGAAACGAGAATCGATGTCTTGTACGGCTTATCAAACCTGATGGACAGAGCCTTTGAAAGTGCAGAGCAATTAAGATCCAAATTGCTCCTCTTGTATGGTGAAAAGGACGAAATAATACCTCAGAAGCCTGTTTCCTCCTTTTACCAGCGTCTGCCTCTACGATCTCAGGGGCGGCAGCAGATGATTCTCTATGAACAAGGCTATCATATGCTGTTGAGAGACCTGCAAGCTGAAATTGTGCTGCAGGATATTGTTGATTGGATCGATGACCAGGCTGAATCTGTTTCGTCTCTCTAGCCTGGGCAGCGGACACCATGTGACCGCCCAGTGTCACGCTGGCTGCCGCTTGAAAATGCAGGACCTGCAAACATCAATATACTGCCGCTCATGATGGATAAGCAAATCGTGACACGTTTACTGGCCATAATGCCCCTCTTAATTATCTGACGCTACTATTGGGCAGGGGGATAAATAACTTTCCAGTCATCCTTCATATTAACGACTGTCCAGCCTGCCGTACCTGCTTCATCGAGCGCTTTGTCGAGTTTACCGATATGGGAGTCACGGCCATACGCCCATTCACGCTCAGCATCGGTGTGATGCACCAAAAGTGCGAATCGACGCCCTTCTCCGGCGGTGGTCCACTGGAGCATCTGCAGATCACCATCGGAGTTGCCGAAGGCTGCAATTGGGCGACGGCCGATGTGCGAGTTGATACCGACAGGTTTGCCCTCTTTGTCGTCAATAAAGTCTAATTTAGCTTCTCTCAGGAGAACAGGTCCGTCTTCGCGCATTTCAAACCTGGTCTTGATGCTGCTGCCGACAATCTGCTCAGGCGGGATGCCATAGACCGATTCAGCCCAGGGGCGCATGAACTCTATGCCCCCGCCGGAGACGATAAACGTCTTGAATCCATTGGCGCGCAGGTAAGCTAGCAGCTCCAGCATCGGCTGGAAGACCATCTCCGTATAGAGCTTGCCCGTCTTCGGGTGCTTGGCGGTGGTTATCCAATCCCGGACGATCTGCTCGAACTCCGTTGTGCTCATACCCGCATGGGTGGCCATGATAATTTCAAGGATCGATTTTTCACCGCCTTTGAGAGCAGATTCAAGATCACCTTTCAACAGGGATGCAAACGGCTCTGTAGTTTTCCATTCAGGATGCTGAGGCGCCAGTAACTTGACCCGGTCCAGCGCGAAGAAAAACTGAAAATACAAAGGCTGCTCGCTCCAGAGGGTACCGTCGTTATCGAAGGTGGCTATGCGCGCCTCGGAAGGAACGTACTCGAGTCCTGCTTTGTCGGTCACGTCTTTTACAAATTGAATAATGGATTGTTTGGCATTGCCATCATTCCAGGAGGGAAGCGGATCAGCTCCTGAAGCGATCGCTGCGCTGCTGAACAGTGTCGCGGCAGCCATTGCTGCAAAATAAAACAGTATACGCCTGGCTTTCATGGTATCCATCCTTGTAAGTGAATAAATCGTTTTTCGGTTCTCATTAACTTTTATCTGCATGGATATGATAGATGATCGGCGGCATTCGCCGCAATCCCTGATAAGCTAATCTCTGGTAGCCATCTACACAAAGATATTTTGATTATTAATGAGATCCAACAGATTCTGAAAGTTCCTTGTCTGGCCTTTTGTACAGTCTCAATATATTGAACAGCGTTTGAATCCGATTCTTATTCTGGCTATTACCGAAGAATCTAATCTCAACAAATTTGGTTTAAATAACAAACTGAGGTTCCTGTTTATCTCTCATTTTTTATCCAAAAATTGTAGATATACTATAAATCTAAAGCTTTCTCGCTTAGCTGCAAAGAAGAGCTTTCCAGGGCTCGTCTTTCTTCCGAATATTTCTGTTTTTCTGAGTTTGGTTATGATGTTTTCGGGACGGTAACGCTTCTTGTGCATGGCTTCCTCCTTCTTCAACCGGTCATTTTGCATAATATAAATCTGTACCGATTTGAGGGGGAAGGTCAGTTTTTAGGAAGATTCAAAATAAAATAATGAGCAAAGCCGACCCCTATTACAATCCTCACCCTTATCTGGTCAGAGAATACTTTTCTCTGGGATTTTATGGAATTAAGAGGTAGCTTTCTTTTGGAAAAAATGATGGCGTCGCTTTAGAGTGCGGTGAGTCTTTCTCGTTAAGTGATCTCTTTGTCAGAGCGTGAAGTATAACCGAGATGAAAAGCATTCAAAGAGCTATTAAGGATCTGTTCGGTCCCGTAGGAACTGCAATGCATGCTAATGTGCAGCTTGTGGTTTTTTTTGGTATCACGGCAATCTGGTGCTATGTCTTCAGTGAATATCTGCTCTTTCATAAGTCCTTTGTCTTTGACCAGTTTGCTGTAGATACCCTCAGCCAATTTTATCCAATCGAGTATTTTTGGCTGAGCAACCTGCTCAACGGTAATTTCCCTTTCTGGTCTTTCCAATTAGACCTCGGCATCAATGTCTATGCGCTGATGGCGAATGCCAATCCGTTTGACCTGGTGTTTTTGTTGTTCGGACCGGATCAGTTCATCGATGCCATACCGATGGTGGTTTATCTGAAATACCTGGCGACCGGCCTTTTTTTTCACGCATTCTTAAGATGATCTGCCAATTCATTGAGCGCAGCTCGGTCTTCTTCTGTAAGGCGGCATTTAAGTGCCTCCAGGTTGGTCTCAAGATTGGCGATCTTGGTGGTGCCGAAAATGGCCACAATATGATCCCCCTGGCTCAACACCCAGGCCAAAGCAACCTGAGCTGCCACACATCCCCTGCGATCGGCAATCTCCTTGATCCCCTCTACCAGTTCGAGGTTTGACTCGAAATTACCTGGCTGAAATCGAGGCTGCATCTCGGCCCGGAAATCCGTCTCGCCAGTGGGCCGATCGCTGGTCGAGGCATAGCGGCCGGTCAGCATTCCCCTGCCCAAGGGCGAGTAGGCTACCAAGCTAATGCCAAGCTCCACACAGGTGGGGAGTATGTCCTGCTCAATATCCCGGCTAAAAATCGAGTACTCGGTCTGGAGCGCGGCAATTGGGTGAACGCAATTGGCCCGTTTAATCGTCTCGGCTGAAGCCTCCGACAGCCCAACAGCCCGGATCTTGCCTTCTTGAACCAGTTTCGCCATCGCGCCCACCGTGTCTTCGATCGGAGTGTCTGGATCGACACGATGGAGATAATACAGATCAATTCTCTCCGTACCCAGACGTTGAAGACTCTTTTCGCAAGAGCTTCGGACATTTGCCGGAGAACCATCCACCCCAACAAAGGCTCCCGTGGCCGGATCCCTCTGGGGACCGAACTTGGTGGCCAGCACAATCTGATTCCAACGCCCGGCAAAAGCCTTGCCCAGTAATTGCTCATTGCGCCCTTGGCCGTAGATTTCCGCAGTATCAAAATGAGTAACGCCAAGATCTAACGCTTTGTGGAGCAGACTGATAGCCTCCGCCTCTTGCGCAGGCGGTCCGTAAAACTCGGATAGCCCCATGCAGCCAAGTCCAATGGTTGATACTGAAATTTCTGATTTTCCAAGGATACGTGTGATCATAACGCCCCCTTTATCCTGGATCTCTATCAACAAATTTCTTCCTGTCCTGATGGAGCGAAATTATTCGCAGCTAAAATTTACTGAACCTGCTATCAGGAAAACCAAATGTTTAATATTTAAGAAAATGATTAACATTGCCAATAGCCTTCAAAATACATACGTTAGTGAATATTTGTTTTCCTGATATAAAAAACGAAAATGAAATCAGGTTGAACTTTTGCAGTACTTTGATTCAAAAACCACACTACCAGTGAGGAGATTTAAATTATGCAGGTTGAGGAAGCGATACGCACACGACGCGCAATCAAGTGGTATGATCCAGAACATCAAATGCCAGAGGAAACCTTTCTGAAGCTGATTGAGCATGCCATTCTTACACCCACAGCTTTCAATATTCAAAACTGGCGATTCGTGCGAGTCACTGACCCGGAGCAGCGCAAGGCGATTCGTGCTGTAGCCTGGGACCAGGCCCAGGTCACCGACGCATCCGAGTTGCTGGTGTTGTGCTTCGACAACAAGTCCTGGCAACGTGACCCGGAGCGATACTGGCGCAACGCTCCGCAGGAAGTACAAGATTTCCTGGTACCAGCGATCGATGATTATTATCGTGAAAAGCCACAAGTTGAGCGTGACGAAGGCATGCGCTCCTGTGGGCTAGTTGGGCAGACGATCATGTTAATGGCCCTGGAACTGGGCTACCAGAGCTGCCCGATGGATGGCTTCGATTACGGCGAGGTAGCTAAAATCATCAACCTGCCCAAAGACCATAGTATTGCTTTCATGATTGCAATTGGCAAGGGCACCAAGGAATCATGGCCAAGGCCCGGTCAGCTGTCGCTGGATGAGGTATTGATAAATAACCGTTTCGAATAAATAATGTATCATCTGAGTCAGACTGAACCTGCCCTGGTTTATCGGGCATTTTTTATCAGAGATTGCTTTATTGAGAATATTTTTGGGCTGCTTGTCAGCAAAATTTATGTGACTGTATTTACCTGGACATAAATTTCAACATATGTCGAAAAATTAACCCACTTCTTAATAAATTGCCATACCGAAGGTCCTAATTCTCGGCAA
Source organism: uncultured delta proteobacterium (assembly GCA_963824415.1). Lineage (GTDB taxonomy): Bacteria > Desulfobacterota > Desulfobulbia > Desulfobulbales > Desulfocapsaceae > JABDQA01. The sequence goes on from CAWGPM010000005.1 coordinate 148,048, forward strand.
GTTCCCTGATTGTAGATTTTTGCTGTGAGGTTAGTGGTTGAGGAAAGAGTTCTAGGTTTACCTTATTTCAGTAAATCTTTTCCAAAAACGACTGCCGTCTATTAATTTTATGTTTATGGTGACCAATGAAATCGTTAATTATATTAATTCTCGTATTTATAAGTGGACTTACTCATGCCAGTCAGGAGTTAGAATCGATTCTTCTTAAAATTCAGGGGGAATGGCATGAGCAGGGTCAAGTTTGCAGCACCGTTTTACAGTTCGATTATCCAGATATTGTGTATATAAAGACCGGACAGACTGAAGCTCGTGGAAAATTTAAAGTAAATGATGGCCCTCTAATTTCTAATGGGTTCGATTATAATTTTGATATAATTATCAGCGGAAATAATGGAACTAGTTCATGCAATGGGTCAATTCTCTACGAAGTTGGTGATTTTCCGCCAATGAGCTTTAAGTTTGAAGAGAATGACACATTAAATATTGAAGGTTCTATTTTTAAGCGTGAAAAATAAACACAACAAGCTGCTCAAGCACATTGCGCCAGATATCGCTGGCACCAAGGGACCGCAAAAGCCTTGCTTTTGTCTCCCTTGGCAAAGCCGTTAGGCAGCACTACTCATTTCTAAACAGAGAGATGTGCAGTGCAGAACGACGACACTTACGCTTGTCGAGAGAAGCAGAGAAAACCGTTTACTCGTTAACCTGAACTTGGGTTTTTTCTAGTTCCAGCTGAAGCAAAACCGCCCCGGATGGGCGGGGATGGTCCCGGCTTCCTGAGGGCACCGTGGAAAATTGTCTTTGCGTGGTAACCAGTAATTTCGTGGGACTATTTTTGCCTTCCACCGAATCCGCCTCCACCTCGGCCTTTGCCGCCTCCAGTGCCATCCCGCCGACCTTTACCACCACCTCGGCCTAAGCCTCTGCCCTGGTTGCGCTGAGGAGAATCGGATTGTATCCCTCTGTTTTTTTCCTGGGCAGTTTTTTCGGACTTTTTTAGGTTTTGATTTTGTGATCCTTTCTCTTCATCCTGTTGCATGTTATTGCCTCCAACTTATGTAATGTTGTGGGTCACGCTCGCGCGTTGAGATTTTCTTGTTATGGGTATATACCAATAACTTATGGCCGAAAGAGTGATTTAGCAAAGAATATAATCGGAAAAACAGTTTATAATGCCTTACAAAAACGATGCACGCAGTCGTATGTCATTAATTGCACGTACTTATTATTTTTTACCGTGAGAACAGTAAATGGAACAACCTCAATTACATATTATTGGAATGTTACATGGTGATATAGTCAGTCGGGATGACGCTCCGAAGAACTATAGTGAATCTGACAGAGTTGGAACAATAGAGGTCTTTTCTCAGTACAGGAAAGGGCTTGAGGGAATCGCCGCTGGCCAGACAATTGTTGTACTTTTTTGGCTTCATAAGGCAAGGCGGGATATTCTGAAGGTTCATCCGAGGGGTGATGCGTCCAGGAAAAAGCGAGGCGTCTTTGCAACCCGCAGCCCGATAAGGCCAAATCCCATTGCGATTTCAGAACTCAAAGTACTGGCTGTCAAAGATAATTTTATAGAGGTGTCAGGGTTGGATATTTTGGACGGAACCCCTGTCGTCGATATCAAGAAGAAGATTTAATACCAGCGATATCAGCGAAAACATGAAAAAACTCATTCTTTTGTTTAGCATTACGATCTTTGGTTGGGCTGGCTGGTGGATTGGAGCTCACATCGGTATCATGACCGCTTACTTCATTAGTTTCATCGGCAGTTTATTGGGCGTTTATGTTGGAGTCCGGATTAATCAAAATTATCTGAATTGATGACTGTTATAACCTTGTCGATAGAGATCATTTTAACAAGGATGTGTCAGATCAAATCTGAACGAAAAGATCTTATAACAGATGGGGAAACTAAGACAAATTCTGCATTAATTTGTCAAAAGTTTCTTTTGTATTATCAGCGGGAATATCAAATTTATCAGCATATCGAAGGACCGTTCCCCCAAACAAGTCCCATTCGCTTTGCCTGCCTTTTATTTCAACGTCTCTTTGAAATGATGTTTTTGTTTCCAAAGGAAATTGGTTTGCCTTTGAAAATGATGTTTCTACAATGTCTGAAGGAAGTCGTACTTTAAGAGCTCTTGCGATCAATTCGATTTCTCGCATAATATTTTTTACAAGAATGCGAAGGTTCTTGTCATGTGCTACCTCGCCTATTGTTTTGTTATAGGTCGCGGTTACGAGCGCATAGGAGGCGATGAAAATATATTTTGACCAGATTTCAATGTTCACGTCTTCAAAATATTCAATCAAAACACCTGCATTTTTAAATAAATTTAAAAGTTTTTCAGGATGAAATTCAGTGTGCCACGGATCTTTACCGATTAATATTTTACCACTGCCTCCTTTTTGAAAAATGACACCGGGCGATTCTATATGAGTACCCAAATATAAACAAGCAGGTAAAACATATCCTTTTTTTAAATTCTGCCGTATTCGATCATAAATATCAGCACCATTTAAAAGTGGCAGAATTATTGATTTCTCATCTGTAATTTTAGTCACTTCCGTGATAGCGTTCTCCAAGTCATAACCCTTAACTGAGACAACAACTATTTCAAAGACAGGCAACTGATCAACAGTATCAGTACAAAAATCGGGCTTTATCAAAAGCTCTTCTTTTCCACCTTCTTTTTTCAGAAGCAATCCATTTTCTATAATGGCCTCTTTATGCTTACCCCTTGCTATAAAGTAAATATTTCCTTTGCCGGTCTTGTGCAAATATTTGGTGAGCAGAGCGCCATAGTATCCACCTACCCCACCAACTCCATAAAAACATATATTCATTTATCTCTCCTTTATATAAAGACTACCTTGCAAATTATGATTTTGGTTCAAAAGAATCCCATTCAGGACAATTCCAGTTCATCGGATCAGCCTTGCCGTCTAAAACAGTTTTTTACGTCTGGCTTGGTCACTTTCCCCATCGCATTTCGAGGCAGATCTTCAACCAACAGCAACTCTTTGGGCACTTTGTAAGAGGCGATTTTTGATTTTGCCCATGTCCGCAATTCAGGAAGGCTCAAGACGATGTCACTTTTTAATACCACAGCAGCCGCAACTCGTTCACCCCATACCTCATCTGCAATTCCGACAACTGCGCATTCTTTTATGTCTGGATGAGTTCTCAGTGTTTCTTCAATCTCCAATGCCGAGACCTTGTATCCGCCGGTCTTTATAATGTCCACTGAGTTCCTGCCCATAATGCGATAGTAACCATCTTCCACTACAGCGGTATCTCCGGTAAGAAACCATCCATCCAGGAATGCTTTCTGTGTTTCTTGCTGGCGCCGCCAATATTCCTTAAAAACATTATCTCCTTTTATCTGGATTTCCCCTGGTATCTCTTCTTCCTGAATAATCTTGCCGTCCTCATCCACCAGTCGAACGGCTACTCCCGGCAGAGGCACGCCGACATATCCAGGTTTGCGTTCGCCGTTCAAGGGGTTTGAGATTCCCATACCGATTTCTGTCATACCATAGCGCTCCAGGAAGGTATGTCCGGTAATCGATTTCCATTTATTGAAGATGGTTACGGGTAAAGCCGCTGACCCTGAAACCATCAGGCGCATCTTTCTGCAAGCCTCAGCCATCTTGATCTGTTGTTCAGGTGCTGCTTTTTCCCAGGCCTCTATCAGTTTTACGTATACTGTCGGAACTGCCATAAACAAGGTATAGTCTCGCTCAATGAACAGTTTCCAGATTTTATCTGCATCAAATTTTTCAAGAAGCTCGCAACACCCTCCGGACCAGAGTGCACAGCTCAATATGTTTATAATTCCGTGCACATGGTGGAGCGGGAGGACACCAAGGGTTCGGTCCGTCTCACGCCATTCCCAGAAATCGATTAATGTGGTTATCTGAGCGCAGATATTGGCATGCGTGGTCACAACACCCTTCGGCTTCCCAGTTGTACCGCTGGTGTAGAGAATCATCGCACGCCGTTCAATTTCCACATCCGGAAAAATCGGCGTGGTCTCATGATTGAAAAGCTCTGCCGAACTGATGAATTGCCTGCTGTGCATTTTTTCAACAGGGGCCAGCCTTTCCAGGTGATCGGGATGAACAATCAGAATCTCTGCATCCGCATCCGATACAACATATTCCAGCTCCGGTACTGGATGTGTTATGCAGAGAGGTACTGCAATACCACCAGCTCGCCAGATTCCCCAGAGAATCGCAGTATATTCAAAGCTGGGCGGTATCAGAAAAGCAACCCTTGCCTCCCGCAGGTCATTTCTTCCGGCAAGCAGCGTCGAAGCGACATCGTCGGAAGCCTGCAGCAGTTTCTGATACGTATAGGAACCTGCTTCATCAACCAGAGCTTCACGTTTACTATGCAGTTGAGCACGGATGAGGATTTTTAGTCCTGGCTCATTGGTCATGGTCTGGTCTCCTTTTGCGCGAGTGTCTCCCGCAGGTATTTGTATATTGCCAACCAGCACTATTACCTGCTCCTGTCTTCAATCAAACCTTCCCTAAAGCGACGACCGTTTCGCACATAATGCTGTGCCTGTAATTCCAGACCATTTTGTTGTTCAGAACTCAACTGACGCTTAATTTTAGCAGGTGTTCCCATCACCAGCGAGCCATCCGGAACTTCCATATTCTCGGTAACCAATGCATTAGCACCGATGATGCAGTGACTGCCAATCTTTGCACCATTTAAGACCACTGCATTTATACCTATTAAACTATAGTCACCAACAGTGCAGCCATGCAGCATCGCTTTGTGGCCCACGGTAACGCCTTTGCCCAGGGTCATAGGATACCCCGGATCGGTATGTATGACAGCCCCGTCCTGGATGTTGCTAGCTTCGCCAATAACTATCAATTCTGAGTCACCGCGTATCACCACATTAAACCAAATACTTACATCCTTTCCGAGAGCAACGTTGCCAATTATTACAGCACTATCTGCGATAAAAAAACTTTTAGGCAATTTCACCTGTTTTTCCTCTAATTTGTATAACACTGTGCGCTTCTCCAACGTTTGAGGTTTATAATTCCCGGAGCCGCACGAAAAAACAACCTCCAGCAATAAAGTCAGCTAAAACCATGAACCTGCTAGAATAGCAAGGTTCTAAAAATGAATCGTTTCGAAGTTATAACCACGGATTGTAGTTTCATAACCGAACTGCCCCGTTTCAGGTAAATTTCCATCTTAAGGTACTCTTAATATATCAGAACTTCATTCATTTGAGTTCTTTGAAGAATATCCCATATAATTCTCTAGGATAGGAACAAATTTTATACTGAGGGGGCCTCCCTTATGCACGGCTAGGCAGTTGTGACTTCGTCAAACGGAGCAGCAAAATCCCGGAAGATTTCGGCAAAGGCAGTACTGAAGGTTTGATTGCTTCTGAAACCGGCAATAATGCCGTATCGGGTGCGGTCATTGCCGTTTCTCAGTGCTTTCAGAGCGGACGGGATCAATACAATGACTCGTTGAGCGACGTTGACACGTTATCCGGCCATACCTATTCTTGCACCAATCGTATCATTGAAATTGCATTCAATTTCAAATCTTTCAAGGTGGAAATATGGATTTGATGAACACTCGTACGCTAATCCTCAACAGAGGCAGCGAGACTGAAAAGCGCGAAGAGATCTTGAACTATTTCCTCCGTACCTTTGATCTTGACAGCCGCCTGTATGATCACCTCACACATGATGAGACCTATTACCTCAGGGCTGAACCGCTTAGGCATCCGCTCATTTTCTACCTGGGACACACCGCCACCTTCTATATTAACAAGCTCAACATCTCCAAAGTGGCCGAGAAGAGATTCAACCCAGCATTTGAGTCAATGTTTGCCATCGGGGTTGACGAGATGTCCTGGGATGACCTGGATGAAAAAAATTACAATTGGCCCTCGGTTGCGGATGTGCGTGCATATCGCGGCGAAATCCGTGCGTATGTTGCAAGTATTATTAAAGAGCTGCCACTGACGCTGCCCATAACCTGGGAAAACCCCTTCTGGGTCATCGTGATGGGGATTGAGCACCAGCGAATCCATCTCGAAACCTCGTCTGTCATTATCCGCCGCCTGCCGATCCATGAGGTTCGTCCGCTCGATGAGTGGGCGCTCTGTCCCCACCAGGGCAGCGCACCGGAGAATGAGCTTTTGCCGGTAGCGGGCGGAACGGTAGTGCTTGGCAAGAAGAAAGACCATCCCCTCTACGGATGGGATAATGAATATGGTCATCGTACATTTGAGGTCTGGGATTTCAGCGCCTCAAAGTATCTCGTTTCAAACGCTGAATATCGTCAGTTTGTCGATGACAACGGATATGCCAAAGAAAACTACTGGACAGCAGAAGGCTGGAAGTGGTTGCAATACAGCCAGGTGAAACAGCCGCTTTTCTGGCTGGAAGATAGTGGTGCCTATCGCTTGCGCACCCTCGCCCATATCATTGAGATGCCCTGGAACTGGCCGGTCGAGGTAAATTACCTCGAGGCAAAAGCGTTCTGCAACTGGCTCGCTGAGCAAAAAGGAAAACCAATCCGACTGCCGACAGAGGATGAATGGTACCGGCTTCACGACCTTCATGATATACCGGACCAGCCCCACTGGCTCAAAGCACCTGGAAATATTAATCTCGAGCATTGGTGTTCCTCCTGTCCCGTCGATTTCTTTCGTTTCGGTGAATTCCATGACATCATTGGCAATGTCTGGCAATGGACGGAAACACCAATCAACGGGTATGAAGGGTTTGATGTTCATCCCTGGTATGATGACTTTTCAACCCCTACCTTCGACACCCAGCACAATCTAATAAAAGGCGGCTCATGGATCTCCACCGGCAATGAAGCAACAAGGGACAGCCGCTATGCGTTCCGCCGGCACTTCTTCCAGCACGCAGGGTTTCGCTATGTCGAGTCGGAGCAGCCCCTTGAGGCGGCAGGAGCCATGTATGAAAGCGACACAGTGGTTTCTCAGTATTGTGAAGCCCATTACGGAGAACCATTTTTCGGCGTTGAAAACTTTCCTGTCCAATGCGCGCGCATCTGTCTTGCGCTGATGAGCAACAGAACCAGGAAAAGAGCCCTTGATATCGGCTGCTCAGTCGGTCGAGCAAGTTTTGAACTCGCCAGGGAATTTGATTATGTCAGCGGCCTTGATTTTTCCGCCAGATTCATTCGTATCGCATACCAGATGCAGGAAAAAGGTGTCATCAAATATGAGCTGCCAGTAGAAGGTGAGATCGTTTCTTTCCATGAGCGGAAACTGCAGGATATCGGGCTTAGTGACATCGCCCATAAAGTTGAATTCTTTCAGGCGGACGCTCAGAACTTGAAACCTCAGTTCAGTAATTACGACCTGGTGCTGGCTGCCAATCTTATTGACCGACTGTCACGGCCCATCCATTTTCTCACCACCATTCACGAACGAATCAACAAGGGAGGTCTGTTGGTGATCGCTTCGCCCTATACATGGATCACAGAATTCACCAAAAGGGAAAACTGGGTGGGAGGCTATCGCCGCGATGGTGAACCACATACAACACTCGATGGTCTGAAAGAATTGTTGAGCATCCATTTCACCATGGTTGGCCCGCCACGTGAAATCGAATTCGTCACCAGAGAAACGTCCCGGAAATTTCAGCATTCCATCAGTCAACTGACAGTCTGGCAAAAGCTTTAACGACTGGACGACTCTTTGTCGGCTGCATGGAACCGGCACGGCTGGGCAGAAGCCTCATGAGCGAGGGAAAAAGCTATCTCGCCCCTGAACACAGTTTCATGTATGCATGATCTGAGCGACAAGCTCGCAGTCGCCGCCATCGAACATGCTGCTTTGGTTGTAAAATCCATATTGGTTCTGGAACAGTTCATCCTAACTCTTCTCAAAATCAACAAAGTGATGATCCGAGAGTTTCCAGAGGGAGATTTCCTGCTCAAGTTCCCTGGAAGAAATTTCCCCAAATTTACCCTACTGAAGAGCTATAGTGACTAATAGCCTCGCTTGTAGCAGGACATCATAGTCGTACCGATCTTGTCCGAAATCACTGTCCTATGCGTAATCCAGCCAGGGTAACCTGCAAAGACCGAGCCCCATTTCTCTACTGTTAATCCTATGATATCGTTTTATTGGACAATATCTTTACAAGAAATTTTAGGCCTTTTATAATAATCTTGATAATCTGATCAACTCTACTGACGCCGCTATGGTCAGCCGCTAAATCGGCAGGATCGACCGTTTCGACGGGGAGGTCGGCAACCTCGATTTAAGTCCATTTGGCAGGTAATTACTGTGGAAATGACTGGAGCGCATCGTTGAACTATTCAGAAATTTGCCAGGAGGTTATCATGAAACCATTGAAAGCCAAGATGTTCAGCTACTGCACCACCAACATCAACCCGCCGGGAGAACTGCAGCTCAATCAATGGTTGGAGGAAAACCCAGAAATCGAAATCGTCCATGTGCTGCAGTCCGAATCCATGGCTGTCCATGACAGGAAGCTCGAACGCAACCTCACTGTCACCTTGCTCTACCGGCTTGCATAGATTCAATGAAGATGCTTAAACGGTCGTAACTGCAAAGCGAAGTCCTCTGCAGATTCTTCCTGTATCTTTAATTTCCATCTGGCTACGCGTTCTGTACCATCAAACTGAAGATAAACAGTAAGTTCCATTTGTAGATCAACCTTCGCTGCACTATTGTTAGGATGCGGTCATTAGAATAATGGCTCGAAATTTCAAATACCTTTTCTATAAGCTGAAATGTCCGATCAGATTGCAAAAGAATTAATTTCCGAGGCAGAGAAGTGGGACGGAATTCAAGGAAGGATTACCGATGTCGCGGATGTGTTGAATAGTCCCTCCTACAACGAGGCTGTTGGAGAGTATTGGCGGGATGATCATGGCGAACATACTATCCAGTGGCTTCCCAATGCCAGTTCATTGCTCGTCCTAGCCCTGCACCATCCACAGGAAAAGCCGGAGCTAGACTGGTTTGACCGTGGCAATACCTCTGGAAACCGTTGGTTGACCAAAATTTCAAATGTGCTGGTTGAATGGTTGTATGACACCCATGGTATCAAGGCTCAGGCTTTACCCTATCAGGTGGAAAAAGGCGGCGTTTATTTGAAAGATGCGGCATGCCTAGCTGGATTGGGAGTAATAGGAAAAAACAATCTGCTCATTCATCCTACATGGGGTCCTAATGTACGGCTGCGCTCAGTCTTGATCCAAGATCATTTACCTCCCAATGCTCCACTGGAAAATTTCAAGCCCTGTTACCGGTGCGCTATGCCCTGCCGCAAGGCTTGTCCTGAAAACGCTTTAGCTCAAGGGAAATTCCACCGACAATCATGCATGCTCCAGCTTGATTCAGATCGGGGAAATCAGGTCGAGAGTGGCCAAGAAGATGCGGAAGGCTCTCTAATTCTTGTAACCGCATGGTGCCGACGGTGTGAATTCGCCTGCCCAGTGGGTACAAGTTAGAGGTATCTATTGCTGTAAGAATACCTCGCTTGTTTGTTAAAGGGTACCTTGCAAAATTAGGATTTTCGTTCAAAATCAAGGCGCGAGTAAAAATTTTACCGCAACCATATAAGTAATATTCCGAAGATAAAATTTTCGCGCGCAACGCAGAGCCAGGACAAAAAGACAATTTTTCAAGGCAGCCTTTATTATTAAAACCTGAATCCAACCCCAAGCACTGGAACGCTCATCTGAAAATCCTGCGTGATTTTATCGTCCTCCATTTCAAAGTTCAGGTGGCGATAGCCGTTTCTGACATCTCCCAAATGTCACCATATATTTATGCAAGCCAAGATCTTCTCGTGTAATATGTTCTAAAGGATTTGGGTATATACCATCATTGTGGAACGTGGTTTGCGGTATCTTGGATGATGAGCTAAAAAAAGAACAGATGCCGAAACTTTTTCACCATAACAGACATCAATTCGAAGCAAACTAATGCCTCGAAATTATAAATATCATTTAGTTAAGCTCAATGCCTTGAGAAACGGCAGCCAGCTGGATTTGTGGTGTTCGGTTGTTAGATATAATCTGAAATATGTATTCTGGCGGCCAGCGTTGGTAAAGTTGTTCCTGTCAGACAAAATTCAAAAAAAAAATAAGCTCTTATACACCATACTTGTTGGTGACCATGATCAACTCCATGAAATACCGAAAAAGTTACCAGGTTGGGATTACATATGCTTTACAGACAACCCGGACACAACAAGCCATACATGGGAGATACAGTCTCTTGAAAATCCGCTTAACCTCGATCCCGTGAGGTTGTCCCGACATTATAAGATCAATAATCATTTAGTTGATAGCTCATACGACCTAAGTGTTTATGTTGATGCCAATTTTAGGATTCGTGGAAATCTTGATTGTTTTCTAGCCCATGCCATGGTTAAAGAAAATTCTCTGTCCATGCTGCTGCATCCCTTTCATCATTCACTTGTACAGGAATTTGAGACATGCATCGCCCTTGGTAAGGACGATGAGGATATTCTGCGAAGCCAGTATGAGTATTATGTTAACCAACAGGGATTTAATGATGATCACCCCCATGTTGCAGCCAGCTTGATTATCCGTGAAACGGGAGACCCGCAAGTGGTTAGTTTGATGGAATGCTGGTTTGATCAACTGATAAAATGGTCGAGACGCGATCAGGTAGCATTCAACTACGCCCGTTCCCTCTGCCCGGAAGTTACAGTGAACTATATTCCTTATTACATATTACGAAGGTATTTTAAGAAATTTGATCACAAAAAAAATCCCAACACGGTAAGCAATTAACTGTAATGACATATTTCCCTTCCATCAGTACGTATCGCCTCAGTGAAAAACTGCCTCTGATAGTTCTAGTTCTTATAGCCATCAATTGAGAAAAGACTGAAGTGAAAGGTATGTTTGCTGTTGGCGATTGTATAACATCTGGCGTAGAATTTTGTCTGGGAAATAGCAATCCTGAGTAAGTGGGCATGCCTAAGGATTTTCTGGGAAAGTCCCCTGAATTTTAATTTTTTATATTTTCTGAATCTGGACTGATGTTAATGATTAAATATTTGGTATATATCTATGAAAATACTCATTGACTGCGGTGCCAGTGATGGCTCAGCTATCAAGGAACTTGATAAAAAATACGGGGTGTTTGATAAAATTTATGCGATTGAACCGAATCCTGAAAATATTCGACAAATCAATTCAGATAATTCCAAATTGGTTAAACTTGAAGCTGCAATATCAACAGCATACGGAAACGTAAAGCTATATCTTAGTGAGCAGTACGATGGTTCAACGCTTTATCCCAATAAACTGTCTGGCCGAATCAATCGTGATAATTTTGTCGAGGTTAAAGCAATTGATTTTGGTGATTGGTTAGCCCAAAATGTAAACCGGGATGACTACGTTGTTTGTAAAATGGATGTAGAAGGTGCTGAATTTGATGTTCTTGAGCATCTTCTGCAAACCAAGAAGATGGCCTTAATAGATGTACTTCTAGTAGAGTGGCACCCTTCACGCTTTCCAAATCCTTGGAGATTGCGTTATCGTCGTTTCATGATAAAAATGAGGCTACTATTTCTGCCAACCGCTACAGAAAACTGGCGATGACCAGCAGAGAAGATATACCCTGGCAATCCTCAAGTTTGCTTAACACAGCATGGGCTTAACTTATTCATTTGAGAATCGGGGTAAATGCGCCTAACGAGAGGGTTCTCTGGCAAGGTACTCTTTCTTAAAAGCAATTGAGCACCGGAAAAGTCTATTTTAAGGCAATGGTGCATTTTTCTATGTCAACATTCCTTGCAACCATTAATACTTCATCTGCTGAGTATAGATTCCTAATAATTGCTTCCACCTTCGCCCCTATTGTCTTTTGGTATATTCTTTGAGCATAGTTGTCTGATCTGGTGGTAACGATAATGTGTTTTATTTTTGCGCCTCTACTAGCAAGTTGACAATTTATTAGCGGCAACGACTCTTTAATAAGTTTAGTTCCAATTCCTTTTCCATGATATTTGGGTAGAACTGCTAACTGCTCAAGTTCAAGAACGACCTCTTGGCGAAAGCCGCTTTTTTGACTCCAGTGAATATAGCCAACTATCTCATTACCCTGATTTTCTGCAACGTAGTACTGGACTCTAGGAAACGCCTTGCTATTACTTTCAATCCATTCGTTTGACAGCTTTTGTCGCAAAAATGCAGTTTTATGCACTTTTGCTGCTTTTTCTATATCGTTATGCTTTAAAGGACGAATGTTCATAGTAATTTAAAAAATTATTGTCAGGTGGAAGACGAGTTTTAGGAATCTTTAAATAAACGAAAACATCAATAAGGACCGATGACGAAGTAGGCTGCAATGCTCTTTTAAAAAGGGAAATTTTGACCAATATATCCCGCTAAATAGTGATTTTATGATCAGATTTTTCTTACAGGATGCAATCAAAATTTACCATTCAGTTTTGCTGCTCCAAGCAATACATTGCTTTGTAAATGCCCCTTTTACTCAAACCTGTAATGCTGAGGAACTGGCGGCATTGCCCCCGGCTGACCGCACACATAAGCTGCAAGGCGGTTTGCTTTTTCATTTATTTCATCTAGTGTTTTGTTGCGCAGCAATCCAGTTACCACCGCTGCGGTGAATGAATCACCAGCACCAATTGTATCGACGACTTCGGCAGCGATGCCCTGATGTCTGGATATGTCGTCCTTCGTAATTAAAATGCTGCCGTTACTTCCCTTGGTAAGAATCACAAGGTCAAGATCAAAGTGTTTCCGGAGTGATTCCATTTGTTCATATTCGGTCCCGTTAAGCAAAAAAAGTGACGATATAACGGTTAGTTCATCATCATTAAGCTTCAAAACCGTGCTTAAATTGAGCGACGTTTCAATGATCGCCCGGTTATAAAAGTTCTGGCGAAGGTTAAGATCACAGACCTTTACGGTTTTTTCAGACGTGGTTCCCAGGTAACGCTGAATCGTTAATCGTGCCGAATCTGATCTTTGGGCAAGCGTGCCGAAACAGATGGCTTCAAGCTCCGCTGCACACTCTTGCGCAGCAGGGTTTATGGCGAGGTGATCCCAGGCTACATCATCAGGGAATTCATAGGTTGCAATTCCTTTTCCATCAACTCTGGCAGTTACATATCCGGTGTCGAATTGTTCCAAAACGCTTATGTAGGAAATGTTTACTCCTCTTTTCTGCAACTCCTTTAAGGCATTTTCACCTCTGTTATCGTTGCCGATTGTCGAGATAGCCACCGCTTCAGCTCCAAGAGCTGAAACGTGATAAGTAAAATTAATTGGCGCACCACCAAGTTGCTCCGAACCAGGCAAGACATCCCATAGTATCTCACCAATGCCTGCAATCTTTGCTTGCTTCATCAAATACCTCTACTATTTGGAATACAGATAGTTAGCACCAATTTTTTGATGGGTATTTTGCCACTCAAAGAATAATGCGCCCAGGCTCATAATTAATTCAAAGATATCGAACAGTTTAAAAAGTAAGCCACACTTTACCGGAAAACGTATCAAACTTCTTATGGCTTCCTTAATCTTCAAGCCCAAAGACACGCATTACTAAAGCGAGTTCTGCAGGTAACCTTGTAGAACCCTCTCTACCCCTTCAGCCCAGACTTTCTGGAGCATGAGGGCAAAGCGTTCACGAAATAATGCAGCCTGTCCGACGGTGCCATAAATGTCTTCCATTTCCAGCCATATCATCGGATTGTCCTTGGCAGCACGTGAAGCGGAAACAAGACGGTCCCAATTGGGATCGTTGGGCTCGATATCCCGATTGCTTTCGGTTGTACCGTAACAATAGCGGCACCACATCGCTGACTCGAGTGCCAGCCCGTCAATACCTGCCCCAGCTTTTATTCGGTCGGCAATGGAAGGGATAATGAACTTCGGCTGCCGATTTGATCCATCCAGACACAGTCGGCGAATGGTATCCCCAATCTTGGGATTGGCGAAACGTTCCGTAATCTTTTTAAAATAGTCTCCCAAATCTGTATTTGGTACAGGAGGGACGGTTGGTATGATTTCATCTTGTTCAACTTTCTCAAGGAAAGACCCAATCAATGGGTGTTCCATTGCCTCATGAGCAAAATGGATATCCATGAGGCCCGCAGGATATGCGATAACCGCATGCCCGCCATTGAGAATACGAATCTTCATATTCTCATAGGGTGTTACATCAGGGACGAAAGTGACCCCGACAGTCTCCAGAGCCGGACGACCGGCTGGAAAGTTATCTTCCAGTACCCATTGAATAAAGTCTTCGCAGAAAACCGGCCAGGCATCTTCAAGGCCGTAATCTCTTGCCACTATTTCACGCTCGCGCTCACCTGTCGCCGGGGTGATACGATCAACCATGCCATTAGGGAAGGCTACTTCTTTTTGAATCCACCGGGAAAATTCAGAGTCTGAAAGATTTGCCAGGCCGGCAACCGCATTGCAGGTAACTACACCGTTGTGGGGTATATTGTCACAAGACATTATCGTAAAAGGTTGAACCCCTGCCTGGCGCCTGCGTTTGAGCGCCTCTACAATCAGACCAAAAACGGTCTTCGGGGTCTCAGGTGTAGCCGCGTCCGAAACGATCTGCGGATTGTCGGTATCTAAAACATTTGTAGCTGGGTCGATGAAATATCCACCCTCAGTGATAGTCAGTGACACAATGCGGATAGCCGGGGAAGCAAGTGTGTCGATTATAGCCGCCCTATTGTCGGGAGACAAAAAATCAATCATTGCGCTTGTAATACGCGCAGCACTGCGGCTGGCAGACTGCTCTACAACTGTGGTCAGAAAGTCCTGGTCTGCAAGCACCTGACGCATCTCTTTGTCTGATGGCAGCACCCCGGCACCTATTATTGCCCAGTCATGATCGCGGCCGGTATTGAAAAGGTCGTCCAGAAAAACAGCCTGGTGGGCGCGGTGAAAATTGCCGACGCCAAAATGGACAATACCTGCGGATAGGTCCAGGCGATTGTAGGAAGGAGTTGCAACCATCGAAGAAATGTCAACAAGACTTTGCGCGGTAAGTCGTATTGTCATAATTTTTTCCTTTGTTGGATACTTGGTTGTCAGGGCTGTTCGTCTCGGCTCAAACAGTTTGCATCGTCGACATCATCGGACAGAGTTATCATGAAACTACCCTCAAGAACCGGCGAGAAAAAGCCCAATCATCTGGGCCTGTCTTCAGGATTTCTAGAGTATTTTTCACCATTACTACCTGTTTTTTCGATGGTATGATCCTGCGTTGAAAATTGATAGAAAAACGGTAAATTTGCCGCACCAATTACTTCAGCGTCGTTGCCGAAAGAGCCTGGTAACAATTTGGGAGGTGTCCGAGCTTCTGGTGCGCTTGAGGCTAATTTCTGCTCCAATTTTGTCGTCAACTGGCGGATGAATCCATCCCCCAAATCTGAAGCAATTACCACAGCTGGAGTGTTGAGCAAAGCGGCTCCTGACCAGAGGACTGGCGCAAGTGCGTCAACGCAATCCTTCATCCACTCAGCAACTGCCTTGTCTTGACGGTCAACCAGAAAATTCACATCAGAAAATGAATTGATTTCGTGCCCGCAGGTTCTGAGGTGGCGGATAAGCGTGTTAATCGAAGCTCGATTGAGAAGAATATCCCACTCACCTCTAGGCTGCGGTGCTGAAGTCAGGTTTGAAGGCAATACTGGCATTAAGCCAAGGTCTCCGGCATTACCCATTGGACCTCGTACGGACTCCCCGTTTATGACAACTCCTCCGCCTATGCCAGGTCCGATAAAAACATAGAGGAAATCATCCATATTTCGTCCAAGACCATAAAAAAGCTCAGCGATGGAGGCAGCGGTGGCATCATTTTCGCTACAGACCGGGATCGAAATTGCATCCGCTATATGACCCGCCAAATCGAAATCTTTCCAACGGCAGAATTCCTCGTGAGGCAGAGACAATTCATTAAGCCAACTTTCTAAATTGTGGGGGTATGCAAAGCCAATACCTGCCAGACGACAACGCTGGTTTTCAGACATCATATCCAGTAAAGACCTGACATCTTTAAGAATAATCTCCAATGCCATTTCAGGCCTTGGAAGAATTAATTCGTGAGACAGACGCGAGAGAACACTACCGTTAAAATCAATGAGAATAGCCTGAATCCAGTTGCGGTCCACCCGAACACCGATGCTGAAGGAGCCCGTGGCCTCAAGACGGTAAACGGTTGCTGGTTGACCACGCTGACCGCTGAGCCGTTTATGGGAAACTGTTAACAACTGCTTGCGGTGGAGATTGGAAACGATGGTACCTACGGCCGTATTGGTCAAATTGGTCTGGCGGGCAAGGTCAGCTTTCGACGCCTCCCCCATACGGCGGATCACCTTAAGCACACGCCTTTCGTTGTATCGAGGAAGAGTATTGGCTGCAGATAGCCGTTTACTCTTAGATGGTTTCATTGGATCGTGTATGAATCAAGTTTCGCACTTCTTGATATGGTGCACACCTGAGTCCACAACTGCTGAAGAATTACTATATGAATGATGCCTAATTTCGAGTAATTACTTTTTGCGTTTCCGTATCAAACAGATGCATTTTCCGCATATCAAAAAACACTTCTACTTCTTCGTTTTTACGTGATTTTGATTGGGGATCGACGCGCGCGGTGAAGCTTTGCTGTCCAGACTTCATTTCCAAAATGATCTCTGCACCAAGTGGTTCAACCAACTTCACCGTCGCCACGAGTTTCTCCCATTGCCCTCGAGAGTCTACCGGTAAGGCATCGATAATATCCTCTGGGCGAATCCCGAACGTTACCTCTTTGTTCTTATAGCTGCCATAGGCGTCATAGTACTCCGGAGGAACCTTAACTTGAAAACTTCCGGTATCAATTGCCAGTTCACTTTCAACCTGAACAAGTTTGGCACTGAAAAAGTTCATCGCCGGGCTGCCAATAAATCCAGCCACAAATTTGTTGTCCGGAAAATTATAGACCTCCAGAGGAGATCCGACCTGCATAATATGGCCATCTTTCATGATCACAATTCGATCGCCCATCGTCATGGCTTCCACCTGATCGTGGGTAACGTAAATCATGGTCGTTTCCAACTGATGCTGCAGAGTTGTGAGTTCGGCCCGCATCGTTACGCGTAGCTTGGCATCTAAATTGCTCAGGGGCTCATCAAAGAGGAAAACTTCCGGCTCCCTGACAATGGCCCGGCCGACGGCCACACGCTGGCGTTGCCCGCCAGACAATCGCTTCGGCTTTCTATCCAGTAATTGTTCAATCCCGAGAATATCAGCAGCCTTGCGAACGCGCCGATCAACTTCCTCTTTGGGGAACTTCATCAGTTTCAGGGCAAAGGCCATATTAGTATAGACATCCATGTGGGGATAGAGCGCGTAATTTTGGAAGACCATGGCAATATTCCGATCTTTTGCTGCAACATCATTCACCACCCGATCGCCTATCAGGATCTGGCCGTCAGTTATTTCCTCAAGTCCAGCGACCATCCGCAAAGCTGTGGATTTGGCACAGCCGGACGGGCCGACCAAAACAACGAACTCTTTATCGTAGATTTCCAGGTTGATTGAGTTGACCGCTTGAAAACCGTTGGGATAGCGCTTGACTAAATCAATTAATTTTACTCCTGCCATTTACTATTTCTCCTTTAATGGTAAAAGCGTTCGTGTTTTCAAGTCATTGGCTTTACGGGGGGTAGATACTCAAGTATTATCCTTTGACCCCACCAGCAGTCAGTCCTTTCACGAGTGATTTTTGACTAAACCAACCAAAAATCACCGCTGGTAAGATGACCACTGTGGATGCTGCCGACAATTGGGCGACAAACATACCTTGTTGCTCCCGAAAACGGGCCATATAAACGGGCAGCGTAGCCGCCTCGTTGCCGGTCAGGTTAAAGGCCAGAAAAAACTCATTCCAGATAAATACGGCAACCAACAGACCAGCAGCAATAATTCCCGTTCTCACCAACGGAAGCGCCACAAGCATAAGCTGCTGAAAGCGCGTACAACCATCTATCTCGGCAGCTTCGAGAATTTCTACAGGGACGTCAGAAAAAAACGAGTGCAACATCCACACCACAATCGGTACGTGAAATCCCACATAGATAATCAGTAATCCGAAAGGGTTGTCAATGAGATTGAATGTCTGAAACCAGGTATACAGGGGTATAATCACGGCCACCGGAGGCAGCAAAATCGTAGTCAGGAACCAGAGATAGACCTTTTTGTTGGTGCCTTGGGATTTGAACTTTCCGAACGCAAGCGCAAAGGCCGCGGGAATCCCCAAAAGCAGGCAGATGATCGTTCCAGCGCCCACCTGAAAGAGCGAATTTTTTAGATAGCCGTACATGTTCTCGTCACCTAATACCTTCTGGAACGTTTCCAGCGTTGGGCTGAAGAACAGCGATGGACTCACAGCATCATATTCTGTTTTAAAGGCCGATAAATGCATGTAAAGAACAGGCGAAAAATAGATGATGGCCACCGTAAATATGATAATGGTCAGCACCGTCTTTTTGAATACTTTTTTCAGTAATATTGATCGCTGAATTTCTTGAGTCGTCCGAGTGCCACTCATCGTGACCTCCTATTAATCATAGATGGCGCTTCTTTTTTCTATGGATCGATAGAGGATATTGATGCCTACCAACGTCAGGGCGACGGTGATGACGGCCAAGGCAGCAGCCCGGCCCACATTCGAGGCATTGAACACTTGCATATAAACCGCGTAGGGAAGCGTATATGAGCTTGTTCCGGGACCACCGGCAGTGGTCACCAGGATAAGCCCAAACTCTTTAACAAGAAAGATGAGCCCTAACATCATCGCCACGCTGATATGTTTCCGAATCATCGGGAGTTTCACCAAGAAGGTGGATTGCCACCAGTTCACTCCGTCTACTTTCGTGCTATCTATGATCTCATCAGGAATACTCTGCAGCCCGGCTAGCATCATGAGCACGAAGAATGGCATCCACCGCCATGAAAAGAGTAACACAATGACCGCAATAGGATGATAACTGATTAAATCAACCGGGGTAAATCCCAAATATTTAGCGATAGTGCCATACCACCCAAAAGTAGTATTCAAAATCGTCGTTTTCCAGATCACACCACTGGCTGTGGACATCACGAAAAACGGTCCTAAAATCAGAGTTCTTGCTACATTCACACCGGGAATGACATTATCCAGCAACAGGGCGAGCAAAAAGCCGACGATAGTGCACAATGCCAAAGCACATACTGTAATGAGAACTGTTTGCCAGACGATAGAGTAAAATTCTGGAATTTCAGGCCAATCTTGGATCCTCAGAAAGTACCAGTAGTTTTTAAACCCGTAAAATTTTACCGGCAGGTCGGGGCGGGCCAGATTCCACCTGAGAGTCGAATAGACCAGGGTCAGGATAAACGGCACCTGGGTGACAACAGCCACCACAATCATCCCTGGTATTAAGAATCGCCAATCATTATGTTTCTTCATGACATTTTCCTCTTTGGTGTGGCCGTGCCCATAATGAGTTCAACTGCAGGAAACACCCGGAAAGAAACAAGAATGAGAATATTAATTTTACAAATTACTCCCTTAGCCAAGGCGACCCGTCAGAGAACAACGTAATGTTATGTTCTCTGACGGGCATATCTTAATAAAAGATGAGAGCAATATTATTTGTATCCTCCGTCCTCGGCAACCTGGTCAAACAATTTCTGGGTTTTGCTGATTGCTTCATCCAGGGTGATTTTATCGACTACGTAATCTGCAAGATATTCCGTCATTCTCGTTCCGGCATCAGCAAACTCAGGAATGGCAATATACTGCAGACCAACATAAGGTACCGGTTCCATTGTCGGTTTGGTGAAATCGGTGGATTCAAGAGTTTTTAAGGTCATATCAGCATACGGCGTTTTCGCATACACCGGAAGCTTATAGGTTGAAGCCCTCGAGGCCGGGGGTGTGCTGGCCCCGGTGGGGTCGAGTTCTACCGTCATTTTGATATAATCTTTCGACGTCGCCCACAGCATGAAATCAAATACAGCCTTTTTCTTCTCCGGAGAAGTCTTGGGGTTGATTCCCATTGCCCAGTTCCACAACCAGGAGGTATTGGCTTTCATTTTTTGATGAGGGGGCATGACGTAGCCGACTTTGCCTTTAACGGCAGAGCCTTCGGCTTCCAGAGGCGGTGCAATAGAGGTTGCATCGTAATAAATTCCTGCCTTACCGGACTGCATAAGTGCTATACACTCGTTGTAGGTATAGGAAAGAATATCCGCCTGCCCAGCTTCACGCAGAATTTTTTTGTACATCTCCCAGGCACCGCGCTGTTCCGGCGTATCAATGGTCGCATTCCAATCCATATCATAAAACCTGCCGCCAAAAGCGTTGACAATAGTAACAAACGGTGCACCGCTCATGCCCCAGCCTGGCGCTCCACGCATGGTCATACCAACGATGCCATTGGCCGGATCATGAATTTTTTTTGCCAGTTCGTAGATTTCATCCCAGGTCGGTTCTGCCGGCATGGTCAAACCCTTTTGGGCAAACAATTCCTTGTTGTACATGATGAATGAAGCTTCACCATAGAAGGGCAGTGCATACGAATCGCCTTTTAGAGAAAGCGACCCCACCATGCCTTTAATCAGATCATCCCGATCATACCATTGTTGCTTTTCTGCCGGCAGCGCAGCAAAATAAGATTCCAGATTCTCCAACCAGCCGAACTTCGCCCAATTAGCTGCCTCATAGGGACCTATGTAGAACATATCATAGGTCGTCCCTCCAGTTGATGCTTCAGTAGTCTGTTTTTGACGCAAATCATTTTCGGGCAGGACAGAAATATTTAACGTGACACCGGGAGCTGAATACTTTTCTCGTGCGATCTTTTCCAGTGCCTGAGAAATAGGATTATTTGCCAAGGCAATATTTATTGTGACATCTTCAGCGAATACCGGCGTCCCACCCGTCAGGGATAGCAATAAACCAACCCCTGCGACTAGTGCTATTACTATTTTTTTCATAGTCACTCTCCTGCTGAGAACAATCTGTAGATGCATGCCGGTTTGTGTGGAAACCGCAGGCACCCCCCAATACAGTGCATACCAGGTGTACACTCCTTCAAAACCAATCTGACGATGAGATCCTCCTATACGGCTAACGCCACCTCCTTGTGAACTGAATTATATCGTTTACTCGTGCATGAGACCGCCGACATCCTTTGACAAGGGGCCGAACCATGTCAGGATTGACCAGAGAAAGATCAATGCACAAGCCCAGTTTTTTTATTAAACTAGCTTGAAATAAGAGCTTAATAATTATAAATAATTACTTAATATAGCCTTTCATTAGGCCATAAGATTAATTAAACTTGGTTTAATTTATAAGGTATCTTGATTATTTTCTTTGTCAAGTATAATTATAAATCATATTAGATTATTTGATTAGTTAAACATAATCAGTATTTTCAAATTCTCTATATGGTCTTAATCGTTGAATCCAAAGAGAGCATAAATAGAATGTCGACATGTGAAGACCTTGCGGCAGAACTCAGACATAAAGCTGACCAGCTGACTGGTAAATCGCAGTTCTGGATTGGACTTGCAGGTGGGCCGGGAAGCGGTAAAAGCACACTTGCTCAAGCTTTGAAGGCACGACTGGGTAAACTGCTAACGATTATACCTCTGGATGGCTACCACTACTATCGCAGAGAATTAGATGCCATGGAGGATCCGGAGGAAGCTCATACCCGGCGCGGTGCACCCTTCACATTTAACGCCTCAAGGTTCGTAAATGACCTCCTCAAGGCACGTAGCACAGGCGAAGGGGTTTTCCCCAGTTTTGACCACACCGTCGGTGACCCTGTAGAAGCAAGCATACAATTGAATAAAGGTCGGCAGATCGTCTTGGTAGAAGGAAACTACGTGCTCTTGGACACGGAACCATGGTGCCAATTGCGCGACAGCGTTTTCGACGAAACATGGTTCTTGGATGTTCCCGTCCCGGAGTGCAATCGACGCGTCTGTATACGACACGTCAAGACCGGATTGACAGAAGAGCAGGCGAAGCTGAGAGTTGCAACCAACGACAGCATAAACGCTGAACTGATCACCAAGGTATCACGCAGGAATGCCGATCGAATAATTCACATCAGGATGTCACCATAGCCTCCACGCCTTGCAACTGTTAGGCCAATTGCTGTCTGAGCTAAACACTGCGCTCAGTGAATAAACAGAAACCCCCACGGATTTTCCTGTCAATTTGAGATAACCCAGATCTTTTATGCCATGCCGTATTTTTTTTGCATTTGCCTTATAAAGTCTGCGCCTTCGCGCAGGAGCGTATCTCCGTCTTTGGCAAGCTGACGCCAGACCCAGGTGTTCATGTTATCGGTAGCATCGACAAAACTCTCGAGTGCAGCATTTCCTTCATATTCAATTTCTGCAAGTGCCCTGAATATATCGTCCCAGTTGACCAGGCCGGTTCCGGGAATACCGCGGTCGTTTTCGCAAAGATGGTAGTGGATAAGATCTTTACCAGCCTTTGTGGTCGCCTCGTAGAAGTTTTTTTCCTCGATATTCATATGATAGGTGTCGAGGTGAATCTTGATATTGTCTTCACCGATCATCTCTTTTAGCTTCAGCGCCTGATCGCAGGTATTTATCAGGTAGGTTTCATACCTGTTAACCGGCTCAATGCCAATATTTACGCCGAGTTCCTTGGCAAAACGCGCCGCTTCACGAAGACCGTCCGCAGAGTATTTCCAGGCCTGTTCAGTCGGCCGCTGCATGGCGGGCTTGACAAATTGTGAATAGACAACACCGGAGAAATTCTTTGCACCAATGTCACTTGTCGCTTTGACGCAGGCCTTCAGATACCCAACACCTTTGGCCCGAATAGCAGCATCATCGCTGGTAATATCCGTATCGCCGAGAAGCACCGTTGAGGTCACCGCACCAAGGCCGACCTTTTGGAGGCGTTCTTTTACTGCCGCAGCATCGAATGTTTCCAGAACCATCAGGGGAATTTCGATAAAATCCATTCCGAGATTTTTGGTCCTGTCAATGAGATCAAGGGTATTGTTGCTCCACTGGGAACACCAGGCATATGCGTGAATTCCAATCTTCATATCATCTATCTCCTTTCAGTTGGTGCTGGGATCTGAAAAAAAAGCACCCTACCAACAGCAGTAGCCGCCGTCGATCACCAAATCTGCACCAGTCATCATGTCTGACGCTCCAGATGCCATAAAAACAGCCGCCCCTTGCAGGTCAGTGACCTTCCCCAGTTTTCCCGTTGGAATCATATCGAGCCATTTATCCATCGTCGCCTTGCCCTCGGGTGTGGACACGAGTTCATCAATCAAGTTTGTGTAGATATATCCAGGGCTAATGCTATTAACCCTGATGCCTCTGTCTGCCCACTCGGTTGCCAGACTACGGGTAAGATGAATGACCCCTGCCTTTGAAGTGTTATATGCTGCCTGGTTTTGCGGTGCGTTCACAATATGCCCTGACATCGATGCCGTGTTGATAATCTTGCCGTAACCGTTTGGGCTCATAGCCTTTGCCTCTTCCTGGCAACAGACAAAAACCGCATCAAGGTTTAGCGCCATGATCTTCCGCCAGTCGTTGTCGGTTAGCTCGATTGAGTCTTTCCACAACCCGATGCCGGCATTATTTATCCCTATGGTGAGTATCCCCCACGCCTCCATGACATCGTTCACTGCTTTTTGCACCTGAGACCGCTTGGTGACATCGGCTTCCACAGCAAGGCTTTCAATTCCTTTTGCTTTGAGCTCTGACGCTGTGGAAATAGCCAGATCCCCATTGAGGTCTACGATCGCAACCTTGGCCCCTGCTTCGCCCAGGGCATGAGCGAACGCTCTGCCGATCCCCTGGCCGCCTCCGGTAATCAGTGCCGTACATCCATGCAGGGAAAACCGCTCCAGAATGTTTTTTTCAAGTAGAACAGGATCGTCCATGTCTGTCTCCTCTTCGCAATTCTTGTGGTGAACCATAGATTGCAGTAATTACCCAGTTAACGGCAGTCTGAAAACTTCATTCATCAGACAGGCATGTAAAGCAATAAAAAGCCGGACTCAGCAGATAATTTTAGTTGCCCAACCGTCACTATTTAATCTCTTCATCAAAGACGATTGCAACTTTACCGCATTTACCCTGGTCCATTAGAGCATATGCTTTATCACACTCATCTAGAGTGAAACGATGCGTGACCAAATCTTCAGGGTGAATTTTCCAGCGGACAATGCGTTCAACCAATTCTTCCATGCGCCAGATATTGGTTACCCACGATCCGTAAATGGTAATTTGGTCGTGAATTATGTCAGGACTGGGATTAAACTCGACGGTTCCGCCTTCGCCAATCATCACCATTTTTCCCCATTGACGAGTGGCACGAATACATAACTGCCGCCCTGAAGTATGCCCTGAGCAATCTATCGTGCGCTCATATCCTTTGCCGCCGTCGGAAAGGGCAATCACTTTTTTCAGCGTATCGGGATCCGAAACGACTGCCTCATCAGCCAGACCCAAATCTTTTGCTATCGCGCATCTCTCCGGTACCGTATCAACGCCAACCAATTTAGTGGCTCCCAGAGCTTTTGCCAACATCAGAGCGGCCAGGCCGACAGGCCCCAATCCCACAACCAACAATTGGTCGTTGCCACAGACGCCTATTTTCTCAAGACCCTCATAAACCGTACCAAACCCGCATGCTATTTGAGCCCCATCGGTATATGTCAACTCATCGGGAAGAAGAACACAATCCTTTTCATCGGCTAAAATATAAGGTGCCATGCCACCGTCGCGCTGCCATCCATAAGCAGCACGTGCTGGGCTGGAACAGGAAATCATATATCCTCGACGACAATCATTACATAATCCGCAACCGGAGATATGGTAAATGACAACACGGTCTTTCTCTTTGAAGCGTCTCATGCCATTGCCACATTTAACGATCTGACCGCATGGCTCGTGACCAGCCACTTTGTTTTGGTATGCTTCAGGCCCTTTCCCCAGATGTTCACGGTAGATTGCTCGGATGTCACTTCCGCATATCGTAGACGATTTTGTCCGAACCAGCACCTGACCCGGGCCAGGAGTTGGAACTTCGACTTCTTTCATTTCAACGGTACTGTTGCCGGGAAGGAAAGCCGCTTGCATTCTGTGTTCTATATTTTTCATCCTAATCAATCCTATTTACTGTTCGCTTTGATCCGGTCTAGGTTGTGCATGTTTTCTTTAGCGCTCTGACAAATAGATCTGATTCTTCAGACATCACGGTATAAAGTAAAGTTCATTTGTATCTTAGCCTGGCCTTGCTCGGGCAACGGCTGTTGACCGTTTCTTAGTTTGCTCCGGATTGTCTATGAATCCTACAGCAGCTGCTGCGAGATCGCAATCAACGTAAGATGTTTCAATCTCTTCAGCAAAAGTAAGTAATCAATGACCAGCAATATCAGCGATGATATGCATCCACCTATCAGAAAACGCGGCCCCACCGATAACAACAAGCTGGAGGCTTAATTTTTCTGCTTCGGCTGCATCACGCTCAATATTGTTTCGAAGAGCAAACCCTGCCCCTCCAATAGCAAGACGATACATATGATGAAAGAATTGGAATTATTGCGATACCGTTTTTTCTTCTGTTTCAAACTTGCAGAGGAACGGAAGGATCACTGATCCTCGTTATGGTATCCAGGGAAAAATCGTGCAACGATTCCAATACCGCATCAGCTTGAGCTACTATTTCAACGGCAGGGCTGAACCTTTTGTCCGGCACAGCTATAACCTTCATGCCTGCACGCTTGCCGGCAAGAATACCATTACCTGAATCTTCAAAACAGACACATTCTCCTGGTTGAACCTTCAATTCTGCTGCTGTGGCCAGGTAGATATCCGGTGCCGGTTTTCCTTGCACAAATTGATCACCGGAAAGGACCACCTGAAACTTTCCTCGTAACGCCGGGTCTTTGGTGACGCTGTCAATCAGGCTGCGCGGCGAACCGGATGCCAGTCCAGTAATGAAATTGTCGGCGGCCAGAGACACCGTTTCCTTGGCACCAGGAAGAAAGGGGATCTGCTGACCATAGAGTTTGACCATGTTGTCAATTATTTTTTCTGCTACCGATTCGGGCGACAGGGCCAGATTGAAACGTTTGATTAAATATTCAGCCCCTTCGCGGGTACTTCTCCCCATAACCGCGCTCTGGTCATCTTCGTTCCAGTTCCAGCGAACCCCAACAGCAAAAGCCAAAATTCTACGGGCTTCGTCCCAATACGGTTCTGAATCGACCAGCAAGCCATCCAGATCAAATATCAATGCTTTTATCATTATAATTACCCATTACATAAGCCGCTCTTAAAGACTCCTATGTCAAAATCAGGGAGTGTCTGCAAAATGATTTTGCCTATGATCATAGGGCTTACGTGTGTTCAGGGAGAGGGCCGCAAGTGGTTGAGAAAACGAAATTGGCCGCAGGAAGCATACCCGCAGCACCTCCACACAGAGCTGGATGGAATTATCCCAACCGGCTCAATTAGAAAGATGTTATTCGGCCACCCGTATCTGCAGTTTAACATCTGTGGGACGCTGTTCAGCGGCTCTTTCAAAGGCTGCAATGCTGTCTTCAAAAGCAAATGTAGCAGAGATTAATGGCTTCAGATCTACTTTGCCGGAAGCGATTAGATTTATTGCGCGCTCATAGATATTGGCGTAACGAAAAACAGTTTCAATTCTCGCTTCACGGGCTTGCAGGCCAACAATATCAACAGGAACCGGATCTACGGGCATGCCGACCAGCACAATTGTACCTCCGGGACAGACGATCTGCGGCAGATCAAGAATTGCCGGCGCAGCACCGCTGCATTCGAAGACTACGTCCGCACCCCAATTATCTGTCGCCAGGGCAACGGCAGTTGACAGGGAAGTGTCTGCAATATTGACAGCTTCGATGCCATCATAGGCGGCTATGATATCGAGCTTGGGTTGGGCCATATCTGCGACGATGACTTTGGCACACCCGCCTGCCAATGCGGCAAGTGCGACCATAATTCCTATGGTGCCGGATCCCGATACCGCAGCAATATCACCTGGCTGAATTCGGGCGCGCACTGCTGATTGCATGCCAATGGCAAAAGGCTCGATGATTGCTCCTTCGGCGAAGCTGACATGCTCAGGGAGTTTGTAACTGTAAGCTGCCGGATGCACCACTTCAGGTATGAGACACCCCTGGATAGGCGGCGTGGCCCAGAATCGGACTGCGGGATCGACATTGTATATGCCAAGTTTCGAGGCTCGGGAGTTAGGATCAGGTATACCCGGTTCCATGCAGACCCGGTCTCCGGGCTGCAAGTGGGTGACGGCCGAACCTACCTCAAGTATGGATCCTGAAGCTTCATGGCCCAGTATCATCGGTTCTTCCACTACAAATGGGCCGATTTTACCGTGCGTATAATAGTGCACGTCTGAGCCGCAGACACCAACCGTATTTATCCCTATCCGTACATCATTGGGACCTACTTCCAGCGACACGGGAAAGTCGCGCATATTGAGTTTCCCTTTCTCTTCAAGAACTAGTGCTTTCATGGCTGTTTGTTATGGTTTCCTCAAAAACTAAAGATTACTCCGAATAATTCAATTACCCTTGGAAAAAACAAAAATACCTATTAATATATTGTTATCATTATTATTTTTCGTACAACTGGACCCTTATGAATACATTTTGCCATAAACAATTCGAATTAAGAAGGATTTATAGCAAGAGCGCAACAGGTGGCTGGGCATCGGAGAAGTATCCAAATATATCAAAACACGAGTATTTCGACCGACAACAAAGACTTTAGGCTACCTTTAGCGAAGCTGTCATGATTGCGATTGACTCGAAACAGAATATGTTACGTATAGTTTCTGTATCTCTTCAGATAACCAGTATACCGATGAATGCTTTTCGATCCCCTTAAATCGGCAGTAATAACGACCGTGCGATTACCGAAAAAAACCTATTCCTGAGCTCGAAGACCAAAAACTGATCCTCACTCTACACCTGCATTACCGCTGGTCAAAATCGAGTAACGCCTGTTTACCAACTAGATGGCTCGTTATCCCTGCCGGAAGGTATATGCGTTAAAGTTTTAGCAGGCTGTAGGAAAACCGATGACAATGGAGCCACTGAGCGGACTCGAACCGCTGACACCCTGATTACGAATCAGGCGCTCTACCACCTGAGCTACAGTGGCCCCCGAACATGAAACCAGCATGAAACGAGACATGTCTCGGTTTCATGTTTGCTCTTAATTATCTGTTGTTTGTACCTTTTTTTACCGAATTCAATTCCTTTCGAATCAACTGCTCTACCAACTGAGCTACGGTGGCTTGATCTTGTGAAAGCTGTGGTTTTATATCAGTTACTGTGGCAAAATTCAATATGAAAGCATGATTGGGCAAATCGGTATCTGCAAACGCTTCCGGTCAGCTTTCAGGTGGTTTAGATGCTGCTGAGCAGGCCACTGTTCCGCATATCAACAGGCTACCTTGAAAAATTGTCTTTTTGCCCAAACGCTGCGTTGCGTGTAAAAATTTTATCCTCGGAATATCAATTATATGGTTGCGGCAAAATTTTCACACGCGCCTTGATTTTGAACCAATATTCTAATTTTGCAAGGTACCCGACAGGTAAGCCCTTTGCCTACTCTCGATTTATGCTCTCTCCTACAGCATAAAAGGCGGGACCCTGATGCAATCGATCTAAATCGATGGTATTTTGCGCCGAGCTGTTCTACATTCAGTATCCTGTTCGCCGGTATAGCACTGTGCTGAACGAGTCGTACTGAGCATTAACATATACACTACCGGCAACGTTTCCAGGCTACCCATGACAGAAGAAACAACCAGACATTTTACCTTGCGCGACAATGGCACCGCCCAGCCGTTGCTGAACGAAGAAAAACGCTTTTCCTACGCCGCTCTGCCAGGCGATGACAATATCCTGCTGGCAGGAGGCTTTCCCAGCCTGGCGCCTGAGGCACCCTATCCGCTTTCTGCCGCCCTGCAGCTTAACGGCGACTGCACGACGATGCAACCTGATGCGCTGATCCGTTTCGCCGAAGCGGAGTTGGAAAAATTCCATCGTATTTCGTATCGCAGCTACGATATCGATATTGATTTCAGGGTCTGCGTCATTTCCGACGATCCCGAAAAACTCAGCGCCTTTGTAGACATCTACGGCGGTATCCTGGAGATCGAACCCCTGCTCACCAGCGGCAGTCATCCCGACTATGCCTCAGCCGTCGAACTTGGGATCATCGCAGAATCAAAAGGCTATCGAATCGACTACGCGATCAGATCGCCTCTGTCCCGTTCACGCTGCAACTATTGCGGCGCCTGTGGGATTATCTGTCCGGAGCAGTGCATTTCAGAGGAGCTTTTTTTTGATTTCGGTCTCTGCACCCTCTGCCTCGAGTGCCAGAAAGCATGCCCCGTGGTTGCCATCGACATGCACGCCGTCGAGCGGATCAGCCTGAGTATTCCGGCGCTGGTCATCCTGGGGGAGCCCAAGCTTGAGCTCCCTGCTTCAGCCGCCTCAATTTATCGTGAAAACGAAATTACCAGCTACCTGGCGACCCTGTTTTCCTGCCGGGTTGACGAGCTGATCAGCATCCGTCAACAGATCTGCCATTACAGCGGCGATGCACAATCGGGCTGCAGGGCCTGCCTGTCCGCCTGCCGCCACGGCGCGGTCAATGTAGAAAACAACCAGATCTCCATCAATGCGCTGAGCTGCGTCGAATGCGGTCAGTGCCTTTCCGTCTGCCCCACCGGAGCATTGCAATACAATAAATACAGCGATCAGGCCTTTATCGAATTCTTCAGGACATTTCCGCTGGCAGCTGATACGACGGTTATCATTGGCACGCACCGCGAACTGCATCGTTTCTGGTGGCACCATAACCGGACACGTTTCGAGCAGACCTGCTTCCTCGAGTACCCCAAGAGCGCTGCATTGTCTCTGATGCATCTGCTTTTTTTAGCGGTGCATGGTGCTCGACAGGTCATCGTCCTGGGTGAAGATATTGAAGACAACGCTTTATTAGCCAAATCGATAAGGGAAACAAATCTGCTGCTGACCAGGTTTTCAGACAGCAGCGACTTCGTCCGCCTGTGCAGCCCCGATGAGTCTCCTGGTAACAGTTCACCAAGCAACTACCAGCAGAGGCAGGCGAAAACCTACACCGATCTCAATCTAATCAACCGGCGGGAAAAACTCTCCAGCCTGGTTATGCATTTAGCAGCCCAGTGCACCGAAACGATTGAACTTGAAACCGACGAGGTTAGAAATTTCGCCACTATCATCTGCGACGAAAATCGCTGCACCCAGTGTCTGGCCTGCCTCAATGCATGCAAGATCGAATCGCTTTCGGCAGATCCCTCAAACCTCTCGCTATGCTGGAACGGGGGGCTGTGCATCGGTTGCAGCGGATGTGTGACAACCTGCCCGGAGCTGGCCCTGTCTCTTGAAAACCGTGCATCCCTCACTGATGCATTTTTTTCACCAGTCCAGATTGCCCAGGCTGAGCCGATCCACTGTCTGGGCTGCGGCAAGGTTTTTGGCACCAGAAAAAGTTTCGATCGCGTGATGAAATTACTTGCCAGGCGCAGTCAAAAACCACCCGAATATCTCGAATATTGCGAGGACTGCCGGGTTTTGAAACTATTTGAATCCCAATGAGCATCTTATGAGCGATACCAATACGGAAGTAATGAGAATCCGCCTGCGGATGATCGATCTGATCAAGTCCTTTTTTGTCAGCTCCCCCGACGCGGAGCGGCTCAGCAGGTGGCGGGGAACCTTTGCGGCTATGGCCAAAGAGCAGATCTCTCCGATCCTCGACAAGGCGGTGCGCGAGTTAAACGCACAGCTCACCAGTAAAAAACTCGAAGACATCCAGGATGAGTATTACGCGCTTTTTACCGATCCATTCGGCGAGAATCAACTCAACCTGAACGCCTCCCAATATTTCGACGGCCGCAACTACGGAGAAACGCTCATCTCAGTCAGAGATTTTCTCAGCAAGGCCCAGGTGGTCAAAGCAGACTCAGTCACCGCCCCCGAGGACTCCCTTCCCGTGCTGTTCGATATGCTCGGCACCCTTCTGGAAATGGAAAAAGATGGGCAGAATACCGAGGCCATGCAGCAGATACTGGTCAAAGAGTATCTCGTTTCATTTCTGGACAGACTCGCCCCGGAGGTCGAGAAGAACCCTTCCGCGGACTTTTATCAGCGCTGCATCTCATTTATCGCCGGCTACCTGGATCTGGAAAAATCCATGGCAGGCTGAACCAGGGCATCGATGCACAGCTCAAGTAGACAACATCGAGTTTTTATTCACCTGCTGATACTGCTCACCTGCTGCCTAATGCTTTTGAGTGCCTGCTCCGATTCGGCTGAAGAAGAAATAGCAGACGCACAATTCTCTGAAAGCTCCCGGCAGTGCCTCGGCTGCCATGATATCGAGCTCGACAGCGATCACCTGCTCGACTGCTCCGCCTGTCACATTGAAGATCAGGAAACTGCCGGTTACCCCGCTGAGCATCCAGCCGTTGCTGCCCGTCCCTCCCACCCCGGACTGGCCGGACAAACATGCGGCAGCTGCCATTCAGAAGAAATTGCGATGGTGGCCGATAATCCTCATTATCTGCTGGGGACACACATCGGTCTCGTGCGCGGCGGTTTCGGCGCAACTTCCATGCCGACATCGCCTGAACTC
Source organism: uncultured delta proteobacterium (assembly GCA_963824415.1). GTDB lineage: Bacteria > Desulfobacterota > Desulfobulbia > Desulfobulbales > Desulfocapsaceae > JABDQA01. The sequence goes on from CAWGPM010000005.1 coordinate 179,876, forward strand.
ATTCCTGTGCAGGCCGAGCCCGATAATCCGCTGGAGCTTGCAGATGATCTACTGCGCAGAAGATGTCTGCGCTGCCACGTCTATTATTCGGGTGACCAGTTTGAAGCGACCAGCCGCGGAACCGGCTGTGCAGCCTGTCATCTAAAGCAGAAAAATGATCGGGGCTTTGCGCACCGCTTCGAGGCCCATCCCGCCGATGATAACTGCCTGTCCTGTCACTACGGGAACCATGTCGGTTTTGATTATTATGGGCGCTACGAACACGACTTCAATCAGGAATACCGTACCCCTTACCTGGTTGATGAAGAAGCCCAGAGAACATTCGGCATCGAATACCACCAGCTCGAAGCTGATCTCCATCAGCAGGCCGGCATGGTCTGCATCGATTGCCACGACCGCAACGAGGTCATGGGCTCATCGGTGGCGGCAATCCAGTGCGGCAGCTGCCACGCCCCTGAAGAACGTGACGTTCCCATTGCTGCAACGCTTGCCCGGAAGGGCGATCAGTACTTATTTACCTCTGCTGCCACCGGTCTGATATTGAAGGTTCCTCTTCTGATCCACCCTGCCCACCAGCAGTATAAAACCCGGGCAACCTGTCAGGCCTGCCACGCCCGCTGGACTTACAACGACGCGCCCACCCACCTGCTGCGCATCGACCATGACGACCTCGACGTGTTTTCAAGGTTAAGCCTCGATGGCAGCTCCGAAGTGCTGCGCATCCTCTCCAGTCACATCGACTGGGAGGGTGAAGCCTTCTCCCCGGTCATGACTGATAAACTCAGCGGTGAATCAAGAGCTGGCATATGGCTCAAGGGATTTGAAGAACGGCGCTGGGAACAGGTTCTCCTCGCCGAAGAGGACGGGCTGATCCGGCCCGTGCGTCCGATCATGGACCTGCGCCTCTCCTGGATAGACGAGTCTGAGCAGGTCATCTTCGACAATGTCGGACCATTACCCGATTTTTCGAGCCCACGCCCTTACACACCGCACACCACCGGCCATGCCGGTCTGTTTTACGAAGAACGGCTGCGCCCTTTTTTTCAGGATGATAAGCAAATAGTTGATCAATAGCTGAATTTGTAATAAAAACTCTCCAAACAGCTAATCGCAACCACTCCTGATTCGCCTTGAACGAAAGCAACCGAACCAAACGACATCTGCTGCGGGCATCGTTTTATCGATGGTTTTGTTGTTTACCAAACAGGGCCTGGCTGCCACCCAGGGCTATCATCAATACACGCAGCGACCCTATAAGATCAAGGAGACGGTGTATTATCCACTTTCTTCCTCCTACGCGTTCGAGCAGCGCGGCGTGGCTTCATGGTATGGTGCGGATTTTCACGGGAGAAGGACCTCAAACGGTGAAACCTACGACATGTATGGTCCGACGGCAGCCCACAAGACCCTGCCGATGAATACCGTGCTGCTGGTGAGAAATCTGGAAAATAACCGTGAAACGGTGGTCAGGGTCAACGATCGGGGGCCGTTTGTCAGCGGCAGGGTTATTGATCTGAGTTATGCCGCTGCCCGGGAGCTGGCTTTTGTAGGAAAAGGCACCGTCCGCGTGCAGGTGGTGGCCCTGGCTGAAAAAAATCTAAGCCGCGATCAACTCGTGCAGACAGCCAGGAAATTACGCGAGGGCAAATACTATGTGCAGGTCGCTTCCTACGCCCGACCCATCGATGCGTTGAACCTGCGTAATCGCTTTCTACAGGCGGGGCATCAGGCCCATGTCGAGATTTATAAGCCAGCCAGAAAGACCTATTACCGGGTGCGAGTCGCGGTCGGCAATAATCTGCAAAAAGCCGATCAGCAAAGAGCTGTCCTGGAAGCAAGCGGATACACGGGTGCGTTCGTTGTTGCCCGTTAGCTGGAAGTCTTATCAATCCCGGCTGCGCAGTTCAGCCTGTACTTTGTTTACCACGTCGATCAGGGTCTTGAGCTTCTGATGGTTTTTCTCTCCCGGTGCATTTTCAACACCTGAGTTGACGTCAATGGCATACGGCCGGACCCGTCGCACGGCCTCGGCAACGTTGTCCGGATTCAGACCTCCGGCGAGAATCAATGGCTTCTGCAGGCCCAGGTCATCGATCAGTTCCCAGTCAAATACCGCACCGGTCCCGCCTTCGACTCCTTTCTGATAGCTGTCAAGCAGCACGCTGTCCACCACTTGCTCATAGATACTGATCTGCTTTGCCATGTCGGCGACTGCCAACTGTTTTCTGTTGATCCGAAAGGCCTTGCAGACCGAACAGCTTTTTTCAGATGTTTTCAGCTCTGCACAAAACGGGACCGGTTCACTGCCGTGCAGTTGAACCTGGGTCAGCCCGGCGGAGCGGATAATAGCGCGCACCGTCTCGATGGAGCTGTCTACGAAGACGCCGACCCGGCTGACAAAGGGCGGCAACAAGGAGATAATCTCAGCCGCCCTTTCGGGCTCTATATAGCGCGGACTTTTCCGGGTGAAGATAAATCCCAGCGCATCTACGCCCATCTCCACGGCTGCCCATGCATCCTCGAGACTGGCAGTACCGCACATTTTTATCCGGACCCGGTAACTCATCGTCAATCAATCGTTTCGTTGGGATCAATGTATGGTTTATGAGCGCAGCATTTTGAGCATTTCACTGTCGTGCCCGGCCCGCATCAGACTCTCCCCGATCAGCGCGCCGCAGATGCCTCTATCCTGCAATGTTTTGAGATCGGCTGCTGAAGTCAATCCGGATTCCGAGATCACCGGAATATGGGCAGGGATCAATTGGTTCAGGCGCAAGGTGGTATTGATATCAACGCTGAAATCATTGAGGTTGCGGTTGTTGATGCCAATCAGATCAGGTCTTGCACCAAGCGCTTTGTCCAACTCCTCTTCATCGTGAACTTCAATCAGCACATCCATCTGCATGGCCGCCGCCGCCTGAGCAAAATCTTCAATCTGCTTCTGATCTAAAATGGCCGCGATCAATAAGATCGCATCTGCACCGTGCAGGGCCGCTTCTTCGATCTGCAGCTGATCGATGATAAAATCCTTGCGCAGCACCGGCAGGTCTACTGCCTCTCTGACCTGCATAAGATAGTACAGGTTGCCCTGGAAAAAATCGACATCGGTGAGCACCGAAATGGCCTGTGCCCCGTTTTTTTGATAGTTGCAAGCGATACGAACCGGATCGAAATCCTTGCAGATCACCCCTTTTGAGGGCGAAGCCTTTTTCACCTCGGCAATGATGGAAATGTTCCGATAATCCACCAGCGCCTGCCTGAAACCCCGGGGAGGCGCAACCTGTTGATTTGAATATGCTTCAGGCAGACGAATGCCATGGCGCCTGAGCTGGGCAACCTCTTCTTTTTTCCTGGCTACGATTTTCTGAAGGATCATGCGCAATACATCCGGTAAAAATCAGGTTTTGGTGCCAGTTTCCTGGGTAAACAAAATCAAACGCTCCAAGGTGGCCAAAGCCCCGCCGGAATCGATACAATCCGCGGCCAGCGCAATACCCGCCTCAAGATCATCTGCCGCGCCTGCTGCCATCAGCGCAGCCCCACTGTTGAGCAGGACCATGTCACGGCGGGCTCCTGGTGCACCGCCGAGTATTTCTTTCATCAACGCAGCCGACGCAGCGCTGTCGGCACCGCCCTGGATGTCTGCAAGTTTCGCTCGGGCCAGCCCCACCTGCTCAGGAGTTATTTCATAGGCTGTAATCGAGCCGTCTTTGAGCTCGGCCACCGAGGTCGAACCGGTTACCGTCAGCTCATCGAGGTTGCCTTCACCGTGCACGACCAGTGCCCGCTTGGAGCCGAGGTTCTTTAAAACCTCTGCCAGCGGCACCAGAAGAGATTTGGAAAACACGCCAAGCACCTGCACGTTAGCGCCGGCCGGATTGGTCAGAGGACCGAGAATATTGAAAATCGTCCTGATGCCGATTTCCCGTCGCGGTCCAATCGCATGTTTCATCGCACCATGCAGGGCCGGAGCGAATAGAAAACCGATATTGGTTTCACTGATGCAGCGTCCAACCTGCTCAGGACTCAGCGCCAGGTTAACCCCTGCTGCCTCCAGCACATCGGCAGACCCGCACGAGCTCGACACCGCCCGGTTGCCGTGCTTGGCCACACAGACACCACAGCCGGCCACGACCAGGGCTGCGCTCGTAGAAACATTGAAGGAGCCGGAGCCATCGCCTCCGGTACCGCAGGTATCCACGATCACACCACCAGCGTCGGTATTGACGCCGCAATCCACCGGGGTAACTTTTTCCCGCATGACCTTGACTGCACCGGTTATTTCAGCGACCGTTTCACCTTTCATGCGCAGACCGGTCAGAAAAGAGCCGATCTGCACCGGACTGGCCTCGCCGCTCATAATGCAATTGAGTACCTCGTACATTTCGGACTCGCTCAGATCGACGCGTTCTACTACCTTGCTAATTGCCTGGGATACATCCATCGAATCACCTTGGACTGTCATTATTTTTCAGCGAACCTTGAACAATCGTTCGTTTCAAGGCACCCATTGATTCAATCAACGCTGTTTCAACAGAGCCCGATAATGATCGGACATGAAGTTTTTCAAGAGCTGCTTGCCGTCCGGAGTCATGATCGATTCGGGATGAAACTGCACCCCTTCGATCGGCAGATCGTTGTGCCTGAGACCCATCAATTCATCTTTTTCGGTTCTAGCGGTTATACTCAGACACGACGGCAGGTTTTCTTTTTCTACCACCAGTGAGTGATAGCGCATCCCTTCGAAGGGGCTGGGCAGCCCGTTGAACACCCCTTTGCCGTCATGATAAATGGAACTGGTCTTGCCGTGCATGATCCTGCCGGCTCGAACCACCTCGCCTCCGAAGGCCTCGCCGATGGACTGATGCCCGAGGCAGACACCGAGAATGGGGATTGTCGCACCGAAATGTTTGATAACCTCTACCGATATCCCCGCTTCTTTCGGAGTACAGGGCCCGGGAGAGATCAGGATCCTGCGCGGGTTGAGCTGCTCGAGTTCGGCGATGTCGATTTTGTCGTTTCGAAAGACCTGTATTTCTTCGAGCTTGCCGTCTTCACGGCAGTTGTCGCCAATCCTCTGGACAATATTATAGGTAAACGAGTCGTAGTTATCAATAATCACAATCATCGTCTAAAACCTCTTTTCTGCGAGCTCAACGGCCCGGCGCAGGCCCATGGATTTATTTACCGTTTCTTCGTATTCCCTTTGCGGGTCCGAGTCTGCCACAATTCCAGCCCCGGCCTGGATCCAGATATCTTCACCGCTCATCAGAAAAGTTCTGATGGTTATGCAGAAGTCCATGTTGCCGGAAAAACCGAAATAACCGACCGAGCCTGCATACGGCCCGCGCCGGCCGGGTTCCAGTTCTTCGATGATCTCCATGGCCCGTATTTTCGGGGCGCCGCTGACGGTGCCCGCCGGAAAACAGGCCTCGACCACATCGAACATATCCTTTCCCTCAGCGATCGTGCCATGCACACCTGAAACGATGTGCATGACATGGCTGTAGCGTTCCACAACCAGTAAATCCCGGACCTCAACAGTACCAGCTTGGGCAATACGGCCCACATCGTTTCTGCCGAGATCGACCAGCATCAGATGCTCGGCCCGTTCTTTGGGATCAGCCAGCAGTTCTTGTTCAAGGGCCAGATCCTCTTCAACATCTTTGCCGCGCGGTCTGGTCCCGGCAATGGGCCGAAGTTCCACGCGCTCCCCTTCCTTTCTGACCAGAATCTCCGGAGACGAACCGATCTGGATCAGGTCTTTCTGCTTCAGGTAGAACAGATACGGGCTGGGGTTTATGTGCCTCAGCGCCCGGTAAATCGCATGGGGGGGAAGTGTGGTTTTGCTGTGAAAGCGCTGTGAGAGGACGACCTGGAATATGTCGCCGGCCAGGATATACTCCCGGGCCGCCTCTACCATGCTGCGATAGTCTTCCGGGGCCATATTTGCATCGAACTGTGGAGCCTCAGCATCACCCGTGCCCATTTTTGTGAAAAACGAATGCGGCACCGGCTGGTTGAGTTTCTCGATGATCTCAGCGATCTTCTGGCAACCTTCCTCGTACGCCTGACCAAGGGCTGCCCCGCTGCGGGTATCGACCCACTGGACGATGGTCACCAGCTGTTGGAAGCTGTCGTGCACCAGTACCGTTCCGGGAATCATGAAAGCACCATCGGGGTAATCAAGCGGTTCATGCGAGTCGGGCAGCTCCTCCATGAAACGCACCATGTCGTAGCCCAGATAGCCCACTGCACCGCCGCAGAATTTAGGCAGTTCGGGGTCGACATAGGCATCCATTTGACCGACTAGAGCCTTCAGGCTGGCAAGGGGGTCTGCGCTGATTTTCTCGGTTTTCTCCGCCCCGTCCTGGTAGGAAGTAACTGTCACTGAATTTTCATAGGACTCAAAAGTTACCAGCGGATCGAAGCCGATAAAGGAGTAGCGTCCCCACTTCTCGCCTCCTTCCATGCTCTCGAATAAAAAAACATGTTCGCGCTCCTGATTGACCTTGAAAAATAGCGTGAGCGGGGTGTCCAGGTCTGAGATCAGCGTGGCCGCGAGCGGGACCAGCCTGGCGTGCCTGGCCCGTTCCTTAAAAGTCGTTAAATTTGAGCAATATCTGGCTTCTGTCATGACCTGGGTTGTCTTGTATGACTTTGCAGCGACTTATTTTCGATTGTATCGATTGATTGTATCAATATTGCGCTGCATGTCTTGGTTGATGGGCTGCATTCGCCTGGCTATAAGTTATGAGAATGTGGAACATACCACAGATATTCAAAATCTCCAGCAAACCTCCATGTTATCGACAAGATCATAACGAATAAGAATCTGAAAAAAACATAAAAAAAGGCCGCCGAATCTGTAAATTCGACGGCCTCAACGCTGCTAAGTTCACCCGATATTACGGGCTGAAAAATCAGGTGGCAGCCTCCATCTTGTTGACCCGCTTGGTCAGCCTGGATATTTTTCTGGAGGCATTTTTCTGGTGAATGGTTCCCTTGGATGCCGTTTTGGCAATCACCGGAACGGTCCCAGCAAGAGCACTCCTGGCTTCTTCGACATTACCTGCCTCGATAACCTCGTTGAGACTTTTGATAGCAGTCTTCATCCTCGAACGGTTCATGCGGTTTCGCATCCGACGGTTTTGAGCCTGCTTGTTCCTTTTCTCTGCTGATTTATGATTAGCCACGAACAACTTCCTCCTGTATGGATCTGTAGATTCCCGAGATCTTCACGATAACCGGAAGAACATTCGAGTCAATATCTAAATAATGCAATAAAAGACTAATATTCTTACTGCAGTAAGGGTCGAGTGTCAATATAAATAACAATTTATACCGATTTTTCCAACAAATACCCTGAGAAAATCCGATCTCGATACCGCCAACCATGCTGCCCTGCAACCCTGGCGACTATTCGAGCACTCCCAGGTAATTGAAGGTGGGAAGTTTGCTGACCCGCTCTTTACCGTTTAAGCGCTTGGCGATATCGGCCAGCTCTTTTTTGCCAGACTTCATACCCGAAATATCGATTACCAGATAGTCCAGACCGATTTGGGAAAGCTCATTAATATAAGGCAGCAGCGAGAAAGGCCTCAGCGGCCTGGTCAGGGTTTCCCCGTCTTTTTTACTGATGACGAAGCCTTCCTGCTTCGGGCTCAGAACTGTCTTGTTAAAGGGCAGATGGGAGGCTTCAATACGTGATACGAAAAGCGGCGGAGCGCCGTAAACCGTCATGCCGACCTGGATATGACTGGAGCCTCTGGTAACGCTATCACCTCTTTTCCCTTGCTGCTGCTCCCCTCGAGCAGCTCGAAAGGAAGCCATAGCCTGCTGCAGGCAGGTGCGGTCTGTTTCAATGCAGAACTGCATGCCGGACAAGCCCAAAGCGGCAGCGCCAAACATGGCCCTGCTGTTCAGCAGGTTCAGGGTGTAATCGCCGTAAAGCGATACGCCCTGTTGCTCGAACAGTTTCAACTGACTGAGATGAGCGATTTGAAATGTGCGGAAGCCTGAGCGGATAATCTTGTCAATATCCCGGCTCAGCCTGGCCACGTTTCTGCCGTGCACAATCTGCGGCAGAGCCCAGATCAGATTGCGTGCGTTCCTGCCGAAGTAGCGTTTTAGCTGGCCCACCTGACTGAATGTTTGGCGGTTGAATTCTAAAAGAAAACGGTCCACCGTAAATGGCAGGCCCTGAAACAGCGGTTGCATTGAATCGGTCCTGAGCCATAGTGCTGCTTCGTTTCTGCCAGCCAAACGGCTTTTCGCCCCTGGCTGTGTATTCTGGCCGGTCTCATTTTTTCTCTTCCCACCGCCACCGATTTGCCTGAAGACCTGTTCAGCTTTGCGCTTGATCCCTGCAAGACGGTCATTGTCAAGCTTTAAAGGTGTCAGTACGTTGCCCGAAGTTGATGATGCCTGTGCCGGCTTGCGGGCAATGTCAACCAGGAAAAGATCCATTTTGCCGGACAACTTCTCCAGCTTCAGTTTGGCCGGCAGCAATATCTGAACCGGAGCAGATACCGAATTATTCCAGTCCCCGCGTTGTTGCTGACCAGTTTTCCGGGGTTGGTCATCAGCAATAGTATTATCGACGGGTTTTATCTCTTTTATGGTAAACCCATGCCGCTCCCCGCTTTTGTCAAGATGCAGCCGCACGCGATCACCGATACCACACTTATGCTGAAGGTTGATGGTACCGAAGATTCTGCCCTCTGAGCAATTCAAGCTCTCCAGGCGACCGAGATAGCTGCCGAGATTTCCGGAGTGATGCGCCGCTATGGCCTGTTTTGGCTTTGGGGTGGCAAAGTACCCCGATGAACTCGCCCGGCCCATCGCACTGTTGAGCAGTTCCACCCCTTCGCGCCTGGCCTGCTCATATTCATGGGCCGGGGTGTCGATCATCAAGCGGTAGGCCCGCACTACGTTTTCTACATAGGTGGTGGAGCGCAGCCGCCCTTCGATCTTCAGGGAGGCGACACCCATGTCGCGCAACTGCGGGACATATTCAAGCCCCTCGAGATCGTTCATGGAAAACAGGTAGCCGCCGCCTGCCCTGTCCGTTTTTTTCTTACCGCCTTTACCACCTGCAGAAGCGCCGACGGTCGTATATTTTCTTCTACATGGCTGCACACAATTGCCGCGCAGGCCGCTTTTGCCGCCAAGATAGGAAGAGAACAGGCAGCTCCCGGAATAGGAAAAACACATCGCCCCATGCACGAAAATCTCTATTTCCACCGGACTCCTGCGCACGATGGCCTCGATTTCCTGCAGACTCAACTCGCGGGCCAGGACCACCCGGGAACAGCCAAGCTCAGCCAGCAGCTCGACCCCGGCGCTGTTATGGGTGAGCATCAGAGTGGAACCATGCAGCGGAAGATCGGGAAAATGGGAATGCACAAGTTCGATGAGCCCCAGATCCTGAATTATCAGACCATCGGGCTGCACTACCTGCAGATAACTGAGGGTGCGCACCAGCGTGCGCAGATCTACTTCCCGGATAAGGCTGTTGATGGCCACAAAAAGCGATTTGCCCTTCTCGCGGGCGGCAGCCGTCATGGCCCCTATTTCCTCGAGGCGAAGCTCCCGGGAGGCATTGCGGGCATTGAGCTGCGGGGCACCTACATAGACCCCGTCGGCCCCGGCTTCAAGCGCGGTGAAAAAGTGTTCTATCGTGCCCGCGGGCGCCAGTAATTCCATAATTGAATAAAACGTGTATTGATTGCCAGAATTGCGCGCGCAGGAAGATGCGTATAAATACTCTTGAGGAGCCTAGCCTTTGATCCGGTCCCAGAAAAAATCAATGCCCTTTTCGTCGACCAGATTCAGTGCTTCTGGATAGGCCTCGCATTCGGCCGCAAAAACCCGGCTGGCAATATCTTTGATGGTATCCTCGAAGCGCAGGTTAACTGCTTTCTGCATGATGATGGGGCCGTTGTCATAAACCTCATCGGCAAAATGCACCGTACAGCCGCTGACCATGCAGCCGCGTTCCTTGACCGCACGATGCACGATGTCGCCGTAAAAACCGTCGCCGCAGTAGATCGGGATCAAAGACGGGTGGATATTGATAACATTTTTCTTCAGGGACTCCGGCGGCGTATAGAGCTTCAGGTAGCCGGCCAGGCTGATGATGTCGATATCGTAATCCTGGATGATCTCGTTGGTCGCCCCGCTGTCTTTGGCGACAAATGCCGGATAGCCGTACTTTCTAGCCTTTTCAAGGCCAAGCACGCCGTCCACATTAGAGACCACGACCTGCACTTCGGCACTGAGTGTGCCCGCCTGGATGCGCTCATGAAAGTTATCCAGGGTTCGGCCGCTTCCTGAAAGCAATACCGCCATTTTCAGCATAATTAATCCTCCTGAAAGTATTCGTTCATCTCCGGATCGATCTTGCCCAGCCACTGGGATATGGCCCGATCATACTTCGAGGTCATATCAAATACCTTGCGGGCCAAAAGAAATCTCGTTTTCAAGCTGGTATTGCCAGTCTGCCTGATCTCGTTCAGAACCTGATCATAATCAACCGGATCGACAATCACGGTGACATCCCTGAAATTCTTGGCCGAAGCGCGCAGCAGCGTAGGCCCGCCGATATCTATATTTTCAACAGCATTTCCCAGGGTACAGCCTGGGTCGGCAATGGTCTTTTCAAACTCATAGAGATTGACGACCACCAGGTCCACCGGCTGAACATTCTGTGCCCGGCACTGCTCAATATGCTGCTGGTTTTCGCGCTGAAACAGTATCCCCCCGTGAATCTTCGGGTGCAGCGTCTTGACCCGGCCGTTGAGCATTTCAGGAAAGCCGGTGAAGTCAGAGACATCAACCACCTTTAGTCCGGCCCTTCTCAGCCGCGCAGCGGTGCCTCCGGTCGACAGCAGCTCGATATCTAATTCAGCCAGCGCAGTGGCAAATTCCTCGATCCCTGATTTATCGGTAAGACTGATCAGTGCCCGGGTTATTTTATTCATATCCCACTCCTGCTAATCTTTGCGGATAAATTCTCTGATTTTTCGACGATCTCGCTTGCCCGGCCTCTTGGCAGGTGAAGCACCCGGCGCTCTGATCAGGCGCCGCATGTCCTGCTGGACCTGGCGATCTTTTTCGCTCTGTTCAGACTCTTCATAAAGCAGTTGTGCCTCGGAGGCGGGGCGGCGAAAGTGATTGAGCCCTTTTACCGTAACCGTAAAGAACTGCTCATAGCGCTTGATCGAGAGAACGTCGCCAACCGTAACGAGGCGCGAAGGCTTGACCCGCATTCCGTTGATATGGATTTTTCCACCCTGTACAGCCTGGGTCGCAAGTGAACGTGTTTTGAAAAACCGCGCCGCCCACAACCATTTATCTATTCTTACTTTTTCGGTGTTTTCCATATGCCGGCGGCCACTGCCCAAATGTTCCCTACACTATATTCTAACAGGTTCAGAACGCACCGTACAGAAGCAGCTACAGGTTACCTTAAAAAATTTTCTTTTCTCTTAAAATCTGCGTTGCGCGTAAAATTTTTACCCTCGAAATATCAATCATATGACTGCGTTAAAAACGATAGACGCTTCTTGATTTTTGGCCAAACCCGTATTTTTTCAAGCCATCCTGGATTTAAACGATATTTATGGTGGCCTCGAGCAAAATTTAGTACAAGATTCAAAACAGACCTGAAGGGCATATCTGAACCACTTAAATAATTACTATGTTTTTGCAAATAGCAATCAATGGCAATTCATACCGCCGGCGTTAAACAGATAAAACTGCCGATCAGGGTGATGCAGAGAGACGGCGCAGTCCAGGACACCGTCGCCGAGATCAGCCTGCAGAGCAGAATTGTAACGATGCTGCAGCACAACTGCATTGCTTCGTTCACCGGTATTCTCAATAAATACCTCAAGCGCATCTCGGTGGCGGAATTTTCTCCGCTGCTGGCTGAGGTACAGCAGTTTTTCAAATCCGAGAGTACGCGGATCGATATGAGCTTTCCCTATTTCCTGGAAAAAAAAGCCCCGGTTACGACCACCAAAAGTCTAATGGAATACCACTGCATCTTCAGCGGCGGCATCGGCGAAGACGACGGATTCGTGCTTACCGTGGTGGTACCGGTTACCACACTTTGTCCCTGCTCCAAGGAAATCAGCGAGGCCGGCGCCCATAACCAGCGGGCCGAGATCACCCTGAGTGCACGGTTCAAGAAGATGATATGGGCCGAAGATCTGATCGAATTAATCGAGGGCTGCGGTTCCTGCGAGCTCTTTGCGCTGCTCAAGCGCCCCGATGAAAAGTATGTAACCGAAACCGCCTTTAAGAACCCTATGTTCGTTGAGGATGTGGTCCGTAAAGTCGCTCTGGCGGCACTGGAACACCCGTTGATCACCTGGTTTTCAGCAAGCGTCGAGAGTTTCGAGTCGATTCACAAGCACAGCGCCTACGCCCTGGTGGACAGCGGCGACATCCAGCAAAAGAATGGCAGCTTTTCAAGCTCGCTAAAGCAAGGCTGATATCGCCTGCGCCAGCAGGCCTATCCCCCGTCAATCGTCAGTTCATCAACACAGGAAAAATTGAGCCTGAAAGTTGAGGTCTGTATTTCTCTTGTGTAAAACGGCTCCCCGGGCACAAACACGACCTTGCGCAGCACTGCGAGGCCTTCGGAATTGCTGTACTGGAGCGAGTCGGTACCGTGTTCTTCAAAGACACGGTTGACAGAGCACTGCAATTCTTTCACCGGAAAATATTTGCTGCTGGGCAGACCGCCGGCAAAGCAAATCATTGAGCGATCCATAGTGACCTTCAGGATCTCTCTGATAAAAGAACGGGGTACATCCTGGATACGATCGGCGAAAAGCTGATTCACTGCTCGTATATATGTTCGGTTTTACCGGGCAGAACAGGTAGATTGTAATGCTCTGATGATCATGGTGCAAAACGGCGCTTCTTCTCGGCCGCCGCCCTGATCATTCTGAACAGTTCGCGGTGGTGAACCTTGTTTCTTCTGCGCGCGTACTGATGGGCGGCCGTTCTCAGATCTTTTTCATCCAGGTCTTCAAACTGATCTACAACATGCTGCAGGGTCTCACTAACCCAGTCCATTTCAAAGGGCTCCCCGGACTGCAGAGATTCCTGCCGTGCCTGCAGGGCTTCGTTTATGATTGCATCACGCAGCCGTGCGGCGTCGTGATGATACCTGTTCTCTTCAAGCTTGGACCCTTTGAGTTGGGCCAGGTGGCTGAAAATATCCTGCAGGGGTTGTTGTTTGAGCAGTTTTGCAACATATTTGGTCTGCCTTTTCAGCGCTCCCCCCTTGAGCCCCCGGCAGAGCTGGACAGATTCGATCAGCTCCTCACCAAGACCAATACGACGCAGTTCATCGTCTGACAGCTGCAGGATTTCAACCGCGGCAGCCTCGACCTGCTTGTGCTGTCTTTTCAGTTCGGATCTGGATAAATTTTCCATGACTTTCCTATTACTGCATGGCGATTGGAACAGCGGCGTTCGCGGTCTTTGAGGGCGCTCAATTGTTGTCCAGCCTGAGAAGTGCGGGAGCGTAATCTGCGGGCGGCTCGAAACCGAGCAGCAGGCAGAGCGTTGCAGCCACATTGGCAAGACCAGGTTCGGCGAGTCGGCTCATGGTAAAATGGTTTCTCCCCGAATAGTCTTTCACGACAAATGGTACCGGATTCAAGGTGTGGGCGACCATCGGCCTCCGTTCGCCGTTTTTTTCATTCCACATGCAGTCTGCATTGCCGTGATCTGCGGTAATGACCGCAATGCCGCCTGCTCTGGCCACCGCGCGGAGCAGTCTGCCCAGGCACAGATCGACCGTTTCCACCGCGATCCGGATCGCCGGTTCAACGCCGGTATGACCGACCATATCGCCGTTGGCGAAGTTCAGGCGGATGAAACGGTAGTTGCCCGATTTTGTCGCCTCCACCACCAGATCGGTAATCTCTGCTGCTTTCATCCAGGGTTTCAGATCGAAGGCGAGGCGATCCGACTCGACTTCCACATAGGTCTCCAGATCTTTATCGATATAGCCGGATTTATTGCCGTTCCAGAAATAGGTGACATGGCCGAATTTCTGGGTCTCGGAAATCGCATAAGACGAGACCCCTGAAGCACACAGATATTCCCCTATCGTGTGGTCGATGGCGGGCGGTTCCACCAGGTAGTGTTTCGGAATCTTGGCATCACCATCATATTCCATCATACCGGCATAAAAGACCTCCGGCAGGCGCTGGCGCTCGAAACCATCGAAATCTGTTTCGTCAAAGGCCCGGGAGATTTCAATGGCTCGATCTCCTCTGAAATTGAAAAAGATTACGCTGTCGCCGTCCTCGACGGTGCCGATCGGTCCGCTCTGGTCAATTATCACAAAGGGCGCCATATACTGGTCGGTCATATCCGCATCTTCACGATAAAAGGTACCAATTGCCTCCACCGCACTACCAAAGGCTCTGCCCTGCCCCAGTACATGCGCTGCCCAGCCCCGGGCAACGACATCCCAGTCCGCCTGGTAGCGATCCATGGTGGTGACCATGCGGCCGCCGCCGGAGGCCACCCGGCAATCACATCCGGACTTGCGAAGATCCGCGCAGAACCGCTCCAGCGGTTCGAAGTAGGTCAAGGCGCTTCTGGCGTCGACATCACGGCCGTCGAGCAGGCCATGAATTCTGATCCGTCTGATCCCGCCCTGGGCAGCATGTTTGATGATTGCATAGAGATGATCGATATGGGAATGGACATTGCCGTCTGAAACCAGGCCGATCAGATGCAGGGTACCACCGGCAGCGCAGCGCGCAGCAATAGTCTGCCAGCTTTGCCCACTGAAAATCGATCCGGATTCTATGGCCTGGCTGACCAGTTTGGCACCCTGGGAAAAGACTCGTCCGGCCCCGAGAGCATTGTGGCCGACTTCGGAATTGCCCATATCCTCATCAGATGGCAGGCCGACCGCTTTGCCGTGGGCTTTGAGCCGGGTCATCAAGCGTTCCTTAAACAACGCATCGAGGGTCGGGGTATAGGATACCCGGACTCCGTCCGAGCCGTCTTCGCGGCCGAAACCGATACCATCGAGAATAACGGTTACCAGTGGGCCATCGACTTTGTGATAATTGCCGAGCGGGATTAATGTCTTATGTTTCATGGCAGACTCTTCGACAGCGACGCGGCTAAACTGTTATAAATGAGTATTTTAGCCTTTACGCACAGATTCTTTTACTATAAACAAAGTGTTACAAATCACTATTACCGTATTTTCAGCAACACTATTACATTACCGGCCCAGACGCAAGAAACCAAAATATCTCAAACTCGATTATGGAAGAAAATAACGAATCGCCGCAACCGTCCCCGCAGCTTCTTACCCTGACCTGTCCCCACAACTCCCTGCTGCGTCTGGTGACCGTTCTGCAATCCGGTTTTCTGCATCGCTGCCGGGAAGGAGAAACCATCCTCTCATGCCTGCTGGGACTGGAAGGCTTTACCCGGGAATACATCGAAAAAAAGATCCAGACCATCTTTTATAATGGCGATGCGCTTGATGATATGGAGGCCGAACTGAGTGGCGACAGGCCAACCATCGCCCTTTCTTCCGCGATGCCGGGCCTTGCCGGGGCCATACTGAAGAAAAACAGCCCCTGCGGCATCCTCAGAAAGACCAGGAGTGTTGAATACTCAGGCACAGCGGGCAGGCTGCTGGACGTGGCGATCAAACTGTTCAACACCGTTGCGCTTGATCGCGGCCCAGCACTGTTTCAGCAGGGAATCATCATTAAAAGCCTGGACCTGTCTTCTTTTCTTGCCCTCAGACCCGGTCTGCTCGATAGTTTCAGTGATATAACTCTGGCTGGAAGAGCGATCTCACCGGTCGATCTGCTGGGATCGATCTCTGAGAATCGCCTGCTCACAATCAAAGTCTCTGTCTGAATGAGCACTTCATCAGCCACCCGAGATATGCTGGGCCGCCAGCAGTTGACTGCCGTTGCAGAGGCGAGGACGATCCTGCTCGCCGCAATTGCCGCCATTGAACCGGGCTCTGAAACCGTCACCTTAGTCGATGCACTTGATCGGGTCAGCTCCCGGGATATTCTCGCACCAGAGGATCTACCCAATTGCGATCGCTCTACCATGGACGGCTACGCGGTGATCGCCGCCGACACCTTTGGCGCCTCGCAGGAGCTTCCGGCCTATCTGGAGGTTACCGGCGAAGTCCTGATGGGGGCACCGGGTACAGGTTCCATTTCCCGCGGAAACTGTTACAAGATTCCCACCGGTGGCCTGCTGCCGGATAAAAGCGATGGGGTGGTCATGCTTGAACACACCGTGCCCATAGACGACAAACTGATCGAAGTCGTCAAGGGTATCGGGACTGGCACCAACGTTATCAGAAAAGGTGATGATATCCGCACCGGCGCTCTGGCAATCGCCCAAGGCCAGTTGCTCAGGCCACAGGAACTCGGGTTGCTCGCCGGCCTCGGCATCACCGATGTGGAGGTGTATCGTCGTCCCTGTGTCGGCATCGTGGCCACCGGCGATGAAATTGTCGAACCGGATGGGCCTGCTCCGGCCGGCAGAATTCGCAATATAAACTCGACGGTGCTTGGCGCACTGCTGCGCCGTCAAGGTTCTGCGGTTATCGATTACGGTATTGTCGCCGACAACGAAGGCAGTTTTTTCTCCACCGTGGAACAGGCGGTAGCAGAGAATGATATAGTGCTTTTTTCCGGCGGTAGCTCGGTGGGCATGCGCGATCTCGGTGAACAGGCCATTGCACGACTCGCCGGGCCCGGCATTCTGGTCCATGGCGTTGCGCTCAAGCCCGGAAAACCTGCGCTAATAGGCCTTTCCGGAAACACTCCGGTGTTCGGACTGCCCGGTCATCCGGTCTCGGCGATGGTTTGTTTTGATTTTTTCGTAAAACCTGCCCTGGCCAGGCTCAGCGGACGCAGCGGATCACCCGATGAATTGCTGCCAACTGTTCGGGCCAGATTGAAGCGCAACATTAATTCCGCCGCCGGCCGGCTCGACGTGATCAGGGTACAGCTGACGATCGAAGATGATCAGGTTGTGGCTCAGCCAGTGCTGGGACGCTCAGGCGCCATTTCCACCCTATCTCGAGCCCACGGTTTCTTCCTGATCGCGGAAGATTCCCAGGGCTGTAATATCGACGAATCAGTTGAGGTGTATATCTATCAATGAAGGAAAACTCCATCTATGTAAGCAACCAGCCACTGGCCGAGGCACAGGACATCTGGCATCACCAGCTCGCTGCCTGCGGCTTTTTCAGCAAACGCAAATCCCTCACCGTCGGCGTGGATGATGCTCTCGGCGCCTTAACTGCGGCGCCCGTCTTTGCGGCCCACTCCTCGCCCACCTACAACGCCTCGGCGATGGACGGCGTCGCCGTTCATTTCCAGGATCTGGATACCGCCAGTGAAGCTACCCCGGTGAGGCTTTCCAAAAGCCGCTTTCAACCGGTCAACACCGGCAATGTTGTTCCGCCAGGCTTCAATGCGGTGGTCATGATCGAAGATGTGCACCATCTGGAAAACGGCGCTATCGAACTGATCCACCCCGCTACTCCCTGGCAGCATGTCCGCACCGTCGGAGAAGACATTGTTGCCACCGAATTGATCGTGCCCGAGGGGCACCGCCTTCGACCCATCGATCTGGGCGCCCTGCTGGCCGCCGGCATCACCAGAATCGAGATTATCGCCAGACCGCGCGTGGCGGTCATTCCGACCGGGTCTGAACTGGTGCAGCCGGGCAGCGAAGTCCTCCCCGGTCAGATTATTGAGTTTAATTCACGCATTCTCTCGGGTTATCTCCAAGAATGGGGGGCTGAACCAGTGGTCTACCCGCCGGTAGCAGACAATCCCGAACTGCTTTTCGAGCGTGTTAAACAGGCGGCAGAAGAGTGCGATATCGTTGTTACCAACGCGGGCGCCTCGGCGGGCACCCGGGATTTCTCCAGCCGGGTTCTGGAACGCCTCGGACGGGTGGTGGTGCACGGGGTTGCGATCAAGCCGGGTAAACCGGTCATCCTGGCGCTTATCGGCAGTACCCCGGTGGTCGGCCTGCCCGGCTATCCCATCTCGGCAATTTTGACCCTGCACCTGTTCGGCCGCGATCTGGTATATGGCTGCACCGGCACTACCCCGCCGCCTTCTGAATATGTCGAAGCGATCATGTCCCGGCCAATGCATTCGCCCATGGGGGTCGATCAGTTTGTCCGGGTAACACTGGGTCATGTGGGCGAGAAACTGATTGCCACGCCCTCGGGTAAAGGGGCCGGTTCGGTGATGTCGCTGGTGCGCGCCGACGGAATGCTGCAGATCCCCTCCGGCAGCGAAGGCATCGGTGCCGGCGAGCACGTAAAAATCGAAATGATGCGCAGCAGAGCCCAGGTGGAGGACACCCTGGTGGCCATCGGCAGCCATGACAACATCCTCGACCTGATGGCGAACCATTTACACCGCCAGAACCCGCCCATTCGTCTGTCTTCCGCCCACGTCGGTTCGATGGGCGGCATCATGGCCATTAAGCGAGGTGAAGCCCATCTGGGCGGCACCCATCTGCTTGATGAACAGAGCGGAGTTTATAATATCAGTTTTATCAAACGATTCCTGGCTGATACGAGCCTGCATCTGGTCAATCTCTGCTACCGGGAACAGGGCTTTATCGTCGCACCGGGCAACCCCCTTAAAATCCGTACTTTTGATGATATCGTCTCCGCTCGTCATTCGTTCATAAACCGTCAGAAAGGTGCGGGAACGCGGCTTTTAACTGACAAAGTAGTACGCGATTCGGGCCTTGACCCGGAACAAATACCCGGATATGATCATGAGGAATACACGCATATGAACGTGGCAGCAGCGGTTTCAGGCGGCAGCGCAGATGTCGGCATGGGAATTCGGGCCGCCGCCCAGGCACTTGGTCTCGGTTTTGTTCCGATCGCCGAGGAGCGCTACGACCTGGTTATACCGAACGCGTTCATCGATGATCCCAAAATTGAGGTAGCGCTCGAGTTATTAAATAATAGATCATTTAGATCAGATATCGAAAAATTAGGAGGTTACAATCTCAGGGATTGCGGCACAGTTATTTACAAACAGTAGATGAACAGTAAAGACCCCACTTGCCAAAATGCTGTTTTCTCAAAACGGGTAATGTATCACCAACTCATTAACACCACACCAGGGAGATGCGATCATGAAAGACAAAATTTACCGGGTAAACATGACCGAGTTGACGACCTCCATCGAGGAAGTTCCCCAGGACTGGGTCGGTTTGGGGGGCCGCGGCCTTACCTCGACCATCGTGGCGGCTGAAGTTCCGCCCACCTGCCATGCGCTGGGTCCGAACAATAAGCTTGTCTTTGCGCCCGGTCTGCTGTCCGGCACCCCGGCAGCCAACTCGGGCCGTCTTTCCGCCGGCGCCAAAAGCCCGCTGACCGGCACCATCAAGGAAGCCAATGCCGGCGGCACCTCGGCCCAGCTGCTGGCGCGCTGCGGCTGCAAGGCCCTGATTATCGAGGGACAGCCCAAAGACGGCAAGTGGTACTCGATCGCGATGACGCCCGATTCGATCAGCATCAGCGAGGAGACCGAACTGATCGGTCAAGGCAACTATGCGGTCGCCAAGGCCCTGAGTTCTCGGCTCGAAGGCAAACAGGGCGTTATCACCGTCGGTCCTGCCGGTGAAATGAAGATGGCCGCTGCCAATATCTCTATTGTTGATCCCGACGGCAATCTGCGTTCCAACGGCCGCGGCGGACTTGGCGCGGTTATGGGCTCGAAAAAGGTTAAATTCATCAGCATCGACCCCAAAGACGGTAAGGTCGAGATCGCCAAGCCGGACGAATTCAAAACCGCCAATCGAGCTTTTGCCAAATCGCTGGTCGACAATCCTATTTCCCAGACACTGGCAACCTACGGTACCAACGTATTGATTAACGTGATCAACGAAGCCGGCGCTCTGCCGACAAAGAACTTCACCCTCGGTCAATTCGATGGCCACGACAATATTTCCGGCGAGACCATGCACGACATCATCGTGGAACGCGGTGGGAAGCCGAAACACAACTGCCATGCCGGTTGCGTCATTCAATGTTCTCAGATTTATAACGACAAGGACAAAAACTTCAAGTCCGCCGGATTCGAATATGAGTCCATCTGGGCGATGGGCGCCGACTGCTGCGTCGACAACCTCGATGATATCGCCGAGGCGGACTGGCTGATGGACGACCTCGGCATCGACACCATCGAGACCTCGGTCGCCTTCGGGGTCGCCATGGAAGCCGGGCTGCTGGAGTTCGGCGACGGCAAGGGTATCTGCCGCATCCTCAAAGACGATGTTGGCAAGGGTACTCCGCTTGGCCGGATCATCGGCAATGGTGCGGGCTCTGTGGGCCGTTCATTTGGCGTTACCCGGGTTCCGGTGGTCAAGAACCAGGCCATTCCAGCCTACGATCCCCGCACCGTAAAAGGTATGGCCATCACCTATGCCACCACTCCGATGGGTGCCGATCATACCGCCGGCTATGCGGTTGCCACCAATATCCTTAACATCGGCGGCTCCGTCGACCCGCTGTCCAAAGAAGGCCAGGTGGAACTCTCCAGGAACCTGCAGATCGCCACTGCGGCAATCGATTCCACCGGTATGTGTCTGTTCATCGCCTTCGCGGCGCTGGACGATCCTGCCTGCCTGCCTGCCCTGATCGACCTGATCAATGCCCGCTATGGATTGAGCCTGACTGGTGATGATGTGACCAATCTCGGCAAGTCGATTCTCAAGACCGAGCGCGCCTTCAACCAGGCGGCGGGATTCAACAACGCCGACGACCGGCTGCCTGAATTCTTTTACCTTGAGCCGCTGCCGCCCCACAACCTGGTGGTTGACTTCACCGGAGCGGAAATCGATTCATTCTGGGATTTCTAAATGCGGTTGAACGTTAAGCTTTTTGCCTACTTCCGCGACAAGAGGTTTGTCGCGGAAGTACAGGATTACCCCGATACCATCACGGTCGGTGAAATTGTCGACGGACTGTCCATTGACCGTGATGAAATTGGTATCACCATGCTCAACTCCCGACACTGCAGCTTCGATACTGTTCCTGCCGAAGGCGATATCCTGGCAATTTTCCCGGTTATCGGCGGGGGCTGAACCCGCTTTTTCTCTTTCTTTTTTCAAACCGCCACGCCCTTCCAACCTGCTCTTTGCAAGATATACCGCTCAACGTGCTTTCAAGCTGGGTTCCAGCGCGATTTTAAGGTATCATTGCATTAATTTGCGATAAACCATGGAGATCCGTGATGAAGAAGACGCTCAGGGTTTGTGTATTCGGTAAAGTGCAGGGCGTCTGGTTCCGTGAGTCAACCAGGATCAGGGCGGCTGAGCTTGGCTTGAACGGCTGGGTGCGCAACCGACCCGACAGCAGTGTAGAGGCCCTCGTATCGGGTGACCCGACCGTTGTCGACGAGATGATCGCCTGGCTGCACATCGGTCCACCACACGCCGAGGTTAACCGGGTTGAAATCGAAGAAGTTCTTCAACCGCCTCCGCTCACCGATTTTCGGGTCACCCTCTGATAAGAAGGCAGATTCATTGCCACCAAGCAATGGTATTGGCTAGCATGCTCACCATAAACCATCTCAACGGCTGGTTCACCAGCCCGTCTCTGACCCGCGACGACCCAGCCGAAATTCAGGTCCTGCACGATGTCAGTCTGAGCATCAGCGCCGGTGAAACGGTCGCCTTAGTCGGAGAATCCGGCTCCGGGAAATCGGTAACTGCGCTGTCAATCCTGCGGCTTCTCGAAGAAGGCGGCTCTTTTCGGCTAGACGGGTCGATCGGTTTCGAAAACCATGCCCTGCTTGAGCTGCACCTCGACGAGATCAGAAAGATCCGGGGCAACCGTATCTCGATGATTTTTCAGGAACCGATGACCTCTTTGAACCCGGTCTATACGATCGGCAATCAACTGCTCGAACCGTTGCGGTTGCACCGGGGGTTGAACAACAAAGAAGCTGAAGACGAAGCCCTGTATCTGCTGGAGCGAACCGGAATCGATGAGCCTCGCAACCGGCTCAGATCTTTTCCCCACCAGCTTTCCGGGGGGCAGCGCCAGCGGGTTATGATCGCCATGGCCCTGGCCTGCAGGCCGCAGCTGCTGATCGCTGACGAACCCACAACTGCGCTGGATGTCTCGACCCAGGCGCAGATTCTCGAGCTGATCCACGATGTTCAGCAGGAATTTTCCATGGCCCTGCTGCTGATAACCCACGATCTGCAGCTGGTTGGCAAAATTGCTGAGCGCATCTATATCATGAAAGATGGCCAAATCGTCGAGGAAGGTCAGGCCAGCCAGATTCTTACCACACCGGAAAACCCCTATACTCAGCAGTTGCTGGCCGCGGTTCCCCGGGCCCGCACTTCGTATAACCAGGGCTCCGAGGTGCTTCTTACGGCCAAGGGGCTCTCCTGCCGCTTTAAAGTGCATCGGGGCTGGAAGAATCTTGTCAGAAAAGATTATCAGATTATCGACAGCGTCGCCAACGTGAGTTTTGAGATACGCAGGGGAACGACCTGCGGGGTAATCGGGGAGTCAGGCTCGGGCAAAACCACCCTTGGCCTGGCTCTGCTTAAACTGGTGCAGAGTTCGGGAGCGATTATCTACAACGGCGCGGACCTGCAGACCCTGTCAAGAAAGGAGATGCGGCAGTTGAGAAGCAGGATTCAGGTCGTATTCCAGGACCCCTTCTCTTCGCTGTCCCCGCGAATGACCGTCGGCGAAATCGTCGAAGAGGGGCTGCGCGTCCATAAAAAAGAACTCAGCAAAGACCAACGGCGCCAATTCGTCCAGGAAGCGCTTGCTGAAGTCGGGCTCGACGGGGGGGCGATTTCCAGATACCCCTATGAATTTTCAGGCGGCCAGCGGCAGCGTATAGCGCTGGCCCGGGTGCTTATCTTAAAACCGGAACTGCTGATTCTGGACGAACCAACCTCGGCGCTGGATATGACCATCCAGGCCCAGCTTATCGCCCTGCTCAACAAGATCCAGAAGTCCTATAACATCACCTACCTGTTTATTTCGCACGACCTTAAAGTGATTCGCGCGCTGGCGGACTACCTGATCGTCATGCACAACGGCTCGATAATTGAACAGGGGCCGGCCCAGAGTGTATTCACCAATCCCACCAAGCCCTATACCAGAAAGCTGTTTGAAGCGGCCTGACGTTTGAGCGGCTTTTCACGCTATCGCGAGTCTTCGGCGCCAGGCGCCGGGCAATGCTCAGATTGTACGTGGGATGTAGACCAGGGCGACGAAGATAAACGAATACGCGGCCAGGCCGTAGAGAAACACGACCTGGGTGGTGAAATAGCCATTGGCAAACAGGCGTCTGCTGCCAGCCAGCACGACCCCGACCATCGGCAGAATCGGAAACAGGTAGCGCCCCTGGGCTTGGAAATCGACTGTCCACGAACGATGCAGCGAGGCCCCGATCAAAGCGAGGCTGAGCATCAATACCATAAGCACAAACACCCGGCTCTGTGCGTTACCACGCAAGAGAATGGTGCCGAGTATGAAAGCCATAAAAACACCAGCCGCCCATTTCATCAGCCCATAATACCATTCTGGCGAGGCAATGGTGAAATACCCATAATGCCCGAAACCACTGACAAAGCTGTGCCCAAACCACTTGTTTTTCGTTATCAGGCTCACAAGCGTGGTGCCGCGCTGCTTCAGATTCATGGTATAGAATTTCTCGCCCGGATCAGTGCTCGGCTTGAATGACGGAAGGGCATGTTTCTCCTGCATGGCAAGCAGTTGTTCCTGCCGATCCAGGCCGTTTACGTAATAATCGGCCCCCACTCTCAAACCTGCCCCCGCCAGGGCAAGCAGACAAACAATGGCAATGAGCGATAATGCACCTCGGCGCCTCTGGCGATCCGTCTCGAAAACGAGCTTCCAGAACCCATAAAAACCCAGCAATGCAATAAACGGATAATAATTAATTTTCAGCAAAAGCATCATGGCCAGCAAAAGAGAAACGAATATAATCGACTGCCATTTCTGCGTTAGTCTGTCAACAGTGAAAAGCCGGTTCAAATGACTGTTGGGCCGGACTATCTCACAACCGGCAAGAAAGCAAAGAAACAGGCCAAAAGCGTCCGACCCACAATAGCTGAATATATACCAGACCTGCGGACTAATCAGGAAAGGAAGTGCAACCAGCCGCGCGGGCACGGACCCGATGGCATAAATCAATATACAGGCAAATAAAAACGAATTAAAAAGCCTCAGCGATAAAAGCGACGGAATATTGAACCCCGCTGCCATCTTGGAAAATTTTCCAGCGAGCAGATAATAAAGCTCACCGTTGTTGAGCCGTGAAACACCATACGGGCTGTAGGTGTTTTCAATCTCGGGAGCGTCGATTTCAGGCGGCAGCCAGTGGTCCTGATAATAGCTCGTCGCAGCAATATGAACCCGCTCATCGGGATGCACATCATACTTGCTCACAGCTGCCATCAAGACTATCTGGACAAGTACCATCGACAGCATAATGGGAACATAGGAGAAATCATCCTGTAATGGCCGGCACGCCTGCATGACGAAGATAATGGTCAGGCAAATGAATACGTAGCGCAGCAATTCAGTGACCCAATCGACCGGCTTTTCAGTAAATTGCGGAATAATCAGAAAATTGGGATCCCCCCGCTGGCCATCAGATACAGGCCAGCGCCTCTGAATTCAAAGGCAGCTATATCATGAAGCGGCTCAACCCTGCTAAAATCAACGGAGTAGTCTTCAAAACCTGCTTGCCTCAGCGTCAGTTCCCTGATTATAGCTTCGCCACCATACTGCAGGGGATCGAGTCTGAGCCGACTCACGTCGGAGAGATCTGTCAGCACAAAACGGTAGGTGTTCTGACCCGGGATTACTCTGAGCAGGGCCCGCCGTTGTTCTGAAAAATTTTGATCAGGACCGCTCCAGTAAAGCTTGAACAGCGTTTTCTGCTGAACCTCGATATCAAGAAAAACGTGGGCCTTATTGAAAAAAAACTGGTAATAGAGCCCGCAGACCAGGACACAAAGAAAAACGGTCAGGAAACTAATCCTCTTCCAGCCTGTATAGGTGGATGGATCATTCATGAGCTCTGTTTTCTGGAGAGCATTTGATGCAGCCGGTGCATCTGTGGTTCGTAACGAATGAGGAGCCGAAACAGCGGCCTCCCGAACCAGTGCAGGAAAAGAAGCACCAGACCCGGTTTCATGCCGATTCCCTGCCGCAGATTGCCAAGCGGGATGAATTTATCCAGCAGGTTGATCCTGAACACTCTGAAAAAGCTGTTTCCCGAGATATCAAAATTCTGGGTTCGCGGTGCTCTCATATCAATGTTTTATAACGGTTCTGATGTGCCGCCAGTAAAGTCTTAAGCGCAGCAGAGGCAGAAAACGCAGCGCGGCAGGACTATAATCCCATAAGGTTTTATCCCCTGCAACTTTCTTTTTCAAGGGGGCATTCTGACCGTGAAAATCGTCAAGATGATGCTGATGGCGCAGCGCCGTTATTTCAGAAGTTTTAGCAAAGGCCAGCTTGGCGCTTAACTGGTAATGAAACCACGGACGATAGTCCTCGAGCCCGTAACCAAGAAGAGCCGAAGCACCACCAAAGGCGCGGGCGGCATCGAGGATGCCTTGCTGCAGCGGTGCGAAGTACTTGTCCTGCTCCTGTTCGGCTTTTCCAGTGGCATCTTCGCTGGTCCTGAATTTCAGGTTATAGCCGTCCGGGGTCCGCTCATAGCGCTCCAGTGTCGGGTGCGGCGCCCGGCAGGCCTCCTCGAAGAGATCCCGGGCATACAAAATGGTGCTGGCGGCCAGGTCAAACCGGTGACGGTCATAGATGACGCCCTGCAGGCTGTTTCTCAGATCATCCTGAAATTCAATCCCGCGGGTTGCGCCAAATACGTAGCCGTGGATTCTCGGACAATCCAAGCGATGTTTGACCGCGCCATACAAAAAGCGCTGGATAGTACCCAGCCAGCCGATGTCAACCACACCGACCTGTTGATGAGCAAAAAAGCCGACATCATCCAGATAGGCAAGCAGCGCCTCACTGCTGTCGGCCACCTGCAGCTTTACCTCATCCTGGAATATTTCATCTTCGAGCAGTTCCTTCAGGCGTACGCTGTATTTCTGCTGGTAGCCCTGATGAAGTGGAGAAAGGCAGCTGGTACTGCTCAGTTTATGGCGCTCCAGGTGAGGAGCGAGCCGAGTCAGGTCGAACTGAAAAATCCTGGCAATATCAGAAAAATCCTTATTGCCCGGCGGCAGCAAGGCGATGCCGGCGCCGGTCTCAGTCAGTCCCTGATAAGCGCAGCTGGCCCCGGCCAGGGCCATACGGCTGACATAAAGGTACTCGATCTCAGGCAGATCTCCATCGGGAAACAGCAATGGAACACACTCTTCCCAAACCTTCTTGAAGGTGTGTCCTTCGCGTGAGAAAAAAAACAGTTTTCTGAGTCCGAGCCTGCGGGATTCGTCAGCGACGTGCTGAACGAAAGCGCCGATCATCGGCCCGAGAAAATTATAGCCTTCACAATAAAGATCAGGACGCGCGACATTTTCTGCCTCAAGCGGCAGCATCAACTGCTGCAGCGCCCTGCCCCGATAAAAAGGCCGGCCTTTGCCGTAATTACAGTAACGCTTGATAAGTGCCTTACGGTATTTCTCTCCCCCATCCTTGAGTACCAGCGCCTGGATGCCGAATTCAGTGGGACGTAGCCCGTCTGAAATAGGGTTGTCACCGACATGAAGCCAGGTCGATTTGGACAGGCCGAATTGTTTTTCAACCAGAGGAAAGGCGTGTCCTGAAGCTTTGGCCAGAAAAGTATCTGCAGACGAGACGACAGCTTCGACCAGATCGAGCAATCCGGCCCGTTTCACCAGTGTCTGTAGGTGCCCGGCCGGCAGATATATGTCTGAAATTATGAGTAAGCGCTTGCCCTCATTTTTCAGCTCAACCAGCCAGTCATGCAGCAGCTTGCGGGGAACCAGCATGCTGCTCTCCATAGCCAGTTCGTATTGGGTCACCAGGTCGAGCAGCACTGGTTCATACCTGGTGCTAAAAATGATGCGCAGCGTTTTTTCCATAAAAACCGGATAACAGGCTTCATGGTCATCGAAATTCGCACCCGTTTCATCACGCTGCTGCTGTTCAATACGATCGCGCAGCTTTTGCACTGCCTGCCATGACTTCCTGATGCCATACTGGTTGGCCAGAGATGAGATGTATCGGGCCACTGGAAGTTTGACCACATCCGGGTCGTGAATCCTGCGGATCAGCAAGGTGTCGAACAGATCAAAACTGATTGTATCGCAGGATGGTGTCAGTCGCCTGCCCTGCTCGATTAATTGTTCCAGGCTATAGAAAGTTTTCCAACTCATGGCGCACCGTCAGACCCGCTCCGGGAGGGGCCTGTCTGCTTCTTGAGCCAGATCTTCAACTCCCGGCCAAGGTTTTTCAAAGCCGGACGGACTCCTCGCGCCCCTGAAAGCGGGCGTTGCTGCAGCCGAACCTCGTTGAGCTCCCGCTCAAGAGCGACCAGCCGGTCGCAGCCTGCTGCCACGTAGCTGCGGCATTGTTCGGGGACC
This sequence comes from uncultured delta proteobacterium, assembly GCA_963824415.1. Taxonomy (GTDB): domain Bacteria; phylum Desulfobacterota; class Desulfobulbia; order Desulfobulbales; family Desulfocapsaceae; genus JABDQA01. Next base: position 207,536 of record CAWGPM010000005.1, read on the forward strand.
GCACCCAGCATGTAGCGCTTGATCAACTTCATATCCTGCTGACGTCCAATCACGGCAGCCTCTGAGAGAGTATTACCGCCATGAATTCGATAATAAAGCAGCCGCTCATCGTGCAGATAAGAAACGCGCGTTTTATAGGCTGTGATCATCCGGAAAATATAGTCGTAGTCATGCAGATAGCGTAATTCACTGAACGGCCCTACCCGCCTGGCTGCCTCGACAGTCATAAACAGGTTAGAGGTGGTCACCATAAAATTGCCGTGTAGAAAAGCGGTAAAAAGGTCATTGCTGGAGAAGAAGAAATCCCTGTTTTTCCGGTGCCAGATATTCCAGCCAAACGTTATATCGGTAAACTCATTATTTTTATCATCTATCGGTATCACATCGGAAAAAGTGCATACCAGATCTTCGTCCCGGCAGTGCTTCAACAACCGTTCCAGCCGATCTACGGTAAAGATGTCGTCCGAGTTCAGAATCGCGATATACTGTCCTTCGGCGAGAGAAATACCGCGGTTTATGGTATTGAAGGCATCCTGGTTTTCCTGGTAGTAGTAGCGCAGACGCCGGTCGGTATAACCCTGCACGACATCGCCGGTCCTGTCAGTGGAGCCGTCGTTGACCACGACCAATTCAAGGTCAGGCATGGTCTGATCCAGGACGCTTTTTACCGCATCGCCCACATAACGTTCATGATTATAGGCGGGGATTACGACCGATACGAGTGGAGAGCTCATTGCTGGTGAACGGTTCCTTTTAGTTTTCGCTTCGAGTTGCTTGTAAAAATGGTGCTGTACCTAATGAAGTTTGGCTGCCAAGTCAAGCCCTACTTAGGATTCTGATGGCCTGCCAGCCAGCCATAAAAACGTTCCAGACTGATGCCTTGTTCCAGCAGTGGACCGGGATTGTAGTAGGGATCGAACCTCTGCAGACCTTCCCTATGGATACTCTGAAACAATCGTTTTTCTCCAGATGCATCGGCCAGGGATTTATGTGTCTCAGCCGATGTTTTCTTATACCGCACAACCGCATATGGGTTGTAGAGAATTTTACCGCCTTGGGCACGCACCCGGAGACAGAGATCGAGCATCGCCAGCCGATCTGGAAAATTTTCACTGTCAAATCCCCCGGCAGCTTCAAGCTGCGAGCGTCTCAGCAGCGTGATCTGCCAGTCGCAGCATGGCACCAGTTGCAGATTGTGCATCCCATGTTGATGCCTGCTTGCCGAAGAAAGAAACGAGGCGAAGTACTCAACGGAGTGATTATCCAGATCAGGTACCAGATACGACGGTCCGTCCCCACCATCGTAGAAAGCCCTGCCGCAGACAATGTCGACATCTGCATAGTGCTCTAGACAGGCAACCAGTTCATCGAGCCAGTCTTGTGCGAGATCATCTGCACCATGCCCTAAAATTGCAATGTAATCTGAATCGGACCCGCTCACCGCTTCCTGGATCTGTTTCGTTTTGGCAATGTACCTGAAAGATTCCTGAAGATCAGCTTTCCTTGTCGTGCTGTCGTCTAGTTCCTGTTTAATCGTCGGTTTCTTATCAAAGCGTATGTCAAAACTGCACCGTTCATAGGAAGTTCTCTGTCTTAGCCAGTGCGCCCATTCAGTCGCAGAGTGTTCTGGCCCGTTGGTAAAGAAAATCGCCGTTACAGAAGCCTGTGAGGCGCGGGGCCATCTGATTCGATAATGAAAATTGATTGGCCCATCCTCGACCAGGGCTTCGAATCCGCTTCTTTCAAGGCTCTCCAGGAGGGCTTTCTTTCCCGCTTCGTGGGCATACGGCTTTTGATCGTGGGCGATACTGGTCGATGTATCAATAGCACGCCAGTGATAGAGCACGCGGGGGATATGATGAAAGTAATCGACGTTTTCCGCCAGACGCAGCATCAAGTCATAATCCTGGGCCCCATCGAACCTGCTTGAAAGACCGCCGACACGGTTGAACAGATCAGCTGACACAGCAACGAAGTGGGTGATGTAATTGTGCGAGTAGAGCAGCTCAAGGTTGAAATCAGGCTTGTGAAAATAGTCATGCAGCGAGCCGTCATCCCCGATCAGGCTTTCATCGGAATAGATTACCTCGGCACCGGTCCGGTTGATCGCCTCAGCCACCTCAAAGAGGCAGTCAGTAGAGAGTTCGTCGTCGTGATCGAGAAACCCCAGATATGTTCCGGCTGCCTGTTCAGCACCTCTTTGAGAGGTCGCTGCTATGCCGAGGTTTTCCTGATTGAAATCACACCTGATGCGGGAATCCCTGGTCGACCAGGTACGTATCAGCGAGCGTACCTGGTCGTTCGCGCTGCAATCATCGATCAGCAGGAGTTCCCAATGGGGATATGCCTGGTAGAGAACAGACCTGATGCAGTTATTCAGGAAACAGGGTTCAGGGTCGTAGACCGGAACAATCAAAGAAATGACAGGTTTCTGTTCAAGATCTGCAATGCGCTGGTCAGGCTCTGTCTGCTGGTAAACACCTGCTCTCAGATAATGCGTCAAGGCCAGTTCATCAGTGATCCCAGACATGTAGCGGTGACGGTAATAAGCCGGATCAAAGTAAGAAGCCGGCCGAATCTTGTCCGGCTCCCGTGAACCGGCATAATGCGCCATCGGATCAAGTGGTGCTTCATCATCTGGTTCCAGTTGAGCAAGGTATAGTCGAGGCTCAAATACCGGCACAGGGCTTTTCCCCGCTGAAGAGCCATATAGTTTGTAATGCCTGATGATGTTGTTTTTTTCACTGATCAGTACTGGTGTCTTATCCAGATACCAGTCAATATCGAACAAATGCCCGGGACTGATGCCCGCCGCTGCGCCATAGCGAGTATAGTGGGTCAGCGGGTCCCCTTCGGTCTCCGTCCAGCCGCTTCTCTGCCGATACAATTCGGGATCAAAATAGGGGCTTGGCTGCCAGCCTCTCTTCCAGCCAACCATCAGGTAGTGCGCAAATGGATTTCTTCGCAGATTGGGGGAGCCATAGCGGGCCAGATAGTAATAGGTGTCAAACAGCGGATGCGGAGCGATAAACTGTGCTCGGCTCATATTCAAGGCCTCAGGCCGGTTCAACTGCTTTCTTGACCATTGAAAGAAGAGCAGCAGTGGGTCTGCGGAGCGCTCTGAAACGCTCAGCCCACCTCTTTCCAATACCTTGAAAAAATAGCCTGGATCGAAGACATGCAGGCTGCGGATTCTCCTGTAATCCCGATAATCCTGATCGATGCAGTATTGTATCAGGCTTTTGATCTTACTCTTGATGGCCATCTACCATTCGCTTATGTGGACCGCTCGTCCAGGGCTGTTCAGAAATCAGTCGGAGGTCTAAGATCCCGGTTGCAGCCACCTGGCCAGGGAAGTCATTTTGTTTCGGCTAGCGAGCTTGACTTTCTGGTATGAAATAATTTCCTGAAGCGCAGCCATTCCGATACTCTTCAGATTACAGATGATAATGACCTCGGTGGCATGCCCGGTGAGTTCTGGATCAATTTCCGGAAAAATCTGCGGATCATCAGTATTGAAGAGAAAGTAGTTTTGCTCACGATGGGCGGCATTGGAACCTGCCTTTTCAATATTCACTGAAACCCGCGTGCCGGATACGACCAACTCAAAAGTCTCTATGAATAAACAGGCCGGGCAATCAACCGGGTCAAAACGAAGTGTACGTCGACCTTCAAACGAATCAATAGGAAACCTGATCGTCCGCCTGCCCGGTTCGATCTTGCGCACAACGCTGCTCGCATCGCTGATTCCTGTTCCACAGTCCACATAGAGCCGGCAAGTCAAATAGCGCTCCTGGCAATCGATCAGCGGTTCCAGCCAGACCTCGATATGCTCCCCGATGAGTTTCTGATGTTTCTGATAAATTCGTTTGAACATCTCGATTTTCTGCCATTTTTCCTTACTGCGCACCATCGAGTCACCGGAAACACGGTAGAAAAAATAGATTCCGTCGAGGCGGTGAACTCTGCGCCCCTGTCCGATCAGCGCCAGCCAGAAATCGTAATCCTCCCAGCCATAAATCATTGCCGGATCATACCCGCCCACCAGCTGCCAGTCAGATTTTCGATAGAGTGCGGTACAGAAGATGACATTGTCCCTGAGCATGTTCTCAAGCCGGTAATCGGGCAGAAGCCAGTCCGTTTCCACAGCCCCGAACAGCCGGGCTCTGCAGTAGACAATGCCGATATCTGGTTCGTTGTCCAGCACCGCGACACCGTCCTCGAGGTATTTTTCAGCGATCCGGTCGTCGGCATCGAGCGGCAGAATGTATGTTCCTTTTGCATGAGCGATGCCGTTGTTGCGTGCTGCGGCAAGGCCCTGGTTGTCGGTGTTGAGTACGCTGATTCTGGGATCCTGATAAGAGTTGCACTGCTCGATGGTAAACGCATCGGTGGAGCCGTCGTTGACGATGATGATCTCGAGATCGGTGAACCTCTGCTGCAGCGCCGACTGAACCGCCTCATCGAGATAAGCGCCCTGGTTATAACAGGGAATGACAACGCTGACTTTGGCCATAATCGGTAATAGCTCGATTCCTGAGATACAACGTGTAGCGTGAGGTTAAAACCCGCCATCACCAGCGCAGCTAAACAAGACGATTAAAGATGCTGCAACCGGCCGAATTTTCTACTTCATTTTCAAGATAGCTGACATACTACCTTGTTTTTTTACAGAGGTAAATGTTCAAAAAAACCTGCAGTGGAGCGACTGATCCTGTGGGCATTGCCTCAAACTTCTGCTTTGCTCAAGCGGTCCCCTAATTGTTCGTAGAGCTTAAGATCAGCCCAAACCAGTGGCTGCAGTATAGTGCGGATTTCTTCGCTGCGATGGTCGAAAAGATCATCAGAGATCGAGCGATTCAACACGCTGCCCTGCTCCACAGCGGGAAGTGCGTTCAATCTGGCAAAGACCGCAACGAAGTCCTGATAGCGCTCGGTAGTTCCTATCAGTCTAAAACCAAGACTGTTTTCCAACGCCCGGTCCCGTTCATCCCGGCCCACCCGCGCCACCTGATGATCGAGAAAATAGCGGGTCTGCATGTTGTCGAGAAAAGCCGCCTCCAGATCGCTCAGATTTTCGACAAAGCGCTCCAGGCCGGCGTAGTCCGTAAGATCGAGGCTGCGCAGGCGTGAGCCGAGCGCATGGATGATAGTATTATTGATTCTGAAATAATTGTCCCGCTGATCTGTGGCCGTCTGCACCAGCCATTTAAGATGGGAGTGCAACTGACTGAAGGGCTCCCGTATGATTGTGTAGAAATCACTGTTTTGGGCCTGGAAATGTTGTTTGAGAATGCCGACGTTGAGGTGCCCCGAAATATAGTTGCAGGACTGCGCCAGATCCCGATATTTATCCTGTTCGATCAACTCGATATGCGATACGACCGTGCCTTGGGGAAACATCTTCACGGCAGCGGTATTAAAGGAAGTGCCGGCGGTTTTCGGTATATGCATAAACACCGCACAGCGCCCTGTTGGCGCTTTCAGACGCGGCTGAAACCCGGGGATCTTATGATGAAGGTTTCGATAATCAACCCGGCTCGAAATCGGATCAACCACGGCAAGCGTTGCAGTGCTGTTTTTTATCCTGATAACCAGCCTGGTCGATGGGGCAGCTGAGAATTCAGCCGGCAGCATGAATTCGAAGCCGCAGGCGCCTGTGGGGTGAATAGCGAGTTCGACCAGATCCTCCCTGAACAGATCCGCCCTGGCTTCGGCCAGCAGTTTGTCCTCGCACCAGCATTGCAGTTGCAGCGATGCGTTTGGCCGGAGCCTGGGAAAACACCAGCCCGAGATGTATTTGGTATTGACGCGGTCAATGGATATTTTGTAGAACAAGCTCATCAAAGCTCCATCCACCCTGCCTGCAGCGGCTCAGGTGATCTGACTATCCTCGACAGCAATAGAAATCAGCGACCAATGCTCAGCCCGGAATTTCTTTCATCGGTACCCCATTCCCCGGGGGTTTACCTGATGCTCGATAAATCGTCAACCGTGCTTTATGTGGGCAAAGCCAAGGCACTGGCCAAAAGACTGGCTTCATATACCCGCCTCAAGGGACCCGCGCACAGCAAGACCGCTGTCATGCTGTCCCAGGTAAAAAAAGTCGATTTCCTGATCACCAACACGGAAAAAGAGGCGTTGATCCTCGAAGCCTCGCTAATCAAACGCCATAAACCAAAATACAATGTCATCCTGCGCGATGACAAGAGTTATCCGCTCATCAAAGTTACAATCCAGGAGCAATGGCCGCGGCTCATGATGAGCAGGAGGAAACGAAAAGACGGGGCCCGCTACTTCGGTCCCTATGCTTCTTCCTCAGCCATGTGGTCCACCCTGAAGCTGCTCAGGCGTCTGTTTCCCCTCAGGCAGTGCAAAGGCGCCGAACTCAAGGCCCGCAAACGCCCCTGCCTCAATCATCAGATGAACCGTTGCCTGGCTCCCTGTGCCGGCAAAATTGAACATCACCGCTATATGGCCATGGTCGATAAGGTTGTGATGTTTCTCGAGGGTCGCAACAAAAGCCTCCGTAAAGATTTGCACCGGGCCATGCAGGAGGCCGCCGAGCGCTGCGCCTTCGAGGAGGCTGCCGTTGTCAGAGACCAGATCAACGCGCTGAATAAAACACTGGAAAAACAGATTGTCGTTTCGCAGACTGGAGGAGACCGCGACGTCTATGGTTTTGCGCGCTCCGGCGCCTCGGTATCGGTCACTCTGCTCTACGTCAGGGAAGGTATAATCAGCGGAACCAGGCGCTTTTTCCTCAAAGATACCTATGGCGACGATCCGGTTATCCTCTCCCAGGTGATAAAACAGGTCTATGACGCTAAGGTCCCGCCCCCACCCATGATTCTGCTGCCCTTTGCAATCGACGACCAGCAGCTGCTCCAGGAGCACCTGTCCGACCTGAGCGGCAGAAAAGCCTCTCTTTCGGTAGCCCGGCGTGGTGACCGGCGGCATCTGATAACCATGGCAAATACCAACGCCAGGCAGCTCTTCGATGAACAGGACAAAAAAACAGCCTCCTGGAAAATGCTGTCCGAGAGCCTGCAGAAAAAGCTGCGGTTGGATGGTCGTGCCGAGACCATCGAATGCGTCGACATATCCAACATCAGCGGTACGGATGCCGTTGGCTCTCTGGTTCGTTTCTCTGGCGGGGAACCGGATAAATCCGGCTACCGGCATTACCGGATCACTTCAGTTCGGGGGCCGGACGACTATGCGATGATGGCCGAAACAATTCGAAAAAGGTTTGATAAATCACCTGAAGCAACTGTTCTTCCAGATATTTTCATGGTCGACGGCGGCAAAGGTCAGCTTGCCGTTGCCGAGGCGATTATCAAGGAACTTGGTTTGGAAAACCAGATCAGCCTGTTGGGAATTGCCAAGGAGCGGGCGGATGAAGGAGAAAAAATCTACCGGCCGGGAAGGAAAAATCCGATCATCCTGCCTGGCCACAACCCGGTACTGCTCTACCTGATGCGCGTTCGAGACGAAGCGCATCGCTTCGGCATAACTTTTCATCGTTCGCTTCGCAAAAAGCGCTCATTAACCTCGACGCTGGACCAGATACCGGGCGTCGGCGCAGAGCGCAAAAAAAGGCTGCTCAAATCCATCGGCAGCCTCAAAAAAATATCCCGGGCCAGCATCGCCGAACTGCAGGAGGTCGAAGGAATCGGAGAAGAACTGGCCCGCCAGATCCACAGCTTTTTTAATCAGCCTTAGAGGCTGACTGCAAAATTTGGCTGAGCATTGCGGCAGCGCATATCTGTTTAAGAAGCTTATGGCCTGAAATCTGGGAAAACGGATTCCTGCTTCTGGCTGGGGGCCAAATATCATCCATGCTTTTCAATCGCTGCAGCCGCAGCCGCAACTGCCCGAGCAGCCATGCTCTTTTTGCAGGGCGGCAATGGAGCTCACCACCTCGCTCGGCTCGGGATCAATTATATCGGTAAGCGTGATCTGCAAGCTCAGCGATTCTGTTGGCAGGGCCTGCATTATATCGCACAGGCTGCGATACAGATGGCCAAAATAAGCCGGCGCGTCACCGGGCTTGAGGTCCACCCTGATGCTGCTTCCTTCCTCTAAGACACTCACCTCATTCTCGAACCTGCTCAAGCCATCCAGACCGATTCCGTAGATGCAGGAAAAGAAGGCAGGTCCGGCAGCAGAACCGATATGTGCCGGCTCCGGTTCAACCTGTAAGGAGAAGCTCAGCTTTTTCAATGCTTTTTGAGCGCTGTTCATGACAATGTCCATTTCTTTGTTTTTCAGTGCAGCCTTGTATCAGGTATGTAAAGCCAACAGGTGATAGGAAGTTCGTTTAGTTCTTTTTAGCTTCAGCCTCCACGAAACGCGCCTGCAGCAATGTTACCATGGCATGGATCACCGGGACAGCAGTTTCAACCCGTAATATTCGAGGCCCCATACCAAATGCGGTAAAGCCGTGCTCACACAGTTTGTCAATCTCATAACGATTCCATCCACCTTCAGGACCTAAGGCCACCAGGGTCCGGCCGTCCCCTTGCTTAAAAACCTGATGCAATCCATCCGGGCAGCCAGGATGCGCGACGAGCATCTGCCGATAACCAGGGGCCAGATCCTCAATCGTGTGTTCGACGAACGGTTTGAAGCCTCGATGAAAACTGACCTCCACCAGCCTCGTATCCACGGCCTGCTCCAAACCGGCGACGATTTGTTTCTGCCAATTGCCATCTTCGACAATGGATGCATCCCAGAAACTTTTTTCTACCCTGGCGGAGTTGATCACATGGATATGACCGACCCCTAATGCACTAAGTTGACTGAGAATACGTCTGAACATGATCGGTCGAGGCAGGGCCAGAACAACATCGATGGCTGGCACGACTGGAGGTTCTCTGTCCAGAACCACCTCCAGGATTACCTGAAATGGCCGTTTCGTGACGATTTCTTTTATAATGCCATATCCCATTTTTCCATTTATGATGCCAACATTGACTCGATCACCCGCTCTGGATCGAAGAATTTTGACAATATGCTCAGCCCGGTGATCAGCCAGACTCGCCTGGTGATCCACCAGTTCATGCTCCGACAACAAAATGATGTTCATTATTTGTAAGGACGTTCGGCTATTATTGATGAACTTCGTTTTCTGAAGCTTGTTATTGTTTGATATTACCTTTACAACAAGACCCGGATTTCAGCAGCATGACCATGAGACTGCTCTACAACCTATTACAGCTCCTGATGGTGCCGCTTTTTGTTATCATTGTACCTTTTTACCTGATTGCCCGCCCCGAAAAAACAGCGGTCCTCTCCGGTCGCCTTGGTTTCGGCCTCAAGCTGCCGGAGCGACACGATTCTCACGTCATCTGGATTCATGCTCTTTCCGTGGGGGAAGTCACCTCAGCCCTGCCCCTTGTTCAGCAGCTTAGAGCCGAGAAAGCCAACCTGGCAACGCTTGTCTTTTCAGCCTCGACGGCAAGCGGTCACCAACTCGCCGAGCGCTTGATCCAGCCCCACGTGGATGCGCTCATCTTTTATCCGTTTGATATTTTTTTCGTGGTTAAGCGGTTTTTAAACAGGGTCAAGCCCGACCTTTTTATCCTGATCGAAACGGACTTCTGGCCCAACTTCCTGATGAGCCTGTCCGCCAGAGCGATCCCCGCACTGCTTTTCAACGGCAGGATATCGAGCAGATCGAGCAGGAACTATCGCAGGTTCGGCTTCTTCTTCAAACCGCTGTTCGACCAGTTCCAGGTTCTCGGTATGCAGACCGTATCCGACAGCAAGAATATGGCTAGCCTCGGCATCGCTTCCGAGAAGATTGTAACCATTGGTAACCTGAAGTTCTCATCGATCATGAGCGATTCATCAATTGATCCTGGGAAGGCATCGCCATTTCCCGCCAATAAGCTGACGCTGCTCTGCGGTTCCACCCATGACGGCGAAGAGAATCTGATTCTGCAGGCCTATGTCGAGCTGCTGAAAAAATACCCGCAGCTTCATCTTGTTCTGGCCCCGCGACACATCAAACGCTGTGCTCAAGTTGAAGACCTGGTCCAGCGCAACAAGCTGAGCGTCGCCCGGTATTCACAAAACAGTGCATCGACCTGTGATGTGACCATCGTCGACACCATTGGCGATCTTTCAGCTCTGTACGCTTTCGCCGATATCAGCTTCATCGGCGGCAGCCTGGTGGACGAGGGCGGCCATAACCCGCTTGAAGCTGCCCGACATGGCAGTGCAATCCTGTTCGGCACGCATATGGAGGATTTCTCGGAAATCAGCCAGGACCTGCTCGCAGCCCAGGCGGCACTCGAGGTGGTCGATGGGTCTGCATTGCATCGCACCCTGGACAGACTGGCAGCATCCGATCAGTTGCGCCAGGATCTGGGACAAAACGCCCGCAATTATACCGCCTCAAGAACATCCGTTATTGCACACCACATGGAGGTGATCAAGCAATATCTGTAAACGCATTTGTTCAACGCTGGCAGCGTCACCTGCTGATAGGCCTCACAGTTTGCTACGCACTTGGACTCATTCTGGGTTTTTCGCTTCGACTACCATCGAGCCTGCTCATCATCTCGCTGCTGCTCACCTCCATCGCGACATCTCTGTTCTGGTACTGCAGAAAAAACTCGACAGCGCTGGTCCTGCTCGCCATCAGCTTCCTGATATTTGGCCTGGCCCGGTCTTACATCGAAAGACAATCGGTACTTGATGAAAACCATATCGCCAGGCTGATTACCCAAAAAACTGATGCTGTTATTGTCGGAACACTGGCGCGGCTTGTTGAGCAGTCAGATGAACTGAGCAGAGCAGAGGTCCAGGTTGCTTTTTTGCTTTATGGTAAATCGAACGCATTTACCAGAACAACCGGCACCGTACTTCTGAGCCTCCAGGGACAGTGGCCGGGCCACATCCTGCCGGGTGATGCGCTCGCGGTACGAATCCTGCTCAAGCCACCCGTTGCGGTGAACACACCCGGCACCTTTGATTACCCCAACTATCTGGCCCGTAAAAACATCTACCTGACCGGCAACGTCCGCTCGCCGCTGCTTATTCAGCCTGCCCTTCTACCAGCTGAATTGGGTTATGCTTTGTTGGACCAATTCAGATTTTTCATGGAGCGGCAGCGCACGCGTATCGGCAAACAAATCGCTCAGGTTCTGCCTCCCCGTTCCGCCGGCCTCTACAGGGCCCTGCTGATCGGGGACCGCTCAGGTATAGACAATCAGACTGAAGAAGCATTTAAAAGCGCCGGCGTCTATCACATCCTGGCGATTTCGGGAATGCACATGGCCCTGCTGGCCCTGTTCATCTATAGCTTGATTTTCTGGCTGCTGCGGCGCAGCGAACGATTGATGCTGAGCACCAATGTCAGAAAATGGGCGATGGCGCTGACCATTGCTCCGCTCCTGATCTATACATTTCTCGCTGGCGCTCAGCCTCCCGTGGTTCGTTCCTTTATCATGACCTTTTTCTTCATGATTGCCGTGGCCACCGATCGGCTCAAGTCATCATCGACTATTCTGACGGCGGCTGGCTTGTGTATACTATTGTATGATCCATGGGCTCTGCAGGGAGCCTCGTTTCAGCTCTCCTTCGCTGCTGTGGCGGCCATGGTCTTCCTTGCCCCCACCCTCTTTGAATATGGCAATGAATTGTTGCCCATACCGTATCGGGCTGCCCTGGCCTGGCGTTTCGGGCGCGGGCTGGTAACCATTGGTGCGATCACTATCATCGCAACGCTTGGCACCATGCCGCTGATGCTTCATCACTTCAACCGGTTTTCACTGGTCTCGCTGCCGGCCAACCTGATCATAGAACCACTGATTTGTCTCTGGAGTCTGCCGGCCGGTTTCATCAGTATTCCATTGCTCTTCATTTCCGCCGAAGCCGCCAAACCGTTTCTGCTGGCTGGATCATGGGGTATTTCGCTGGCCGCTGAGACCGCCTCATGGCTGTCAAGCTTCAATCATGCGCAACTCTGGCTGCCCTCCCCGGAGCCGGTTTTTATCGTCTTCTATTATCTTCTGCTGCTATTTTTATGCCTGCCCGGTCTTGCAAAGCTATACCGTTTTATCGGGATCGCTGCCTCTATGATAGTTGCACTTATATTTTTTCTCCCGGCTACATCTCTTCTTAAACCTCTTCGCCAACAGACCAGCATCTCATTTATCGATGTCGGTCAGGGCAGTGCAACCCTGATCGAATTTGCCGGCGGACGCAATGTGCTGGTTGACGGCGGGGCCAGAAGTGCCCCCGGTTATGATTGCGGCGCAAGGATCATAGCTCCGTATCTGTGGTACAGAAATATCGCCCGGCTCGACGATATCGTAGTGACCCATGACGATGCCGATCACTACAATGGGGTCGCCACTATAATCCAGCGCTTTCGACCCAAGCGCTTGTGGCTGCCGCACAGAGACTCACTAAAACCCGGCTTCAAAACTCTCCTGCACATCGCAGACAACGCAGATGTTGCGGTGCTGATACCAGAACCCACGTCTTGGGGAGGTAAATCGGCGGGAGAGCTCAGTTTCATTGGACGAGAAGATGAACTATCATCGGCGCTGCATGACATTTCCAGTAATCTGAAATCAGAGGATGATCGCGGCCTGATTGTGCGCGTAGAAGCAGAGGGGCTCACCGCACTTTTGCCTGGAGATATCAGCAGGGCAAGGGAGTTGGAACTGGTCGAAGCCAGGCTGAGACTGCAGGTGGATGTACTGCTCTCTCCACATCACGGCTCTTCCACCTCGAATTCTGAAGAATTTCTGGCAGCGGTAGCACCCCGTTTTATGGTCGTGTCGAGCGCCGATCACTCCGGCAGACTCTTTCCTGCCCCGCAGACAAGAGAGACGGCACAGCGTTTGGGTATCGAAGTCCTGAGTACTGCTGAAGACGGCACCATCATGTTCGTCAGCAGGACCGGGGTCAAAGACATTTCAAGCTCGATACGCGCTGCAGAACACTCCAACGGGTACCGGCTTGTAACCTATCACCGTTAAAAGCCAATACCAAAGATGGTGCAGAGGCAATAATCTTAGCGGACGGACTAGACTTCGGTAAAATCCGAGGGCGGCTTTCTGAGGAATTTGAGGAATTTCGATTTGTCAATCGAATTTGAGTAGGCATCGTCGGCACTGATCTGGCGTTTTTCCAGCATGCCCATAATCGCATCATCCATGGTCTGCATCCCGTATTTCTTTCCGGTCTGCATAACCGATATAATCTGGTAGGTCTTTGCCTCACGGATCATGTTGCGCACCGCGGGGGTGGCAATAAGAATCTCGAGCGCGGCAATACGCCCTTTCACGTCGATTCTCTTGAACAGGGTCTGCGACACGATTGCCCTGAGCGCATCGGCCAGGGTCGAGCGGACCTGCGTCTGCTGGTGGGCTGGAAACATTTCAATGGCGCGGTCCACTGTTTTCATCGCATTCAGGGTATGCAGCGTGCCAAAGACCAGATGACCGGTCATAGCCGCCTCCATCGCCAGGGTCATGGTCTCCAGATCGCGCATCTCACCGACCATGATGATATCGGGGTCTTCACGAAGCGCGCCGCGCAGCGCTTCTTTAAAGCCTTTTGTATGAGTACCGACCTCACGGTGGTTTATCACGCACTTCTGTGATTTATGGACGAATTCGATCGGATCCTCGATGGTGAGGATGTGATCTTTTCTGGTTCTGTTGGCCTCATCCACGATTGCCGCCAGGGTTGTCGATTTACCGTGCCCGGTAGGACCGGTAACCAGCACGAGCCCCTTGGGCAGATGAGCCAGCCGCGAAATAACTTTGGGCAGACCGAGTTGCTCAACGCTCAAAATATCACTGGGAATTTCTCTGAAAACCGCTCCCACCCCGTTTTTCTGGTTAAAGAAGTTACAACGATAACGGGCCAGACCAGGAATCTCGTAACCGAAATCGATATCGCCGGTCTCTTCGAAAAGCTTGATTTTATCTTCGGGACAAATCTCATAGAGCATGGCTTTGAGTTCATCGTGCTTCATCACCTTGAACTTGACCCGCTCCATGTCGCCGCGTATCCTCAGGACCGGTTGCTGATCAGCGACCATATGTAAATCGGAAGCACCTTCGTCGTTCATTAATTTGAAAAATGCATCGATTTGTGCCATGCTATCACCTCATTTGAGATCTTCGAAAAGAAAGGCAAACGGTTTCAAACACGTTGTCCTGTAGAAAAATCCTGAATAAGTATAACTATCATACTGATATAAAACAAATTATACCACAACTGTTTTTTTTACATAATCGATGACATCAGATGGATCATCAATTATTTTAAATAGTTGGATGTCTTCTTCTGCGATGGTCCCGTTGGCGACCAACGCACCCTCGAGCCAGTCCACCAGTCCGGACCAGAACTCGCTGCCAACCAGGACAATCGGAAACGGTTTGATCCGCTGCGTTTGAATCAAAGTGAGCGATTCAAACAGTTCATCCATCGAACCAAATCCGCCTGGCATACAGATGAAGGCCATTGAATATTTCATGAACATTACTTTTCTAACAAAAAAATACTTGAAATGTAAAGGAAAATTGGCATAGGGGTTGGGCTCCTGCTCGTGCGGAAGACTGATGTTGAGTCCGATCGAGACACCATCGGCCTCGGCAGCACCACGGTTGGCCGCCTCCATGATTCCCGGTCCGCCTCCAGTAATGATCGCATAACCCAGTTCCGCCAGCCCCTTTGCAATCTGCCTGGTGAGCTGATACCAGGGATGATCCTCCGGGGTTCGGGCGGAGCCGTATATCGTTACCGCCGGGGCATCGACAGCCGATAAGGCGTCGAAACCATCGACGAACTCGCCCATGATCCTGAACATGCGCCATGAATCGCCAATGACGGTGTTGTCCAGCTCGTATTTCGGCTCCCTTATCGTTGTTTTCCTTGTCTTTATATTCATATATTTTAGCTCTGATCCATTTCTGCGAACATTCGCCGGGCTTTCTGCCGAAGATCTTTATCAACGTGCTGCGCTGCCAGAATTTTATTTATATACATCCTGCCTTTAATACGATCCTTCTGCCTTGTATAAATCTTTGCCATTTCCAGCCAGGCCTCGAATCTGGTGATCGCGCTTCTGACACACCCCGTCAACACATCGAGGGCAGATGAATCATGACCACAGGCTGCAAGCCCCCGCGCATAACGCAGCTGCAGAACGACATCATCGGGCTCAAGTTCGACACTTTTTTCGCACAGCCTCAAGGCTATATCGTCACCTTCCTTGCCGGCCAAATACAACTCTCCAAGCAGACTTAACGATTCAGCGTCACTCTCATTGAAAGACAACCCGCGCTGCAGCCATTTACTGGCCTGAGCCGGGTTGCCAAGATGATAACAGCTGATACCGATAAAGCGGCAGCACCTGCCGCGCTGAACCTGATTCGCCTGGTCCCGATACCACTTTTTCAGTGTTTCGATACAATGGTCGTACGCCTGGGTCTGAAAATAACAGACACCGAGCTGGTAGTGCAGCTCAGAGATCACTGCAGCCTCGTCCGGATCCCTGCGGTTGTAGTATTTCTGAGCCTGCCGATAGCTTGCAACCGCCGCCTGATAATCCGCTCCGGCCTGCTCGCCGAGGCCTTTGTTGTACCAGGCCATGAAGTTAGTATCATCGATCGCCAGAACCTGCTGGAACGCACCAAGCGCGTCAGCGGTTCTGTTCATCAAGGCATAGGTCACCCCAAGGCTGTTGAGCAGATTTACGTCGTTGTCGTCGATACGCAGCCCTCTGCGGTATTCACGCACCGCTCCAGCAAGATCGCCTTCCCCGTAATAAGCGTCGCCACTGACATTGAAACTCAGGGCATCACAGATAACCGTGCTGCCGGAATCCAGAAAGGTGGCGTGCAGCAAAGCCTTCTGGCAGTTCTGGGCAGTGTCTGCGCGGGAAAAATCATCCAGAGGATAGGAGCTGATACCGGCCGACAGCAAATATCCTTCATCGTGATCATCTTTTATCTTTCTGATCAATGACTGGGCCCATTTCTTCGAGGCCGTCTCACTCTTGTTTTCCCGGATCACCAGGTAATTGTGAGGTTCTAAGATGTAGTTCTCTTTTTTAAGATATTCGCTGATTAACGCATCACAGGCCGGCCGTTTTTTGAACTCGGGCTTGAGCGCTACCAGCGAGAAACGCTGCATGTCTTTAACCCGGTAATAAAGTCTGGCACGGGTACTGCGCGACACGGGCCGCTCCGGGAAATGATCGGGGTTGGCGAGCAGATCGTAGTCGCAGAAGCCAAATGGCCCACGTTTACCGGCTCTCTGCAACGCTTCCCAGGCCTCCTCGACGATCATATGATACAACTCAGCAGAAAAATTCGTCCCGTGACGGCCTTTATCGTAGCTGCTGAAACCGATATGAATCCGCCTGGCGCCGCTATTTCTCAAAAAACCTGCCAGCGAGAGGCAGAATGTTTTGAGAAAATCATGGCTTCTATCGACAATGACATAGGCAAAAACAGATTGACCGAGATGGCACAGCGGAAACGAGAAGCGGTTATACTCTTCGAGCAGTCTGCCTGTTCTAACCACCTGGCTATTTGCATCCTTGACCGAGCGGGCTGTCGGCAGGCCATCCACCAGCACGATATGATAGTCGGCCTGCCAGCCGATTCTGACAATGAGTTCATTGAACAGACCGACATTGTAGAGCCCGGTAACGGGATCGACTCCCTGGGATTTGACCCGGATCATTTCCTGCTCGAGCCCAGCACCCAACTCGGCCAGCCACTCTACCGATGCGCGCTCGATGATTACCGCATCCACCCCCTCTACCAAGGCTGCAATAGGCTCACCGTCGCCAGCCGATAACGGAAACACCAACATCCCGGGTTTTATGCATTGGGCATTCTTCTTGCCGAAGATTCCGGTGGCCACGCGTTTACGCTGCTTCTGGTTCAACTCCAGCGGCACCTGCAGAAAATCTTCTTTGTTCAAGAAATGAACATTGCTGGAAGTGGGCACCTGCGCAATGATAAGTTCTCTGAATTTGAACGAATAGACGTCATAATCTGAACGGTGCAGGCTGCAGGGCTGCAGCAAAAACGGCATGGTGTCGAAATGCATTCTCAGATATCCCGGGTAAAATATGAAATCAGCAGTTCACCAAGCTCTGCAACATCACCATCGAGCACGGTCCTGCAGTCAATCAGAAAACGGTCATGCTCAATCCTGCCGATCAGCGGCACAGCCAATGAGCGAAAATCACGTTCAAGGGTGGCAACATCGACCTGTGCCGGACCAAGCGCTAGCGCCCAACTGTCCAAGCCATACTCCGGAAGAGCGCCGCCGCCGACCCTCGATATGGTCGGCGTCACCAACGCCTGGCAGACAGGCTGAATTTTTGCTGCGATCCGCCGGCGCAAGCGCTGCGCCCGTTTCTTGATGAGCGCAGGGGCCTCGCTGATCATCCGCAAGGTCTGGTTTTTCTGCAG
>CAWGPM010000005.1:230000-533449 GCA_963824415.1 uncultured delta proteobacterium
AAATATATTTAGGTATAGCCTCGCATGATGACTGGCGGAGGTAGAGCACTGACAAGGCTAGGGGTCCCACCGGATTACCAACCCTTTTCAAACTCCGAATGCCGTCAAGTTTTAGTGTGGGAGTCAGTCTGTGGGAGATAAGTTCCATGGTCGAAAGGGAAACAGCCCAGACCGTCAGCTAAGGTCCCTAAATCTATGCTCAGTGGGAAAGGAGGTGGAATTGTTGATACAACCAGGAGGTTGGCTTAGAAGCAGCAACCCTTTAAAGAAAGCGTAATAGCTCACTGGTCTAATGAATCTGCGCCGAAAATGTAACGGGGCTAAGCATAGTACCGAAGCTACGGGTGTCAGAAGACAGAGTACAGAGGACAGAGGACAGATGATTACCTCATTTGAGGAATTGGAGGTGTTTCAGCGAGCCTACAAGATCTCTTTGGAAATTCACAAGCGAAGCCTGGAATTTCCTAAAAGTGAACAATATGGTTTGGCTGATCAGATACGACGAGCAAGCAAATCGATTTGCGCGAACATCGCAGAAGGGTTTGGCAAGCAACACCATTCAAAAGCGGAATTCAAGCGTTATATAATAATGGCGATTGGTTCCAGCGATGAGATGAGAGTCTGGCTTCGATACTGCCTGGATTTGTCTTTACTAGAAGCAGGAAAGCTGGAGCAGATGGCGAGATGAGTATCAAGAGCTCTCCAAAATGCTCCAGGGTTTGTACAGAAATTGGGAATAGTTTAACGTTTTATCAAGCGCGTAAGCGCCAAACTATTCTGACTTCTGTCTTCTGTCTTCTGTCTTCTGATCACGGTAGGAGAACATTGCAGTTGCCTGAGAAGGTGTACCGAAAGGAGCGCTGGAGGTCCTGCAAGAGCTTATGTTGACACGAGTAGCGATAATGAGGGTGAGAAACCCTCACGCCGAAAGCCTAAGGTTTCCTGTAGTCAAGTTAATCTGCTCAGGGTTAGTCGGCTCCTAAGGCGAGGCCGAGAGGCGTAGTCGATGGGAAACAGGTTAATATTCCTGTACCGCTGGCATGATGTTTGATGATAAGGGGGGACGGAGAAGGATAGGCCATCCGGCTGTTGGAATAGCCGGTTCAAGCGTGTAGGTGGAGGACTTTGGAAAATCCGGGTCCTTGTATAACACTGAGACGTGATGACGATGTCTTAATTGACAGCAAAGTGGTTGATTCCCTGCTTCCAGGAAAAGCCTCGTATCTAGTCATGCTGGTGACCGTACCGCAAACCGACACAGGTAGGCTGGTAGAGTATACCAAGGCGCTTGAGAGAACTCTGGTTAAGGAACTCGGCAAAATAGCACCGTAACTTCGGGAGAAGGTGTGCCTGCATGGTGATTTTGTATACATGAATGAGCCAAGTCAGGTTGCAGTGAAATGGGGGGAGCGACTGTTTACTAAAAACACAGGACTCTGCGAAGTCGAAAGACGAAGTATAGGGTCTGACGCCTGCCCGGTGCCGGAAGGTTAAGGGGACCTGTCAGCGTAAGCGAAGCAGTGAACCGAAGCCCCGGTAAACGGCGGCCGTAACTATAACGGTCCTAAGGTAGCGAAATTCCTTGTCGGGTAAGTTCCGACCTGCACGAATGGCGTAACGATTTCCCCACTGTCTCAACCAGAGACTCAGCGAAACTGTAGTACCGGTGAAGATGCCGGTTACCCGCAACAAGACAGAAAGACCCCGTGAACCTTTACTACAGCTTGGCATTGGTTTTTGAGGTAGCATGTGTAGGATAGGTGGGAGACTTTGAAGTGTGCACGCCAGTGTGCATGGAGTCGCCCTTGAAATACCACCCTTGCTATCTTAGGAATCTAACCGTGGTCCGTAATCCGGATCCGGGACATTGTCTGGTGGGTAGTTTGACTGGGGCGGTCGCCTCCTAAAGCGTAACGGAGGCGCGCGATGGTTCCCTCAGGCTGATTGGAAACCAGCCGTAGAGTGTAAAGGCATAAGGGAGCTTGACTGCGAGACGGACACGTCGAGCAGGTAGGAAACTAGGTCTTAGTGATCCGGCGATTCCGCATGGAAGGGTCGTCGCTCAACGGATAAAAGGTACTCCGGGGATAACAGGCTTATCTCCCCCAAGAGTCCATATCGACGGGGAGGTTTGGCACCTCGATGTCGGCTCATCACATCCTGGGGCTGAAGCAGGTCCCAAGGGTTTGGCTGTTCGCCAATTAAAGTGGTACGCGAGCTGGGTTTAAAACGTCGTGAGACAGTTTGGTCCTTATCTGTTGCGGGCGCAGGATATTTGAGGAGATCTTTCCCTAGTACGAGAGGACCGGGATGGACGAACCGATGGTGTACCAGTTGTTCCGCCAGGGGCATTGCTGGGTAGCTATGTTCGGCAGGGATAACCGCTGAAAGCATCTAAGCGGGAAGCCCACTCCAAGATAAGATATCCCATGGCTTAGCCGCCATCTGAAGGCACGTTGGAGACGACAACGTTGATAGGTCGGGTGTGGAAGTGTGGCAACACATGGAGCTTACCGATACTAATGTGCCGTGAGGCTTATCCATATTTTTTTGATAGAGCCGCTGCTGGGCTTACTCTACTGTTTGATTGTCGATTTATTATAATCGATCGATTGATCGATTGATCGATTGAGATTTTCGGTGGTCATAGCGAAGAGGCTCCACCCGTTTCCATTCCGAACACGGTAGTTAAGCTCTTCTGCGCCAATGGTACTGCATGGGTGACTATGTGGGAGAGTAGGTCGCCGCCGATTGCTCTTTTTAAAACCCCCAGGTTCAGCTGAGCCTGGGGGTTTTTTGCGTTTGCTCTGAATTTAATTATTTACGACCTCTTCCGAGGGCAATAGTGCAATGAGCGACCAACCTTCCTCAGGTGCCAGATTCTCCCGTTCGTTATTCAGATAGATACGGCCGCTATCGTCGATGAAAAATAAGATCAGTACCTCTCTGGCTGCGTGGCGCTGCAGGAGTTTTTCATTACTCTGCTCATCCGCGTAGGAAACGGTTTTTATCTCACCACCCTTTTTCAGCAATGCAATCAGGTCACCGTAGCTTACCGTGCCATCGAGTATCAACCTGGCTGCTCGTTTGACCGGTGCTTTTTTCTTAGTTGCCAGATATTTTTCTGAACCGGAGCGCAGCACAAACACATTATTGGGCCCAAATTCCATTCGATAGTGCAGCGCTGCAGCCATGTTAATACTCTCGTAGGGTGCCAGGCCAAGCATTCTGCCGATACCGGTCAGCGTCATGTGGCGGTCGGCATGTTCTGAGAGGGGGCTGCCGTGATACACCTCCAGCCCTTCTCCGACGGCTTCTTGTATTCTCTCCCAGCCCGTGTCGACCAGTAAGACCCGCACCCCGTTTTCCTGCAGGACCTTGCCGATGGCTCGGGCAACCATATTAGCGCCGATAATCAAAAAACCGCGCGGTTCAGGCTCCGCTACCTTGAGCCTGTTGGCCAGCGGGACTGCAGTCAGGCTCTGTAATACAACGGTGCCGATGATAATGGTAAAGGTCAGAGGCACCAGAAAACGAGCGTCCCCAAACCCGATCTCTTCAAGCCGGATCGCAAAAAGAGAAGAAATTGCCGCCGCCACGATCCCCCGTGGGGCAATCCAGGCCAGAAAGGTTTTTTCCGCCGAGGTGAGTTTCGCTCTATAGGTTGAAGCAAGAACATTCAGGGGACGGCCAACAAACTGTATGACCAGGAACACCCCCAAAGCCCCCCACCCAAGATCCACCAAGGCGCTGACGTCCAAGCGTGCTGTAAGCATTAGGAAAAGCAACGATATCAGAAGTATGGACAGGCTCTCCTTGAAATGCAAGATCTCGTCGAGTTCAACGCCGCGCATATTGCCCAGCCACATACCGAGCACGGTAACCGTGACCAGCCCCGATTCATGCTGCAGGGTGTTGGCCAGCACAAAACTCGCAAAAATTACACCGAGCGTGGCCACGTTCTGCAAAAACTCAGGCACCAGACGGTTTCTGAGGACCAGACCGAACAGATATGCGGCTGCCGCCCCGATACTGCCGCCGATCAGCACGATTTCCGCAAACGTTAAAAACGTCATTCCCCAAGCCTGCTGAACGCTCTCGGCAATGATGAATTCATAGACCAGAACGGCCAGACCAACCCCGATCGGATCGATAACGATACCTTCCCAGCGCAGTATGTTTGCAATCGCCGGCGTCGGCCGGACCGCTCGAATCATCGGAGCAATTACCGTGGGACCGGTTACAACCGTTAAGGCTCCGAAAAGAAATGCAATCTCCCAACTGACTCCAATGAGAAACCGGGCGGCGACAGCACTGACCAGCCAGGTGATCACCAGACCGAAGGTCAGCATATTGCGCACAACACGCTCCTGCCCTAAAATCTCGCGAAACTTCAGGCTCAGGCTGCCTTCAAATAATATGATCGCGACACTGAGCTGGACGAAAGGAAAAAACAGGTGGCCCATTAACTGTTCGGGATCGAAAAGATGAAACACCGGACCGCTGAGCATACCTGCTCCAAGCAGAAACAGGATGGCAGGCAGTTTTACCCGCCAGGCGACCCACTGACACAGCACACAAACCACCAGTGCGACTGCCACTGTTATGAGAGTTTTTTCGATGACCACGCAGCACCTTTTGCGAGTCTGCCAATATTTTCATGCCCTGCCGGTTACCTGGGCCGCCATGCCAAATTCGACACTGTCTAACAATCTTTATTCCAGAAATCAGATCGTTACAGAATGGTAAGCATTCCTGAGGCGGGAGGCTATATCTTGATGATATCTTGAAGGCATCTTGAGCAGCAGGAGGGTTTGATCCTGGGCAGAGACCAGCACGACTGGTCGAAGAGGTGGCCGGTTCTCTGGTGTCCGATTATTTCATAACAGCAGAACTGCAGTCAGGACAGACCATCGGCACGAATCGTGGATCATGTTCGTCGGCAGCAACTGTCTCGAGGCGTTTCCAGTCGCCTCCGTTGGTCTCGAGTTTGTGGCAGCTTCGGCACACGGCAACGTTATCCTGGAAAGCATCCAACAGGTCCACCGTACGGCGCAATTCATCGAGCGATGCATTGAGCGACGATTGAATCGTCACAACGCGCTCTGCCACCCGTATTCTAGCCAGAAGTTCACTGTCATTAAAAGGTTTGACGATATAATCGTCTGCGCCCATATCGAAGCCGTACAAAATATCATTCTTGCCCCCCCTGGCGGTGAGCAGGATGACATGGATCGGGGTACTGCGCTTGAGATCTTTGATACGGCGGCAGAGTTCCACACCGGTCAGACCGGGCATCTCCCAGTCAAGGATCGCAATGGCCGGAGGATTTTTCTTTTTCAATACATCCCAGGCCGCATTGCCATCAGCAACGCTGTGCACTGTATAACCATATTTTTCCAAGCACACCTGCACCATCAATCTGGTGGTGTACTCATCTTCGGCAATTAGAATTTTCACAAAAGTCTGTCCACGTATTTATTGGTTTATAGTGAGGCACCGCATTATTGAGGTACTGGCCAGGACGTTCTGCTTGTATTATCCTGAAACGCACCTCACTTGTCCAATTTATTTGCTCGTTTTTTTTTAAACGAAATCGACACGAGAGAATGCGAAAACGAAACTGATCCTTCTGATGAACCTGAAAAACCTTCTGGATGGCCTGCTCTCGGAAAACGAGTTGGCCCTGCTGGTCAAAAGCTTCGATGTTGTCGGAGATATTGCGATAACCATCATTCCGCCGGAGTTGTCCAGCCGTGAAGCCGTCATTGGCGAGGCAATTCTTGCCAGCAATAACCGAATCAAGGTGGTGGCCAAGCGTGATGGAAATTATCAGGGACAGTATCGAACCATTGCGCTACGCATCATTGCCGGTGAAAATCGATTGAAGACCGAACACCGTGAGTTTGGCGTGCGCCTGCTGCTCAATCTTGAACGCGTCTATTTCTCGGTGAGAAGCGGCACTGAAAGAAAACGCATCGCCGATCTCACTACCCCTGGTGAAGATGTGCTGGTGATGTTTTCTGGGGTGGCGCCTTACCCGCTGATGATAGCCCGGCATGCGCAGCCGCATTGTATTACAGCGATTGAAATAAATGAAAGCGCCCACGCTCTTGCTCTTGAGAATTGTTCGCTCAATAGGGCAGAAGAACTCGTCGATCTCTATTGCGGAGATGTCATGCAGGTGCTGCCGCAGCTTAACAGGCGCTACCATCGAATAATCATGCCCTTCCCCAATAAAAACGCGGACTATGCTGCTCTTGCACTTCTACATCTGAAGAATAACGGCTGGCTCCATTATTACGATTTCCAAACTGCCGACAACTACGAGACCTCCGTTACCAGACTGAGAAGCGCGTGCCTGGCTGCAAACAGAGAACTGGTGGATTCCCGCATTGCAACCTGCGGTCACAAAAGTCCTGAGATATATCGCATCTGCATCGATGCCAGGATCAGGTGATGATCAAAGCAGACCCCATTTTCTGCAATTTTCAATTTTTCAAATTAACTACTGCTGACCAGATATGGTATATTTTATGGGTATCTTGCAAAATTAGGATTTTAGTTCAAAATCAAGACGCGTGTTAAAATTTTGCCGCAGGCATATAATTGATATTCCGAGGATAAAATTTTTACACGCAACGTAGCGTTTGGGCAAAAAGACAATTTTTCAAGGTAGCCTTGTCTATTACCTGTCGGTACCTGCCCTATTCAGGCTTCAGGGCACAGGCTCACCGCGATAATTCGACATTCTGGTTCTACTTTCTAAAAGCTTGAGGAGGAAAGCAATGAGCACGGTTTGGGCAATCGGTTTTTTCATCGGATTTTTCTACCTACTCATTCAGTTCGCTCGCCAGGAAAATGTTCAGGATGAGTATGAAGAGGTTATCGGCGACGTTGAAGGGCGCCTGGACTGGGCCCGCACCCGCACTACCTTTCCCTTTGGCATGAGGGCTCAATTGGAAGTCTGCAACAACCTTTTGAAAAAATCCAAAGCCTTGTGGAATCAGAACAAATGGCATCAGGCCTATCGGGTCGTACTGCAGTCCCAGGAGGCCATGAACAGGGCTCAACGCATCTACAGCTCAGTGCTCAAGAGTCGCCGGCAGTCAAATGATGGTTGATCACCAGGTAGAGACCTACGATTGCAGACCATCAACCTTGACGATGACAAGTGTGATATCATCTTCTGATTTTTTTCCGAGGGTGAAGCTGTTCAGTGCTCCATAGACTGCATTGAGTATTCCCTCGGCGTTCAGATTCGCATTGGCTCTGGTGATATCCTTAAATCGTTTTTTGCCTAACATGAATTTTATTTCCCTGTTCGTCCCGCACTACCGAGGTTTGGTCTTCAACCCAGCGGATATCGCCATCTTTTGTCAGGATGCGGTAAACCTGGGTATACTCCTCGAGATCATCTTCTGCGTACCTGTTAATCTCTTCCGTCACCCGCTCCTGATCGTCTTTATGGACAATGTCCCTGAAACTGACCCGCTCCGCCATGAAATCTTCCGGTTCATAGCCGAAACGGGTTAAATTCTCGGAAACATAATCAAGCGTTGGCGTATCTCCGGCTTTTCTGCGAAACAGCACGGCCGGGCTCTGGTTAACGATCAGTTTGGCCAGTCCAAGCTCTTCGAGTATTTCAGTTTTTTTCCTGGATTCGCCGGCTGCTTCGTTTCTGGCTTTTTCGAGCAGCTGCTGCAATGCCCCAATAGTTTTATTCGCTTCGGCCAGTTGATCTTTCAGTCGGCTGTTTTCTGCCAGGAGCGTATTGCTTGAAACAGGCTCAGTCATTTTGATCAAGGACCGGGTAGTCTGTATAGCCGGCGGTTCCGGCTGAATAGAAGGTATCCATGTCGGGCTGATTGAGCTCGGCACCCGACTTGAACCTGGCCAGCAGATCCGGGTTAGCCAGAAACGGGATCCCGAAGGCAACCCCATCGGCCCCGCCGCTGCGGATCAACTCGGTGGCACTCTGATAGTCATAGCCGCCATTGGCCACCAGAACGGAGTTGAACGCCTTTCTGATCTGCGGCAATACCGGATCATAGCCTTCGGTGTGGAGAAAATGCCCTGGCAGAGCTTCAAGCACGTGTAGATAGGCAATTCCACGCTTGTCGAGCTCACGTGCATAACTGCTGAAGAGTTCAGCCGGGTTGCTGTCCTTCATGTCGTTGTAGGCATTGACCGGAGATATCCGCAGACCGACCCGTTCACAGCCGGCCTTCTCCACCACCGTATCGACTATTTCCAGCGGGAAGCGCATGCGGTTTTCAATGGTGCCGCCGTATTCATCATTTCGTCTGTTTGAACCATCCCTGAGAAACTGATCGAGCAGATAGCCGTTGGCTGAATGGATTTCAACCCCGTCAAAACCTGCTTCGAGCGCCCGCACGGTGGCTGCACCGTAGGCGTGCCTAAGGGCGGACAGATCGGACACTGAGAGTTCGCGAGGCACGACGTAGGGTTTCTTTCCAGCAGGTGTTACCGATTCACCCTGGGCCGCCACCGCTGATGGTCCGACAGGGTTTTCACCGTCCAGAAAATCAGGGTGCGAGACTCTGCCCATATGCCAGAGCTGCAAAAAAATCACCCCGCCCGCTCGATGCACGGCCTCGGTAGTTTTCTGCCAGCCGCGCTGCTGTTCATCGGTATAGATCGCAGGCGCGCCAACCCAGCCATAACCGTCTGCAGACACTGCTGTCGCCTCGGTTACGATCAGGCCGGCTTCGGCCCGCTGGCGGTAATACTCTGCAATCAACTCATTGGCGACCCGTGATTCTCCCGCCCTGCCCCTGGTCATAGGTGCCATAAAAGCGCGATTGGCAAGTTTTAAATTCCCTACTTTTATCGGTGTAAACAGTTCGTTAGTCATAATAGTTCCTCATCGTTTTCCCCAGCACAAGAGTGCAGGCGCTGCTTATGGTCAATCAGTTCTTACTGCATGCCAGTGTATGTAAACCAGTAAACAGCCCCCATACTTAATCAAGATCAAAAGAATGAAATGAGCAAGGTTGAGCTTTTATGCAGCTGCAGCCCATGGGCCGGCAACATTCGCTAATGTTACACTGCCGCCGCTCCTGACAGAACTGCAGGCTGGTGGTATTTCTTCTGATCGGCACTATAGTCCTCTGGAACAGTTGCACGAGATAGCGACCCGGTGATTGACCTGAGCCGCATCCTTCAAAACCCTGAGGTACACAGCTATGAGTGATCCCAAAGAATTACAGATTTTTTCAGACTATATCTGACCCTGGTGTTATTTCATTACCGGGCGTATTGAAAAACTACAGCAAGACTTTCATATCAAAGTTCGTTGGCGAGCCTTCCCGCTGCACCCGGAAACACCTGAAGAAGGAATGCTGCTCGAAGATCTGTTTCGGACCAGCCAGGAAAAAATTCAAGCGATGGTGGAAGGTCTTAAACAGACGGCAAACCAGCTTGGCCTGCCGTTTGGCCCCCGCACAAGAACCTACAACAGCAGACTGGCACAGGAGCTTGGCCTCTGGGCTGAGTCCGAAAACTGCGGTACCGCATTTCACCACGCGGCCTTTCAGGCCTATTTCGTCGATGGATTAAACCTGGCCAAGCCTGATGTCCTGCTGGAAATGGCCGGCAAGGTGGGATTGCCGCTGCAGGATGCAGAAAAAGTGCTGCAGGACAGGAGTTATGCCCCCGCCGTGGATGAGGACTGGAATGCCGCCCGGCAACTTGGGGTCAGAGCGGTTCCTACCTTTATCATAGGGGAGCGTGCCCTGGTTGGTGCCAGAAGCTACCAGGAACTCTCAGACATGGCAGCTCTTGCCGGTGCAGAAGCAAAATAGCTGCGCTCACCTGCTTACCCTGGTTTAAAAATACCAGGTGACGAGCAGATATGCCTGATCAGCATTGGAGGTATCAGCGCCGGTCTGCTGATCAGGCCTATCACCGAACTCAGAACCGGAGGAACCCAGGGAAATATTTAAACCTGCCAGCAGCTCTGCCGATTCACTGAAGTCCCAGCTTATTCTGGGTTGCAGCAGAATTGATTGATCATCGAGGTTATAGATTACGGTTGCGAAAATATTTATCAATGGATGAAGCTCGCACTGCAGCATCCCGTCCACATAGTTTCTGCCGGTGACGAAGATTTCACCCCGAACCAGCCTCTCGACCAGTGCTTCATTGGTCAACGCCTCTGCGACAGGGCTCGAACCCAGTCCGTTATAGTAATATTCCACGAATCCATACCAGTTTTTTTCCAGCCAGGCCCACGAGTAGTCGAAGTTCACAACCCCGGAAAAAAACGATTGCATATCCGGATCGTCTTCCAGATAAGTCCAGGTCAGATCGGTACGGAGAACACCGCTGCCGAGATAGGTTGTAAACCCGGCCCCAGCCACCGGATCCTGGTAGTCTTTCAGAAGGTAGAAATCGAAATCTCGCTGGTTGAAGGAGAATCGGGCTTTCATACCGACAGTTGATTCAGCGCTGGAAAATTCACCCGAATCCTGGTCTTTTCGCGCTACACCCACCAGTTGGAAATCGGTTAACCACCCTCCTGCGGTCTGCAGGATAATCATATCGCTGCCGATCTTGTAATCCCTGATGATATCGGACGGGGCAAACGGGTTGATCAGATCCGCCGGGTTAAAGAGCATGCCGTTTCCCCAGGTCAAGGCCTGCCGGCCGACACTGAACGAGCCATAATCTGTATTCCAGCTTAAAAACAACCGATCCAGGCGATGATAAAGCAGATAGCCCGGTTCATCGGCAATTGTTTTCGTCAGTGAAAAAAACTTATCGTCATCGGATGGTTTAAACGGCTCAAAGAGGGTCTCTGCGGATAGATCAGGGTTATTACTGGTGTAGTCGTAAAGTTCCTCCCGCGTCTGTCCCCCGCTGAGAACCGCTTCATAGGCAAGCTCGAAACGCAGCCGTTCGGCTGGATAAGCCATCAGATTCAGCCTGCCATCCAGACTGCCGTTAATAAATTCGCTTTGCCCGGCAGATGCACTGAGAAGATGATCAGCTGAAAAATAATCGATTGAGCCTACCCCTCTCAAATGCCCGTTCCAGTCAAAAGCCTCCCTTGAAGCCCACGCTGAAGTCGCCCCCACAAACAGAGCCGGCAGAACGCTCAGGAGCAGGCAGAATTTCAACTCACTTGCGCTGATCATCAGCGATTTTTCCATCTTTTAGCGAGACAAGCCGGTCGGCGAAATCCATCACCATCGCATCGTGGGTAGCAAAAACAAACGTCACCCGGGTTTTTCTGTTCATCTCCTTCATCAACTCGAGCAATTTTCTGCCGGTCTTGGAATCAAGGTTTGCAGTCGGTTCGTCGGCCAGCAGAACTTCCGGATTGGAGACAATCGCCCGGGCAACGGCAACCCGCTGCTGCTGTCCGCCGGAGAGTTCATCAGGGCGGTTACCGGCTTTGTCTGTCAAGCCAACTTCTGCAAGTATTTCTGCAACACGCTTCTTGCGTTCAGCCTTATCGACATTTTGCAGCATCAGGATGTAATCGATATTTTCCGCAGCCGTGAGCACCGGGATGAGATTATAGGCCTGAAAGACAAAGCCAATACGGTGCAGCCTCAAATCGGCTCGTGCTGACGCACTCATCTCAAGCAGGCTCCTGGAATCAAAATACACATCGCCTCGATCTGGCAGATCGAGGCCGCCGATCAGGTTGAGCAGGGTTGTCTTGCCGGAACCCGAAGGTCCTGCCAGAGCAATGAATTCACCCGTTTCTATGTCCAGTGAAACTTCGTCCAGGGCCGTAAAGCTGACCTGTCCTTGACGGTATATTTTGCTGGCGGAATCGACCCTGATGATCCCCATATTCTGCTCTCTCCCCTAATGAAAAAGCGCCAATATCAAGTATGACGCATGGTTTCAACCGGGGTAAAACGGGCGGCCTGCAGGGCCGGGTAGAGCCCGACAATCAGCCCCAGAACCACGACCACCGCATTGGCAGAAATCACATCCCGCAGCCCAAGTACCGGATAGATGATCCTGCTGATTCCCCACATCTCAATACCCTCGGCAAAAACACTCAGATCGATTCCACCCCGAAACACCCACTCCGTGAGTACCAAGGCGGAGCAATTTGCAATCAACACACCGAGCAGAAGCAGAAGCAGCACCTCAATCAGCACGACCCTGACAATTCTGGACGATCGCATACCCAGGGCACGCTGCAGCCCGAACTCCCGCATACGTTCATAGACCGCCATCAGCATCGTATTGGCAAGACCGAACCCCATCGCGATAAAGACGACCACGAACCAGATCAGCATATAGGTGTCGAACATCGCTATGTAGGCGTGTATCGCCGGCAGGAGCTGCTGCCAGGTACTGACCTCAAGACCCTGATTCTTTAGATTGGCGCCAATGGCCCTGCTCAATTCGGTAATTTCAGTTGCGCTGCCAATGCCATCTGCACTGATTCTCAGGCTGATCTCCGTTGCATCGCGGGCGGCACCGGTTATCTGGCGCAGCGTTTCGAGATTGACAAAAACCGTGCGTTTCTCAGTCTCTTTCATCTCGTTTTTATAGGAACCCCTGATACGAAAGGCCCGCGAGATGCTGCCCCCCTCGGTTGTCTGGGTGAGCAGCACGACCTTCTTGCCTATATCAAGCCCGATCTTTTCACGCAACTCTTCGCCGATAAGCAACCCATTGGGATCATCGGCGCTGATCATTGCTCCCTGGTAGAGAGGTTTTCGAAGAAACGACACGGCCCTTTCGAGTTCTGGTTCGATGCCGACGATCTCGACTCCCTCGTGATCCCTGCTGGTGCTCAACAGCCCTTCGACCCTGATCCGCTGGACCATTTTTGTGCCTTTGGGAACCAGGCTCTGCAGCTGCTGCATAAGCAGGTTCGATTCAGTCAGACGATTGTCGATCACCGGATCGACACGATACAGAGGATGCCTGATCTTGATATGGCCAACAAGATTGTCCAGAGAATTGTTGACCATACCCTGCATCGAACCCCTTCCGAAGGCCGACAGCACCAGCATGCTGATGATGCCGATAATGATGGCCGTCAAGATGATGCAGGTGCGTCTGGTGTTGCGCCAGAGGTTGCGCCAGGCGATCATTAAGTCCATGCCGAGATTACCTCTTTGCCGTTCATGAGCGCATGGCTTCCACCGGATGCAGCCGAGGTATCCGGATGACGGGAATCAGCGCGGTGATAAATGTTACCACCCAGATCAGCGCCGGTCCTATGAGCACGGACGCCCAGGAAAGAGTAGGATAAAGACGGTCCGGGATTCCATACTGGGCCATGAATTCGCCGCTGTCCCCCATGCTGATCCCGTAGACGGATCCAAGCATTGTGCAGCCGATGCCGAGGGCGACGCCGATTATCAGTCCTGTGAGCGTCATGCTCATCGATTCCATCATCATCAATTTGACCAGACGCCGGGGCTTCATACCGATGGACATCAAGACGCCGAATTCTTTCTTGCGCTCGAAAATCGCCATGAAAAACGTATTGAGAATGCTGAACGCCACGACAACAACGAGAATCAGATACATGACAATACCGCTGATCAAGTCCAGTTCAATCGATTGCTTCAGGCCCGGATTCAGCTCTTCCCAGGTCAAGACAGCCAGCCCCTGTGTCTCCGGCAGCGCTCGGGCAAGGTTCGCAATGCGCGGCGCTTCGGAGAGTTGATCGACGGTGATCATAATGCGGTGAACGGAGCCGGCCATGCTGAATATCGTATCGAAATCAGACAGCGGTATCTGCATCGCGGCCCGATCGTATTGTTCGATACCGGTTTTAAATATTCCTTTGATCCTAAGTGCAGTTGCGGCCACGGAGCCGTCCCGGCCCTGCCCGAGAAAAACACATTCATCGCCAACATCGAGCTTCAGATGACGGGCCGCCAGAGCACCGATTACACCAACACCGCTATCTGTCCCAGCCAGATAGCTTCCCCGGACTACCTGATCCGGCAAAGACGACAGCCGCATCTCATCTTCAGCCACAACGCCGGTAACCATCAACCCCTTGCTTCGCGTCTCAGCGTTGAGCAGCACAAAGGATTCCGAACGAAAGCTGACCGCTTCAACGCCATCGATAAAAATGAGCTTTTGTTTGATTGTTTCAGGGTTTTCCACCACCTTTCTGACCGCCGGGCGGTCCTGATAGCCGGGCTGCTGAACCTGCAGATGTCCGGTGCTGAGCCGGACGGAAGAGTCGATCATATCGTCATAGGCCCCGAATTGAAAAGAAAGCATGAACACCAGAAGAGTGGTGGCGAAGATGATTGCCAGCATCGTTAGAACAGACCGTCGCGGATTGCGCCAGATATTGCGCCAGGCCAGCAGGACGTCAGTCATGCTCAGCGTCTCCTGCTCTTCAGACTTGCCAGAGTGAAGAGCCGGTCTTCAAGCTCCTCATTAAAACTGAGCTCAAGATATTCAAGCAGGGTAAAGCGATCTTCCTCATCAACGCTTCGCATGGTCCAGAGCCGGGGAAAAAGACGGTCGGAATACTGAACCAGATCCTCAGATACCATTTCCTTAACCAGAACCATGTCCTCATCGTAGAACTGCTGTCTCATCAGGATATAGTCTTCTCTCACCTGCAGGACCTGTTTGCCCCAGACCACCGGGGCCGTTTCCCGGGCAATCGATTCGATGGTATAGACTTTGTGATCCTCCAGGTATTCGGAGGCGATGATTGTATGGTCGTAATCTTCGAGAATCTGGTCCGATTTGGCCAGGTCGTCGTTGGAAAAATCAGACCCCAGCCAGGACTGACTCATCATCGA
This sequence comes from uncultured delta proteobacterium, assembly GCA_963824415.1. Classification (GTDB taxonomy): domain Bacteria; phylum Desulfobacterota; class Desulfobulbia; order Desulfobulbales; family Desulfocapsaceae; genus JABDQA01. The sequence goes on from CAWGPM010000005.1 coordinate 244,781, forward strand.
CGGAGGCAGTTTTATCGCCCGATTGATCTTCGGGTTATAGCTCCACATCTCCCTTCCTTTTTTCAGGGTACCGTTGCCGGCATCCTTGGCGGGCTCTTCAACGAAAAACAGGGCATCGCTTCTGCCCTTGGTCCAGCCCTTCATAACCATGGAGCGTTCGAAATCTGGCCGGTGAATGGTCATTTTGAAGCGCGCCACCGAGCTGACGCCTCGCCAGTAATCGAAGGCGTTTTCGACCAGCTCAAGTGCTGTGCGCTGGTCGTTTCCCCAGCAGGTGCCTGCGCCGGCGAATAGTATAAAAGCTATTAGAAAAAAGATTTTTTTGGGCATACCACTCCCCACGGAAGATGTATTGCACTCTGTTAAATGATAAACCATTGTTCCAAGCAAATCAGAAAAAAAACTCCTGTTCCATGCGGGGTTGTTCAGAGCAGTGCTGCCGACAATTGGCTGCTTAGAAGAAACCGAATGACCTTGAACCCACGATTGAAAACCACCCCACCAAAAAGATCGCGATGAGCAGAGACAACTTTGTCGCAGCTGGAACAAGCAGTTGAAGACAATCAATTTTAGACGTAACATCGGTTATCTGAGACATCATATGTAGAAGTATGATTACCATTGGCGTTACCGGTCAGTAACGTTATCCATGGCATAGCAAGGCGTATTCATGGTAAACCTTGATTGATCCGGACCTCCCAGCTTTTGCGGAGAGCAGCCAAGCGCAACGATCCCGATTATTTGGTCAAAGTGTGAAACCAGGATGCAGGAACAGTATTCTATCTTCGCCAAACCTTACATGAAGCTCAAGTACAAGTTTATCCTGATCATCGGTCTTGTACTTTCCTCGTCTATTGGGCTCATAATTGCCTATATGACCGAATTGCAGAACGATCTTGTCATCGGTCAGGCCAAGGAGCAGGCCCGGATGCTGCACCATCAGCTTATTCTCACCCGTGAATGGGTTTCGGATCATAAAGGGCTGTTCGTCGTAAAATCTGATGATGTAAATGAAAATCCGTATCTGGACCAACCCAGAATCCAGACGGACCGAGGTGTCACCCTGGTGAAACGCAATCCGGCCATGGTGACCAGGGAACTCTCCGAGTATGCCGAAAAGGCAGGGTACGGCTGGTTCAGGGTGACCAGTTTAAAACCGGTCAACCCATTGAATGAGCCAGATGATTTTGAACGGACCAGCCTGGAGCTGTTTGAAAACGTCGACCTGGATGAGTATATCGAGATCGGCACCAGCCGTGGCGAAAAAACCCTGCGCTACATCGCCCCGCTCAAAGTAAAACCCACCTGCATCGGCTGCCACTCACAGCACGGCTATAAGGTCGGCGATATACGAGGCGCCCTGAGTATATCAATCCCAATTCATTGGGCCGAGGCCGCCATCAGGAAAAACAACCGCACGATCGTGCTTTTTGGTGTGGCCTCGATTCTTGGGGTTACCGGACTGCTCTACTTTTTATTCAATGTCCTGGTGTCTGCTCGGCTTTCGGCTCTGGAAAAGGTAATGGACAGCTATCCGGACCCACCTGCACCGGGAGTCGGTTTGCCTATAGGTGACGATGAGATTGGCAGGCTGTCGTCTCGTTTCTCCGCCCTGTGCAGCCGGCTTGATTCCTCGAGAAAAAGACTCGATCGGGCCCATGAGCAGGCCTTTTACAATGAGAAAATGGCCTCGCTTGGTCAGATTACCGCCGGTATCGCCCACGAGGTCAATAACCCCCTCGGCGGTCTGCTCAATTGCGTCAAGAACATGCAGGACGAACCGGACAACCACGAGTTGCAAGCCCGCTACCTGCCGCTGCTGGACAAAGGGCTGCACCGGATCGAATCGATCATGCGCCAGTTACTCAACTTTGGCAGAAACGAACCGCTTCAGCTTCGTGAGGTACATCTTGACGATGAGATCCGAGAGTGCTTCTCGCTGCTGGGTTACCGGATGAAAAACATCGAGCTGGTATTTGATCTGCAGGTTGACAAACCCCATTGCATAGACACCGAGGCGGTCAAGCAGATCATCTTCAATATCGGGCTCAACGCGATCCAGGCCATGCCTGACGGCGGGATACTGAGCGTAGCAAGCCGTGAAGAAACCACCAATCTGGTCATGATCTTCAAGGATTCCGGAAAAGGCATTTCCCCGGAGATCGTTGACCGTATATTCGACCCGTTCTTCACCACCAAGGAGGTTGGTCAGGGAACCGGTCTGGGACTCGCGGTCACCTATGCCCTGATACAGAAAATGGGCGGCAGCATCAGTGTCGACTCAGAACCAGGACAGGGAACGCAGTTCACCATCATCATACCGATCACCGACCAATGCGTTGCCGCAAGCACCTCCCCGGAGTCCTCATCCTCCTCACCCGGACAGCCAGGACCATGATGCGCATACTACTCGTTGAAGATGATGAAATCATGCGGATTTCAATACAGGACCGTCTGCAGAAATACGACTGGCAGGTGGATGTTGCCATGGACGGCAAAGAGGCCGTCAGGATGCTTGATCAGGGTTCCTACCAGCTTGTCCTGTCCGATGTCAGAATGCCGCACCTGGACGGTATGCAACTGCTCAAACATGTTCGTGAGACCACCCCATACACCGATACCATCATGATGACCGCTTTCGGCAATGTCGACAGTGCCATCGATTGTCTGAAACAGGGCGCCTCGGACTATCTGCTCAAACCATTTGATATGGACGACCTGATCATCCGTATCAACCGCATCGCCTCGGTTCAATCCCTGAAGGCCAGAAATTTCTCACTGGAAGACAACTGCCTGCAACGCAGAGAAGACCTTATCGGTTTGAGCCCGGCAATGCAGGAGGTTTTCAGACTGATCGATCAGGCCGGCCCGAGCGATGCATCCATTCTGATAACCGGTGATTCCGGAACCGGCAAGGAACTGGTTGCTGCTGCCCTGCATGATGCCAGTAAACGGTCCGCCAAACCTTATATCAGACTCAACTGCGCTGCTATTCCGGAAGGTCTGCTCGAATCTGAGCTGTTTGGCCACGAAAAAGGTGCGTTCACCGGTGCGCTAATGAGAAAGCCTGGACGCTTTGAAATGGCAGACGGCGGGACCCTGCTGCTCGATGAAATAGCTGACCTGCCCCTGAGCCTGCAGCCCAAGCTGCTGCGTGTCCTTCAGGAGCAAGAGTTCGAGCGCGTCGGCGGCACCAGGACCCAGCAGATCGATGTACGCATCATCTGCTCTACCGCCAAGGATCTGGCTGCCGAAGTCAAGAAAGGGCATTTCCGAGAGGATCTTTTTTACCGCCTCAAGGTAATACCGATCAGACTGCCGGCCCTGGTTTCGAGAAAAGAAGACATCCCCGAACTGATCAGGCACTTTCTGCACGAATACAGCCTGAAACGGGGCCTGGCGATGTCCGTCTCGGCCGAGGCAATGGGTTTCCTGCTCGAATACGATTATCCGGGCAATGTCCGGGAATTGAAAAATATCATCGAGCGGGCTTCTATCCTGGCGGTTCAGCCTGAAATACAGAAATCTGACCTGCCCTCTGATTTAACCGGCTCGATGCACCAGAGTACGAACGAATCATATGTGCTCAGCGATATTGTCGCCCAGGCGGAAAAACATGCTATTCTCAAGGCACTGCTCAAATCAGATAATTCCCGAACCAGGGCTGCTGAACTCCTTGGCATCAGCCGGAAGAACCTCTGGGAGAAAATGAAGGCCTACTCGATCAGGGTGTAGCGCCCACCGAGTCATTTTTCAACCATGCCATTAACCTCAACATAGCCACGCCGATATGAAAATTTCACTTCAATCTCCGCTGGACATGCACCTGCATCTGCGCGAAGCGGACATGCTCAGACTGACCGCGCCACTGTCGGCCAGGCATTTCGCCGGGGCGGTTGTCATGCCTAATCTGCGCCGCCCGGTGGACACCCTGAAACTGCTCGGCGAATATCGCCGGACAATCAGCAGCCTGTGCGGCGATGAAAGCTTTGAGCCATACATGACGCTGTTCTTTAAAAATTTTTCCCACCTTGAGCTGGAACAGGCCAAAGACGCAATTATCGGCATCAAACTCTATCCAGCCGGCATAACCACCCAGAGCGAGAGCGGCGTCAAGGATTTCGAGGCTATAGAAGCCACGGTATCAGCCATGCAGAACCTGCAGATTCCCCTTCTGGTCCATGGTGAGAGCAACGGCTTCGTGCTGGACCGGGAAAAAGAATTTATCCCGGTGTATCGGATGATTGCAGAAAACTTTCCCGATCTGCATATCATCATGGAGCATATCACTACTGCCGAGGCCGTTGATTTCATGAACCGCTATGAAAATGTTTCCGCCACGGTAACCCTGCACCACCTGATGATCACCCTTGATGACGTGATTGGCGATCTGCTGCGCCCCGATCTGTTCTGCAAGCCAATTGCCAAAACTCCTGCCGATCGAAGCGCCCTCAGAGATGCAGTGTTCAGCGGCAACCCGAAGATCATGTTCGGCTCGGATTCAGCACCCCATCCCCGGCATAAGAAAGAATGTATCGGCTGCGCGGCCGGCGTATTCTCGGCTCCGGTCGCGCTGCCGCTTCTGGTCCAGATATTTGAAGAGGCAGATAGTCTGGAGCACCTTCAAGGCTTCATCAGTGACAATGCCCGCCAGCGCTACCGGATTACCCCTCCGGCTAAAACGGTGGAGTTGAGCACCAAGAACTGGACGGTGCCATCGTTTTACGGCGATGTCAGCCCGTTCTGGGCCGACAGAGAAATTCGCTGGTCGGTGAGTGCAGTGAGTTGAAAACGATTCTGAGCGATACTGCAAAAACCCATTGGACTCGGGTAGATTATTGTATAGAGCAGTGCGGCTGAAGCATCTAGCTGTTACTTTTTTTAAAATTTTTTTAAGTTTGGGAACGGTAAATTCAGCCAGGTGAGTGGTTCCATGAATAAGGTTATCGAACTCCTGCAGTCGCATCGCTCCATCCGTAAGTTTCAGGACCGTGAGGTAGATCAGAGCATCGTGGAGGAATTGGTCAGAGCCGGTCAAGGCGCCGCCACATCGAGCTTTATCCAGGCCTGCACGGTGATTCAGGTCAACGATCCGCAGGCACGGGAAAAACTCTGCAGCGCTGCCGCAGGCCAGCAGTATGTGAAAGAGGCCCCGGTATTTCTGGTGTTCTGTGCCGATATGCAGCGCCATCGGCTGGCCTGCGATATGCACCAGGCCGACATGTTGTCCGGCTTTACCGAACAGTTTCTGACCGCCTCCGTCGATTGCGCGCTCTTCGCCCAGAATGTGCTGGTTGGCGCCGAGTCACTCGGGCTGGGCGGATGCTATATCGGTGCCATCAGAAACAAAATCGGAGAGGTCGACGTGCTGCTCGACCTGCCTGAACTGGTCTATCCGATTTTCGGCATGTGTCTTGGCTATCCGGCCCAGGACCCGGAAGTAAAACCCCGGCTGCCGGTCGAAGTAGTTTTGAAGCAGGAAACCTATAGCGACGCTGGAGACCGACAGCTTATCGAGTCCTATGATCGGCGGGTGCGAGGCTATTACCGGACCCGTACGGGCGGGCAGAAGGACAATTCGTGGAGTGAACAGATTTCCGAGATGCTCGTCAAGGAAGCCCGGCCGCACCTGCTCGCTTTTCTCCGTGCAAAAGGTTTTTTGTTGAAATAACAAGACGTACGGGTTTTATACGTTTTACGAATACAGATAGATTTTTCAACCACCTCTCTTATCCGCAAATGGCTTACCTGTTTCTTGACGGCAATGAAGCGACGGCTCGGGCTGCAGTAGATGCCGGCTGCCGTTTTTTTGCCGGTTACCCGATTACCCCGGCCACCACCATCTATCAGCATATGCTGAATCTGCTGCCTCCGGTCGGCGGGGTCTGCCTCCAGGGTGAGGATGAAATCGCCTCCATCGGTTTCTGCATCGGCGCTTCGATGGCAGGCGTCAAAGCGCTTACCGCCACCTCCGGTCCAGGCATCAGTTTATTTTCCGAGCAGATCTCTTTTGCGATCGGTGCCGAAATTCCCCTGGTGATCGTCGATGTCCAGCGCCTTGGACCATCGACCGGTTCAGCCACCAAAGGAGCCGATTCAGATATCTGCTTTCTGCGCTGGGGCAACAGCGGCGGTCTGCCGGTTGTCGTTCTGGCACCGACCGATGCAGCGGACTGCTACCATCTGACTGGTCAGGCCTTCAATCTTGCCGAACGTTATCGTTGCCCGGTATTCATCGCCTCCAACAAGGAAATCGGCATGACCAGAGAGAGCGTAGCGGCCGATTCCTTGATCTTGCCCGACATCAAGGACCGGGCTACTTGCCCGGAAGACCAGGAATTTATCCCGTTCAGGCCACCAGCTGGCTCAAATATTCCCCATTTTCTTCCCCTTGGGGCCTCTCGGCTGGTACGTACAACCTCCTCCACCCATGGGGCGGACGGCTACATCACCACCGACCCTGAAGTGATCGCAACCGCCATTGCCAGAATGTGCGACAAACTGAACGACAGTGTCGGTGATTTTACCTTTTACCAGATCGATTCGGACCCCTCTGCAGAAACACTGCTGATCGTCTACGGTGTAACCGCCCGCGCCGCCAGAGAGGCACTTCACAGGCTGCGTGCTGAGTCATCTAAGGTGTCGCTGCTGGTTCTGCAGACCCTTTTCCCGGTGCCCGAAGCACTGTTGAAAGAGCAGATGGCCAAAGTCAGACGAATTGTCGTCGTTGAAATGAACTGCGGTCAATATGTCGGGGAAATCGAGCGGCTCTGCGACGCAGGCAAGCTCACTCATTTTGGCAAGATGAATGGTGAGTTGATCACTCCCGATGAAATTTACCATGAAATTAGCCGGGTGGCCGTCAGATGAACAGTCTACTCAACAACGACAGGCCACCGCTGTTCTGCCCCGGCTGCTCCCATGAGCAGGTGGTGCGCGCGCTTGACAAGAGCCTGCAGAACCTCGGCCTGCCGGGAAACAAAGTGGCCATTGTCACCGATATCGGCTGTTCCGGATTGTTCGATATCTTTTTCAATACACACGCCCTGCACGGGCTGCATGGCCGCGCCCTGACCTATGCTACCGGTCTGAAACTGGCCTGCCCGTCACTGACCGTTGTGGTAATCATGGGAGACGGCGGTCTTGGCATTGGCGGGGCCCACGTATTGAGCAGTTGCAGGCGAAATCTTGACCTCAATCTGCTGGTCCTGAACAATTTCAACTACGGTATGACCGGCGGTCAGTGTTCGGCAACCACCCCTTCCAAGGCTGTCACCTCTTCCGGGTTTCTGGCTGAGCTCGAGCCTGCTCTTGATATCTGCACTGTCGCAATCGGTGCAGGGGCGGGCTGGGTGGAGCGCATCGGAGCCGCAGATAAAGGGCTGGCCGGGCATATCGGCCAGGCGATTTCCCATACCGGTTTTTCACTGGTCGAAATCAGGGGGGTTTGTCCCGGCCGATTTACCAAACGCAACAAACAGACACCCCGCGAGATAGAGCAAGAAATCGACCGCATGCCAAAAGCGCCCGGGCTAGTTTCAGCAAATAGTCGGCCCGAGTACGGAGAGGCCTACCGCAGCAAAGCCGCCGGGACGAAACCGGCAGTTCCCCTGGTAGAAATCAAGCCCAGATTTCGTGCCCAAATTACTGATAAATGTGGAATTCTGCTGCTTGGAGCTGCGGGACAGCGTGTCAATACCGCCGCCGAACTCCTCTGTCTGGCCGCGCTGAGCGCAGGGCTCCAGGTCAGTCAGAAGAGCGACTATCCCATCACCGTCCTCAGGGGCCATTCGATCTGCGAAGTCATCTGCAGCCCGCACCCCATCGGCTATACCGGGATTGCCAAACCTGATATCGTCATCGCTCTTGGCGCCGAAGGGATTGCCCGCAGAAAAGAGGTGTTTGTCAAACTCACCGCCAAAACATTAATTATTGCAGCCAAGAGCGTGGTAGTTCCCCCTTCTGCCGGCATGTTGCTTGAAATCGACTTCCAGGAGCAGAAGATCCCTGCCAATCAATGGGCCCTTGGCTGCTTAGCGGTTCTCTGCAACTACCACCCGCTGATCAGCACAGAAATGCTTGATTTCGCTATAACCGAGTGCTTTGCTGACCCACAGCGTGAAGTTGCCAAAAGACTCATAGAGCGCTGTCTTGAACTGGACCCTTTGAAAGCCCAGCCGGACCCTCGGTAAAGGAATCAGCGCTGGGCTGGCGAATGTGCGCTGCCGATCGAAGTAGTCAAAAGCTTCTTTGACTACTTGCTGAGCGTTTCATCTAAAAACGTCAAGAATCGACGCCAAGACTGCTTGTCGGCCTCTTCGTGGTAACGCTCGGAGCCGAGTACTGTAAAGGCATGCGGCGCACCGCTGTAGGTCACCATCTCATGGGCCACACCGGCTTTCTCCAACTCGGCCGCCAGGACGGCAAAATCATTCATGGTAATAGCGGTATCTGCCGTTCCGTGAAAAACCATTATCTTGCCCGTTGTCTGGCTATAATCCTGGCCTTCGGGGGTGGCCAGGCCACCGTGAAAGGTTGCGAAGCCCTGGACGGGAGCTCCTGAGCGTGCCATTTCCAGTACAGCCGCTCCGCCAAAGCAGTAGCCGAACACCACCACCCGGGAGCCTTCCCCGCTCTGTTTGACGCCCTCTTCAAAACCGGCCTGCAGCAGCATCCTCATTTTCTCTCTGTCTGTATAGAGTTCACCGGTATGCTGCTTCATATCCTTTACCTCGGTGGGACGAACCCCTTTGCCGAACAGGTCGATGGCAAAGACATTGTAGCCTTCCTCGCCCAGCATTGAAGCGCGCTTAACCTCGTAGTCAGTCAAGCCGTCCCAGTCATGCACAAGAATCAGAAGAGGCGCCCCTTTGGCTGCTTCCTGGTAGTACCCTTCATAGTCCTGCCCATTGACCGTGTATGTAACCGACGACGCGGCTGCCATTGCAGGCAAGACAAGCAGTGAAAAAAGACCAAACCATTGTATGAATTTCATCGATAATCCCTCGATTAAGTATATTTTATTAAACTGTATTGCTGTTCCTGCCTGCACGGGCAAAAAGCCGCTGCAGGAAGATGCCACAAAGAATAATCACCACATTGTGGCATATCAAGAATGATAATCGTTGTAATCCTATGCTTTCATCACCAGAGTGATTGCAATACGACAGCTCGTCAGCTGCCCGCGCTGCATAGAAAGCTCTGGGCATATCAAAAAAGAACTCATTTATATGCACCACCTTTTTCTTTTCTGTGCATAGCGGGGCGTATTTTCAAAATTACGGTGGTATATTAAAGGCTATCTTGCAAAATTATGATTTTGGTTCAAAATGAAGGCGCTCGTGAAAATTTTACCACAGGCATATAGCTGCGTCCGAGGATAATATTTTTGCGCGCAACGCAGCGTTTGGGCAAAAAGACAATTTTTCAAGGTAGCCTAAAATCGCACCACTAAGGCAATCGCCGTTAAATTATCCATTTTTTCGAGGAGACCCCATGAGTTTGAATCCTGTCATTTCCATCCTTGGCCGGCGACTCCGCCTGGCTCTTGTCGGCGGCGGCCCGGGTTCATTTATCGGAGCAACGCACCGGCAGGCAGCCCGACTTGATGACCGCTTTGAGGTGGTCAGCGCCGTCCTTTCCGCTGATTCAGGCCGGTCACGAGCCGCCGGCAGAGAGCTCGGCCTGCAGGAGGAGCGCATCTATACCGACGTCGCCGATATGTTCGACCGGGAGTCTGATCGCGACGATGGCGCAGATGTTGCTGCCATCATGACGCCCAACGACTCCCATTTCCCCTTTGCCAAAGCCGCGCTGCAAAAAGGCCTGGACGTTATCTGCGATAAACCGATGACCAACACCGTCGCCGAGGCCGAGGAGCTAGTGCGCCTGGTGGAGGACACCGGTCTTGTTTTCTGCCTCACCCACAACTACACCGGCTACCCGATGGTGCGGCAGGCCCGGGCTATGGTTGGAGAGGGTCAGCTGGGCGACATCCGCCTGGTGCAGATTGAATACGTTCAGGGCGGCAAGGCCAGAGAAAACGACCCCGATCCGGCTGCGGGACCACTGCCCTGGCGCTTCGATCCGGTCAGGAGCGGTCCGTCTCTGGTCCTCGGCGATATTGGCAGTCATGCCCACAATCTGGTCAGGTTCATCACTGGTCTTGAGGTGACAGAGGTGGCGGCCGAGGTCGGCGCCGTGGTGCCGAAGCGCAAAGTGCATGATTTCGCAGGCGCTTTGCTCCGCCTTGAGGGTGGTGTCCACGGCTGCTTCTGGGTTACCCAGGCGGCCGCCGGGGTCGAAAATTGTCTGCGCATCCGGGTGAGTGGCAGCAAGGGCTCCCTGGAATGGATGCAGGAGCATCCCCAGGTTCTTCACTTCAAGCCGCTGGGCGCCCCGGCAGAGGTCAGGACCCCAAACGGTTCAGGTATCCTGCCGCTGGCCGCCCGCTCAAGCCGCATCGTGGCCGGACACCCCGAAGGATTTCCCGACGCCTTTGCCAATCTCTACAGCGACGCCGCCGAGGCCATCGCCGCCCGCCGTACGGGTCGCAAGGTTGACCCGCTGGCCCTGCATTTTCCAACTGCCGCAGACGGCCTGCTCGGTGTTCGCTTCATCGAGCGTGTCCTGGCCTCCAGCGACCGCAACGGCGCCTGGACCGCCTGTTGAATCATAAAGAGGTATCAGGGGCCGGCTGTCCATGGCGTTCTAAATTGTTCACTTTACTTTTTTTGATTCAGTATTTAATGTAATTCCTATATGGCTGGTGAACAATATAAAAGCCATATTAACCTCCCGGGTGGCGCAGTCTCCCTATCAGCTCTGCGCCGCCCGTTTTTCCCCCCCACTTTCCTTTCACTTGCGTTTCGATTAACCATATTATAGTATTACATTGTGGCATACGCTCACTTCGTATGCCGCGTTCCCCACTTCTTGGCGGTGTGGCTGAATCTCTCGGTCGCACCGCTTTTTTGTTTTCTATAACAATGTCTTGCAGATTGTTTATCTTTTCTTTTGACAAGTCGCTTTCGTTGCGAGACAATTGAACTGGACCTGAACGTTGCCCTAAAAACCAAATAGGGAGTAGGGTTATGAAGATTTGGTTAGCCGATCGGTTGCACAGAATTTCCCCCCTCCGCTTAATGCTGTTCACCTTGCTCTTCGTGCCCGCATCAAACCATTTATCTTTGCTCTTATTTTCAATGGTTCTGATTGGGCATACCGGGTGGATAGCGTGTTTTGGGGTTGCTGTGGTCCAGCAGCGCAACAGTAACGGGTTAGCTTTATAAGCGTTTTATTATTTACGACAATACTGTTCTCTCCTGGTGATGTAGCGTGCTGTTTGCTGCATCACCATTTTTTTTGTTCATTTTAAAGATGCTGTCCATTAACAAGCAGTTGTTCATCTAGAAGAAGCGACATCGAGATCAGCGACAAAATTAATCTTGATGATCACTATGAATAATTCTCTATTTCAGTCCTGATCTAATGATTATTGTTAGCCCATAGTGCTGTTAAACGGCGCCCCGCTTGATTAAATAAAGCATAATACGCTTTGAAATAACGAAGGAGACAATGATGAAAATCTATATTGCAGTTTTCCTGCTGATGCTTCCCGCCTCCCTGATTGCCCAGACAACCGGCAGCATGAACCAGGGCAATATGCAGAACATGATGCAGGTGATGCAGCAGGTCCAGCAATGCATGGCCAGCATCGACCAATCCAGATTGAATGAGCTTCAGGTTCGCTCGGAAAAGGCCAAACAGGAAATCGACGCTCTTTGCTCCCAGGGAAAGCGGGACCAGGCCCAGAAAAGAGCCATGGCCTTCGGCAGGCAAATAGCCTCCGACCCAACCATCAAACAGATGCAGAAATGCGGAGAAATGGCGAAGGGAGCTATACCGATGCCTGACATGGTCGATACCTACGCTGAAAAAGATTACGCCAATCGACATGTCTGCGATGAATAAGAAATTTTATGGAGGTTTGATACGCGGTCATAAAATATTTTTCTTGAAGAACCAAACAGACAGAGGCATTCTCGGGATCTATACATCTTTTTCAAATTACGGGAATTTTTTATGAAAAGATACCACACCGTAATGACCATTGCAGGATCCGATTCCGGCGGCGGCGCCGGAATCCAGGCCGATCTGAAAGCCATCTCAGCCTGCGGCTGTTTCGGCACCAGCGCTGTCACTGCAATAACCGCCCAGAATACCTGCGGTGTTACCGACATCCATCCAATACCTATCGCAACCCTCGAAGCCCAGATCAGGGCGGTGCTCGATGACATCGGTGCCGATGCAGTCAAGCTGGGCATGCTGCATTCGACTCAGGTAATCGAATGTGTCGCCAGGCTGCTGGCCGAATACCGGATCGAAAACGTGGTTCTCGACCCGGTGATGGTTGCCACCAGCGGCGATCGATTGATCCAGGAGGACGCCATTGACGCCATGCAGGAGCTGCTATTTCCTCGAGTCAGGCTGATCACCCCCAATATCCCCGAGGCTGAAATACTGATTGGACATGAAATTACCGGAGGAGATGGTATTCGCCACAGTGCGGCACAATTGGGCGGTCGATTCCAGCTCTCGGTCCTGGCCAAAGGCGGGCACCTCGATCAGAATATTCTAGAAGATGCGCTCTACAATCATGAAACTAAGCAGGTGCAGACATTCAAGAGCCCGAAGATAGCAACCCAAAACAGCCATGGTACCGGCTGCACCCTGTCTTCGTCGCTGGCCGCCTATCTGGCTCGAGGACTGTCACTTCTCGATGCAACAGAGCATGCTCTTGACTACGTACACCAAGCAATCGCTGCAGGAGCCCTCTACCAGATAGGCCGTGGACACGGACCGGTTCATCATTTTCACGCCTTCTGGGATTGATTTATTCCGGTCTCGACTTTCTTCCCTGACCACAGGGTGGACTACTGCTTATCGTCTTTAACCACGGTGAGGCGCTCAATATCGGGATCCGTGAAGCCGTCCAGACCATCGCGCACCGTGGTCGAAAAGCTGTAAAGAACCGCCCCCCTGGCTCCACCCTGAAACCAGTGTTTCACATACGGCTCGAAGGTTAATTGATCACCTGGTTTGAGGATAAGTTCATGGCGCAGTTTGTAGGCATGCTCCTTGCCTTCTACAATAAACCCCTCTTTCATGTTGTCCGGGCCTTGCACGTAAAAACGCAGGTCTCCCCAGATGTGGCGTACGGTCTCCTGCTTGCCGGGATCATCTCCCACCTGGGGATGCCAGTGTTCGGGTTCTGTCTGATTTGGAAAAAGCACCAAAACTTTTGCCGCCAGCCGGTCGGTGTTCACCATGGTGAAGACCTGGACTCCTTCATGCTCTAACTGGCTCAAGCCAAAATCCACCACCTCGATCTTTGCCACTTCCTCATCGCGTATCTGGATACCGGCGTTTCTCATCATCTCAGCGGCCCGGTTCTGGGCCTGCTGTTTCTCGCCTTTTGTGATCATCAGTCTGTTTCCTCGGGATTGGAGTTATACCGCAATATCGCTTATCAAGCGCTGCCATAGGGGGGAAAACTTATAAATGATTATCTATAATTCCATTGATTACAGTTTCTTAAACTGCATTTCAAATATTTTTCACCACCAATAGATCTCAGAGAAGAAAAAAGTGTTGACAACAAGACAAATATCTCCTATTGAATTTTGTATACAATATTCAATTATCTTGAATCATCCAATTACTCAGGCAGCAATCTCGACAAAAATGAAGAAAACAATCATCACCTCAGAGAATCTTGACCAGAAAGCCTATCAGATTATCAAGGATATGATCGAGAACAGAGAACTGCCGCCGGGCCAGAAAATTCCGCAGGAGAAACTTGCAGCCGAGCTCGGAATCAGCAGAACGCCGCTGATCAGCGCCCTGAAATTTCTTGAACAGGAAAAACTGGTCGAGACCAAACCGCGCCGGGGCTTTTTCGTCCGTTCTTTTTCGATGGAAGAAATGATTTCCATTTTTGAAATCCGTGAGGTTCTCGAGGGACTCTCTGCCCGCCGTGCCGCTCATTCGATAACGGATAGCCAGAAGATACAACTGAAAAAGATATTCGCCCCATTTACTGACCTTGCCGACATCACTGATTATCACGCCTATTCACGGGCCGACCGTAAATTCCATAATTATCTGGCCCAGATCAGCTCCCGGGAATTTTTGAGCAGCATCCTGCAGACCTTTAACATCGTCTCTCTTGCTTATCAGTATCCGACTCGAGAGGGATTGATTCGTTCCCCCAACGAGACCATCACCGAACATATTTCAATCATTGAGGCTATCTGCAGTCAGGATTCAAAAGCTGCAGAACAGCGGATGCGTCAGCACCTGCAGAGTACTTCAGCAATTCTGGAGAAACAGATAAAGTCGATTAATTCGAACAAACCCAAACCTAAGGAGGTGAAGCGGAAAAAAAGCCATGCAGATGTCAGCAACACGCTCTCGCACTGACGAGAGCATACAAAAGATAAGGGTACCTTAAACCGAAGACAATTGGAGGTCGTAATGAAAAGAATCCTATTTATCGCGATGGCTGTATTCCTGGCACTGACCTGCAGTGCATACGCAGCTCAGAAATTTCCGAGCAGAAACATCACCAATGTCGTTGTCTGGGGCGCCGGCGGCGGCACCGATACCTGTAACCGCATCATCTCCGCGGAAATGGCGCCATTTCTCGGGGTAAATGTCAATGTAATCAACAAGACCGGCGGTGTGGGCGGTTCAGTTGGCATGACCTATGGCTTCAGTCAGCCGCACGATGGCTATACCCTCACCGGACTCTCAGAGTCCAATGTCACCGCCGGCGTTCAGGGCGGCTGGGACAAGAACTTCGACGTCTGGGACCCCTTCATCGTGGGTGGTTCTCCTGATCTGATTTCCGTTACTGCCAGCGCCCCGTACAAAACTCTCAAGGACCTCATCGAGGCCGCCAAGAAAGATCCGGGTTCAATCAAGGCCGGTGCCAGTGCTGCCGGTTCGATCCATCACCTGAACCTGCTTGCTCTGGAAAAAGGCTCCGGAGCTAAATTCAATTTCATACCCTACACGGGCTCCGCTCCGAGTCAGAATGCGGCAATGGCCGGAGAAGTTACCGTCGTTGTAACCTCGCTTGCCGAGCAGCAGCAACTCCTGCGCGGCGGCAAACTGCGCCCGCTGGCCATGCTGATTCCGGATGCATTCGAGGTTGAGGGACTGGGCGCCATTCCATCAAGTTTCGATTCCTATCCCGACCTGTCAGAATACCTGCCCATTTCTCAGGCAATCGGCTTTGCCATTCCGAGTGATGTTCCCCAGGAAGCCAAAGACGTCCTGGTCGACGCATTCAACAAGGCAATGGCAACCGATAAAGTAAAAACCTGGGCTAAAGAGAACTACTACCTGCTTTCCGGCGCCACCGGCGAGGAGTCTCGCAAGATTTTTGCAGCGCTGCAGTCCAACTTTACCTGGACCCTGTATGAGCTTGGTGCTGCCAAGGTCAGCCCTGAAACACTCGGGATTCCGAAGCCCTAATTAGCATTTGCAAGACAACGATATCGTATTGATATCCACCATGAGGCCGGGCACCGCATTAGGTATATGCTCATTGCCCGGCCTCTTTTATGTAAAATCAGGACTGTTTAAACAATGCTCGAAATAGATAAACTGAGAAAAGCTGACCTGTTTTCCGGCACTGCGATTCTTCTCCTGGGGCTGTTTGTCGTTGGCCAGGCCACCCAGATGCCCATGAAGGATTCATATGCCGGCGTGCAGAATGTCTGGTATGTCTCCCCTGCTCTTTTTCCGCTTTTCATTGGCAGCATGCTCGCCCTGCTGGGCCTGCTGCTCATAAAAGCCGCTTTCAAAGAGGTTGGCAGTGCAGGATTGCTGAGTGTTTTAAAATATCTCAGCAGCTCCGATTTTGCCAGTTTTCTCAAACTGCCGGGCACGATTCGATTTTATGGCATTACCCTGAACCTTCTTATATTCGTGTTCCTCTTAATACCGCGGGTTGATTTTTTTCTGGCCTCCATCTTATTCCTGCTCATTTTCTTCTTTATGTTTTACTGCGGATCCGATGAGGACCTGTTGTCTCTTATCTATCTGATGATTGCCTCCACACTGCTTTTCTCTCTGGTGGTTCTGGCCCCGTGGGCCCCATCCCTGGCCACGCTGGTCCCATTCCTGTCTGATATACTGATCATCATCTATATCACCGGTCTCATTTTATATTATTTTATAAAGTTGAAAGGCAGCCCCGAATTGATGCCCAAGTTCAGACTCAGCCTTATTATCGCCTTTGCGGCTCCACTCACCATTGGCATCATCTTTAAATATTTTCTGCTTGTCCCAATGCCATTTGAGGGCCTTGTCGTCAGTTTGCTGGACGCGATCTGGTATGCCGACATCTGGTCTTAGCGATATGAACAGGAGCCTTTCCACATGTTGATATTTGACCGAATTCAGACCTTTTTCGAGATCGCCGGAGGCATGGTCATAGATCCGCTCTCCCTTGGTATTCTGTTCGGCTCGGTGCTACTCGGCATTATATTTGGAGCCATGCCCGGCCTGACCTCCACGCTCGGCGTTGCCCTGCTGACCGCCCTTACCTACTCCATGGATACGCCGATGGCCATGATCTGCCTGCTGTCGATCTATGTCGGTGGCACCTACGGCGGCTCCTATGCCTCGATACTGATAAATATTCCCGGCACCGCCGCAGCCGCCGCCACTGCCATGGATGGCTATCCGCTGGCCTGCAAGGGCCAGGGTGGCAGGGCCATCGGCCTGACCACCACCGCCTCGGCGATCGGTACGATGATAAGCATGCTTTTCGTGGTAAGTATTTCGCCGATCATTTCCAATTTCGCCCTCGAGTTCACTTCTTTCGAGTTTTTCCTGCTCGCATTTTTCGGGATCTTGATCAGCGGCACCCTGACCGCACCGGATCTGGTCATCAAAGGCTGGATCGCCGGTTTTCTCGGACTCTTCCTCGCCTGTATCGGCAGAGACCAGCTCCAGTTCTTCCCACGCTTCACCTTCGGCATTACCGAACTCGAAAGCGGCATCGAAGTCGTACCGGTCCTTATCGGCGCCTTCGGCATCCCTCAGATTATCGATGTGCTCCGGGCACGCTCGCAAATGCCCAAGGCCGAGAAACTCTCTAAAATCATGCCTGAGATCGGCACAGTTTTGCGCAATATCCCGACAATCATCCGCAGCGCCCTGATCGGCGTCGGCATCGGAGCAGTTCCCGGCATCGGGGAAGACATTGCCGGCTGGGTCTCCTATGGAACCGCCAAGAACACCTCGAAGCATCCGGAAACCTTTGGCACCGGCGAGTTCGAGGGAGTAATCGCCAGTGAAACGGCAAACAATGCCTGTGTCGGTGGGGCCATGATCCCGCTGCTCAATCTTGGTATTCCCGGCAGTCCGCCGGCAGCCATGCTGCTGGGTGCACTGATGCTGCACGGGGTTACCCCGGGCCCAATGATCACCTTTGAGCATCCGACCTTTATCCTCGAGGTCGCCGCCATTCTGCTGCTTGCTTCTCTGGCGATGTGGATTACCGGGATGATTCTGGCCAAACAGGTGGTCAAGGTACTCAATATCCCCACCCCGCTGTTCATGCCGATCATTGGCGTACTCTGCATTATCGGCTCCTACTCGCTCGGCCTGAATATATTCAATCTGTTTCTGATGCTGCCGGTCGGCATCGTCTGTTACTTCCTGACCAACATGGGTTATCCGATCGCCCCGCTGGTTATCGGCGTTATTCTCGGACCGATGGCGGACGAGAATCTGCGCCGGGCGCTGATGGTCTCCCAGGGAAGCTTTATGCCGGTATTTACCAGGCCGGTCGCACTGATTCTTTTTCTTATCATCGTCTTAACGGTTGTCAGCCAGTTTGGCTGGTATAAAAAAATGATGGCTGGAATCAAGGCAAGACTGTTCAACAATAACCAGTAAAAAGTGCTACTCAAAAACTCATAACTCGGAGATTTACCATGCTCAAACTGGCAATCATCACAAGCTTTCTCTCAAAAACCAAAGACCGCTTTCACGAATACAATGAACCCTTGAATCTGGAAGAAAAGTTCGCACTGCTTTCCACTATCGAGGGCTACTCCGGAGTTGAAATCGTCTTTCCCTATGAAGTAAGCGATGTACAGGAGACCAGAGACGCCCTTACCAAGCATAACCTGCAGGTCGCAGCCGTAAATGTAAACGTCAAGGCGGAGCCTGAATTCAGAAACGGCGGGGTCACCTCCCTGGAGCAGGCAGTCCGCGAAAAGGCCGTGCAGTTTATAAAAAACGCCAAGGACTTTGCCGCGGACATCGGGGCCGACAAGGTCACCTGCTGCCCGCTTGGCGACGGCTACGAATTCGCCTTCCAGAACGATTACGCCCTGGCCTGGAAGCATCTGATTGAGACCTTTTCCGAGGCCGGAGATTATCGGCGGGAAATTCCGCTCTATATCGAATACAAGCCCAGCGAAACGCGGGGCCGCTGTTTCGTGGACAGTGCCGCCAAAACCCTCTGCCTGCTCAACGACATCAAGAACGACACCATAGGCGTGACCCTCGATTTCGGCCACTCCATGTACGGCGATGAAAATCCTGCCGAGGCAGTCTCACTGCTGCAGGCCAGCCCCTATAAATACTATATCCACATCAACGATAACGACGGCAAATGGGACTGGGATTATTTCTGCGGGACCAAACACTTTCTCGACTATGTTGAATTTCTCTACTACTTGAAAAAGTACGACTACAACGACTGGTTCACCTCCGATACCTCCCCTACCCGCTGGGATATCAGGGGAACGTTTGAGGCCAATAGCCGCCTGACCCTGAAAATCTGGCAGCTCTTCGATCAGATCGATCTTGCCAGATTGGAATCGCTGATGGCCGGCGGAGACTACCTGGAAACCTGGAAATTCATCGAACAAAATATCTTTTCCCTCAAATAAAAGATAATCATGAGCGAAGACATTCTT
Organism: uncultured delta proteobacterium; assembly: GCA_963824415.1. Lineage (GTDB taxonomy): Bacteria > Desulfobacterota > Desulfobulbia > Desulfobulbales > Desulfocapsaceae > JABDQA01. Next base: position 263,791 of record CAWGPM010000005.1, read on the forward strand.
GATATCGGCTTTCTGGAGACGCTGCCTGACGAGTGGGTCATCGATCTGATGCCCGCCATCAGAAGGGAACTTGCCAGCTCGACTTACAAAATTGTCGTGCTCGATGACGATCCCACCGGTACCCAGACCGTCCGGGACCTTCCGGTGCTGACCCACTGGTCCCAGGGGGCGCTGGAAGCTGAGTTGAAGGGCGACTTTCCAGCCTTTTTCATCCTCACCAACAGCCGCAGCCTGCCCCAAAATGAGGCCTGCGAACTGGCCCGGGAAATCGGTGCCAGCCTCCAGATCGCCTCAAAGAATACCGGCGTGCGGGCCGTGGTAATCAGCCGCAGCGATTCAACCTTGCGCGGCCATTTTCCAGCCGAAGTCGATGCCAGCGCTGAAGCCCTGGGCAAGCAGAATCTACCCTACCTGATGATTCCTTTTTTCCTGGAGGGCGGACGCTATACCATCAACGACATTCACTATGTCAAAGAAGGCGACCAACTGGTTCCTGCCGCCCAGACACCGTTTGCCCGGGATGCGGCTTTTGGTTTCAGTAATTCCAACCTCAAACAGTATGTCGAGGAAAAAACCGCTGGTAAAATTCCCAGTGGGGATGTGCATTCGGTCACCCTTACCGACATCCGCATCGGCGGTCCCGCCAGAGTCTCGGAAATTCTGCGCAGCATACCCCCGAGAAGTGCCTGCATCATCAATGCGGCCAGTTACCGCGACATGGAAGTAGTTGTTGCCGGGCTGATTGAGGTTGAAAACGAGGGTTATGAGTTTCTCTACCGGAGCGCGGCTTCGTTCGTTCGAACCCGAACTGGACTCGATGAGGGCGAGGGGCTGCTGCCCGGAGCTGAGCTGGTGAGCCAGAGCACCAATGGAGGTCTGTTCGTGATTGGCTCATATGTGCCCAAAACCACCACCCAGGTGTCTCAATTGTTTGAGCAGACCGATGTCGAACCCATTGAAATTGAAGTGAGTGCCCTGCTGGACGCAGACAGCCGTGAGAAGGAGATCAAGCGCGTCACCGCACTGACCAGCCAGACGCTTAAATCAGGTAAAGACGCGGCGATCTATACCAGCCGGGAATTGATCACCGGCCCAGACGGTGCTGCCAGTCTGAAGATAGGCCAGACGATTTCCAACAGCCTGGTGCGTATCGTCAAGAATATCGGGGTACAGCCACGCTACCTGGTCGCCAAGGGCGGCATCACCTCAAGCGATGTGGCCACCGAGGCACTTGGCATACGCAGGGCGATGGTAATCGGCCAGGCACTGCCCGGCGTTCCGGCCTGGCGCTGCGGCAGGGAAACCCGTTATCCGGCAATGACCTATATCGTTTTCCCGGGCAATGTCGGAGACGATGATGCACTGGCTCAGATTCAGGCAAAGCTGAGATAACCACATGGCAGCAGCACGCTGAACTGCCTGATCAGAGGAGTACCCGGGCCATCGAGATCGGCGCACGTAAATTAAAGGTCCGTGCCGAAGTATTATCCGCCTGTACCGAGGCGATACATGAGTATTTCCAATAGCGATAGTACCCAGACTTGATCGAGATTTTGAGAGACTGAGAGATCTATTGAAGCGACGTAAACGATGATCCGGTCAGAAATTCAATTGTCTGGATCAGAATGTAAAGCAGACCAACAAAATCATAAAAGGAGATGTTCCCATGAAGCATACCGTAAAAACTATCCAGGCGATGCGCGACAACGCTGAAACCATCACCATGCTCACCGCCTATGATTATCCCACCGCAAAAAAGGTTAACGATGCCGGAATCGACATGATTCTGGTCGGCGATTCCTGTGCGATGGTGGTGCATGGCCACCCCACCACCCTGACCGCCACCATGGACATGATGGTGCTGCACTGCGCCGCTGTTGCCAGAGCCTGCGACCGGACCATGGTCGTCGCCGATATGCCGTTCGGCTCGTTCCAGTATTCCATCGAAGAAACGATGAAAAACGCGGCGCGCTTCATCACTGAAGCTAAAGTGGACGCGGTCAAATTCGAGGCCACCCCGCACCATATCGAAAAAACCAAGGCTATCGTAGAGATGGGCATCCCGGTTGTCGGCCATGTGGGACTGCACCCCCAGGCCGTCGGTGCCCTTGGCGGACTCAAGGTGCAGGGCAAAGACATCGATTCAGCCCGCAAGGTCGTATCGGAAGCACTGGCCCTCCAGGAAGCCGGCGTCTTTGCAATTATTTTTGAAGCGGTCCCGGCCAAACTCTCCGACTATGTCACCAGGAAGCTCAAGGTCCCGACCATCAGCATCGGCGGCGGGCCCCATTGCTCCGGCCAACTCCTGGTCACTCCGGACGTACTCGGCATGTATGACAATTTCACCCCGTCTTTTGCCAAGCAGTATCAGAAATTCGGTGAGGTGATGATCGATACCTTCAAGCAGTACAAAGAAGAGGTCCTGACCGGGAAATTCCCTGGTGAGGAGCACAGCTATAAGATGTCAGACAAGGTTCTCGAGAAGATCGAAAAAGAGTTCGGCGCTGCCTGATCGCCAGCCTTTGTCTCTCCCCGCCGAAGCTGTAAAGGCTTCGGCGGGGTCATACACCTGCTGGCTGAGCAGAGCGAAAGCATACTATCAGTAAACACTTAATACCGGAGCACCCCTGTTCCCGCAGCACCGGATACGATATTGCGCTTTAAGCAAAAAGGTAAAACCGCCAAGGCCGGCTTAAACCGTATGAGTTTCCTTTATTTTTTCCATCTGCTCGCGGTCGTAGTTCTCAAGTCGCTTCATCTGTTCGTCGTTGAGCGTATCCCGGACTTTGTCGTAGAGATCTTTAGTTATTTGCTGAAATTCCTGAACAAATTCGTTCCAGGTTTTACCGCTTTCTTTAGCGGCTTCCTTCATCACGGCGCTGAATTCAGCAACACTCTCTTCCAGAACCGGCTTAATCTTGGCGGCCTGCTCTTCAGTCAGTTCCAGAAGTTCGGTGAGATCGGCCACAACCTTTTCCTGGGCTTCACGGATCGCATCCTCATCAAGTTTCGCCATGAAATCTTTTAGTTTCTTGGCTTCGTCGCTGGATAAAATTTCGTTGAATTTCTTCTCTGCGTCCTTTGACATCGACTCGAACTGGTCACTGAGTTTATCGAGTTCCGCATATCCCTTATCAATGGACTCGTTTAACCCCTTGGCGATATCTTTACTCTTTTCATCAAGTACCGGTTTAAGCTGTTCCCATTTTTGCTTGGAAAGTTCGATCTTCTTTTCCAGCTCAGCAATCATTTTTTCGGAATCAAACTTTTTCTCTTCTTCCGCCATTAACACAGGGCTTAAAACGAGAACCAGAGCCAGACTCAGAAGCGCGGCAAAAGCCTTGATTTTTAGGGTTTTCATGCAATACACCTCATTGATCTGTTTTATGTTTACAGGACGGGCTGCTAAACGTTTCTTTACCCCTTCTGCATAATGATAAAAGAATAGTGCCGAAAGAATTGAAATCAACAGGTTAATATTCGCAAATGCAGCTGCTAGTGGAACTACACCTGTTTATGGAACCTGCCCCAACCATTCCGGGCTGCTCTAATTCTCTGAGTAAAAAGTAAACGAAAGGTTTTACCCCGAGTCAATCCATTTTTCAGCAAGGCAGATACAGGCCAAAGCAGAATTTGCATTAATAGAGCTGAAACTGTTATACTCGCCGAACTTGACGGTTATCTTCCTTGAATGAGGCTTGGTAGATGTCCTTGGCGTTATTTACCATATTCGGCTCATCTTTCGTCATCGCTCTGTCGGGCGCACTGATGCCCGGCCCGGTGCTGACGGTAACGGTGAGCGAAAGCGCCCGGCGCGGTGCGCTGGCAGGGCCCCTGATGATCTTTGGCCACGGCATACTGGAACTGGCACTGGTCCTGGCGCTACTGTCAGGTCTTGCACCGCTCTTTTCCCGGGAAGATGTCTTTATCGGTGTGTCACTGCTGGGTGGAATAATTCTGTTCTGGATGGCCGTGACCATGTTCCGGGATCTGCCACGTCTGCAACTCAAATTCGACGATGACACGGAAAAACCACGCAGCTTGATACTGGCTGGCATTCTGCTCAGCCTGGCCAATCCCTACTGGCTGATCTGGTGGGCGACGATCGGGATCGGCTATATCATGTACTCGGTCAAATTCGGCATCCCCGGGATTATCGCCTTTTTTCTCGGCCATATCCTGGCCGATCTCGCCTGGTACAGCCTGATATCGTTCGGCATCGCCAAGGGACGCAACTTTTTCACCGACAGCTTTTACCGCCGGTTGATCGGGGCCTGTGCCTCTTTTCTGGTGGTATTTTCATTCTATTTTTTCTACAGCGGCCTGGAACGAATTATCTGAACCGCCTTTCAATTTGACCGAAATCAGCTGCAGCCCCTTACCGAACCCGAACATGTCCCGTCGCTGCACGGATTGCGCCGTCCTCTGAGCAGGGCCGTTTTGCGATTCTGGTAAATAACCTCCAGCCTCTCCTCTATGAATATCCCGAGGCCTCCACCGGCTTGACCCCCGATTTTGATAAAATTTTGTCCGGAGTCTCACCAACGCCGCTGATCAGCACCGCGCGGGATCCGCAGAATACAAAGGCCCGCCGGCTAACCGCGCCCGCCAGGCTGTCCTTGCTGCAGTCCAGGGCAAAAAGTTCGCGGTCCTTGCGGTGTATCTGAGTGCTGTGTTCATCAAGAAGTAAGCACTACCTATAATTGATTTCCGCATGTGTAAGACAATCGTTTAGGACTCTCGAGCAAGGGCTGTTCCAAAAACAGCACTAAGTAATTAATTACGTTATTTCAGCATCATAAATAAAATATACTAAATCGATTCTAACACATAATTACTGCAGGAGTGTAGAAGGTAACAATATTGAAAGGAGATGTGATTATTGACTAATAAACACATGCGGTGGTCTTTTCTTTTTTTTGCAGAACTTTCGCACACTACCTTGCATTCTTGCAAATCTCTCTCGCTTTAAAACTTGAAAAGTGGTCATATTGTTAGGATAAATATTGTTGTGCTCAATCAAATAGGCTGCCTACTATCGCCACTTTATATAAGCACCCTAGACAACCATATCAGTATAGGTTCAATCCGGGTATGGGAATTTGCAACATGCATATACTGCTAAATGGAAAGAGATCGGCAAGACACAAGGCCAGCGCATCGATCATTTTATTTTGTGAACAAAACCATATAGTTTAAGTACTGTTTTCCTGAGGATTCAACAACAACCTGTTAATATGATTTTTCACCAAATCAGAGATTGTGCTCCTCACTCTAAATTGATGTTTTTCAAAGAGTGTATGTAACTTGTGTTGCTCTTTAGCTGTTCTCCAATGGAGGTGTGATACATAATGGCCAAAGTTCTTCTTCACAATGTTGAAAAAAAGTTTGGCGATAATGTTGTCATCAACAATCTTGATCTTGAGATATCAGATAAAGAATTTGTCGTACTGGTAGGACCTTCCGGCTGCGGCAAGAGCACCATTTTAAGAATAATTGCAGGGCTTGAGGATGCCACTTCAGGGGATATTTCAATCGGTGATAAAATTGTCAACGAACTAGCCCCCAAGGATCGCAACATTGCCATGGTCTTTCAAGACTATGCGCTTTATCCACATTTATCAATTTTCAAAAATATTTCTTTTGGCTTGGAAATTCAGAAAATGAGCAAGTCTGAGCTTCAGGAGAGAGTTCATCATGCCGCTGAGATTTTAGGCATCAGTGATCTTTTAGATCGTAAACCCAAACAATTGTCCGGCGGGCAAAGACAGCGAGTAGCGATGGGACGCGCAATCGTCCGGCGGCCAAGCGTTTTTCTTTTCGATGAGCCGCTTTCAAACCTGGATGCCAAACTTCGAACGCAGATGCGTACCGAAATTAAAAAGCTCCACAAGCAGCTGACCACAACCATTGTCTATGTGACCCATGATCAGGTTGAAGCCATGACTCTGGCAGATCGTATTGTTGTCCTAAAAGACGGCAATATTGAACAAGTCGGTAAACCTGAGGAGGTCTATAACAATCCCAAATCGATATTTGTCGCAGGTTTTATTGGTGCTCCGACAATGAATTTCATTCCCTGTAGACTTACCGGACAAAATGGCAAAGTCGTTTTGCAAATCAGTGATGAAAATAAAGTTATTCTTAACGTTCCTGAAGAAAAGGCTGAAAATTATCTTAACAGTTTGAATCGAGATGTGATTATGGGTATTCGACCTGAATATTTCTCCTTGGTTGAACAGAATAAGATAACCACTCGTAACCACTTATCTTTACAGGTCAATGTGATCGAGCCACTGGGTTCAACGACGCTCTTCTTTTGCGAGCTGGCAGCATCGGAAATGGTTGTCAGTCTGGAACCAATTCCAGGAATTAAACCAGGGGACAATCTTAACCTGAAAGCAGATATGTCCAAAATTCACTTGTTTGATCCGGAAACAGGAAACGTACTCTAAAGAGACCCGGCCATGAATCCATTAACCGTTGCAAAAGATGCCCTGGGAAAAGGTTCTCCGATTAAACTGGAGATCCTGCCGGATGACTCAAAACTTATTCATCGGTTTGCCTACGATATTATTACCGAGTATCGGGCTGCCAAATCGGCGGGGCGAGAAAAAATTGTTTTTATCTTGCCGGTTGGACCAGTTGGTCAATACGATCTCGTTGCCCAAATCTGCAATGAAAAACGGATAAATCTCAGCGATCTGGTTATCATTAATATGGATGAATATTTAACTGCAGATGGCTCGGAATTTATCCCCTCGAGCGATCCTTTGAGTTTTCATCGCCACATGGAAGACCATTTTTACAGAAAACTTGATCAAGAACTTTGCCCCCCGCCAGCCCAAAGAATTTTTCCCTCCCCAACCGATCTCAAAGCAGTACCCCAGCTGATTGAAGATCTGGGTGGATGTGATGTTTGTTTCGGGGGCATCGGTATTACCGGTCATGTTGCCTTTAATGATCCTCCTGAACCGGGCGAAAGAATTACGCTTGAGAGCTTTGCCGCTTTATCAACACGGGTGGTAAGCTTATCAAGAGAGACATTGCTGATCAACTCAGTGACAACCTGCAGAGGAAATATTGAGCGAATTCCTAAGCTGGCGGTAACGGTTGGAATGAAAGAGATACTTGATAGCTTTAAAGTGCGGATTTACTTGAATCGTCACTGGCAGTCGGCGATTGTGAGAAAGATACTGCACGGACCAGTTACTCCGAATGTTCCGGCATCACTGCTGCAGAATCATCCGGATGTTCTTTTTGCTATTACCGATTATGTGGCCGAGATACCCGAGCCGCAATTGAGTTGATGACGCAGATTAACAAATTACAGGAGACTGCTCTGATAAAAAATCTTACTACCGGGAGGCACTCATTTTGAAATTCGGACTTATCGGGTACGGGCTTTGGGGAGTCCACCACGCAAAAGCCATAGAAAAAGCACCGGGGGCTGAATTGAGCGGAATTTCGTGCAGCAGCCAGGAAACCTTTGAAAAGGCCAGAACTGATTTTCCTGATACTCCTGTGTACCTCGGATATGAAAACCTGCTTTCACAGGAAGATATAGATGCAGTTGACATCGTCGTACCTAACCACCTGCATACCGAAATCGGCACGGCAGCATTGAATGCGGGTAAAGATGTACTGCTTGAGAAACCGATGGCCCTCAACTTGGAAGATTGCGACAAATTGATCGAGGCAGCCAGGCACAATGACCGGGTGTTGACGATCGGGCATGAGTTCCGCATTTCGACACAGTGGGGCAGACTCAAGACAATTATCGATGAAGGACAGATTGGCGAGCCGCTCTATTCGCTGGTCACGCTTTTTCGCCACCCCTATCGGCCAGGGTCACAGAATTGGCGTTATAATGCAGACAAAGTCGGATCGTGGACACTGGAAGAGCCTGTTCACTTTTTCGATTCATTGATGTGGTACTTTGAAGATTACGGTGACCCCACTCATATCTACGCCCGAGGAAGTTCAAAAACCAGGGTTCATGGAATGTACGATAATTTTTCCGCCTTTATTAAATGGCCTGGACAGCTCTATGGGATAGTAACTCAAACCCTGGGTGGCTTCGAGCATCATCAAGTTATGGAGATCGTCGGAACAAAGGGATCAATCCGAACCTGGTGGAGCGGAACGATGGACCGAACCCGAGACCCGCTTTTTGAACTGAAAGTGCAAACCGAAGATCAAGACAAATGTGAAATTCTGGAACTTTCACCATCTGGTGAATTATTTGAGTTGGAAGAAGAGTTGTGCCGGGTTGTCGATGCCTTCAAAGCACGCAAACCAATTGTATCGGCTGAAGAAGCCCGGAAAAGGGTGCTGATTTGTCTAGAAGCAGAAAGATCACTGATGGAAGGCCGAGAAGTTGAGCTGCACTTTTAACAATCCAATTATTGGTCACTTGTGATTGTTACGGTGTTATTAAAAGCAAAACCAAACAAGGAGGTAGCCGCTATGAAACGGTATGGAAAACTGTTGGGCCTGGTTTTAACTTTTTTCGCAATTATGCTTTTCATGACCGCAAATGCAGTGATGGCCGAAGAAAAAAAACTTACGGTTCTAACCTGGAATATCCCCTATTTTGAAGAGGGATTTAATCAGTGGGTCGCCGCCTTCAACAAAATTCACCCGGACATCAAGATCGAAAGGCTTGATAAGAAAGGAAGCGAGTGGAGCACATTTTATCAAACCCAGGTGGTTGCAGGAACTGCACCTGATATCATCGATGTTCAAGGTGGGTTGTGGCTCGAATACGCATCAAAAGGCGGTTTACTCGACTTGACCGACTACCTCAAACGGGACAAAGATTACACTGACCGAATCTATCCGGAAATCCTCAATTCATGGGTGTTTGAAGGTAAAAATTATGGTGTACCCCTGTATATCAGTAAAACTCTTTTGTTCTATAATAAATTGATGTTCAAAGAGGCTGGGCTGAGCGGTCCTCCGACCACTTTTGATGAGCTGCTGTCATTTGCCGCTAAAATGTCCGGCGGTGAAAAAACCGGTTTCATGACCCTTAATTTCGATTGGCTGTATTGGCCGCTGTTTGCTGCTAACGGGGTCGAACTCTTGACACCGGATTTAAAGAAAGCCGCTTTTAATACGCCGGAAGCTATAGCTCTGGTAGATACCCTGGCAAAAGCCACTGCCTCTGGTGCAATTAATAAAATAAGCTGGACTGGCAGATGGGTTGAACCCAATGGAGCATTTGCAAGCGGCACTGTAGGAATGTTGCATGCTCATGCCCCTGCCTTTTTATGGTTTAAAAGCAAAGGAGACTGGGTAAGTGAAGAAACGGTAGGAGCAACTCATCTTCCCGGTGGCTTCTCCACGCCAAACTCCCACGCCATGCTGATCTCAAAAAGTGTCAAGTATCCCGATGCAGCCTGGGATTTTGTCAAGATCGCCACCAGTGGAGAAGGTGCAAAGGCGCTCGGGACAGGAACCAATAACCTGACTGGTGATAAGTTAGCTAATGAGGAACTGTTTGCTTATTTTGAGAAGGAAATCCCAGTTGTGATACCGGTCCTCAAAACCCAGCTTGAATACTTGGATAAGCTTTGTGGAAACTGGCCAGTGGCCAAAGATGCTGAGATAAAAAATGCCTTCTACCCCGAACTGCAGAGTGCACTTCTTGGGCAAAAATCGGCTAAGGATGCATTAGCCGACGCAGAAAAGAAGGTGAACCGAGTTTTGCAAAAACGTTAGTATAGATCTGGTATTTGTCTCTTTCATATGGAAGCCTGGACTCGTTCAGGCTTCCAGTTAATAAGAATAACATGCCGTTATTTAAAAGAAAAAAAACCAGAGAAATGTTTCTCATTGCATTCTTTCTGGCTCCCTCGCTGATTATTTTTATCCTTTACAGAATAATCCCTCTGGTTTGGAACGGCGTACTTTCATTTGAATTCTGGTCACCATATAAACCGGCGGAATTTGCCGGTCTTTACCATTATCAGGAAATGCTGTTTTACGACGATGTCTTTTGGGAAGTTCTGCTTAACACAATTTTTTTTATGCTCAGTGCCCCGCTGGGTATCATCCTTGCTTTAGCAATAGCGCTGCTTGTCAACGCCCCGATAAAAGGGCGTAATATATACCGCACCATCGTCTTTATGTCGTATCCGGTAATGACTGTGGCTGTCGGCATTATCTGGCAATGGCTTTATAACGAAAAAGTTGGACTAATTAACTATATCCTGATGAGCTTAGGCATTATTGAAGAAGGAATTCCTTTTCTGGAGAGTTTCAATCTGGCTCTACCTTGTGTAATTGTCGCCTCAATCTGGCAGGTAGTTGGGTTTTACATGATTGTTCTGTTGACCGGACTCCAGAACATTCCCCCCAGTTTATATGAATCTGCGGCAATTGATGGGGCAAATAGCTGGCAGCGTTTCAAACGCATCACCCTGCCATTGATACGACCGTCAATTTTTATCTGTATTGTTATCGGTATCATCAATTCTTTTACCAATTTCGATCTGGTCTTTGTCATGACCCAGGGGGGTCCCGGACATGCGACTGATCTTTTAGTTACCTATATTTATGATGCAGCATTCAAACTATCAAAATTTGATTACGCCGCTGCAATGACTGTAGTTAATTTCGTATTTTTCCTCGGGCTGGCACTACTGGCAAATAAACTATCGGGCGGTGAAGCCGGTGCAGTCGAGACTGGAGATTGAAAATTATGAATCGCTCCCCCCATTGGCCATTCCATCTGACCCTGAGTGCAATTTGTGCGCTTATGCTGGTGCCTTTTATCTGGGTTTTAAAGACCAGTCTCACCGGAGAGAATATTTTTACGTATCCTCCTTCTGTTTTACCTCAAGATCCGCATCTGTTCTATTATGTCGATGTCTGGTACACGATTCCGTTTTTTCGCTACCTGATAAACAGTTTTCTCGTATCGATTATCGTCGTTACGGCAAACATCATTTTTAATGCCATGGCCGGCTATGCGTTGACCCGTGAATTCATAGGTAAACGAGCGATTATCATGCTGTTTTTAAGCTGTATGATGATTCCTTTCCAAGTGACTATTATCCCGGCCTATCTGATCACTAAAGAGTTGGGATTACTTAACACCTACCTTGGTATGGCACTTCCTATAATGTCAACGATAGTCTGCATCTTTGTTTTCAAGGCAAGCTTCGATGCAGTGCCTAAATCTCTTATCGATGCTGCACGCATTGATGGGCTTCCTGATTGGAAAATCATTTTCAAGGTAATGGTTCCCCTCTCTCAATCAGCGATTGCCACAAATATCATTCTTGCTTTCATTTGGTCATGGAACAATTTTTTATGGCCTCTGATCATCATTCGAGACCAGCACATGCAAACCCTCCCGTTGGGATTGTCGAGATTCCTTACCGTTGTTGAAGATACAACCGGCGCACTTTATGCCTTCTGTATTATGGTTTTGCTACCAGGCCTCGTTATCTTTTTACTAGCTCAGAGGCAGTTTATAGCCGGTTTGACCACTGGGGCCGCCAAAGGATGAGATAATGATATGCTTAGAAGTGTTTTTATAAATCGCTATACAATAACATTTGGCATTACGATAACTATTGCGCTCCTGTGGAACCTTTTTGTCATTTTCAACGACAGCGGTATCTTAAGCGGCCGGGTTGTCGATCAGAATAATCAGCCCATTGGCAACGCCCAGGTGGTCCTCAGTGAAAAAACACTGCTGGTTACTGCCCCTCAAGACCAAGTCATTACCGATGCAGAAGGCTATTTCAGATTCGAGGGACATAGGCTTTACCACCTCTATCTAGAAGCAAGTAAAGACGACTGGGGATCCTCATCTTCTCAAGAGATCCGATTATATTTCAAGGGACAAAACAAAACGCTAAAAGAGCCTTTGGTGCTGGAGCCTAACAGTTGAGAAGCAAAGACCGTCCACTCATTATTTTTGATCCCTACCCTCGATCCAAAAAGTTGGTCTTTACCAAACCCCTCTGGAAACGGCTGCAGGATTTGGGCAGGATCGTCAAAACTGACGAAAGTCCTATGCCGGCTGAATATTTTGACCGCTATTTACCGGAAGCAAAAGCGATAATTGGTCAAACCGCAATGAGTAGGGCACGGCTGGATAGAGCAAAAAATCTCAGAACCATTATCAATATCGAAGGGAACTTCCTGCCAAATCTGGATTATGAAACATGCTTCCGGAGAAAAATTCATATTCTCGCTGCTGCGCCAGCTTTTGCCAAACCTGTGGCCGAGTGTGCTTTGGCCTTCGCTCTGGATTTAGCAAGAGGGATTACCGAGGCTGACCGCGATTTTCGAAACGGAAGTGAACAATATGGACTACTAGGCAACAAAGACACATTCTCTCTGATTGGTGCAGATATCGGCTTGATTGGGTTTGGAAATCTGGGCCAAACGCTGCTCCCTTTTTTAAGCCCCTTTCGAGCTACCGTAAGAGTCTATGATCCATGGCTGCCATCAGGTTTTATACAAGAATTTGGTTGTGAGTCTTGCACCCTTGATACATTGTTGAGTAGAAGCCGGGTGATTTTCATCATGGCCGCTGTCACCGAAGTTAATAAAAACTTTATCGGCCGGCGAGAACTGGATCTGATACAACCCGGAAGTATTGTTCTTCTGATGAGCCGTGCAGAAGTGGTTGATTGGCCTGCTTTTATAGAGGGTGCAGCAAGTGGGAAATACAAGGCCGCAACCGATGTCTTCCCTGTCGAACCGGTTCCGAAAGATGATCCCGTTCGCAAAGAAGAACGAGTGCTCCTGTCTGCCCACCGGACTGCGGCTCTGCGAGAGTCATTTTATCGAATTGGTGAAATGGCTGTCGATGACCTGGAGCTTATTTTCAATGGTCTGCCTCCCGTAAGAATGCAGCAAGCCCAGCCGGAAACGGTAAACCTTTATCGAAGCAAACCGGGCAGGAATTATAATAATGAACAACTATAATCATGGTCCCTAATTATGACATGTTTGCCGATCTGGGCTTTCAACCTGATGATCGGCTCGTAATAATTCATGCTGATGATGTTGGCATGTGTAATGGTGCAAATGTTGCTTTTAGAGAACTGTCTGATCTTGGTTCGGTTTCATCAGGGGCAGTTATGGTGCCATGTCCTTGGTTTTTAAATGTCTTGGAATTGGCAGAGCAAAACCCAAATCTGGATATTGGGGTTCACCTGACGCTGACCAGCGAATGGAAATCATACCGCTGGGGGCCGATCTCTACTACAAACAAAAATTCTGGTCTTATAGACGATCAGGGGTATTTCTGGCACCGAACCCCTATGTTGGCCGAACACGTTGTTCCAGAGGCCGCAGAAATTGAAATGCGTGCACAAATTGAAAAGGCGCTGGATCTCGGTCTGGACATTTCTCATCTCGATGCGCACATGGGAGTGGCTTTTATACCACAATTGTTTGGTATTTATTTACGTTTAGGTATGGAATACCAGCTACCTATATTGCTTCCTCGAATGATAACTGATTACACTTCAGTACTTGAACTGGGAAAGCCCCCTTTAATCATGTATCAAAAAGCCATAGAGGAAATGGAAAACATTGGCTGGCCAATTATTGATTATTTCCGCATGACTCCCGGTGTACCCAGTGAAGAGGTACGTACAGTTTATTATGGCATGATGGGGGCGTTACCCAAGGGATTGACTTTCGTGGCGCTTCATCCGACTTGTCCGGGGGAAATTGAATCGATCGTTCCTCCAAAAGCTCATTATCGAACAGACGAATATCGCCTTTTGAGAGACCCAGAATTTATAAAATTTATTAAGGATAAAGGGATTACCACAATTGGGTTTAGAAAGCTTCGAGGCTGGCTTCGTAACAATCTTTCTAAAACTTCTGATCAATGTTCAACAAATATTAACAATGAAACAAATTGAAATTTTCCTATCGACATTTTAGTAAAGGATTTGCCCAAGAATTTTTTTAGTATATAGACAAAAAAGCTCTATTTCAAACAGATCAATAAAATAATATTTCTTATAGACAATGCAGTTCTTATTGTTGGAATTCGGATAACAAATAGGCATATGTTTTTCAAGCTCAACCGAACTCAGTTTCATTGTTCCCTGCTCTCCAAAATAAAATTAGAGGGTACCTTGCAAAATTAGGATTTTCGTTCAAAAGCAAGGCGCGAGTAAAAATTTACCGCAGGCATATAATTAATATTCCGAGGATAAAATTTTATCGCGCAACGCAGAGTTAGGACGAAAAGACAATTTTTCAAGGTAGCCTAGAGATATCTGCGACGATCTCTAACAGTTGGTTCTGACCGACAGATTGACATTGAGAGATAGATAACGCGACCTCCGCAACTGATAGTTGAATTAACTCGGACTTCGTCTTGGCATGGGACATCTCTTATTTCTTAACAGGTAACAATGCTAATCTGATGATCTTGAAAGATCTTCAATAAAATATTTGGCAAAGATTTAATGATTCGATCGATGATGTCTGACATCGGAGTTAATAACCAGCAGGGTGTAGCAAAGTGAAACACCACTTTTTGATATCCGGTGTCGGAAATTGTTTAGCTTAATGATAGGTCAGTCTGGTTATAGTTTTATAGAGGCAAAAAAGGCTTTAAATAATAGCATTACAGCCAGTGCTGCCAGCACCCATAGCACTACTTTTTTGTATATGTCTGCATTGCTGCTCTCAAATTTGCGAGAGCCTATCCACACTCCGAGGAATAAGGAGGGTAGAACCCAAATGGAACGAACCAAAATGGTGCTGTTCATTAACCCTTGGCCTAATCCTGTCAACACTGCATAAGAATCGGTTGTAAAAAACAAAGCGACCAAAGAAGCACGAATAGTTGTTATATTGATCCCAGAACCGAGCAGAAAAATCATTGCCCACATACCGCCCATCGCCAGCAGACCATTCATAAAACCTGACACTGTCCCGATAAGAAACCAGCCCTTGGCGTCGTTCTTGACAAGAAAAGACCTCCCTGTCGCAATCAAAATTACAGCAGTCAGCATCAAAATCGCAGCGATGACTCTCATCAGTTCAATTTGCACCCATAATAATACATACTGGCCAATTGGGATAAACAGTACTGATGCGGCAAGAATAGATAAGACCATTCGCCAGTTTACCTGTTGCCAGACTCGAGTGGCCATTTGTAGACTAGCGACAACTTCCAAGAGTAATACCAATGGTACCACTTCTTGTGTCGGCAGAAACAGCGACGCTGCAGCAACCACAATTGCAGAAAAGCCAAATCCCGAATAACCGCGAATAACCGAGGCAGTTAGGACAATAATCGACAATCCTAACATTTCATTGACACTCAATCCAGATGTCTGAAGCGAAATCGTTTGTATCAAATCTTGCATTAAAGCCACACTGGTTTGATTCAATGGTTGCCAGATCGAAGCTATACTATTTCGTGGACTGCTGCTAGTAAGATGTTTCCTGATAGCCGACGAAAACGAACAACACCGCAATGACGGATATTTGACTTGGCAGCTTCTGCATTCAAACTCATCCCACAGCTTACCCGCTCTATGGTTCCAACTTTTGCTTATTAGACCAATTATACAAATCCAAAGGGTTCGACTAGCCAAGCCAGGATATTATAACCTCAGGTCTGTTGAGGCAGGTGTACATTCTCCGCGGGTGTTGATTGATAGTTTTGGACCAGGATCAAGGCGGCATGGCGGGCAGCATTAACATATTCCAAATTATCATGAATCAGAGCAAGGGACTGACACCCTTCGATCAACAACAAGACTTCTCGCACCAGCTGTTCGACGTTACCCAGATTCTGAGTTGCAAACTTTTCAACCAGATACAATTCAACCTCCTTCTTATGTCGACGCGCCGCTTTTCTGGCCGGATGTCCTGGCTGATCGGCAAATTCCAGAGCCGCCCGGGTAAAGCCTGATCCCTGCCACTTTGTTCGGTCGGCCCATTGGGCGAGTTTTTCAAAAAGCGTCATCACCATCTGATCCGGCTTTCCAGTGATACAATCGGCCCATCGCCGAATACGTTCGAGAGCCATCTGATGCTGATGTTCCAGTACCACTTCGATCAATTCATCTTTACTGCTAAAATGCTGATATAATGTTCTTTTGGTAATACCCGCTGCATTAGCGATCGCATCAACTCCAGTACGTATAAATCCGATCTGATAAAAAAGGGTATAGGCCGCATCAATGATTTGCTGCCGGGTTTCTGCAGATTTTCTGCGCATGCTGTTCCTCCAATATATCCCGTATCGGACAGACTTGGTTTCTCATCCCTGTTCAATCCACAGCAAAGATAAAAACCTATGCTCCAGGTTTCCGGTAGTCTCTTGTAAAGTATACTGACTAGTGAGTGTACATTAAACTCGTTCACGTTTAAACTAAAGTAAAGATCCATCTACTCATTTTAAGAGCATTAAACCATGGGGGGATGCGATATGAAAAAGGGAAAACTGGATGAAGAACTTGAGAAACGGATGCATAGGTTTGACGGATGGGTAAAGGAAGGGAAGATCCCGTTCTCATCGAAGGTTATTCCAGTGCAACAGTCACTGGAGATGCTACAGTGGGTATTGCCGACGCAGCAGGTGCTTGAGATCCTGCGGAATTCTCGATCGTTCGCGCTGGCAAAGTGCTTGTGCAGGACAAAGCACAAGCGCTGCGACAATCCGTTGGAAGTCTGTTTCTATACCAATGATGTGGCGGACAAAATGGTCGAGCAAGGTGCGGCCCGCCGCGTCATTATGCAGGAGGCAGTAGAAGCGCTGAAGCTAGCCAATGAGCATGGGCTGGTTCACCTAACTATCTATAACCCTGAGCAGCATGTCTATGCGCTCTGCAGTTGCTGCGAGTGCTGTTGTCACGATATTGAGTTCATGAAGAAGCTCGGGCGGCCCGATCTGGTGGCTCATGCTGATTATGTCGCCGTGGTGGACACAGACGCATGCATGCAGTGCGGCGCGTGCACGGAACGTTGTGTTTTCGGCGCTCGGAGCGGGGAATCGGGAGCGGCGGTGTTCCATCAGGATAAATGCTATGGATGCGGCTTGTGTGTCTCGACCTGTGTGTCAAATGCCATCCGGATGGAGCGCAGGCTGGCGACGTCACCCGCAACATTAGATCAATGTGAATGAGAGTTCTTCGTGTTAACGACCTATTCCCTTATAAGTCTATTATCACGAGATTGTTCTTTTAGTCTCAATTTAATTGCACAGCTCACTTCTCAAGATTGCCCAGGTAAATATTGTGTTACTAATACTACTACATCGTTCTATTTATTAGTTAGGCATAGTGGTCTACCAATTTGGCTGATATTACATTGCCAAAAATCTCAGTCTCGTTTGGCGAATAACGCCCCTAACACTGCCACATCAAATATCAACTTATCCGTAGCCGGACAAATTTGTAGATTATTCCTTATTCATCTGAGAACGAAGGGAAGTCAACCGAACAAGAGGGTTCCGCTGGTAATTAGAACCACCTAGAAATTTGAGTAAGAAGGATAATCAGTTTGTATACCCTCACATACCTGCCCTGCAGCTGAGCCGAAGATACGCAGGAATAAACCATACTATTATGATGAGTCTCAGAAAGGTCTCTCCGGCTAGTCAAGCGGTTTGGTTACCCTTGTCTTTTTCCAAAACACCCCCGAAAAATCTTGATATAGTTCTTCTTGAATGCCGACCTCGCTGCGAAAGTCCAGCAGTGCTTCTCTAGCCCCTGTGAGCAGCCAGTCATCAAGAATCAGATATCCCCCTATCTCCAGTTTGTGGTAAAGCTGCCTCAACACCGTCATTGTTGAGCCATACATGTCGCCATCTAGACGCAGTATCGACAGCTTATCAATTTTGGCAGTTCTCAGGGAGTCTTCAAAAAATCCTTTGATAAATATCACGTTTTCTGAAAGAAGGTTGAACCGTTCAAAGTTCGCTCTCACGTCTTCAAGACTTATTGCCAGATCTTCCCGGATATGGTGTTTGTCACCACTATCCTGGGGCCATTTTTCTTCATTTGGAGGGGGAAGCCCCTCAAACGAATCGGCCACAAACACTTTCTTGCTGGTATTCCCATATGCTTTCAATATACCGGCAAAATAAATAGTTGCGCCACCTTTCCAGACTCCTGTTTCGATGATATCACCAGCAATACCCTCTTTTAGGCAAATCTCTGTGCAATATCGCAGCGTATCTAGTTTATGCGCACCTAGCATTGTTACGCCTTCCTCAAGTATCCTTTGTTTAAGAGAATCCAGATAGTCATTTTGCGGGGTACTGGTTTGAAAATTGTAATCGTTACCTTTTCTTACCCCATATTTTTTTGAGTATCTGTCTATCTTTTTTAGCTTCTTCTTCTCATATCTTTTTTGTCTTCGTGTGCTTGGATCAAAAAACGTTTTAATGGAAATCATTCAGTGCGCCCCCTAAAGTATAAATGATAAATGAACTAAACATTTTGTATGACTTGTGAATTATAATCGAAATGGACACGCTCCGCCCCCCCACCCCGCAAAAAAGAAGGACGGCGATACCGACAATATATAGCAAGGAACTTAGAGACGAAGCCGGCGAGCACCGCCCATGCTGTGTGCAATACACGCCCTTTTAACTTTTAGGGTGGTCAATCATAACTGTGCCTGCCAAATCTTTTTTGAATAGATAATCATTGAAAAATAGGTGGGTTTGCCCCCATAACTGCATGATTCTAATTGGTTCGAGTAAATATACCTTGAGGCTACCTTGCAAAATTAGGATTTTGGTTCAAAATCAACGCGCGTGTGAAAATTTTGCCGCAGGCATACATTTGATATTGAGAGGATAAAATTTTTACACGCAAAGCAGCGTTTGGGCAAAAAGACAATTTTTCAAGGTAGCCTTAAATCGTAGCTTGATTCTTAGAAGATGGCTAGAAGGTAATTTCCGTCGTGCTTAGATCAACCCACAACCTTGGGCATCCCAGATTATTATAGACCATAAGTATATGAAACACTTAAATAATTTTAGGTTAATTTCAACCTGGGCAGGCTAAAAGTGGGCAGAAAACACCTGAGCCGGTCAACAGTAAAAGAGCTTCATCTTAGTTCCGCAACAATAGTTAATTTATATAGTTCTGATTTTTTTGACAAATATCTCTGTTTTAAAATAAACTATTGGTGAACAAAACTACTTCTGCGAAAGGGCAAACCTAGGGTGACCTAGGGACGTAAAGCCACGGGCCAGCATAGACTGGCAGCCGGGCTGCCGAAAAGAGGGGGTTTGCCGTCTATTGGTGCATTGCCCGCCTTCGGCTAAGAAGATGGGCGTTTTTTTTTCATAATTGCAAACGCCCCCGTTGTGTGATGGACAGCATTAATTGTCTGGCCCATCAACCCCAAAATGGGAGGAGTTATTATGAAGAAATTAGTATCGGCGCTATGCGCGGCAGGACTGTATTTCGGGCTGGTGGCAATGATTCAGGCAGAAAAGCCTGACCCGGCAGGATTATGGGAAATTATTCCTGGTGAATGCTATTTAGACGGATTCATCTCTCCTCCTCATAAATCTATCGACGACATGGATGGATTTGAAGTTCCTCTTGTTGCTAGCTGGAGTCCGGTAGAGCTGAATGAAGGAACCCAATATCGTGGTGATGCCAAATTTAGAGTAAATAATTTTAAAATAGGTGAAGGTGAGCTTATCGAGAACTATATAGTAGATATCGACTTGAATAGAGATGACCCTGGTCTTTCGGAAGAAGAGAGACACCACCTTTTTGTCTATAACTGCAAAGATTGTTCAGGTTGCTGTATCGCGACTCTTGCAACTGTCAAAACGGCCATTACGGAGCAAATTGCACGTGACTATGAAACTGAGGTTGAAGACGTAATTTACGAGAGCGAAACCAGGGCAAATTTTCTTGGCGTTTTTGTAAAAGGTATGAACCCATACGGGATGAGAACAGGAGAAAAAAGGGGACATATCCATATACACACTGAAGTTTGTGGCACGTATAAAATGACTTTGGCTGGGGCAAGCACGACACTTCAAGGTAGCCTTAAATAATCGAAACCTTTTGCTCATATTTCTTTCAGAATCGCCCTGAAGGTGTAAGGCGTTTTTTATGAAATAGGTTTTGGGTTCTTGCTGGAAACAGACAAATTACGGTTTTAGTCGATTACAAGCAGATCTGATAAATATCAGCTCTCAGGAAATGTCAGCTCTCGTCACGATCTGCACATTTACAGACGGTTACGTTTTCATATTCTTTCTATTTAGGTGCTTTTCACTCTCCAGCAGCAGTTTTTTTCGCGCAATACCCCAGCGATAGCCGCTTAGATTACCGTCTTTTCTCAGTACCCGGTGACACGGGATCACCACCGCCAGCGGATTGGAAGCGCAGGCCCTGGCTACTGCCCGCACTGCAGCGGGTGCGTCAAGCTGCTCGGCAATATCGCTGTAGCTTCTGGTCTCACCCGATTTTATTGTGCGCAGCACCTGCCAAACTCTCCGCTGAAAAGCGGTACCACGGATATCCAGCGGCAGATTAAACTCCGCCCCGGGATCTGCAACATGGGCCACTACTTCCCCAATGAGCGCCAGAAAGCGGCTGCCTCCAATGCTGAAACCCGCGTTGTTCAGCCGCTTTTCGAGACCTCTAACAAGAAGCTCCGGATCATCCCCAAACTCGATCGCACAGATTCCTCGTTCGGTGGCAGCCACTAACAGCCAGCCCAGGGAGCATGGAAGGGTGCCATAAATGATATGCTCCCCTGCCCCGCCTTTCTTGAAAACCTTCGGCTGCATGGCCAGCTGATCCTGATTTTTATCATACACCGTGCTGCCGGACCCATAACCAGCTGCATAGAGCGCCTCGGTGACCGATCTGGCGGAGTTCAGTTCATCGCGAAAACGATCGGCCCGGTATTGCAGCTCATATTGTTTCGGCGTTACACCGACGATCGCTTTAAAGCGGCGCTGAAAATGGTGCGGGCTCATTTCTGCCTTCGCAGCCAGCGCTTCGAGTTTAACCGGATATGCACTCTGCTCGAGTCTTCGGCAGGCTTGTATCATTATCTGGCGCAGGGTATCGGTCTTTGGGGTGCCATTCGGCCTGCACTTGCGGCAGG
This sequence comes from uncultured delta proteobacterium, assembly GCA_963824415.1. Lineage (GTDB taxonomy): Bacteria > Desulfobacterota > Desulfobulbia > Desulfobulbales > Desulfocapsaceae > JABDQA01. Next base: position 284,893 of record CAWGPM010000005.1, read on the forward strand.
CCCGATAACCTGCCTCTTCCGCCTCGGCTGCCGTTTCAAAAAATACTATGTTCTCTCGCCTCGGCAGCCTTGAGCTGCAGCCTGGCCGGCAATAAATCCCGGTGCTGACAACCGCATAGTAAAAAGCTCCGCTGGCACAACGGTCACGTTTTTCAACCGCCTTCCATCTGCCTTGTTCGATCTGGCTGATTTCTTTCTGACTCATGGCCATCCCACCGATTTTTTTTTGCGCATATTACCTGATTCTCAAACTATAAAGTCAACACGCGGGAAAAACACTCGGGATCTTGCGCATGAATTGAAAAAATACACTGGAGGCAGAGGTCAGGCGGAACGGTAAGAATCTATCAGGGTGAAAACTCAATCTCAAACGTTTCGGTTTTCTGATATCGTCAAGCTCCACGTCTTCTCCCTCTTCACGCAGGGTGTGGAACACTGATTTCTTGGCCAGGCCGCCCAGTAGCAGCCGGGTCGAGTCCGCTTTCGGCTCACAGCCAACGACCGTGACCTGGCGATCCATCTCCGCCAGTCCTGCAACGGTATTTTGAGTTGTGTTGGATTTTCCGATTCCCCCCCTTGCGGTAAATTGCTTCTTTTCTCATTTCTTTCTCCTTGGACGGCGTCTTTTCAGCAGACCGCACCTCGTTAGTGGTTGAACTTTTCGATGTCCGCTTAAGTCGGTTACGCCATTATCTGTATCTGCACTATTGCACTGGTACTGAGCAAGGCTTGTGGCGTAATTTATAATCTTAATTTTAAAATTTAATTTCAATACGTTGGGTAGAAATATCAGGAATTATTGTCTGCTGAATGGCTGCTTAAAATTAGAGCCAATTTGTAACTTGTTTACAATTTTGTATGTGCTGTCTGGTGCATTTCACCAGAAAAACCATAAATTTTCGTTTTCACGTTTTTGTTATCTCCATCTTTTGTTGACTAACAAAATTGTCATACCCAAATTATTTAATCGATTTACTCTAATTGTATTTTTATTTTTTATTATTTAATTTCAATAGTTTAAATGTTTTGGTACGAAACTTGTAAAGATGATTGGGATTTATACGTTCCCTGCTCACCTGCGTCAGCCAGCACCCCAAACCAGTTCAAAAAGGCCCGGCGTCGCTCTTCTGCAGGGCTCAAATAGACAGTGATATTTCCACACCAGCATTCAGGACCACCCGATGAAGCAGCCGACTGAAACAGATTTTCCTCCCGCCTGTAAAACCCAGGGGATCGAAATCCACGCGCTATACCGGATTACCAAACTCATAGGTAATGCCGTTCAACTGGACTCCTGCCTGGCTTCGATACTCGAGGTCCTCGGCGATACCTTGAACATGGAACGGGCCACCCTGCTGCTCTTCGACAAAACTGCCCAGAAGCTGCTCATCAAGGCCTCCTGGGGACTCAACGAGGCGGAGGAGATGCGCGGGGTATACCGTCGAGATGAAGGTATTATCAGCCAGATTTTCAGGACCAGGGCACCGTTCATTGTCCCAGACATTACCAGCGAACCGCTCTTTCTGAATCGAACCGGCGCCCGTCAGGCAATGAGCAGAAGCAAAATCTCAATTCTGGGTGTGCCGGTCATGATCCAGGACATCCCCGAAGGAGTGCTGACCGTTGACCGATTGTTCGGCGACGATGTCTCATTCGAGGAGGACATCAGGTTTCTGAGCATCCTGGCGACGCTGATCGGACAGTTTCTCACCTTGCATCGCGAGATCGAAAAAAAAGAAGCGCTGCTTATCGAGGAAAACGAGAACCTGAAGACCAAACTCCACAAACTCCACGGCGGCCATTTTATTATCGGTCACTCGAAACCGATGCAGGAGGTGTTCTCGATCATAGACAAAATTGCCGACAGCAAGGCCACAGCATTACTGCTTGGCGAATCCGGCACCGGCAAGGAACTGGTTGCCAGGGCAATCCACGAAAGTGGCACGCGCAGTGAGAGGCCTTTTATTAAGATAAATTGCGCCGCCCTGCCTGAAACGCTGTTGGAAGGCGAGCTTTTTGGACACGAACGCGTCGCCATTACCGGTGCGCAATCCGCCAGAGCTGGCAGATTCGAACTGGCCGACGGCGGCACCATTTTTCTGGATGAGATCGGTGAAATGCCCCTGGCGCTGCAGGCAAAAATGCTGCGCATACTGCAGGAAAAGCAATTCGAAAGAATTGGCGGCAACAAGACCTTTACCGTTGATGTGCGCATTATCGCTGCAACCAATGCCAGTCTGGAGAGTGAAATCAGCCGGGGTAACTTCAGGGCGGATCTTTATTACCGCCTGAACGTGGTGCCGATTCTACTGCCGCCACTCCGGGAGCGAAAAGACGACATCCCGGTATTGTTTAATCATTTCCTGCACAAGAGCAACAAACGCAACGACAAGTCGATCATGATAACTTCGGAACTGCTCGACTTTCTAATCGACTACCCATGGCCCGGCAACGTCAGGGAAATGCAGAACCTGGTCGAGCGTATGGTCATCCTGGCAGAAAACGATCACCTTACCTTGGAAGACCTGCCGCCCACTTGCGGGGCCCTGCACTATCATCAGCAGGAAGCGCCACCGGATCCTGCAGTTCAACAGAGTTCAAAATACAACTCATCCCCAGGCACCTCACTTGAAGCACTTGAGCGCAGCGAAATAGAGGCTGCACTCAGACGAAACGGCTGGGTGCAGATCAGAGCCGCCAGAGAGCTCGGACTCACCCAGCGCCAGATCGGCTATCGCATCAAAAAATACGGTCTCAACAGATACGAGTCCTTCCGCGCTCAGCTTTAGCAGGTCAGGCTTTTTGTTTGATAACTGCCGCCGGTTGACAACAACGTATATGAACCAGAATCTGAGCTTCTTCCGCTTTCTCTATTATATTACATTTCTGTAATTTAATATTGTCTATTGTTACTATTTTGTTATTTATATACAAATTATTCTCTCTTGAAAATGCGCTTTTCTTATATTTTTAATATATAAATCATGTAATTATAAACTTTAGCAAATAAGTGGCACGTTGTTTGTAATACACGAAACAGCTTCACAATCAACTAGTCGTTTTTGAACGGTACCTCAAAACGATAAAAATCTAACAGGAGGAATGCACGTGAAAGTATCAATGAAGATCAAACCAAAAACCTATTGGGGCGGTGCACTATTTCTTGCCGTCATTGCCGTGGCCTTTCCGGCTCTGGCAGACGAAATTGGCGACCGGGTTACCCATCTCGCTTATGCGCTTGACACCTTTTACTTCCTCGTAACCGGAGCACTGGTCATGTGGATGGCAGCTGGTTTTACGATGCTCGAGGCCGGTCTTGTCCGCAGCAAAAACACGGTGACGATTTTAACCAAGAACGTGGTACTCTATGCTGTCGCCTGTATCATGTATATGATCGTCGGTTACAACCTGATGTACGGCGGCGGCCCCAACGGCGTCATCCCCGGCTTGAGTTTTCTTCTTGGCCCGGACAATGCGGTTGACGATGTCCTGAAGAGCGGCGGAGATATATATTACTCCAGTCTATCCGATTTCTTCTTCCAGGTCGTCTTCGTGGCCACCGCCATGTCGATTGTTTCCGGTGCCGTAGCCGAACGTATGAAACTCTGGGCTTTCATAGCCTTCTGCGTAGTGCTGACCGGCTTCATTTACCCGGTACAGGGCTACTGGAAGTGGGGCGGCGGTTTCCTCGATGCCCTTGGCTTCCAGGATTTTGCCGGATCCGGTGTTGTACACCTGTGTGGCGCATCTGCTGCCCTGGCCGGCGCTCTGCTGCTTGGTCCGCGTAAAGGAAAATATGCCGGCGGCCGTATCAACGCGATCCCCGGTGCCAACCTGCCGCTGGCCACGCTCGGTACGTTGATCCTCTGGCTCGGCTGGTTCGGTTTCAACGGCGGTTCTGAGCTGATCATCTCCAATATCGGCGAAGCCAACTCTGTTGCGATGGTCTTTGTAAATACGAACATGGCTGCTGCCGGTGGGGTCGTCGCTGCCCTGATACTCTCGAGAATCTGGTTTGGCAAGGCTGATCTTACCATGACGCTGAACGGCGCTCTGGCCGGTCTGGTAGCCATCACTGCTGAGCCGCTGGCCCCGAGTCCATTGCTGGCCACTATCATCGGTGCAATCGGAGGTCTGATCGTCGTTACTGCCATCGTCTTCATCGACAAGGCGCGCGTTGACGATCCGGTGGGTGCGATTTCAGTTCACGGTGTAGTCGGTATCTGGGGACTGCTTGCAGTACCACTTTCCAATGCAGATGCCACCTTTGTTGCCCAGATCATCGGTGCAGTAACGATCTTTGCCTGGGTCTTCGGTACCAGCTTCGTTACCTGGATGATCCTCAAGCTCGTCATGGGTATCCGCATCAGTGAAGAGGAAGAGCTGTCCGGCTGCGATCTGGCCGAATGTGGCCTCGATGCCTACCCCGAATTCACCAAAGACTGATAACAGGAGACGTTAGCAATGAAAAAAATCGAAGCAATTATCAAGCCGTTCAAGCTCGAGGAGGTGAAAGAAGCCCTCACCGAGCTCGGCATCACCGGTATGACAATCTCAGAGGTCAAGGGTTACGGCCGCCAGAAAGGTCACACCGAGGTGTACCGGGGTGCTGAATACAAAGTGGAATTCAACCCGAAAACCAAAGTCGAGTTAGTTGTCGACTCGGAGCTTGTCGAAAAGGTTGTCACCGCAGTTCGGGACGCAGCCAACACCGGCAAGATAGGAGATGGCAAAATCTTTGTTCTGCCCGTTGAGGATGTTGTTCGAATCAGAACCGGCGAACAGGGAAAAGAAGCCATATAAGCAGTACCCGTACCATCCCTCCTCCACAAAGCGCCCCCTGTCGGCTTCGGCCGCTGGGGGGCGCTTTTTTCTTGCGTTTTCGGGCGGCTCAAGCGAATCTGTTGAAACCCAAGAACCAACCTTTTAGGCACATCACCCAGGTACGATGACCATACTACCGCTGCTGCCCCAGGCCCGCCAGTACCGTGAACGCTATCTCGACTCTCAAGCGCTGCCGGACAACTATATGGGAGATTTCAGCCTGATGGGACTGCTGGTCAACGACTTCACCGGCGCCGCCGATACCCTAAAAGATGCGGGCTTTACGCTTCGTGAAGGGTATTGCAGCGCTGAATTGACTATCGATTCGCCTGATCACCTGAAACAAGCCGTAGATCTCCTCGAGGCACATGCAATCGACTGCACCCTCACCGATATAGCCGACAGCCTTTACCAGGCCTGATGATCCCCGGACCTCTCGTGCAGAGGTCGCGATCTTAAACCTCTCTACCCTTTGCAGCGTCTTAATAATTTCCTTTGCCTGAATGTTTCCGAACAGTCTTTCTGCCAGCGCCCCTGTTTTTATTTGACGAAGATACTTCTGAGCGGACAAATCAATCGGATATTTGAGCGTCCTGTTTTGAAGCTTGCTTCATCATCGACCGTGCATACTTTGCTAAAGGTCCCGTTTAGATTGGTTTGATTTCATATTTTGCAAGGAATTCCATCCATGCCCACAGCTTACAGCCAGCTCGTTGATCACTTCTCCCGTCTCTATCGTATCGAACATGCCCTGACCATCCTGCAGTGGGATCAGCTGGTGATGATGCCGCCGGGCGGGACCGAACCAAGAACCGAAGCAATTGCCGAGTTGAGCGGCATGCACCACGAATTTCTGATCGAGCCGCGAATAGGTGAATTACTCGATGAAGCGGAGGCTGCTGAACAGGAGACGGAAAAAAAAATAAGCCTCAGAGAGATGCGGCGGGAATACCAGTGGGCCACCTGCATCCCCTCAGATCTGGTTAGAGCGAAATCCCGCGCCGGCTCCATCTGCGAGCATAACTGGCGCAGCCAGCGGCAGAACAACGACTGGCGAGGCTTTCTGGAAAATTTCCGGGAAGTGGTCAGCCTCTCCCGCCAAGAGGCGATACTAAGAAAAGAGGTTTGCGGCTCTACCTTCGCCACACCCTATGATGCACTGCTCAATCTCTACTGCACCGGAGATTCGAGCGAGCTGATCTCAAAAATATTTTCGGAGTTGAAAAAAGAATTACCACCTCTGATTGAAGAGGTGGTCGAAAAACAGGCCGCTGTAGCATTGTTAGATGAAGCGATATACCCAATAGAGCCGCAGAAAGCGCTTAACCGTGAACTCGCAGCCGCTCTTGGTTTTGATTTTACCAGCGGCCGCATGGATGAAAGTTCGCACCCCTTCAGCACCGGTACACGCGGCGATCACCGGATCACCACCCGGTTCCGCGAAGCTGATTTTCTCGATGCGCTCAAGGCTACCGCTCACGAAACCGGCCATGCCAGTTATGAAAGCGGCTTGCCCGCCGCCTGGGAGGGACTGCCGGCGGGTCAGGCCTGTAATTTATCCATCCACGAAAGCCAGAGTCTGCTTTTTGAAAAGCAACTCTTCGTGTCCAAACCGTTTATCACCTGCTTCATGCCGATCATCCACCGCCATCTGAGCACTGCCCGTGAAATAACCGCCGACCAACTCTGGCGAAGCTGCACGCGGGTCCAGCCCGACCTGATCAGAATCGAGGCAGATGAACTATGCTATCCGCTGCATATCGTCATCAGATACGAGATCGAATCGGCCCTGATCAACGGTGAGCTCGAACCAGACGCGCTGCCCGAAGCCTGGAACCAGAAGATGCACTCCTATCTTGGCATATCCACCGAAGGCAACTACAAAGACGGCTGCCTGCAGGACATTCACTGGACCGACGGCACCTTCGGCTATTTTCCGGCCTATACGCTCGGGGCGATGAATGGCGCTCAAATCTTTGCCGCTTTCTGCCGCGCACATGGCGACTGGCAGGACCAGTTTGTCAAAGGCGAAGTGCAGCCGCTGCGCGACTGGCTAAAAGATAAGATATGGTCCCGGGGCAGCCTGTTGGAGTCCCAGGAACTACTCATTTCTGCCACCGGCGAAACCACCAATCCGGCGCATTTTCTTAACCACGTCAGGGATCGGTATCTTAACGAACGATACTAGTGCCCTGTCAAGCCTCATCTGGCGGATCTGGCTTGCGCTTTTGGCTTCCTGGCTTCGTTTCTTTTTCGGTTACATAGCGCTGCTATGCGCCCTCAGTCGTGCCTCGCGGGTAGTCAAAATTGCGGCGCCAATTTACGACATCCAAGACTTGACATGGACACTAGGCAGGCACTGGTGCTAATGATGTCCTGCTATTTAGCGCCGCGCACGATCCTGCTGGTAAGAAAAGACAAAAGCACTCCGTAAGCCGGCAGAAACAACCCAATAGTGACGATGATCTTAAAAACATAATCGACCACGGCTATCTCCGGCCAGTTGGCCGCCATGAACTCGTCGGTGCCGCCGGCAAAGGCCGCCGCATAAAAAATAAGGGTATCGAGCATATTGCCCAGCACCGAAGAAGCGGCCGGGGCCACCCACCAGCGCTGCTGCCGGCGCAGATAGGAAAACACCCCGATGTCGAGGAGCTGCCCGCAGACATAAGCGACAAAACTGGCCATCGCAATGCGCAACACGACGATATTGAGCGTCGCCAATTCGCTCAGCCCCTGAAATCTGCCTTCATAAAAAAGCGCCGAGACCAGATAAGAAACGAGCAAAGCCGGCAGCAGCGCTCTGAATATAATCTTCCTGGCCCTCTGAGCGCCGAAGATACGCACCGTGAGATCGGTGGCCAGGTAAACAAAAGGAAAACTGAAGGTGCCCCAGGTGGTGTTCAGGCCAAAGAGCTGGAATTCGAGCTGGACCAGATAGTTGCTTGCCGCGATAACTACGATGTGAAAGAGAACGAGAATAAAGAGTGCACGCCTGGTCTGCGCGGCGGTAAGGGTTATCATGGATGATCCTTTTTGTTATTCGGGGTGAGGGAACCCGAGTTTAAGGCTCAGCAGAAGTGTTGCGAACCTATAATAATACCTTAGCAGCACCCAACCTGCCAGCTGGCACGGCGCAGGTTATATCCTATTTGCCGACCTTGAGCAATCAATAGTTCCCACGATTTTCAGTATGACCATTAGCCCAGTGTTTATGCACTGGACAAGCAAGCTAAAATCGAGGTTGCCTCCATCGAGCTTTTATCTTCACCGGCAGATCATTACTTACCCTTACATAGCCAATGATCCCGTGGATAATCAGGAGTACGAAAGCAACCATTTATGACTGGATCACCGATCTCTTTATTGGTAATCTCTTCAGACCCATTAACCAGATGAAACGATGCATCAGCTGCGCCAACTGAATTTGAACCTCAGGAAGTTTCTTTAATCATGGCCTTGCCCAAACTGCGTCCCAGGAATTTACGCTGGCTCAAGATTATTCATCTTATTGCCGTCTCCTGCTGGATCGGCGGCGCGGTAGCGCTGTTGATGCTTTATTTTCTGAAGAAATCGGTGACCGACGGTGCCGTGCTCTACGGTATCAACCAGGCCAGCCATCATGTGGATACTGCCGTGGTCGTGATTCCAGGGGCATTCGGCTGTCTGCTGACTGGTCTTATCTATTCCCTATTCAGTAATTGGGGATTCTTCAAACAGAAATGGCTGATTGCAAAGTGGATTATCACCGTTTCCGCTATCCTTTTCGGTACCTTCTATCTCGGTCCCTGGGAGACCAGGATGATGGGGCTCTCAGGAGAACTGGGCATGGCCGCACTGCGTGACCCGGAATATCTTTACAATGAGCGGATGAATTTTATATTTGGCACCGGGCAATGCGTAATTCTGATGATCACCATCTGGATCTCGGTGTTCAAGCCCTGGAGAGCGAAGAAATCCAGTTCGAGTTGAACCGATGATACACATTTTTACCTATGGTTCACTGATGTTCGAACCGGTCTGGTCGGCCGTGGTGCGGGGTCGCTATCAAAGCAGTCCGGCAACCCTGTCCGGTTTTGTGCGGCGTTGCGTGCGCAATGAGCACTATCCGGTCATCTATCCCGACTCGGCGGCCGCAGACATCGACGGAGTTGTCTATTTCGATGTTGCCTCAGATGATCTGCTGCGCCTTGACCGGTTCGAGGGCGAATACTACAGCCGTAAACCACTGCAGCTCAGAACAGCCAGGCAAGAAACCCTGGTTGCTGACGGGTACATCCTCAAGGAAGAGCACAGCTATATCGCCACCGAACAGCCCTGGGACCCTGAAACCTTCAGGCAAACTGGCCTTTCTGCTTTTCTGGCCCGATACCAGGGCTTCGGGAGATGATCCTTTGAAATCGCAAACCACGCACCGAAGCGCCGCCGGCCTGATTCACCCCGTGAACATTAGCCCCCTTCTCTCCTGCACTCAGGTACATGCCCTGCTTGCTGCGTGAAACACCCAGCACTATTTTCTTTGAAAATATAGCGCTGCCAGCCGTTGGACAAGCACCAGGTTCAGTAAGAAGCCTCTCAAGAAATAATTGACGCAGCCTCACAGTCTCAGGTACATAGTGGGTAACGCATAATCTCGAATCAGGGATTCGAGCGCAAATCAAGTGCAATTTCAAGGAGTCCTTTATGTTTAAGGTAGGATTTATCGGCTGGCGTGGCATGGTTGGTTCGGTCCTGATGTCCCGCATGCGTGAAGAAAATGACTTCACCGGCTGCGAGCCGTTTTTTTTCACCACCTCCCAGGCCGGACAGGAAGGCCCCGATGTCGGTCATGGTTGCAAACCCCTGCTGGACGCAAACGATATCGATCTGCTCAGCTCGATGGATATTATCGTTTCCTGCCAGGGAGGCGCCTATACCAGCGCAGTGTACCCGAAACTGCGGTCCACCTGGCAAGGCTACTGGATCGATGCCGCCTCGACCCTGAGGATGAAGGACCACTCGATTATCGTACTGGACCCGGTGAACAGAGCGGTGATAGACAAAGGTCTGGAACAGGGCGTCAAGGATTTTATCGGCGGGAACTGTACGGTATCGCTGATGATGATGGCGCTGGGCGGGCTTTTTGAGAAGAATCTGATTGAGTGGATCAGCTCGATGACCTATCAGGCCGCCAGCGGCGCCGGCGCCAAGCACATGCGTGAATTGATCAGCCAGATGGGAGAGCTCGAAGCAGAGGTTGCCGATCTGCTCGGTGATCCCGCCTCGGCGATCCTCGACATCGACCACAGAATCGCCTCGAAACTGAGCGACGGTTCGCTGACCACAGACAATTGGGGGGTACCGCTGGCCGCCAGCCTGATCCCCTGGATCGATGTGGAGGTTGACGACGGCCAGTCCAAAGAGGAATGGAAAGGTATTTCGGAAACCAACAAGATCCTGGGTCGGACTGGGGATCAGCGAATTGCTGTGGATGGGCTCTGCATCAGAATCGGAACCATGCGCTGCCACTCCCAGGCCTTCACGATCAAGCTCAGCGAGGATATTTCTGTGGCCGAGATCGAGTCGCTCATCGCAGAACACAACGACTGGGTAAAAGTTATCCCCAACAACCGGGCCCTGAGCAGCACCGAACTGACCCCGGTCAAGGTATCCGGAACGCTAGATGTGCCGATCGGCCGCATCCACAAAATGAATATCGGGCCCCGCTATCTGAGTGCGTTCACGGTCGGCGACCAACTCCTCTGGGGAGCGGCTGAACCGCTGCGCCGGATGCTGAACATCCTGCTTGCCTATCTGGACTGAATAAAACGTAGTCGATCAAAGAACCACGGTCCCGGCTGTTGAAATACGGCCGGGGCTGCCGGTTTTTAGACGCGAACTTGCTGGCTAGAAGTTTTCCTGGACCTTCGCAACGATCACGGTCACATCATCTTCAAGTGGTCCGCTTCCCCGAAAGTTTTCCAGCGCATTTACAATAGAGAAGAGAATCTCTGAGGCAGATTGGCGGCTGTTTTCTTTGATGAGCCGAGAAAGTGCATCTTTGCCGAACATTTCACCAGTCTCGTTGCGCGCCTCCCAGATACCATCGGTGCCAAGCACGACAATCTGAGAGGGTGTTATCTCATCTCGGCGGTATTGCTCGAAATGGTAGCCCTCGTCCACGCCGAGTGCTATCCCGCTGCCTTTGAGCTCAACGATCGAGCCATCTGCAGGGTCATACAGCAGCGCCGGATCATGCCCGCAGCGTACCCAGTTCAGACATCGATCCGTGCGGTCGATTTCCAGGTAGAACAGACTCATAAAGCTGCCCGACTCAGCCACATCGCGGGAGAACTGATGGTTCACATCGGTTATGGCTTGGGAGATCTCTCCCGGAAGGGCCAGGCGCTGGCGCAGAAAGGCACGGGCACTGGCCATTAACAGCGCCGAAGAAATACCGTGCCCCGATACATCCCCGATAGCCAGTCCTATCCTGTCATTTTTTTCTGGGTACTCGATATAGTCGTAAAAATCACCGCCGGTCTCATCGCAATAGATGCTCTTACCGGCAATATCAAGGCCGCCAAAGGCCGGATCGACCCCAGGCAGGAGGTTCTGCTGGACCTGCATGGCGACCTCGAGTGAGTGCCGAAGCTGATCGCGCTGCTGCAAGCCCTCCACCATCCGGTTGAATGAGCCGATCAGATCGCTGATCTCGTTGCTGCCCCGGGGAACCAGCCTGGTTTCCAGGTCTCCCGAGGTAACCCGGGCCGACCCCTCCGCAACAGAGAGCACCGGCAACAGAATCTGCCGACGCAGAAAATAGAGCGTACCCAAAACCAGTAAAACCGCGGCAAGGGCAAGCCCCAGCACGATACGCTTGCGAAAAGTGGTGTATGCCTGCTGAACAGCCTCGAATGTGCCCCCCACGTCCAGGGTTATTTTTACTGCGGCCAGCATTTCATCCTTTTTCCGGCTGCTAATCGGAAACAATACCTCGATGACCGGTATTTCAGGCTGACCCGGCTCCAGTTTCAGGGTCTTGATCTGGCGCGTGATCAGAGGATGGCCGGTGCTCATTACCGTATTGAAATCGTCGGTGATATAGCGTTCTCCGACTTTATCCTTGCGGGTGTGATCGAGGATTATGCCTTCAGCATCACGCACCATGATCCTGATAATTTTGAAATTGAGATTTTTCTCTAGATATTCCGCCTTCTCTTCAACCAGTTCAGTGAGACTTTTTGACTCTCTTTCCATCACGAACCGTCGGGCGGAACTCTCCATCGCGGAGAGAAAGATAATGGCTTTGTTCTCTGTCTCCTTGAGCGCAACCATCCGCATATTCTGGCGATAGAGATAGATGGTCAGCAGCAGTGAGACCAGAGCGAAGCCGGCCACGATGACCGCTGCCTGGACAAATATGGAATTATAGAAGTGGTGCTTTTTAGCCACGGTAATCACCTGAAAACCTGCGGACGAGAAATGGGGAAAATTTGTGCTTCATCAGATTTCTCAATAGATTATCAGGACCGCGCTCCAAGCATAATTGAAGGGTAATAAGAGTTTTGTCAAGTTGATTCAACTGCATGGATTGTACGAACGACGTTCAAGGGTTGCAAACAGAGCCGGATTTAAACTGTTTTGTATCACTACTGAATTATCCTGCCGATCTCCTTACCGAGACGCTGTTCACCCGACGCTGCCAGCTCCTGGGAAAGAGCGCGCAGTACCTCTCTGACAATCGAGGTTTTCGGCCTCGACGAACAGAGCTGGACTTCAAGCGTTTTGATATCGAAGACCATCTCTTCGAGTTGCCGATAATCATCTTTATCTGACAGGCACCTGGCTTTGATTTCATGGATGAGCTTTTCCACCGCATCTTTGCTTGCCTGGCTGAGCACGGCCTCATCGCCGAGCTGCAGGCCGCCTGGTATTGAATCTCCACCATCCGATGTGCCTGGAATCTCCAGGGCCTGAATACCTTCGGCGGTGATCGTGATGCCGCCGGCCAGGTTTTTCAGTTCGGCATACCCTTCGATGATCAGATCCTCGGCAAGCGCGCCAGCCTCGCTTTTTTCGAGCCCCAGTGCAGCGCCGATTTCATACATCGAAGACTCGCTCTGGCTTTCTCCCTGGCTTTGCTCATAGAGTTCCAGAAGGTATTGCTTCATTTGTCCGTTTTCCAAGCCCATGGGAAATTTCCTCTTCGGGTTTTCTCGTTACTGATAGAGTCTGTTGTTATGCTTTAACCAGCCATCTGCATGCTTTTTTCGGGGATCGTGATGAGTCCAGTGCACCACTCCGCCCTTTTCGTTCCACTCATACTCACCGGAAAACGTCACCCGGTCACCTTTTTTTAGGGCCTCGATCCGTGGCGCGATATCGATATTGTGGGCGATCAGAACCGTTTGTCCATCATCGAGGCGCAGGATAAATCGCTGATGCCGGCTGCCGCTCGTGTCGTCCTTGAGCAGGGCTGTCACCACACCCGAGCCCTGCACCGGAATATTACTGAGCCTGTTTTCAAATGCCTGGGCAAGTTCCTCGGAGGTCCCGGCGATTTTTTCACCCGGGTCACCGGAAAAGGGCCAGTGCCCGCGATCATAAAAGGCGACAAGTGTAAGAACCAGCAGCAAAACGACAATGATCGTCTGTCTGGTCGGCCAATATTTTTTTCTTGGTGCCTTCAATCGTTTGCGCCCATACCTGCCTAAACGGGATAGCCGTTACTGGCCTGGAAGTCCATCGAGGAACTCGAGCAGCTCACGTTCATACTCTGCAAACTCAGAAATCGTGTTGTGAGACGATTTTTGTATTACCACTTCGCGTACCTGGTTCGGTGGAAATGATTGAACCAGCGCATCACTCATCTTCCGGGAAATTACCTCATCAAACTCCGCGACCAGACACAGAACAGGCGCTGCAACCTGGGCCACCCGAGAGGCTGACTCGAAACGGTCTTTCATCAACGTCCGCACCGGCAGATAGGGGTAGTAATGTGCAGCCACCTCTACCATACTTGCATAGGGCGTCACCAAAACCAGACCAAGCATCGGTTTTTGCGAAGCCAGATAGATCGCAACACCGGTCCCGAGGCTCCGCCCGATTACCGCCACCTCATCATGCTGCTCGCGCACCCGCTCATACAGAGCCAGACTGTCCGCCAGAATTGCTTGCTCGTCAGGCGCCCCAGAACTGCCTCCATACCCACGATAGTTGTGCAGATAGAGGTGGTATGAAGGCAGCAGCCGCTTTAACTGGCCAATATTATATGAGACATCTTCTGCGTTGCCACCGAAATAGATCAACGCCCGCCGACCGGTTCCGGCAGCGTGCCAGACTTTAAGCCGCTCGCCGTCATGCTCCAGCCAGAAAGGCTGGGCTTCGCTCGAATTGGCCGGCGGCGTTGGAAAGTAGAGCATGGCCCGCTGCTTGAAATACATAAACAGACAGATGCACAAATAGCCTAAAACAATAAGCAGGACGAACCAGAAAAGTGTTTTAAGCATGTCGTTCTCTGTTAGAGCAGCCGCAGGTGGCCGATTCCAGGCCATTACCCATAGTCTGTACGCAGCACTAAGAAGCTGAATCCGGTCTGAAACAGCATACGGCAACGAAACCAGCCCGTGATACCGGGTTGATTCGCGCAAACCATTGTTTCAATCATCAATCAGACGCCTGCCTAAACAAGCCACCTCGTCTTCCAGGAAGCCCTGCTTGAGATAGAAATCGAGAACGGGCTCGTTCGAGCGGCGCACCAGTATATTGATTTTGGGGCAGCCGATCGCCTCCAGCCTGCCGGCAACCGCATCGACAAGTTGCCGCCCGCAGCCGCGACCGCGAAAGTCCGGATCAACAGCCAGGTAATAGAGCCAGCCACGATGTCCATCGTAGCCGCCCATGGCTGAGCCAACCAGCAGCTGATCACAGATACCCACCAGAAACAGCTCCGGTTGAACCTGCAGCTTTCTGGCAATATCTTTTTCGGGATCGTTCCAGCCGACCGTCAAACCGCAGCGCCGCCAGAGCGCGATGACCGCATCCCGGTCCGGTTCTGAAAATACCCGGATCTGCATGCGCTTGCCCTGGTTGGAGAAGTGCTCAGCCGGCATATCCTGTCTATTTCTTCTTTTTCCGGGCCGTCAGCGCTTCGATAGTATGCGCCACCTGTATGGTCGAACCGCGTTTTGCCAGACCGCCGCGTAGCTGCATCACACAGCCTGGACAATCGGTCAGCAGCAGTTCGGCCCCTGTGGCCTCGACATTATCGAGCTTGTTTTTCAGAAGCTGCTCGGAGAGTTCGGGAAATTTAGCCGAATAGGTCCCGCCGAATCCGCAGCAGACCTCCTCATCGGCCGCCTCGATATAATCCATGCCGGCACGTTTCATCAGATTCTTCGGGGCCTCGTGCACACCGAGCCCCCGGCACAGGTGACAGGGCGAGTGATAGGTGACCTTTTTCCCATCGCCCAGAAAATCCTCCTCTTTGACCTGCAGCACATCATGGACAAAGGAGGAGAGATCGATCACCTTCGAGGTGAAGTCCTTTACCTTACCGGCGAGTTGGTGGTCATCCTTGAGCAGTTCCGGATAGTTGTTTTTCAGGTGCGAGGCACAGGAGGCGCACAGGGTAATGATATAATCGACGGATTCCTTCTCAAAGGCCCGCAAATTCTGCAGAGCCACGTCACGAGAGGCTTTCATCTCACCCATCATCTGCAGCGGCAATCCACAGCAGGACTGCTGCATCGGAAAGACCATATCAACCTCATGGTCCTTGAACAACTCGACTGCCGCCTCCATCTGTTCAGGATAGACGAAATCCTGCACACAGCCCGAAAACAGCCCGACTTTGAATCTGGGGTTCTGTATCTCCGGCCTGATCTCCGCCCAGCGGTCGCGAAACGGTTTATCGGCAATGGCCGGCAGTACTTTGAAGTCATGCTGCTTGAAAAACATCATCGGCAGGTAACGCAGGAATCCGTCCTGATCCGCCACCGGCTTCTGGGCCCATTTGGCGGTCCTGAGCAGGGTATGGAAGAGCTTTCTGTTTCTCAGCATCTTGCCGAGCAGGAGGCTTGGCAGCGGGTGGCCTTCATCGTCCTGAATCCGGGCGTGTACCGCTTTGATCAGCCTCGGCAGATCGATGCCGCCGGCACAGATATCCTTGCAGGCTTCGCAGTTGATGCAGTTCTGCACCAGATTTCTGGCACTTTCGGGACCATGGAAGAAATAGCTCAGGATAAGGCCGATGGCCCCGATATATATGTGCCCCATTTTATGCCCGCCCACCAGTCGATAGACCGGGCAGACGTTGGCACAGGCCCCGCAGCGTACGCAGCGAAAGACCTGGGAGAACAGCGGATCAGCTGCCATCTCCCTGCGGCCATTGTCCAGCATAACGAAATGAATATCTTTTTTTCCGCTCTCGGTGTTGGCGCTCTCGTTGGCGCCGGTCACCCAGGTCACATATGAGGTGATCTGCTGGCTGGTCGCATTTCTGGTGAGCACCTTGAGTATTTTCAGCGCGTCGCTGAGGGTCGGCAACAGCTTGTCAATCCCCATCAGCGCTACATGCACCCGCGGCAGCGTGGTGGTCAGCCGGGCATTTCCCTCATTGGTTACCAGGCCGATGGAACCGGTTTCAGCCACCGCGAAATTGGCTCCGGTGATGCCCATGTCCGCCTCAACAAATTTCTGACGCAATTCACGCCGGGCAACCTTGACGAGCTTTTCAATATCGTCGCCCTGCTCGGTACCGGTCACCTCGGTAAAAAGGTCTCTGACCTGGTAGCGGGACAGATGAATCGCCGGCATGACCATGTGGGACGGCCCCTCATGGCGAAGCTGAATAATCCATTCACCCAGGTCCGTTTCGGTCACCTCGATACCCTCATCTTCCAGGGCGTGATTGAGCAGGGTTTCTTCGGCGGTCATCGATTTCGATTTAATGACCTTTTTAGTGCCGGTCTCAGTGGCGATACGGTTGATTATCGCGTTGGCCTCATCCGCATCCTTGGCGTAATGCACCGTTACCCCGGCTGCCTCGGCGTTGGTCTTGAATTGCTCATACAGCGCATCGAGCTGCTCGAGCGAGGCATCTTTGAGATCGGCGATCTCGTCGATCAACGTATCCACATCGAAGCCTTCAAAGGCGTTTTTTCTACTGGTCCTGTAGGCAACGGCAAAGTTGTCCAGGGCCGAGCGCAGAAACTCGTTGCCCAGCGATTCAGCACATTGCTTGCGGTATTCGTTTAAGTTTTTTGCATCCTGCATGATCAATCCTCCAGCAGCAGAATATGAAGCTCGAGCGGACCGTGTACTCCGATGGTCAGTACCCGCTCGATATCTGCTGTTCTGCTCGGCCCGGTTATAAAGGCCGTATAATCCGGGCCATTGCCCATGAATTGATTGAGTTGTTTCTCCAGTGCCTGGGCATCATTGAAAATCTTTGAGCTTTCCAGGATGCAGACATGATATTCGCATACCATGGTGGCCAGGCGCAACTCCTCACTCGGGCAGTTCAACACCAGGGTGCCGGTTTCTGCAATGCCGAAATCGGCCCGGGTAAAACCGATATCGACGCCAGCAAGCTGGTTGCGCATGCCCTTTTCTATACAACCGAAACCTGCCTCTTTGAAGCGTTGTTCGATCCGCTGATAGGACTCCTTCTCAAAGCCCGGCGCTGCGATTATCTTACCGATTTTAGTCTCGCAAAGCGCTTCTGCGGTATCCGAGAGATGCTCTTCACAGCCGGACACTTTCAGGCGGCAGGCGCCGCGATTGGCGCACAGGTCAAGCGCATAATCGATGGCCTGGTCGAAATCCGAGACCTCCACCACCCTAGCGGCGGCGGCTCGGGCCTTGTCGATGAAAAGATCGCGTACCGATTGATCCTGCTGCGCAACCTCGACTGATTCTGTCATGATTACAGTTCCTCTGATGCCTCTAATGGGTATTGTTTAATAGCGCCACCGTCTCGCGCCCGATAGCCAGCTCTTCGTTGGTTGGAATTACCCAGATCTGCACCCTGCTTGCAGCCGTGCTGATCAGCCGCGGCTCACTGATTCGCTGCTCGTTTTTAGCCTGATCCATCTCGATTAAGAAATGTGCCAGACCATCGACTGCGCGGGCCCTGACCAGGTGATCATTCTCGCCTATGCCCCCGGTAAAAACCAGCGCATCGACCCGGCCAAGGACCGCGAGATAGGCGCCGAAATATTTTCTGATACGATATGTCTGCACCTCCAGCGCCAGTCGTGCATGTTCATCTCCTGAAGCCGCTGCTGCATGGATATCGCGCATGTCGTTGCTTCCGCAAAGTCCTTTCAGGCCGGATTCCGTATTCAGCACCCGGTCGATCTGCTCGAGGGAAAGGCCGGCGTTGCGGTGCAGAAAAACGTGGATCGCGGGATCGATATCACCGCTTCTGGTCCCCATCACCAATCCCTCAAGAGGTGTCATGCCAAGCGACGTATCAATGCTGCGACCATTTTCTATCGCGGTCATCGAACAACCGTTGCCCAGATGGGCGGTAATCAGGTTGCATTCGGACAAACGTTTACCAAGCAGGGCGGCACATTCGCCGGCCACATATTTATGCGAGGTGCCGTGGAAACCGTAGCGCCTGATCCGGTATTTTTCGTAGTACTCATAGGGCAGCGCATAGAAAAATGCCCGTTTGGGAATCGACTGATGGAAGGCCGTATCGAACACCGCAACCTGGACCGCCTTGTCGAACAGCCGGCGGGAAACCCGTATACCGTCCAGGTTGGCCGGGTTGTGCAGCGGTGCCAGCGCACTGTTTTTCTCGATCACTTCGATAACCGCTTCATCGATTGCCACCGGTTGACGAAAATCTTCGCCACCGTGCACCACCCGGTGACCGATGGCTGCGATTTCATCTTTGGAGCGCACGACACCATGCTGGGGATCAGATAGCAATTCGCCGATACGAAGCATGCCGGATTCATGACCGGTGATTTCCAGCTCTTCTGAAATCGTATCTTCGCCGGCCGAACCAGCGGGAAAACTGCAGCGGATCGTGCTGTTTGGCTCACCGATGCGCTCGACCAGACCGGAGGCCAGCACGGTTTCATCAAGCATGTCGAAGAGTTTGAACTTGATCGACGAACTGCCTGAGTTTATGACGAGGACCTTCATGGTTTGAGTTTTTTTTCGGCCTGGGCCTGCACAGCCGTTATTGCCACGGTGTTGACGATATCATCCACGGTGCACCCCCTGGAAAGATCGTTGACCGGCTTGTTCAAGCCCTGCAGGATTGGGCCAATGGCCACCGCGTTGGCTGCCCGCTGCACCGCCTTATAGGTGTTGTTGCCGGTATTGAGGTCCGGGAAGATAAACACCGTAGCCCGGCCGGCCACCGTTGAGCCGGGCAGTTTGGTCCGGGCCACTTCGGGATCGATCGCCGCATCGTATTGCAGCGGTCCTTCCAGGGTAATGTCGAGGTTTCGCTCTTTGATCAATCGCAGCGCGATTTTCGTCGCCTCTACAATTCTTTCGACATCTTCTCCCTTGCCCGATGTCCCGGTCGAATAACTGAGCATCGCGACCCGCGGCTCAATGCCGAACACCCGGGCAGTCTCCGCCGAGCTCAGCGCAATTTCAGCGAGTTGATGAGCGTCCGGATTGGTATTGACGGCGCAGTCTCCATAGACCAGAATACGGTCCCTCAGACACATCAGAAAAACCGAAGAAACGATGGTAAAACCAGGCTTTGCCTTGATAAATTCAAAAGCTGGTCGAACGGTGTGCGCCGTGGTGTTGAGCGCCCCGGACACCATGCCGTCGGCCAGTCCTTTGTAGACCATCATGGTCCCGAAATAGGTGGGGTCTGACATCAGGTCCCGAGCGATATCTTTGATCATCCCCTTGTGTTTGCGCAGCTCGAAATAGGTGTCGATAAAATCTTCGAGCATCGAGCTCTCCTGGGGGTCGATCACCTCAACCCAGGTCAGATCGAGGCCGTTGGCTGCAGCCAGCGCCCGAACCCTGGATTCCCTGCCCAGAATTGTCAAATCGGCAACCCCGCGGCGCAGCAGGATATCGGCGGCCCGCAGGATACGCTCGCAGGTTCCTTCAGGCAGCACGATGCGCTGGCGATCTTCCGCCGCCCGTTCCATCAGCGAATATTCGAACATCTTCGGAGAGATCTGCGTCGGTTTGCTGGAAATCACATGGTCGCGCAGTTCCTGCACCCGCACATGCTTGGAAAAATCGCCCAAGGCCGTGGCAATACGCTGGCGGTCGCCTGCCTCGATATGACTGTAGAGTTCGTACAATTGTTGAATGACCCGATAGGTATGGCCTTTGACGCAAATAATCGGCACCGGGCTGCCGGACCAGCCTTCGATCAGCTTTCGAATCGTGTCAGAAGGGACCAGGCCGCCGGTGAGCACTATCCCCGATACCTCGGGATACGTCGATGAGGATCTGGCCGACAGGCTGGCCAGAATGATATCGGAGCGGTCACCCGGCGTTATAACCAGACATTGCGGGCTGATATATTCAAGAAAGTTCTCCACCCGCATGGCGGCCACCACATATTCACCGACGATCGCGTTCAGACCGGCCGCGCCATACATCACGCTGCCATCGAGCCAGCGGGCAACATCACCGACCGTCGGGTTGGCCAGCGCCGGATTTTCCGGGATGACATAGAAGGGCAGCCCTTCGTCGGGATGATATCGTTTTCGAATATCGCTGAGAATCTTCGAGGTGAGTCCTTCCGGCGCCCGGTTGATAATACAGGCGACCAGGGTATTGCCTTTTACCTTATGGCTGTCGATGGAGACCTGCACCTGGCGGATCATTTCTTCGACCGATTTCTTTCTGCCGGAAGAAATAAGCAGCATCGGCGCCCCGAGATTGGCGGCTATATCACTGTTGATTTCAGACTCGAAGGTGGTGTCCATGCCTCTGAAATCAGTGCCTTCGATCAAGACGAAATCGTAGTCCTCCGCCAGTTCCGAATATTTTTTCAGAATCAGATCGTGCAGGTCGTCTTCCCGGCCGGAATTGATCAACTCATAAGCAACCCGCAGTGTGCAGCCGTAACTGGCCTCATAGTCCAGGTCGAGATTGAAATAGTTCAGGATCAGCTTAATATCCTGGTCTTCGGAATCCTCGGCCGGGTCGTTGATAATCGGCCTGAAAATGGCGACCCGGTGCAGTTCCTTTTTCAGCATCTGCATGACGCCGAGAACAATTACCGATTTACCGCTGCGCTCTTCAGTGGCAGTTATATATAAATTGTTAGGCATAGTTTAGGCGTGCTGCGAGTGATCCTGTCTTTTCAGGTTTGATACTACCTTTCGTATCGGCGGCGAGCCCCTCTGTCAAAGGTCTCAAGCCGCATTGGCCGAGCTGATCAAATACCACAGATCATGGCAAATGGGCATAAACGTTTTGTGGCACGGGAACGAAGTCGCCGCTGCCCGGCGTTTTCCAGAATAGCTTCAGGGCAGCAGTGCCCTTGCGCTGGAAATATTCGATCTGGGTCGGATAGTAGCCCGGAGCCTCTATGCTGAGATGGCCGATGTTCGACAAGCGGTCCGAATGCTGCTCGGGATCGCTGATAAGTGTCTCACCCGAGATCTTCACCCCAACCCCGTCGTTGGACAGCGCTTGCAGTTGATAAGTTCCCGGTTCGGCAAAATAGAGGTAGCCTTTCATCTGCATTGCCACCCCTCGGTTAGTACCTGAATCGAATACCTCATCCTTGCCGAACTGATGATTCAATTCAAGAATCGGTTGTCCAGTGATTTTTCTATATTGGGAAGATTTGGAATCCGTCAGCTCATTGAGGCTGCGTTCGAAAAATTTAAGATAGTAGACCACACTCAAACCAGGCTGCAGACGCTCGATGGAAACAATCTCTGGTTGGATGGAGGAAACATAGATCGGCTCGAACTCAATTATTTCTTCAGCGTTTTGGGCAGCCTGCGCAGATACAACTGAACATTTCAACAGCAGAAAAAGAAAAATTGTAGCCCATGTTTGATCTCTTAGTCTCATAAAATTCTCCTGTGTCAAATCACACCGGTGCTCTGAGTTTTCTCATTGCCAATGCCACAATGTTATACATTCCGAGGAAAAGCGCAAACCCTGAGCCTCCGCTGAATACCCCTTTGATTTTGAATCTAGACTTGATTATAAATTGAAATAACATAATATTTCTTTGATTGGATCCTGCTATCTGGTTGGACCAAGCCCTGCTCTTTTTTTCATCTCACTAAAACCATGGCCGAGCACGCTGTGTACTGTTGTTCATGGTGAATCAATCTCAACAGAAGGAGTGAATAATGAAGCGTAAATCTCTTTTTATCCCCCTGGCGCTTATCGCCCTCTTTATCACCGTATTCGTCTACGGCCCGACTCGGGCCGCAGAGGAACGAGACTATCTACTCGCCACCGCAACAACTGGCGGTACATACTACCCGGTTGGCGTGGCTATTTCGACTCTTACAAAGGTCAAGCTGCAGCCACAATACAAAATTGGCATGTCAGCCATCAACTCAGCCGGTTCCGGAGAAAACATCAAACTTTTGAGGGACAATGAAGTTCAGTTTGCCATTCTGCAGGGGCTTTTTGGCTATTATGCCTGGAACGGTAAGGGGCCTTTGGAAAACGACGGCCCCCAAAAAGAATTGCGGTCCGTGACCATGCTCTGGCAAAACGTCGAGCATTTCACCATTCTTGCCGACAAAGCTAAAACCGGAACCATCGCTGACCTGGAGAACCTTAAGGGCGAACGTATGGCTCTGGGCGCCAAAAATTCCGGAACCATTGGCTCCAACAAGTTCCTGCTCGGCAACCTCGGCCTAGATGCAGAAAATGATTTCGAACTGGTATATGGCGGTTACGGCCCCAGCGCAGACGCCCTGCAGAACGGACAGATTGCCGGTTTAGGCATTCCCGGAGGCGCTCCAACCGGTGCAATTACCCGTGTTATGGCAGCCATGGGCGATAAAATCAAGATTCTTGATTTTACCGACGAGCAGGCCAAGAAGGCTGATGGCGGATTTGAACTGTATACCCGCTATGTAATTAAAGCCGGTACATATCCGGGACAGACAGAGGATATCAACACCATTGCCCAGCCGAACTTTCTCGCCGTCCGAGCTGATGTTGACGAAGAGGCTGTCTACCTGATTACCAAGACTATTTACGAGAACCTGCCGTTTCTGAATGCCATTCATAAAGCTACTTCAGTCATGGCTCTTGAAAAAGCCCTTGCAGGACTGCCAATGCCGCTGCACCCAGGAGCTGCCAGGTACTTTAAAGAAGCCGGTCTGGACATCCCGGCTCGATTGATGCCCTAAGAAAATTCTACTTGGTTCACTCCCGTCAACAGGCGGGAGTGAACTTGCTGACTAATCCCCAGGTGTAATGTGTGAAATCTGGAACCTCCGAGAATGATTCGCAGCCATATATTGAGAAAGCCATATTTATCCTCGGGATTATCGTCTCATTAATGCACATTTATTTTAATATATTCGCCATACTTCCCAACCTTCTTCAAAACTCGCTCCATTTCTCCGGATTTGCCCTTTTATGCGCCCTTGTCTACCCGATAAGAAAAACAAAAGAATCGCACAGGAGTGGTGTTTCTCTATTTGTTGATCTATCCATAGGGATAATCGCCGCTGTCTGCGCAATTTACATGATCAGCATGGAGGATGCGATTTACGCGCGTGGCGTGCATTTGAGCAGAAACGAATGGCTAGCAGGTACCCTGCTCATCGTTACAGCCATTGAATTTACCAGGCGCACAACCGGCTGGATTATTCCTGTCCTCATTATCCTTGCTCTCTCCTATGTCGGCTGGTGGGGCAGTCTGATAGGAGGTGTATTCAAGTTCAGCGGGCTGACTGCCGAAACTATACTTTTTAGATCGATATATGGTGATGACGGCATTTTTGGGAACATAGCCAGAATATCCTCGACTTTTGTCTTCATGTTTATCCTGTTCGGCGCATTTCTTTTAAAATCAGGTGCCGGAGAATTCGTCATAAACCTTGCCAGAGCAGCAGCTGGAAGATTAATTGGCGGACCGGGACTTGTCGCAGTCTTTGCCTCCGGCCTTACGGGGACCATTTCAGGTTCTGCTGTTGCCAATACCGCCTCAACCGGGGTTATTACTATCCCACTGATGAAACGGGCTGGATTCGAACCCAAATTTGCTGCGGGGGTAGAAGCTGCAGCCTCGACCGGTGGGCAACTGATGCCGCCAATTATGGGGGCTGGCGCCTTTGTGATGGCCAGTTACACTCAAATCCCCTATACGACGATCGTAATTTACTCTGTCTTGCCGGCAATTCTATATTTTGCCACGGTTGGCTTTTTCGTGCGGGTAGAAGCAAAACGTTCAAATATCAAGGCGGTGGAAGATGAAAATCTTAAGCTATTCGAGGTGATAAAAACAGGAGGACTCCCTTTTCTCATACCGATTTCAGTTTTAATCGGATTGTTGATATATGGTTTTACCCCCACCTATGCTGCCGGTATTTCCATTGTCGCTGTTGTGGTCTCATCCTGGTTAACACCTAATAGAATGGGAATCAGAGGTATTTTTGAGGCCCTGGCGCTGGGCGCCAGAAATATGGTGATGACCGCTATTCTGCTCTGTACCGTCGGTTTGGTAGTCAACGTCATCGCCACGGCAGGCATCGGCAATACGTTCTCGCTAATGATCACCAACTGGTCCGGAAACAACCTGCTGATCGCCATCACTCTGATCGGCCTCGCCTCGCTTGTCCTCGGCATGGGACTGCCGGTAACCGCCGCCTATATCGTGCTTGGCACCCTCTCGGCACCGGCACTCTATAATCTGATCGTCGATGGCCAGATCGTCCAGATTCTGGCCGCCGGAAACCTGGGTGAAGATGTGCAGGCGGTGCTGATGCTGGCCCTGCCCGATCAGCTCGAACTGCTGAACAAGCCCATGGCCATCGAGCAGGCCAGGCTGCTGCTCGACGCCATCCCGCCAGGTCTGGCAGGTACACTCAGAGATATGGTGCTGTCACCCGAAGCAGCTATGTTTGCGCTGCTCTCCGCCCATATGATCATTTTCTGGCTCAGTCAGGACTCCAACGTGACCCCGCCGGTCTGCCTGGCTGCCTTTACCGCAGCAGCTATTGCCGACACGCCGCCAATGGCCACCGGTCTGCACTCCTGGAAAATCGCCAAAGGGCTTTACATCGTCCCGCTTCTTTTTGCCTACACCCCGATTCTTGGTGGCAGCTGGTATCAGATCCTGTCCATTTTCATCTTTGCCCTCGGCGGGCTGTACGCCTTTACCTGCTCACTGCAGGGTCATATGGAGCAGGCGGTATCCTTGCCCCTTAGACTGGTTCTGCTGGGGCTGGCCTTTTTCTTGCTTAAACCGACACTGGTCATAATCCAGGTTGGCGCCTTAACGATGCTGCTAATCCTGCTTGTTATTAACATCAGACAGAAAGCCAGAAACAGCTGAAGCTGAGGCTGAACTGACGCAGTTCAATGCCGGAGCTGCTCAGCCTCTCGGCCACTCTCCATAATCTCCAGCACCGTTGCATCTATTGAACAAAAAACGGAGATGTTCCTGAAGAAGGAATACTAAGTTTCGGCAGGAGGAAAGATCAAGGCTACCTTGAAAAATTGTCTTTTCGCCCTAACTCTGCGTTGCGCGCAAAAATTTTATCCTCGGAATATTACTTATATGCCTGCGGTAAAATTTTCACTTGTGCCTTGATTTTGATCGAAAATCCTAATTTTTCAAGGTACCCTCAAGGTTTACATGAATGGGTCCAGAATTTACTTTTGAAAAATATAGCTAATTGCCTTTAAAATGAGAGTACAGACACCCCCCCACAGAACACTGTTAAACGGAATAACTATAAACGACGATACGGGAAAATATGCCGCCGGCAGCATAAGAGTCCAGAAGAATAAGTGCCCAATACTTTGTTTTCCTTCAAGTCCGATTCCAAAGCATAAGAATAAAAGGACAACCAGCAGAAAGTGGACCGAAGACAACAGTATCGTTAATTTGATAAAACTCATTTTAGCCTTGCTCAATATCTATCTTGTCCTCTAATCATAGCCCTTTGACTACTCTTCAGAAATTATAGATTAATCCGGGCTCAGTGTCTGCTCAGCCATGTATCTTTCTAGAAATAGAATATATCCAAATGAAATATATAAAGATTATTCTTTCGCAGAGAACAAGGATTCTTCCCGAAAACGTTCTACCGTGCCCTAATTGTCACGAGTTTACCTTGTTGACACTGCCCACTTGAAAACCTGTCTTGTATACATCGTGAATGTTCTACACCGGTTTATCCGGGGGAGTTCAATCTCATAGTCTCTGCAAGGTTCGGTTTGACAGAATAATCTTGTCCTTCAGCTGAGAAAATATATATGATAGGATTAGGTGATATATTGTTCCTTTGCTGAAGAGAGTTATCGAAATGCCTGAGAAGCCAACATTTCAAAATCTGACCGAACTGATCGATCAAGAAGGATATATTGGTTTAGATCATAACACCACGATGGAGGAATTTGCCAGGGTAACCTCTATTTTAAAGGCAACCCTCGAATCCACGGCAGACGGCATTGTGATTGTCAACCTTGATGGCAGAGTCGTAAATTTCAACCGCAGATTTCAGGCATTGTGCGGTATTTCCGACCACCTTATGAAATCCATGGACGACAATCAGATTCTGGCCCGTTTCATGAATCTGGTAAAGGTTCCCGAGACCTTCCTCGACAAAGTCGGGGAAATTTATGAGAGTCCTGACGCTGCAGTTAAAGATATCATCGAATTCAAGGATGGTAGAATTTTCGAGCGGTTTTCGCTTCCCCAGGTTCTTGATGGAAAAACCGTCGGCAGGGTCTGGAGTTTTAGAGATATCACCGATTTCAGACGTACAGAAGATGAATTGCGAGAAACCTTAAAAACGCTTAGAATGGCCCTCGGGGGTACCATTCAGGCGATTGCTTTAACAGTCGAGAAAAGGGACCCCTATACGGCAGGTCATCAGCAACGCGTTTCCGATTTGGCTCGGGCCATTGCCACTGAAATGCGACTTTCAAAGAACATCATCGACGGCATTCGACTGGCGGGATCAATACATGATCTGGGGAAAAGCAGTGTACCGACAGATATATTAAGTAAGCCGGGAAAACTGACAGAGCACGAATTCGCCATCATTAAGACCCATCCGGAAGTTGGTTTTGATATCCTTAAAGGAATCCGTTTTCCCTGGCCCATTGCCAAGACAGTACTCCAGCATCACGAAAGACTTGATGGTACTGGATATCCGTCTGGGCTTAAGGGTGACGCAATTATTATTGAAGCGAAAGTAATTGCCGTCGCGGATGTTGTCGAGGCAATCAGTTCTCATAGGCCGTATCGCCCTGGATTGGGTATGAATGTCGCAATTAATGAAATAAATAAAGGAAAAGGCACCATATATGATGCTAAAGCGGTGGAAGCGTGTGCCAAGCTTCTCACCCAGAAAAATTTTAGATTCAGATTCTCCAATTGGAACACCAATTAAGGATGAATGCATACAGAGCTGCATCCCCGTTCTTTTTGGGGGCCAGCCGGTTACGGAACATTCTGCTGCCGGCAGTCCTAAAAGGTAACGCCTATACTTCCGCCAATCACCCTGTCAAAAAATAGCATTGTCAACGAATGGTTCTGACAAGCCACTAATTGACGTTGGGTCTTGCTTGAACCGTTTGCTGCAGATCTTCATAATCCTGTCGGAGAAGCGGTTCCAATTAACTAGATCCGCAGATTTATCATGCAGCTATAGAGATTCGAGCTGCCGGTGATTTCTATGGCAGTAATTGTTCTTTGGATGTCGTGTGCGCTTACGACCAACCCTTGAGACCAATAGCCGGTAAGCAACTGATCTGCTATACGTTTGAGAAGTTACTCTGCCAGAAACGCTGTAACTTCTGATATCAACGGCTCTCTGATCTGGTTGCATTCCATGTAGAGTTCATGGCGAGCATCTTTATATTCCCGGTAGGTGCGGTCGGGACAAGCCCGGGCGAAATCTCTCATCTCCTGCAAACTGACGATGCGGTCATCGGAGGCAGCCAGCAGCAGAACGGGGCTGCGAATTTTGGCAGCTTGTCTCTTGACTTGATCCGTCGCCCGATAAGCCTCATCCACCCATCTGTAGGTCGGCTCCTTGAGAACCGCATGTTTGAGACTGGCGGCCAGTTCGCTATTGAATTCAAAACGGCTTTTGTCCGACGTCCAGATGTTGTCAGCAACGCGCTGCTCTGCCCCTACAGTCCCACTGCGATAAATAGAACGCGTGCCGGCGCCAAGTCGCACCGCCGCAGCAACAAACAGACGCAGCAAAGCGGTTGGCAGCATCATACCAGAATTTATACCGAACATCGGTGAGCCCATAACTACTTTCCCCACGGTTTCAGGCCGACTGGCAGCCTGCAGTGCGCTGACGGTTCCTCCCATCGAGTGGCTGAGCAGGTGGCAGGTTTTTATCCCGTGATGCGTCCTGAGCCAGGTGATGACCTGGTTGAGATCTTCTACATAGGTCTGAAATCGATCGATATGGCCTTTGCTCTCATCTTCCAATAATCGCCCTGAGCCCCCCTGTCCGCAATGGTCATAGATGCAAAGAGCCAGACCAGTCTGCTGCAGGTCCTCGGCCAGTTCAATATATTTCTCGATATACTCGGCCCGTCCAGTTACGACCATAAGCGCCTGGTCCACACCGGAGCGTGGTTGAAAGGCCAGACGCAGCCGGCACCCGGATACGGAACTCAGATAATCCTCGATAAAATGGTCTTGATACCAAGCCATGCGTTCCAGGATTTGTGTTTGATAATTTTCACTCATCAGGTTTTTGGGTATCAGTTTTTCGCTTAGATTACTTTATAGGGCCCGCAGCTGATATGTATTGCCGAACACAGTCTATTAACCTGATTAAGCAGCCATCTCGTTAGCCGAGATTTAGAGCCTGCCGCCCTGCCGATGAGTCAGGACTGGCAAATCAATAGATACTTTGGCATATCGCAATGCAAAACACCATATCAAATTGGTTGCCGGGGCCATCTTCAGATGATAACATTCACTGTAGTATCTGCCGGTTATCAAACTCGACTTTATTTGCCGAGTTCGAGCCGATGTTTCGCCCCGGTGCAACGCAAGTTAAACATCGCCTCGTCCAGACTGCAGCGTTTCAGAGAACCGTCGCTTCTTTGCAAGAGGAATCAACATGGGCAAAACCCGAACAGCAAAACAAATTGAAAATAGCCAGTCTGCAGCCGGGCCGGTCAAAGCCAGCAATGTCGATGATCTGGCCCAGCGCTTGCTGCATCTCGAGACCGAACTCGGCTCAAATATCCCGACCACACTCTGGATAAGCGATCTGCACGGCGAAGGTGATCGTTTCAAATCCATACTTCGAGGCCGCTTTGGCGTACTCTACCAGACCTGTCGGGAGGCGCTGCCCAACACCTTTGCCACCGACAAGGTGCAGTATCTCGTAAAGATCATTCGACACCAGTATTTCATCGAAGACCAGACCATAAATATGGACACTCAGGATGTTATTCTCTGCCTGGTCCAAATTCTCAAATACAAGCTGACGAATGCCCGCTACCGAAGCGAAGAAATCCTCAGACCGGAATTCAGAGATACGATCAACAGGCTGTTGTCCGGACTGCCGGTACCGGACCCGATCTTTGAGGAAGAGGTCATTTCGGCCCGGCTCATTGCCCATCTGTGCCATGCCATTCGCAATGTTCTTCTCGACCGTATCCAGGTGCTGGGCGATGTCTTCGATCGCGGCCCGCAGCCGGACAAGATCATTCGCTTTCTTTCCTCGGTGCCCTACCGCCGGATTGTTGACTACGTTCTGGGAAACCATGATATCCTGTGGATGGGGGCCGCTTCCGGCAACAGATCGTTGATTGCCGAAACCATCCGCATCACCTGCCGCTATGATCATTTTGATTTTATGAAGCGGCTCAACTTCGACATATCCAGGCTCGAAGCCTTTGCCTATTCGACCTATCCAGCCGACCGTGTGACCGGTAACTTCAAAGCAGTGACCGAAAAAGGCCGCGCCATGGAAAAAGCGCTGGCCATCATCCAGTTTAAACTCGAAGAGCAGACCATTGGGGATTTTCCCGAATATGAAATGCAGTCGCGCCTCTGGCTCGACCGGCTCTCGGGCATGCTGCAGAATGATAAAACCAGCGGCCTGAACGATACGTTTTTTCCGACCGTCGACCATGAGAACCCCAGTGAGTTGACGGAAGAAGAGCAGGAAGTGATCGAGGACCTGGCCCGGCAGTTTTCCACCAACAGAAAACTTCGGCGCCTGATTGGCTATCTCTTTCGGGTCGGCAAGACCTACTCGATTTATAACAATATTTTGAATATTCATGCTCTGGTTCCTTCCAACAGTAAAGGAGAATTTGATGAATTCCTGGGGCGCAGCGGCCGGAATCTTCTCGATTTCATCCAGACCACCATCGAACGGGTCGGAAAAAATTATCTCAGCGGAAAAACACAACAGCACAAGGACCAGGCACTGTTTTTCTATCTTTGGTGCGGTCCGAAATCGCCGTTTTTCGGCAAACACGCGATGAAAACATTCGAGCGGTATTTTCTGATTGATAAAGCGAGCCATGTGGAAAGATCACTCTATTGGCTGCCAAATCTCGAGAAACCTCAATTCAAGCAGAAACTGCTCGAAGAATTCGGCGTACAACGGGTGGTCTACGGTCATACCCCGATCAATTACCTCAAGGGCAAACATATGGCCAGCGAAGACGGCGTGGCCATCAATGTGGACGGAGGATTCGCCGCCGCTTACTACAACCGCGGCCACTCCCTGGTGCAGACGCCGCATCAGCTCTACGGCATTATTCTGCCCACGCCGGACGAGATCAAGGAGGCTGAACGCAGATTAGAGTCTGCCCCGCTCGACATCGAACTCATTGACGAATTTCTGCATCCACTGAAGGTAAAAGACACCCAGGAAGGCGTGAAAATGAGACGAGAACGCGACCAACTTCTCAAAGAGATCACCAGGCTGGCCGCAGAATCCGTCCGGCCCAGCGCTGCCGCTCACTAATCCAAACGATTCAGCCCAACAGGTATAACTATGGATATCAACTACGGAATGGAAATCGTCAGGGCCACCGAGATTGCCGCTTTGACTGCCTCCAGAGAACAGGGGCTGGGCGACTATATCCAGATCTTGAATCACGCCCGCGCCGCGATAGCCAAAACCCTGAACCGGCTCAATATCGACGGCTATATAATCAACGACCGTTTCCACGATCGGAAAGATATCGTGGCAATGCCTGAAAAGATCGGCCAGGGCGGTCCAACCATGGACCTGATGGCTATCGGCCTCGAGGCCCATCACTCTGCCGCCACCGGCGGCAACAACGCCACCTCGTATGCGGTTATTGCACCCCAGGGAGTAATTCAGTCCGTTCCCAATCTGAGCATGTATAAAATCGTGGTCGGCCCCAAGGTCGGCAACGTTATCGATATCAATCAGCCGCCCATGATCAATGTAAAAAGAACCGCGCGTTCGTTGGGCAAATACACCGAAAACGTAACGGTCTGTATCCTCAATATGGCCAGACATAAACAATTGATCAAAGAAGTGCGGCAGACCGGCGCCCGAATTAAACTGATCGAGGAAGGCGAGGTGTCAGGCTGTCTCTCGGCCATTACCGGAGAAAAGGCCGATATCTACATGGGCTACGGCTACGCTCCGGAAGCCACCCTGATTGCTGCAGCAATCAACTGTCTGGGGGGCTATTTAGAGGGAAAAATCTTCTATGAGAACAATCGGGACCGGGACCAGGCCCGTTTCCATGGCATCAACGATTTCAACAAGATCTTCAGGACCCAGGATCTGATCCGCTCGCGAGAGGTGGCTGTGGCCGCCACCGGAGTCACCGACGGCGAATTTCTCGAGGGAGTTCGTTTCACCTCCAACGGCGCGGTAACCAATTCCTTTGTCGCCCGGGCAGAGACAAAAACCTACCGGCAGCTCGAGACCAGACACTTCTTCGATTACAAGCCGGTTTTCTAAAATCGTATAACCAGCAGAGCTTTACTTTCTTTATCATCGAAAAGCTCATCCGCTGCATTGAGCAAGTCTTCCATCCAACCGATGCAGTAAATTCGGAGCATCGCATCGGTTTTCCGATCTGTATTCCATTGCCAGAATAAATCCCAAAAGGCTATCGCTTGTTGGTCGGAGAACGGTTATAGTGCAACTCATTCATCTCCCTTTGACTAATATAACCCAGCTGGAGGAAAAATATATGTCCTGGCGCCTATCAGAAACCCTCTTTGTGCTTTTATTGGTAAGCTTCCTGCTTCCCTCAATGCTCTACGCCAAACCAGATGCATCGGTAAAGTTCTCAGTGATTCGTAAGGAAAACCCAAATCTTGCCAAAGAGACGCTGATCCTACCCTATGCCTTTCCGTCCGAAACAATGGGCGCCACCATTGGCGTCGGCGGTCTTGCAAAAGGTTATTTCCAGGACCAACTGCTCTTCGGTGCTACTGCGTTCGGCAGTGTTGACGATGCCAAAGGCTTTCTTGGCGGCATGTGGGATTACAAACTGCCCTTTACCAACCGGCTCTATTTTACCGCCTATGGTGCAGTTTCCTATTATCCCCGACAGCGGGCTTATACCGAGGTCCCGCGCCGGGCATCCTCAGAGCGGCCGCCGCCGGCTGGATCAAACAATTCGGATCCAGACGACTATATCGAAGACGATGGAGACGACAACTGGCTTGAACTAAAACTTGAATATGTCCTTCCCCTCGGTAGCGCCAGGAACAAGGATACCATCGAATATCAACTTTCCAACGGGATTCTGCAAGCGGGCGCGACCGGTGGCCAAACCTGGAACCCCCTATCCAGCGGAGTTTCGGTTCTCTACCTGGGCAGTTCCTCTCGATACCAGGATTTTCAGACCGACGAGGTGACCTACTCAGGGGACATGTTCCCATTCAAATTCGGCTATCTTTACAACAATACCGATTTCCCGACCAATCCAAGCTTCGGCAGTTCCCAGTATATCAGCTACAGCAAAGATTTCAGCGACGGCAATTACGGCTCCTGGGATTTTCTGGAATTTGAGGCAAGTAAATACTTTGATTTTGGTGAATCCTCCTGGTCTCGCCAGCAGGTTCTTGCTCTGAATTTCTGGACCGGATCCTCTCTTTCCTGGAAAGAAACTGAGGTCGACGGTGTTACCATCGTTGAGAATAAACCACCGTATCTTGCCGGTGCCCGGCTTGGCGGGTTCTACCGGATGCGCGGCTTTGAAAACAACCGTTTCAATGATCGTTCAGTCATCTATACCGCCGCCGAATACCGTTACACCCTGAAATGGAATCCGGTCGCCGGTGTCAATTGGTTGCGCTGGCTCAAACTCGACTGGTTTCAGCTGGTACCCTTTGTCGAAGGCGGCAGAGTTGCCGGGGATTACGATCTTAGCGAACTGTTTTCCGACTGGAAATTTGACGCCGGACTAGGCATCCGGGCAATGACGGCTGGCGCCGTGGTTCGCTTCGACATGGCCGTTTCCGATGAAGGCGGAGCAGCCTGGGTCATGTTTCAGCAACCGTTTTAGATCGTTTTATGCGCTTTGTTGCAGTACTCATATGTTTCGTCGCCCAGCTGTCTTTCCAGGCCATAGATGTTCCGGACCTGGCTGCGGGTCAGACCATAGACCGGATCCGGTCTACCGGCGAACTACTACTTGGCACCCCGGGTGATTTTCCGCCATTCAGTGTCACCTCCGAACAGGGCGACCTGATCGGTTTTGACATCTCACTTGCCCGGGAACTGGCCAGAACCATGGGAGTAAATCTGCGCATCGTCCGGCTGCCGTTCGGTGAACTTATTGCCAGCCTGAAAGCCGGCGACGTCGATATGATCATGTCCGGCCTCAGCGTCACTCCCCGGCGCAATATGGAGATCGCCTTTGTCGGTCCCTACGGCAACTCGGGTCAGGCCTTTATCGGGCGTCGCGAGATAACCGAATCGCTCAGCGAACCGATCGACCTGAACCGGGAAGGCCTGCGCATTGCGGTGTTGCAGGACACCACTGCAGACCTGACAGCCCGTGCGGTACTTCCGCAGACCGAAGTGACCTACACCAAAAGCCTGGATCAATCGCTGATTCTGCTGCTCAATGGGGACATCGACGGACTCATTTCAGACTACCCCTATTGCAAGGTCGCCGAATTCAAGTATCGTGATCAGGGGTTGCAGGTTTTCGAAAAAATTCTCAGTTTCGAGCATCTCGGCATCGGGGTCGCCGGCGACGATGCTCTGTTTATCAACCTTTTAACCAACTATCTCAATCTGCTGGTGGGTTCAGGTGCGCTCAAGGCCATGCAGGAATATTGGTTCAAGAGCAGCGACTGGATTTCCAGTCTTCCCGATTTGACCATTCTCAAGGATTTCTAGAATCAAGTAGACCGATGGCACACCAGGTACAGCCTGAAAACTCTACTCCTAAACCATTCTATTCACTAGAGACCACCTTCAAGCGTGCCTTGTCGCCTCTGGAGGAATTCCTGCACCGCCAGTCATCTTCGGGCATCCTTCTGATTATCTGTGCAGCAGTGGCGCTGATCATCGCCAACAGCCCGCTGTTTCCAATCTACGATCACATCCTGCACCTGCCGATCACCATCGGGACACCCGGTTTTTCGCTCACCTATAGCCTGCACCACTGGATAAACGACGGCCTGATGGCTATCTTCTTTTTCGTGATCGGCCTCGAGGTTAAACGGGAAATCCTTATCGGCGAGCTCTCCGACTCCAGACAGGCACTTCTGCCGATCAGTGCGGCCCTTGGCGGCATGGTTGTGCCTGCAGCAATTTATCTGATTTTCAACCACTCCGGTGAGGCACTAAAAGGCTGGGGAATTCCAATGGCAACGGATATCGCCTTTGCCGTCGGCATAGTCGCCCTGCTCGGCTCCCGGGTTCCCAAAGCACTTGTGGCAATGCTGCTGGCTCTAGCCATCGTGGACGATATAGGAGCTGTACTCGTCATTGCCTTATTCTATACCGAGACCATCAATATTATGCCACTGGTGCTGGCCGGCGTTTTTCTGCTGGCCATGATAACGATGAATCTGGCCGGTATCAGGCAGCCACTGCCCTTTGCACTGGTCGGCATCCTGATGTGGCTGGCAATGATGAAGTCCGGCATTCACGCTACCCTGGCCGGTGTCCTGGGCGCTTTTACGATCCCGGCCCGTTCATCCTTCGACAGCTACCAGTTTACCGAAACCATGAGCAGACTGGCCCGTGAATTCAAAGAACAGATCAACACAGACACCCAAACCAGGCAGCTCAACGTTCTGCGCAACAGCAAAAAACAGAGTATCCTCCAGACCATTGAAAATGGTGTTCACCTAATGGAAAGCCCACTGCACCGGCTGGAGCACTCGCTCCATGTGTGGGTCTCGTTTCTGGTGGTACCCATGTTTGCGCTGGCCAATGCCGGAATACCTATCGAATTCAGCAAACTTGACTCGATTCTGCTGCACCCGGTGACCATCGGAGTTATCGTCGGTCTTGTTTTCGGCAAGACAATCGGCATCTATCTCTG
This sequence comes from uncultured delta proteobacterium, assembly GCA_963824415.1. Classification (GTDB taxonomy): domain Bacteria; phylum Desulfobacterota; class Desulfobulbia; order Desulfobulbales; family Desulfocapsaceae; genus JABDQA01. The sequence goes on from CAWGPM010000005.1 coordinate 320,368, forward strand.
CTCCTGGCTGGTGGTAAAATCAGGCATGAGCAGCCTGCCCCAGGGAGTAAATCTCAAGCAGATTTTCGGCATCGCGATACTGGCTGGTATCGGTTTTACGATGTCGATCTTTATCGGCTCGTTGGCCTTTTACGACCACCCGGAATTTCTGCTCAATGCCAAGATCGGAATTGTTTTTGCCTCTCTGGCTGCAGGCATTACCGGCTATTGGTGGTTGCACAGAAATGCGCAAACCTGATTGAACGCTTGCCTTTTAACACTGTTTTTCACCCGCGATATTTTACTGAACTTTTTATTTTCGTTGTTTTTCCATGTACGTCAGGCCAAAAGTATGACCAAAGGTTCATAGGATTTTTGTCCTTGCAACTGGTGAGAAAACACTCCCCGGATCAGCCCTTGACAGAGCCGTATTGCACCTTTCTGACTTATTTGTGTGCCCATCATTGATTATCATATATTGCTGTTATTATTATTTTTTATAAAATATAAAACAACGCTTGATAGTTAAACAAAGCATTCCTTTTTAGTTCACATTTGCGCAGATCATGGTATTCTGACGTTTCGTTTTTTGTCGCACTCCATCCCCCCGATTTTCTCAGCCAGGGAGTCACATTTTATGACCAGATGGGTATATTTCACGCTCGCTATCTCACTTGCAGTCCTCTCAGGCTGCGGTCCCGCCAGCACCAACAAAGCGTTGCAGGGCGATATATCCCCGCTTAACGGCGCGGCTCTTTTCGATCTCGTCTCTGGTAACTCACTTATCCTTTCCGCCTATGACTTCAGCGGTACCGTTTATTTCAGTGAAAGCGGTCTTCTGGCCGGAATCGACAATGAGAACCAGCAGGATGTCGGAACCTGGGATATCACCGATAACGACCGACTCTGCCTGAAATTCAGGCTCTGGTATTACGGCGATAAAAAATGTTATTCGCTTGTGGCCGACGCCCAGGCCGATCGGGTTAATTTCTTTACCAGTAACGGAGCGGCATATTATACCGGCATGAGCGTGGCAGGCGATCCAGCCGGACTGGCCCAAGAGTTAAAAAGAAAAGCAGTACCTAAGTCCGTTCGCCAGGATTTGGCCCGCCAGAAATCGGCGGGCGGATCGACGGCAAGTCCCGATACCCCCCCTGCCGCTTCCGCCACCAAAGAAAAAAAGGAAAACTATTACGAAACCGCTAACACCTCAGCCGATGATGCCGGTCAGACCGTCAAGCGACTGGCCGGCAACTGTCCTGGCTGCAATATGGCGGGTATCGACCTCAAAGAAGCCTCGCTCATCAAGGCGAATCTAGCCGGGGCCAATCTGACCGGGGCCGATCTACGCTATGCCAACCTGCGTCGCGCCAACCTCGCTGGGGCAAATTTGAGGGGTGCCCAGCTTAATTTTGCCAATCTGCCTGGTGCTGATCTGAGCGATGCCGATCTCAGCAACGCCAATCTCAGCGGAGCTAATCTGCTTTTGACCAACTTCAGCGGCGCAGATGTCAGCGGTACCATCTTCACCAATGCCAATCTTGAGAAAACGATAGGTTTAGAAAAATAGCCATGGGTGCAGAATTCGTTCATCTCCACGTACATACCCAGCATAGTCTGCTCGACGGCGCCATCCAGGTAGGCAATCTGCTCGATAAATGCGCCGAGTTCAATATGGATGCCGTTGCCATTACCGATCATGGGGCCATGTATGGCGCTCTGGATTTTTATACCAAGGCGAGAAAAGCGGGCATCAAACCGATCGTCGGTTGTGAATTTTATGTGGCGCCGGGCAGCCGGACCGAGAAAAAGGTTGGAGAGGCAGGTCCGGCCTTTCACCTGATTCTGCTGGCCATGAACTATGAGGGCTATCGAAACCTGATGAAGCTCTCGAGCCTGGCACAGTTCGAAGGTTTTTATTACAAACCGCGCATCGATAAAGAGCTCCTGCAACGCTACAGCAGCGATATCATCGCCCTCTCCGCCTGTCTGCACGGCGAAGTGCCCTGGTTGCTGTCTCACAATCGGCTTGATGAGGCCAGGCAGAAAGCTGCCGATATGAAAGAGCTGTTCGGCGACCGTTACTACTTCGAGCTTCAGGAAAACGGCATCATCGAACAGAAAGTGGTCAATGAAGGGCTGATGCAGCTCAGTTCCGAACTCGACATCAAATTGCTGGCCACCAATGACTGCCACTATCTCAACAAGGAAGAGGCCCACGCCCACGAAGTGCTGCTCTGCATCCAGACCGGTAAGACGATCAATGACCCGAAACGCTTTAAGTTTAACTCGGACGATTTTTATTTCAAATCTCCTGATGAGATGAGGGCTCTGTTCAACCACTGCCCCGAAGCTCTTGCCAACACCATTGAAGTGGCAGAGCGCTGCAATCTCGAAATCGAACTGGGCAAATTCCACTTTCCAAATTTCCCGCTTCCCGAAGGCGAAACGCTTGAATCGATGTTTGCCAAGGAATGCCGCGAAGGGCTGCAGGAGCGCTTTGCTCTGATGCGGCAGAAGTCCGCGCTTTCGCCCGAGATCGAAAAACAGTATAGCGACCGGCTGGCAATGGAAATCGATGTGATCAACAAAATGGGCTTTCCCGGCTATTTCCTGATCGTGGCTGATTTTATCAACTGGGCCAAGGACCAGGGCATCCCGGTCGGTCCGGGTCGCGGCTCCGGAGCCGGCAGCCTGGCCGCCTACTGCATGCGAATCACCGATATCGACCCCATCCCCTACGGACTTATTTTCGAGCGCTTTCTCAATATCGAACGCAAATCGATGCCTGATTTCGATATTGATTTCTGCCAGGACCGGCGAGGTGAAGTGATCGATTATGTCCGCAAAAAGTATGGCGGCAACGAGCATGTAGCGCAGATTATCACCTACGGCAAAATGAAGGCTCGGGGCGTGATCCGCGATGTCGGCCGGGCGCTGGATATCCCCTTTGGTGAGGTTGACAGGATTGCCAAACTGGTTCCCGAAGATCTGGGCATGACCCTCGACAAAGCCATCGACCGCGAACCGAAGCTGACCAGGGCTGCTGATCTCGATCCACGCATAGCCGAGCTGCTGCGCGTATCCAGGACCCTTGAAGGACTTGCCCGCCACACCTCGACCCATGCCGCCGGCGTAGTCGTCTCTCCTGAACCGATCACCGAATATCTGCCGGTCTGCCGGGGCAAAGACGAGGAGACCATCACCCAGTACGACATGAAGCATACCGAGATGACCGGCCTGATCAAGTTCGATTTTCTCGGGCTCAAGACCCTCACCGTGATCCAGAAGGCGCTTGGACATATCAAGGAAGATCTGGGCAAAGATCTCGATATCGCAACCATCGATATGGATGATATGAAGACCTTCAAGCTGCTCTGCAGCGGCGATGCACTCGGAGTGTTCCAGCTCGAGAGCAGCGGCATGCGCGATCTGCTGGTCAAAATGGCCCCCGAACAGTTCAGCGATCTGATCGCACTGGTGGCCCTGTATCGACCGGGGCCGCTCGATTCGGGGATGGTTGACGATTTCGTCCAGACCAAGCATGGCCGCCGCGAGGCCCATTACCCGCTACCCCAGCTTAAACCGATCCTGGAAGAAACCTACGGCGTCATCGTCTACCAGGAACAGGTCATGAAAATCGCCAACGTGCTGGCCAACTACAGCCTCGGCGACGCCGATATCCTCCGGCGGGCAATGGGTAAAAAAATACCCGAGGTCATGAACCAGGAGAAGGTCAAGTTCATGGCGGGGGCGCGGGAAAACGATATCGATGAAAAAAAGGCCGAGGCCATATTCGATCTGATGGCCAAGTTTGCCGGCTACGGATTCAATAAATCCCACTCGGCCGCCTACGCCCTGATCGCCTACCAGACCGCTTACCTCAAGGCCCACTACCCGGCTCAATTCATGGCCGCGCTGCTGTCCTGCGACATGAGCAATACCGATAAGGTGGTCCAGTATATCAACGAGTGCAAAGAGCATCAGATCGAGGTCCTGCCGCCTGACATCAACGAGAGCGAGCAGGATTTCAGCGTCCACGACGACCGCATCCGTTTTGGGCTCGCCGGGGTAAAAAATGTCGGTGAATCGGCCCTGACATCGATCATCGAGGAGCGCAACGCTAACGGTAAATTCACCTCACTGGTGGATTTCTGTAATCGGGTGGACTCCCGGCGGGTCAACAACCGGGTCATCGAAAGTCTGATCAAATCGGGATCGTTCGATTCACTGGGCAGCAAGCGCTCCCAGCTTCTGGCCATCCTGCCCCAGGCAATGGAACAGGCCAAAGCCTATCAGCGGGACCGCCAGAGCGGACAGATGTCGCTGTTCGGCGTTGCCGGGGACGCATCGGCAACCGAGGTTAGCGAAATCATACTGCCCGAGGTCGAAGAGTGGGATGAGCGCGAAAAACTGATGTACGAAAAGGAAACGGTGGGCTTCTACATTACCGGCCACCCGCTGGAAAACGCGCTGCCCGAAATCAGAACCATCGCCGACTCGGATATCGTCAACCTGAGAAACTTCAATGAAGGACAGCCGGTCCGGGTCGGTGGGCTGATCAGGAGTTGCAAGGAACTGAAAAGCAAGCGCGGCGAGCCGATGGCCTTCGTAGTCCTGGAAGATATTTTAGAGACCATCGAGGTCATGGTATTTCCAGAAACCTACGCCTCATGCTATCACCTGCTCAACAGCCCTGATCCGGTGATTGTCCGCGGAACCGTGCAGAAAAGCGAACAGGGCCAAAAAATTATCGCCGAGGAGATCGATCTGCTGCCCGAAGCCCTTCAGAAATACACCTTCGGGATTCATGCGCGGCTGGAAGCGGATTCGATAACCCGGCTCCGCCTGGAAGAGTTGAAAGAGCTGCTCTTCAGTTACCACGGCAGTTGCCCGTTTTCGATCACCCTGCACTTTGCCGGCGAGGGCGAGGTCGATGTGGATATCAACAAAGATCTGACCGTGAAACCGTGTCGTGAGATGAATATAAGCGTGGCTGAACTTTTCGGCTACGACCCGCTGACTTATACCAAGACGGTACTTGAACCGATGCAGCGCAAACGCTCCTTCAAGCAGCAGACCCATTAATCTGTAAGGGGCAGAGTATCCTTCTGCTTTAGTGTTCAGCTGGCTTTTGCGCTCGGCCACCTTGCCGCTCATAAGCCGGTCTACCATCCCCGAACCAGTCGAGTTGCAGCTGCTTTAGAGAATGAAGCGGCTCAAATCCTGGTCATCGACGATATCCTGCAGCTGGGCGCGGACATAATCGGCGGTAACCACAAAGCGTGCCGCCTCTTTCTGTGAGGCATCAAAGGAGAGCTCATCCAGTACTCGCTCCATAATGGTATGCAGCCGCCGCGCGCCAATTTCCTCGGTGCGCTCGTTCACTTCCACCGCAATGCGGGCCATCTCCTCGATAGCCTCGTCCTCAAAGCTGAGGGTGATGCCCTCGGTCTCCATCAGTGCAATATACTGCTTAGTCAGGGCATTCTCGGGCTCGGTGAGAATGCGCACGAACTCATCCTTGCCAAGCGACTGAAGCTCGACCCTGATCGGAAAGCGGCCCTGCAGCTCCGGTACCAGATCCGACGGTTTGCTGACATAGAATGCCCCGGAGGCAATAAATAATATGTGGTCGGTTTTGACCATGCCGTGCTTGGTGGTCACCGTGGCACCCTCGACGATCGGCAGCAGATCGCGCTGCACCCCTTCGCGCGAGACATCTGGGCCATGGGCTCCGCCATGCCTGGAAGCGATTTTGTCAATCTCGTCGAGAAATATGATGCCCGATTCTTCGGTGCGCTTGAGTGCCTCCTTGTGAACCTTGTCCATATCCACCAGGCGTTCCATCTCCTGCTGTTTGAGCGCCTCCATTGCTTCGGGCACCTTCAGTTTCTTTTCTCTTTTCTTCCTCGGAAACATCTTGCTGAAGGCATCCTGCAGGTTCGACTGCATATCTTCCATTCCCGAAGTGGTCATGATCTCAACCATCGGCATGGATTTGGACTCTTCGAGTTCGAGCTCGAGTTCGCGCGAATCGAATTTACCTTCCCGCAGCATCTTCCTGATTTTTTCCCGGGTAGATCCCTCATGCTCCTGGGACGCTAACTTATTGCCGTCCCCCCGGGATACGATGGTAAAGGATTTCGATCCGTCCGGACCTGAATCAGACAGCGGACTGGCGGCATCAGGGGATGGCGGCAGCAGCAGGTTGAGAACCTTGTCTTCGGCACTGGCTTCGGCGATGCCTTGAATCCGCTGCTTCTCCTCGGTTTTGACCATGTTTATCGCGATCTCGACCAGATCCCTGATCATCGATTCGACATCGCGGCCGACATAGCCGACTTCGGTGAACTTGGAGGCCTCGATCTTTAAAAACGGCGACTGGGCCAGTGAAGCCAGGCGCCTGGCGATCTCCGTCTTGCCCACGCCGGTCGGACCGATCATAATGATGTTTTTGGGGGCGATCTCCTCTCTGAGCGGAGAAGGAACCTGCCTGCGGCGCCAGCGATTTCTCAAAGCGATGGCCACGGAACGCTTGGCATCACCCTGGCCGACAATATATTTATCAAGCGCCGCCACGGTTTCAGGCGGCGTCAGAGCCTGCATGTCTTTCATAATTTTTCAACAGTGATTGATTGGTTGGTAAATACGCAGATTGACCCGGCAATTTTCATTGCCGTGGTGCAGATTTCTTCGGCTTCAAGATCACTTTTTTCCACCAGGGCCAGTGCTGCGGCATGGGCAAAAGGGCCTCCCGAGCCAATGGCCAGCACACCGGTGTCCGGCTCGATTACGTCCCCGGTGCCTGAAATCAGCAATGAGTGATCCTGGTCGACTGCTATCAGCATGGCTTCCAGCCGCCTGAGCATCCGATCCGTACGCCAATCCTTGGAGAGTTCTACGGCCGCCCGCATCAAGTCCCCATTGTACTGTTCCAGTTTGATCTCGAACTTATCGAAAAGCGTAAAGGCATCGGCCGTGGCCCCTGCAAATCCACAGATCACCTTATTGTGGTAAAGGCGCCTTACTTTTCTGGCATTGTGCTTGATTACCGTGTTGCCCATCGAGACCTGGCCGTCTCCGGCGACAACGACCTGGCCCTTGTGGCGCACTGACAAGATTGTGGTTGAACGTATGGACATGGAATGCTGCTCCGTAATAGTGGGAAAAATTGGGCTCATCTTAAGGCCTGTTTTTTTTCCTGCTGTCTCCCAGTGGGTGGGATTCGTCATAGACCTTGGTGATGTGGTCAATGGTCAAATGCGTGTATTTCTGGGTTGTGGACAGGCTGGCGTGCCCCAGCAGTTCCTGAACCGAACGCAGATCGGCACCCATCTCGAGCAAATGGGTGGCATACGAGTGGCGCAGTGCGTGCGGCGTCACCGGTTGCTGAAGCCCTGCCCTGTGACCGTATTTGGCAACGAACCGTTCCACACTTCTGGTCGTCAGCCTGCCACCGCGATTGTTCAGAAACAGCGCCTTATCAGCAACCTTCCGGCCACGCTCGAGCCTGCCCAGGATCAGTTTGGTGCGTTCAGGCTTATACTGCCTGATCGCCTCAAGCGCTGGACGCCCGACCGGAACCAGCCGCTGCTTGTTTCCTTTGCCCACCACCCTAAGCATTTCGCTGGCCAAATCAAGATCGTCAAGATCGGCTGAAACCAGTTCCGCAACCCGTATTCCAGTGGAATAAAGCAGTTCCAGAATGGCTCTGTCACGATTTTCGAAAGTATCCTGGGGAGCGGGAGCTTCCAGCATTTGAAAGACCTGATCCACCGTCAGAAAATTGGGTATCGTCCGGGCCAGCTTGGGTCCGATGATGCCCGCTGAAGGATCCTGGTCCAAACGATTTTCGCGCAGCAGAAACCTGAAATAGGAACGCAGGGCGGACAACTTTCTGGCCACAGTGGCTGGACCGTTGCGGCCGTGCAACCCAATGACGAAAGTTCGGATATCACTGGAGCCGATCTGCTCCGGCCTGCTCTGATCTTTGAGTGTTTCGGTGAATTCGAGCAGATCGTGGCGGTAACCCGATACCGTGTGGTCCGAGTAGCCTTTTTCATTCTGCAGCCAGCTGCAGAACAGAATTATGCTCTCCTGCATTTGAACCGCACCCTATTCCATCGCGCAGACCGCTGCGTGCTGCAGCAAAAGCCGCTGAAACCGTTATGAATCATTTGTTGCACATCAGTTGAGTGGTATACTATATTCTGCGACCAGTATAATCAGCTACATCGCTTTTTCAATCGGTGCAGCAATTTATAGTTTGCCAGATTCGACCTGGCAGATCCGGAAGATATCATGGCCAAGAAAACATTCGAAAGCGCCCTTGCCCGCCTCGAGAAAATAACCGAAGAACTCGAAGACGGCGAGCTGAGTCTGGAAGCCAGTCTGAAAAAATTCGACGAAGGCATCAAACTGACCGAGTTCTGCAACGCCAGGCTGAACGAGGCCAGAACCAAGGTCGAAATCCTGCTCGACAAGAGCGGGCGACTCGAGGCTGAGCCGTTTGACGAAGAGCCCGATGAAGATTGAAGTCTATCTGCGTGATAAAAAGCAGATTGTAGAGTCCGGGCTCGAGCGGCTGATGCTTGCGGCGCATGGCCCATTCAGCGACCATATCGAGGCCATGCGCTACAGCCTTTTCGTCGGCGGGAAGCGGATCAGGCCGGTGCTCTGTCTGGCCGCCGCCGAGGCAGTCAGCGACGATCCCCGCCTGCTCGAAGCACTGGTACCGGTGGCCTGCGCCATCGAGTGTATTCACACCTACTCCCTGATCCACGACGATCTGCCGGCGATGGATGACGATGAATTGCGCCGGGGCCGGCCGACTAATCATATGGTCTTCGGCGAAGCGGGGGCTATTCTGGCCGGCGACGCGCTGCTGACCTTTGCCTTCGAGCTGCTCTCCACCCCGATCATAGAACTGGCGCCCGAAGCCCAGCTGCGCATTATCAATCTGATCGCCCGGGCAGCCGGTGCTGAGGGTATGGCCGGCGGTCAGGCCCTCGATATTGCCGGTGAAAACAGTGAGCTGCCCTTTGAAAAACTGCAGACCATCCACAGCAGCAAAACCGGTGCCCTGATCCGCTGCTGTCTCGAAGCCGGGGGGATCGGGGCCGGGGCTGGCCAGCCCCAGCTGAAATGCCTGAGCACCTATGGCACCGCAATCGGTCTCGCCTTTCAAATCGTCGACGACTTACTCGACGCCACCGCCACCACCGAGCAGCTCGGCAAGACCGCGGGTGTGGATCAACAGCGTGGCAAAGCCACCTATCCCGCCTTTTTCGGCATCGACAAATCCAGACATCTTGCTCGACAAGCCGTCGACGACGCTAAGAGCGCCCTGAGCCCTCTGGGCGACAGAGCCACACCTCTGGCTGATCTGGCCGACTATATTTACGCGAGAACCCACTGAGAGCGCTTCTCCTGCAGCATAAACCACCGTCAGCCATGTATCTCCGCCATTTTCTGCAGATTGAGGTTTATTAGAATCAATTATTGATTATGGTATAGCAAATCTTAAACCAGCTCAATCGTGAATATAATGTTAATGCCGCCGTCACCAGCACCAACCAGCAGTTCCCTGCTCGATTCCATTTCCAGTCCTGAGGATATCAGGAGTCTGCAGATCCCGGAACTGAGTTCGCTTGCCGAAGAAATCAGACAGTTCCTGATAAAGTCGGTCTCACAAACCGGCGGGCACCTGGGGCCGAGTCTCGGCGTTGTCGAACTGACGCTTGCTCTGCACTACGTTTTCAACACCCCCGAGGACAAACTGATCTGGGATGTCGGACACCAGAGCTACGCCCACAAGCTGATCACCGGCCGGCAGGCTGAGTTTCACACCCTCCGGCAGTATCAGGGCATAAGCGGTTTCCCCAAACGCAGCGAAAGCCCGTATGATGCATTCGAGACCGGTCATTCATCCACCTCGATTTCCGCGGCGCTCGGAATGGCGCTGGCTAAGAATCTCAAACAGGACCCGGCCCGCTCGATTGCGGTTATCGGCGATGGCTCGATGACTGCCGGCATGGCCTTTGAGGCCCTGAACCAGGCTGGTCACATCAACAAGGATCTGATCGTCATCCTAAATGATAATGAGATGTCGATTTCGCCCAATGTCGGAGCTCTGAGCAGTTTTCTGAGCCGGAAATTGAGCGGCAGAACCATGCGGCGCCTGAAAGACCACCTGGTGGACCGCCTCGGGCAGCTCTCCAATGTCGGCGAGAATATTCTTACAGTGCTGAAAAAAAGTGAAGAAAGTTTCAAGAGTTTCTTCACCCCGGGCATGCTCTTCGAAGCACTCAAGTTCGACTATATCGGGCCGCTCAACGGCCACAGTCTCGAAGATCTGATCGATACCTTTGAAACGGTGCGGGACACCCACCAGGGACCGGTGCTGATACATGTGCTGACCACCAAAGGCAAGGGCTATGAGCCGGCCGAAAAAGACCCCGGCACCTTCCACGGAATCGGACCGTTCGAACCGGGCAGCGGAAAAACAAAATCCAACGGCGGGGGCCCCGTCAGCTATACCAGGGTCTTCGGCGATACCCTCACCAGAATTGGTAGAACCAATAAAAATGTGGTGGCCATTTCAGCGGCGATGGTGACCGGTACCGGCCTGGGCAGTTTTGCCCAGGCCTACCCCGATCGTTTTTTCGATGTCGGCATCGCCGAACAGCACGCGGTCACCTTTGCGGCCGGGCTGGCCAGCGAGGGACTGCATCCGGTGGTGGCAATCTATTCCACCTTTTTCCAGCGCGCCTACGATCAGATCATCCACGATGTCTGTATTCCTAATCTGCCGGTCACCCTGGCCATCGACCGGGCCGGTGTGGTCGGTGCCGACGGGCCGACCCACCACGGGGTCTTCGATCTGTCCTTTCTACGGGTTGTCCCCAACCTCATCCTGATGGCTCCCAAGGACGAAGCGGAATTACAGCACATGCTCTTTACCGCAATCAACCATCGCGGCCCGTCTGTGGTCCGCTACCCCAGGGGCAGCGGAGAAAATGTTGAACTCGCTGACCAGCTTCAACGTATTGAGATCGGTCGAGGCGAATTGCTCCGGGAGGGGTCGGATATTCTATTGCTGCCCATCGGCAACCGGGTTCATCCGGCCCTGCGCGCTGCTATCGGTCTCGAAAAACTCGGCATCGATGCAGCGGTGCTCAATCCCCGCTTCATCAAACCGCTGGACAAAGAACTGATCTGTGACTGGGCAGCTGTGACCGGACGCGTGGTGACCGTGGAAGACAACGTTCGCCAGGGCGGTTTTGGCAGTGCGGTGCTGGAATTGTTCAGCCGTTGCGGTCTGTCAAACATAAAAACCAGCCTGCTGGCTCACCCCGACCGTTTCCTCGAACACGGGCCTCAGAAAACCCTGTGGCGCAACAGCTCGATCAACTCCGTTTCTATCACCGAAGCAGCACTGCTTCTGATGAACAAATAAGTGTGACAGCGGATGCGGTCGCACCGGGCGTCAGATCATTTGCTTCGCCTGTCCTAGAGATTGTAGTAGTCCTTATACCAGGCCACAAAACGTGAAATGCCGTGCTCGAGCGTGGTATTGGGGCGGTAGTTGAAATCCCGGGCCAGATCATCCACATCGGCATAGGTAGCCGGCACGTCACCCGGCTGCATATCAAGAAATTGTTTCTCTGCGGTTACCCCGAGACAATCCTCGAGTACCTCGATATAGCGCAGCAGTTTTTCTTTGTTGTTGTTGCCGATATTGTAAACCCGATAGGGACAATACGAGGTCGCAGGATCGGGCGTAGCGCCGCTCCAGGCCGGGTCGGCTTGGGGGATTTTGAAAATCACCCTGACCACACCCTCGACAATATCGTCGATATAAGTAAAGTCCCGCTCCATGTTACCATGATTGAAGACGCTGATCGGTTCACCAGCCAGCATCGCTTTAGTGAACAGAAAAAGCGCCATATCCGGCCTGCCCCAGGGACCGTATACGGTGAAAAACCGCAGCCCGGTGGTCGGCAGCCCATAGAGATGACTGTAGGTGTGGGCCATCAACTCGTTGGCCTTCTTGGAAGCGGCATAAAGCGACACCGGATGATCGACGTTGTCATGTACCGAAAACGGCATATTGGTGTTGGCCCCGTACACCGAACTCGATGAGGCATAGACCAGGTGTTTGACGCCGTTATGGCGGCAGCCTTCCAGTATGTTGACAAAGCCGACCAGATTGGTGTCCACGTATGAATGCGGGTTGATCAGGGAATAGCGCACCCCTGCCTGGGCCGCCAGGTTGACCACCGCATCGAAACGATACCTGGAGAACAGATCTGTCAACGCCTCACGATCGGCCAGATCAGCCTGCTCGTGAATGAATCTCTCCCCCTGAGCAAGTGCCGCCATCCGGTCTCTTTTGAGCTGAGGATCATAGTAGTCGTTGAGGTTATCAAGCCCCACCACGGTGATGTTGCGGGCGGTGAGTCGCTGGGTCAGATGGGCGCCGATAAAGCCAGCCGCACCGGTTACAAGAATAGTTTTCATAAAAACGTGGGTCCTTGAGTGGGAAAAATGAACTCCCCAGAGCAGGGCGCAAGAGAGTTCATCGAAAGGTACTGGGGACTCCGATCAGTCGTCAAAATCACCTTTGGGTCCCTTGTCGGTGTCAAGGGTTTTGGCCCGTTCGATGATTTTTTCTCTAGTCCACTGCTGCGGGTCTTCGATACGTTCGGCCGTGGTGCCGACATCGCAGGAACCGGCTTCAACCAGCAGTTCCAGAGCCAGCGGCGCGCTGTTTTCGGCATTGAAAACCGAGACCAGCATCGTGTAAACAAAATCCTCGACCCGGGCCGCCATCCGCTCCCGCACCTGGGCCGGCTGGCCCATCAGCCAGTTATCGATCGGTAGATTCAGGTTCTTGAAATCGCCGCCTGACCAGCCGTTTTTTTCAGCCAGTGCGGTCATTTTCGACCATACCGCTTCACTGACGCCCTCGCCCGCCACCTTCTTGAAATTGCCGCTCTCGTCGATAATCGCGTTGCCGTAGTCGTTCACTTCTACGCCCCAGGATACCATCTGCAGCGCAGTTGCGACATTGGCCTTGGTAGTGCGGGTACGTGAGGCGATCTGACGAAGACGTTCGGAGCTGTTTCCCGAAGTACCGTGCTGGGCTCCCGAAACATGGTAGGCCTCCAGGCTCTGATGGATCTCTGCGGTGAGTTCGACCTGGATACCTTCACCGCTTGCCTCGATGCCGTGCGCGGATCCGTTGTTCAGCGCAATCCAGTCAGGGAAAATATCATGGGCGTTGAGTCCTTTGATCAGAAAACCGGCATCATCGACGGTGGACAGCCCTTGATTCCCCTTGATTTCACCCACCTCGGTTTCAAGCCCTGCCCAGAAAGGGATAAATTGGTTCAGTTCAAGGTTAGTGAGCAGGTTGAGATCGTCAGGCATATGCGAGGCATCCACCGCAATCGAGGTGATGCCCGCTTCAAACAGGGTCGGGATCTCGATCTTGGCGGCTTCGATATCAGCAGGTGACTTGAGCCCGTAATGGTCGGCGTGAACCGCCACCGGAATGGTGATGCCCAATTCGTTGCAGGCCCCGTCCACCAGGCGGGCAATATTGAAGAAGTTTACCGGACAATAGTTGGACTCCGACTTGGCAATCTCGACGATCAAGGCGGCATTGGCGCGCTGGGCAGCCATAAGGGCTCCGCGGATGACGAAAAAATTCCTGCCGTTGGCGGCCATGGTCATGGCCTGACCCTTTTTCCGAAGAGCCCGGTCGATCACCTTGCCGCTGACCAGCAGAGCCCGTGAATGGGGAAATAATTTCCTGACGGTCGGAGGCCTTCCCACCGCAAGTGCTTTTTCAAACAGTGCATCTGTACTCATTTGTATTCTCCCGTTAAACAATTCAGAACAATCTTCAACAGCTGAACAGCAGCAATTTCAACGACTGCCTTCGATAAACAAACTGACAGCCTCAGCCAGGCAGGCCGCGACATCAATTGGGCATGTTTTGGTATCTCACTCTAATGCAGAATGAAAGAGAAATCCAGGCACTGCACCTTGTTTTAGTGTCTCTGGACAAAGCCGGTAAACGGCTTGCGGCCGAAGAACCAGACCGCCAGCACGCTCACTTCATAGAGCACCAGCAAGGGTACGCCCATCATCATTTGGTTGACGATGTCCGGAGTCGGCGTCAGAATTGCGGCAATTATGAAATTGATCAGAATCGCATATTTGCGATTGCGGTTCAAAAACGATACGGAAACCAGCCCGGCCTTGGCCAGAAAGACCATCATCACCGGCATCTCGAAGATCAACCCGAAGGCGATAAGAAGCCGCAGAGCCAGGGAAAAATACTCACTGACCGCAGGCAGCGAAGTAAGAAAATCGTTGTTGTACCCCACCAGAAATTTGAAGGCAGGAGGAAACACCAGGAAATAACCAAAGGCGGCGCCGGAGACGAAGAAGATCGTGGAAATCAAGGTGAACGGCACTATCACCCGCCGTTCATGCCGATAGAGGCCTGGGGCGACAAAACGCCAGATCTGGTAGAAAATAACCGGGCTGGCCAACAGAATCCCGCATACCAGGGCAAGTTTTAGATAAAAAAAAAGCCTTCCTGGTAGGAGGTGAAAATCAGGCTTGTCCCTTCGGGCAGCACTTCAGTAAGCGGTTTGAAGAACCAGACGCCAATCGGTTTAATAACGAGATAGGATAAACAGAAACCGATAAATATTGCCGCGAAAGAATAAATCAGACAACTACGCAATTCCCTGAGGTGTTCAGTCAGCGGCTGGTCTTCGAATGAATCGGCCTTTTTTTCCATTGCGGTTTCTTCTAGGTTTTGATCTGGCCGGGGCGGCTTTTCGGCACAGGTCTGCTTACCATCTGCCACCGCTTTTTGCAATATCTAGCTCGACCCGGCGCGGATATTCGGCTGCAGTTAACCAACCCGGTTTTCTCAAATAAAACGGATGTCGACGAATCAAGGATCTCAACGGACGCAGGCAATCAGCGCTGGGCGCACCTTCTAAGAGGATATAAAAGTGTCTAAGATGATTGGCTTATTCAAAAATATTAGGATACAATAACTGAGTTGCTGCAAAGGTGCTTCAGGGTCGCCGGAATTTGATCGGCAGTCGCGCGGCAGGACATTACCAATCTCAAGAACCACTACTTCACCAGGGATATGAATACAATCTTAATTGTCGATGATGAAAAGAGCATGCGGGAGTTTCTGAAAATCCTGCTGGTCAAAGAGGGTTATAAGGTCTTTACCGCTCAGGACGGCGATCAGGCCCTCGAATTGATCCAGAAGTCGCCGGTCGATCTGGTGGTCAGCGATATCCGTATGCCGGGGATCAGCGGGCTTGAGTTGCTGGCACGCATCAAGGATCATGATGAAGATGTGCCGGTGATCATGATCACCGCCTTCGCTTCACCCAACGATGCAGTCCAGGCCATGAAAAGCGGGGCTTATGACTATATTTCCAAACCTTTTAATGTCGATGAGATTAAATCGGTCATCCATTCTGCCACCAAGCGCAACGATTCATCAGTAAAATCCCAGCAGGCCGGACAGCTTTTCCCGCACATTATCGGTAAAAGCAAGGAGATGTTGAAGATCTTCGACATGATCACCAGGATCGCCCCAACGCCTGCCAATGTGCTGATTTACGGCGAATCCGGAACCGGCAAGGAACTGGTGGCTCAGGCGATTCACCAGCGCAGCAATGCCCACGGCCATCCCTTCGTACCGATCACCTGCAGCGCCATCCCGGAAGAGTTGATGGAAAGCGAGCTCTTCGGTCATGTCAAGGGAGCCTTTACCGGGGCTATTTCAGATAAGCACGGCCTGTTTCAGGAAGCCAACAACGGTACCGCTTTCCTGGACGAGATCGGCGAACTGACGCCTATTATACAGACCAAACTATTGCGGGTGCTCCAGGAACGCGAGGTAAAACCGGTGGGCGGTACCAAGCACCTGTCGATCCAGGTTCGCATCATCGCCGCGACCAATAGAATTCTCGAAGAGGAAATCCAGGCCGGGCGATTTCGGGAGGATCTCTTTTACCGGCTGGCGGTAGTGCCGATCAGAGTACCATCGCTGCGAGAACGAAAGAGCGACATACCGCTGCTGGTGGAGCACTTCCTGAAGAAGTACTCTACGCTGTTGGGCAAAGAGATCAGGGAGATCTCCTCCTACGCGCTTGAAGTACTGATGGGTTATGATTTTCCCGGCAACGTCCGGGAACTGGAAAATATCATCGAGCGCGGAGTTGCACTGGAGACGTCCAATATCATTTTACCGGAGAATCTGTCCCTGACCGGAGCGCTCCAGTCCCGGACTAACGCAAATATCAGCTCGACGGCTTTTGTCGCAGCTGCTGATGAGGCGGAGTTGTACGAACGAGGGCTGGAAAATGTAATCGCCGATCTGGAAAAACGTCTGATCGAACACGCCCTCGAACAGAGCGGCAACTCCAAGACCAAGGCCGCCGAACTCCTGGGCGTGAGTTTCCGGTCCCTGCGCTACAAAGCTAAAAAATACGGACTCTAGGCTCCCCGATGCCTTTTTTCATCCTGCCCAGAGCAGACAGCCAAGTAACACTTGGTGATCTGATGAAGCAGCAGCTCTTCTGGCTGCTGCTGCTGCGCATCGTTTTATATACGCTGATCATGGTGATCAGCCTGGTCCTGCTCGATGAGCGGTTCGAAGCCATCGTCATGCCGCCCAGCCTGCTGGTCCTCTTTACTCTGATCGTCTATTTGACCACCATTATTTCAGCTTTTACCCTGCTGCAGTCAGACGGCAACTATCGCCGCTTCGGTTTTATCCAGACCCTGCTCGATGCAGTCTTCGCCTCGGTGCTGGTCTACCTGACCGGCGGATCCTACTCCATATTTTCTGCGGTCTACTTTTTCCCGATTATCTCCGGCGGCCTGCTGATCCCCTTCAAGGGCGGGCTGATCGGTGCAGCCTCATCGACCTGTCTCTATGCGCTTGTCCTGGCACTGGAGTTTTTCGAATTTCTGCCCGATTACATTCTCCATATACGCTCGGTACAAACCCTTGATTTATTAAATATCTCCAACGAGTTCGCCACCAAAGGACTGAGTTTTTTTCTAGCCGCCTTTATCAGTGCGATGTTCGGCTCGATGCTGCGCTCAACCACCAGGGAGTTGTCCAGCACCAAGGATGAGTTCGACCGGCTCTCGCTGCTCTACAAAAGAATCTTCGAAAATATAACCACCGGTATCATTACCGTGGACGGCTCCCGGATCATTACTTCAGCAAACAACGCCACCGCAGGCATAACCGGTTATCCGCCTGCGGAGATAATCGGGCTGGAACTGGAAAAACTGTTTCCAGGCCTCGATATACACAGCCACTCGTTCAGAAACGCCTGCGATTTCGAGCGCAAGGACAAACAGAAGATACGGCTCGGCTATGCCCATACCGCACTCCACCATCAACAGGGGCTTGCCGAGAACGACCGGTCCCCCGAAGACGACATCACCATCATCACTCTCAAAGACATCAGCGAAATAGAACGTTTAGAAGCCCAGATGAGACAGGCGGAGAAACTGGCTGCGATAGGCATGATGAGTGCCTCCATCGCCCACGACTTCAGAAATCCGCTGGCCGCAATATCGGGCTCGGCTCAGGTTCTGGCGGAAGAGTTCAGCCAGCGCGGCAGTCGGGATCTGGCCAACTATGAACTGACCAAAATAATCATCCGGGAATCAGACCGGCTGGCCAACACCATCACCAATTTTCTCAAGTTCGCCCGACCTGAGAACCTCGACCGAGACTGGTTTTATTTACTTCACTGTTTGCAGGATGTGCTCCAGGTCTGCCGGGCCGATCGGCGCTGGCCCTCGTCCTGCGAGGTCGCCATCGAGGTCGAGCCCAAATTTCGTGTTTGGGGAGATGAGAAGCAGCTCTTCTCGGTGATCTCCCAACTCATCCTCAACGCCCTGCCGTTCTGCCCGAAAGGCCATGAACATCTGCAGATCAGCGCTACCTCGATTGATCCGATAAACGGGCGGCACCACAGTCTTATCAAAGTCTGTGACAACGGCAGCGGCATCAGCAGCACGGACCAGAAAAAGATCTTCGAGCCGTTTTTCACCACCCGTGCAGACGGCACCGGACTGGGGCTTGCGATTGTGAAACAGATTATCGAGGCGCACAATGGCTCGATTACTTTAGAGCAGTCTGAAGATGGCAGAACCTGCTTTGGTCTTCGACTGCCTGAGGAAAGTGACGATTGATCTGTTATTCTCTCTCTTTCCAGACCCGCGCTCCGAGCCCGGTCAATTTGGCCACCAGATTCTCATAGCCCCGTTCGAGATGATAGATTCGTGAAATTTCGGTGCGGCCCGAAGCTGCCAGAGCGGCTATAACCAGAGAAGAACTGGCCCGTAAATCGGTAGCCATGACCCGGGCCCCGCTCAGGCCATCAGGTCCCCGTCCGCTGACAACCGCTGAATTGCCTTCAATCTGAATTCTGGCTCCCATCCGCCGCAGTTCAGCCACATGCATAAAGCGATTTTCGAAAATCGTCTCCTTGATCACGCATATTCCGGAACTCAAGCTCATCAGAGCCATGAACTGAGCCTGCAGATCAGTCGGGTAACCGGGATAGACCATGGTTTTGATGTCGACGCCCTTGAGCCGCGACCGCCTGTCCGGGTCCATACCAATGGTAATCGAGCGCTCTGAGGTGTTGATATCGGCCCCGGCCTCGGTGAGCTTGTCGAGCAGCGCCGGAAGATGCTTGGGCTGGCAGTTGCTCACCGTGGTTGATCCCCCTGCTGCTGCCACGGCAATCAGGTAGGTTCCTGTTTCTATACGATCTGGAATGATTTCGGTTTCTGCACCATGCAGATGTGAGACGCCGGTGATGGTAATCTGGTCACTTCCCCTGCCCTCGATGTCAGCGCCCATATGGATGAGCATATCGATCAGATTGGCGATCTCCGGTTCTCGGGCCGCATTTTTCAGAATGGTTGTGCCCTTGGCAAGCACGGAGGCCATCAGCAGGTTTTCAGTAGCGGTGACAGACGGGAAATCAAAGTGAATCGTTGTACCCTGCAGCCTGCCGTCGCTTATTGCTTCCACATAGCCATGTTCCAGATTGCATCTCACCCCGAACCGCTCAAAACCGGCAATATGAAAATTTATAGGCCGCACCCCGATGGCGCAGCCCCCGGGCATCGAAACCTTCGCCCGGCCCAGCCGACCGAGCAGCGGCCCAAGAACCAGCACCGAAGCGCGCATGGTCTTTACCAGGTCGTAAGATACCTCTGCATAGGCGATATCGGTACATTCTATGAAAAGGGTCGAGCCCTCCCGCCGCCAGGTTGCGCCAAGTTCACCAAGCAGTGACAATATGGTCCTGGTATCACGCAGATCGGGAACATTTTTCAGAACATGGGTTCCCGGTGCCAGCAGGGTGGCCGCGATAAGCGGCAGGGCAGCATTCTTGGCGCCGCTGATGGGCACCGTTCCCTGCAGCGCTCTGCCTCCCTCTATGACAAGTTTTTCCATAACTCGCAGCTACGTGGTCTGATCATTCATGGTTCGCCTGATATGAGCGACCCGGTCCCTTCCAGAATAATCCAGCAGAATCGTTACCGGTGCAAATATCTGCTGTCTCACGCTGTCATCCAAAAGAGACCTGAGCGCATCTCCCTGAGCACAGCCAATCTCGATAAAACAGTCGCCTCCCGGACACAGCAGTGCGGGCAGCAAAGAGCAGATCTGCTCTATCTGGTCCAACCCGGAAGAGCCGCCATCGAGAGCAAGATGCGGTTCATAACCGCTGACTTCGGGTTCGAGGTGCTGTTCGATATCTTCCCTGCAGACATAGGGCGGGTTGCTGACCACCAGTGAAAAGGGAGACGCACCTGAGAAACAGCAGCTCAGATCTCCCTGAACCAGCGCCACCCGTTGCGCTACCTTATGCCTGACCGCGTTCTGTCTGGCGATGGCGAGAGCCTCGGCTGAGATATCGAGCGCCACAACTGAGCGGCCGAGTTCCCGGGCCAGCACAATAGCGATAACCCCGCTGCCGCAACACAGATCCAGGATGGGGCCCGGCGGCAGATCCCGGTTTCTCCGGGCCAGTGCAGATTCTATCAGAAATTCCGTTTCCGGCCTCGGAATCAACACAGCCGGCGTGACCAGAAAATTCAGCGAGAAGAACTCGCGCTCCCCGGTTATATAGGCCACCGGCTCGCGCTGCAGCCTGCGCTTGATCAGCTCGCTGAAGCGCTGACACTCTGAGCCGCTCAAACACTGATTTCCGGCCAGATAAAGCGCCGTTCTGGTTTTCTCGAGACAGTATCCAAGCAGCAGTTCAGCCTCGCTGCGGGCAGATTCGATGCCGGCCCCTTCCAGTGCCGCCGCGGCTTCCTGCAGGATGTCGACAATGAGCCGCTGATCCTGCCTGTCCTTCATTGCCAGGCTCCCCCTCAATAAACTCCGATAGACACCGATACCATTACCTGACGCGCTTGAGCTTTTCTTCCTGATCATGCAGGTTCAGCGGCACAATGACCTCATCGAGCTTGCCGTTCATTATCGACTCGAGTTTGTAGAGCGTCAGGTTGATGCGATGGTCGGTGAGCCTTCCCTGGGGAAAGTTATAGGTCCTGATGCGCTCGCTACGATCACCACTTCCGACCTGGCTCTTACGATCCTGGGAGATCTGGTCGTGGCGCTCCTGTTCGAGCTGGTCCAACAGGCGGGCACGCAATACCGTCAGAGCCTTGGCTTTATTCTTGTGTTGCGACTTCTCATCCTGACAGGTGACCACCAGGCCGGTCGGCAGGTGTGTGATCCGCACCGCTGAATCGGTTGTGTTCACACTCTGTCCGCCGGGGCCCGAGGAGCGGTAGACATCGAATTTCAACTCGTTCATATCGATATCCAGATCGACTTCATCCGCTTCGGGGAGAATTGCAACAGTGACCGCCGAGGTATGGATTCTGCCTTGAGCCTCGGTCTCAGGGACGCGTTGCACCCGGTGAACGCCACTCTCGAATTTGAGTTTGGAATAGACCTGCTCTCCGCTGATCATGGCGATCAATTCCTTGAAACCGCCGATACCAAGCGGACTCGAACTCATCACTTCAACCCGCCAGTTCATCGACTCGGCATACCGGCTGTACATTCTGAACAAATCACCAACAAAAAGCGCAGCTTCATCACCGCCGGTTCCGGCCCGGATTTCCAGGAAAATATTCTTGTCGTCGTTGGGATCTTTGGGCAGCAGGAAGAGCTGGATGTCGTTTTCCAGCTTCTTGCGTTGTTCGATCAGCTCATCGAGCTCAAGGCCAGCCATTTCACGGAGTTCCACATCCTCCGTTTCATCATGGGTGATGGACCGGTTCTCGGCGATCTGCCGCTCCAGTTTGCTGTGACGCTCCAGCAACTCCGAGAGCCTCGACAACTGGGCATGCTCTTTTGCCAGGACCTGATACTGTTTCTGATTGTTGATCAGGGAAGGATCGGAAAGGCGCCCTTCAAGCTCCGCCAGGCGGTCTCCGATATCATGGAATCGATCCAGCATACAACTTCTCTCAAGCAATTAGGGCAGATAGATGAGCCTGCACGGTGCAGCACAAAAAGAAAAGTCCACAGCAATGAGACTCACTGCTGCGGACTGCACATCCGATACCTTCCTGAGTGGACGGTATCGGTAGATCGAGTTATGCGTTATCTTTAGATTCGTAATGCTGGGCGTAGCGTCGGCGGAATTTTTCAATTCGCCCGGCGGTATCCACCAGTTTCTGCTTGCCGGTAAAAAACGGGTGACAGGCAGAACAGATCTCCACTTTCAACTCGGGGAGAACCGATCCGATCTCGAATGTACTGCCGCAGGCGCATTCTGCGGTGATGGTTTTATATTCGGGGTGTATATCTTTTTTCATCGTCTTACCTTACCCTCCGGGTGCCTCATGATCAAATGTTCGCAGCTTCAATAAAACAAAGACCCACATAATACCCATACCAGAGCTAAAAAGCAAGTCTATTCAATTTCTGAATGCTTCAATCTGGTTTTACTGGCGGCGAATGAAACGCATCAGCCGTTCATCGAATCGAGAAAATCCTGGTTGGTTTTCTGCTGTCTGAGTTTGTCAACCAGAAATTCCATCCCGTCCGCCGGGTTCATCGAGGCGAGCAGCTTGCGCAGAATCCATATGCGGTTCAGGACATCTTCCTTGAGCAGCAGGTCTTCCTTCCTGGTCCCTGAACGTCTTATGTCGATGGCCGGGAAAATCCGCCGGTCGGCCATTTTACGATCGAGGATCAGTTCCATATTGCCGGTACCTTTGAATTCCTCGAAAATCACCTCGTCCATTTTCGACCCCGTTTCGATCAAGGCGGTGGCCAGGATGCTCAGGCTGCCACCTTCTTCGATGTTTCGGGCCGCACCAAAAAACCGTTTGGGACGGTGCAACGCATTAGCCTCAACCCCGCCAGAGAGAATTTTACCGCTGGCCGGAGTAACCGTATTATAGGCCCGGGCCAGACGGGTGATCGAATCGAGCAGAATGACCACATCTTTCTTGTGTTCGACCAGTCGCTTGGCTTTTTCAATGACCATTTCGGCCACCTGAATATGCCGTTGCGGCGGTTCGTCAAAGGTTGAACTGACCACCTCAGCAGCCTTGACACTACGCTGCATTTCGGTGACCTCCTCAGGCCTTTCGTCAATAAGCAGGACGATGAGATACACTTCTTTGTGATTGCGGACGATCGAGTTGGCAATTTTCTGCATCAGCACGGTCTTACCTGTACGAGGCGGAGACACCAGCAAGCCACGCTGCCCTTTGCCGACCGGCGCGAACATATCCATTACCCGCATGGAAAAATTGTCAGGCTGCCATTCAAGGTTGAATTTTTCATCGGGATGCAAGGGGGTGAGATTGCCGAAAAGCGTCTTCTGCTTGGCCGCTTCGGGGGGATCGAAGTTGACGCTTTCTACCTTGAGCAGGGCAAAATAACGTTCGCTCTCCTTCGGGGCACGCACCAGGCCGTCGATCACATCGCCGGTTCTGAGATTGAGTCGACGAATCTGAGATGGAGAGACGTAGATATCATCCGGCCCGGGCAGGTAGTTGTAGTCAGGAGCACGCAGAAACCCGAATCCATCCGGCAGAATCTCGAGAACTCCGTTGCCGCGCAGTTTACCCTCTTTGTCGGCCTGGGCCTGGAGGATTGCGAAGATGAGCTCCTGTTTGCGCATGGAACTGTACCCATCGACCTTCAAAGTCCGGGCATGCTGCACTAATTCTTCAATCTTTTTGAGTTTGAGTTCAGCCAGATTCATCACGCCTGCATTCTCCTAATAAAAAATCAGCAATGTTAAATGGATTTGACCAACAGGTGGTCAAGATCACGTTGTGAAATACGGCCCTGAAGAATTACCCGTCCAACGTTCTTCACACCCGGATGGGCGGCCGGAAATGAAGCCGTAGCCATCGCAGAGGACCTGAATTTGTTGTGTATGATTGTGTTATAAAAAATTCGGATGGTATTGAGGTTTGAAAAAGTGATTTATGTTCAGTAACACGACTACTGCCAGTTCGTTTGAAGATGCCTTCAGCGCCTGGGTTTTCCAGGGAATGAATGAATTAATTGCTGATCATTTCAGGCGGGAGTCCGTCATTGAATTATTTTTCTTATACGTGCTCTTCTGGTGGGTGTCAAGTATTTTAACCATTTTTTCAAGAATTTGCTGAACCGCTGCAATGCGGTTTCAATTCCCTGCCCAAAGCCTCGATCTGGGCGTCGGTCCGTGCCTGAGGGCCATCATTGTCGATGACCCGGTCGGCACGGCTGCATTTTTCGTCCGGGTCCATCTGAATCTCCATTATGCGCTCGACTTCGGTGCGGTCCACCTGGTCGCGCTCGGCCACACGGCTGAGCGCGTTAGCGCGGGAGACAGACACACAGATGATATAGTCGAAGTCGCTCTGCCAGCCGCTCTCAAAAAGCAGGGGAACCTCTGCCACCGCACATGTATCAGGGGCCAGAGACACACGGGCCTGGTTCAGGCGCTGCCGGACCAGCGGATGCAAAATCTCTTCGAGCACCCTTCTGAGACCCTGATCCTGAAAAGCGGCGTCGCGCAGACGGGGGCGATCGATGTCTCCGGCCTGGGACAGATACGCCTGCCCACCCTGCCTCACGAAGGCCAGATACCCTGGCTGGCCTTTCTCGAGCAGCTCGCGGCAGATTGAATCGGCGCTCAACACCGGCGCGCCAAGGAGCCGCCCGAGTCTGACCGCCACATAGCTCTTGCCACTGCCAATCGTTCCAGTGACGCCAAGCAGCATTAGGCAGTCTCCAGATCACTCAGGATCGAGGCAAAATCTTCAGGCAGATCCGCTTCGACCTCGATTTCATTTCCCGTGTCAGGGTGAAAAAAACACAGTTTCCAGGAATGCAGCATCTGCCTCGAAAACATATTGTTAGTCCGGTTCGGGCCATAGAGCCGGTCTCCGGCAACCGGATGGCCGATGGAGGCCATATGCACCCGTATCTGATGGGTTCTTCCGGTCTCGATCTGCACGTCCACCAGAGTGAAACCAGCCTCAAATTGCTGTAATCGCTGCCAACTGCTGGCCGCGTAGTTGCCATTCTGCTCGCTGACTGACATCTTCTGCCGATGCACCGGATGCCTGCCGATCGGCGCCACGATTCTACCGCTGTCGCGCTCCAGCGAACCATGCACCAGAGCAAGGTAGCGTTTACGCACCCGCCTGTTCTTGAACTGTTCGGCGAGGCTGATGTGTGCTTTTGCGGTCCTGGCCACAACCATGACCCCGGAGGTGTCCTTGTCGAGCCGATGGACGATGCCCGGCCGAAACGGTTCTCCGATAGCACCGATATCGGAGTAACGGTGCAGCAGACCGTTTATCAGTGTCTGGTCGGCATTGCCGCTACCGGGATGTACGACCAGTCCCGCCGGCTTGTCAATGACGATAAAGGATGGATCTTCATGCAGAACGCCAAACTCGATCTTCTGGGGCTGGGGTGGTCCGGGAGGTGATTCAGGCTCGATCTGTGCGCTTATACTGTCATCTGTTTTCAGGCGGTAGCTGGCCTTGACCAGCTTGTTGTTGACCCTTACCTGCCCCGACCTGATCGAAGCGCTGAGTTGGGATCTGCTCAGTTCGGGGATCTTCTGGGTGAGAAATTGATCCAGACGGACACCGTGCAGTGCTTCCGGCACGGTTATCGAAATTGTATCCGGATCCTCATTAAACCAAGGCTTTTCCATACAGCCGTTGATTCATGTTCTGAAAAATCTAAGGTGATCGATTATGAGAAAATCTTTTCTATCTTGCGGCTGATTTTGTCTTCCTCGACATTCTGGGCTATCGACAACTCTCTGACCAGAAGTCCTTTCGCGGTATCGAGCATCTTACGTTCGCCGTAAGACAGATCTTTATCCACACTCAATAGAAACAGATCCCGCAACACCGCCGCTACCTCGAAAATCGAACCGGTTTTGATCTTTTCCATATACTCGCGATAGCGCCGATTCCAGGTCTGAGAATCGACCTCGATTGCCCGGTCTCTGAGGATGTTAAGGACCTCGGAAGCCTCCTTCTTGTTGACGATGGACCTCAGTCCCACATTTTCGCTACTGGAGGTGGGGATCATGATTCTCATAGAGTTGCCGATGATCTCAAGAACATAAAATGTCTGATCAATCCCTGCAACCTGCTGGGTCTCTATTG
Source organism: uncultured delta proteobacterium (assembly GCA_963824415.1). Taxonomy (GTDB): domain Bacteria; phylum Desulfobacterota; class Desulfobulbia; order Desulfobulbales; family Desulfocapsaceae; genus JABDQA01. The sequence continues at coordinate 346,111 of CAWGPM010000005.1, forward strand.
CTCTGATAACGCCGACCCCGTGAGCCGGGTATACTGCCATGTCTCCTTCAGTAAACACTAAAATCTCCCTGGTAAAAATAATGCTTCACGTACATAATCCGTGTGGAATCACCGATCACCGACGTATTTTCAAGGCTCATGCAATTCGCAGGCGGCTCGTAACTGTCGGGCATAACCCCTGCCCGCAATCAGCCTGCAGGTCTTTGCCCTCTGAGATATTCGTTGGTTAGCGATAGATGGACATAGACAGTAACACAATTTGGCGAAAATTACCCGACTTTTTGGCAAAGGCGCAGATCCGATCAGGTTCGTACCATCCTCAGGCAACCACAAAACGCATCGATCAAGGCCCGCGCCTTTCTCCAGGCAATCGATTCGTTCTCAACCGGCTTCGATCAGCAAGAATATGGCGGACCGCACCTACTTTATCGCGTTGAGCAACGTCATGGCCCGACCGGTTTCACCGCTCAGCAAATAAGCCAGGCCCTGATCAAGCCGGGCAAAACAGTCTTCCACCTGTTCGATTTCGAATACAGACAATCTGGACAGCACATATTTATCGACTTCCATGTCCGGATGGGTCTCTCCGCTTCCAGGCCTGCCAATACCGATCTTCAGCCTGAAGAAATCCTGCGTTCCCAATTCTTTCACAATCGACCTGATGCCGTTATGCCCCCCGGTCCCGCCACCGCTGACCAGCTTGATTCTGCCGGGGTGCATATCGATATCGTCATGTACCACCAGCATATCCAGCGGATCGATGTCGAAGTAATTAATAAACGGCACGACTGAGGTGCCGCTGAGGTTCATATAGGTCTGCGGCTTGAGCATACGAACAGTTCTGCCTTCAATAACCGCCCGGGCAGTAACACCCTGGAATCTGCTTGCGGAAAACAATGCTTTATGCCGGTCTGCCAGCCAGTCGAGAAACAGAAAACCAACATTGTGTCTGGTCAACTCGTACCTGCTTCCAGGGTTTCCCAGCCCGACCACTGCAAAACTCTTTTGTTTCATTACCTGAGCCGAAAATGAAAATCCGGAAAAGAGCACCTCTTTTCCGGATCTGCGTTATCTGCCGGTCGCTTAAGCACCGGCTGCAATAACTGATTATAATTTTTAATGCCGCTACGGGGCAATAACCGAGATGCACACCATATCTGGATTGCTGACCAGAGAAACACCGTCCGGCAGGCTGATCTGGCCGGCAGTAATTTTGTCACCTATGGCCAGGCCGGAAATATTTATTTGGCATGCGTCGGGGATGGTCAGCGGCTTGCCTTCCAGCACAATCGATCTTTTTTCTATCTGCTTGAGGCCGCCGAACTCCTCTCCCTTGGCCTTCCCGGCATAGGTAAGCGGTACATTGAACCTGGCGGGTTTGTCCAGATCGATTTCCAGAAAATCGGCATGGTAAAGCGAATCTTTCAGTGGATCGGTCTGAATTTCCTTAATCAGCACATTTTTCTCGGTACCGTCGTCTATCTTCAGGGTGATAACCGCATTGCGTCCCTGGATATCGAGCAAATGCTGGTGCAGAACCTTGGTTTCAAATTCCAGCGGCAGCGCTTCTCCACCACCCCGGTATACAATCCCAGGGGTTTTACCTGCACCGCGCATCCTTCTCATCGGGCCTTTGCCGAATGCACTTCTGACCGATGTAGAAATTTCTTTCGTTATCATACTTCCTCCTTCAGCCGTTCTGCGGCCGCGCAATGCTGCCTGACAGATGGCCTGATGTTTCCTGAATTATCGTTTTTATCTTTGTTCTAGACAAATAAAGAACTGACTGAATCCTCGTTATGAATACGGTAAATTGCCTCGGCAAGCAGCGCCGAAACGGAAAGTACTTTAATTTTATCACAGGCTCGGGCATTTTCCTGCAGCGGTATCGTGTTGGTCACTACCAGTGACTTGATCGGCGAGTCAGTAATACGTTCCACCGCAGGTCCTGACAGGACCGCATGGGAACAGCAGGCGTGAATCTCCTTGGCCCCGTTACGCAACAGAGTTTCCGCCCCACTGCAGAGGGTGCCGGCCGTATCGACCATGTCGTCCAGCAAAATGGCTATCTGGCCCGAAACATCCCCGATCACATGCATCGCCTCGCTGTGGTTGGGCCGGTCCCGCCGCTTATCGATAATGGCCAGGCCACAGTCGAGCCGTTTGGCGAATGCCCTGGTCCGCTCGACGCCTCCGGCATCGGGAGAGATCATGATAAAGTTTTCGAAATGCTCTTTGATATATTTAATCAATACCGGGGCAGCATAGAGATGGTCCACCGGTATATTGAAAAACCCTTGGATCTGACCGGCATGCAGATCCATGCACAACACCCGCCGAACACCCACGGCCATCAGCATTTCGGCGACCACCTTGGCTGAAATCGGTACCCGGGGGGCAACCTTGCGGTCCTGCCGGGCATAACCGTAATATGGGATAACCGCGGTGATGCGCCGCGCCGACGCCCGCCGCATCGCATCTGCCATAATCACCAGCTCCATTAAATGATCGTTGACCGGCGTACAGGTCGGCTGAATAATATAGGAATCGGTTCCCCGTACATTTTCCTTGATTTCAATGAAAATCTCTCCGTCACTGAATTTTCTGACTTCCGCTTCGGAAACCGTCAACTCGAGATGCTCGGCAATCTCTTGGGCCAAGGTATAATTGGCATTGCCGGAAAAAATTTTCATTACATTGCCCATGAGTCTGCGCCTCGTCTGGTAATGTCGCTGTTCGCTGATCTTTGCTGGTCCTCGCCGGACCTTGTCTGGCTGGGGCGGTAGGACTCGAACCTACGAATGCCGGGATCAAAACCCGGTGCCTTAGCCACTTGGCTACGCCCCAGTATACGCCCGCGTCAGAAACATACGGTAGCCATCTGACTCGGGAAACTCACGCCGCATTTCCTGCAGCGCCTGATGGGCCTGCAGTTCCTGGGCAAAGAGGCCGAACACGGTCGGCCCGCTGCCGGACATCAAAGCTCCCGCCGCACCGAATTCAATACATTTTCTTTTGATCTGCCGGATGACCGGAAAATGCACCTCGGTTACCCGCTCCAGATCATTGTGCAGATCTTCTACACAGAAGTGGTCTCCCACACTATTTTGAGAACCGCAGAGTCTAAATTCATTCGACTTGTTTGTCAATCTATTTATCATGCGCAAACGCTCGTAGACCCACCTGGTGCTCACCGCCAAGCCGGGGTTTATCAGGATGTAGCAATAGCCGCTGCACGACGCCGCCGGCCGCAACCGATCTCCGATACCGGTGGCACACGCCGCGGGCGCAGCTGAAATGAAAAACGGGACATCCGCACCAAGCGGCCGGCCGAGCGCGACCAACTCTTTGTCTGAAAACGGCCGCTCAAATAACTGGTTGAGTCCCACCAAAACGGCGGCCGCATCACTGCTGCCGCCGCCAAGACCTGCTGCGACGGGAATTCTTTTCTCCAGCCCTATCTTGAGCCCGGACGGGCCTGGGCCTCGATAAGCCGAAAAGAACCGATGGGCCGCCCGCACGGCGAGATTACGTTCATCAACCGGCAGACTATTGTCGCTGCAGTTCAAGACGATATCACCGCTGCCCGGCTGAAGTTCAAGCCAGTCGCAGAGATCGAGCTTCTGCATGCGGGTAATCAGCTCATGATAGCCATCATCGCGTCTGCCTACCACATGCAAACTCAGGTTTACTTTGGCCGGGGCCGGCAGCGTAATCTTATCCGGGTCAGCCATGCAGGGATAGTTCCCGTATCTGATTGAAGTTCAGGCAAGAAACCAATGGTTGAGCCAGGAGACACTTCAACGAGTCAGCCTCGGAGGATAAATTATATATAATACCTGGCTCGCAGCGCTTATCCTTAGTGAATCAACGCTTGACCGCATTGACAAAACGCATCTTCACATCGTAGAGGATATTTTTCATCAACTCAGATTCCTCTTCGCTCAGATTGCCTTTTGTCTTCTGCTCCAGCACGACCAGCGTATCAATCGCATGCCGGGCCAGATCGATATTGAAGACTGTTTTACCGGTCTCCGGGTCCGGCAGTTCACCGAGGTGATAAAGCACCGAGGTGTTCAACGACATCACAAAAGTCGAGAAGGTAACCTCGGGCATCACACAGCGCCCCTCTCTGTCCGGAACCTCGCCTTCGCCACAGACCGTACTTTCTGATTTTTCTTCAACCATGAGCTCTACCTTTAAACGTTGATTTACAACAGCCGTCCGTGTCGCAGTGAATCACAAGTCAAATGACTGGGCACCGTTGATGTTTTCAAGCGCCCGCACCTTCTCCAGCACCTCGGCTGGGATCAGCTGATCGGTACCGAGGAAAATAATGTTCTGCTTGGACTCTTCTTCCCTGCCGACGGTCATCCGTGAGATATTTACCCCGCCGCGACCCAGTTCAGTACCGAGTGCACCGATTACGCCGGGAACATCATTGTTGTACACTAATAACATCGGGCCGGAAGGTAAGGCCTCAAGGCGAAATTCATTAAGTCTCACCAGTCTTGGTTCATTTTTTCCAAAAACGGTGCCAACCAGCACGTTTTCAGCTACATCGGTAACCACCCTGATGGACAGGGTGTTGATGAAGTCGGAGCTGCGATCGGTATGGGACTCGATGATTTTTATACCCCTGTCGCGGGCAATAATCGGGGCGTTGACATAGTTTACCGCATCCCTGAGGATCGGGGTGAACAAGCCTTTGAGAAAGCCAACCGTAATGGAGCTGGTGTTGAGTTCGGCCAGGCTGCCGCCATATTCGATGGCTATCTCCTGAATGCCGCCGCTGGCAAGCTGCATGTGCATGTTGCCAAGCATCTCACCGAGCGTGATGTAAGGGCCGACCTGGGCCAGCACATCGTCGCTGACCGAGGGCACATTCACCGCATTGGTTATGGTTCCCTTGTTCAGATAATCGGCCACCTGTTCGGCGATCGCTACCGCCACATTTTCCTGGGCTTCGCTGGTCGAGGCTCCCAAGTGCGGTGTACAGATGAAATTATCAAGCTCAAGCAGCGGACAATTTTCCAGCGTGGTCGGCTCATTGCCAAACACGTCAAGTGCGGCACCGGCTATCTGGTTCTGCCGCAGCGCCTCATAGAGTGCAGCCTCGTCACAGACCCCGCCACGGGCACAGTCGATGAACATCGAGCCGGGCTTCATCTTGGCAAAAAACTCGGTTGAAACCAGATTTTTGGTCTCTTTGGTGAACGGGACATGTACCGAAATTACATCACTTCTGCGGGCCAGCTCGAGCAGGTCTACCAGTTCAACGCCGATTTTCTCGGCTACGTCCCTGGGCATATAAGGATCATAGGCAATCGTCTTCATTTTCAGCCCCTGGGCCCTGCTTGCGGCAATGCTGCCAATTCTGCCAATGCCGATGACGCCAAACACCTTGCCGGTCAATTCCCGCCCCATAAACCGTTTCTTTTCCCACTTTCCAGCTTTCATTGATGCCGTGGCCTGGGGAATATTGCGAGACAGGGACATCATCATCGATATGGCCAGCTCTGCGGTAGTCGTCGCATTGCCATCCGGGGCATTCATTACGATAACCCCTTTCTGACTGGCCGCGGGGATGTCGACATTATCGAGCCCTATTCCCGCTCTGCCGACCACCTTCAACCGACTGGCAGACTCGAGCAGGTCAGCCGTCACCCTGGTGGCGCTTCTGATGATCAGGCCTTCATAATCGCCGATAACCGCTTTCAGTTCATCGGGCCTCAGGCCTGCTTTAACATCCACCTCGAGGCCGGCATCTTTTAGAATTTCAGCTCCGACCGGCGCCAGATTGTCACTGATTAAAACTCTCATCGATATTCCTTTATGGCTCATTTGTGCGACAGCAGAACCAGCTATTCAGAAGGTCTGAAATGGTCCTGCACCTGAGATAACTGCCTCAGCAGTGATTTTTCGAAACCTAAAATATTTAATTATACCGCGTCTGATTTAAGAGAACAAGATCAAAGGAAGATCAAACCCGCTGGAATATTCAGGGTAGCCTTAAATCACAACCTGCCCCTTCGGGACGATGTCATTACCGCTTTGTTCAACGGTCTCTTAAGGGGGAAGGATTATTGTCATTTGCGTTGAATTCTTAAAGGTAACGCGATATAAAGCCACGAACCAGATCGGCTTGTCACCGACTATCGCAGGCAGATATCTGCAGGTAACGGCAGGATTAATTTTTATGCTTATTACTTCTTACTAGCGTTGATTTAGGTAGATACTCAGGGCATCCGAGGCAGTGCAAAAACCCGACTCAAGCACTGCCTGCAGCCTTTTTTATGCAGGATTAATACATACGTAGGCTTCTGGATCAAACCATGCAAGAAACACGATTACGTTTTCCGCCAAGCCCGACCGGTTACCTGCACATAGGCGGTGCCAGGACTGCGCTGTATAACTGGCTCTACGTAAAAAAGACCGGCGGCAAGCTGATTCTGCGCATCGAAGACACCGACGAGGACCGCTCCTCGAAAGAATCCATCGATGGCATCATCGACGGGCTTACCTGGCTTGGCATCGACTGGGACGAGGGGCCATACTTCCAGACCGATTTCAGCGATGAGCACCGCCAGGCCGCCCAGAGACTGGTGGAAGAAGGCAAGGCATACCCCTGTTTCTGCAGCAAAGAAGTGCTCGAGCAGAAACGCGAAGCGGCACTGGCGGCCAAGCAGAATGTCGGTTACGACGGAACCTGCCGCCATCTGAGCCCCGGGCAACTCAGAGAAAAGCAGCAGCAGAACACCCCGTATGTAATCAGGTTCAAGGTGCCTGACCGTGAAGGAAAAATCGGTTATGACGATGAAGTGCTGGGCCGCATTGAAAGCAGCTACCGGGAACTCGATGACTTTGTCATTGTCCGCTCAAACGGCAGCCCACTTTATTTGCTCTGCAATGTGGTCGATGATATCCGCGACCGAATCAGCCACGTGGTGCGCGGCCAGGACCATATGACCAACACCATAAAACAGCTTCTGCTCTACGAGGCGCTTAACGCGCCTGTCCCGGTATTTGCCCATATGCCGCTGACGCTTGATACCAAAAAGGCCAAAATCTCCAAGCGCAGCCACGGCGAGGTTGTCGCCGTCCAGTTTTACCGGGAGCATGGTTTTATCCCCTGGGCCTTCAATAATTTCCTGGTGCTGCTTGGCTGGTCGCCCGGCGATGACCGGGAGATTTTTTCAAAAGATGAACTGATCGAGGCCTTCAGCCTGGACCGCATCAATCGCTCGGCTTCGATTTTCAATTATCGCAAAGATGACCCTAAATTTTTTACCGATCCCAAAGCCATTGCAATCAACGAGCACTATCTGCGCACCATTGAGATCGAGGAACTCGCCGTGCTGGTCAAAGAAGAACTGCTCAAACATCAGCTCTACGATCAAGCCTGTGACGACGAACGCCGCACCTGGTTTCTCGACACTCTGGAGCTGATTCGAGGACGGTTCCACACCATCAACGACTTTGCCACTATGGGCCGGGCTTACTTCTCCGATGATTTTCCGATCGAAGAAAAACCGCTCGACAAAAATGTGCTCAAACATCCGGGGCTGCAGCAGTGGCTTCCCCAGTTGGCCGATGAGTACGAAAAGCTTGTCGATTTCAACCTGGAAGAGACTGAACGTCTGGCCCGGGAGTGCGCTGATGCAGCAGATGTCAAACCAGGGGTTATCATCAATGGCATGCGCACGGTCGTTACCGGCCAGTTGGCTGGTCCTTCGATGTTTGATATTCTGCTGGCAATCGGCCAGGAGAAAGTCGTGAAGCGCTTGAGAAACACTCCTCAACTGTATCGATAATCAGAAACGATAAAGCCAGACCATGAAGAACAGCCCAGATAACAGTCCAGAGGCAGCACCAACCGAAAAGGTGCTCGATTTTATCAGACAGATCGTCAGCGAAGATAAAAAGAGCGGCAAACATCCGCTACCAATCACCCGGTTCCCTCCGGAACCCAACGGCTTTCTGCACATCGGCCACGCCAAATCCATCTGTCTCAATTTTGGAATCAGCAAAGAATTCGGCGGTCGCTGTCACCTGCGCTTCGACGATACCAACCCAAGCAAAGAAGAAGAACTCTATGTGGAGTCGATCCAGGAGGACGTGCGCTGGCTCGGCTTCGACTGGCAGAAACACCTCTATTTTGCCTCGGATTATTTCGACAAGCTCTACGAGTTCGCCGAACAGCTCATTTCCATGGGCAAGGCCTATGTCTGCGACCTCTCTGCCGAGCAGATTCGGGAGTACCGCGGAACCCTGACTGAACCGGGCACCAACAGTCCCTACCGGGAGCGCTCGGTGGAAGAGAATCTGAGACTGTTTAAGCAGATGCGGGACGGCGCCTTCGAAGACGGCAGCCGGGTATTGCGCGCCAAGATCGATATGGCGTCACCGGCAATCATCATGCGTGATCCGGTGCTCTACCGAATCCTCAGGGTTGCCCATCACCGTACCGGTGAGCGCTGGTGCATCTATCCAATGTACGACTTCACCCATTGTTTGTCGGATATGCTCGAGAGGATCACCCACTCGCTCTGCACCCTCGAATTTCAGGACAATAGAATGCTCTACGACTGGGTGCTGGAGACACTCCAGACCCCCTGCCACCCGCGGCAGATCGAATTTGCCCGGCTCAACCTGACCTACACGGTGATGAGTAAACGAAAACTGCTGCAGCTTGTCGATGAGGGGCACGTCGACGGCTGGGACGATCCGCGCATGCTAACCATCTCGGGTCTGCGCAGGAGGGGCTACACGCCCGGATCCATCAGAAAATTCTGCGAACTGATCGGCATCGGCAAGAAGCAGAGCTGGATCGACATGGGAGTGCTGGAAAATACCCTCCGGGAAGACCTGAATGAAACCGCGCCACGAGTCATGGGCGTCATCGACCCGCTCAAGGTGATCATCGACAATTACCCGGTTGAGCAGGAGGAACAGCTCACCGCATTGAACCATCCCCAGAAAAAAGAGATGGGTGCGCGTGAGCTGCCGTTCTCACGGGAAATTTATATCGAACGCGACGACTTCATGGAAGATCCCCCCGGTAAATTTTTCCGCCTGGGCCCGGGCCGGGAGGTACGGCTGCGCTACGGTTATTACATCACCTGCGTGTCATACGAGAAAGACGAAACTACCGGTGAAATCAGTGTGCTGCATTGTACTTACGACCCCCAGACAAAAGGCGGTACTTCCCCGGACCGTAGAAAAGTAAAAGGTACCATTCACTGGGTCTCGGCGGCTCATGCACTGCCCGCCACGGTCTATCTCTACGACCGGCTCTTCAAGGTGGAACATCCCGACAGCGAAAAGGATCGGGATTTCAAAGACAACCTCAACCCGGATTCAAGGAAGATTCTGAACGGCTGCATGGTGGAACCGTCCCTTGCCGACATCGAACCGGGAGTCCAGGTTCAGTTCGAACGCCAGGGGTATTTCTGTGCCGATCCGGTGACAAGCCGGCCCGGCGCGCCGGTTTTCAACCGCATCGTCACCCTGCGCGACTCCTGGGCTAAAGTAAACAAATAAGCGTTTGCCTGACCGGATCTTTAGAGCGTCATGAACTGGCCAGGCTCAGTACATAAGCCTGGTGCAGCAATACATCAGAAAAAGACTCGCCAGGCCGGCAAGAGCAGAAGCCAGCTGGAGCAACGGCCTTGAAAAACGCGAGCTGCCCAGCCCGCTGTTTTCAAGATTGAGCGCCACCATCTTCTCCAGGTTTTCGGCAAGCTGCTGCGCTTTTTCTGGATCGAGTCCGGACGCCATGGGTGAACCTGATTCAGCCATGATCTCAGTATCCGGGTGAACGGATTCTGCGGGTACAGTGCCCTCAGCGAAATCAGTTTCCATACTTTCGCTGTCGTCTTCGCTCTGTTGCGACACGCTTTGCGGCTCCATGTCAGTCCTCGATTTCTGGTCAGGCTGCAAAACACTCACCACTCAAAACCATGCAGTACACCACCCAATGTTATCGATTGCCGAAATCAATCGACAATTTCTTCCACATATCCCCCCCGCCGCGGGTCTCCGGCACCACTAAGACCCGGAATGACCGCATGAACGCCGCCAAAATAGACATCGATGTGATCCCAGACATTGAGCGGAACCAGCCCGGCCAGATGTTCAAGGGAGGCGGCCTGAAAGCCCGGCTCCACCTGAACCACCTCTCCGTCCCAGTATAGCCGGGGAGCTTCGACCGCCTCTTGGAGATCGCGGCCGAAATCAACGACCTGACTGAGTACCTGACTGACCGCGGTTCTGATACGTTTTGATCCGCCGCTGCCAATCACCAGGCAGACCTCCCGGTCTCTGACCAACAGCGAGGGGGCCATCATCGATCCGACCCGCTGACCGGGCGGCGCAGAATGAAAGCCTTCGGGATGCAGATCGTCCTCTCCCATCATGTTGTTGAGCATGACACCGGTATCCGGGGCAAAATAACCCGACCCCTCACCGTTGGAGCAGGTCATCGACGCGCAATTCCCCAGCCTGTCAGCGATACTGATATGGGTTGTCCCCCGGCTGAACATCCTGATCTGTTCCACTGAGCCGCTGACGATCCGCTCATCATCGAGAAAGGCCCGGAGCAACACCGGCGTGGTAACACCAGCCGCTCTTATTCGCTCGACCTCGCGCATCAGGGCAACTGTTCGAGCCAGTTGCCCACCGTCACCCCAGCTGCCATGGTAAGGCCCGGCTTTCTCGAGCAGCCCGATGGAAAGCCCGATCATGGTCCCGCCCATCGACGGTTCCGGCGAGGTGAGCAGCTCGTATCCCCGATATGGAATTCTCATGGGTTTACGTTCCTGCACCTGATAAGCCGCCAGGTCAGCCCGGCTCAACAGCCCGCCGCGCTGCCGCATATCCTGGTCGATCCTCTCGGCAATTTCTCCGTGATAAAACGCTTCTCCGTGATCAGTTCCGATCAGCTCGAGAAAAGCTGCCGTCTGTTTATTCTCCAGCAGGTCTGCAGGTTTTTTATAAACCCCACCAGGTTCGTAGAGCCTGCGGCCATCTTCATGCAGGGTCATGATCGGGTAGAGCAGTCTAAGAAAGACTCCCTGCTGCTCATTGATCCAGTGGCCGCGGGCCAGTTCCTGGGCAGGTTGAAGAATCTGGGCCAGGGCCATTTTGCCGAGCCGTTGCTGGGTATGAATCAGGCCCATGAGCGTACCAGGAACCGCCACCGAACCGAGCCCGACATTAAAATCCTGGGCCGAGCCAGAAAACTGCACCGTCACCGGGAAAAAGTCAGGTTCATAGTCCGCGGTGTCCCGCCCCAGTCCCGGTGTATTGACGAAGAAGTCGAAAAAAAGATCCTCACCACTCCGGACATCATGACCAAGCAGCAGTCCCCCGCCACCCAGACTGGTGAGCGTTGGCTCGACGACTGCAGAGGCAAATCCTGCCGCCACCACTGCATCGAACGCATTTCCTCCGGCGCGCAGAATCTCTGCGGCAGTTTTACTGACCAGCTTGTGGCCTGAGGCAACAATCGATTTGTTATATTGGTTCATTTCCAGAATCCCAGGTGGACATCGCCGATCACTTTGCGGAAATCGCTACTCTGCTGATAAATGCGGCGCATCAGATCGGCCCCGGTACCCCGTGATATAATCGGATCCAGCTGCTCGATAAAGTTCGAAGAACCGAGCCTAAGAGCGAACGGGACAACCTTTTTCTTCAACAGCATCGCAGCCAGGCGAAAATTCATCGCCTGGTTTGACAGCAGGCCGGTGGGGTCGATAAAACGGCCGTCGAGCCCGTAGCGGGCTGCCTGCCACTTGTTGGCCTGGAGCAAATGGGGGCGCAGGACACGCTGCGTTTGGGTTGCACTCTGTTCGGCAAGCCAGGAGACGCTGGCCTGAATCAGGGCTACCAAGGCAAGAATGTCGGTAAACTTGGTGGGCAGATCACAAATCCTGATTTCAAGGGTGCCAAACTCCGGATTTGGCCGGGCGTCCCACCACAGATCCCGAAAACTGCCGATGATGCCGTGGTCTTTTAGATCATTAATTTCGTAAACAAAATGGTCCCAGTCCCGAATATGATTATAGATACCTGCCAGCGGCAGAACCTCGAAGAGTTTGGTCCGATAAGACATCAAACCGGTGTCCTTGCTCTGGAAAAACGGAGAAGAGGTGGACAGACTCAAAAAGATCGGCAGAAAGGCCTGCACCTGGTTGCACACAGCAATTACTGTCTGGCTGTCCGGCAGGCCGACATGGACATGCAACCCCTGGGAGATGAAACGCTTACCGATGATCTGCAGCTCCTGCATGATCCGTTCGTAGCGGTCATCATCGCTGAGCTGCTGCCCTGCGGCACGGGCAAACGGATGCAGACTGGCGGCATAGAGCAGAAAATTGTGTTCTGCGGCCAGCTCTTCGGCCAGGGCACAGGTCTGCAGTAAATCGTTTTCCACATCCCGAAGATCTGCGCAGATGCCGGTCTGAATCTCCAGAATCGACTTGATGAATTCCAGAGAAAGGCGCGGCCTCAGCATCTGCGGTGCCTGTTCAAGCAGCATCGGGCCAAACGGCACCAGGGCATAATCCTCGCCGTCGAGGATCTGGAATTCGATCTCTACGCCGAGGCTAAACGCACTGCTTGGTTTGAAGTCCATAGCGAACTCACACAGCTGCGATAGTGTCAGGAGAAACTGACGGCCTGGCCTGCTGCAGCCAGCGATACGCGGCACAGCCAAGCCACGCCGCACCGTATTTCAGGCATTTCTCGTCAAAATCGAAGCTCTCGCTGTGGGCCGGTCCTGCCCCGCCGGGCACCATCGCCCCGAACCGAACCAGGCAGCCTTCAACCTGCTGCTGATAAAAAGAGAAATCTTCCCCGCCCAGGCTGGGATACCCCTGGGAAATAACTCTGTCTACCCCGGCGGCATCCCAGGCGGCAAGGCGGGCCACTTCGGTGGCTCTGGGCGAATTGATCACCGCCGGCAAGCCCTGGTCGAAAATAATCTCAGCCCGGACACCGTACATCGTCCCTATGGACTGCACGACCCGTTTCAGTCCGCAGATGGTTTTATCCCTGGTGGTCTCATCTGTGGAGCGGACCGTTCCTTTGAGCACCGCCTCCCGGGCAATCACATTGTGAACCGAACCGGCCTGGAAACTGCCGATGGTGATTACCTCGGATTTATTGGGATCGACCTCGCGCGACACCAGGGTCTGGATAATCATTACCAGACTCGAGGCGGCAACCAGGGCATCTGTTCCTTCATGGGGGCGGGCGGCGTGGCCTCCGCGGCCCTGGATGGTGATCTGAAACGGATCGGCAAAGGCACAGATAATGCCTTCATCAACGGTTATCTGTCCGGTCTGGAAATGGGTATCGATATGCCCGCCGAAGATTGCCTCAACACCGTCCAGGACACCTTCCCGAACCAATAGAGCAGCGCCATTGCCGTGTTCTTCTGCCGGCTGAAAAATCAGCTTGACCCGGCCCCAGGGCAGTTCGACCCGTTTGAGCAGGGCCGCCGCGCCCAGCAGCATCGCCACGTGCCCGTCATGTCCACAGGCATGCATAACACCGACATTAGATGAGCAATGGGGCAGTGAGCTCCGCTCAGATATCGGCAGCCCATCCATATCGGCCCGCAGGGCCACACAGGGAGAACGCACATCGTCTTCGCCGAGATAGGCAATGACCCCGGTTCCACCCTGACTGGCGATGGAAGTCAGATCAAGTTCATCAAGTTTGTCGCGGATAAATGCAGCCGTGCGGTGCTCTTCAAAAGAAAGTTCCGGATAGCGATGCAGGTGCCTGCGAATTTTGATCATCCAGGAATCGAGTGCTTCATCGACAACGAAGTCAGGAGCCGCACCCTGGATATGGGCTGAGCTACTCAATGCGAATCGCTCCTATCGTGTTGCTCTCGGCAGTATCCCGCTCGTCCGGATCATCCTGGTTATCATATTCGTCACCAGCTGCTTCCTCGAACACCTCAACCCCGTCATCGTCCGGTTCCAGCGGGATATCCTCTTCAATATATTCAACTTCGTTGTCATAGTGCAGGTCCTGGTCACGATAGTCATGGCCTTTTTCCAGCTCGGAATCATCTTCAAATACGACTTCATCAGGATCCCGGTCAAGCGCCTGCTCATCGTATGGGGTATAGGGCCTTGTTTGCGGATGCGCAGCGGCAGCAAACGATTCAGGGTATGACTCACCCTGCACCACTTGAGCGTCAGTGGTGATCAAAGAACGGATGGCCACTGGCTGTTTGAAAAAGGCAATTACTCCACTTTGAACTTCGATGACCGAAATCAACTCCCAGCCCGATCGTCCGTAATCGTTGAGCTGTTCCTCGATCTCGGTCTCATCCAGAAATCCGCCGCCGAGGATACCCTCTTTTTTTAGTTCAAAATGGACTGTTTTATAACTCCAGTTCATTTGTCGTCCTCATCCTGCTCGGGTGCTGATCGCACACAATTATCTTCCATCTTCGAACCGCAAACCAACACCTTACTCGTCAACAAAGGTGTCATCCACAAAAGTGCCTTCAAAAAGCCTGCCGTCGGTCATTTTTAAAACGCCTTTGCCGTGCCTCCGGCCATCGACAAAGGAACCTTCATAGACGGTGCCGTCACTCGAGGTGTGGATTCCGCGGCCGTGGGGCAGGTCATCTTTGAACATCCCCTTGTAAACCGAACCATCCCGGTATACCAGGGTCCCTGGACCGTTAAAACTGCCGTATCTGAACTGGCCCGAATATTCACTGCCGTCGCTGAACCGATAGGTGCCGGTTCCATCGAACAGATCTTCCTTGAAATGGCCGCTGTAGGTGGTGCCGTCGGGGTAGGAGAAGACCCCGGATCCATCACGCTTGCCACGCCGATAGGCGCCTTCGTATCGGCGCCCGTCTTGATAGAAATAAACGCCTTCACCGTGGAATAGGTTGGCCTTGAATTGGCCCGTATATCGATCCCCGTCGGCAAACTCGATCTCTCCATCGCCGTCTCGCAGGCCGTTTTTGACGGTACCCCGGTAGCGGGTTCTGTCCGGATAGGTAAAGTCTACCTCCCCGCTTTTCAGCGGCGTCTGGGCAGTGATTGAGAAAATTCGCCCGTCCACATAGATCAGTGAATCGGCCTGGTCGGCTCCACGTGGAGCCACCTGTCCCGCAGTTTCTGCCGACGAAGCGGCCTCCAGCAACGCTGCTTCCGATTCGGCAACAGGCGCTGGTTCTGTGGCGACGGCCGCGGCGGCAACAGCCCCAGCCGAAACGGTTTCTGTCACACCAGTTTCTTGCGCTGGGCCATCGGAACCTGATTGCAGGGCCGAGCCGTCTTCCGTCTCTGCGGCAGGCTCATTGGCCAAGCCCAGAAAGGACGCGACCGCAGCCTTGGCCGCAGCAAAACCCTTAAGAAAGCCGGACTCCGTCTGTGGTTCAGTAATTTCATCACCTGCCAGCGCCGGTTCACCGCCCTGCTCGGCAAAGATCGGCATACCGTCAACAAACTCGCCCTTGAACACCCGCCCGTCACGATACTTCAACTCACCCTGCCCATGCAGTTTTCCTTCAGAGAAGTCGCCGGTGTAAACGGAACCGTCTGCGTAGCGGTAGCTCCCCTGGCCCTGCATCAGACCCGCAACAAAGGCTCCCTCGTAAACGCTTTGGTCCTGAAAGAACATGGTCCCGTTGCCTTCGGGAACGCCATCCACAAAGTCTCCGCGGTAGACCGAACCGTTGCTGTACTGAAGCTCTCCGGTGCCTTGAAAAATTCCCTGATCGAAGCCACCCTGGTAGACCGTGCCGTCCTTGTAGGTGAGTTTACCGCTTCCCTGGTAGAGATCGTTTACGAAATCGCCTTCATAGACATCACCGGAGGATAACTCCCAGGTGCCGAAGCCGTCTTTGATATCCCCGTCCAACTCACCCCGGTACAGCGATCCGTCCGGATAGGAACGCACCCCTTTGCCATGCGGTCTGCCGTTGCTGAACAGGCCTTCATACCAGCTGCCGTCTACGTAGACCAGCCTGCCCTCGCCATCGATCATGTTATTGCGGAACTGACCCTTGTATTCCCTGCCGTCGGGAAAAAACAATACGCCCTGGCCGTGATACCTGCCCAGCGCAAAATCGCCGCGGTACTTGATGCCCGCAGGTGTGGTCAGATATCCTTGACCGTGGATGACACCGTCTTTGAACTCACCCTCATAGCGTCTGCCGTCAGCACCCTGAAGAACGCCCTGGCCGTTGAATTCTCCATTTTCGAACCGGCCTTGGTAGCGGGTCCCGTCGGGGTAGATCATGATTCCGCTGCCGTGTGCTGTGCCGCGGGAGAACTCTCCCTCATAGCGCTTGCCGTCTGCACTCAGATAAACGCCGGTACCGTTTTTGCAGTTCCCCTCGACGCACTGGGCCGCTGCGCTCTGTGCGAAAAGCAGCAGGGAGCCCAGCAGCAGGCCGGTAATCCCGATCGTGTTAAGCCTAGCCATTGATGCTCGTTTCATCGATTCCTCTCGCCTCGCCGGTAAATATCTTGAACCACGCTGCCAATTATTTTAATACCTTTCTCAACAATTTCATCATCCTGAGAATAGGTCAACCTGACACATTCCGATCGATGTTTCCAGTCCTGATTGAGACCTGGAAAAAAATACTCGCCCGAGACCACCAGCACGCCGTGTTCTTTGAGCTGCTGGTAAAGATCATTGCTGCCCCCCGGCAGATCTTCGAACCAGAGCCAGAGAAACATGGAACCCTCCGGTTTATGAACCCGGTAGGGCACTCCTGCAAGCTCCTGGTGAATCCAGCCCAAAGCCTTCTCACATTTTCTCTGGTAAAATGGTCTGATGATTTTTTCGCCAAGGCTCAGGATCTCGCCACTGGCCACGAAATCATCCATCAACAGCGGACCGAAACTGCTTGGAGCCAGTGAAATAATCGCATTAATTGAAGATACGGAACGGATGATGTCCTCCCGAGCCACCACAATTCCAGTCCGTACCGCCGGCAGACCTAGCTTCGACAAAGACAGACATTTGATGACATTGCTGTCCCACATCGGGGTCGCTTCAGTGTAAATGATGCCGGGAAACGGTACGCCGTAGGCATTGTCCAGAATAAGCGGAACCTCCTGCTGACGGGCCAGCTCCAGCAGCTGCTGCACCTCGCTGTCGGTGATCACGTTGCCGGTCGGGTTGGTGGGCCTCGATACGCAGATTGCCCCGGTTTCGGGCCCGATTTCAAGACTGTCGAAGTCGACCCGGTACTTGAACATCCGATCTTCCAGATACTCAATACGCGGTTTGGTGGCGACGAAGAGACCGGGGTCCAGTCCAAGGTCGCTATAGCCGATGTATTCAGGGGTAAGCGGCAGCCGGATCTGTTTCCTGGTGCCATCCTCGAAGCGTCCGCCGAACATGTTGAAGAGGATGAAAAAGCCGGTCTGGCTGCCGTTGGTCAGACAGATATTTTCCGGCCCGACATCCCAGCCATATTCACGTCTCAATAGCTCCGCACAATGCTTGATAAAACGGATATTGCCCTGAGGGGGATCGTAGATTCCAACGAGTTCTCTTATCCCGGCGCGGCTCGAGGCGATCTCGCTCAAACGCTTCTGCACCAGATCCTCAAAGGCAGGCACGTGGCCAGGGTTGCCGCCGCCCATCATGATCATATCATCGCCGCCACCCAGGGCGTTGCCAAGATCGTCCATCAAGGAAATGATGCCTGCTTCACTGGTGAATTTCGTTCCGAATTTACTTAATTTCACAATAATTCAATTATTTGAAGAGGTTTGAGTTGCCGTTTTACCTGAAAACATATCGATAATTCGTACAAGCAGGAAAACTACCACCAGTGAGAACAGCAATCTGCCCCAGAGAATTCCACCCAGTTTCGCACCGATCGCCAGCATTACCAGCGTATCTTCGACCAGCCCGTGGCTGAGCGACATCAGGGCCAGCGAGTTGAAAACCTCCCGGCGCTCCATTTTGCCGGCGGTGGTTTCCTTGATGATCAGGGCGCCGCCATAAGCAATTCCCAGGATCATGCCGACAACAGTTACCGGGGCGGCCCGGTGACTCATGCCGAAAACGGGCAGCACCGGGTTGAGCAGCCGCTCCAGCAGCGCCAGGAAACCGAGCGCCTTCAACAAGCGCATGGCCAGTAAAACAAAGAAAATGACGACGATAATCAAACAGATATTGCGTCCCTGTGTCACTCCCCACTGCAGAAGGGTCTGCTCCTGGACCGCGACCTGAAACAGCATCACGGCGGGCTCCTGCCAGATTGAAAAAATCGTGCAGAGCTGATGCAGAATAACACCGTAGCCCAAGGCGCCAAGCAGCCTAATCAAGGAGATTGCGAGCACCGGAGCACCTGCTTTTCTGGTGATGCTCACTTCAACAGGCAATGAGTGGGCGATCAGCATCACCGAGCCGAGGATGGTCATTTCAGCCCCGCTCAACTGCAGCGACGGCGCCAATGCGGCAAAAACGCCAATGCCACTGTAGGGGGTGGTCAAAATCGCCGTTGCCCAGACCAGGCCGAGTTCGCCGGGCAGCCCCATCAGGCCCATGACCGGGTCGAGCACGTTGCCGATGTGGGTGACCAGGCCCAGTTCTTCGAGGATTTTGGTAAAGATGAGCGCCGGAATGGTGACTTTCAGCAATTCGAGGCTGGTGGTAAAACAGTCTCGGCCGAGATCCTTGAGTTCGGCAATGATTCTTGCCTGCAGCAGAGCGCGACTCATACCGGCAAGACCACCGGAACTAAAAATCTGTCAGCCATTTCAGATTGTTGCATCAGTGCGCGTGCGGGCAGCCGATCGATATGGGAAAACACGGGATAAGACATCGCCGCCGATACACCGAGACCGGCGCTATATGCTGCTGCTTGAATCTGCATGAAGTTTGGGATAATCGAATATGAGTAGACGGCCTGATTCGGGACCGATATGCGCCCAGCGCTTGCAGTCAAATTGGATCAGCACGATGCCGCAGGTCGGGACATTGTCGAGCCTCTCGCCGCTGAGATATTCACCACATTCGGTAATACCGTGATTATGTCCGACCAGCGCAAGGGTTTTAATCGAGTCGGAAGTCCTCTTGAGGATCTCGATAATATTGTGCGCGGAGAAGGTGTACAGCTCATCTTCGAGAATGATATCTTTCTTGCTGAAACCGATTTCAGCGCCAACGGCCCGTGCCGTCTTTCTGGCCCGCCTGGCCGGGCTGGAGATGATGCAGTCGGGCCTTGGATCAATTGTTGCCAGACGTTTTCCCATAAACGGGGCATCCCGCTTGCCGCGTTTGTTCAACGGTCGCTCGAAATCACTGAGCCCGGGGTTGGACCAACTCGATTTAGCGTGCCGGATCAGGAAAAGATGTTTCATCGGCTCAACCGGCGCTCAACAATTTCCTGCCAGAGCTTCTCATAGGAAAGCGCCGCAATGGACTTTCGGGGCGCCGCACCGACCGGCCGGCGGTAGAGTCCCATCTTTTCTATCTCGGCCATAAAGGGAATATAGTTCTTCATGAAAATCGGGTAATCCTGATATTTTTTCATGATTGAAGCATGCATCACCTTGCGCCGCTCGACCATTGAAAAAAAGCCAAGCACTTTTTTCTTTTTCGAGCCCACCTTCTTCAGCAGTTTCAAGAGCTGCTCGAGCGCAAGCAGCGACAGCGTCGTGGGCACAACCGGCACCACCACGCAGTCGGCAGCGGTAATGATATTTTCCGATAAGACGGTCACATTGGGCGGACAATCCAGAAAAACATAATCGTATTCGGTTGCCAGCGGAGACAGCAGCCGGCTCAGGACCAGCCGGTTTTCCTGCTTACTGCCTTCATGAATGGCAATGTCGAGATTTCTGAAGGAAAAATGAGCCGGCAACAGATCGAGCCCGTCGAAGTCGGTACCCCGGATAAACTGATAAAAATCTCCGGTGAGCAACCGGGACCGGTTGAATTTCTTCTTCGGCTTGATACGGTAATAAAATGATGCGGCTCCCTGGGAATCCATATCGCAGAGCAGCACCCGATACCCGGATTTTGATGCCGTGTAGGCCAGATTGACAGAGGTAGCGGTTTTACCGACACCTCCTTTACTGCTGTATACCGCAATTACCTTCATAATGTCCCCGTAATTCCCACCGCGTGCGACAACTCAGGCTTCAATAGTCATTTTTTCCGGCCATCAAGCATCGTCTTCAGCAACGCCGATACCCTCGTCTCGGAAAACTGCTCGAAGGTTGCTTCAAAGCGGCTTCGCACCTGCTGATGGTGGCTGTTGAGCAAAGCAATCAGTCCTCCCAAGGCAGCGCCGAGCCGGATCGTCTGCAGGTTCCTGGAGCGCAGTGCGCCGAGCCTGGCACCGAGCATCTGCTGCTGAACGGAGAGGTCGTTGAAGTCGCCCAGGTTGTCCTGCAACCGTTTCATATGTTTTACGATACGCTCAAGCTGAGCCTCGTCGTAATAGCTCTTAAAAAACTCAAGCAGATATCTGAGTTTTTTTCCTTTGATACGCAAGCGGTGAAGCGCCTCATCCGGGGTTGAACTGGTGATTTTCTTGCCGTCTTTTAGAAACCTGTTATAGCGCTTGCTTATGAGTGCGTCGGCAAATTCACGGCACCTCCCGGTACGGGGACCTGAAAACAGCTCCGATTCCGGATCGCTCAGAAACGCCTGCCAGTCCCTGAGCAGGTTGGCATAGCGTTCGGATTTCAAATGGTGTCTGAGCAGCTTCAACTCCTGGATCCGATTCTGGTGCAGCTCGTCGAAAAAGATTTCCATACCCGGCTGCAGAGAATCGGGCAGCATATCAAGATAGTTCTGTTTTTCGAGCAGGTACACGTCTATGTCTCTAAGCGCTCCCGTGAGGCCGCCAAGCCAGCTGAACTCCTGCTGAAAATAGCTGGCCTCCTCGGCCGGCAGCACCTTTCTGGTAAGGCTCAAAATTGATCTGGTGCGCCGCACGGCTATTCTGAAATCGTGCAGGAACTCGGTATCGATATCAGCGTACAACCCGTCATAATTTTTCTGCATGTCCCCCAGCAGGTGCAGGCTGATTTTCGCTATTGCACCGCCGATATCGTCGTCTGGATCGAGCGCAACCCTGAATTTTTCGCCATAGTCGAGCACGTCTCGCCCAGATGCTGCCAATACCCGCTCCAGGTATTGTTTACGATTTACCGTTTCGAGGTTTTGCAGCCGGCAGAACTCGAGGACTTTTTCATAGGGTGATTCATAGCCGCGGATTTCCTCAATGGTAAAGAGCTCCGGCAATGGTGTCGAAGCCAACTCGGTGTCGGTGTCGAGCGTTTCGTTGCGCAGGGCCAGGCGGGCGATTGTTTTGCGATCCTTGTTCAAAACCCGGTAATGATGCGCGGTTTCGATAAGGCTCACCAGCGGGCAGAGGGCCCGCATTTCGATGATTTTCGCCAACTGCCAGGCAAAGGTGTTTTCGGTGAAGTCCCAGCAGAAATATTTTGCTCTTTTTCTAACCGATTCTTCGGCCACGGAAGACCCCGAAATATTTTCCAGACGGAGCTGGCCGGACGCCTGAGAGCAGATCAGATTCCTGCGGAAGAGGCGCCAGTCGAAGGTGTCGTAATAGGTTCTCTGACCAGTTCTGGTTTGCAGCGCTTCAACCAGGAAGTGCTGATCCAACTTTTTCAGAAAATCTTCTGCTTCAAGCGCACCGCGCAGAATGTAGGTTACCTCGCGGGGTTGGTTCATTTCAGGTCCTGTAATCTGCGTTGATTTTCACGTAATCGATAGAAAAATCGCAGGTATAGATCTCTTCGCAACCGGCTCCATCCTTGAGGTCGATACAGACGGTGATGCTCTTCTGCCTGAGCAGCGCAGTTGCAGCACGCTCCTGCTCCTGGCCGACGGATAAGCCGTTTTTAACGATGACCACATCTCCAAAGGCGATATCGACCCGATCCGGATTGAATTTAACGCCGGAACGCCCCATTGCTCCCATGATTCTTCCCCAGTTGGCGTCTTCGCCGAAAAAAGCGGTCTTCACCAGATTGGAGTTTGCCACGGTCCGGGCCATCCGTTCAGCGTCACTGTGCTCCTTTGCCCCACAGACCCGGATGGTTATAAATTTGGTCGCCCCTTCCCCATCCGCGACGATTTGCATGGCAAGATCTTTGAGAAGCATTTCAAGGCCGTCGCAGAAGGCCTGATAATCCGGGTGTTCGTCATCATCGATCCAGGGATTGCCGGCCGTCCCGTTGGCCATAACCAGAACCATATCGTTGGTGCTGGTATCACCGTCGATGGTGATGCGGTTGAAGGTACGTTCTACGGCCGAGCGCAGTGCGCTCTTGAGCTGACTGAAGCTGATCTGGGCATCAGTCATCACGAATGCCAGCATGGTCGCCATGTTCGGCATGATCATACCGGCCCCTTTGGCCATTCCCATCAAGCGAACCTCCGTACCGCCGATCTCAACCGAGTCGAAGGCGGTTTTGGGAACGGTATCCGTGGTCATGATGGCTTCGGCCACCCGTCCGAAGTTGTCAGGATCCAGGTTTTCGACCAGAGCTTGCATATTTTGTTCAAAAGCATCCACGTTCAGCGCAGCACCGATCACGCCGGTGGACGAGACCAGCACCATATCCTCTTCGATCCCCAGAGCCTGGGCCGCCAGCCTGCTGGTCTGCAGGGCCGCCTCCATGCCCTGATCACCGGTGCAGGCATTGGCGCAACCGCTGTTGACCAACACCGCCTGACAACGGCCCTGCTTGAGCCTGTCGACACTGAGCAGCACCGGAGCCGCTTTGACCTGATTAGTGGTAAAGACGCCGGCGGTAACAGCGGGCACAGTGCTGTAGATCAGACCAAGGTCGAGACGATCTTTATATTTTATGCCTGCTGCAACGGCACCATAAGAAAAATCTTTTATTATCATTATGGAATCCTGTATAGTTTCTTTATGTTACGCTGCGCACCTGCGATGAGCCGCGACCGCACGGGTTTTTCTTCGGAGCGACACAACAGTTATAATCAATGAGCCAGCCGCAGGCAATAGCCATATCACGCTACTAACAGCCCGATGTTTAACCATTTAACCCAGAAGCGGAGGGCCGCCTTTTTAAAGCACACGGTTGCTCCGGATGGTTATGAGTGACGCTGATCTTCACTGGATCTTCAATGTCTTACCGACCATAGTTCTTTTCGCTGATCTTGCCATCAGAATCGGCCTGTCCTTTCGGGTCATCATGCGCAAGCGGCCTCATGGTATTACCTTCGCGTGGTTGATTATCATTCTGCTTATACCCTTCTTCGGCGCTGTCATTTATCTCTTAGTCGGCGAAAACCGCATTTCCGACAAACGCATTGCCCGCTCGAGGCGGAGCCAGGACCACTATCAATACTGGCTTAATTCCCTGCGGGGACGAGCTCCGGTCGACTGGGGTAATCAGGCGGAGATCTGCCTGCCGCTCCATCGCCAGGCCGAAACACTCATCGGCATCCCTGCCCTGGCGGGCAACCGGTTGCAAATCATCGAGACGCCTGCCGAGATTCTCGATGCCATCATCGAAGATATCAAGCGCGCCCGTTCGACCTGTCACCTGCAGTTTTATATCTGGCAGGAAGGCGGCAAGGTCAGCACCATCGAAAATGCGTTGATCGAGGCGGCTGGCCGGGGGGTAACCTGCCGCATTCTGTTGGACTCCATCGGCAGCAGCGAATTCTTGAAAAGCCATCGGTCACAGGAGCTCAAAGACGCCGGCATCCGCATTCAGGAATCACTGCCGGCTGGTCTTATCAAAGCTATCTTTGCCCGCGTCGATATTCGCAACCATCGAAAAATCGTGGTCATCGACGGCGAAATTGCCTATACCGGCAGCCAGAATATGGTCGATCCACGCTATTTTAAACAGGAATCTGGCGTCGGTCAGTGGGTGGATGTGATGGTCCGTATTACCGGCCCGGTGGTCGAAAGCCTGGCCGGTACCTTTATCAGCGACTGGTATCTGGAAACCGACGATAAGTTCCTGGCCAGCGAGGACATCGGCGCCGATGTGGACGACGTCAGACGCCGCACCGACATCCATGTTGTCGAGAAAACCGGAGATACCGCGGTACAACTGGTGCCCTCCGGTCCTGGTCTGGTGCCGGAAGCCATTCATTCACTGCTGCTCACCACGATCTACTCTGCCCAGGATGAACTGGTCCTGACTACCCCTTATTTCGTTCCCGACGAACCGCTCCTCACCGCGCTCAAATCGGCCGCCCAGCGCGGCGTCAGCGTGACCCTGATTCTGCCTGAGAAGAACGACTCCCGACTCGTGCAATACGCCAGCCGGGCCCATTATCACGAACTGGCCAGAACGGGCGTTCGCATCATGCTTTTTCACGGCGGGCTGCTGCATTCCAAGACTATCACCGTGGACCGCAAATTCGCCTTGTTTGGCTCGGTGAATCTGGACATGCGAAGCTTCTGGCTCAACTTCGAGGCCACCCTGTTCGTTTATGACAAGCACTTTACCGATAAAATCCGCACGATCCAGGCCCGCTACGAGGATCAATCCACCGAAGTCGATGAGCACGAAGTGGACCGGCGGCCGGTCATCAACCGTTTCAAGGAGAACGTGGCGCTGCTCATCGGCCCGCTGCTGTGATTTCATGAAAATCCTGCTGATCTCAGATATCCACGCAAATTTTCCTGCCCTACAGGCGGTCTGGAATCACTTCCGCGAACCTTTCGATCTGATACTCAACGGCGGCGATACCACGGTGTACGGACCCTTCCCAAATCAAACAATCGACTGGCTACGGGACCATGAAGTGGTTTCCATCCTTGGCAATACGGACCGTCATGTGCTGCAGCTCCTTGAGGGCAGGACCTTCAAAAAGCCAAGAAAGGCCGAAAAGCGGGTCATGTACGGCTGGACCGCCACCGAGCTCAGCGAGCCCAATCGGGAATGGCTTCGGAGCCAGCCGGTGTCACAGGCGCTGCCACCCATTTCCCGGGGAGCAAACCGAGGCTGCGATGTGTCACTGGCGATGCATCACGGCAGCCCGGCAGACCCCGACGAATTTTTATTCGCGACCACGCCGCAATGCCGTTTCGATGAGCTGGCCAGGCCTCACAGCACAGCGTCTTATCACCGTCGGCCACAGCCACAGTCAGTTTCACCGCTACAGCAACGGGGTCCATTTTATCAACCCGGGCAGCGTCGGACGGATGTTCGACGGCAAAATCAGCGCTGCCTGCGCTGTTCTAACCTTAGTCGGGCACGAGATCGATGTCGAACTGCATCGGATCGCTTATCCTGTTGAAGCGGTCATCGCAGAGCTTCACAGGGTCCGGTTGCCGGCGATCTATTTGGAGATGTATAGGCGCGGCCGCAAACTGAATTAGCTCATTACGTGGGGGCGCAAGGTCTGCGCCGCTGAGCAGGTACTTTTAGGTTTGGCTTATCTTTTGGTTACGGTTACTATTGCATGATGGCGATAAACTATCAAAAACGGCACCTCGACTGATAATTGGTGGATGGAGAAAGACATGGGTGATGACAGCGACAAAAAAACCAAGAAGTCCAAAAACGGTAAAGACGAAAGCAAGATCAAGCTCCAGGAGTTGACGGCTCTACGCAATATCGACGCTAAAAAGGACAAGGAGCGTACACCCATCTGGATCAAAAACTGGCATCTGGCCTATGAATTCGAGCTGCGCAAACTACAGGTCGAACTGATGAAACTGCAGCAGTCGATGAAAGCAAACGGCACCAGACTCCTGCTGATCTTCGAAGGACGCGATGCGGCCGGAAAAGGGGGCACCATCAAGCGTTTCATTGCTCACCTCAACCCCCGCTACACCAGAGTTGTCGCGCTGATTAAACCGAATGAAACCGAGGAGACCCAGTGGTACTTCCAGCGTTATATCAGCCATCTCCCGTCCGCCGGCGAGATCGTTTTCTTCGATCGCAGCTGGTATAACCGGGCCATGGTCGAGCCGGTTATGGGGTTTTGCACTGACGAGCAGAACAAACGGTTTCTCAAGGACGTACCGCAGCTTGAAGAACTGATCGTCAAAGACGGTATCAAGCTGTTCAAATTCTATTTTTCTGTCTCCAAAGAGGTGCAAAAAGAGCGCTTCGATACCCGCCGGCTGGATCCGCTCAAGCAGTACAAACTTTCGCCGGTGGACAATCTTGCCCAGAAATACTGGGATCAATATTCGCTGCGCAAATTCCAGATGCTGCAGGAGACCAACCGGACCATGGCCCCGTGGACCATCTTTCGCTCTGACAATAAGAAAATGGCCCGGATCAACTGTATCCGCTACGTGCTGAACCAGCTCGATTACGAAGGAAAGCTGCCGGCCGAGGAACTCAAGCCGGATAAGGACATCGTGGTGTCAGGCATTGACGAGCTGCGGCATATGGAAGAGTATTTGATGAAGCCTGACAAGCTGCATGGTTGAGAGATATCCCCCCGCTGGGGGACGTTCTTCATCGGTTATTTTCCTTCGGCAATGGCGTTGAGCTGGCTTTCCAGCCCGATCACCTGCTCAACAGGCATGACGAAGGCTATCCCGGTACCCGGCCTGTTGAACTCTCCGGCAATTCTGATGGCCTGGAGCACCGGTTCCACCGAGTGTTCGCCGAGCAGGAACATGATAATGTCGGTCTGCGCTTCAAGGGTCAGGCCGAAAAACGTTTTCGCCTCCCTGATTCCGGTCCCGCGCGCTGGAATGATGGTCGCCCCGGTCGCTCCGCTCTCTTTGCCCGCATCGACCACGGCATCGGTATAGTCGGGTTTGACACTGGCCAAGATCAGTTTAAATTTCATCTTCATTCTCCCTGCTGCATTGAGGATCTGCTCTTCTTCATAAGTCTGAGCGTTCGCCACTCGGTAAATTGCGCATAGGCCATCACCGAAATAATAGGAAACAGGCTGGCAAAGGCAATCAGGCCGAAACCATCGATTGCCGGATCCCGGCCTGGAACTGTTTTGGCCAGGCCGAGGCCCAGCGCTGTGACGATCGGCACGGTCACCGTTGAAGTCGTTACCCCGCCGGAATCGTAGGCCAGAGCGATAATCTTTTTCGGGGCAAAGATGGTCTGTACAATAACAATAAGATAACCAGCCAGAATATATAAATAAAGAGGTGTTCCTGTAACGATTCTGAAACACCCCAGGCTGATACCGAAGGCCACGCCGATGGCCACAACAATGCGCAATCCCGATTTATCTATGGTGCCGGCCGATACATCACCGGCTTTAATGGCAACTGCGAGCAGAGACGGTTCGGCAATGGTCGTGGCAAAGCCGATCAACGCGGCAAACAGATAAATCCAGCCGTACTCGGTCCAGTCCGCGCTCAGGTACTCTACCCCGAGATCGACGATGAATGAGGGATCTGAAAGCTGCTTGGCCATCGCTTCACCGACCGGAAACAGCGCCTTCTCAAGCCCCATCAGAAACAGACTCAGGCCGAGCAGTACATGAACCACCCCGATCAGCACGCTTTTCAGGCGGGGAATCTGCTGCCGCAGAACGGCCAATTGAAAAAACAGAATTATGATGACAATCGGCGCCACATCGCGCAGGGTAAACAACAGGGTGGAGCCGAATTCGCTGATAAAATTCATGGCCCCGCTCCTCAATGAAAGATGATAATACCGTAGCCCATCACGAAAATCATAGGCAACAGGGAAGCCATGGCGATCAACCCGAAACCGTCTACCAGTGGGTTGCGCCCCTTGATGATGGTCGCCAGGCCAACGCCAAGAGCAGTCACCAGCGGCACGGTAACGGTTGAGGTGGTGACGCCGCCGGCATCGTACGCAATGCCGATAATTTCTTTAGGAGCAAATGGGGTGATTGCCATCACACAGCAGTAGCCACCGATTATCAGATAGTGGATAGGATAGCCTTTCAGGATTCTAAATACTCCGATGACAATGGCCAGGCCAACAGAAAACGCCACCGATAGCCTGAGGCCAAAGCTATAGGAACCAAGAGAGTCCTGGGTCGAGTCAATGAGTTGAGAGGCGGCCGCTATATCGGCCGATTTTGCAGCCACCGCGATCAGCGAGGGCTCGGCAAAGGTGGTAGTGAATCCAAGACCGAAGGCAAACAACAGAAGCCAGAAGACCGAACCTTTTCTGGCCAGAGCACCGGCCAGCGAATCGCCGACCGGAAACAGTCCGGTTTCAAGGCCCTGCACGAAGAGCGACAACCCTATCACGACCAGCAGGGTGCCAAACAGAATATCGGCAACGTTGGGGAGCGGTTCGCGGATAACCGCGATTTGGAAAAACGCTATGACGACAATGATCGGCAGAAGATCGATAAACGAACTACGCAGCCTGGAATAAGCACCCCCGATGACCAGCAGCGTAGTACGTTTACTGGGAAATCTACTCAATTCAGCTTACCGCAGCATTTCTTGAATTTTTTACCAGATCCACACGGGCAGGGGGCGTTCCTGCCGATTTTGTCACCTTCTCTCTTGATCGGTTCGGGACCCTTCGCTTCAGCCCCGGCGGCGCCTTTGTTGAGCTGCAATTCCTGCGCTTGGCGGCGGCGGCGCTCCTCTTCCATCCGCTCGACCTCATCCTCCTGAACCAGCCGGACACGCATCAGGGTTTTTATGGTCTGCAATTTCACTGTTTCAATCATGGTCATGAACAGATCGAAGGCTTCCTTCTTGTATTCGTTCAACGGGTTTTTCTGGCCATAGCCGCGCAGCCCGATTCCTTCTTTGAGGTGATCCATATTGAGCAGGTGTTCCTTCCAGTGACTGTCGACGATCTGCAGCAGGATAATTCGTTCGATCTGACGCTGGTTTTCGGCCCCGTTGATCTCTTCCTGTGCCTGGCCTGCCTTTGCGGCGACGTCCAAGACAGCTTCGCGCAAGGTGTCACCATTGAAACTGCTCTTTTCGGCATCGGTCCAGTCCGGTTTCCGGCCAAATATCTCGAAGATCTGCCGCTCGCAATACTCCCAGTCCCAGTCCTTGGCGTCGATACGCTCCTGCGCCACTTCAGCGACCATAGAATCGACCAGTTCCTCGGTCATATCCTGCAGGACCTGCTGCAGATTGTCACCTTCGAGAACTTCCTGCCTCTGCTGGTAGATGACTTCGCGCTGCTTGTTCATCACGTCGTCATATTCCAACAGATGTTTACGGATATCGAAATGATGGCCTTCCACTTTACGCTGGGCATTCTCAATGGCCCGGGTAATCATGGTGTGTTCTATCGGCTCGTCTTCCTCCATCCCAAGTTTGTCCATGATTCCCGAAATCCTGCCGGATCCGAAGATGCGCAGCAGGTCATCCTCCAGCGACAGATAAAACCTGGACGAACCTGGGTCGCCTTGACGCCCGGAACGGCCGCGCAACTGGTTGTCGATCCGCCGGGATTCATGGCGGGAGGTTCCCAGTATATGAAGACCGCCGACCTCGACGACGCCTTCACCGAGCTTGATGTCGGTACCGCGGCCGGCCATATTGGTTGCTATGGTAACCTTGCCCAATTGTCCGGCCTGGGCAATGATCTCGGCCTCCCGCTCATGATGTTTGGCATTGAGCACTTCGTGCGGAACCTTTTCTT
This sequence comes from uncultured delta proteobacterium, assembly GCA_963824415.1. Classification (GTDB taxonomy): domain Bacteria; phylum Desulfobacterota; class Desulfobulbia; order Desulfobulbales; family Desulfocapsaceae; genus JABDQA01. The sequence continues at coordinate 375,684 of CAWGPM010000005.1, forward strand.
TTTTCAGCATGCGGGAGATTTTCTCGGAGACATCGATCGAGATCGTGCCGACGAGCACCGGCTGGCCCTTCTTGTGCTTCTCGGTGATTTCCCTGATGACCGCCCGGTACTTGGCCTGCTCATTCTTGTAGATGACGTCGGCAAAATCCTTTCTGATCATCTCCATATGGGTGGGCAGCACCACCACGTCGAGGTCGTATATCTTCTTGAATTCCGGTGCCTCGGTATCGGCGGTACCAGTCATACCGGCCAGTTTGTCGTACATCCGGAAATAGTTCTGGAAGGTGATCGAGGCCAGCGTCTGGTTCTCCCGTTCGATCTTCACATTTTCCTTGGCCTCCAGGGCCTGATGCAGACCGTCACTGTAGCGCCGGCCCTCCATGGTTCGCCCGGTGAACTCGTCAACGATCACCACCTGACCTTCCTTGACGATGTAATCCACATCACGTTTGAACAGGACATGAGCCTTGAGCGACTGATTGAGGTGATGCAGGTATTCGATATTGCGCGGGTCGTAGAGGTTTTCCAACTTGAGCAGCTTCTCGCCAAGCGCAATGCCCTCCTCGTTCAAGGAGACCTGGCGGCCTTTTTCGTCGACCAGATAATGCTCGTCGCGCTTGAACTTGCTCATGATCCCGTCGACGTTCTTATACAACTCCGTGGAAATGTCGGCCGGACCTGAGATGATCAGCGGAGTTCTTGCTTCGTCGATGAGAATTGAGTCGACCTCGTCGACAATGGCGTAGTTGAATCCGCGCTGACAGAAATCGGCCAGGTCGAACTTCATATTGTCCCGCAGATAATCGAAGCCGAACTCGTTGTTGGTTCCGTAGGTCACATCGGCCTGATAGGCCTCCCGGCGCTGCTGGTCGCCCATATCATGAACGATACGGCCGACGCTCATCCCCAGAAACTGGTAGACCTGGCCCATCCACTCGGCATCGCGAGTGGCCAGATAATCGTTCACGGTGACCACGTGCACACCCTTGCCGGACAGGCTGTTCAGATAGACTGCCAGGGTCGAGGTCAGGGTTTTGCCCTCACCGGTCTTCATCTCGGCGATATTGCCGCGGTGCAACACGACGCCGCCCAGGAGCTGAACGTCGAAATGCCGCTCCCCGAGCACCCGGCGTGAGGCATCCCGCATGACCGCAAAACTTTCGGCGATCAGATCGTCCAACGGCTCGCCCTGGGCAACCCGTTGCTTGAATTCAACCGTCTTGCCAGCCAGGGCGGTGTCATCGAGTTGACTGACACTGCTCTCCAGCTCATTGATCCTGTTGACCAGAGGCTGAATCTGCTTGAGAACCCGTTCATTCTTACTGCCGAATACTTTGGTGAGTACGTTTCCGATCATCTTGGGTGGTGTATTTGAGGTGGAAGATTAATATCTGAGACGACCGGCATACTAAGCATGATTGGCTGATTTTGCAATGATCCAATACCGATGCATCCCGTTACACCACGAGCAGCGGCAGCTTCTGAGGGGTTGAACAATGTCGAGGTCAAACATCTGCACCGCTGTCATCCGGTTTTCTCTGGTACATCAGTGCTTCCTCGTCACAATCGGGAAACATCGAACAATTGATGCAGTCGCTCCAGATCTTGTGGGGCAGATCTCTTTTGTCGATATCGGCAAAGCCAAGTTTTCGGAAAAATCCTGGCTGATAGGTTAGGGTAAATATCCTGGTGATACCGTAATCTACCGCTTCGACCAGGCAGGTCTCGACCAGTTGACTGCCGATGCCTCGGCCCCGGTCTTGATCGGTCACTGCTAGCGAGCGAATTTCAGCCAGATCTTCCCAGCAGATATGTAAAGAACAAACCCCGGCAATTGCCCCATTGTCCCCGTCATAGACGACAAAATCGCGCAGATGGTCGTACAGGGAACTGATCGATCTGCCCAACAGGAGTTTCTGGTCGGCATACCCCTGCAAAATTCGGTGAATCTGACGCACATCCGCCATCCGTGCCTTTCTTATCATAGTGTTGCTCAATAGCTTAAGGTAGTGCGATCTAACGCACTAGGGTTTGAGTTTTTTCTTCTCTTCGAGATGAATCACCGGTTGCTCCTGCTGCACCTGCCCCGCATCGAAGCCGGTGGATACCGGTGCTGACGGCTTCAGCAGTGACTGACCGGCCCAGACACCGAAGAGAAACATCCATAGAAATACGCAGAAGCAGACGATCGCAATGGAACCGATCCCGCTGCGGGACAGTTCGAATTTGATCTTGGGTTTGCGTCGCTTCTTCTGTACCGCCATAAATCTACATGCTCTGGGGGGCACTCAAGCCCAGGATTTTGAGCCCGTTACCGAGCACCGTCTGCAATCCGTCAACGAGACAGAGCCGGCTACGGCTCAGCTCCAGATCGTCTGAAATGACCTTGTGCTTGTTATAATAGCTGTGGAACTGGCCGGCAAGCTCCATCAGATAAAAAATCAACCGGTGCGGCTCGAGATCAAGGGCAGCACTCTCGATCAGCGTCGGAAACGAGGCCATCATTTTGAGCAGCTGAATTTCCTCGGGTTGATCGAGCAGCGACAGATCGGCCTGGCCGGCGGCCACCGGAGCAACTCCTTTTCCCTTCGCCTGCCTCAAAATAGAACTGAGCCTGGCATGCCCGTACTGGACATAATAGACCGGGTTATCCTGACTCTGACTGGTGGCAAGGTCAAGATCAAACTCCAGTTGGCTGTCGGGTTTGCGCATCATAAAGAAAAAACGGGCCACATCGACGCCAACCTCGTCCAGCAAATCATCCACCGTGACGAAGTTTGCTTTTCTAGTCGACATTTTGACCTGCTTGCCATCGCGCATCAGAGTAACGAACTGGTGCAGCACCACGGTGACTTGGGAGTCATCATAGCCCAGCGCCCTCACCCCGGCCAGCACATCAGGCACCGTGGCGATATGGTCCGAGCCGAGCACGTTGATCAGCCAGTCGAAGTTGCGTCTGAATTTTTCGCGGTGATAGGCAATGTCCGGCAGCCGGTAGGTGGGTTCACCCGAACTCTTGATGATCACCCGGTCGCTTTCCTGACCGAACTCGGTGGTTTTGAACCAGATAGCCCCGTCTTTTTCATACACAAGTCCTTTCTGCCTGAGCTCTTCGACAACCGAATCGACATGGCCTTCACGATACAGCGACTGTTCATTGTAGTAGTTGTCGAAGATGATGGACATCCGCGCAAGGGTCGCCGAAATATCCTTGAAGATCAATTGTTCAGCTTTTTCCTTGAAGGGCTCAACTTCGGGGGTATCGACCAGCCCATCGCCTACTTCATCGATCAGCTCCCGGGCGATGTCGTAGATGTACTCCCCCTGATAACCGTCTTCGGGAAAGCTATGTTCGCGGCCAAGCAGTTCAAGATAGCGAGCCCGGGCCGATTCACCGAGCACACGCATCTGCCTGCCGGCATCGTTATAGTAATACTCGCGATAGACCCGATGACCGGTTGCCTCGAGCAACCTGGCGATGCCGTCGCCGAGAATAGCCTGACGCCCGTGTCCGATGGACAAGGGACCGGTCGGGTTGGCACTGACGAATTCGACCATGACCTGACGCTGCTGGCCGATCTCTGAGAGGCCGAAAGCTGCTCCGGCCGACTCCACCGAGACGATAACCTGCTGCCAGACCGAGGCTTTGATTCTCAGATTTACGAACCCGGGGCCGGCGATATCAAGCTGTTCGATTAACGCTTTATCTGCCCCGAGTTTGCCGATGAACAGCCCGGCGATCTCGCGGGGATTTTTCTTCTCGATACCGGCCAGCACCAAGGCGATATTGGTGGAGTAATCGCCCTGGTTTTCATGTTTGGGGACCTCTACGGTATATTTTCCAGTTCCCGTAGCGGACCAGAGACCTTCGTCGACACCTGCTGCAAAACATTGGTCAACGAGCTTTTTTACGCGTTCTCGAATCATAGCTGCTCAATGATAAATCGCTTGTTGTTATTGCCCAGCGCACAGAGGATTTCATAGCTGATGGTTTCACCCCAGCCGCCTATCTCATCGGCGTCGATGCAGTCATCCCCCTGATGGCCAAGCAGTACCACATCTTCGCCGGCTGTGACACCTTCTATTGCGGTGATATCAACCATGCACATATTCATACAGATACGTCCCAGCACCGGCGCCCGCTGGCCTCTGACAAGGACTTCAGCCCGATTGGACATAAGCCTGAAATAGCCGTCACTATAGCCAATCGGCAAAACGGCGATGCGGGTGTCCCGCTCGCAGATATAGGTGTGGCCGTAACTGATGCCACTGCCCGCTGCAACCTGTTTAACCTGTACTACCCTGGTGTGGCAGCTCATCGCAGGCTTCAAGCCGTCCAGGCCATGGCGCGCTCTGCCCGGCGCACCATCGGGATAATAGCCGTACAGGGAGATGCCTGCCCTGACCAAATCCCCGTGCGTCTGAGGAAAATAGAAAATCCCGCCCGAATTGCAGATCGAGTAAGAAAAGGGCGCTGTGCTCCCCGCTGACCGAACCGGCGGCGACTCTATTGAAGCCAGCAGCCGGTAGGCCTGGAGGCTATGATCTGAGTCGGGTTCGTCACTGTTCGGATAATGGCTGATCACACCCTGCAGATTGACCGCCAGAGTGGTGCAGCTTTCCAGGATCTTGCCAACCTCGGCAGGATCATAACCAAGCCTGCCCATGCCGCTGTCGACCTTGAGATAGATCGGCATCTTCTGGCCCCTGCGGCGCCCCAGCGAGGCGATACGTTTGAGATCTTCTGTATTGAAGACCACCGGGGTCAGCCGGTGGGAGAGCAGATAATCAACATCACGGTGATCAACTCCGACGAAAACCAGGATATCACCATCACAGCCGCCTTCTCTCAGTGCCACCCCTTCATCGAGATCGGCCACACCAAAACTGCTGCAGCCGCTGTCTGCAAAAATCTCAGAAGCTCTGAGCATATCATGGCCATAGGCGTCGCTTTTTACCATGGCCATAACCCTGACATCAGGGCTGACCCTGCTGCTGACATAGCTGTAGTTATGCGCCAGTGCAGCACCATCGATAAATATGCGATTGAAAGGATGCATGATCTCAATGTTGTTTCAGCAACTCGATCCAGGCCAGCCAGGCATGCCGGCTCGAAAAAAGCAGCGACCAGCCCACCCCAATCAAGAGCGTTCCAAGCAGTGCGGAAGGTACGCTGCTCTTGCGAAGCCAGATTCCAGAACAGATCATCGCGGCCACAAGTATCCAGGTTTTCCAGGAGTAAACCGCGCCAATGCAGGTGTTGTCGGCAAACTGTCTGATGCGGGCGACACCTTTGAGCGCGGCGCGATCGAGAATCAAGCGGGACTTCAGGCTACCGAGAATGATACCGACGACAATAAGCCAGATGAGTTCAGCCGATTTCAAATAGCTGATGCCCCGATAGATCAGGAAAATGCCTATTGCCGTCCACAATCCGGCCGCACAGACCAGATGCACACTGCGCTCAACTCCCGGTTTAAAACGCTTCAGCCCCTGTCCCATGCCAGCCTGCAATGCCTAGAAACAAGATAAGCCCATCACCCCGTCGGGGTGATGGGCTTATCTTCGTGCGGAATAAATCGAGTTACAGTTCTGTAACAGTGATTGCTCCCTCAGGACAGACCTCTACGCAGGTCTCACAGCCGAGACACTCATCTGCTTCTACAGGCTCAGCCTTGCCGTCCACCATCTCGAATACCTGTGCCGGACATGCTGCTACACATTCTTCATCGCCACTGCACTTATCTTTGTCTACCACAACTTCAAACATTATACACCTCCATAAAGAAAATAAATAAGCTAAGCATTACATGTGCTTAGCAATCTTCAAAACCAGTCTTTCCAGACAATCGTTTTGTGTAAATATCCAATTAATGTACGGCCTATTATTTGTCAAGCAAAAACACCATACCACAATGTTACACAGAAAACCAGATCAATTCAGGAATAAACCTACCCGCAAGGTGACCGGCAACCAAGCAGCAATTCCAATAAATAGAAGGCTGCAGGGCTATCGAGCAGTCTCCTGCCGACGGGTGGGGATTTGCATTGCACAACTTTTTTTCGATATTAGTATGTGCCTCAACCAAGCTAACCATACTTATCCACTCATCTGGTGACAAATATGACCAAGAAAAAGAACAAAGAAAAAGACAATACCCAAGACGAACTCGAAATGCGCGAACGGGCAATGGTTGAAGGCATCCTGGAGGGCAGCCCTGACGGTGTCGGGGTGGTTGTGGTGCGGCTCGGCTGCGGGTGCAGGAAGATGGCCGCCGTCACCAAAGAGGGTGAGCCGGCCTCGAAAGTAATCATGTACCGGGACCATGCCGAGTCGATCTGTGCCGCCTGCAAGGACGATCAAGGTGCTTTTATGCGGGTAATCAAACAGTTCATCCACTGGAAAGAACCGGCCCCAAGCCCCGAGACCCAGGAAAAGATCAGTCTGAAAGTGATCGGCACCCCACAAACGACAACCCACTGAGCTGCTATCGAGCCAGCTTGCGGATACGACACCTGCGGACGAAGAACTCGGCCCATTCGGGTGTTCCTTCGGCATGGATGTGGGTATAGAGGGCGAAGACGTTTTTGTAAGTGAGGCCGTCCCGACCCTCTTTAAAGCCGGTACCGCGCTCCATCTCCAGACACAGATCGGCGGCAGAGCCATGCCACTGAAGCACGGTCGAGTAGCGAAACTCGTGCCCCTTGCCCCGAAACCCCACTGGATAGAAAGGGTTCTCACGCGTTGCGGTAAAACGTGTGTAGCCATGTGCCTGCGGCTTTTTCGACATACCGAAGGTAACCGGGAAAAGACCAACCAGGGGATGGTTGTCCCCGTCTATCTCGATGGCAGAACCCAGGTAGATCAAGCCGCCGCATTCGGCATATATCGGCAGTCCTTTTTCAGCCGCCTCTTTGACACTTAGCCGAAATCTCTGGTTGGCAGCCAGCCGCGCGGCGCTGGTCTCCGGGAATCCACCGCCAATATAGAGACCGTCCAACTCCGGCAGTTCCTCGTCCTCGAGCGCGTTTACCAGCACCAGTTCTGCCCCCTGACGTTCGAGCGCAGCGAGGTTTTCCGGGTAATAAAACTGAAAGGCGACATCTTGCAGAATACCGACGCGGACGTCTTTTTTCACCCTGCCCCCGCCTAGGTCTTCAGCAGCGCTGTGCTTGTCTGGTGCAACGGGTTTCATCACCGCTTCTATTCTGTCGATATCGAGATTTTCCCGGGCCAGCGCAGCAAGTTTTTCCAGGGCCGCCTGCGTCCCCTGATACTCCTGATGGGGAATCATGCCCAGATGACGCATCGGGAAAATATCCTCCTTCATCCGCGGAACGACGCCGAGCACTTCCACATCCGTATAGCGCTCAACCGCTTCGATGATGATCTTCTTCTGACGCTCGGTCGCCACCTGGTTAAGAATCACACCCGCAATCTTCAGACGTTTTTCGAATTCGATGCAGCCCAGCACCTGGGCGGCAACGGTGCGGGTGGTTTTGGTGCAGTTGACCACCAGCAGCACCGGCAAATCGAGCCACAGTGCCAATTCCGCAGTCGAATAGCCGCCGGTGGCAGTGACCCCGTCGTAGAGGCCGCGATTTCCCTCGATAAGGGCCAGGTCAGCACCGGCTATGCGCTGGTAAAACGAAGCCTTGATAATCTCTTCGGACACCAGATAGGGATCGAGATTATAGCAGGGCTGCGCCGCCCCGCACTGCAACCAGCCTGCATCGATATAATCCGGGCCTTTTTTAAACGGAGCAACGCTTTTTCCCGCGGCTACCCAGGCGGCCGCCAGACCGACCGTCACCACGCTTTTGCCGGAGCCCCCCGAGAGGCCGGCAATCACCAGAGCCCTGGTGCCGGTCGTCTCGAAACGCTGCGAGCTTTCTCGTGAATCAGATTGATTTTTGGTCATAATGCCCACTCCTGTTATGTCTGGACCAGGCCGTCTTGTAGAGCTGGTTGAGTCTTTTTTCCAGTTGTAGCCGATAGTACTCGATGCCCTCTCGATCAAGATCCTGTGGTATATAAAACGGCTCACCGCAGTAATAGTCAATCCGCGAAAACGGCATCGGGATGCAGGTCCGGTCCCAGGATTTGAAGGTAATAAATCGCGAGGAGGCCCAGGCCATAGGCACGACTGGCGACCCGGTTTTCGAAGCGAGCAGAATCGAGCCGGCCTGCAGAACGAACTGCGGCCCCTGGGAGCCGTCGGCAACCATACCGACATGCTCACCCTGCTCGAGCTTGACCATCAATTCCTTCAAGGCCAGCAGTCCTCGACGGTTGCTCGAACCGCGCACCGTCGAAAAATTCAGGCAATGGGCAAGACGGGCGATATATTCCCCGTCCTCACTGGCACTGACCAGCACCGCCGCAGGATATTTCTTCAGATGGTAGAACACGTAAACCAGCGAATAGTGCCAGAACAGGGCGATCACGCTCTTTTTGCTGTCCAGAGCCTTCTGCAGATTCTCCGGGTCATGTTCCGTTATCCGGCAGGTGGCAAACCAGAGCCGCAGGATCACCGAAACCAGAAAGGGCAGCACGACCAGCGACGCCTTATAGAAAACACCCCGCTTCATCCGATCTCGATCTCCAGTTTTCTGAGCGCCTGAATCCGATCCCGAAGTTCGGCAGCCTGCTCGAAGGCAAGCTCTGCTGCAGCCTCTCGCATCTCCTGATCAAGCGTTTCGATCGCTTTGTGCAGCTCTTTTATGGAGCCGAAGAAGGGCTCCTCTTCTGCACTCTGCAGGACGGGCTGCTCGCGGCCATCGAATTGATAGCCCGCCTCTTCAAGATATTGCTGAATCGTGTTTTTTACCGGTGAGTTGATGGTTTGCGGAACGATATTGTGTTTGAGGTTATGCTCCCGCTGCCGGGTCCGTCTGCGGCCCGTCTCGTCGATGGTGCGCTGCATCGATCCGGTAATGTCATCGGCATACATGATCACCAGACCTGCGACATTGCGTGCCGCCCGGCCACAGGTCTGGATCAGGGAGCGCTCCGAGCGCAGAAAGCCTTCCTTGTCGGCATCAAGTATCGCCACCAGCGACACCTCCGGAATATCGAGGCCTTCCCGGAGCAGATTGATGCCGATCAGCACGTTGTATTCACCGTTGCGGAGGTCCCGAACCAGTTCGACCCGTTCAAGCGTTTTGATATCGGAGTGCAGATAGCGCACCTTGACCCCGAGTTTTTCGTAATAGTCGGTCAGGTCCTCGGCCATCCGCTTGGTCAGGGTAGTGACCAGGACCGCTTCGCCGCGTTCGCTGCGCAGCCGGATTTCGTGGAGCAGGTCATCGACCTGGGTGGCGGCCGGACGCACCTCGATTTCCGGATCGACCAGGCCGGTGGGACGGATCACCTGTTCGACGATTCTGTCCCCTGCCTGTTGCTGTTCATAAGGGCCCGGAGTTGCCGATACATAGATGATCTGATTGATGCGCTGCTCGAACTCCTCGAAACGAAGCGGTCGGTTGTCCAGCGCCGACGGGAGCCTGAAGCCGAAGTCGACCAGAGTCTCTTTACGGGAGCGGTCTCCATTATACATCCCGTTGAGCTGTGGAATACCGATATGACTCTCGTCGATGAACAGCAGATAATCATCCGAGAAATAGTCCAGCAGGTTAGGCGGCGGCATGCCTTCGGGTTTGCCGGTCAGATGCCTGGAGTAATTTTCGATGCCGTTGCAATAGCCCAGCTCCTGCATCATCTCCAGATCGAACATGGTGCGCTGTTCCAGTCGCTGTTCCTCGACCAGTCGGTTCTGGTTGTGAAGCTGCTCCAGCCGCATTTTGAGTTCTTCCTTGATGGTGCGCAGGGCGAGCTGCATTCGGTCACGGGAAGTGACGAAGTGCGACCCCGGAAAAACCGTATACTCGTCGAGTCGGGCCAGTACCTCCCCTCTGAGTGGATCGATGACGGTGATCGATTCGACCGTATCACCGAAATATTCGACCCGGACCGCGCGCTGCTCTTCATGCGCCGGAAAGATATCGATCACGTCGCCGCGGACTCGAAAGGTGGAGCGATGAAAGGAAAAATCGTTGCGCTCGTATTGCATGAACACCAGGCGGCGCTGTACTTCTTCGGTGGGATGCTCTGCGCCGCATTTGAGCAGCAGATGCATATTCAGATATTCCTCCGGCGAGCCCAGGCCGTAAATGCAGGATACCGAAGCGACGATGAGTACGTCCCGCCTGGTAAGCAGCGAACGGGTGGCCGAGTGGCGCATCTTGTCAATCGCGTCATTGATCGAGGAATCCTTCTCGATATAGGTATCCGACTGGGGAATATATGCTTCCGGCTGATAATAGTCATAGTAGGAAACAAAATATTCCACCGCGTTATCCGGAAAGAGCTCCTTGAACTCGGAGAAGAGCTGGGCCGCCAGGATCTTGTTCGGAGCGATAACCAGGGTCGGCCGTTGCACGCGTTCTACGATAGCCGCCATGGTGAAGGTTTTGCCCGAACCGGTCACCCCGAGAAGGATCTGTTTCTTTGCACCTCCCTCGATCCCCGCTGTCAGCCGATCGATGGCCTCGGGTTGGTCGCCGGCGGGTGAAAAAGGGCTCACCAGTTTGAATTTCCTGGACGTATCGTACATCAGCCCCCCTGCTCGAATTCCCTGGCCAGCTCTTTTGCCTCCTGAACAAAACAGCGCGGTCGGTCCCGGTCTTCGAGAAAAAACCTCACCTCATATCGACTCATCAGCCCGGCAAGCTCCTGCCACAACAATTTGTTGGAGACCTCTTTGCCGTCCCGGGTGCGCCACTGGCGCTGCTGCCAGCCGACAAGCCAGGAGGTAGCGCCCTCGTAGAGATAGCCTGAATGAGTATGGACATGAACCGGCAGTGCTTTCTTCAGACTTTTAAGGCCGCTGATCACCGCCTGAAGATAGAGTTGGTTGGCCGTCAGCTCTTCTGAGCGCGCGCCCAGCACCCGGACATGGTCTCGCCAGGATAAAATAACCGCCCAACCGCCGACGCCGGTGCTGTGTCTGCAAGTCACCCCGGTAAAAAGCTCGATATGGTTTTCAGCCGGCCCAGCCGGCACCGCCATCTCCGTAACCGCTGCGCTTTCAAAACTTTGTCTGGCGGCCACGGCCAGTTCGTCGGCCCGGCTGTTCCAATAATTGCCCGCATGGCCCCGTACCCATTTCCAGGCGATCTCGTGGTGCTTGAGCTGCTCGATCAGCTGCTGCCAGAGATCGACATTTTTGACCTCTTTCTTGGCCGCCGTGCGCCAATTATTCTGCTGCCAGAGCTGTATCCACTCGGTAACACCTTTTTTCAGATACTGGGAGTCGGTGTATAAAACGATTTTTCCGGGTTGCTCTAAGGATTTCAGGGCCTCTACCGCTGCCGTGAGTTCCATCCGGTTATTGGTGGAAGCCGCACTGAAACCGGAGCGTTCCGTGACTCCACCGACTCCATCGATAATTACCGCACCCCAACCGCCTGGGCCTGGATTGGGGCTGCAGGCTCCGTCGGTATATATTTTCAGCTCTGTTAATGACAAGGGGGTGTACCTTTCAGTCGTCTCGCGGCAGTGGGCCTGCCAGTCAACCAGTTATTCCAATGATTTCAGCACTGCGACAGAACCCAGTGCTCCGATACAGCAATTTCGGACCAGCATCATACCCGTTTCGCCTGGATATTTCACGCGGTCTTGAAGGTTGTCGAGTCTGGAGATAAAAGCAGAGAAATATGAGAGGTTTTCAGTCGAAGGCCATTGCAGCCGCGCTCAGAAAGACCGGTCCGTACCAGGCCTGGGCAGAGACTCCGGTATCATCAGTATCGGTCATCAGCGCAATGGCCTGGATCATGCCGGGCTTTTGGCCAAATGCTTCGATATAATCCTCCACTAAATTGGCTGAGAATTCCTGCCAGCTGTTGGCCCGGTCTGCACCGCTGGCAGCGACCACGGTGGCGACATGCTCGTGCAACGGGTTAATGCCGATGCTGCCAACCGGTTCCCGGGCAGTCCAGACATAACACAGGGTTGTTTCAGGCGCGGATTTGGTGAAGGCGCCATTGGCAAAAGAGATCAGCAGCCGCACTGGAAAATCATCACCACTCTTTTCCACAAGTGAGCTTCTGGCGATAACGTCTTCGATCTTCCAGGCCCAGTTCAGTACCGGATAGTCCTGCGGATCCAATGAAATGCGCCGGGCCACTCCCCCTGCCCCGCCGGCCGAGCGTGCCCGGATAACCATACCATAGCGGCTGTCGGCCACTATCTCATAACTCGTCTTGCGGGTCACCGATGGAAAAGAAAAATACTGCCATTGCGCGGGCAGCTTTTGATCTGCTGAAACAGTGGAGAAGTTGGTTACATCAAAGGTGACCCGATCGATGTTCAGCTGGGGTGCCGCCTCCGCTGCAGGCAACAGCATGCTCAACCAGAGCAGAGCGGCATACGCTGCCGAGACCGCCGAGACAATGCTTACATTCAGCCAGGGCCTCATTTTATCATGGTACCTGTATGCCATTGAGCGACCAGTCATAATCAAGGTATTTGACCTTGATGTCTCCGGCTGTAAGATCTTCAGGCAATACCGAGGGACTGTGGAGAAGAAAAAAGGCGGCCGGATCGTCGTTAAAATCCCCGCTGTACCATTTGAAGATCGAGCTCACATAAAGTGAGCCGTCTCGATAATAATTGTGGCGGGCATCCTCCAGAAAAGTGCGGGTGGATTGCTCGAGCTGAAGGTCGAGCGTTTCCCCGCGATAGGCCTCGGAGATCAGCGGCGGACAACTGAGCGATGCGCAATTGACGGCAAAATGAATGCGGGGTTCGTCGAACTCGACTCTGATGATATCATGCTCGATATTGTCCAGGCTGAACGTTTCACCGCCGATAACTGCAAACGATATCTGCCACGGGCTGGTGAACAGTCCGCCGATCCTGCGTATCGACTTCGGGGGCTGGCCATTTTTAAAATTCTCAAGAATCAGTTTCACCGTATAGGCATTATAGGCATTGATATAAAGAGCAAGCCTATCATCTTCGCCTAACTGCTCAGGGTCAGTCTCAGCCAGCATTTCCAGATAACCCTCCAACGCAGCTTCATCTTCCTTGAACCCCTGATAGTCGACCCGGCCGTCTGACACATGCTGCCTTAGCAGATCGGTCCAGGGCCGGTGCAGCGTCTGCGCCGCCTCTGCTTCCGCCCAGGGCTGGATTAATGGGAGAATAGATAAGGGCACCAGCAAAAGCACCACCAGAAACGTTATCGCCGGCCGACACAATATCGATACCGAAGATATCTGATACGAATATTGCTTATGTCGATGATTCATGATTTTCCTCGATAGCGGTGAATCAGCCTGAGTATGGTTCTGACCCGATCGGAAAATATTTTCTTGCTATAGATCGAACCCACCACGCGTTTGTTGATCTCACTCAGGGTCGGATAGGGATGAATGGTCCCGGCCAGGCTGGACAACTTGACGCCGCCGTTTAGTGCGGCGACCCATTCAGCCAGTAATTCACCGCCGAGATGCCCGAGAATCTGAACCCCCAGGGGCCTGCCTCTTTTATCGATCAGCAGTTTTATCTTGCCGGCTGTCTGGCCCTCGGCCTGGGCCCGGTCGTTGTCCCGATACAGCTCTTCGTAAAGATCGTAGGGCACGCCCCCTGCGATCGCCTGCTTCTCGGTCAACCCGATTGCGCCCAGTTCGGGGGCTGAGTAAGTGCAGCGTGGCATCCAGCGGTAATTAACAGAACGGGGCAGCCCCATCACCGCATTGGTCACAACGATACCGCCCTCATAGCCGGCGGCATGGGTGAACTGGTAGCCGCCAACCACATCACCAGCCGCATAGATATGGGGGGTGCTGGTTCGCAGCCTTTTATCGACCTCGATACCACGCTCGCCATAGGCAACCCCGGCCCGTTCAAGTGCGAGACCGTCAACGTTAACCGCACGGCCTGCGGCAACTAGAATCTCAGAACCTGAGAGGCTTAGTTGTTGGTCATCCGCGCATCTGATCACAACCGTTTTCTCGCCGCCGCTCTGCGAGGCGGACAGCATGCTGCAGCCGAGATAGAACTGCACCCCCTCGTCCTCAAGCGAGGTGCGCAGTGCGTCGGCAAGATCTTCGTCTTCCCGGCTCAGGATCTGGGGGCTGCGCTGCAAAACCGTGACCTTCGAACCGAGCCGATTAAAGGCCTGGGCCATTTCAATTCCGATCGGGCCGGCCCCGATAATGAGCAGAGACTCCGGTAAATGATCCAGAGAGAAAATCTCTTTGTTGGTCAGCACCTCGATATCAGCCAGCCCGGGAATAGGCGGCATTGACGGGGACGAACCGGTGGCGATCACCCATTTAGCCGCTGAAATCTTTCCCGAATCGGTATTCACCACATGATCATCTTCGAACTGTGCCTGCGAGAATTTCACCTCGACACCGAGCCCGTTGAAGCGTTCCACTGAATCATGGTGCTGGATCGTTGCAATAACCTGCCGGATGCGCGCCGCCAGCGCAGCAAAATCGACAGTCGACGGCTCTACCGGCGGCAGACCATAGTCACCGAGCCTGGTGAGTTGATGATATACCGAGGCACTTTTGATCAGCGTTTTGCTTGGTACACAACCGTAATGCAGGCAATCACCACCCAACGCGGACTGGGCTTCGATCAGTATCGTGCTGGCCCCAAGTTGCGCCGCACCCGAGGCAACCGTCAGTCCGGCAGCGCCGCCGCCGATAATTCCGATATCATAATCGTAGCTGCTCATGTAACCGTTCCCCTCACGTTTGCCTGCGCCTGCGGTAATAGTGCATTATTTTCTTCACCGTAATTGGAAACAAGCCAAGTACGGCAAACGATGCGATCAGGCCGGGCGAAAGAATGCCGCCCAATGAATCGATTTTGGCCAATTCATTGCCGGCGTTGACATAGACAATGGTGGCCGGCAGCATACCGATCTGGGAAACCCAGAAATAGGTTCGCATCGACATCGAGGTGAGCCCCATAAGCAGATTGATCACAAAAAACGGAAAAACCGGAATCAGCCGCAGTGAAAAGAGATAAAAGGCGCCCTCTTTTTCGATTCCGGTGTTGATAGCCTGCAGCCGTTCACCGAATTTCGCCTGGACCCAGTCGCGCAGTAAAAAGCGTGCGGCGAGGCTGGCGCAGGTCGCCCCTATCGTGGAGGCAAAGGACACCACGATGGTGCCTGTAATAATCCCGAAAAATCCGCCGCCAGCCAGGGTCATGACAGCAGCTCCGGGAAGCGACAAGGCGGTAACCACGATGTAAACTGCCATGTAGCCAGCAATGACCGCCAGACGATGCTCCTGGTAAAGCTGCTGAAAGCGCTGCTGGGAGGTTTTAAGGTAGTCGAGGCTTAAAAAACTGCCCAGGTCGAAGTAAAAAAACAGCCCAGCAACCAGCAGCAGCAGGGCCAGAATCGCCACTTTTTTGGTGGTGGCAGTCGTCATTTTCCGGAACCTTGCTGGACCTGGCGTACCTCTGGAATAACCATCTCACCCCCCTGCTGCTCAGGTGCCCAACTGCTAGCCTGACGTTCATGGAAAAACCACGAAAACTATTATTATCTAAACTATATCAATAGGTTGTTCTAAAGTTACACAATTATGCAAACAACACTTCTTGTACCCTTTAGAAGCAGTGCTGAAAAGACAACATTTCCACCCCTCGGGCGAGTCGATACGGCCTGCTATCCTGCGTCGCTTTTGGGGAAGGCATATTACCTATATGGCCTTGCCCAAGTCTCCTCGGTTACCAGGCCGTCTCAACTCGTGAACTATTCAGGCTATTTTTCATCCCAGTAGATGCAGTCTTCAGGACAATATTTTATGGCTTCATCAACCAGGCACGGATCATAGTAATCCAGCTCACAGACCTCGATATAGTCGCCACTTACGGAAAATCTAAATATGTTCGGGGCCACCTCGATACAGCCGCCGCATTTAGAGCAGGCCCCGAGTTCGACAGCCGGGCGTCTTGGTAATGCCATGAGACTTCACGATCAAGAGATGTTCAACACACTGCTGCCAATTATTCAGCAAGACTTTGTCCCCTGCTTATGCGTGCGCTGATTAAACAGACGGGTACGAGGCAGAGTCCTGAGGATGACTGAGAAAAGCAAAAATGTATCTGTCCGCAACCATGCCTTGAAAATAATCCACCAGGCAAATTCACCACCATCTTGCCGGGCGTTTCCAATGGTATCTGCTAGAAATTTATAATAATTACTATCAGATAAAAATCAATCCAAGCAGACAGCCGCCAGAGCATGAAAAGCAGCCCCGGCAACCCCGCCAGACCAATGTCGGTAATCATTGAAATAGCACGACAATATGCTATAGTTTGCCTTTTGTGCTGGGCCTCGTCCAACACCGGTTTGCTTCGGGCTGGAACAAAGCCGATTAGGTTTACATTATTCACTGCATTCATATCAGATGGAGAGACCATGAGTATACATGAACTGGCTAAGGGAATTCACTGGGTTGGCGCCGTGGACTGGGATGTGCGTGATTTTCATGGGTATTCGACCTTGGAGGGCACGACCTACAACGCCTTTTTAATCATTGATGAAAAAGTCACCCTGATCGATACGGTCAAGCGCTCGCATTACCAGGACCTGATGCACCACCTGCGCGATATCATCGATCCCTCTGAAATCGATTATCTGATCGTCAATCATGTCGAGCTCGATCACGCCGGTTCCCTGGCCGAGGTCATGGATGAAGTCAAGCCGGAGAAACTAATCTGTTCAGCCATGGGCGAAAAGGCGATTATCGAACATTTTCATCGGGAAGACTGGCCCTATGAGGTGGTAAGAACCGGCGACGAAATTTCCATCGGTGAGCGTACCCTGTTCTTTGTCGAAACGAGAATGCTGCACTGGCCCGACTCGATGTTCACCTTCGCCAAGGAAGACGGAATTTTGTTCACCAGCGATGCCTTCGGCCAGCATTTAGCGACTGCGGAGCGGTTCGACGATCAGGTCCCGATGTCCCTGGTAATGGACCAGGCGGCGAAATATTATGCCAACATTCTCTACCTCTACAACCCACTGATCAGAAAGCTGCTGGCCAAGGTCGGTGAGCTCAACCTGGATATCAAGATGATCGCCCCGGATCATGGGATTATCTTCAGAACCCACCTGGGCGACATCCTGCAGGCCTACGATGAATGGAGCAGAAACAAACATGACAACAAGGCCCTGGTCATCTACGACACCATGTGGCATTCCACCGAAAAGATGGCCAAGGCCATCGCCCGCGGAATCGAAAAGGAGGGCGTGTTTGCCGATCTGATCAACCTGAAGGTGCATCACCGCAGCGATGTAATGACCAGGGTGCTCAATGCCGGCGCTCTGGTGCTCGGCAGTCCGACCCTGAACAACGGACTTCTCCCCCGCATGGCCGGCTTTCTGATGTATATGCGGGGCCTCAAGCCGCAGAACAAAATCGCCGCCTCTTTCGGTTCATATGGCTGGAGCGGGGAATGCGTGAAGCTCTTGAACGAAGCGCTGGAAGACATGCGTCTCGAGGTGGTCGAAGAAGGCATCAGGGTGAAATATGTGCCCACCCATGACGACCTGCGGGAATGTGTCGCGATGGGTCGCAGGATCGGCAAGGCGGTCAAAGAGCGCAGCGCAGAATAGCGTGGCTGAGACGAAGCGGCAGGATAGAACAGAGACTGCTGACATGGAACTGCTGGCTAGACATGCCGTCCTCGTTGAAGGCAGCGATATCGAAGGGTGCAAAAAGCAGGTGCTGAGCTTTTTTGCGCAGACCACCCTGGTTCAATACGACGATATCGTCATCGAGGACAACGCCCTGTCCGGGGAGGCTCTGAACTTTGACGATGAACTGCAGCGGGCGATCCTGCGCAACCGGGAAATGCTGCAGGGGTTCATCGATGAACTGGCTGCCACCGGCTTTGAAAAACGTAACGATCTGGCTGACGTCGTGCAGGGATATCACAGCAAGGTGCTGCATATCATCGCCCATTTTCTCGACGGCTTCATCGGCATCGATTCGGCTTTTTACAATATGATCGACGACAGCCACTGGGTGAGCGAAGAAACCAGAGAGCAGATCAGCCGGACACCGGGCCGATTTCAACTGCTTTACCTGCAGGGATATTCAACCAGCCCGGCGGTGGCATCGCTGCTGCACCCCTGAGAATAAGGTGCCTCGGACTGCCAAAACAAGCTGACTCGTTGCACAGATCTCTATGGATTACTATTCACTACATTCACCGATACGATCCCTGAGCGCTGATCAGACCCGGCAGATCATGGAGGCTGAGGACCATCTGGCCTACCAGTTGGTCGACGTCAGACAACCGGGAGAATACCAACAGGGCCATATCCCCGGTGCCCTGCTGATGCCGCTCGGTGAGGTGGCTGCCCGGGCAGCCGAACTTGATCCGGCCAGGAAGACTATCGTTTACTGCCGCAGCGGGGTGCGCAGCAAAAGTGGCTGTGCCATCATGGCCCGTCTGGGAGTTGAGCACCTTTATGACATGGAAGGCGGGATCAATGCCTGGAATGGAGAACAGGCCGAAGGCGGCGTCGATGCCGGTCTGGAGATATTCACCCCGGGAACCTTCGATTCGCCATTCGAACTGGTTTTCCAGATGGAGGCCGGCCTCAAATCCTTTTACCAGGCCCTTGCTGAACGGGCAAGCCGGGAAGACGAACGGCAGATGCTTGCTGAGCTGGCCCGCTTCGAAGACAGCCATATGCATAAATTGTCGCAGAAATATGGACAACTCGAAAACGGCGCCTCCATGCAAATCATGGAGGGCGGCCTGAATCAGCAGCAAATGATCGAGGCCTTCGGCGATCAGCTCAGCAGTCGAGAAAAAATTCTGCAGCTCGGCATGAAACTCGAGGCCCAGGCTTTTGATTTCTACAGCCGTCTGGCCAGAAAGTACCAGGGCGAAGAAACAGAGTCGTTTTTCAACCAGATGGCCGCAGAAGAACACAGCCACCTGCTCACCATAGCAAAAGAACTGGATAATCTGATCTAAACAGCTTATAGCTTGTCTATCATTGAGATATCAAACGCAACGAGGAGAGACCATGTCAATTTTTATCTACCAGGCCGAAGATCTCTACAAATGGGTTACCGAGAAAGCAGATTTCGTTCTGCTTGATGTAAGAAACAGCAAAGACTTCAAGCGATTCAAAATAGAAGGACCGTACCCGATCGAAATGCTCAACATTTCCTATTTCGATTTTATGGAGATCGAAGACGAATGTATTTCCCAACTGCCCGCCAAGGACACCCCGATACGCATCGTTTGTGCCAAGGAAGGCTCCGCCAAATTCGTCGCTGAGATTCTTGAAAAGCACGGATTTTCCGATGTCGGCTATCTTGGAGGCGGGATCAAGTCATGGGGCAACCTGCTGGTACCGAGGCTGCTCAACCCCGGAAAAGACTACGAACTCTACCAGTTCATCCGGCCCGGCAAAGGCTCGTGCAGCTATGGGCTGATTTACCAGGGTGAAATGATTCTTTTCGACCCGTCCAGAAATATCGATTTTTATCTCGGTTTTGCAGAAGAAAAAGACTGCCGTATCGTCAAGACCATCGAGACCCATCTGCAGGCCGATTACATTGCCGGCAGCCGAATGATCGCCGAGCAGACGGGCGCCGCAATTTATGCCAATACCAATGACTTCAGCGGGGCGAAAATCGATTATATCTCTCTGGGCGACGGCGATGATATCGGTTTTGGTGACGGCGGACCCTCGGTTCACGTACTCTTTTCTCCGGGCCACACGCCGGGCAGCACCATGTTCGTGATTGACCGGGGCTACATAGTCTCCGGTGATATCATCTTTATCAAATCAATCGGCCGACCGGATCTGGGCGGCAAAATCGAAGAATGGTCCGATGAGCTCTACCGGACCATCACCAAAATCAGTTCGATGGAGGATTCCTACTTCGTGCTGCCGGGGCACTTCATCGACTGGAGCGAGGCCAACGACGAATTGAACTTCACCCAGTCACTGGGCCAGGTTAGAGAAAAAAACAAATCGATCTACTCCATCGACAACGAAGCTGATTTTTTACAGTTCATCCAGTCCAATATGCGGGAACAGCCTCCGGAATATGCGAAGATCCGCCTGGTGAATGCCAACTTAGTAATAGTTGATGACGAAAAGGCCGAGATTCTCGATCTGGGAAAAAACGAATGCGCCGCTTCGGCTTACGCCGCCCAGCAGGAACAGCAGACGGCCGCAGGGTAGCTCTTTACCAACTGCCCGCACCATCGGCATTGTCGAAATCGATAGACTGGTGCCCCCATGAACCGGAAAAGCCTCTGCTGCTCATAAGCGCTGTTTGTGACAATTAAGCCTGAAATTATGGAATCGACAAACGTCTTCACCTGCCAGTGTGGCAACCATACCATAGCCTTGAATTTTAAAGCAGGCATGCCCCAGGAGGTGGTGGACCGGGTTTTTTGTCCCGACTGCGTAAAGGACGGCGCCATGCAGGGTAAAGCCTGGCCGATCCCGGGCAACTGGTATCTCCATTTCGATATGGAAATTGCCCGGATTTTTGGGATGGCCAAGCTGCGGATCGATCCGGCCCTGATCAATCCAGGCTTTATAATAGATGGCGGCTATGTGGAATAACCTCTTATACCCGAGTCTTCGAGAACTTTTTTCCAACCGATACGAGCAATCACTCTGAAGCGGTTTGCCAGCGACCATGGAGCCGGATGAACCCAGCGGATACGAAAACGAACCGCGCGAGTACTTCCAGCCCCTGCCCCCTGAGCTCTATGCCCGGTTTTACCATATCGAGCGGCACAGCCAGAATCTGAAAGACGAGCTTGATTATTATCAACGCCTGCTTGGCCCTCACAGCCCAGTGTTGGAGTTGGGCTGCGGTACCGGGGTCATTGCCACCGCCCTGCTCAATTCGGGGATCTATGTCGTCGGTCTTGATCTCTGCCGCCAAATGCTTGTCCACCAAGACCGATATACGCAAGTACCGCTCGTTGTGATGGATATGCGCCGCCTCGGATTCCACCGGGTTTTTCAAGCTGCATATATCGCCCATAACTCACTCAATCTGCTTGTCACAGAGGATGCCATCTGCTCCTGCCTTAACGAACTGAAGCGAGTACTGTTACCCGGCGGCAGGCTGCTGCTTGATCTATACTGTGCGCCTGCATCGGAGATGGAACAGCAAGGCCAATGCAGTTTGCAGTTTCATATCTTTGATAACTCCGGAGGGGGTAAGATCATCAAGGAAACTATCCGTTCTCGCCCACCCGAAGCTCGGTGCTTGATTCTGGAGGAGCGGTACAAAATTCGCCACTTCAGCAACCAGACCAAAGATGCGAACTATTGCCATACCTTGAGACTGGCCTCATTTACCCGGGAACAATGGCTTGAGATCGTCTCTACGGCGGGTTTTGCCTTAGATACTGTTCAAAGTAATTTTCACAAATCACAAAACCTCGGTGAAACGGCTGCATCTTCTGACAGCAGCCGCCTACTGGTCAGTGCCCTGAGCAGATGAGAAATCGATGCAGCGCCGCCTTTTTTCATCTTTTTTATAGCTCTTGACCTAGGTCAAGGAATTACCTGCCGGGGCCAGTTATGCTCAGCTCAACAATCGATGCTGCACCTGGTTTGCAGGTGGGCACCAAACCAAAAATCACAATGGGAGGAATTTCCATGTTCTGTAATCAGTGTGAACAAACGGCAAAAGGAATCGGCTGTGAGAAAATCGGCGTCTGTGGCAAGCCTGAAGATGTAGCCGCCCTGCAGGACCTGCTTACCCACGCCCTCCAGGGTCTGTCCATCGTCGCGATGGAAGGACGCAAAGTCGGAGTTAAAGATGAAGCAGTCGACCGTTTCACCTGCGAGGCAACGTTTGCCTGCCTCACAAACGTAGATTTCGACCCGGCTCGTTTTGAGGCCTGGATCAGAAAAACCGTGCAGCTTCGCGACGCTCTAAAGGCCAGGGTAGCCCAGGCCGGTGGAACCATTTCCTCAAATGCAGCAGCGTTGAGCTATGTTCCCGCCCCCGACCTGACCGGCCTCGAAACCCAGGGCACCGCCTTGAATTTCATCGCCTCGCTCGACGACAATGAAGATCTGAGGTCCCTGAAACAGATCGCCCTTTATGGGCTGCGCGGTCTGGCCGCCTATACCGATCATGCCGCAATCCTCGGTCAGCAGGACGAGGAAGTCTACACCTTCATCCATGAGATACTGGCAACCCTGACCCGCAAAGACCTCGCTGCGGACGACCTGCTGGCCGGCGCTCTGAAGATCGGTGAGGTTAATCTGCGGGCCATGGAACTGCTCGACGCCGGTAATACCGGAACCTACGGTCATCCGGTACCGACCCCGGTGCCGCTGGGACACAAAGCCGGCAAGGCAATCCTGATTACCGGTCATGACCTCAGGGATCTTCATATGCTGCTGGAGCAGACCCAGGGCAAGGGTATCAATGTATATACCCACGGCGAAATGCTGCCCTGCCACGGTTATCCCGAGCTGAAAAAGTACGAGCATTTCTATGGCCACTATGGAACCGCCTGGCAGAACCAGCAAAAAGAAATGGATGCATTTCCGGGTGCCATCCTGTTTACCACCAACTGCATTCAGAAACCGCGCGACTCCTATAAAGACAACGTTTTCACCACCGGCCTGGTGGGTTGGCCCTCCATTGCTCATATCGGTGATGACAAGGACTTCACCCCGGTTATCGAACGGGCCCTGGCCCTGCCTGGATTTGCTGCCGACGAAGATAAAGGCGAGGTGCTGACTGGTTTTGCCCGCAACGCCGTATTGGGCGTGGCCGATAAGGTGATCGAGGGAGTCAAGGCAGGCGCGATCAAGCATTTCTTTCTGGTTGGCGGCTGCGACGGCGCCAAGCCCGGACGTAACTATTACACCGATTTCGTTGAGCAGGCCCCGGCCGATACGATCATTTTGACGCTGGCCTGCGGCAAATTCCGCTTCTTCGATAAAAAAATCGGCGATATCGGCGGCATTCCACGCCTGCTCGATGTCGGGCAGTGCAACGATGCCTATTCGGCTATCCAGATTGCTGTCGCTCTGGCAAACGCCTTTGATTGCGGGGTTAACGATCTACCGTTATCGATCATCTGCTCCTGGTACGAGCAGAAAGCAGTGGTCATCCTGCTCACCCTGCTCAGCCTCGGCATCAAGGACATTCGACTCGGACCGTCCCTGCCTGCCTTCATCACCCCGAATGTGCTGAATATTCTGGTGGAAAATTTCGCGATCAAACCGATTGCCGAAACCGCACGGGAAGACCTGCAGACCATCCTGGCCTGAGCCGGACTCGACAACATCCGGCAGCAGCATTGAACCTGCTGCCGGTTAATACTATGCAAACCACTTCCCCTGATCCGGCATCGCAGACCATGCAGAGGCCGGACCAGGTTCCGCTGCTTCTGTACCGGCTGTTGTTGTGGCATCGAAGAAACTGAAAAAATGAAATCTATTGACCCAAGTCAAAGTTTAATTGCTTCGTTGTGGTAAATTGTACGTAACAGAACAAGCCCCGGCACAATAACGGTGGCGCTGCGATACAATCAAAAAACATCGAGCAATGAGGTACTGCCATGAAACAGGTTCGAAACATCATAAAGATCAACGAAGATCTCTGCGACGGCTGCGGTCTCTGCGTTCCCGACTGCGCTGAAGGCTCTCTGCAGGTAATTGACGGCAAGGTAAAACTGGTGGCCGACAATCTCTGCGATGGCCTGGGTGCCTGCCTGGGCACCTGCCCGACCGGAGCGCTCACCATTATCGAGCGGGAAGCAGACGAATTCGATGAAGAAGCAGTGGAAGCTTTTCTGGCCGAAAAAGAAAAGCAGGAGAAGCAGCCTGCGCCGACTGCTATGGAATGCGGTTGTGCCTCGACCCATATTCAGAGCTTCGCACCAGCGGCTCAGGCAAAGCCGGCAGCGCCGTGTCAGAGCGCCAACAAACCAATGCTGATTCAGCCAACCGGCAGCGTGGATTCGCAGCTCAGCCACTGGCCTATCCAGATCCGTTTGATCCCGCCGCATGCCCCGTTTTTACAAGGCGCTGATGTGTTGGTCGCAGCCGATTGTACCGCAGTGGCGGTGCCCGGGTTTCAGGAAAAATATCTGCAGAACAAAGTAGTGATGATGGGCTGCCCCAAATTCGATGACGCCGACTCGTACATCGAGCGCTTTGCCGAAATCATCGATACCTGCAAGCTCAAATCGATCACCATCCTGATCATGGAAGTACCCTGCTGCTCGGCGATGAATGTCATTATCAAGCGGGCGCTGGAGAAGGCTTCGACCAAGGTGGCGGTGGAGCAGATTATCGTTTCCACCAGAGGTCAGGAACTGGAACGGATCAGCTGGTAGGCAGCAACCTGAATAAAAAAAACAAGCCGGAACAGGTCTGAGGCGCATGCCCCAGCCTGCCCGGCCTGTTTGCGTCTAAACGAGTTACCGAAGCTATCGGCGAGGCCAGGAAACAATTAACCGGCCGTCAACCTCATTGATCTGGGCACCGACCGACAGAAACAGGTGGAACAGCGGCCTGCCGAAATAAAACAGCTCTTCCCCCAGACTCAGATCGTACTGCTCACTGACTGCGGTTCGGAAAACAACTTCACGGTTGGCGCTCTCTTCGAGCTCATCGGCGGCTGACTGGGGGCCGTTCTGCAAGAGCATTTTCATATCGGGACAGGGGAAAGATAATTCATGCTCCTGTATCGCACGATACATCGGTTCTGTGCGGTCGACCAGATCCAGCCTGCTTAAGGTATCCTTTTCGATCATTTCCTCAATTGCCGTAGTATCCCAGCACTCGAGGACTCTGCAGGCCTTCGGCCGCTTATCGTAAATCGTACAGCCCTTCTCTTCGGGGTCGAAGTAGAAGCAGTTCCATTCTCTTCCCACGCCGCTGATTTTGATCAACTCCCGCCTAACCGGCTGCAACCGGTTGCTGATCGGATTGTGAACCAGCTCGCCTGCCCTGATCGTGATCAGGTGGGTGCGCGGCAGATCGCCGTCAAGCACACGCTGTCTGTCTGCACTATGCAGCGCCGGACCGCCGTTTGTGCAACACGTCCCGCAGCGCTGGCAACTGGTGATATCTTTTTCCATTGTTATATCAGGTAGAAATTTCGTAATTACTAATCATCAAGACCAGTCACGGCAAATTTTTTTAAAAATCCATCACGAAACTATATACACCTTCTTCGATCGCGCTGGTGACATTTAAACCCGAGTGATTGAAAATCGCCTGCATACGGTTGTTGTTGCGCAGCACTTCGGCGGTAAAACCGGTAATTCCGTTGGCTTTGGCAATATTGACCAGGTGTTTGAAGACAAACGAACCAAGCCCCTTATTCTGCCATTCATCACGCACCACAAAGGCAACTTCGGCCCGGTTGGTCCGTTCATCGAGGTAATAACGTCCCACCGCGATGATCTCATCGCCGTAAGCCTCCGGCAGAACCCCGACGATGGCCACATCCTGCCGATGGTCGATATATACGAAATTCTGGATCTGACGCTGACCGAAGCGCTCCTGGTGACTCATGAACCTATAATAGATGGTTTCCTGGGACAGGTCATAGAGCAAATCGCGCATGCGCGGCTCATCGGTCGGGTGGATCGGCCTGAAGTTGATTTCAGTGCCGTCCTTGAGCAGATGCTTGGTGGTCATATTGCTCTGGGATGCGACGATGAACTTGCCCTCGACATCGGCGAACTCTTCCCGGATGTATTTTGCCTCGATCGCGTCCTTGAGCAGCTGGGGCCGATGCTCGGGGTGGGCGATCGAGATCAGCGCCAGGGTGCGGTCCTGCACCGACTTGCCGTGCAGATAGGCACTGCCGTATTCGGTGACCACGTAATGCACCGTGCCGCGGGAGATCACCACACCGGAACCCGGACTGAGCCGGGCGACGATGCGCGACTGACCAGCGGTGGTGATCGACGGAATTACCAGAATCGGCCTGCCGCCGCTGGAACGGGCAGCTCCCCGGTTGAAGTCGACCTGCCCGCCGATTCCCGAAAAGAAGCTACCGCCTTCGGAATCGGAACTGACCTGTCCGGTGAGATCGATTTCCAGCGCCATATTGATGGTGATCATGGAGTTATGCTTACCGATCACATTGGCGTCGTTGACATACTCGGTGGGTCTGAATGAAAAGGCCGGGTTATCGTTTACATAGTCATAGAGCTTCCTGCTGCCCATACAGAAACTGCCGATCACCTTGCCCCGGTCCACCGCCTTGTGTCTGCCGGTAACGACGCCTGCTTCCATCAGCTCCATGATCTCATCGCAAATCAGTTCGGTATGAACGCCGAGATCCTTCTTCTCCATCAGATACTTCGCCACTGCCAGCGGAATCCTGCCGTAGCCGGGCACAATACCGAGCCCCAGCTGGATCGTCGACCCATCGGGTACCAGCGCTGCCACGAGGCTGGCGATTTTTTCGGTGCCCGGCGGCGTCTCCTCCACATTTCGCTCGATCAACTCCACTTCCTCGGGAACCAGGATATCGAGATCGTACACATCGATCAGGCTGTCGCCACGGGTCCAGGGCATCCGCGGATTTACCTGAGCAATGACCAGCGAGGCATTTTCGGCCGCGCTCTTGACGATATCCACGGATATGCCAAGGCTCATTTTACCTCGCCTGTCCGGCGGCGTAACCTGGATCAGCGCAACATCGAGCGGCAGTTTTCCTGACTTGAGCAGCGCCGGGATATCGAACATCAGAATCGGGGTATAATCCCCTCGCCCTTCCTGATAGAGCTCGCGCACATTTCTGCCGATAAAAAATGAATTTACCTTGAATGTTTCGGCGTACTTCCGGTCTACATACGGCGCGTCGCCTTTGGTAAGCAGTTCGACGATCTCGACATCGGCAAGTTTTTTTGCCTTTCTAACCAGCGCTTCGACCAGTACCGTCGGCTCACCGCAGCCGGTTCCAAGAAAGACCCGGTTGCCGGACTTGACCTCAGCAAGCGCCTTGTTCGGCGTCATGATCATGTCACGGTATTTATCCTGCCAGTCGCTGTCGTATTCAACCATGTCGATCGATTAGTAGCCTTTTGTAATGGGCCTGGAGTTCGTTCATGAGCTGAGACGGCCTGCTAGCCAAGAATACTTGGGGAAGGCTATATAGGTGCGGCCTTCCCCAAAAGCTAAGCGGGATAGCAGGCTGTATCAACTCACCCGAAGGGTGAAAATGCTGTCTTTTCAACATTGATTTTACAAGGTACAAACCGAGTCAGCATAATAATTGCACATAACATTATATAAATTATTGATATTATTGAATCATCAATGATTTTTTTGTTTTCCATGAAGGTTAGGTTACGGTTTTGCCAGGGTCAAATGCACATCGGCCACCATCGGCTCGGTGCCGGCTTCGCCTATAATATAAGGTGTGATTTCCAGATCGGCGATCTGGGGGAAATCGGTGGTGAGCTGGCTGATCCGCTGCAGTCCGGCGGCGATGTCACTGATATCGAGCCCCTGCGAATCCCTGCGCCCTTCGAGCATCATATAGGACCTGGTGGATTTGAGCATCTGCACCGCTTCCGCTTCAGTGATCGGCGCCAGATGAAAGGCAACGTCCTTGAGTACCTCAACGAAAATACCGCCCAGGCCAAACATCAGCATCGGGCCGAATTGCGGATCGCGGTTCATGCCCAGAATTACCTCCAGACCGCGATGGATCATCTGCTCGACGTAAATCCCGTCGATCTGAGCGGTGGGAGCCCGCCGCTTGATCTTGAGCATCATCAGGTCGTAGGCATCTTCGACCGCCCCGTCGTTGGAGAGGTTCAACTGGATGCCGCCGAGATCGCTTTTGTGAATGATGGTGGGGGAGACAATTTTCAGCGCAACCGGATAACCGATACGCTCGGCGATTTCCACCGCCTCTTCCTGACTGGCCGCCAATCCTCCGGTGGGGATCTTGAAACCGTAAGCGCTGAGAATATCCTTACCTTTGATTTCGCCAACCGTCAGGCGCCCGGTGCGCAGTCTTCGGGTGATAATCCGTTCGACCCGCCTGCGATTGACCCGGAAATGGGTGATCTGCCGCGGCGGCCGGTTCTTCCAAAGCGCATATTGGTGCATGGCCCGCAAGGCGGCCACTGCCCGCTCCGGCGAATCATAGTCCGGCAGACCGGCGGCGGAAAGCTCATCGCGTCCCGGAAGCACGTCGCTGCCCCCCATAAACGAGGCAACCACAGGCTTCGAACCGTCTATCGCCTCGGCAATGGCCAGAGCGGTTGCTGCCGGATAACTCATGGTCTGCGGGGTCATGATCACCAGAATCGCATCCACGGACGCGTCATTCTGAGCGCTCTCAATCGCGGAGGCATAGCGCTCCGGGTCGGCATCACCGAGCACATCGATCGGATTGTTGACCGCCGACTCCCGGGGAAGCTTCTCGCGCAGCAGGGTAATCGTGCGGTTTTCGAGGATGGCCACCTGCATACCGGCCTTTTCCACCGCATCGGCCGCCATGGTGCCCGGTCCGCCGGCGTTGGTGATAATCAGTACCCGATCCCCAGCCGGCAGCGGCTGCAGGGCAAGAGCAGCTGAGTAGTCGAACAGCGCCTCGAAATTCTCAGCCTGCACCACGCCCGATCTTCGAAATGCGGCGCCGTAGGCGCTGTCAACCGGCGCCAGCACGCCGGTGTGCGAGGCTGCCGCTTTAAGGCCCGTCGGCGTGGTTCCGGCTTTCAGGATGATCACCGGTTTAATCGAAGCCGCTTCCTCGGCGGCTTTGACAAAGGCATCGCCGGCACTGATATCTTCGAGATAACCGATGATAACCTTGGTTTCTTCATCATGGGCCAGCCAGCTGAGCAGATCGATCTCGTTGACATCAGCCTTGTTGCCGATCGAGATCATTTTAGACACCCCGAGATGCCTGGTGCTGCAAAGATCGAGCATCGCTGCGCAGACCGCGCCGGACTGCGATAAAATAGAGATGGAGCCTCTGCTTGGATATCGGCTGGCAAACGAGGCGTTGAGATTGTGGTGGGTATTGATGATCCCCAGGCAATTGGGTCCGAGCAGCCGGACCGCCATCCTGCGGCAGATATCGACCATCTTTCGCTCGATATCGAAACCCTCCTGGCCGAGTTCCCTAAAACCCGCCGAAATTACTACAACGCTCTGGGCTCCGGCCTCAATGGATTCACGGATCGCCTCGAGGACTCTATCACGCGGCACCACGATCACCGCCAGGTCGATTTCACGGCCGCAGGACTTAAGATCAGGGTAACAGGGGAGCCCCAGGATACTGTCGGTCTCCGGATTGACAACGACGATGTCTCCCGCAAAACCGGAGGTAATGATATTGTCCAGTACATCGTGGCCTACTTTGCCGGGACTGCGCGAGGCCCCGATCACCGCAACCGAGTGGGGGGTAAAGAAGAGATCGAGATTCATCAGATGGGCTCCGCGGAAGAACGCGCTGCACGCCGGTTTAACGCTCGCTCACCGGAAGGTTAAGTGCTCAGGGTTTGAGCAGAGTAAAACCGCTGTCCTGCAGAAACTTGTGGACGTTGCCAACTTTAAAGGAGCTGACCCGCATGTAAATCCGGTCGAAACCGGTTTTATTGCCGATCTTGATCAGGCGGGTGCAATGGATGTCGTTTTCTTCGAGGAGCGTTGCAATCCGGCTCAGGCTGTTGTTGGTCTTTCCTTCATCGAGAACGGCTATAAGAGAGGAGCCTTTCTCAGCTGCACCAAAGAGCTTTTTATATGCAGCTGTCAGATCGCGCATCGAAAAGATGCCAATCACCACATCGTCTTCGGTTACCACCGGCAGGGCACCGACCTTGTCCCGGTCAAACACCAGCAGGGCGTCATCGAGGCTCGCTTCAATCGACACGCAGGAGCAGTTGGTGGACATGATCTGATTGACCGTGGTGGTCTCGAGCTCAGCAAAGGCACGCTCGCGTGCATCATCATCAAGGATTGTTGAGGGATAGGCTGATCTCAGGTCGCGGTCGGTGACCACGCCGATCAGTTTTCTGTTCTCGTCAACTACGGGAAGGTGTCTGAAATGGTTGTCGTCGAGCAACCGTCGCGCCTCAACAATCAGGGTGTCGGCAGTAATCGTCAGGGGATCTGCTGTCATGTAATCAGCAATAAACATAGATGCACCATCTCCGGCTCAAATCGACTCTGTTTCGCAATTTCTGGGTTATATTTAAGCACAATGTCGCAAACATTTCATGTTTTTAATAAGGGTGATGGAAAATGTAAACCTAATAGTGGCCTCCATGGCTTACATATCGAAATGATTTCAATATGGGCCGAAAATCAGCTGTCCAGCAGTCGATCGTAAAATCAATTCTGTTCTGAGCCAAAGGCGCTCATCTGTACGCTTACTGCCGGGCAAGGTGTCAGGCGTTTGGCAGAAATGTCAGTGGGATAAGTGAAGACGGATGTGGTCTTTTGATTTTTTTCCAGCCCGTTAGCTATCGGGCACCAGGAGCCAATAGGGCAGCCCGTTTCTGCTGGAGCGCACCAGCGAGGTTCGCTGATCAGCGGGCTTGCCCTGGTTAAGCAGCTCGATCAGATCCTCTATGACTTCAGGGTTGAAGAGGTGGTATAGATGGCCCGATATCCTGGTACTGTTCAACGCGGAGATATCCACCATCTCAACGCCATCGAGAATACGCAGCTGTTCCCCGGCCTGGCCGAGCCGCCGATAGCCGTGCACCTCCTGGGAAAGCCGCAGGGCTCTGTCGTTGTCCGAAACGTAGACAGTAATTCGCCGGGCCATGGTGCTCAGCTGCGGCAGTTCAGTCTGAAAAATATCGGCGTCTATGTCGGGAGCGATGAGCACCAGCTCGTTCAAAATGGGTTCCTTCTGCTCACGATAGGCCATGCGCACCAGCGCCTGCACAGCTCCCCTGGCACCGAGGCTGTGGGCCACAAGATCCAGACGGCCGTTGCCGATCCGTGCGCTCAGATCATCGAGAAAACGCGCCATATAGGGGACACTCCAGACCAGGTCAGCTTCATCCCAGGTATATTTCAGCATATTTCCGTCGGCCGGCCAGCTGAACAGCAGCAGCCGCTCGTCAAGCCCCAGGGCCCGCTGAAACAAAGCGCTGCGGCGACAGCTTTTTTCAAAATCGATATTGTATCCATGAAAATACAAAACCAGGTTGCCGCTGTTGTCGCGGGAGAAGTTTTCCACCTCCCGGTAAAGATTTTTTCGCGGTACTTTCCGGATAGCGGTCAATTCGATCTTCTCATCCGGGATATAAAATGGAACCGAATTGGCCAGGTCTTCCAGTCCCCAGACCGGGGAAAAGGAGACGCTGCAGACGCCCGCCTGCATTTCACCACGGCTGCCTCCAAAAAACTTTGCCGGATCCTGGTTGCCGGTCTGATTGCGCAGGGTCACAAAGGATACGTCAATATGCTCCTTCTTTTCTGTCATTGCCGAAAGTCCGCCTCCTGGATCTTGCTGCTGTGATACCGCTGTTCCTGGAGCACACAGCAAAAGTATAATCGCGCATATCACCCATTTGGCCCTGCGCAGTATTTCTGCTGGCAAGCAGGTTGTCATCGGCCCGGGAGGTTCTGCGGGTGGCTTGTTAAGCCGCACCGAAAATAAATACATAATACGGGGCATCGGTTTGTCCCCGGTCGCAAACCGAATATACCACAGCGCCTGTCTGAATGAATCGACATAGGCTAATAAGTCAGCAATGGCGTTTTACCGAACTGTGTCGGATTGGCTGCCTGGCCGAGGATAAAATCGGCCACATCGCGGCGCGAGATACGCTTCGCGGTTACCCCGCGCAAATCGGTGAGAATTCGATAGGTTCCGGTGCGGGGCCCGTTGGTAAGCCCCGCCGGGCGCACGATCAGCCAGGGGACATCACTGGCTTTGATAATCTGCTCTTCGATATCTTTATCTGCGTATATAGTACTGAGCAGCAGCGGCTGAAAAATTTTGTCGTACAAAAATCCGCCGTGTCCCCTGCTGTCCCCCGCTCCAATGCCGGTAACCGCGATCAGTTTCTGGCCCGGGTTTGCTTTAGCTGCAGCAATGAGATTGGCCGCTCCGATCGAAAAAAGATCCACCTTATTAAAGGTTATCGGCACACCGATACAGGAACAGACAAGGTCCTGCCCCTGGGCCGCCCCAAGCACCGATTCGCGATCTCGCACATCACCCTGGACCACGGAGAGCCGGGGATCATTTATCGTGGCTTTCTCTGGATTTCTGGCCAGCACGCGCAGCCGATGATCTTCTTTCAGTGCTTCTTCAAGCAACACCCGTCCGATACCGCGGCTCGCTCCAATTATTAGAATATTCATTTGCGCCTCTATCATGGAGCCAGTCTGCCAGGGATCCGGCTAAGACCAGTTCGCTAAAGTTTATGAGAATTCTGGGAAGGCCTGATCAGGTGATCGCCTTTTATGATAAATGATAATGCCTGAATTGCTTCACAACAAACAAAGGGTCGAAGCAATGATCGCATAACATCGCGCACAAGGATAATGGTTGCCGGCTGGAAATGCAGGTTCGCAGGACATTACCAGACTATTTTCTATGCAGTTAGGTGAACCAGTGTCTCGTTTTCAAGCAGAATTTCACCAGCATCAGCATCACCGGAACTTCGATCAACACCCCGACTACCGTGGCCAGAGCTGCGCCGGATGAAAGACCGAACAGCATTACGGCGGTGGCAATGGCCACCTCGAAGTGGTTCGAAGCCCCGATCATCGCTGCCGGTGCGGCATCCTCGTAGCTCAGCTTGAGCTTTCGGGCAAGGCCATAGCCAAGGAAAAAGATCAGCACGGTCTGAAGAAAAAGTGGAACGGAAATCCAGACGATGGTGAGCGGATTGGCCAGGATCACTTCACCCTTGAAGCTGAAAAGCAGGACCAGGGTGATCAGCAATGCACTGATTGTCACCGGGGTTAACAGATGCAGAAAACGTTCTCTGAACCAGGCTTCGCCATATCTGCCAATCAACCAGGTTCTGGAAAAATAACCAGCCACCAGCGGCAGCGCAACATAGATAGCCACCGACAGCAGCAGCGCCTGCCACGGCACCGGCAGCCGGCCTACCCCGAGCAGGAATCCGCCGAGCACCCCGTAGAGGATGAGCATGGTCAGTGAATTGAGTGCGACCATAACAAGGGTCAGTCCGTCGTTGCCTCGGGACAGATATCCCCAGACCAGCACCATGGCAGTACATGGGGCGATGCCGAGCAGGATGCAGCCGGCGAAGTAGGATCGCCACAATGGAATCTGCAGCATTTTCATACCGTCCTGCAGAACCACGGTACCCGCACCATGTACCGCCCCAACCGCCAGATCGAGACCAAACGGCATCTTGACCAGGTCGACCGCCTCCGAACCGATCAGGGTTTTGAACAGATAGCCAAGAAAAAGCAGTCCGATCGCATACATCGTGAAGGGCTTGACAGCCCAGTTGATAAACAGCGTCAGAAACACCGGCCTGGTGTTTCTCCCAGCTTTGATAACCGCACCAAAGTCGATCTTTACCATGATCGGATACATCATGAAAAAAAGGCAGACCGCAATCGGAATCGAGACCACCGGCGCCCCATTAACGCTCAGGGCCATCGAATCAAGGGCGTGAGCCAGACCGGGAGCAAGCTTGCCAAGACCGATGCCCGCAATTATGCACAAACCGACCCAGAGGGTAAGAAAGCGCTCGAAAATACTGGACATGTGTCTTTCATTGTTTTGAACAGGATTTCTGTCGGTATCTGAGTTGCTCATCTCCCTGGGCTATTTCTCTGGAGGTATGTTTATTATTTCGAATATGCTTCCAGCGACTCCGGAAGCAAGGCCACAAAGGCTCTGATTTGATCTCGTACCTGCCGATAGCAGTCCAGTTGCGCCTGGCGGTCTCCGCCACGCTTGGCAACTGACTCGGCCAGAGCAGGCGGGTCGGCAAAGCCGACATGAATCATTCTCCCCCCGCCTTCAAATATCGGACATGATTCCCTGGCCTGATCGCAGACGGTGACGATGTAGTCGAACCTGAGATCATCAAGTTCGTCGAGATGTTTGGACTGGTGCCCGGAAATATCGACACCGGCCTCGCCCATCACCATCACCGCCGACTCATTCAAGCCATGGGTCTCTGTACCTGCCGAGAAAACCTCAATCCGATCACCATTCAAATACCGCGTCCAGCCCTCGGCCATCTGTGAACGGCATGAGTTACCGGTACAGAGAAAGAGCAGCCGGATTTTCTCAGCCATAGAGGACTCCGCGTTTTCGCTTCTGGGCTCTGTTGGCTCCGCCTTCATCTCAACGCTGGTCCTCTGGTTAGCGCTGCCTTCGAGGCTACTGAATCGCCTGGGGGGTAAGCACCGGCAGAGGCCGCCCGGTTGTGGGAGGTGCGGGAGAAGTTTCCGGTGTTTCGAGATCAAAAGGATCTGCTTCATCCATACTCGGAGCCGGCGTCTCCTGCATTCTGGCACGCTCCTTTTCCTGCTGCTCAATAGTGGACAGCAGCATCGGGTCGAGTTCGTTCATCTTTTTTTCGACCATACGGATATTGCCTTCAACTTTATTGCTGATATCCACTTGAGGATATTTCAACAAAATGTCTTTGAGTACCCGACGCGACTGAACCAGCAGATCTTTTCTGCTCTGGATATCGTCGGTTTTGGTGGAGCGCACAAAGAAGTCCGCCGCGATGCGTCGCGCGTCTCTGGCGGCCTGCTCTGAAATTTCGGCTATTTTTTCATCTGCCCGGACAGCAAATTCAGTGCCCTGCAAAGTATTCAATGCCGCAATAGCACCGTCGGGATCGCCGCTGTCAGCCAGGGCCATGGCCTCATTCCAGGTGCGCTGCAGGCCCTGAATCTGCTCAAGTTTTGCAGTCTCTCGATCGGCCGCTTCAGCCAGAATCAATTCGTCGAGTCGCTGCTTGAGCTGCTCATTTCTGTCAGGAGCCAGGTTTTGTGCAGGGATCATCTGCAGCTTATCCAGCGCCAGTTGAAACTGTTTTTCTTCCGCCAGTCGATCCGCCTCCGCCAGCGCATCAGTGAACCAGGCCTCGGCATCGATCATGGACTGTTCCTTGATCACATCAACATTGGATGAGACCGGCGAATAGGGATACTGCTGCAGGAACTCCTCCGCTTTCCAGACAACGGTATAGCCGTCAGCCTCTGGAATGTATCTGAGATAGGCTCGCAACAGTTCGGAATAATCGGTGAGTTCGGGGCTACCCTTCATACTGCGCTCCAGCATCAGTAACTGAAGCCTGGTCCACTCCTGGGACGCAGAACTTTTCTGGTAGTCTGCAGTGAGCTTTTCATACTGGGTCTGGGCATCAAAAAAGTTGCCCGAGGCAGTATAAATATCGGCAAGTTTTTTGCGAAGAGACAGCAGATCGGTGGGTTTTTGTGAAGACCCGCTCATTTCGTCAACGATCTTCTGATAAATCTCCGCCGCTCTGGTCGGCTGGTCGAGGTAAAGCAGTGCATCGGCATAAAACAGATTCGCTTCCCGGCCAAGCTGCTCACGCTGTTGGGCAGGAATCTGCGACCAGACCTCAACCACGTCTTCCCAGGCCTTATTATTATAGTGCTTGGCAAGCACTGCTTCGACTCCGCTTGGGGCGCCGGTTCCGCCTGCTACCATGAGGCCTGCAGAGCCCGGGGGTCTAAGCAATTTGCCGCAGTCCCCGTCAAGAAATTCAATATCTTTTTTCTGCAGTTCGATAATGTCGGTCTTTGTCAGAGTAGGCTGGCCCGAGTTTTTGCCAAGCAGCTGATCGCGCAGGCTCTGGTACCCGGTCATAAGGCGCTGCAGGTCTCGAAAGCAGTCAACCATGGTCTGGGTCTGTTGGGGGTCGAGACTGGCCACCGTGGATTGCGCATCACGCTCTTTCCATATACCGAATTTCTGTTGATACTCGAGAATTCTGCTATTGACATAGCCGACTGGCAGAGATGCCCGGTCGGGTTCGATCGCACCAGCCTCGCTGTCGCTCTCCACAATCGAGTCGGTCATCCGATCGAATCCGGCCTCACCCGGTCTGGCAACGGGCGTCTCCACCACTTCTCCAGCCGGCTGGCCCGGCGTCTGGGCGGTTGGATAGCTGCCTTCTCCCTGCACCCGGGGCGGTACTACCTCGGTCTGGGCGCAACTGATCAGCAGGGTCCCAACTAAAGACAATACGGCCAGACTCGGTGCAATTTTCATCGGATTATTCTCTTGTAATTAGTATTTCGTTTACGGGTAATCGGTTTATGATTTTAAACATCTAGATTGTAATAACCCAATGCTGAAAACGCAAAAAAAGAAAGATAAAAACTTTCTATGGGTCAAAGATCCCTTGCACTCAGGCTGATCTGTTCAGTA
Organism: uncultured delta proteobacterium; assembly: GCA_963824415.1. Taxonomy (GTDB): domain Bacteria; phylum Desulfobacterota; class Desulfobulbia; order Desulfobulbales; family Desulfocapsaceae; genus JABDQA01. Next base: position 412,098 of record CAWGPM010000005.1, read on the forward strand.
AATCAGGTCCTGCAGGTGGGCGCGAGTGAAGCGGGTTATGGTTGGGGTGCCGCCACTTCCGGGCTGGCCACAGCAGAGCTGGGAACAACATCAACCCTCTTTGGTATCTGATTCAGCCAGAACGGAGCAAAGCTGCGGGCCGGCCTGAATGTCCCCTCCGGGCTTCTTGCCCCAAAAGTGATGATCGACGGCTGGTAGCGATCGAGCGGGTCCACCTTCTGCAAAGGATAGATCAGTCTGCCGCCGTCTGATTTTGCTACGGCAAGGTTTTCCTGCCCTATATCGTGGCGTTCGATTGCCAGGCCGTAAAAACTGAGATCCACCGGGTCGAGACCAGCGGCGAAATCTTCACGCGAAACGATCGCGTTGACGATATCGGTCCAGGCAGGCAGCGCCCCCAGCGAACCGGTGACCCGGGTCGCTCTGCGCCGCATCGGCTTATTATTGTCGTAACCGACGTAAACGCCGACCCCGTAGCCGCCATCGATGACCATGGCATTGCCCTCCTCGTTCAGCAGCGGCAAGTAGCCGAAAAAAGAGGCATTGGTATAGCTGTTGGCGGTACCTGTTTTGCCAAACAGCGGGACCGAAAGATCAAGCTCGTCGAGACGCTCCTGCTGCTTCTCAGCGCTGCTCATTTTCACATGCGTATCAGCATATCTGCCGGTGCCGAACTTGACGGTATTTTCGAGGATATGACCTAGAACCAGGGCTGTTTTTGTTGAAACGCCGCGACGTTTGGAAGGCTCCGGGCGAAACAGGACCAGCCCGTCTTCCGATTCAATGCGGTCAATGATCGCCAGCGTATCGTTGATTTCCCCGTTTTCCTCGGTAAAGAGATTGATTTCTCCGCTGATCAGCCCCTCATAAACTCGAGTGGTTTCAAGCAGCGTAACCACGTTTGAGCCCAGCGGAAAGGAAAGCACCGGTTCGAGTTCGCTTTCGATACCTAAAAAGCGGCCGAAGGCCATCAGATATTGGAGCCCGACCATGATCCGGTAGTCGTCAACATACTGCAGGACTTCCATGCTGTAAGGCAAGGCTCCGGACAGTTTCTGATATTCACTCTGGAGCTGGGCGGCAACGAAATCAAAGGCTCCGACAGAAATTGTGTTTCCGATTCTGATTCCCTCAATAAAAGCTTTTTCTTCAAACGGGTCGAGCCGCTCAAACAGGCTTCGCAGCTGCCAGCCACTGACCGCCTCGGCCGATTCAGGCGCATACGCTGGAAAATCGAATATATAGATCCCGCTGCTTCGATCGAAGAACAATCGGCCTCCATTTGACGGCGGTTTCGAAGGTGAATCAGCTGCCGAATTAAAACCTGTATTGGCGTCGATAAGAAACCTGAGCTGCCGGTTAAGCTCTGAGAAGCTCAGAAAATTTCTGATCAGAATCTTTTTGCGCAGGAAAAGCTCATTGCGCTCCTGTTCGGATCCCCCAGCTTCCCTCAGTTGCTGAGCTAGTTCCCGTTGAAACTGGTCAAACCCAAGCCCGTAGTGCATCCCCTGAACTGCCCCGTACTCTTCGCCAAAACCCGCAAAGATAAGATCGTCCTCGATCGAAACGACGGTCTTGCGATAGGCCGCCTGCCGCAATACATCCTGGTCGATCACAATGCCGAAACGGTCCCGGATTCTGGAGCGAAACAGGCGATAAGGTTCCGGTTCCCCGTCGACAACTCTCGGGGTCATTCCGAGATACTCCGCCACATCTTCAAACTGCGATTGGCTGAGATGATCGCAGAGATGCGCCGCCAGCCAGACCGAGGCCAGATTCTCCGAGCGCACCCCGGCCCAGCTCATGCTCACCTGCTCGCTGTCCGGTGTATGATCCGGGCGCGGGAAATAGGCCTGATTCTGATAGATGAAAACGTCTCGTCTGTTGGGCAACAGATCGGCTGCATTCCAGCCCAGTTGAAGCGCTGCCGCATATACGAACGGCTTGTAAGACGAACCCATGGTTCTTTTGCCATAGACGGCCCGGTTGAAAAACCGATTTTCCACCCCGCCGGCAACCGAGATAATACGGCCATTGCGCAGCACGATCGCCCCGCCCTGCACCTCCGGAAAGCGCTCCAGGTCGAAGCGGAGACCAGACTGCTCGTCAACGCTCCTAACACTTACCCAGACCCGGTCACCTTCCTGCAACTGCTCCAACAAATGCAGGAAATCTTCCGGCTTCGTTTCAGCCCAGGGGTTTTTCTGCCATTTAACCCGGGCATCAACCAGCGCCTGGAGTCCGTCGCGGTCGATGATGCCTCTGGTATCATCGATGCCGACATCGACCTCGACGCTGAGCTGGTCTTTGTCTCGACTGATCGCAGTTATCGTACCGAACAGAAAATTTCCGGTGTCGAGGCTACGATCACCAAGGTAGTCGATATCTGCCAGGTCTTTCTGGACTTCATCGCGCTCGTAACCCCGCAGCCGTACATCCAGGATGGAAAGCTGTTTTCTGAGGGCAGACAGGGTCTTACGCTGAATCGACTGCTCCACGCTGGTGATAACTCTGATACCCGAGGTGGCTATATTATCGAAGCCGTGCACACTCATCGCATCGAGAACCCGCTTGGAGGCTACCGCTTCAGTGACCAGTTCCATCACGTAATCAAGCGCATAACCAACCTTGCCCTGATTGAATGGAATGTCGGCATATCTGGCATGCTGGTAGTCCAGATCGCTGATGGTACCCATTTCACGCATCTTTGCCAGAACATAGCCCACCCGACTTTTGCCTCGCTCCACGGCCTCATCGACTTTTTGCCCTTTTTTGATAAAGGGATTGTAATAATTCGGGCGCTTGACGCTGCCGGCGATGTAGGCGGCTTCGATCAGGGTCAGTTCACCAGGTGTCTTGTCGAAATAATAGCGGGCGGCAACACCAAGGCCATGACCGTTTCCGGAGACGTAAAACTGATTGCAGTAAAACTCCAGGATCTGCTCTTTGGAATAGTGATATTCGAGGCGCAGTGCGTAAATCAGTTCTTTGAACTTTGCCTGATAGGAACGCTCCTGCCGCTTGAACAGGTTTTTAGCGGTCTGCTGGGTCAGCGTGCTGCCTCCCTGCACGACACGGCCGGCCTCGATATTTTTTATGGCTGCCCGGGTAATTCCCTGAATATCGAAGCCGAAATGACTGAAGAAACGGTTGTCTTCCGCCGCCACCAGCGCATCGATAAATATTGTTGGAATTTCTTCATATTCAATATACTGCCGGTGCGCATCCTCAAAGAAAACGCCGAGCGGCGTTACGCCATCGTTATAGTATACCGGGCTTTCACGACCAAGTATCGAGCGGATATTTTCCTTGGCTATCTCATCCCCCGGCTCAACGACAACAAACCAGTATAGTGCAGCACCGGCTCCAATCACCAGGAGCAGAAGAAGCAGCACAAGCGAGGCAAAAATCTTTTTAAGCATATGCAAAACTAGTGTATATGGATGAAACCGACCCGTTAAGCTATATAAAATGGGATCAATTTCCTTGCTTTCAAGAGCATATCAGGTTTAAATAACGTAATTTTACCCATTTTTTTTGAAGAGACTCTACCTTGTTACCGGAGATATCACAACCCGGTTTCAGCGATGTCTCCTATCTACAAACCAGATTTCGCAATCAAAATTTATACATGACCCGGTACGATAACGAAATTTTACAGACTCTTCCCACACACTCATACTTTTCCCTTCCATCCGTTTTTGCACTCTGTACCCTGTTGCTTTTTCTGATCGGGATCAGCGGTTGTGCAACTCAAAAGGAAGTGTCGCTCGGCAGCAAGGAGTATTGCGAACTCCCGGTACAGGTCCCTGACCTCGATCCGGAACTGCAGCCCGTGGAAGCAGAACCGGAGATTGTGCTTAACCAGGAACTCGAGGCCCTCGCCCAGACCGGCCGATGGGAGAAGCCCAAAACCGTTGACCCCATCAAGGAAATGACCGAAGCCACGGCCCATCGCGAGCCGGTTGAACCGCTTTATGACTTCCCGGTGGTAATCAATCGCCAGGTAGAGATGTACATCGATCTTTTTCAGGGCAAACAGCGCAAGTATTTTGCCCGCTGGCTGTCAAGATCCGGCCGCTACCGTCAGATGATCCACGCCGAACTCGAAAACGCAGGCCTTCCCAAAGACCTGCTCTACCTGTCGATGATCGAGAGCGGCTTCAATCAGCGTGCTTATTCCAAATCAAAAGCAACCGGACTCTGGCAGTTTATGTCCGGAACGGGGCGTGATTACGGACTTTCCATAACCAAATATGTCGATGAACGTCGTGACGCAGAAAAATCCACCCAAGCTGCCGTTGCCTACCTAAAGGATCTTTATGATGAATTCGGCGACTGGTATCTGGCTGTGGCAGCCTATAACGGCGGGCCGGGAACCATGCGTAAAGCAATGCGCAATACCAAATCGAACGATTTCTGGAAAATTGCCCAGAAAAAACACCTGCGCCTGGAGACCAAGCGCTACGTACCGAAGCTGATTGCCGCAATTATCATCGCCAAAGAACCGGAAAAATATGGTTTCACTTCCCTTAATTATGAAAAGCCACTTGAGTATGACACCTTCGAAGTAGGCCCTGGGCTGAGCCTCGCAGCAGTGGCAATGCTGACCAACAGCGATCAGCAGGAAATAAAACGTCTCAATCAGGAACTGAGAACGACAAAAACCCCGCTTGACACGAAGCATTACCAGCTGAAAATTCCAGCCGGCACGAAGGAGATCGCCGAGACCAACCTGCCAAGACTGCATAGCGTCGTCACTATCGATTACAAAACTCATATCGTAACCAAAAACGAAACCTTGTCTAAAATCTGCAGCCGCTACAATATCAACACCACGACCCTGCTCAAGGTCAACAATCTCAAAAGCAGCAAGCTCAAAGAGGGCAGCAGATTGCGAATCCCTTACCAGACAGTAGCATACCGGATCCTGCCCGAAGGCATGGACGCCCGGACTGCAGCCCGCGACGAGCTGGTCCTGCATACCGTCAAAAAAGGCGAAACCATTTCGCAAATATCCAGTCGCTACCAGGTTCCGGCAGAACTCATCGTGGCCTGGAATGGTCTGCCCAGTGTGCATAAAATAACCGCAGGCCAGCAATTGGCTCTGTATATGAACAGTACCGGTCCTCGCGCCGCTGCAAGTCAAAGCCAGACGGCCGCTGCTCAAAATCTTGCCAACGATAACAGGGTCGTGGTCCTCTCCAGAACGAAAAAGCAAGCGGCACTAGACTTGCAGAGCAGCGAAACAGTAACCTGGTATCGGGTTCGCCAAGGTGATTCGCTGTGGACCATCTCACGCCAGTTCAATACTTCGCCGGATCACATCAAGCGCTGGAACAATCTGAAATCCAATATGATTCATCCGGGCAGCCGGTTGAAACTCATAGACGTGTAAACCGGCTTTCCCGTCCCGCTCCCGTCTCTTATAACCGCCGGTAGCAAGATGCTGCGTCCAGCGAACATACACCCGCCGTCCGTGTTTTTATATCGATGACAAGCCAGCCCCCCGAATCTCAAGACAACGCCTCACCGAAGTCAACCGCATCTGATTCTGAGGTTCGATATCCGTCCGACGTTCATATCATAGAGGATAGCGGGCGAACCATCCTGCTCATCGCTACCGCCCACGTTTCCAGACAGTCCGTGGACCTGGTAACGAAAATCATCTCCGAGGAAAAACCGGATGCGGTCTGTATCGAGCTCGATGACAAGCGCTTTCAGGCCTTGTCCGACAAACAGCGCTGGCAGAAACTTGATCTGAAAACGGTAATTAAAAAGAGGCAGCTTTCCACCTTGATGGTCTCCATGATCATGGCGTCCTACCAGAAAAAGCTCGGTGACAACCTCGGCGTGTCGCCGGGTGCGGAATTGCTGGCCGCAGCCAGGGTCGCTCAGCAGTACCACATTCCCATTTCGCTGTGCGATCGCGATATCAGGATAACCCTGCGCAGGGCCTGGAAATCCACTTCGCTGTTTCGCAAATTCTATCTTCTGAGTTCGCTGCTCGCCTCTCTGTTCGACTCCGAGCAGATCGACGAGAAAAAGCTCGAGGAATTGAAAAATCAGGATGTCCTGACCGAGTTGATGGCAGAAATGGGCGACTCGCTGCCCGATATGAAGCGGGTGCTGATCGATGAGCGCGACGTCTATCTGGCCGAGGAAATCAAGGCGACCCCGGGCAAATGCATTGTTGCTGTGGTCGGTGCCGGGCATGCGGAGGGCATCAAGCGCAATATCTCCAAGAACCAGCGTCACCTGCTGGCTGAAATATCCACGATACCCCCGGTATCCAGGACCTGGAAGACCATCGGCTGGCTGATACCACTGCTCATCATTGGCTCCATAGGCATGATCGGCTATCAAAAAGGACTGCAGACCGCCGGTGAAAACATCCTTTTCTGGATTCTGGCCAATGGTATTCCGGCGGCAATCGGCTCGCTGATTGCACTGGCCCATCCGCTGACTACGCTCGGGGCATTCGCTGCAGCGCCGATAACCAGTCTTACCCCGGTTATCGGAGCCGGCTATGTGACAGCCTTCATCCAGGTAATGGCCCGGCCCCCGGTGGTCCGCGAATTCGAGACGGTTGGAAACGACATGTCGACACTTTTCGGCTGGTGGCGTAACAAACTGCTCAGGGTCTTTCTGGTATTTTTCCTCACTGGAATCGGCTCCGCCATCGGCACCTACGTCGGCGGTTATGAGATTATCAAAACACTGATGGAATGAACGGTAACACCATCCCTTATAAAGAGACAGTTATGATCAAAACACCCAGTTTGACAAACGCCCAGAAGAAATATCTGCGCGGGCTCGGGCACTCACTTTCCCCACTTGTCTATATCGGCAAAGAGGGCCTCGCTGATTCAGTAATAAATGCGATTGACGAGGCACTGGAACGCCACGAACTGATCAAGGTCAAGATTGTCAACACCGACAAGATTTCAAAACATGAAGCGGCGGACCTGGTCCCCCAGCGATCCCGCAGCCAACTGGTACAGCTGATTGGTAAAACGCTGCTGATTTATCGCAGAAACGACAAGAAGAAAAAGGACCAGATCAAACTGCCGCCAGGATGATCTATGTATGGGCCTGACAGTGTTGTCTGCCTCGGCGACAAACCATCAGGCGCTGATCTGAAGAGTTAAAGATAAAGCATTAGAACTATTGGCGTGCAACCCCGCCCGGGTCTGTCCTCAGGATCGGTCTTCAACCGGGTATTTACTGCGGAACCACTCTCTCCAGCCGCCTTTCAGGGCTGTAACTTTGGTGAATCCGAGGGCGTTGAGTTTCCGTGCCACACTGGCACTGGTATATTCATTGGGTCAGGCGCAGTAGAGTACGATGTTTTTATCCTTGGTATAGTTGCCCGCCCAGGCTTCGACATCGTTCGGATCCTCCCGCAGGGCTCCCTGAATTTTAAACTCGCTCGAACTCCAGTCCCTTCCGGCCCGTACGTCGATTACGATCAGGTCTTCTGAGCCAAGCATCTGTTTGAGCTCATCTTTGTCTATAACCGGCACATCGGCGGCCAGAAGAGGCGCGCCGATAAAACAGGTTGCTGCCAGCAAAACGGCAATAAGGGTTTTCATTAATTATCTCCTGAATTCTCTTGTGGTTAGCCAGGGCCAATTCTGCCCCTGGACACTGCATCTGAAACTATAATGCACAAGGCTGAACTGACCAGCCAGCCGGTCAAAAAAATCGCCAGGAGCGGCAGATCGGGATCCACCGTAACCAGATATATGCTGCCGGCCAGGTATACCATAGCGCAGGCCGGGGCCAGCCAAGACCTGGGACTGAAAAGTCCCGGGCAGGAGATGCTGGTAAGCAGCAGAAATCCCGAATAGAAGAGCCAGAGAACCAGTGAGCCGCGAATCAGGATTTCCAGCCGCTCCGAACCGGCCAGCCCAAACATCATCGCGGCACCGATAGCGCCCCCCAAAACAATCACAGTTCCTCTGCTGAACAGACTTTCAACCGGACGGCGCAGCATTTGAGCACATAGTTGAAGACTTTTATCCAGCAGCAGACCGACCGCACCACAGCAGCCGCAGATGACGGCCAGCCCCATGAGCAGGCGACCGGGTTGACCCAGCACCTGGAAGGCGGCCTGCATATGGCCGATGGATGAGAAGGCAAGTCGATCTTCTGCAACGAACCGCGATGAAACAAAAAGCCAGCCGGCCAGGACTATCAGACTACCGAGATAGATCGGATAAACCTGCACTGCTGGCTCTTGCCGGGATACGGCAGCTGTCTGCTCAACGCCGACAAAAAGCATCATCCCCACCAACAATCCAGGGAGTTTAAGTGGCATAGGGTCACGGACTGTGACGGATGCCTGGTCCAGACTCAGCAGCCCAGTCAACGTCAAGATGGCCAGGCAAACCAGGACGATCAGCAGCAGCACACTCCCGGCCAGACGCATCAGCCTAGCCGATAACAGGGTCAGGAAGCAGAGTACCACCAGCAGCAATGCTGCAAAACCTAAATTCGGAAAGCGGTAATAAAAGACCTCGTTAAATGTGTAGCCCGCGGTAACCAGCATACCGGTTGAACCAAACAGTGTGGTACCCAGTACCGCAGCGAACTCGAGTATAAGACCGGGTGTTGATCGTGGGGGTGAAGCCTGGGTTGTTTCGCCGTTTTCGCAGCCGCTAACTCCAGGCCAGTTACGCACCGCTCGAAAGGCTGCCAGAGATATCAACCCGAGGCTGATCAGAAACAGGCCGCCAGAGGTGCCGTAGGCGGCCAGGTTTCCCAGCCGGCGAAGCGATTCCGGGGATAGGAGCCAGAACAGCGGCATCAGTGCAAGCAGTCTAAACATATCAGATACTGGGGATCTCAATCGCTAACAATTTAGTCCGCTCAAGACAACCGGATTGTATTCCCCGGTGCATGGAAAACTTTATTAGCCCTGATTTACGCAACTCAACAGGGTGCCCTCAACAAAACAAACGCAAGACCGGGCCCAAGCTATTGCTGTTCGATCATCTCCATCAGTTCCTGTTGAAATGCTTCATCGCCGATCAGTTTCCTCGCGATATTCTGACAGAGCTGGCCAGCCAACCCATCCATGTCTGCAGCGGCCACTTCCACGCTGATTTCACCCTCATCTGAGGTTTCAAGAATCAGCGCGGCCTGATTATCTTTTAATTCCACCTCTGCCCTCCTCAATTGCAATTTGCATATGGATACTGCAGCTACCTGGGGTATTTGGACTCCTTTGAACTTTCAAGCCTCACTCGGCAGCCTGTCGCCGCCAAATCGTCTCAACATCAATCAGTGCCTTGCCGGATGCGCCTGGTGATTTCCTGGATAAAAACGCCTTTTTCCCTGGTATAGCTTTCCCGATCGTGGGGGTACGTGCGAGCCAGATGCTGTTTCAGATCTTCGTAGCGGCTGGCGCAAGGGGGATGAGCAATCAGGTAATCCCTGAACAGCAGTGCATCCCACTGCTTTGAATGACTCTCTATCATATGGATATGGTGGGTCCTGGCGCCCTGCGCGTCGCGCTTGATGAACCAGGCATAGTAAGGCGTCGTCTCGTCGCCGAAGGACGGCCGCCAGAAATATTCGTACCCTCTCTGCTCAAGAAGCGGAACGATGCGACGCTTCACCTCCACCAGTTCGTTGACTTCAACCAGCATATCGATAATCGGCTTGGCGCTCATCCCGGGAACCGCAGTCGAGCCGAAGTGTTCTATCCTTCGTATGATGTCACGTGGCAGGACACTCAAGAGAAACGCTTTTTCCTGCTCGAACATGGCCGGCCAGCGCGAATCGTATCTAACCAGGGATATTTTTTCCTGTAAGACGCGCTGAATTCTTGCACTCAATGGTTCCGACCTGTTATTCATTGCCGCATCATGATCTTTCGTTGTCTGGATGATTCACAACCAATAGATGAACGTGATGGATAGAATAGCCACCCTGCATCCCAACGCAAGAAGATTCCAGGACTATTTACTCAGCCGGGGATTCGATTTGTCCGTTTTCGAACTCGCCGCATCTACCCGGACCGCTGCAGATGCCGCGGATGCACTGGGGTGTGCGGTTGGCCGGATCGCCAAATCGCTGGTCTTCAAAAACCACGCAGATGACAAACCGGTGCTGGTAATATGCTCCGGCAGCAACCGGGTCGATCTGAAGAAAGTAAAAGAGCACACCGGCCTGGTGCTGAAGCGGGCTGACGCCGATTACGTCAAAGCGCACACGGGGTTTTCGATAGGCGGGGTTCCTCCGGCTGGGCACCGGCAGCAAATAACAACGCTTCTCGATGAAGACCTGCAATCCTACGATTCATTCTGGGCGGCTGCTGGAACTCCCCATGGGCTGTTCGAGCTTACTCCGGAGCAGCTGGAGTCAATGACGGGAGGAAGCTGGCTCAGCGTTTCAATCTAAAGGGGTCTTGCAAGGACGGCCCCGATCACAGCAGAACGAATCGCCAGTTTACTCTGCCTGACGTTCAAGAGTTGAGACGGCCTGCTAGCCCGGTAGACGTGGAGAAAACGATATAAAATCAGCCCGGATTTCGGAGACACGATGATCAGATCATTGCCACCCTGCTGCTCTACTATTGTTATTGCTGTACTGCATTTCACCAGTCTTGCCGGTTTCTGCAGCGAGCCAGCCAGCCAGCCGGCCGGCTACTCAGCCTTAGAGAAGGTATCAGCTGCATTTACAACCATATTAAGCATTCCGCTGATCCGGGGAGGAAGCGTTATCCTGATCAGTTTTATCGGGGCATCTGTACTGGTCTGGCTGCTCTTCAAGGTTCTTCATGCCCTGACCAGCCGAACCCGGATGGCCCTTGACGACCAGGTCGTCGTGATGCTCAGGGCACCCATCTACTACTCCCTTGTCATGCTCGGTATCTCGGCTGGGCTGAATCTGCTCGAAATGCCCGGACATTGGTACCAATTTACCATCCGCTGTCTGCATTCGATCGGCGTCATCATCTGGATGATTTTTCTGATACGTCTGGCCAGCATGCTGCTCAACAAGGTTGCCAGTCTGACCAATTCGTATCGATTTGTTGAGCGGAGAACCCTCACCCTGTTTGACAACCTGGCCAAAATCGTAATTTTCGGCGCCGGCACCTACGCGATCTTCGTAATCTGGGAAATCAATCTGACCGCCTGGATCGCCTCGGCCGGTATCGCCGGTATCGCCATCGGCTTCGCCGCTAAGGATACGTTGTCGAATCTTTTTGCAGGGGTCTTTATCCTGGCCGATACGCCCTATAGAATTGGCGACTATATCGTTCTGGACAACGGCAGCCGCGGCAAGGTCACCAATATCGGCCTGCGCAGCACCCGGATTCTGACCCGGGACGATATCGAGGTGACTATTCCCAACTCGATTATCGGCAACAGCATGATAATTAACCAGTCGGGCGGCCCTTATGAAAAGATGCGCGTCCGTCTGAAAGTCGGTGTTGCCTATGGTACCGATGTTGAGCGGGTCAAAACAATTCTCTGGGAAATTGCCGCCGGCGAAGAGCAGATCTGCAGCAGCCCGCCGCCGCGGGTGCGGTTTCGTTCATTTGGACCGTCGAGCCTGGACTTCGAACTGCTCTTCTGGGTCGACTCCCCCGAACTCTATGGACGCGTGCTCGATGCGACAAATACCAAAGTCTACACTACATTTCTCGAGGAAGGAATTGAAATCCCCTACAGCAAGCAGGATCTCTATATCAAAGGCCTGCCGGAACCATTCAGATTGGATAGCGAAGGGGCTAAAGGCGGCACAAAATAAATAATAAACGCCTCTTATCACCGGCTGATTTTCACATGATCATCGCACAATCGTTTCTCTTAAAACCGATCCCTGCAATCCAGTTCGGTCCTGGTGTGCTTGACGCATTACCCTCGCATCTGACCCGATTTGGAACGAGAATTCTTATCGTAAGCGGCGCATCTTTTACCACCCGCCAGAAAAACTGGCCCCGCCTCGAAGTTGAGATGAGATCGAAAGGGTTGACGCTCTTTCATGCGCAGGTCGCCTGCGAGCCAACCCCATCAATAATCGATGAGCTGGTGGCCGAATTTCAGCTGCAAAATCTTAATGGCGTGGTTGCCATCGGGGGCGGTTCCGTACTCGACGCAGGCAAGGCCATCTCGGCGATGCTCCCCAACGCGGCATCGATAACCTCTTTTCTGGAAGGCGTCGGCACCAATATACCAGACGGCAGTAAAGTCCCGTTTATTGCCATTCCGACCACCGCCGGCACCGGCAGCGAGGCAACCAGCAATGCGGTGATCACCAAACGGGGTAAGGACGGGTTCAAGAAATCATTACGCCACGACAATTACATACCGGATCTGGCCCTCATAGATCCTGAGCTGATGTACTCATGTCCGCCAGGTCTCACCGCCTCCTGCGGCATGGATGCCTTCACCCAGTTGGTAGAAGGATACCTGTCGAGCAATTCCTCCCCAATGACCGAGGCAATCGCCTGGAGCGGTATCGAGGCGCTTAAACGATCTCTGATCAGGGCCTTCAGGGACGGCCGGGACCTCGAGGCACGAACCGGGATGGCTTATGCAGCACTCTGTTCAGGAATCGTCCTGACCAATGCCGGACTGGGCATTATCCACGGCCTCGCCCCAGCACTGGGCAGCAGTTTCGGAATTCCCCACGGCATCGTCTGTGCAACGCTGATGGCACCGGGCAACGAGATGACCCTGGCAAAACTGGAAATGATGGGATTGGCGAAAAGTCAGCCTGCGCTTGAGAAATATCGCAGACTGGGCATACTGTTCGGCGCTGAGCAAAAAGATGACGAGCCGTTGATCAGGCAACGCTTTATCGATGAACTTTATCGGATAACAGACGAACTCAAGCTGCCATCCCTGTCAGATTTCGGGGTGACGACTGATGATTTGGAACGGATTGCGAAGGACTCATCAAACAAGCACAATCCGGCCGCGCTGGAGCCGGATGAAATACGCAGCCTGCTGCTCAAGAAAGTGTAGTGCCGTGATACGTTAGTGCCAGAAGGCGCGTTATTTGGTCTGCTCCTGCAGACGCTCATGCCTTGCTTCTTCGATCTGCTTGACCGCTTCCGCTTTTTCGATGGGCTGCCTGATGCGCTGGACCATTTCATCGGCAACCGCTTTGGTACCCTGTTCTATGACCGTCGGCTCATCTTCAGCCTGATCCTGCTCACTGGAACAGGACACCAGCAATGCAGCAAGAAGAAGGTAGAAAAAAAGATTTTTTATGGACACTTCTGAAACCTCTATGGCACTCTCGACCACAAACAGGGTACTTTAGTTCGGATGCGTGCTTGGCGTCTTTTCAGTGAGGCCACGCATCCGCCGATAAAATACGAAAAACGTAAGACAAACAGCAATCGTGGCCGCAAGACTTATAAGATAGCCGGTTCGCCAGAGCCACTCTGCGCCGTGGTTTGCTCTTGAGATACATCAATAAAGTCAGTTTAGCGCCTGCGTGCAAAATAATCAACACAGTCAGAAACAGCAAAAAGTGAAGCGTGGGCAGAGCGGCACCGGAGAAACGGCATCGGTCAGCCTGTCAGCACTTATCTCTCATCTGCTTGCCGATCAGTTCAAAGCCTATCGATCCAGGCTGCTGGTCGGTTTTCTGGCGCTGATAAGCGTCGACTTTCTGCAGCTTTCTATCCCGCTAATCCTCAGACAGGGTATCGATTCACTCACCGAGCAAAGTGCCACGACCTCACAACTCGCCACCCTGGCCGCACTTATTATCGCAATCGCGGTGATTGTCCTTGCGCTGCGTTTTGTCTGGCGCATGATGATCATCGGTTTTTCACGCTACCTCGAGCGGGCTCTCCGGAACCGTATTTTCGGCCATATCCTCGGCATGGATCAGCACTTTTTCACCACCCATTCGACCGGCGATATAATGGCCCACGGCTCCAACGATCTGGCCGCCGTCCAGATGGCCTGCGGTATGGGGATGGTTGCCGCAGTCGACGCCCTGGTGGTATCGATTGTCGCCATCGGTTTTATGATCTATATCCACCCGATGCTCACCCTGATGGCGCTGCTGCCGCTGCCGCTGCTTGCTATCTCCACCCGAATTCTCTCAGCCCGCCTGCACCATCGTTTCAACCACGTCCAGGAACAATTTTCGATACTGACCGAATACGCCCGCTCCGCCATGATTTCGGTTAAACTGATCAAGGCCTACACCTTTGAAAAGCGCCAGACACAAGCCTTCGATCAAATCGGCAACACCTACGTTAAGGCCAACATACGGGTGGCCCTGATCCAGGGACTCCTGTTTCCGGCGGCTACGCTGATCGGCAATGTCGGCTTGATGATTATCCTGATCTTCGGGGGCCGACTGGTTATCCAGAATACCATCAGCATGGGTGATTTTGCGGCCTTTATCACCTACCTGCAGATGCTGATCTGGCCGATGATGGCAATCGGCTGGGTGGCCAACCTGACCCAGCGCGGCGTCACGGCACTTAGAAGGATATACCGACTGGTCAGCGCCGAGCCTATCCTTGCAGATCCCGCTGTGTCTAAACCTGCTGAACAAAAGCAGCCGGTCATCAGGGCCACCAACCTGGGCTTTTCCTATCCTGGTTCATCGTCTGCCCAACTCGACAATATCAGTTTCAGTTCGGACAGCGGAATAATCGGGATTGCCGGCCGAACCGGGTCCGGCAAGACCACTCTATGTAAGCTGCTGGTGCGTCTCTACCCGGTTGAGAACGGCTCTTTATTTTTTCATGAAACCGACGTAAATCAGCTCTCTTTAGATCAGGTGCGTTCACAGATCGCCTATGTGGGACAGGAAGTGGTGCTTTTCTCCGACACCATAAGCGCCAACATCTGCCTGGGGGTTGACAATGCATCCTCAGAAGACATTGAGCAATGCGCAAAGGATGCAGATATCCATGACGAAATCATGGGCTTTGGTGACGGCTACCAGACGATTATCGGCGAACGTGGCGTGACACTCTCCGGCGGACAGCGTCAACGCATCGCACTGGCCCGGGCACTGCTCTGCGAGCGCCCTATTCTGGTGATCGATGATGGACTTTCTGCGGTCGACACCTCCACCGAAGCCCAAATTCTGTCTGCTCTACGTCAACGTTTTGTCGGAAAAACGGTGTTTATCGTCTCCAACCGGATCAAGCTGCTGTCGATGACCGACCAGATCCTGCTCCTGGATCAGGGAAAACTTCTCGAGCGCGCCACCCATGAGCGGTTGCTGCAGACAAATGAGTTCTACCGCACCATGTATCAGAAACAGATGAAAGACAGTCTCGAGGCCGACCATGCGTGATTTCGGCTATATAGAAAAAGGTCAGCATTCTTCGTATCTTGACCTGGGCCTTTGGCGGCGGATTCTGACAAACAGCCGTGGTTACAAACCGGCAATTTCAGTCGCCATTGTATTGTCCCTCGGGGTAACGGCTGCCGCTCTGGGCCTGCCGTATCTGATGAAAACCGGTATCGACCAATACATTACCGCAACAGAGCTGCCCGCTTCGTTGCGCATCGAGGGTCTAAGCCAGATTGGCCTGCTTTTCATCCTGCTCATTGTCACCGGATTTGTACTGAGCTTTATCCAGGTTGTCCTGCTTGAGTGGGTCGGCCAGTCAGTGATGCACCGCATACGCCAGCGGCTTTTTGCCCATATCCTCGACCTCGACCTGGAATTCTTGAACAGGCAGCCAACCGGCAGGCTGGTGACCCGGCTGACCAACGATGTACAGAATATGTACGAGATGTTCACCTCTGTTCTGGTCACCCTTTTCAACGATATCCTGCGGCTCATCGGTATTCTGGTTGTACTGTTCTTCATCAACGCCCGTCTGGCCGCTTTGATGTCTCTTTTTGTACCGCTTGCCCTTATTCTAACCGTGCTCTTTTCCCAGCTGGCGCGGGAGAAATTTCGGGCGATCAGAGCCCAGCTCTCGCGATTGAACAGTTTCACCCAGGAGTCGGTTTCAGGCATTGCGATCATTCAGCTCTTTGGACGTCAGCAGCGCTGGTTCGCAAAGTTCGATGCTTTGAGCCGTGAATATCTGGCCAGGACGCTCAGCCAGATCCGTCTCTTTGCCGCCTTCATGCCGCTGACCGAATTGCTCAGCTGGACTGCCGTCGCACTGCTTTTACTCTATGGCGGTATGCAGATTATCGGAAAAACCTTGAGCATTGGGGAACTGGTCGCCTTTATCGCTTATATGCGCCTGTTCTTTCAGCCCCTGCGCGAGCTTTCCCAGAAGTATTCCATCGTTCAGTCTGCACTTGCTTCGGCTGAGCGGATCTTCGAGATGCTCGACACCGATATCGACATCACCGACCCTGTCATTCCTGTCAGTCTGCCTGCCGTGGAAGGTAAACTGGACTTTCACCAGATCTCGTTTCGCTATGAACAAGATGAACGCTGCCTCGAAAGTCTTTCGTTGAGCATTGCCCCTGGTGAAACGGTGGCCATCGTCGGACCGACCGGATCGGGCAAGACGACGCTGATCAACCTGCTGCTGCGTTTCTATAGACCCGACCAGGGCTACATCACCATCGATGAGCACGACATCGAAAGTCTCCAGCTGACAGAGTTGAGAACCACGGTCGGAGTGGTCCTTCAGGAAGTGCTCATCCTCAACGACTCCCTGCTGGCCAATATTGTTATGGACAGCGGCCGTTCGCGCGCCGAAGTCCAGAAAATTCTGGAGCAGGCCGGTATGGCAGCCTTCCTTGCCAGGCTTGAAGACGGACTGGACACCAGGCTTGGCGAGGGCGGCAGAGAATTGTCTTCGGGTGAAAAGCAACTGCTCTCCTTTGCCCGCGCGCTGTGCCGCAATCCTGCCATTCTGGTGCTGGATGAGGCCACTTCGTTCATCGATTCAGAAACCGAGTCGATCCTCGAACAGGCCATCGAACGCCTGGAAAACCGCACCTCGATCATCATCGCTCACCGGCTTTCAACCGTGCGCAGAGCCGACCGGATTGTGGTTATGGATGAGGGGCGCATCATCGAGCAGGGCAGCCACGAGGCGTTGATGCAGCAAAACGGCCATTATGCAGAACTGGTAAGGCTTGATCTGCTGAAATCCTCAACAGGTTCAGGAGTGAACCATTGAGTGCAGAAGCTGAATACGTTTGATTTATTGACTGAGCAGATAAAATCTTTATCGGATGAGGCTGAACAGAGCCAGATGAAACTAAGACGGTAAAAATCTACTTTTGCTATGAGCTTCAGGAACTACACAGGCAGAACCATACTCTGGTGGGGGCGCTTCGATCGCAATTATTCACGCAATCGCATCCTGATTTCGCTGTTGCGTCGAAATGGTTTCATACTGCGTGATTTCGTGCCGCTTTCGTCGTATTTTGGAGCGCTGCAGGCTCTGGTTGCTGATCCTGGTCCCGCCGACCTGATCTGGGTTCCCTGCTTTCGACACCGCGATTTCATTAGTGCCAAACGATACGGCAACAAACACCAAATACCGGTCGTGTTCGATCCGCTGATCTCCGCCTGGGACAAGGCGGTGTTCGAACGCCGAAAATTTTCTCCTGGCAGCCACCGCAGCAAACGGCTGCTGCACTGGGAGCGAGCCCTGTTTGGCCGAGCCGATGCGGTCGTTGCCGACACCCATCCCCACGCTGAATTCTATCAGACCAGTCTGACAAGCGATCCGAATAAAACCTTTGTAATCCCCGTCGGGGCAGAACAGTCCCTGTTCCTGCAACAGCCTGATCACCCCTGTGGAAGGCCGCCGGAAATTCTGTTTTTTGGCAGCTTCATCGACCTCCAGGGTCCCGAGGTGATCGTTGCCGCGGCCCGGCGAGTACCCGCCGCACGCTGGACCATGCTCGGCGACGGCCCGCTGCGCAGTGTTTGCGAAACCGGCGGAAGCGGCTGTGACAACCTCTTTTTCGAGGACTGGCTGCCTTATGAGCAACTGCCGCAGCGGATCGGCAGAGCAGATATCATCCTCGGGATATTCGGCGGCTCAGCCAAGGCCTCCCGGGTTATTCCCAATAAGGTGTATCAGGCCCTGGCCTGCGGTCGGCCGGTGGTCACCAGGCAATCTGATGCCTACCCGGCTATCCTTAGTGAAAATGAAGACGAAGGCGGACTGTTTCTCACCCCGCCGGCGGACCCCGCCGCACTGGCAGAAAAAATCCAGACCCTGCTCAGGCAGCCCGATAGATTCCATGCCTGGGGCCAAGGCGCCAGGCTCATGTTTGATCAGCATTTTTCCGAAACAGCCATCGAGACAGCACTCGCCGAGTTGTTCGCCGCGCTTGAGATTTAACCTGCATATTGCACGATTTGAGCTGGTCGCAGCCACCGTTCAGCAGCGTATAGAGCAGTTTTTTTCTTATTTTGATGGTACGCTCTGCGGCTCATTTTATCAGCACGGATCGCTTGAGCAGATTGTTCAGGCCATGACGGCAGACTACCCTTATCCGCAGCACCTGCTTAGAAAATGTATAGTTATCATGACGTTGTCATGGTCTACTGGTCTCGGTTCTCTCAACAGCTGCCCCTGTTGCAAAGCGCCTTGTCAAGCTTGTGTAACACTGTGGTATGTAGCTGTTTATAAAATATTTTTCAAATCTCATTCGGGCTGTGCTATTTTGTTTTGACAATCATTGTATCGCTTATTATACCTATTTAAGCTTTTTATTAATCAGTCTTGCATTCACGTGATCACTTCGCTGGAGAACGTTATGAAGGTCCTTTTAAAACGGTTTGGCCCACAGGCGGCTTCAAGCATGGTAATCCTGGCTCTTTTCTGCATGCATTATCTGGCACCGTCGTCGCTGCGCGCTGGGGAAGCACTGGAGGTGCCTGAGGCCTGGACTTTGCACAATGCAGTAATTTTCGGCCTGCAAAACAGCCCGGACAGCAGAATCGCCTCACAGCGCATTGCAGCTGCCCAGATATCTCTGGAGGAAGCCGAGGGCGCGCTGTATCAGCCAAACCTCGGCCTGAGTGCATCCTATGCCCAGACCAACACCCCGATGTATTCCTTTGGCAATATCCTCAACCAGGGCGTTTTCTCACCGGATATCGATTTCAATGACCCCGGCAGAACCGATAATCTCAACCTCAAAGCCGAGATCCAGTATCGCCTTTACAACGGCGGCCGTGACCAGGCCGGCGTGGCGGCGGCAGAGTCTGGCTATATGGCGAGTGAAGCATCACGTAAGGAGGTCGAACACCAGCTTGGCTTCGAAATAGTCAGGGCGTTTCAGAATATCGTCCAGGCCCAGAACCAGGTACAGGCCCGGCAGGCAGAACTGGAAGCAATTACAAGCTCACTGGCCGTGGCAGAGGCCCGGTTCGAAGCAGGTGACCTGCTCAAAACCGAAGTACTCAACTTCGAAGTCCAGAAGGCCCGCACCAGCGAAAACCTGATTATTGCGGATCATCAACTCAAGCTGGCCGAAAAAATCTTTCTCAATCTGCTTGGTCTTGAAGACGGCCCAGCCGCCATCGACTCAGACTCGGATACGCAACAGCAGACCCCGAACCCAGGTTCCTACCTTGAAAGACCCGAATACGAAGCCCTGTCAGCCCGACTCAAATCGGCCGAATCGGAATTAGCGGCGGCCCAGGGCAACAAGCGCCCCACCGTCGATGGCTTTGCCAGCTATCAATACGATTACGGCTGGGTCAACGACGGCTCCGGTGATTCATGGACCGCGGGCGTGCGGTTAAACTACAATCTCTGGGATGGTAATAAAGGTTCCTCTGAAATCGGCAGAAAAGAGGTTCAGTACCGGCAGATAAAAGAACAGCTCCATAAACTCAAACTCGGCATCGGTCTCGATATCGACGAAGCAGAGCTCAACTACCAGCAGGCCCTCAAGCGTCGCAGTGTTACCGACAAAGTTGTCGAGGTTGCCCGGGAAAGTGCTGAACTCAGCCGCGAGCGCTTCAAGGAAGGGGTAATCCTGTCCTCGG
The DNA here is from genome assembly GCA_963824415.1 of uncultured delta proteobacterium. Classification (GTDB taxonomy): domain Bacteria; phylum Desulfobacterota; class Desulfobulbia; order Desulfobulbales; family Desulfocapsaceae; genus JABDQA01. The sequence continues at coordinate 432,036 of CAWGPM010000005.1, forward strand.
ATCTGCTCGACACGGAAGTCCGGTTGACCGACACTCTGGTGCGTCAGGCTGCTGCCCATGCCAATTATCAGATTGCTGTTGCGAATCTGCGCCGGGCCGCAGGGTACCAACAATTTGAAACAACTACCGAAGCATTACTGGAGACACAGCCATGAAGGCCTTATCGATCTATGCAGCGTGGAGCCAACTGCTCATCTTAGTTTTTTTCGTTTTTTCACTGAGCGGCTGCAACTCAGAGCACCAGGAGCAGACGGTTGCAGAACCGCTGCCTCCATTGCCGGTGCAGGTGATCACCGCTGAATCAAGTACACCGCTCAGGCAGGTCGAAATCATGGGCAGCATCCGGGCGGCCCAAAGCGCCTCAATCGCTGCCAGGGTCAGCGGCAATATCACCAGTCTGCCGGTAACGCTGGGCTCGCGCGTAAAAAAGGACGATACACTGATCACCATCGGGGCGGAAGAAATTACCGCGAAACTCAACCAGGCTCAGGCCCAGTTGGAACAAGTCAAGCGCAACCTGAAAAGAGAACAGAACCTGCTGAAGAAAAATGCGGCTACGCCCGAAAGCGTGCGCACCCTTGAAGAGAGCCTGAAAATCTCCGAAGCAGCTTATAAAGAGGTAAAAACTATGCTTGGCTATACCACGATAAAGGCGCCCTTCGATGGAGTCATAACTCAGAAACCGGCCAATGTCGGGGATCTGGCTACACCGGGCAAACTCCTGCTGCAACTGGAGAGCGAAGCGAGCCTGCAGGTCATTGCCGATATCCCCGAAACCCTCGTGCTCGGATTGACGCTGGGAGATCAACTGCCCGTCAGCATCGAGGCTGCCGGTCTTAATATCACTGGACGGATCACAGAAATCGCCCCGACCGCCGACCCTCAGTCCAGAACGGCTCCGATTAAACTCGATATCCAGGCCGACCCCAAGATCCGCTCGGGCCAGTTCGTCCGCATCAGCCTGCCGAGCACTAGAGGAGAAGCCATCATGATACCTACCCGGGCTATCCGGCCATTCGGCCAGCTCGACCGGGTCTTCGTTATCGACAATGGCACGGCACGGATGCAGCTTGTCAAAACCGGCCTGCAAGACGACGATCGTATCGAGATACTCGGAGGTCTCTCGGCAGGTGATCAGGTGGTCGTCTCAGACACAACTGAACTGAGCGACGGTCGCCAGATCATCATCGAATAACCTCAGATACCTTACCTAAATCTCTTTTGTCAAGGCCATCGCCATGGACACCAAAGATATAGAACACAGCGGCTTCGCCGGAAAACTGGCGGGGCTCTTCATGGACTCGAAACTGACGCCGCTGGCCATCATCGGCTCCCTGTTGCTCGGCATCCTGGCCATTGTGATGCTGCCGCGGGAGGAAGAACCCCAGATCAAGGTGCCGATGATCGATGTGATGGTTGCGATGGAGGGAGCCACCCCGAAAGAAGTCGAAGAACAAGTCACCATTCCGATGGAGAAGCTGCTCTATGAGCTTCCCAATGTCGAATACATCTACTCCACTTCAATGGCCGGACAAAGCCTGCTGGTGGTGCGTTTTTATGTGGGTGCAGACCTGGAGACGGCAATTGTACGTCTTAATCAGAAACTGGCCACCAACTTCGACCGGATTCCTCCTAACGTATCCCAACCGCTGGTCAAACCACATACCATCGATGATGTGCCGATCCTGGCCCTGACCCTGCACAGCAAAACGTACGATCAGTATATGCTCAGGCGGGTGGCGGCCCAGGTCGATGACGTGATTAAAAATATCCCTTCGGTCGCTGAAACCACTTTGATCGGTGGCACCAGGCGAGAAGTCCAGATCAGGCCCGACCCGCTGTTGCTGGCCTCAAGAAATCTATCCATCACCGAGTTGATCCCGATTATTCAACAGGCCAATCGCCAGAGCTATTCAGGCCATCTGATCAGCGCCAATAACGAGATCCAGATACAAACCGGCACCTTTTTGAACAGCATTGATGAAATCGGCAGGATCGTGGTCGGCGTTTATGGCGATAAACCGGTTTATCTCGAGGAGGTCGCAGAAATTTCGGACGGGGCCGAAGATCCGGCCAGTTATGTGCTCTATGGCGCCAGGGACCGGCATGATCTCGAAGCCGCCGTGACGATTTCCATTGCCAAACGCCCCGGGGCCAACGCGGTTTCGGTCGTGGAAGCGGTGCTGAAAAAAGTCGAAGGCCTCAAGGGCAGCCTCATCCCGGCCGATATCGAGATCAGCGTCACCCGTAACTATGGCCTCACCGCCTCGGAAAAATCCAACGAACTGCTTCTGCATATGGGTATTGCGGTATTCGGGGTGGCTATTCTGATCCTGCTCTTTCTCGGCTGGCGCGAATCCATCGTCGTTATGCTGGCAATACCTTCGACGCTGGCCCTGACGCTGCTGGTTTTCTACCTCTACGGCTATACCCTGAACCGGATTACGCTGTTCGCGCTGATTTTTTCCATCGGTATCCTGGTGGACGACGCCATCGTGGTGGTTGAAAATATCGTCCGACATATGCGGCTGCCGGTCAACCGGGACCGCTCCCTGCATAAGGTGGCCGTCGAAGCGGTCAGCGAGGTCGGCAATCCAACCATACTCGCGACCTGGGCCGTTATTGCCGCCATCCTGCCGATGGCCTTTGTTGGGGGTCTGATGGGGCCCTACATGCGGCCTATCCCGATCGGCGCCTCCGCGGCAATGCTCTTTTCACTGGTTATCGCCTTTACCGTAACGCCCTGGGCCGCCACCCACGTTCTGAAAAGGCGCCTCCACGGCCCGTCTGACACCGATCACGACGCGGTGCCGGACGATTTTTTTACCCGTCTGTATCACCGGATCATGGACCCGCTGCTGGCCCATGCTGGCTGGAGGTTCTTGTTTTTTATTACAATCACGCTGCTGCTGCTCGGTTCGATGGCCATGGTCGGACTGGGCCATGTGAAGGTCAAGATGCTGCCCTTCGACAACAAGAGCGAATTCCAGGTCATTCTCGATATGCCCGAGGGGACCACCCTCGAACAGACCTCACGGGTCGCCCTGAAAATGGCCGGGTTGATCAAGGAAGACCCCGCCGTGGTCGACTATCAGATCTATGTCGGTAGCGCTTCCCCATACAACTTCAATGGTCTGGTGCGCCACTATTTCATGCGCTCCGGCCCCACCGTGGCAGACATTCAGGTCAACCTGCTGCCAAAACACGAGCGCAGTCTGAACAGCCACGATATTGCCAAACGGGTCAGGTCGCTGCTCCAGCCAATTGCAGAGTCTTATGGAGCGGCCCTGGTAGTGGCCGAAGTTCCGCCCGGCCCGCCGGTCCTGCAGACCCTGGTGACAGAGATATACGGGCCCACCGAGCAGGATCGGCTGGCGCTGGCCACCCAGGTCAAGGACATTCTCAACACGACGGAAGGTGTGGTCGATGTGGACTGGTACCGGGAGCATGATCGAACCAGAACACTGATCACGATCGACAAGGAGAAAGCCGCCCTCTCAGGCATTACCGAATCACAGATCAACCGGACCATCCGGATCGCCATTGACGGACTGTCAATTGATCTCCTCCACCAGCCCCGTGACAAGGAGCCGATTCCTATCGTAGTCGAACTGCCCCGTTCCCAGCGTGCCCGGATCGAGGAACTGCTCAATATCTCGCTGCGGGCCCAGAACGCACCGCAGAGTCCTCTGATTCCGCTGCGTGAGCTGGTGCACATCAGCGAAACCATAGTGGAGCAGCCGATCTACCGGAAGAACCTAAAACCGCTTATCTATGTCACCGGGGATGTGGCAGGCGCGGTGGAAAGCCCGGTGTATGCGATTCTCGAGATGAACAAGCGGATCAAAGCGCTTGACGGTTCCGATTTTGGCGGCAAGTCCGGTGAAATAAAGATCTACAATCTTTTTCAGCCCTTCGATGAACACGAACCATCAATGAAATGGGATGGTGAGTGGCACATTACCCTCGAAGTGTTCCGCGACCTGGGCCTGGCCTTTTGCGTGGTGCTGATCCTGATTTACATGCTGATGGTGGGCTGGTTTAAGAACTATATCACCCCGCTGGTGGTGATGGCCGCCATTCCTTTTTCACTTATCGGCATCCTGCCGGCTCACTGGGCATTCGGGGCATTTTTCACGGCTACCTCGATGATCGGTTTCATGGCTGGTGCCGGGATCGTGGTCAGAAACTCGATTATTCTGGTCGATTTTATCGAGCTGCGCATCAAGCAGGGGCTGCCGCTTGCCCAAGCAGTGGTCGAGGCCGGAGCAGTGCGCTTCAGACCGATGCTGCTGACCGCGCTTGCGGTGGTTGTCGGTGCCTCGGTAATCCTGGCCGATCCGATCTTTCAGGGGCTGGCAATCTCGCTGATGTTCGGTGAAATTGCCTCGCTGCTGATCAGCCGCATGGCGGTGCCGGTGATGTACTTCGTGGTGAAGAAACGGCTGCATTAAAATGGGGCGAACGGGTCCAGTGCTGCCTATTGCAGATAGCCCTGATTCTGCAGATGCAACAGAATCTCCTGGACCGCCTCCAGGGGCGTCATCGAACTGGTATCCAGCGTGATGTCCGGATTAACAGGCGGGATATAGGGATCGGTAATGCCCGTTACCCCCTGGATCTTGCCGCTGCGTGCCCGCGCATAGAGGCCCTTGCGGTCGCGCTGTTCGCAGACTTCAAGCGGGGTTGCCACATAGACCTCGATATAACCCCCGTAGCGAGAGATCAGTGCGCGGTTAGCCTGCCTGGACTCCTCATACGGTGCAATCGGTGCACAGATCGCAATCCCGCCGTTTTTGGTGATCTCACTGGCGACGAAACCGATCCTGGTGACGTTGAGGTCCCGGTGCTCGCGGGAATAACTTAGCTCGGAGGACAGATTCTTACGGACAATATCGCCGTCAAGCAGGGTTACCGGACGATCCCGCATCTCCATGAATTTGACCAGCAGCACCTTGGCAATGGTCGACTTTCCCGAACCGGACAGACCGGTCATAAATACGGTGAACCCCTGCCTCGATTTCGGTGGGAAGGCACGCTGCAGCTCCTCCACCATATCCGGCCAGGCGAACCAGGCGGGAATCTGTTCACCCTGGACGATACGGCGCTGGAGTTCAGCGGAAGATATCTTTTTCTGTTTTTTCGCGGAGCCTTTGAGCGGAAAATATTTTCTGCTTTTTTCATCATAGCAGTAGTCCTGCTGGGGCACCATTTCAATACCTGTCTTAGCACTGTAATCTGCCACCAGCTGCTGAGCTGCTCCAGGCTCGTAAAAAAGCTTCGCGCCGCCATTGGCGCTGGCAAAGGGGTCGGCCTGATCCTCGGAAACCATAAAATGGCTGCAGCCGAAATTCCTGCGCATAATTGCCTGCAGCAGGGCTTCCCGCGGCCCGCCCTTGCGGGCTGCATAGGCTGAAAGACCAAGCATGATCATATTGGGCGGGAACTTCCCGGTAAAGACCTGATAACAGCAGATGTGGGTGTAGAAATCGATGTCGCCGGGATGGTCCAAGCCGATCACCGGCTGCAGAAATACCGAGGCCCCGACCCTGGAAGCCGCATCCAGAACCATTTCCCGGTGGGCGCAGTGCAGATACTGCTCGGTGTGAAAGCCCAGCACCCGCCGCCAGCCGTTCATCGTAAAGCGGCGCACTGTCTCCGACGGCGTCAGGCGAAGCTGCAGAAAATCATAATGAACCGGAAGATTCACCCCCTCCACAACGCCGCCGAGGTAATAGGAACCGGTCCAGTCGAAGAGCTGACGGACTCCCGGATGAACAGTCGGGTCGTCGGAACCGTATACCAGCAGGGCCTCTTCGCGCTTGTCCGGCTGCCATATATCGGTAATGGTCATGATGGCCAGGAGAAAGCCTTCTTCATCGTTCAGCGCTATCGCCTGGTTCAGCTGCACAGTTCGGGCGAAGTTTTCGGGAACATCGAGGCATATCGGTATCGGCCAGATCGACCCGTCTGGCAGGCTCATGCTCTGCAGTACGGAGTAATAATCATCCTTGCCGAGATACCCGGTGAGTGGATAAAAACCGCGGTTGAGGATGAGCTCGAGATCGAAGAGCTGGCGCTCGTTCAAATCGATCGAAATCAGATCAAGTGCCCGCTCGCGCAGCACCTCGGCCCGCCTGAAATGGACCACCAGTGATTCAGAGAAATCTTCTTTTTTCATGGCCTGCTCTATGGTGTCTCTGCTTGAACCCGTGCCACCTGAAAATTACCAGTCGGCTGCTTCAAGAAAGTTCTATATACTTGTCCGGCTGCAGTACCAGCGATAGGTGTCTGCCAGGCCTTCCTGCAAGGAGAATCGCGGCTGCCAGCCAAGACCGTTGATCCGGGAAGTATCGAGCAGCTTCTGCGGGGTGCCGTCGGGCTGACCTGGATCAAAACGCAGCTCGCCCGCAAAGCCGACGACTTCCTGGATCATTTCTGCAACCTCGCGGATTGTGCAATCTTTACCGGCCCCGATATTGAGAAAACTCGGCTGTGCCAGCTCCGTCGACTCAGCCTGCATGGCTAAGCTTTGCTCATAGCGCGGCTGACTCATTGACATGACGATAAAACAGGCGGCAGCCATGTCGTCTGCATGCAGAAACTCCCGTCGGGCCGTGCCGCTGCCCCAGAGTTTTACATAGGGCTCATTGGCTTCTGATTTTACGTCAGTTACGGCCATCCCCACTGTTTTGGGCAATGCCAGGCTTTTTTTTATATCGTCCGGGATGATACCGAAGATGCGCTCGTCACGTTCGATCTGATCCGTTTTTCCTGCAGCACTCAGTTTGGCCAGATGACACTTTCGGATGATAGCAGGAATCACGTGACTGTTTTGAAGATGGTAGTTGTCACCGGGACCATAAAGATTGGTCGGCATAACAGCCCGATACCTTGTCTTGTACTGACGGTTATACGACTCGCACATCTTAATGCCGCCAATCTTGGCCACTGCATACGGCTCATTGGTCGGCTCCAGAATGCCGCTGAGCAGATACTCTTCGCGCATGGGCTGGGAGCAGAATTTCGGATATATGCAGGAGCTTCCCAAAAACAGCAGATCCTTGATACCGGCCTCATAGGCCTGATGAATCACATTGGCCTGGATCATCAGGTTCTGGTAGATAAAATCCGCCGGGTAGGTGTTGTTGGCATTGATCCCGCCGACCCTGGCCGCCGCCAGCACCACATAGTCGAGATTATGCTCTGAAAAAAACTGTTTGACCGCGGCCTGATCGGTGAGATCGAGCTCAGTCGATGTTCTGGTAATCAGCTTGTCATAGCCGTGAGCATGAAGATGACGCGCTATCGCCGAGCCCACCATACCGCGGTGCCCGGCGATATAGATGGATGAATTGCGATCAAGCGGTGAGCGCTGTGTTGCCATCAATTCGACCGATTATTCGTGATAATTGAAGGTCTGAAACCCCTCGGTCTGGCAGAGGGCGTCGCGTTTGGCTTCTTCAAGATCGAAGGTTACCATCTCGGAGACCAGCTGATCGAACGAAGTGGTCGTTACCCAGCCCAGTTTTTCCCGGGCCTTTTTCGGGTCACCCAGCAGGGTTTCCACCTCGGTCGGTCTGAAATAGCGCGGGTCGACCCGGACAACAACCTGTCCCGGGGACACTTTGAAGCCACTGTCCAGACTGTCCACCTGCTCAACGACCGCAGTTTGTGCGATGCCCGAGCCCTGCCAGGCAAGGATGATCCCAATCTCAGCGGCGGCGCGGTCCACAAACGAACGTACCGAGTGCTGCTCACCGGTGGCGATGACGAAATCCTCCGGGGTGTCCTGCTGGAGCATCAGCCACTGCATCTCTACATAATCGCGGGCATGGCCCCAGTCCCGCAGTGCATCGAGATTACCCAAGTACAGACAGTCCTGCAGCCCGAGGGCAATTCTGGCTATGGCCCGGGTGATTTTCCGGGTGACAAAGGTCTCTCCCCGGCGCGGTGATTCGTGATTGAACAAAATGCCGTTGCAGGCGTAAATACCATAGGCCTCACGATAATTAACGACAATCCAGTAAGAGTAAAGCTTTGCTACCGCGTAGGGCGAACGGGGATAAAACGGGGTCTTTTCAGTCTGGGGCGTTTCCTGGACCAAACCATACAACTCCGAGGTGGAGGCCTGATAGAATCTGGTTTTATCAGCCAGTCCGAGGATCCTGATCGCTTCAAGCAGCCGCAGTGTGCCGATCGCATCGGAATTTGCGGTATACTCTGGTTCTTCGAAGGAGACAGCGACATGGGACTGGGCAGCCAGGTTGTAGATTTCATCCGGTTTGACTTTCTCGATGATGTGCGTGAGGCTGGATGAGTCGGTCAGGTCGCCGTGATGCAGAATAAAATTTCGATCCTGTTCATGCGGTCCCTGATAGAGATGATCGATCCGATCGGTGTTGAACAGGGAGGTGCGCCGTTTGATGCCATGGACCTCGTAGCCTTTCTTCAATAAGAATTCGGCCAGATAGGAACCGTCCTGCCCGGTAATGCCGGTGATAAGTGCTTTTCTTTTCATCGATATGTGTTGCCCCGTCTAAAGTGATCAAACCGGTGCGTGGTCGCTAACTAACCACATTTTATCGCCTTTTGGCAAATACAATATACCCGGCTGGGCCCCAGGCCTCCGGGCTTGAAAAACTCCGCCGGATAGGTAAGCCGCTGTGTCTTGCCGGCGAGACGCCTGCACTATATTCTCAGGCGGCCCGGTTCAGGCCGGAAAGAAGTGCTTTCACCGAGGCAATGATTATATCGGTGTCAATGCCCGCCCCCCAGAAGCGTTTACCGTCGCTGCGTTCAACCTCGATATAGGCAATGGCCTGGGCACTGGATCCGGTATTGATGGCATGTTCGTGGTAACTGCACAGGCTCCAGTCCCCGGTTATCTGCGCCTTCAGCGCATTGGAAAAAGCATCCAGCGGTCCGTTGCCGGTCGCGCTAATTTCCCGCTCGATACCGTCGGTTTCGACGACCGCCTCGACTTCGGCAAAAGAGCGCTTTTCCTTCTTGTCCGAATGACGCTTAAGTACTTGAAATGAATGCAGATCTAATGGCAGATGTTGGTTGAGATAGGCTTCTTCAAAGGCCTGGTAAAGTTCCTCCGGCTGCAGCTCTCTGCCTTCACGGTCGGTGACCTGCTGAATGATCGCCCCGAATTCCGGATGCATCTCTTTGGGCAGTTTGATACCGAATTCATGATCCATGATGTAGGCCACACCGCCCTTGCCAGACTGGGAATTTATCCGGATGATCGATTCGTAGGTCCGGCCCACATCGGTCGGATCAATGGGCAGATACGGCACCGCCCACTGGATTGATTGAGATGTTTCATAGCGGTTCATGCCTTTATTGATGGCATCCTGATGGGAGCCGGAAAATGCGGTATAGACGAGCTCACCGGCATAGGGGTGTCTGATATGAACCGGAATGCGATTGACCCGCTCATAAACATCGATCAGATGATTGATATTGTGCAGATCAAGCTTCGGGTCGACCCCCTGGGTAAACATGTTCAATGCAAGCGTGACCAGATCCACGTTGCCGGTCCGCTCGCCGTTGCCGAACAACGTTCCCTCGACCCGGTCGGCCCCCGCCATCAGGGCCAGTTCGGTGGCCGCCACCGCACAGCCGCGGTCGTTGTGGGTGTGGACACTGATAATCGCTGCCTCCCTGTTTTTCATATGGGTACAGAACCACTCGATCTGGTCTGCAAAAATGTTGGGCGTGGTCAACTCAACCGTGGCCGGCAGGTTGATAATCACCGGGTTCAGCGGATCAGGCTGCCAGACATCCATGACCGCTTCACAGATTTCCAGCGCAAAGTCGAGCTCGGTCCCAGTGAAACTCTCCGGCGAATATTGATATTTGAATTTTGTCTCCGGATATTTCAAAGACTCCCGGGCGATCTGTTCGGCACCGCGAACGGCCAGGTCGATGATCTCCTTTCTGCTCATCTGAAAGACCACATCACGCTGTACGGTCGAGGTCGAGTTATAGAGATGAACGATAGCCTGGGAGGCCCCTTTGACCGATTCGAATGTACGCTTGATCAAATGCTCTCGCGCCTGGGTGAGCACCTGAATAGAGACGTCCAGCGGAATGAGCCCTTCCTCTATCAACTTCCGGGTAAATTCGAATTCCACCTGCGATGCAGAGGGAAAACCGACCTCGATCTCTTTGAAGCCTATTTCGAGCAGCAGCTGCCACATTTCCATTTTCTTGGCCAGGCTCATCGGCTGAATCAGGGCCTGATTACCGTCCCGCAGATCGACACTGCACCAGATGGGAGCTCTGTCTATGGTGTTATCGGGCCAGGTTCTGCCAGTCAATGGCACCGAAGGATACGGTCGGTATTTATTAACAAGTTCCAGTTTCATTTCAGTCTCCTGCGTTTGATCTGCGCTTGCAGTCTGTTTTGCTTCCCGGTTGTCGATAAAAAAAAGAGGCCGCGGTTTGAGCAACCGCGGCCTCGTATATTCCCTGGGTTAAGTCCGGTCTACATCGTCTTGACCCATGCCGCGGCTTTCCGTAGCAGTAGTAGCTGAAGTAGAGAAAGAAGCAGACCGTTGTACATGGCGAAATACGGTTTTTTTTATTTGTGCTCGTTATAGTTCGTTAACTATGGGCGAAAGGCTTTAGACCTCAACACTATGCAGCTAAAGTAATGCCGCCTCTTACCAGTTGTCAAGGCAATTTTCTCTGCTCTGCACCTGGCCGCAAGCTCCACACCCTGCTTACCTGCACCGCTCACTAACGTTTTTGTCTGTTGACATATGATATCCACATTTCTATACTCTAAGGTTCGTTTTAAACTGCCGATTATTCCCGGCAATTTGATAACCCTGAAGGATTACGAAGGACGAACTCATGTCACAAATAACCGGTGCCCAAGCGATCGTCAAATGTCTGCGTGAAGAGGGTGTTAATACCATTTTCGGATATCCGGGCGGCGCGGTCATTGATCTCTATGACGAATTAATGGAAAGCGAAGACCTCACCCATGTCCTGGTTCGCCATGAGCAGGGTGCGGTGCACGCAGCAGACGGCTATGCCCGGGTTACCGGCGAAGTCGGCGTGGCGCTGCTTACCTCGGGCCCGGGAGCCACCAATGGTGTCACCGGGATCGCCACCGCCTATATGGACTCGATCCCGATCGTCATCCTGACCGGCCAGGTGCCGACTCCGCTGATCGGCAACGACGCCTTCCAGGAGGTCGATATCGTCGGCATCACCAGACCCTGTACCAAACATAACTATCTGGTGAACAACAAAGATGATCTCGTGCAGACTATTCGCGAAGCGTTCCATGTCGCCCGCACCGGTAGGCCTGGTCCGGTGCTGGTTGATCTGCCCAAGGATATCATTAAAGCCCTGGTCGATTATCACGACATCAAGCCCATAAAAATGCAAAGCTATCAGCCGACCCTGGAGCCCCACATGGGACAGGTCGGCAAGGCCTGCCGTTTAATCATGGAGGCCACAAGGCCTGTTTTATATGTGGGGGGAGGCGTTATTCTATCCAATGGATCAGCCGAACTCATCGAACTGGCCACCAAACTCGATATACCGGTCACCATGACCCTGATGGGTTTGGGCGCATTCCCCGGCCGGCACGAATTATCCATGGGAATGCTCGGTATGCACGGCACCTATACAGCCAATATGGCTGTAGCTGAAAGTGATCTGCTGATTTCGGTCGGAGCCCGCTTCGATGACCGGGTAACCGGTACTCTCGAAACCTTTGCGACAAAAGCCAAGATTATTCATATCGACATCGACCCAACCTCGATCAGCAAGAATGTTGAGGTTGATGTACCGATAGTCTCGGACTGCAAGAAAGCACTGAGTGCAATGAACAACTGGTTCAATAACCAGAAGGACATCTCGGTGGCCGATGAAAAATCAAAACATCAGCCGTGGTTTGCCCAGATCAGAGAATGGCAGAAGCAGCACCCGCTCAGCTATCAGAATGACGACGAAAATATCATCAAACCGCAGTACGTTATTGAAATGCTTGACAAACTAACCAACGGCGAGGCTGTGGTTGCGACCGAGGTCGGTCAGCACCAGATGTGGGCAGCCCAATTTTATCACTTCGACCAGCCACGCCGCTGGCTGACTTCCGGTGGGCTGGGAACCATGGGGTACGGACTGCCTGCCGCTATTGGGGCTAAAATGGCAATGCCCGACAAGATCTGCATCGATATTGCCGGTGACGCCTCTATCCAGATGAACATCCAGGAACTTGCAACTGCCAGACAGTATAACTGCCCGGTAAAAGTTGCTATCCTGAATAACCAGTTCCTGGGTATGGTCCGGCAGTGGCAGGAGTTGTTCTATGAAAAACGCTATTCCTCGACCGTGATGGATGTGGCGCCGGACTTTGTCCTCCTGGCCCAGGCCTATGGAGCCGTAGGTCTGAGGGCCACGAAAAAAAGCGAAGTCGAAGATGTGATCAAAGAGGCTCTGGCGGTCGACAACACGGTGCTCATGGACTTTCTAATCTCTAAAGAGGAAGGGGTCTATCCGATGGTTCCGGCGGGCAAAGCCACCACCGAAATGCTGCTGGTCTGAGACGAGGACAACAATGAAACACACCCTATCGGTGCTGCTCCAGAATAAACCCGGAGTGCTTTCCCGGGTCACTGGCCTGTTCAGTGGTCGCGGATTCAATATCGAAAGTTTGTGCGTTGCCGAAACCATTGATTCCAAGGTCTCCTGCCTGACCCTGGTAACCCGGGGCGACAACGCGATCATCGAGCAGATCACCAAGCAATTGCACAAACTGATCGATGTAATCAAGGTCATCGATATCAATGATGGTGAATTCGTCGAACGCGAGATGGTCCTGATCCGGGTCAACGCTGAAGCCAGCACCAGGGCGGAGGTGCTGCGCATCATCGATATATTCCGCGGCAAGGTCGTCGATGTCAGCCCGCGCAGCTACGCGGTCGAAGTAACCGGTTCTGCCTCGAAAATCGAGGCCGTCATCGATATTCTCAGGCCAATCGGCATCAAGGAGATCATTCGCACCGGCACCATAGCAATTGCCCGGGGTGGTACCCATAAATAGCGGGGCTTTCAGATGCAAAAAGAGCGGATACCAATTGCCAAGGAAGGCTACCCGTTTATCGCCTTCAGTGCTTTTCTGAGCCTGATCTGTGCAATTCTTGGGTTGAGTCTGGTGACGCTCTGCCTGGTCGTGATCAGCACCTTTATCCTGATGTTTTTCAGGGATCCGGAACGGATGGTGCCAGCCATCGAACGCGGAGTCATCTCACCTGCCGATGGAAAAATCATCGTGGTTGACAAAACACATGATGAACGTTTTTCGGAACATGAGATGATGAAGATCTCCATTTTCATGAATGTCTTCGACGTGCACGTCAACCGTATCCCCTTTTCCGGCAAAGTGCAGCAGATTCAATATGTGACTGGGGCTTTTCTTGCAGCGGACAGTGCCAAGGCTCATCTGAACAATGAGTATTGTGCGGTGAGTATCGAAACTGCCGGCGGTCAGCAGCTTACCATGGTGCAGATTGCCGGTCTGGTGGCCAGAAGAATCATCTGCCGGCTGGAAAGAGGAGACAGCGTCACCGTTGGGGAGCGTTTCGGCCTGATCCGTTTCGGCTCGCGGGTTGACCTGTATCTGCCGACGGGCTCCAATCCGACCGTAAAAGTCGGGGATAAAGTACGGGCCGGCGAGAGTCTGCTCGCCTACCTGGGCTGAGCAGTCATCTGCAAATACAGATCAGGGCCCAACGCACGCGGCTGCCTTGACGATGAAAAATCCATAGTGTCGCCCCTGTTGGAATCTTTTTCCAGTCTATCTAAACAGCGCACCCACTCCAGCACACTTGCCAGGACATGAGAATAATCAGCGGCTCGGCCAGAGGCAGAAAGCTCCACTCCCCTGCCGGTCGCAGCAGCGCCATAAGACCAACCTCCGACCGGGCCCGGGAGGCGTTGTTTTCGATTATCGGCTCCCGTGTAGAAAACAGTCGGGTACTGGACCTGTTCGCCGGTACCGGTGCCCTTGGTTGCGAGGCATTGAGCCGCGGTGCCGCCTGGGTCACCTTTGTCGATTGCGCCAGCAGCGCACTTCAACTGATTGCCAGAAACTCTGCGCTGCAGGCAGACTGGCCCGAGCGCTCACGAATACTCCGCTTCGACCTGCGCCGGGGCCTCAGTCCCGGACTGTTTCCGGAGTGCGCTGAGGCAGGCTTCGACCTGGTATTTGCCGATCCCCCCTATCGCAGTTCTCTGTCGCACTCTATTTTGCTCGCCCTGGATAATAATGCTGTTCTTTCACCCGATCCCCTGCTAATAATAGAACAGCAAAAAGGTTTTAATCCCCCGGATAAACTTGATAATCTGCAACATATAGAGAGCAGGAATTACGGGGACACCAGCTTCATCATCTATGGTCGCACCTGCGGCTCAGGCCGCTAGACCTCGAGTACCGCTCATCCGTGGAGCAGCGCTGACGCTGAAGCACAACAGACGCACTGAACGCATCAGGATCAGACCATGACCAGAAAACCCGTCAACTCATCGATTGCGATTTATCCCGGCACCTTCGACCCGATAACCAACGGCCATCTCGACCTGATTAACCGGGGACTTTACCTGTTCGACAAGATCGTTGTTACCATCGCGGTCAATCCCGGAAAAGAGCCGCTCTTTTCAATGGAAGAACGCAGGCAGATGATACTGGACTGCTTCGAGCAGGAGGAGCGGGTCGAGGTTGACTCGGTTTCAGGTCTGCTGGTTGAGTATGCGGCCTCGCGCAAAGCCAAAGCGATCATTCGCGGCCTGCGCGCCGTATCTGATTTCGATTACGAATTTCAGCTGGCACTGATGAATCGTAAACTCGAGCGCTCGGTTGAATCGGTATTTCTGATGCCTGGTTTTCGCTGGATCTTCATCAGTTCATCCATCGTCAAAGATGCAGCACGCCACGGCGGCAATGTCGAGGGACTGGTTCCCGAGCACGTCAGGCAGATGCTGATGAAGAAATTTCAACGTTCATAACTTCAACGCATATCCATCATGGGCGGCAGAAAATCTGCTTGGCAGACCAGCATGTCCCGCAGGATTGCACTGTATCTCGGGGGCCTGCTTCTCTTCTGGCCACTGTACCGATTCATCAAACATAAGGTCCCTAAAAAACCCAGGATCGTCGAAGTAAGCGGTAATCTGCAGAACAATCACTTCCTGAGCAAAGACGAATTTATTATTTATTCTGAAGATGACCGTCTCTGGGCACTGTCAAGGACCTGCACCCATCTGGGGTGCCGTCTCAATTTCAAAGAGAAGGACAATGTACTTGAATGCCCCTGCCATCAAAGCAGATTTTCAACTGCGGGTGATGTCCTGAACGGGCCAGCTAAAAAACCGTTGAACCGCTACGCGGTCGAGACGACCGAAACTCCATCAAGCTACCTGGTCACCCTCCAATAACGCCATGAGAGCAGGCCAACGTCTTACTGAGTTGCTCGATGTCGTCAAGTGGGGGGACTGGAGCCTGATCAGCCTCTACCTGTCGCTGGTCTCCGGTATTATCGTCGGAATTCACTACAGTCCAGCGGAACCATTCTATTCGACCTCGGCACTGGATATCCTGGTTCCTTATGGCAGTTTTTTCCGTTCACTGCACTTTTACTCCAGCCAATTTTTCTTTATTTTTGCGGTTATCCATTATCTGTGTGTTTTCCATCGGACCGAGTCCTATACTCCCCGCTCTTTCGTATATCTGATACTCTGCCTGCCCATTGCTCTTCTTCTGCTTTTTACCGGTTATGTACTGCGCAGCGATGCCACCGGATTCTCAGCCGGCATGATTGCAGAGCATATTGTTGAAGCCGTTCCGCTAATCGGACCAGCCCTCAATAATCTGCTATTTTCGATCAGCGACCAGGGGATGTACCGAGTCTATCTCCACCATGTAATTTCATTCGACCTGCTTTTTCTCTTTCTGGCTTGGAATCATCTGCGCAGATACCCGGTGCAGATATCACGTCATCTGTTATTTATCGCGATACTGCTTCTTTTCTGTCTGCTGATCAGCGCCCCGATGGACCCGGACAGTCTGGGAGTCTTCTACATCACCGGCCCATGGTTTTTTCTCGGGCTTCAGGAACTGCTTCGCTATCTGCCGCCGTTCATCGCGGGGGTGGTTATACCGCTCTGCCTGGTGATCGCACTGGCCCTGTTGCGTCCGCGTGCCACGAGGTACCGCTTAATCCTGATCTTTATCCTGGTCTGGCTGGGCTGTTACAGCCTGCTTACGTTGCTGGCCCTGACCGCACATGGCTAACGACGATCAGCGGCTGATAGACAAGGCTGCACAATCATTTATAATCAGTCTCGCAGGGATTTAACCTGACGTTCATATGTTGAGACGGCCTGCTAGCCGAGGAGACTTGGGCAAGGCTATATAGGCAGGGCCTTCCCCAAAAGCGACACGGCATAGCAGGCCGTAGCGACTCTCCCGAAGGGTGGAAAGGCTGTCTTTTCAGCACTGCTTCTAAAGGGTACAAACGGTGTTGTTTGCATAATTGTATAACGTTAGATCAAACTTTGATATTGTTCAGAAAATAATAGCTTTCGTTGTTTTTCCATGAAATGTTCAGGTTAAAATCAAGCCTGTTAGAGTCGGATATCATGCTCAGAAAATAAAAAGGCCGCCCCCTCACGGGAACGGCCTTTTTGATACCCCACAATGAACTATTTGAATATCGTCTTTACTGCCTGCGATCTCAGTTCATATTCGGTGCAGCAGGATCTACGGGCTCAGTTAGACTCCTTGCCTGATACCTGCCTGTCAAGCAAATTTTTCTGCCATTCCAGTACCTTGCTGGTCTCATTGAACAGCAGTTCCTGGGCCTTAGTCTGATCGACCCTCTGGCTGCTGACCTGATCGAGAATAGCGCAGATCGAACGCATCAGGACGACAGTCTCGTCATCGGAGCCATAGCCTTTTCCAACATGCTGCGACGCGGTCGCCAGCAGCTGCAGCAGGGTTTTCTCAAGCGGTCTGTCCTGCCATCTGTTTTTCAGGCCATCGATCTCGGCCTGCAGCGCTTCGATTGTGTTCTCATTTGCTTCGGTATTAAACGATTCAATGCTGGCCCTCAATCCTGCAAGACCCTCAGCCTCTGGTATTTCAGCCCCAAAAATCGGTTTTTCAACGTCTTCATCGAAAAACGAATCTACCCGATCTAAGACCTCATCGCCAAAAGAGTCCTCAGTTTTTTCAGCTTGGGCGAGGATCTCAGGATCATAAAGATCCCCCGCCTCCTCACTAACCTCCGACAATGCCGGAGAAAGATCCGCATCGATCTGGGTAAACATCTCCGCAGGCGCCTCACCTGTCGCTGCGCTGTCCTCCTCAAAATCAAAATCGGCCTCACCGAAGAAATCTTCGACATGCTTATCAATGTCTGCAGCATCTTCAATTGGCTCAATGGTCGAACCCAATCCGTCACCTACCGCACCTTCATCACTTGAGAAAAGCGCCGGGGCGATTTCACCATCACTGATTGGCAGTGGTGCTTCGTCGGACTCGTCCTCAGCTTCGCTGTCGACATCCACACCCTGCACCAGAGAAGGTGCTGTGATCGGGCCAGGACCCGGCTCCTCCTCGTCTAGTTCCGCCAGGGCCGGCGCGAGCATGCCGTCGTCCAAGGTGGGCAGAGCGTCCTCGTCTGAATCATCATCGGCCTCCGTCTCCACATCAACGCCCCGAAGCGCCTCTTCCGCCGGCAGTGAAGCAAGCTCAATTGGCTCTTCTTCCTCAAATTCGCCAAAGAAGGAGGAGACCTTTTCCAAGGTCTCTTCGGAAAAATCACCGGCCCGCAACTCAGCATCAGCCGGGGCCGATACAGCCGGTGCCTGGCGATCGATACCACCTGAGACTGGACCTCCCGGAAGCGCCCCCGCACTATCGCCGGCGGCGGCCCGCTGACGCTGCTCGGCGATGGCCTCCGGTGTAATGGAATCGGCAATTTCCCTCTTGAATTGATTGAACTTGGAAGCTTCGGCCAGCAGCAGGGTCTTTTCTTCCTCCGCGCTCAACCGTCTGCCAACAAACAGTTCCAATGCATCATAGAATGAATTGAGCAGTCTGAAGGCTCCCGCGTGGGATTCACTTTTTTTCAGTTTGATATAGCCGCCCAGCGCATCAAGTCCCTGGAGAAGGATCATGCGCGGCTTACTCGATGCATATAAATTCTGCAACGTGGCGATCTCACGGCTGATATCGGCAAGTTCGCGGTCGGTGATTTCCCAATCGATACTCAAAATACTTGCTTTGAGTCTATAGAGTTCACCAGTATCAACAGAAGATTGTTCTGGGGCCTCGATTTCAGCTCCAAAACTCTCTTTTGCTATAGCTTTCTGCGGTGCATCGGACCGAGGCGCCAGGCCGATCTGTTGTTTAAAGCGTTCGAATCTCTTGATGTCCTGGTCCAGGATCTGTTTTTTTTCCTGCTCTGAGAGTTCGGTATCGAGTGCCAGCTTTTCCAGGTCATAAAAAAAAGCCAGAAGCACCTTCATCGCATTATGGTGCGCATCTGATTTTTTCTGGTAAATGTATTTTGAAATAATCTGCAGGGCTTGGACGTAAATCAGTTTTACCCGATCATCACTCCAGGCTTCCCTGGCCTGTATCAGTTCATCGTTGAAATTGATCAGCACTTCATCGGTAATTTCCCACTCGATTGAAAGCATTATGGTCTTGAGCCTAGTGATCGGAGATTCCTCGTCTCCTGCATACTCGAACAGATCTACATAATCGGTATCGATAGACTCGTTATCAAGATCATCAAGTCCGACGGTAAGGTCATCGTCGTATTGACTGCCTGTATAGTGTTCCACCACGCTTTCTCTCTAGAATAATTTTTTCTGAATCGAAATTATCGTCGATGCTATACTTTTCTTCAAGGTGGCCGCAACATTATATCCAGTGACCGCGCTTGCCTCGAAATAGGGTGCCTGGAGCCTGCTGTTGAGATCTTTCTGGAGTACTTCGGTGGGCAGAATCGGAATGCCATGTTCCTTCAGATCTATTTTATTGTACTGCATAACCAGCGGAATCTTAAAAATACTCTCCTTATAGGAAAGCAGGTTTTCATGAAGCTGATTCAGGGAACGAATGTTTTTCTCCCGCTGCTTGGCCATCGCATCGGCCACGAAAACGATCCCGTCTACCCCACGCAGGACCAACTTCCTCGTAGCATTGTATTTAACCTGTCCCGGCACAGTATAAAGCTGGATTTTAATATCATAGCCTTTGATTTTGCCCATATTAAACGGCAGGAAATCGAAAAATAGCGTACGATCACCATGGGTTTTCAAACTAACCATTTCTGAGACAATCTGGTTTCTGTACGTTCTGTTGATATATTCAAGGTTCGTCGTTTTGCCGCAACGGCCAGGACCGTAATAAACGATCTTGACCTGGACGACTTTTTCCTTCAAGTTGATGAAACTCAACTCATCCCCCTCTTCCTAGGTAATCCGTTTACTAAATGCATTATAGTGGCCGACCCATAACGCAAAGCGGTCAACTTCTGTCCCAGAGTTTTTGGATTTTTTCTATCACATCGACCACATTCAACCTGAGGAAGCCAAGAGAGAGATCCCGGCCGAACATCGAAATCAAGAGCAGTTCATCATCGATCTTACTGAAATGGATATTTGAATCCTGCCCTTTGTGGAAAAGCAGGGAAAATTCTTCTTCACCGACCAGTTTTGCCATCGCGTCGACGGTGGCAAAATTACCAGCAGCAAGGGCTGCAAAGGAGTATACGTCATACTTGCTTTCCCCGTTATCCTTGGCGGTAATAATGTTTCCTGCCATATCGATAATGATTACGCAATCAACACCCAACTTAATCAGTTTGTCAGTGAGGATCGTATCGATCTGCTCCAGCTGTTCCTGGCTGACAATTCCGTAATTCATACCCTTTTCCCCATTTTGAATTTTGGTGAATCTGCTCGTTGAATATAAATGGACTTGAAATCTGTTTATCAGCTCACTAACGCTTGACTGCATACGGCAGTAGGATGGTAACCTGCCAAGATGCCGGCTCCGGTGTCGTATTGAGACGGGCAAAAATCTTTGGAACGGTCTGTTTTACTGGTGACGATACAACTCACCGTTATGTCTTACCATACTACTATACGATAGTTTTTTTTTGAGTTGAAGGAGTTTTTTATTTTTTTTAATAAAAATCAGAGGCATAAAGTGTTCCCGCTAAACGTATCTGACACCCCAGGCGCTGCTGGACAGGCGCCGTATAATTTGCCAGCGCACCTCTCTGGACCGGGTTGTTGGCGCTTTTCTGCCAGGCTCTTCCATAAGGTAGCCAAGAAAACAAATAGCCGTTGCAGACCCAACCGTTATCTGCTATGAAACCTGCCTGGAGGACCAGCCGGGTGAACATTGCAAACAAGCCGATACCAGCACTGAGCAGCACCCATGCCTTGATTGACAGTCATTGTCATCTCGATATGAATGAATACCGCGATGATCTTGATCTGGTGCTTGAGCGCGCTGCCACCCATGGTGTGAAAGGGGTGGTTACCATCGGTATCGACCTGGCCAGTTCTCAGGCCGCCGTTGCCATTGCCAAAAATTACCGATGGGGTCAGAGCAACGATTGGCATCCATCCCCATGACGCTGGAAAATCAACCAGACGGGATCTGGAAGATTTGGCTGAACTTGCCGCGGAACCCGAAGTGGTCGCCTATGGCGAGATCGGTCTTGATTATGTTAAACAATACAGCGATGTTGATGTCCAGCAAGCCCTTTTTCTTGAACAGCTCAATCTGGCCAAAGAGCTGCAATTGCCGGTTGTCATCCACGACCGGGAAGCGCATGAAGATTGTCTGAAATATATCCGAGCAGCCGGGCCATTTGAGCACGGTGGGATCATGCACTGCTTCTCCGGTGATATGGAGTATGCACGAAAACTGATGGATTGTAATTTTCATATCTCAATTCCTGGCGTCATCACCTACAAAAAAGCCGATCAAATGCAGGCTGTTGCCAAGCAGGTGCCGCTGGAACGGCTGCTGGTTGAAACGGATGGGCCGTTTCTGGCACCGGTTCCCTATCGCGGCAAACGCAACGAACCGCTTTTTACCCTTTACACGGCCCAGGCAATTGCCGATATTAGACAGACCAGCCTTGAAGAAATTGCTGCAAGCACGACAAAAAATTGTTGCGAGCTGTTCAACTACAAGTTCAACCGCTGAATCTGATTTTTATGCTGCATACCAATCTTGCAAGAGTCAGATCAACCATTCAAGAAGTTGCTGAAAAATGCGGCAGAGATCCTTCCACTATCAAACTGGTTGCCGTTTCAAAGCGCTTCCCGGTGGAGGTTATGCTGGAAGCCCTTGCCGCCGGACAGACGCTTTTTGGGGAGAACTATATCCAGGAGGCCATCCAGAAAAAGGCTGAACTGGTCAACGCAGGCGAGCCAGCAGGCGGTGCGAAAATACACTTCATCGGCCACCTGCAAAGCAACAAGGCCAGATCCGCGGTGGAAACCTGCGATATGATCGAGACCGTTGACCGACGCAAAATCGCCTCGGAATTGAACAAGCATCTCGAACGCGCGGGTCGAACCATGGATATTCTTGTCCAGGTAAATATCGGCCGGGATTCAAATAAGTCCGGGGTTCTACCCGAGCATATCGATGAATTGATTCTACATATCCGACAACTTTCGCAGCTCAAGCTCAAGGGGCTGATGACCATGCCGCCTTTTACCGAGGAGGCCGAACAGGCCCGTCCGTTTTTCAAACAATTGCGGAATTTGTCCCTACAGCTTCAAGAGAAGGGACTGCTTGACCCAGATCAGCCCACAGAGCTTTCAATGGGCATGTCCCACGACTTTCATATAGCCATCGAAGAAGGCGCAACCTTGATCAGGGTCGGAACCGCGATTTTTGGCCATCGGCCTGTTCAAAACATTTGACAACAATTAGGAAGTAAAATGAAAATTACCATGATTGGTACCGGCTATGTCGGCCTGGTAACAGGAACCTGTTTTGCCGAATTCGGCCACCATGTGACCTGCGTCGATAAGCTCGGCGAAAAAATCGACAAACTCAACCAGGGCCTTATTCCCATCTACGAACCTGGACTCGACGCGCTGGTGTCCAAGAATACAAGAGAGGGACGGCTCCGCTTCACTACCGAATTAGCCGATTCGGTCGGATCCGCCGAAGCGGTGTTCATCGCGGTGGGAACACCCAGCAGCAGACGCGGAGACGGTTATGCCGATCTGAGTTATATTTATGATGCGACCCGGGAGGTTGCCGTCCATCTTCAGGGCTACACGGTGATCGTCGATAAAAGCACCGTGCCGGTGGGCACGGCCCGGCAGGTCGCCAGAATAGTGAAAGAAGTCAATCCCGAAGCTGAATTCGATGTTGCATCGAATCCGGAATTTCTGCGTGAAGGGGCGGCGATAACCGATTTCATGCGTCCCGACCGGGTGGTCATCGGGGTCGAATCTGACCGAGCAGAAGCAGTGCTGCGAGCCATTTATCAACCGCTTTTTCTGCAGGAAACCCCAATTGTCAAAACTGGGATCGAGACTGCAGAACTTACCAAATATGCCGCCAACGCCTTTCTTGCCGCCAAAATCAGTTTTATCAATGAGATTGCCCTGCTCTGCGATGCAATCGGTGCCGATGTGGTGGCTCTGGCCAAAGGAATCGGCATGGATGGCAGAATAGGAGGCAAATTTCTGCATCCGGGCCCGGGCTACGGCGGCTCATGTTTTCCCAAAGATACTATGGCGTTGATGCGTATCGCCCAGGAAAACGGGGAGAGCCTGCGGGTTGTCGAGGCGGCCATCGAGGCCAATGGCGCACAGAAAGCAAAGATGGTAAAGAAAATCCGTGACTTACTGGGCGGCTCTGAGGCCGGTAAAACCATTGCGGTGCTGGGTTTGACCTTCAAACCCGAGACCGACGACATGCGGGACAGCCCTGCCATAACGATCATTCCGGCACTGATAGAAAAAGGAGCCATTGTCCGGGCCCACGACCCACAGGGAATCGCAGAGGCCCGCAACTTGCTTCCCGATTCGATCATCTATACCGAGAACTCCTACGAAGCCTGTAAAGGTGCCGATGCGGTCGTGCTGATGACCGAATGGAATCAATACCGTGCGCTGGATCTCGAGCGGCTGGGGACGGTCATGAAGCAGCGGATTTTTATCGATCTGCGCAACGTGTACCAACCGGACCTGGTCAAGGAGAAAGGGTTTGTCTATGCAGGAGTCGGGCGCTCCTAGCTGATGGCCGCTGCGCTAATAAAAAATCCCCGGTACGACGCACGCACCGGGGATTTTAATATTTATTGAGAGATTGTCTAAAAGGGCTAGCTCTTTCTTTTCGAAGCCCGCTTGGAGGCCTTCAAAGGATTGATGCGTACTGTGGCCACTTGTATCTCGGGCTTCTGGTGAGTGGCAAAGTTGCAGATTCCAAGCTTCCATTTGGCTTCCGGGTTCACGAATGTTTTGCAGTACTTCGCACCCGCCTCCTCGACAATCCTCTCACATCCCTCACATTTATCCACAATCGGCTTAAACGTTCCGCTGTAGCTCTCTGCTGCTTCCGGCATGACATCCTCCAGATCAAATTTCCAGTAACTATTTATTTAAGTAAAGCCTGAGAAAACATGTCCCTTCGTGGCTAAAAAGCCATTTGAAGTAACTTCTAATGTTAACAAGTATTGCTGAGATCATCAATCTTATTATTTTCTCAGGGGTAAAGCTTGCCTGTTATCCTACTCAAAAGAAAAAAACACAAGAAAATACCATTTCCATTAAATTTCAATAATTTACTTTATTGGGCGATATAAATGATTTTTCTTTGCAACGCTCCCTTGTATTATCCAACCTCATGGAATATAATAGGATTTGTGATAATTTAGCCATGCAGCTATGATCATGTTCTCAGTGTGCTGAAATAATATCTTGATTTTCTGGAGATCACTATGCCTGTCTATGTTTGGAAAGGTAGGAACCAATACGGAGAAAAAAGAAAAGGCGAGGTGGAGGCACCTGACCAGGCAGCAGCTCTGGCCCACGTCAAACGGATGCGCATCACCGATCCGGTTGTCAAAGAAAAGCCCAAAGACCTTTTAGCAAGTATTCCTTTTTTTCAACCCCGGGTAACCGATAAGGATGTGGTTGTCTTCACCAGGCAGCTGGCCACCATGATCGATGCCGGTCTGCCGCTGGTGCAATGTCTGGAGATCCTCAGCAGGCAGCAGGAAAATGTAACCTTTAAACGGACCATTGCGGCAATCCAGGAGGACGTTGAAGCGGGTACGACCTTTGCCGATGCCATGCGCAAGCATCCCAAGGCTTTTGACAGCCTCTACTCCAATATGATCGAGGCGGGTGAGACCGGCGGTATTCTGGACACCATTTTAAACCGTTTGGCCATATTCATGGAAAAGACCATGGCCCTGAAAAAGAAGGTCAAGGGCGCCATGACCTACCCGGCAATCTGTCTGGCTATCTCAATATTGATCCTGGTTGTCATCCTGGTCTTCGTCATCCCGGTTTTTCAGGAAATGTTCTCCCAGATGGACGCAGCGTTGCCGATCCCGACCCAGATCGTCGTAGCCATGAGCAATGCCTTCAAAGAACACCTGCTTTGGATAATCCTGCCCATTGTTGCGCTGATGTATATTTTTAAAAAGGTATACAGCACAGAGAAAGGCCGCTACCGTATTGACCAGATGTTTCTGCGATTGCCGGTGGTCGGTATCCTGATCAGAAAAGTTGCGGTCGCCAAATTCACCCGCACCTTGAGCACCATGCTGCAGAGTGGTGTGCCAATCCTCGAGGCTTTGCAGGTCGTGGCCAAAACCGCAGGCAATAAGGTCATTGAACTGGCGGTATTCCGCACCGCAGACGCCATTGCCGAGGGTCGCCCAATGGCCGAACCGCTGGCCGAGAGCGGGGTGTTTCCCAACATGGTCGTGCAGATGATCAATGTTGGTGAATCGGTCGGTGCGCTGGATACGATGCTTGAGAAAATCGCCGATTTCTATGATGAAGAAGTCGATCAGGCCGTATCCAACCTGACCGCGATGATCGAGCCGTTTATGATGGTCTTTTTAGGCGGCATGATCGGTACGCTGGTCGTTGCGATGTACTTGCCGATCTTCGAGATGGCTGGCCATGTTTAATCCAGGAAGCAAAACCATTTTACAAAAATAATCACCTGATACTATTGACTTTATTTGCTACGCGTTTAAAATCTACTAGTAATGCAACCAATGAAGAGAATCTAGCCCGGGAGGAAACCATGACTCTGACAAAAGCTGATCTCGTACAACAGGTATACAAAAATCATGAAGGACTGACTAAAGCGCAGGCTACTGCTTCCGTTGAGGCTTTTTTGCGGCTCTCAAAACAGTCATTGATCGGTGGCTCTGATCTGTTGCTCAGCGGTTTTGGTAAATTCAACGTCAAAGATAAAAATGCCCGACGTGGACGTAACCCGCAAACCGGAGAAGAGTTGACGCTCGACGCCCGCCGGGTGGTGACCTTTAAGCCTTCGGGGATTCTCAGGGAAAAGATCAACAAGGCATAAAGCTATTTACGTCATTTTTTTATTTTCTTTACGAAACAAATTCAAGCTGTCTTCCGCTCTGTGGAAGGCAGCTTTTTAATTTTGCACCGCTGTCCTGTGCAACCCGAGTCTGTTGCTAATTTCCCGGCTCCAAGTCATGCACTATCTTCGATTTGAAAATATTCCGTTTGAAGCAATATCCGAGAAATTCCCGTGGAGCCTGCACCAGGACCTGCCGGACAGGTTGCCCAATGCGCTCATCAGATCCATAACGCAGCACGGCATCCTCCACCCCCCGATAGCACGCCGGATTAATCAAAACACATTTGAGATCGTCTGCGGTGCCAGGCGCATGCGGATTCTGCAAAAGATCGATGCCGGTGCTGAGGTAGGCTGCCTGCTTGTTGACAGTGCTTTAAAAACGTTCGACCTGCTGCAGATTATTGTAACTGATGAGCTTACAGGTGGACCACTGACGGATATCGAGATAGCCCGATTTATCCGGCTCTGTAAGACCTGGTGTCCCGTGCAGGCGGAAAAAATCATCGGATCAGCCACTGGTGTCTCAGGCGACAGCAGGTGTGCCCGGTATCTGGCACTGCTTGATCTAGAGCCCCCCGTCAGAGAAGCGGTGCACCGGGGACTGGTTTCGCCTCAGGTTGCATCCTCTCTGGCCAGCATGTCCCCATCCGATCGCCTTTATCTGACGGATTTGTTTGCCAGGCTGTCACTGAACAAAAATAAACAGCGCCGCCTAATCGACCTGGCTCAGATCGTCGCTGCTGCAGGCAATTGTTCCCTTAAAACGCTGTTTACAAGAGATTATCCCGAACTTAAGCAGCCAAGTCTGGACAATATCCCGCAGACAGCCAACCGCCTGCTGCAGGATCTCTACGAGCGCAGTCACCCGCTTTCCAGTGCAACGCAGAAACAGTTTTTAAAACAAAGCGCAGCACTTAACCTGCCGCGCAACTGCTCGTTGTCTCACAGTCCCGCTTTTGAGCAGGAATGGGTGCGCCTGAGTATTGAGTTTGGCCAATTCGATGATTGTGCTGAAACCTGGGAAAAAATAAAGGTGCACTTGCAGCACAAAAACAGATAGACCCGCTGATTCAACGGGCTGGAAGAACGTGGACGCCCTTAGAGTCAGCCTGTTTGATCCGGGCTATCTGCCCGGATAGGAAACATCACCGCAGACCATCATATCGTCACCGCAGCGCCGATAGCTGACATTTTCGAGCCTGACGGCCTGGGACGCATCGCCTTGCATCTGATGACCGGAAGTGACACTGATGCCATTATCACCTGCGAATATTGGTGCAAAAAAGAGCTGCACTTGATCGACCAGGCCCGCATTGAGCAGAGAGCCGTGCAGCGCAGCCCCGCCCTCGACCAGCAGTGAGGTGATCTGCCTGGCGCCCAGCGTGCTCAGCACTGCCGCCAGATCAAGTCGGCCATCCTGTGCGGTCGCTACCCTGAACACTGAGGCTCCTGAATCCTCAAGCCTAGCTGCTTTCTTGAAATCAGCCGAAGCCGAGCAGAATATCCAGGTTGCAGCCGCCGAGGACTGAGTCAGAACCCGGGCGTCTTCAGCGATGCGCAGTGAGGTGTCGACAATGATGCGCACCGGGTCATGGCCTTTTCTTCCGGCAATCCTGGTGGTCAATGATGGATTATCTATTTCGATTGTGCCGATTCCAACCATTATACCATCGCTGCGGTTGCGCAGCCGGTGAACGAAGTTTTCAGACCCGGGACCGGTTATCCGGTCACCGACCCCTTTTCTCAAGGTGATCCGGCCGTCCAGCGTCAGACCGGCCTTCATGATCACCAAAGGACGGCCGCTGGTGATGAGTTGTATAAAGGGGCGATTCAGATCACGACATTCTTTTTCGAGCAGTCCTTGTGTCACTGCGATTCCCTGCTCACGCAGATAAGATACCCCGCCGCCGTCCACCAGCGGATTGGGATCGAGCATGCCGATGATGACTTTCTTGATTCCCGCAGCCGCTACGGCAGGGCTGCAGGGAGGTGTGCGTCCGTGATGGCTGCACGGCTCCAGAGTGACATACATGGTCGCCCCCCGGGCCGCTGCCCCTGCCTGCCGCAGCGCATGAATCTCCGCATGGGGGGTGCCCGCTTTTTTATGGTATCCTCGGCCAACAATCTGATTATCCTTTACGATAACCGCACCGACGCAGGGGTTGGGCGACGTAAGCCCACGTCCCTTTCTGGCTTCTGTGAGCGCCTGGCGCATAAAGGCGGTATCTTTATCGTCAAACATCGAAGATCTTCTCAGAGATAGTTATGGCTGTTGCTGTTCACGCGATTCAAGCAGCACTTTGAGCTCATCCATAAACTCGTTGACGTCCTTAAACTGTCGATACACCGAGGCAAATCGCACATAAGCTACTTCATCGAGCTGAGAGAGGCTCTCCATAACCCACTCACCGATAACCGACGAGGCTACTTCCTTGGAGCTGAGATCCTGCAGTTTGTGCTCGATGTCATCGACAAAGAGATCGATCGTATCCCGGCTGATGGGACGTTTTTCACAGGCCTTCTCCAGGCCGACGATCATCTTCTGGCGATCCCACGGTTCACGTCTGCCATCTTTCTTGACCAGCACCGGCATCATTACTTCGAGCCGTTCATAGGTGGTGAATCGCTGGTCGCAGGCCAGGCATGACCGGCGTCTTCTGGTAATCGTACAATCCTTGTTCAGGCGCGAATCGATGACCTTATTATCAAGATGATCACAGTACGGACATTTCATGTATCTCTCCTTGGTATATCATCTTCTGACTTGACTCCGGGCCGGCGTCAATAGCATCGCTGGCTCGTCAGTCCTAGCATATCAGCACCAGCCATTGAGGGCAACCGGGCATAAAAAAAACCGGTATTGCAGCCATGCAATACCGGTTTGTGATCTTCCAGCGAGCTGTTCAAACGCTGAACTTACCTATCCGCCTCTGGTGACGCCCGCCACCGAACTCCGTATTCAGCCAAACCTCCACGATGCATTCTGCAACCCCCTTGCCGAGCACCCGATCACCGAGGCAGAGGACATTGGCATCGTTATGCTCACGGCTCAGCCGAGCGGTATATTCGTCATGACAGAGCGCCGCCCGGATTCCCCTGTAGCGGTTGGCCGCCATCGACATGCCGATGCCAGTTCCACAAACCAGAATACCGTATTTCACCTCAGAGGACAGGACCTTCTCACAGACCTGGACGGCAAAATCTGGGTAGTCAACCGAAGCATCACTGTGCGCGCCCAGGTCAATAACCGTATCCCCGCGGGTTTTAAGCAGCTCAGCAATGAATTGTTTCAATTCAAAACCGCCGTGATCGGAACCGATTGCAATATTCATGGCAGGGCTCGCTTCCTTCAACCCTCGAACCGTCTGAAGGCAAGAACACCGTTGGTTCCGCCGAAACCAAATGAATTCGACAGACCCACTTTGATTTTCGTTTCCCTGGCGGTGTTGGGCACATAGTCGAGATCGCACTCAGGGCTCGGCTGATGCAGGTTGATGGTCGGTGGAATAACCTGATATTTGAGGCTCAATGCCAGAATAACGGCCTCGATCCCGCCGGCAGCTCCCAGCGAATGGCCGATCATCGACTTGGTGGAACTCACCGCCAGACGATAGGCGTGGTCACCGAATACCGTTTTGATAGCTATTGTTTCACATCGATCATTGAGCGGCGTGGAAGTTCCGTGGGCGTTGATATAGTCAACATCAGCCAGGTTGAGCTTTGCATCTTCCAGCGCAAAGCGCATTGAACGTACCGCCCCTTCACCGTCTTCCGGGGGTGCGGCGATATGGAAAGCATCGCTGCTCAGACCATAGCCGACAACTTCGCCGATAATCTGGGCGCCCCGTGCTCTGGCATGCTCAAAATCTTCGAGTATCAGGATCCCGGCCCCTTCAGAGATGACGAATCCATCGCGATCCTGGTCAAATGGCCTTGAGGCTTCAGTGGGACTCTCATTGCGTTTGGAGAGCGCTTTCATCGATGCAAAACCGTTGATTCCCATTTTACATATAACGCCCTCGGTCCCGCCGGCAATCATCGCATCGCACATACCGTATTTGATATGGCGGTAGGCCTCACCAATCGCATGGGTGCCGGCGGCACAGGCCGTCGTCAAGGTCAGGTTCGGCCCTTTGCAGCCGGTCTGCATGGAAATATGGCCCGACGGCATATTGGGAATCGCGGTTGGCACGAAAAACGGGGATATCCTTTTATAACCTTTGGTCAGGGCAACCTCGTGCTGGTGGGTAATGGTCGGCAGGCCACCCATACCGCACCCGGTAATGACGCCGATCCTGCCGCAGTTTTCTTCACTGATTTGAAGACCGCTTTCTTCAAAGGCCATTTTGGTGGCCACCAGAGCATACTGCACGAAGAGCTTGAGCTGCTTCAGCTCCTTCTTTTCAAAATAATCTTCACCAGTATAATCCGTTACCTCTGCAGCAATCTGGACAGGATCGTCAGAAGCATCAAATCTGGTAATAGGAGCTACCCCGCTCACACCATTACAGAGGTTTTGCCAGGACTTGGCCACCCCGGTACCAAGCGGCGTTACCAGACCGGTCCCAGTTATCACCACCCTACGCTCCGCCATCACGATCCTCCAAAAAAAATATATCTAGATGTGGGATTATCAGGGGTGATGCATTACTGGACTTTTGCCACATAGTCGACAGCGTCCTGAACCGTAACGATTTTTTCTGCATCCTCATCGGGGATTTCTATATCGAACTTTTCTTCCATTGCCATGATCAGTTCGACGAGATCAAGAGAATCGGCACCCAGATCATCCACAAAGGAAGCTTCCGGAACGACCTTGTCCTTTTCTACACTCAATTGTTCGACAATGATATCAATCATTTCCTGATTTAGAGCCATGTTATTATCTCCTTGATTATTGTTCTGTAAAAATCACGCATCAGGTGCGCGAGACAACTTTTGTGATACCCTTTCCTATCACAAAATGACAAACTAACCATTTTTTAACAAATGCATGAAATTTGCAACTATTTTAATTCCAGCTGTGGACGCGATGGAGCATTTCTCAAGCGCTGGTCTCCAATTGTTACATATACATTCCACCATTGACATGGATTGTCTGGCCGGTCACATAGCCGGCCGCCTCACTGACCAGGTAAGCGACAGCGCCGGCAACGTCTTCGGCCTCTCCCAGACAAGCCATCGGTATCTCGGACAACATTTTTTCTTTTACCGTTTCGTCCAGAGCAGCCGTCATCTCGGTGACGATATACCCGGGTGCCACGCAATTGACGGTGATCTTCCTCGAAGCGAACTCGCGGGCCAGCGCTTTGGTCAAGCCAGCCATACCCGCTTTGGCAGCGGCGTAATTGGCCTGGCCGCCGTTGCCTGAGAAACCGACCACAGAGCTGATATTGACGATCCTCCCCCAGCGGTTCTTCAACATCGGTTTGATCGCTGCCTTGGCGCAATTGAATGCCCCTTTGAGATTCGTGTCGAGCACCGTGTCCCAATCGGCTTCTTTCATCCGGGCTAACAGACCGTCCCGGGTGATACCGGCATTATTGATAAGGATATCGACACTGCCCCGCTCTTTGATGATGGCCTTGAACGCTTCCTGGGTCGCCTCAAAATCGGCCACGTCACATTTGATCAGAGCACCGTCCCCGCCCTGCTTCTTCAGCAGCGCAATCGTTTCTTCAGCCGCATCAACACGGTTGACGTAATTGATATAGACAAAGGCGCCCAATCCGGCCAGTTTGAGACAGATCGTTCTGCCAATTCCCCTGCCGCCGCCGGTGACGACCGCCGTCTTTCCTGCAAGTGTCATGCTCCGCGCTGCTCCTCTATTTTATTGATCAGTTTAGGAATAACCTCATAGAGATCACCAACCACGCCATAGTCGGCGACGTTGAATATCGGCGCATCCGGATCACGGTTGATAGCCACGATGGTTTCAGAGGACTGCATCCCAGCCACATGCTGGATTGCCCCGGAAATGCCGCAGGCAATATAAAGTTTCGGGGCGACGGTCTTGCCGGTCTGGCCCACCTGATGGGGATACGGGATCCACCCGGCATCAACCACGGCTCGCGAGGCAGACACTTTGCCGCCCAGCGCCTCGGCCAGTTTGGCGATCAATTCGAAGCCTTTTTCATTTTCCAGTCCGCGTCCGCCGGAAACCAGGATATCCGATTCCTGGATATTTACTTTACTCTGTTTCTCGCTTACCGACTCAAGCACCTGAATCCTGCCCGTGAGCTGACGCGCCGTTGGGTTAACATCGATAATCTCGCCGGTTCGGCTCTGGTCATATTCCAGTTCCTTCATCACCTTGGGCCGGACCGTGGCCATCTGCGGCCTGGTTTCAGGACAGACGATGGTGGCCATGATATTCCCCCCGAAGGCCGGCCGGGTCTGCAGGAGGTTGCCGTCCTCACCGATCTCCAGCCTGGTGCAGTCAGCAGTCAGTCCAGCGTCGACCGAGGTTGCAACACCGGGTATAAAGGATCTGCCGATGGCTGTCGCACCAGCCAGAACCACCTCGGGTTTATGTTCTAAAATCAAGTCAGTGAGGATTTTTTCAAATATTTCATCAGAGAACAATTCCAGCGCAGGGTTATCGACCCGATAGACGATATCCGCGCCATGGCCGATCAAGCGCTCAGCGCTAGCGCCGGTCATATGGCCAAGCAGGACCGCTGACAGGCTCACTCCCCTGGCATCAGCCAGCTTCCTGCCGATCCCCAGCAGTTCGGCAGCCACCGGGGCAAGTCCTGCCCTGGTAAATTCGCAGAATACCCAGATTCCCGACCAGGATTTGATGTCATCGGCTGCCTTGCGGCCTCCTGCATCTTCGATGACCAGCGCCTCGACTTCACACTCCTCGACACAGGCGCCGCAGAGATTGCAGGTATCACCCACAACCGCAATACCATCCACTACCTCGATGGCACCGAACGGGCAGTGGTCTTCACATATACCACAGCCAATACAAAGTTTTTCATCGACCTTCAACATGACCGCTCCACCCTACACCAGATATGGCTTGAGGTTGGCAACCAGCTGCTCAACCTGTTCATCAACAGTGCCGCTCAACATTGCCCGTTCGCCCCTGGGTTCCGGTGGAAAGACCTTGACAACCTTGGTCGGTGACCCCGCCAGCCCGATAGAAGCAGGATCGGCCTCGATATCTGCAGCGGAAAGCACCGTTATCTCGGCTTTCTTGGCCTTCATCTTACCTTTCAGCGAGGGTACCCGAGGCTGGTTGATATCCTTGACCACCGTGAACAACAGTGGATATGAGGCCTGGAGAACGTCATACCCATCATCCATCATGCGCTCCATGACGATTGTTGATTCATCTGCGGCGCGTATCTTCTGGATGCAGGTGGCATAGGGGATGTTCAAGCGCATCGCCAGACCCGGTCCGACCTGCGCGGTATCACCGTCAATGGCCTGCTTGCCGCAAATGATCAGTTCAAATGAACCGAGCTGTCTAACCGCCTGGGCGAGGGTGTATGCCGTCGCCCAGGTATCTGCGCCGGCAAAACTGCGATCTGATACCAGCACCGCCCGGTCAGCGCCACAGGAAATAGCCTGACGCAGCACCTCCTCGGCCTGCGGCGGTCCCATGGTCATGACCGTCACTTCTCCGCCGGTCGATTCTTTCAAGGCGACTGCCGCTTCGAGGGCATGCTGGTCATAAGGGTTCATGATCGACTCGACCCCCTCGCGGGCAAGCGTGTTGGTCACCGGGTCAAGCCGGACATCCTTGGCGTCGGGCACCTGCTTTATGCAGACAATAATTTTCATCAAATACCTTTATCCTGTTACAAAAACAATCAGGGAAACCGCAGCGCGCTCTATCTGTTGTATTCCTTATTGAGTTCCTGGCCGATCACATTGCGCTGCACCTGATTGGTGCCCTCATAGATCTGCAGAATTTTGGCATCGCGCATCATCTTTTCAGCCGGATACTCACACATGTAACCATACCCACCCATCACCTGCACCGCGTCGGTGGTAACCTTCATGGCCATATCAGTGGCAAATACTTTGCACATGGAAGATGCCTTGGACATGTCCTTGGGATGTGCATCGATATGTTTGGCCGCCGTATAGGTCAGGGAACGGGCCGCTTCAAGCTGTGTTGCCATATCGGCCAGCATATGCTGCACCGCCTGGAAACCAATGATCGGCTTGCCGAACTGTTCACGCTGCTTGGCATAGGTCACCGCCA
Organism: uncultured delta proteobacterium; assembly: GCA_963824415.1. Lineage (GTDB taxonomy): Bacteria > Desulfobacterota > Desulfobulbia > Desulfobulbales > Desulfocapsaceae > JABDQA01. Next base: position 465,920 of record CAWGPM010000005.1, read on the forward strand.
TGTCAAGCGCCCCCTGGGCCAGTCCGACTCCAAGCGCGGCAATTCCCGGTCGACTCAGGTCAAGAGTCTTCATAACGGTGATAAAGCCAGTACCCCTGCGTCCGATAAGCCGATCCTTGGGAATTCGACAGTCTTTGAAAATCAACTCGGTAGTCGATGAGGCCCGGATACCCATTTTGACCTCCTTGGGCCCGCAGGAAAAACCCGGGTCGCCTTCCTCGACCACAAACATCGAAGCACCGCGGGCGCCCTTGTGTCGATCGGTCATCGCCACCACGGTATAGACCTGGGCTTCACCGCCATTGGTGATCCACTGTTTGGTGCCGTTCAGCACCCATTCGTCGCCATCGAGCACTGCCGTGGTCTGAATCCCCGAAGCATCTGAACCGGCATTTGCTTCGGTCAGACCGAAGGCGGCAAATTTATTTCCTGAAGCGATATCGGGCAAGTATTTCTGCTTGAGCTCTTCGGAACCGCTGAGGATAATGGGATAGGCGCCTAACCCGCTGGCGGCAAAAGCAGTACCGACACCGATGCAGCCGCGCCCGAACTCCTCGATGGCCAGAATGACGTCAAAGCAGCTTGCCCCGAAGCCGCCATAGGCTTCGGGAATGATCAGTCCCAGCAGATCCGCCTGGGCAATCGCATTGAGGATGTCACGCGGAAATTCATGCTTTTCATCAAGCTCCGCCCGCTGCGGAATAATCAGCTCATCAGTGATCTGCCGGGCAATATCGACGATCATCTGTTGTTCTTCTGTCAGAAAACGTTCCATCTCGCTACTCCTGTTTACCACCTAAGAAGGGTTGCACCCCAGGTAAGACCGCCGCCGAACGAACAGAACAAAACCGTATCTCCGGACTTGAGTCTGCCACCGCGGTTGGCCTCATCCAGAGCAATCGGAATCGAGGCGGCCGATGTGTTGCCGTAATTCATCACATTGAGCACCACCTTTTCTGCCGGAACCTCCAGTCGCTCCAGGACATTATTGAGTATCCTGATATTGGCCTGATGGGGAATCATCACATCGACATCGTCAATGGTTAAGCCGGTCTTTTCAAAAAGACCGGCAATCGCATCCTCCATGGCCTTTACCGCATGTTTGAAGACCTCCCGGCCCTCCATGACGATATGCGCGCCCGGATTGTCTTCAACCACCAGATCGGGGTTGTTGCTCGGCGCATTATGCATGTAAAGCAGTTCCCAGAGGCGGCCATCGGAAAAATGATTCGTTCCCAGGATCCGGCGATTTGGCTGGTCGGAGTGGGCCAGAACCGCTGCCCCGGCGCCATCGGCAAAAACGATGCAGGTATTGCGGTCCTGCCAGTTCACCCTCGATGACAGCGTTTCGGCACCGATCACCAGAATCTTCGCATCGTTGTCCACCCGAATGTGGCGATCAGCGATATCGATGCCATAGAGAAATCCGCAGCAGGCCGCATTGACGTCATAGGCAAAGGCATTGGTGGCACCGATCTCCATCTGCACATAACAGCCGCAGGAAGGCATCAGCATGTGCGAACTTATCGTACCTACCACCACCATATCGAGCTCTTCGGCCGCTACCCCCGCCATATCCAGTGCCTTCTGCGCCGCCGAGGAGGCCAATTGGTAGGTCTTCTCCCCTTTGCCGCCGATTCTGCGGCTCTCGATACCGGTTCTGCTCCTGATCCATTCGTCACTGGTATCGACAATGGTCTCGAGCTCCCGATTGGTCATAACCCGCTTGGGCAGACAGGAGCCTGTGCCTAAAATAATGGTGCCCATTATATTCCTTCAACTGGAACCGCTCACTCCTTCTTCGAGGTCACGGGTGATCACATCGTTTATTTTCAGGCGCTCCATTTCCAGGGCGCCCAGGATTGCATTTTTTATCGCAAAGGCACTGGACTTGCCATGACAGACAATCCCGGTCCCCTTGATGCCGAGCAGGGGTGCGCCGCCATACTCGGCATAGTCGACCCGTTTTTTGAACTTTTTAAAGGCCGGGCGGGCCAGCAGATACCCGAGCTTGGCCAGGGTCGACTTACCAATTTCATCACGGAGCATTTTCATGGCAGCTTCGGCCAGCCCCTCACTGATTTTCAGACAGATATTGCCAACAAAACCGTCACAGACGATTACATCGACGTCACCCTGAAACACATCTCTGCCTTCGACATTGCCGATAAAATTGAGCGAACTCCTGTCCAAAAGATTATAGGCCTCTTTGATCAGCGCATTGCCTTTACCGGATTCCTCACCGATGGTAAGCAGACCGACCCGCGGCTTGCTCACATGATACAGCCTCGAATAGCCCGCGGCCATAACCGCAAACTGATAAAGATGAACCGGTCGGCACTCGACATTAGCACCGATGTCCATGATCACCAGAGGACCTTTGAGCGTTGGAAAAATAGAGGCGAGGCCCGGACGGGCTACGTTGGGCAAACGGCCTAGTTTACGGATTGCTGCAGCGAGGGTGGCACCCGAGTTACCTGCGCTCACCGCTGCGGCGGCATCTCCGGATTTGACCAGATCGAAGGCAACCATAATCGATGAATCCCGTTTTTTTCGGATCGCATCGACCGGGTTTTCATCCATGCCGATCACCGTCGGCGCGTGAACAATCTGAAGCCGTTTGAGGGAATTACGACTGCCGGAAACACGATCGAGATGTTTTTGCAGAATTGACTCATCGCCAACCAGCGAAATCGTCAGTTCATCCTGCTCAACAGCAAGAAGTGCCCCGGTAATCAGTTCCTGCGGACCATGGTCCCCTCCCATGGCATCCAGGGCGATCTGCACCGTATACTCCCTTAGACTTCAGTGTCGAGAACGTATACGGTGGACTTGTTGTATTTTCCGCAGCTCCCGCACAGGCGATGTGGCTGTTTCGGTTCACCGCAATCCTGGCAGATGGACAGGGCGGGTGAAGTTAAGGCGTGATGGGAACGTCGTTTGCGGGTACGCGAACGTGAATGTCTTCTTTTGGGTAATGCCATGATTTCCTCCGTTAGTGCAGCACGTGGAACCCGGTTTATCGACGTTTCAATTGCGCCAGAACAGAAAACGGTGACTCTGGTTCGTCCCCGCCGCAGCGGCAGGGTGTTTCGTTGCGATCCGCACCGCAATGTGGGCAGAGCCCTTGGCAGGACAATCTGCATAAAATGCGTGACGGCAGCGCCAGAAACAATTGTTCCCGCATCAACTCTCCTAAATCAATAACCGGTTCCTTCAGATATAGTCTGTCAAAATCTTCTTTGCGGCTCTCAATATCATGCCGGCCGTCCACTTCCTCCTCTGCAACGATGCAGTGGTAGGCAAACTCATCAATGGTCAAATCGAGCACGACCTGCCGGCAGCACCGATCGCAGGGAGCAACAACTCCGACACGCATAGCGCCCTCGACCAGGGCACTTTTCGGGCCGTTGAGACGGATAACTATCGATCCTTCGGGACCACGTGCAAGCCCTATCTCCTGCTCAGGAAACCAGCCGTCGTTTTCGATTTTAAAGGAAAACCCGGGCCCCGTTATATCGGCAAAGGCGACTCTCATGATAACCATCCCCCCGCCTGCACCACGAATCCAATTGGCGAAAAGCAGGGGTCAAACGCGGAACAATAATCGATATCCAAACTATTCGCCACTAAAAAAGATGGACAGATGGTTGATCAAGTCGAGACCGCGCACCTTTGTCGACAGCTCAGGTCAGCGGCAGCATCGCGGATCCAAGCAATTGCTGGTGGATACGATGGATATGAACATAACCTGGTTACTTAAGCGCACGCAGTTTTTCAGTTACCCTCTTTGCCCTCGGCAAACAGCTGATTCTTCTGCTCGATGATGTTGATCAAGCCCTCGTATTCTTCCTGACGCAAGATGGTCCTGAACTGTTCCATATAGTTACGTATCAGGCTTACCCCCTCGATATTGATATCGTAAACCATCCAGCGGTCATGCTCTTTTTGCATGATATAGTGCACCGGTATTTTTGAATCCTCATAGTTGATCAGCGTGGTCACCTGGGCTCTTTTGCCCTTGATTCGTTCTGCCGCGAATTCGACTTCACGACCGTCATAACTCTCCAGTCTGCCGATGTAAACATTTTCCAGAAGCTTGGTCATCTGAACGACGAAATGATCTCGCTGCTCCGCAGACAGGTCGTTCCAGGTACTGCCAAGTACCCGCCGGGACATCTCTCGAAAATCAAAACCACTGGAAATAGCAGCCATAATCCGCTGCCTGCGCGCCTCTTTCTGCTCGTCTCCTTGCAAGCTCTGATCATCCAGAATCGAAAAAAGCTCGTCTAAAATCGGTTTCAACTGCTCGGTCGGCTCTGCCGATTCACTGTAAACGGCTGCTGTATTTATAACGAGGGCCATGCATAAGAATGCGGGCACAATCAGTTTAATCATGGTTCGTCTAACTCTTTAGAAGGTTTAAGTTATTGGTATTAAATCAGATTACGGCTTATCGATTATGGATCTGCGGTAATCGACATAGGCCTGTCGTGCGGCGACATAAGGATCCAGGGACATGCGTTTGAGTTCTTCATAAACGTCCGGACTGATAGACAACAGATTTATACGGTTTTCAACCAGATAGCCCAGATCAAACGTGAGGTTGTCTGAGATGTACGGCACCGGGTGCATATAGATATCGCCGAAGAAACCAAAGGTGTCCCTGATGTTTGACGGCCCAAAGGCCGGCAGCATAAGGTAGGGTCCTTCGCCAATTCCCCATTTGCCCAGGGTCTGGCCAAAGTCGGCCTTCCGGGGTTCGATGTTGAAATCACGATAGGCCGCATCACCCAGCCCGAACACCCCCAATGTGCTGTTGATCACAAAGCGACCCAGCACTATCCCGGCATCTTCGAATTCACCCTGAAGCAGATTGTTGATAAAACGAATCGGGGCCGCAATGTTGGCAAAAGCATTGCCCAGACATCTCCTGATATCTTCCGGAAGCACATAACTATAGGCGTTTTTTGTCGGTTTGAGCACCCAGAAATAGAACTTGTCGTTGAAAACGAAAATAACCCGGTTCACCGGTTCAAAGGGATCCGAGATCGGCGGCGGCGAGGGATTCAGGGTGAAATCGTCCTCGAATATAGGGTCATCGAGATACTCGACAGGATCCATCAAAAACGGATCATTACCCAGCAGATCCGGCCCCAGGATATTCGTGTCCTTCGAATCGATCAGCAGATCGGGGTACGGGTTTTCCGGGCTGGTCTCCAGTTCCGCGCCAATGCCGGCAGCCGGACTTCGATCCAACTCGCTTGCCGCGCTTAAGGCCGGCCAGATGAATCCCAACAAAACTATCAGAAGTAATGTGCGCATACCCTGCTCAAAGTAATGCAGACAAATCTGCTGAGACGATCTCGACAGCAGATAGAAAAATCTCCCTGATTAACGAAATCCGGTTATACCCCGAGTCTCTACTTGGCACTGCCAAAAGCAAACTTGGAGATCAGCGACTCGATATCAACCGCCGACTCCGTATCAACGATAATTTCATCCGGGGCAAAATTCTCCGGGTCCCCTCCCAACGATATCTGAATATACTTATCCCCAATGATTCCCTGAGATTTCACCGAAACAATGGAATCCAGCGGTATCTTCAGATCCTTTTCAACCCGCAGCGTAATCTGGGCATACCGGTCCTCGTTGAGCTTGATTGCTTCAACTTCACCGACGACGACGCCGGCAACCTGCACCGGGGCACCCTTTTTAACCCCGGATACATTCTCGAATTCCGCCTCGATCGTATAGGTCGAGGTACGGGTCAGAAAGGGTACTTCACCAAGATTGAGGGCCAGGTAGACAATAGCCGCAAATCCTGCCACCATGAATAGTCCGACAACAAACTCTGTAAACCTGTTCTGCATAATCTGTCCTGCCTATTCGACTGATCTCGGGCGAAAATCCTGTTTCGCATCGCCCATCATTTTGTCAACGAAGTCTTTTATATGCGGCTTGCTAGAACATTGTATCTCATCGAGACTGTTAAACACATCGATTTTTCCCTGATGAAGAATAATCACCTGGTCTGCCAGGCTGAAAACTCTTGGGATATCGTGGCTGACGATAACCGAAGTAAAACCCAGTTTCTGTTGGGTTCTGGCAAACAGCTCATATATTTCATGGGTCATCACCGGGTCCAGCCCGGTGGTGGGCTCGTCGAAAAGCATGATCTTCGGATCGAGTTGCAGGGCGCGGGCAAGTCCTACTCGTTTTTTCATACCACCACTCAATTGAGCCGGAAATTTTTCTTCATGGCCCTCGAGGTCCAGGCTGGCCAGACTCTCACTTACCCGCTCTTCAATCTGCTTTGGGTTCAATGCTGTCCGCTCCCGCAAAGGCAGGGCCACGTTGTCGAACACACTCATCGAATCGAACAGGGCGGCACCCTGAAACAACACCCCGAAATCGGTTCTCAAGGTTTCCAGCCGGCGCCCCCTGAGGCGGGTCACATCGACATCGCCCACCAGAATTTTTCCGCCGTCCGCCCGGAGCAGCCCGAGGATCAATTTCAGGGTAACACTCTTACCCTGGCCGCTGCCACCGGCAATGACCGTCGTTTTGCCCGCAGGTATCGAGAAACTGACCCCATCGAGCACCTTCTGAGAAAGGCCGTCCCTGCTGGCAAAACCCTTCGAAACATCGATAAATTCTATGGCTGTTTCGATCATAGCAGAATCGCCGTCAGGAGGTAATCGAAAATCAGTACCGAAATCGAAGACATGACCACCGCCTGGGTCGTCACCCGGCTGACACTTTCCGCCCCGAACCCGGCGCCACGGATCTGTAGGACGAAATAGCCGCGGCCGGTGGATATCCATACCACCAGCAGCGCAAACACGAATGACTTGACCACCCCGAGCCAGATATCATGATTGGTAACGCTGGAACGCATGCCTTCCAGGTAGCTGCCCGGATTGACTCCCATCAACAGCACCCCGGAGATATATCCGCCACCGATGCCAATCAGATCGAAAAAGACCGTGAGCAGCGGCACCGAAACGATAACCGCCAGGAACTTGGGCGAAATCAGAAACCTGAACGGATCGATCGCCATACATTCCAGCGCATCGATCTGCTCGGAAATGCGCATGATACCGAGCTCAGCACACATTGCAGAACCGGCTCTACCGGCCACCATCAGGGCAGTCAGTACCGGTCCAAGTTCCATGATGAGGGTCAGTGAAACGGCCGAGCCGAGCATTCCTTCGGCCCCGAATTTACTGAGCGAATAATAGCCCTGCAGGCCAAGTACCATACCGGTTGAAATGGCGGTAAAAAAGATAACCAGAAAAGAGCCGGCGCCGACAAAATGTATCTGCTTGATGACTTCGGCAAATCTGAACGGCCGTCTGAACAGGCCGATAATCGACTGGAGCAGAAACAGCGCCATGCGGCCGAGATCGTTAAGCGTGTAGAGCGTGGCATCGCCAAGACGAACCAACGGATTGTTTTTTACTGACAATAGCTGCATGGTCGATACCAATTATTTCCGGAAAACAGCCCTGCAGGCGCCGAACGCCTCCATACGGCCACATCTCCGGCCGAACTGGTCTGGGTGGCCGGATGTCATAATGAACGTCGCAATAGTAAGACATATGGTTACAAAGTCAACCAATGTCACCCGCCGCAGAAAGCAACGTTTACCGGTTTTCAGCCGGAGCCAAAAAGCCTGCGCAGGACCGCCTGCAGGGTATAAAACGTGTTAGTGTTTACGGGGATCGAACGCCTCGCGCAGCGCTTCGCCGATGAAAATCAGCAGCACCAGGCTGCCCACCAGTACGACAAAGGTCGACAGCGAAAGCCACCAGGCCTCGATATTAGCCTTCCCCTGGGCCAGTAATTCTCCGAGACTCGGTGTTGAAGGAGGCACCCCGAGACCGAGAAAATCGAGACTGGTCAAGGCCAGGATCGAAGCCGACATGCGAAACGGCAGGAAGGTGATCACCGGGGTCAAACCGTTGGGCAGCAGATGGCGCGACATGATAACCAGATTGCTTACCCCCAGCGCCTGGGCGGCCCGGACATAATCCATATTCCTGCCGCGCAGAAATTCAGCCCGAACATAGTCGGAGAGCCCCATCCAGCTGAACAGCGAAAGTAGAATAAGCAGCAGCAACACACTGGGCTCGAACATCGAAGCGAAAATGATCAACAGGTAGAGCTCGGGCATCGCCCCCCATATCTCGATAAAGCGTTGAAAAAAAAGATCTGTACGACCACCGAAATAGCCCTGTACCGCCCCGAACACAATGCCGACGGCTGTACCGGCTGCAGTCAGGACAAAACCGAAAATGATGCTCAACCTGAAGCCATAAAGCAGCCGGGCAAACACGTCGCGGCCCCGGTCATCGGTGCCCAGGATATTGTCCCTGGTGGGCGGAGACGGCACCGGACCGTCAACCTGGAAGTTGATGGTGTCAAACGAATGGCGGTTGAGCGGAAAATAGGCTCTGTTGCCTTCCCGGCCCATCAATTCCTGAAAAAACGGGTCCCGGTAATCGGTCTCGGTCTCGAAGATGCCGCCGAAGGCGGTCTCCGGATAGCTTTTCACCAGAGGGAAGAAATAAGTCCCCTGATAGATAACCAGAAACGGTTTATCGTTGCTGATCAGTTCCGCCCCGAGGCTGATAACAAAGAGCAGGGAAAAGACAATCAGGCTGTAAAAACCCCGCCGGTTTTTTCTGAACCTGAGCCACCTGCGTCGCCCCGGGGAAATCACCGGCACCGCTGCCTGCCTTTTTGTATCAATTATCGACACGGCTGAAACTGATGCGGGGGTCTACCGCAACATAGCTGAGATCGGAGAGCAGCCTGCCCACCAGACCGATGATGGAGAAGAAGTAAAGGGTGCCAAGCACCACCGGGTAATCGCGGTTCAAAACCGACTGATAGGCCAGCAGTCCCATACCCTCGAGTGAGAAAATTGTCTCGATCAACAGGCTCCCGGTAAAGAAAGCGCCGATGAAATAGCCTGGAAAACCGGTGATGATCGGGATGATTGCATTTCTGAAAACGTGTTTGAACAATACGCTGCGCTCATCCAGCCCTTTGGCCCGTGCGGTCAGGACATAGTGTTTGTTGATCTCCTCGAGAAATGAATTTTTGGTCAGCATGGTCATGACCGCCAGACTGCCTACCGCGCTTGAAAAAATCGGCAGTGCCATATGCCATAGATAGTCAAGAATCTTCGAGATCAGAGACAGCTCCGACCAGTTATCCGAAACCAGTCCGCGCAATGGAAAGATTGAAAGAAAACTGCCGCCGCCAAACAGCACGATCAGCGTAATGCCCAGCACAAAACCCGGAATCGCATAGCCGATCAGGATCACCGTGCTGCTCAGGATATCAAAACTGCTGCCGTCTCGTACCGCCTTGGCAATACCCAGCGGAATGCAGACCCCGTAAACAATCAGGAAGGTCCACAGGCCAAGCGACATAGACACCGGTAGACGCGAGATAACCAGAGCGGAGACATCCTGCTGGTAATAATAGGAGGTGCCGAAATCAAATCGCAGATATCGGCCCATCATCGCAAAAAACCGCTGCACCGGCGGCTGATCGAAGCCATAGAGCTGCTTCAGCTCATCGAGGCGCTGCTCATCGAGCCCCATGTCTCCGCGATATGACGAACTGTCTGAACTGCTTTCGGCACCGGCAAGACCGTGGCCTTCGATCTCCGCAACCAGTTTTTCCACCGGGCCCCCGGGTACAAACTGGGTCACCGCAAAGGTAATCAGCATGATGCCGAACAGGGTGGGAATCATCAGAGCGACACGTTTCAGGATATAGACAAACATAGGATGTTTACGCGATGAATGTTTGAGCTCGTGCAAATTCAGCTGATTGTCTGCATTACACGGGAGCGAGTCTTGCCGCAACCGCCATCACTATAGTACGATTTAGCGCTCCACGGCCAGAGGAAAAATCAGGCCGGGGGAGCCCTTGTAGTTCCCCTCCCGAATCGGATTCATGTCCACCGCAGACCAAGAAAGTATTGCGGTTACAATCGAATTTTATTACAGCTTGATTCACTGGGAACACCGTATCGGCCGTGTTTATAGCAACCATTGCACAGACCAGCATTAAGAAGAGCTGCAGCAATGGCGGCGCGCCCCGGATATGAATAAAGGCAGAGGAAAAAAGAGACAGCCCATGATCAGCACCGCTCAAGAATTTCAAGAGCTCATCGCCCGGGCCATGCGAACCGATTGTGTCGGACTGGACACCGAGTTCGTCTGGGAACGCACCTATTACCCGAATCTGGGACTGATCCAGCTCGCTCTTTCCGATGAAGAATGTTTTTTGATCGACCCGATGGCAATTGATGACCTCTCTGTACTCGGTGAACTGCTCAGCAACAGAAAAGTGGTCAAGATTCTGCACGATGCCCCCCAGGATCTGACGATCCTGAGCCGCGCCACCGGAGCCATCCCCAGAAACATTTTCGACACCAGGGTGGCGGCTGGTTTTTCCGGTTTGTCCTCGACCATCTCTCTGGCCGATCTGATTGCCGCTTTGCTCGATATCGATCTGAAGAAAACCCAGACCAGAACAGACTGGCTCAAACGTCCGCTGGATGAAAAGCAGATTTCATATGCCCTTGATGACGTTCGCTATCTCAGGGCCCTGCGGGTTCTTCTGCTCAGCCGGATTGTCGTTCCGGAGATCAGGGAGTGGCTCAAAGAAGAACTCTCGGCCGCTGACCGTGCCGACACTCTCGTCGGGATCGATGATCAACAGCGCTTTCTCAGGATCAAGGGCAGCGGCTCTCTGGATCCTGTTGCGCTCTCGATCTTAAAGGAACTGGCCACCTGGAGAGAGCAGGAGGCACGACATATCAACCGGCCCCGCGGGCATGTTATCGCCGACAATATACTGCTCAATATCGCTCGGGACAGGATCGACTCCATCGAGAAGCTGAAACAATCGGCGCTGCTGTCGGCCAAGAAGCTCAGGCGCTACGACCAGAAGATCATCAACTGCGTAAAAACTGGGCTGTCGGTTGAGGCAGAGGACCGGCCGGAACCCAGGCGCCCCTTGCGGCTCAATGCCAGGGAAAAGAAAGCCTATGAGCGGCTCAGCAGTTTCGTAGCGCTCAAATGCGAGCTGCAGGGCCTGGACCCTGCCCTGATTGCCACCACATCCGAGCTGAAACAACTGGCGAAAAATATCGACACCCCCGGCAGTCCACTGCCTGAAAAACTCACCGGCGGCTGGCGCAAGACGTTTCTGGAGGAATTTTTCCGGCAGCGGCGCTGAGCGCAGTTTCTGGGCCACTGACTGATGAGCCTTTTGCAAAATGAGGATTTTCGTCCAAAAGCAAGGCATGAGAAAAATTTTAACGCAGGCATATACTTAATATTCCGAGGATAAAATTTTCAGCATAACGCAGAGTTTGGGCGAAAAGTACGTTTTGCAAGTGGCTCTGATTCTTCGTGTTCATTTGATTCATCCCCGACGCATCCAGCCAATGAGCTCGTTTGAAAGACTTTTAGTAATTTCCACACTTGTCTGCATCACCGGATTGGCTATGATCCTGGCCTTATATCCTGATTCACACTCGATAGCGATCCTGCTGCCGTTATCCCTGGTCGGCATTATCTGCAACGCGGTGCTGCTCTTTGTGGTGTTCAAGGATATTTTCACCCGCAAGTTCAACAAGAGTTCCACCCGCTATTTCTGGGCCCTGCTGATTTTTCTCTTTATGCCGGCCATCCTCGTCTATCTTCCCATACACGGTTTCAAATCGAGGTAATCACTGAAGCTCGTCGCAGCTATATCATGCGAAGCTCCGGCAGCATGACCGCACTGCTGCAAAAACAGCAATACGTTAGGTTGTTCCGTTCTTGACTTCTCGATAAAATCGAAGTATTTTTGACATCTTTTGATTTTAGAAATCCAGCCATTTATCGGCAATTTGTGTGATTTCGTATTTTTATCGAGTGTTTACGGGTGGAGTGTGCCCATTTTATAGCAACTGTACTGAGTAGTTTTATTATTTCATACATCCATGTTTGAAAACCTGACAGATCGGCTGGAAGGGGTATTCAAGAAACTCCGCGGCCACGGCATTCTCACCGAAGAGAACATCAAAGAAGCCATGCGCGAGGTGCGGATGGCCCTCCTGGAAGCCGATGTAAACTATCAGGTGGCCCGTGATTTCGTCGACGGGGTGACTGCCAAGGCGGTTGGCCAGCAAGTTTCGCAGAAACTTTCACCCGGTCAACAGGTTATCAAAATCGTTCATGATGAGCTCGTTGAACTGCTCGGCGGAAATACCGAGACCATCCGTCTGGATGGTGCCCAGCCGGTTACGATCATGCTCGCCGGCCTGCAGGGCTCAGGTAAAACAACCAGTGCAGGCAAACTTGCGGCCCAGCTGAAAAAACAGGGGCGCCGGGTCTATCTGGTTCCTGCCGATATCTACCGCCCGGCTGCCATCGAACAACTCCAGATCCTTGCAGAGCGGGTCGGTGTAGCGGTACATCCCTCAGACGCCGGCCACAAGCCCGTTGACATCTGCCGGCAGGCCTTGAGCGTGGCCAAGGAGAAGAACTACGATACCCTGATCATCGACACTGCGGGCCGACTCCATGTCGACGAAGCTTTGATGGATGAACTTCAGGATATCCAGACGGCGGTACCGCTGTCCGAGGTGCTTTTCGTAGCCGATGCGATGACCGGCCAGGACGCCGTCACCGTGGCCGACAAGTTCAACCATGACCTTGAAATATCCGGCGTCATCCTGACCAAAATGGAAGGTGATGCCAGAGGCGGTGCTGCTCTGTCGATCAAGCGGGTCACGGGTAAGCCGATCAAGTTCGTCGGTGTCGGTGAAGCACTCGATGCACTCGAGGTTTTTCACCCGGACCGGACCGCCTCGAGAATTCTCGGCATGGGCGACATGCTGACCCTGATAGAAAAAGCCGAAGAAGTCGTCGATCGCAAAAAAGCCGATAAGATCGCCAAAAAGCTTAAGCGCAATGAATTCACCCTGGAGGATTTTCTCGATCAGATCCAGCAGATCAAGAAGATGGGTTCGCTCGAGCAGATCATGGGCATGGTCCCCGGCATCAATAAATTGAAGCAGCTAAAAGACGCCCCGCAGCCTGATGAAAAAGAGCTGGCCAAAACCGAAGCGATCATTCGCTCTATGACCATTAAAGAGCGCAGGAATCACCGGATCATCGACGCCAGCCGCAGACTGCGGATTGCCTCGGGCTCCGGCACCAGTGTGGCCGAGGTAAACCGGGTCTTAAAGAGTTATTCAGCGATGTTGAAGATGCTCAAGAAAATGCGCGGCAAGCCGGGGGTAATGTCCGGCAGAAAACGAAGAAAAGCCCCGAAGGGCATGAGAAGATAGGAATCGGTCTCAGAAACCGACCGATCACCACATCGGAATTATCACAAGACAAGGAGAAATCCAAAAATGGCAGTTCGAATCAGATTAACCAGACTTGGCAGGAAGAAAAAGCCGTTTTACCGAATCGTCGTCGCCGACAGCGAGAGCCCGCGGGACGGTAAATTTCTTGATATCGTCGGCACCTACGATCCACTGCAGGAGCCTGCCCAGATCGATATCAACGACAAGAAGCTGCAGGATTGGCTGGGCCGGGGGGCGCTGCCGTCCACCACGGTAAAAAGCCTGATCAAGAAAGCGGCACCGGCAGCCGAGTAAAAAAGCTATGCAGGAACTGATCACGCACATTGCCACTGCCCTGGTCGATAATACCGAACAGGTCACCGTCTCGTGCAGCGAGAACGACGATACCGTCGCCATCGAGCTCACCGTGGCCCAGGAAGACCTGGGCAAGGTAATCGGCAAGCAGGGTCGCACCGCCCGGGCCATGCGCTCGTTACTGGCGGCTGCGGCGGCACGGGACAACAAGAAATCGCGGCTCGACATTCTGGAATAAGCACCGCTTGTCATGACGCCGCAGTATCCATACCCTGCCGACAGGTATATGCTGGTCGGTTCGGTAACCAGGAGTCATGGCCTGAAAGGCGAGCTGAAGATAGCTCCTCATGCCAGACCGCCTGAACACTTTGATAATTACAGCCGGGCTGCCCTTGTAGCAGTCGACGGCCGGATGACCGACCTGTTGGCCATAACCGCTTGCAGGGTTCAAAAGAGCCAGGTCATCCTGAAACTCGATACCATTGACACAAAAAACGAGGCGGACCTCACCATTGAGATGGGAGTACTGGTCGATATCGAGGAAGCGCAAACAGTCGAACATGGTGCAGCACATCATCCCCTGCAGGGGCTTGCCGTCTGGACCGTGGATGACATCCTGATCGGCGAGGTTGAAGCCATTGGCGGCAGTGGAGCCCAGGAGCTTCTTATCGTCAGCGATGGAGCCCGGGAGTATCTCATCCCGCTGGTCAAGGAAATCGTCGTTTCAGCTGATGAAGCGCGTCTGGTCATCGATCCACCGGACGGCCTGCTCGAGCTGAACCAGGATCTGAAATCCTGAGCGGGTGGTCATGCGTTTTTCGATTCTGACGATATTTCCGGCCCTGATCGACTCAGCGCTTAAAGAAGGCGTGGTCGGCAGGGCCCGTGATGCAGAAATCATCGATGTCGAGATGCTCAACCTCAGGGATTTCGCCAGAGACAGGCATCGTACCACCGACGACCGACCCTTCGGCGGCGGCGAGGGCATGGTGATGACTCCAGAACCCTTGAGTCTGGCGGTACAAAAAGCCCGCAGCGGTGACGGGCCGCGGCAGCACAGTCGGGTCGTGCTGCTGAGCCCGCAGGGCAGGCAGCTGAGCCAGAGCGTAGCCGAAGATCTGGGCCGCGAAGATCATCTGATTCTGGTCTGTGGCCGCTATGAAGGAGTTGACGAGCGTTTCAGGCTCCACTACGTCGATGATGAGATTTCCATTGGCGATTTCATCTTAAGCGGCGGGGAACTGCCGGCACTGGTAGTTATCGACGCGGTGACCAGGCTGATCCCGGGGGTACTCGGCTGCTCATCTTCGGCTGCCAACGATACCTTCAGCAGAAATCTGCTCAAGCACCCCCAGTATACCAGGCCCCGGGTTTTCGAAGGGCTCGAGGTACCGGACGAGCTGCTCAGCGGAGATCACCAGAGGATCGAAGAGTATCGTTTTCTCGCCTCGGTCAGAAGGACTATTGAAAAACGGCCCGACCTGCTGCAGGAAGAATCCTTCAGCGAGGCAGAAAAAAAACTGCTGCTCAAACATGGCATCGACTGCAAAGCCCTTACCGGCGCTGCAGCAAGAGGGCAGCAATGAGCCAGAACGGGCTGTCGATTGCACTGCTCCACCATCCGGTACTCAACAAGGTCGGAGAGACGATCGGCTCGGCGGTGACCAACCTGGATCTGCACGATATCGCCAGGGTCGCCAGGACATATGGGGTCGGTGATTATTATGTTGCCACGCCGTTTGGGGATCAGCATGAATTGATCGAAGAAATTACCGATCACTGGCTGCATGGTCACGGGGCTCGGGCCAACCCGGCACGCAGGGAGGCACTTGCCATCATCCGGCCGGCCAGAAACCTCGATGAGATTGTCGAGCAAGTCTCGGATCGATATGAGCAGGAGGTGCTGATCGTGGCCACCAGCGCCAGGCGGCAGCAGCAGATTACACAGATCGATTATCCGGCCCTGCGTGAGCGACTCGACGAAGAAAAACCGGTCCTGCTGGTTTTCGGCACCGCCCACGGTCTGGCGCCGACGGTTCTACAGAGGGTAGATGCCGTGTTAGAGCCGATTCAGCCGGACTCGGACTACAATCACCTGTCGGTTCGATCGGCAGTGTCGATTGTACTTGACCGGTTATTGGGTAAGCATAGATAATTGGAAGAAGAAACATAATTGGAAGAAGAAACCACAAGAACAGCTAAGCACAACAAAAGAGAAACATCATGAATCCGATCATAAACAGAATTGACCAGGAGCAGATGCGCTATGATCATCCGGACTTTCGCCCGGGAGATACGGTAAAGGTGCATATCCGCATCATAGAGGGCAACAAGGAACGCATCCAGATTTTCCAGGGTGTGGTGATCAAGCGCAAGCGCGGTGACATGGACGCATCCTATACGGTGCGCAAAGTGTCGCACGGTGTCGGCGTCGAGAAAACTTTTGCGTTGCACAATCCCCGGATCGAGAAAATAGAGCTGGTGTCCCGCGGCAGGGTCAGGCGCTCACGCCTTTACTACCTGCGCGAACGTCGGGGCAAGGCGGCCCGAATCCGCGAACGCGGCATTCGCTAGCCGATTTCCACTTCCTGATTCGACCGGGTCCAGGGCTGCGCCAGTGCGGTGCCAAACCCGACCCGGTCGCTGTCTGGACTGATGGCATCTCTGGTGCATGAAACAAGCAATCCGAACGACACCTTCCAGTTCGAGCGGATGCTCCTCAAGCGGGGCTTCTGCACCATCGCAGGTACCGATGAAGTCGGCCGCGGACCGCTGGCCGGTCCTGTGGTTGCGGCCTCGGTCATCCTGCCCCCGGACTGCGCCCACCAGCATTTCTGCGATTCGAAACAGACCACCGAAAGACAGCGCTACCAGCTCAGAGATCTGCTCCGCGAGATCGGTGCGGTGATGGGCATCGGTATCGTTTCACCCGCAACCATCGATAAAATAAATATCCTCCAGGCCTCGCTGCTGGCCATGAAGCGCTCGATCGATGAGCTCACCAGGGCTCAGATGACGCCTGATTTCATCCTGGTGGACGGCAGGCATACCCTGCCGGTGGCCACTCCTCAGGAGGCGCTGATAAAGGGCGACGGGAGGAGTGCGTCGATTGCGGCAGCTTCGATCGTGGCCAAGATCGCCCGGGACGAGATCATGGCAGAACTTCACCAGCACTTTCCGCAATATAATTTTGCTGCCAACAAGGGCTACCCCACCAGGGAGCATCGCCGAAACGTGGCGAAGCACGGCCCCAGCCCGGTTCACAGGCTCACTTTCAAAGGAGTTAAGGAATTTGTCTCGAGAGCGGATCAGCCTCGGTAAATCGGGAGAGGATATCGCGGTCGACTATCTGCAGAATTGTGGATATCGTTTACTTACCCGGAACTACCGGCGCAAAAGCGGAGAAATCGACATTATCTGCCTGGACGGCGACACCTATGTCTTTATCGAAGTAAAAACCAGAAAAACCAGGCGCTACGGCCATCCACTGGAGGCGGTGACCATACCTAAACAGCGTCAGATCAGTTTTACCGCCCTTGACTACCTGACCCGACGCGGCCTGCTGGAAAGCCCGGTGCGCTTTGATGTCATTGCCATCATAAATGACGCAGCCGAGGTTCAGCTAACCCATATAAAAGACGCCTTTGAAGCCTCTTAAGACAATCCACCAATCAGGCGCACCCTGCGGTATTGCTCCATGACATTTGATTCGGATACAAACCAGAACAGAATCGCTGCTCCCATCGGCATAACCATGGGCTGTCCCGCCTCGATCGGTCCTGAGATCGTCCTCAAGTACCATCAGTCCAGCCGAGCCGGCCTGCACATGCCTATCGTCGTAATCGGCGATATCGGCGTTCTGGAAAAATGCATGCATGGCCTCGGCCTTGATCTGGTATTGCGGTCATGGCGCCCGGGGTCGAAGGTAGACCACGCAGCGGTCAATGTTTTCGAAGAATCAGGTATTGATACCGGACAATTCACCTTCGGCTGCCCGACTCCCGAGACCAGCCGGGCGATGGCGACCTATGTTGAACGGGGCGTCACGCTGTCCCGAAATAATGAAATCAGCGCCCTGGTCACCTGCGCTATTTCCAAATTATCACTCAATCAGGCCGGCTATGAATTTCCCGGTCACACGGAACTGCTGGCCAGCAGGACCGGTGCAAAGCGAGTGGCGATGATGCTGGCCGGCAGCACACTAAGGGTTGTCCCGGCCACTATCCACTGCCCGTTGTCAAGAGTCGTGAGCCTGCTCAACCGTGAAGATCTGACGGGGTTAATAGAACTCGTTGCTGAGCGGTTGCAGGAAGATTTCGGCATCGATTTTCCGCGGATCGGCGTGGCTGGTCTCAATCCCCATGCTGGAGAGAGCGGGCTATTCGGCCATGAGGAACTGGAAATCATCGCTCCCGCGGTGGCAGAAGCCCAGAAACGTTTTCGACAGACTGCTGAAATCACCGGCCCCTACCCGCCGGACACCGTTTTCTATAAAGCACGGTGCGGCCGGTTCGATGCGGTGGTTGCCATGTACCACGACCAGGGACTTATTCCGTTCAAGCTCCTGCACTTCGATGATGGTGTCAACGTCACCCTTGGCCTGCCGATTATCAGAACCTCGGTCGATCACGGCACCGCCTATGACATCGCCGGTCAGGGTATCGCCGGGATCAGCAGTCTCAATTCCGCTATTCTGCTGGCCCAGACGATGGCAGTCCACCGTGCAGGCAGGTCCTGCTGAAATATCTGCGTCAGGACATTCATGAACACGAGAAATGAGCAAACATGACCAGCAAGGAAGACAGGCGTGGCCGATTAATTGTTTTCGAGGGCATAGATGGAACCGGCAAATCGACCCAGCAAAAGCTGCTTGCCGACGTGCTCAGAAATCGCGGCTGCGATGTCATTGAAACCAGAGAGCCCACAGAGGGCAAATTCGGCCAGAAGATTCGAGCCCACTATTTGAGTAGGGAAGCGCTTTCACCTGCCCGTGAGCTCGAACTATTCATCGCGGACCGCAAAGAACATCTGCAAAAGGCGATTCTTCCGGCCCTGAGAGCCGGCAAGATCGTGCTGTGCGATCGTTATTTCCTCTCGACAGCAGCCTATCAGGGAGCTGCAGGACTTGAGCCGGAGGCAATTCTTGCTCTGCATGCATTTGCTCCGGAGCCCGACCTGGCGCTTATCATTGAGCTCGAGCCGGCCGAAAGTATCCGCAGGATTACCCAGAAGCGGGGTGACAGGCTCAACGATTTCGAACAATTGGAGGGCCTGAAAAAAGTCGATGGTATTTTTAAACAAATGAAATTACCCTATATACAGCGAATTGACGGCTCCGCCCCGAAAATCGAGGTCCACCGCCAGGTGTTGAGCCATGTTGACAGCCTGCTTCAATCGGCTGATCCCCCGCAGCCCACCCCGGAGCTTTTGTGAAACAGCAAAGCACAACCCGGCGTTTAATCCAACGCAACCCAACAGCGCAGCTGAGCGGCATCAACAAAATGCAAGTATGCATCATTTCGGCCCTGGTCTGCCTGCTGCTTGCCTCTTGTGCGGGTACCAGTAGCTCTCCTCCTCCCCCTACCCTGAATAATGACGTTAATCAAGATCTGTCCTGCTCGTATTTCTATTTCCTCTGGGGCACCCACGCCGAATATGAGCGGCGCTACTCGGAAGCGCTCGATGCCTACGAAAAAGCCCTGGTCTGCGACCCTGCGGCCGACTACATCAAGCATAAGCTGCCCCTGCTGTATATCAAAAAAGGCGATACCGAACAGGCAATCGCCCTATTGGAAGAGGCCATCGAGGTCGATCCGCAGGACACCGCCAGTCGCGCCCTTTTAGCCAGACTGCTGGTTCAGCAGAAAATGGTTCCACGCGCCATTGACCAATATGAGCGGATTCTCGAATACGACGGCGATGACCAGCAGACCCTGCTCAGTCTCGGGGTCCTGCTCAGCCAGACCGGGGAGACGAAACGGGCCCGCGACTACCTGCGCAAACTGGTCCAGCTCAACCCTGAATCCTATTTTGGCCACCTTGCTCTGGCCCGGATAAGTGAAAACCACGAAGAGACCGAAGCCCTCTATATGCAGGCTCTGGATCTGAACTTCTCGATAGATCTCTGCTATGAGATTGCCCGGTTTTATCTTGAGCAGGAACAATATGAACCCGCCATCGACCTTCTGCGCCGGGTTCTTGACCAGGACCCCAGCCAGGAACAGGCCCGATTGACGGTGGTGCAGGCGCTGCTGGCCCTGGATCAGGAGGAAGCGGCGATTGCCGAACTCAGCCTGATGCCCGCCTATCGGAATTCACCGGTCCAGCTTTCTCTGGTCCTAAGCAAGCTCTACCTCAGGCTCGATAATCAGCAACAGGCCATTGACAATCTTTTAGCAATCCTCTCCCGGGAAAATAATTCCGAGGCCCTTTACCTGCTTGGCATGATCTATTCAGATCGGGAACAATTCACCGAAGCCCTCGATGTGCTCGAACAGATCAGCCCGGAGCAGGATGAATTCGAAGATGGTGTGTTTTTACGCGCTAAAATCCTGCACCAGTCGGGACGCACCGACACGGCGCTGGCCATGCTGGGCAACTACCTGGCCGACGAAGCGACCAGCAGACCTATGCTCTATATCATCGCCGCTTCGCTCTATCAGGATATCGATGACGATATGACGGCCACCGAAATGCTGGCCCGCAGCTACCAAAAATACCCGGACAACGAACGCGTGCTCTTCGAGTATGGCCTGCAACTCGAGCGCACCGGCCAGATTGACAAGGCTGTATCGATCATGGAGGAACTGCTGCTGATCAAGCCGGATCACGCTGAAGCACTTAATTTTATAGGCTATTCCTGGGCTGATGCGGGCAGAAACCTGGAGCTTGCCCTGGACTATATCGAGCGGGCAATCGAGCTCAAACCGGGAAACGGCTATATCCAGGACAGCCTGGGCTGGGTGCATTTTCGGCTCGGCAACCTCGAACGGGCCAAAAGCGAACTGCTTGCAGCACTCAAGCTGCTACCGGAAGACCCCCACATCCATGACCATCTGGGTGATGTCTATCGGGCCCTGGGTGATACCGCAAAAGCACGCGCTTCCTATCGCAAAGCGCTTGAGCTCTTTGACGACGAGCAGAAAAAATCACAGGTTCAGATAAAACTCGATGGCCTCAGCAACTGAATGGTTCCGGTGCCGGTTGCGGCTCTCCCTGCTCAACCTGATCATCCTGGCACTGCTGCCCTTGCTGCCGGCGGGTTGTGCCAGACCCCCATGGGGAAACATTATCGAGGGCGATCCGGCAATTGAAATCGAACAGGCCTATGAGCAGATCATAAGCAGTCAGCAGGATTGTCCTCCTTCGTGGGATGCTGAGATTATGGTAAACTGGAGCAGTGCGCTGAGCGAGCAGTCCTTCAGCGGATATATCCAGGTTTTGCTGCCAGCCTATTTTAAACTGATTGTCTCCAATCCGCTGGGGCAGCCGCTCAGCGTTATCGCAGTAACCGAGAGCCGGTACCATTACCTCGATGCGGTAAATAAGGCTTCTACGATCGGCAACCTGCGCTCATTTGTGGTCCGCAACGACCTCTCGCTGGCCCTGCTTGAGGGTCCATGGATGGATTGGCTTGGCGGACGTATTGGCGGCACTGGGCGGACAATTTCCGAGATCAGAGCGGATACGGAGGCGCGCGGGTTCTGGCTCACCATTGCCGAAGACCATGACAACGGGCGCATTTTCGAGCATTTATTGATAAACCAGCAAAAACAACGAATCACTGAGCGGGTCATCGTCGATGAACAGGCAGTGCCGGTGCTCACCGTGACCTATGGGGAGTGGTTGGATTTCGCCGGTTGCCTGCAGCCCATGCAGGTGGCAATCACCGGCCTGGCCTATGGTACGCACGGTGAACTCAGGTTTTCCGAACCGGCCCGGGCCGAGCTGACGCCGGCACAATTCACCCTGCCCATTCCCCCCGGCTACAGCAGAACACTGCTGCCCTAGGGCTCCCTTTTTTGAGCTGTTTTCTAATTCGCACCGTTACTCGCCGCATCCTGCAGCTCGCTGACGATAATTACAAACAGATTGTCTTCCTTAAAAAAGAGCTGCTGCAGATCATAGTGCCTGTTGGGAACCAGGGTCAGGGTCACTCGAACTTTCTCGGGATCGCTTTCACTGACCACCTCGATGCGGCTGATAAAGTCACCGCCGGCCTGAATTGAATCGGCAACCTCGGGGCCGAGCCTGGCGTCGAGAAAGTCGCAGACCACCTGGGGCTCACCCTGCTCGATGCCGAACACGAGCGGAGGAAAGAAATTATTGAGTCGAAAGAGAACGGTCTCGCTCTTATTGGCCGACTTTTCAAAGGCCACATCGAGCAGTACCGGCGCCGTCTCGGCCTCAGGCAAGGCTGGGGTGGCAATATTTTGTGCCGGTTCCGCCTCAGCCTCAGGCAAGGCTGGAGTGGCGATGTTTTGTGCCGATTCCGCCTCAGCCTCAGGCAAGGCTGGAGTGGCGATATTTTGTGCCGATTCCGCCTCAGCCGGCTCGGGGATTTGCGCCTCGGCTGCCGACGCAGGCTTCTGAGTTGGAGATGATTCCGTTTCGGTTGCTGCAGCAGGTTTTTCTTCAACCGGCATAACCTGCTTCTTCTGCTGCGCGGCAATGGCTGCCACCGGGGCCGGCGGTGCTGCGGCAGACGCTGTCGGTTTTTCTATCGGCGCGGCAGGCGGGAGAACTGTTTCTGGGGCCTGCTCATTTGCCTGAGGGGTGACGGGCGTTGTCGCGGTTAAAGCCGCCGGTGTGTCTTTTTCCGAAGCAACCGGAGCAGCAGGAGGAGCCGGCGGTGGTGAAGCCGGGGGAGGAGGAGGCTGAGGTTGGTGCACAATTTTTTTTGATTCAAGCCTGATGTATTGGGGGCCGGTTGTGGCAGCCGTCTGCTTATCAGGCTCACCGCCTTCATCGGGAAAAAATGTTATAATGAGGCTGTTATTGGAGACATTGAAGGTCTGATCATACTGGTAATCTGCGTTCTGAACGATATCGACAACCACACGGGTCTTGGCGGGCTGGGTATGCCTGCCGATCCGGACGCCGCCGATTACCGAGCCGCCGTTGCCTTCGATTTGAGTCTTTTCACCCCGATAGAGCGTGTTGGCAAAATCAAATACCAGGCGCGGCCGCTCACCATCGAGCCTGAACACCTTCGGCGCATAGGAGCCGCTGAGTTTAAATACCAGCTTCTCCTCCCCGCCTGCACCTGCAGTAACAGAGATCGACTCGATTGTCGGCTGGCTGGACTGGCTCTGGGCATGAGCGACAATAACGCTAAATAAGAAAGAAAGGATGGAGAAGATTGCTATCGAAAACAACTGCTTCATAAGCCACGATC
Organism: uncultured delta proteobacterium; assembly: GCA_963824415.1. Taxonomy (GTDB): domain Bacteria; phylum Desulfobacterota; class Desulfobulbia; order Desulfobulbales; family Desulfocapsaceae; genus JABDQA01. Next base: position 489,004 of record CAWGPM010000005.1, read on the forward strand.
CTTGATTACGAGCTGTTGATGCCTGGCTGAATGCAATGATAATCGGCGTTACCAAATGTAACCCATTATTATCTTTAATACTAATAACCAGCTTATCTGAATACCTTATCCTTTCTTGAAAAGTCAACTTATTTTCAGTAAATCTGGGGGTCCGCTCCTCCAGACAAGCACCTGTCATCGAGCCCCGGACATCCCATGAACCTCACTATACATCGTGTGTTAAAAATATGAGCACGCCCAATTTACTCCACCATGTCAGCAGACCCGGACGCTACCTCGGCGGTGAATACAATACGCCGCTCCTCAATGAATCCGCCCCGGTAAGCTGCCTGTTTGCCTTTCCAGATCTCTATGAAATCGGCATGTCGCACCAGGGCTTGCAGATCCTCTACCATATCGTCAATGCGCTCGACGATACCCGGGCCGAACGCTGCTATTGCCCCGCCCCCGATGCCGAACAATGGCTGCGCGATCATCAGGTTGTGCTGGGTTCGCTGGAATCAGGACAGGCCCTGAAAGATTTTGACCTGCTCGGCATTACCCTGCCCCATGAACTCTGTTACACCAATATTCTAACTATGCTCGACCTCGCTCAGATTCCGTTTCTGGCGGCAGAGCGTGCAGAGAACCAGCCGATCGTGCTGGGCGGCGGGACCTGCGCCTTCAACCCTGAACCGGTGGCCGATTTTTTCGATGCGATCTGTGTCGGCGACGGCGAGGAAGCTATCATCGATATCTGCGCTGTACTCAAAGAGATGAAACAGCGCGGTGCATCAAAACAGGAAATCATCGCCGAACTTGGCCGGATCGATGGGGTCTATCTGCCCCATCTTTACCGGCCTCGCTATCACAGCGACGGGCGCCTGAGCGCCATCGAACATGATACAGACACCTCTCCGAAACTCAGAAGACGGATACTGCCCGATCTCGATCGTCTCGACCACCTGAAGCATCCCCTGGTACCCGGCGCCCGCATCGTCCACGACCGGCTGGCCCTCGAGGTCGCCCGGGGCTGCACCAGGGGATGCCGCTTCTGCCAGGCCGGCATCACTTACCGGCCGGTACGCGAAAGAAGCACCGCCCAGATCATGGAACTGGCTGAACAAGGCATCGCCCGGTCGGGTTTCGAAGAGCTGGCCCTGCTGTCATTGTCCACCGGAGACTACAGCTGTCTGCCCGAGGTGCTGCCGAAACTGATGAAGCGTTTTGCCGGCGAACGAGTCTCGGTGGCAATGCCGTCCATGCGGGTTGGAACCCTGAACCGCGAACTGATGGATGAAATCCGCCGGGTCAGAAAAACCGGTTTCACCCTGGCCCCGGAAGCAGGCAGCGAGCGGCTGCGTCAGAGTATCAACAAGGGGATCACCGAAGAGGCCCTGCTCCAGGCGGCAGCGGATGCGTATTCGCTGGGCTGGAATCTGATCAAACTCTACTTCATGATAGGTCTGCCCACTGAAACGGACGAGGACCTCGACGCAATCACCGCACTGGTTGAGAAAACCGCCCAAGCCGGTCAGATCGACGGCCGCGGGCGCAAACGCATTTCAGTCAGCGTCGGGACCTTTGTCCCCAAACCTCACACGCCCTTTCAATGGGAGCCACAACTGAGCATCAAGGAAAGCCGGAGGCGCCTGCAGGTGCTGAAATCTGCACTGCACAAGCGCTCGACCACGCTCAAATATCACGATCCGGAACAGAGCTTCCTCGAAGGCGTCTTCTGCCCGGGGTGACCGCCGCCTCGCCAAACTCACCATCAGCGCCTGGCAGCGAGGCGCCCGGCTGGACAGCTGGAGCGATTATTTCAACCTGCTGCGCTGGCGGGAAGCGGCTGAGGATTGCGGGCTGGATCTCGATTTTTATCTACGCCGCCGTGAAACCGATGAACTTCTGCCGTGGAGCCATATCGATTCGGGGGTGGAGACCGCTTACCTGCTTGAAGAGCGCGACAAAAGTATATCCCAGATCTACACCGAGGACTGCCGCTACCACGGCTGCCAGAAATGCGGGCTGTGCGATTTCAAGACCGTAATGCCCATTGTTCATAATAAAAAACGTCTCTCTGATGAACCGCCCGCCGGAGCAACAGAAAACATAAAGGCGGAAACCTCATCGGACCGCTTCAGGTATCTGATCAGCTATGGTCGCAGCGGTCCGATCTGCTACCTGGGACACCTGGAGTTTCTCCAGATCATCTTTCGCAGCCTGAGAAGAGCCGGATTTAAAACGCACTTTTCCCAAGGCTACAACCCGTCCCCAAAGGTGTCCTTCGGCCCCGCCCTGCCGGTTGGCACCATGAGCAGAAGTGAGTTTTTCTCGGTCGATCTGCTCGAGCCGCTGAGCGATTTTGAGGAGGCCAAGGCAAGACTCAACCAGGCCTTGCCGGAAGGACTCGCTGTGGTCGAAATCAAAGCGCGCGAGGGCAGACTGCCCCAGAATCTGCTCAGCCGCTACCTTGTGAGCCTTCCATTTGCACTCAGCAGCAGCGAATTGGAACAGATTGAAAGTTTTATCGCCAGCAGCACATTCCTCATCGAGAAAACGAGAAAAGGGAAGACCAAAAAGATTGATGTGCGTCCGCTGGTTCAAAGGATTTCCGCGACATCGTCAAAGACGGTTGAGCTGGATCTGATCTTTAGAAGCGGTGCGCCCGGCACCAAACCGTTCGAGATCCTCGCCGCCCTGCTCGATCGAGAACTCTCTGTACTGCTGGACATGGAGGTGCTGAAAATCTCCTGGTCGGAACTGGACGATTGATCTCGCTTGCCTGAAAAGGGTGTCCTGTGTTATTAGTCAGGCTGTTAAAGCGCCGGTTGCCCAGGCAGCCTCAGATATCCCAGCCGCAAAAGAAGAGACTACAGGAGAGACTATGATCAAGAAGATTGTCTTGCGCGATGATGAAATGCCCCTGCAATGGTACAACGTCGTTCCCGATCTGCCGAAAGGACTGCGGCCGCCTCTCGACCCCGAGACCAAGGAGCCGATGGGCCCGGAGAAGCTGTCCGCGATCTTTCCGATGGGCCTGCTCGAACAGGAGATGTCCGATAAGCGCTTTATCGACATTCCCGAAGAAGTCCTGGACATTCTAAAGATCTGGCGGCCTTCTCCGCTGGTCAGGGCGACAAGTCTTGAGAAAGCACTGAACACCAAAGCCAAGATCTTCTTCAAAAATGAAGGGGTTTCACCCGTCGGTTCCCATAAACCCAACACCGCGGTTGCCCAGGCCTACTACAATCAAACGAGAAGGCGTCAAGCGGCTGGCCACCGAGACCGGCGCCGGCCAGTGGGGCAGCGCCCTGTCCTGGCCACCAGTAAGTTCGGCATGGAGTGCAAGGTCTACATGGTGCGGGTCTCGTTTGACCAGAAACCCTACCGCAAGTCGGTCATGCAGACCTTCGGCGCCACGAGTGATCCCCAGTCCCAGCAATGAAACCGAACTACCGGCCGTGCCATCCTGGAGCAGATGCCCGATACCCCCGGTTCTCTGGGCATTGCGATTTCCGAGGCCATCGAGGATGCCGCCACCAGTGAGGACACCAACTACTCCCTCGGTTCGGTGCTGAACCATGTTATCCTGCACCAGTCGATCATCGGTCTGGAGGCCAAGAAGCAGATGGAAATCGCCGGGGAATACCCCGATGTGATCATCGGCTGCTGCGGCGGCGGCTCGAACTTCGCCGGACTGGCGGTACCCTTCGTACCCGATTACCTGGACGGCAAAAAAATCCGTTTTATCGGCACCGAACCGGCCTCCTGCCCGACGCTGACCGGCGGTAAGCTTGCCTATGATTTCGGCGACACTGCCATGACCACCCCGCTGCTCTACATGCATACCCTGGGCCATGACTTCATCCCACCGGGCATTCATGCCGGCGGGCTGCGTTATCACGGTATGGCGCCGATCGTTTCGGCCATGGTCCGGGAAAAGATTGTCGAACCAGTCAAGGTCCAGCAGCTCGAGTGTTTTGAAGCGGGCGTACTCTTTGCCAAGACCGAAGGCATCATCCCGGCTCCGGAAACCTGTCATGCGATCAGAGGTGCAATCATCGAAGCAACCAGGGATCTCAATGATCCTAAGACCATCCTGTTCAACTTCTCCGGTCACGGACTTATCGATATGGCTTCCTACGATAAATTCTTCGCCGGCGAGCTGTACGACTTCGATTACCCGGCGGAACAGATTGCTGAATCTATCGCCAAGCTGCCGAAACTCTAGCCTCCAGCTCACCCGGCAGCATCAATGCGCTGTGCAAGGCCCATACGACACTGCTCCTGCATGCTTGTATGGGCCTTTTTTCTAGCCCTCACCGTCTCCGCTGAACCCCTTGCAGACAGCGAAACTCTGGTCACAAAGGGAGGCTACCTCGTGACCAGGGATGGCCGGGTTGTTGCGGAACTGGCGGCTGACCAACACTTCATACCGGCCTCAATTGTCAAGATCGCGACCGCGCTGACCGTTCTCGAAATTCTTGGACCTGACCACCGGATTAAAACAGAATTCTTTCTACGCGACCAATCTATCCTGTGTATCAAGGGCTACGGCGACCCTTTTTTTGTTTCGGAGATCGTTTCGGAAACCGTCACTGCCATCGCGGCATCTCTAAAAGATCTTGGCATTAATGAAATCGACGGCCTGATTCTCGATGAGAGTTTCTTTGCACTTGAACAGAGCTACCCGGCAGGCAGCGAGCATTCTGATAACCCCTATGATGCCGAAAACAGTGCCTTGAGCGTCAACTTCAATTCGCTGTCCATCGTCAGGAACCAAAACGGAACTATTGCCTCGGGTGAGCCTCAAACACCGACTCTGCCGCTGACCCGCGAAATCGGCAAGCGGCTCAAACCTGGCCGGCACCGGATCAACGTCTCGAGCAGCCCTGCTGCTGACTCCTCATCTGGACCGCAGCGCTATGTTGCAGAACTGTTTTCGGAATTGCTGAGGGGCCGGCAAATCACCCTCAGCGGTTCTTATAAGCCAGGCACCATAAAGCAGAGTGACCGACTCATCCACACCTATTACAGCCGCCAGACGATTGCGGAAATGGTGAGAAGCGGCCTGAGGTTTTCCAACAATTTCATTGCCAATCAGCTCTTGCTCGCCAGTGGCGCCAAACGTTACGGCCCCCCCGGAACCTGGCAGAAGGGGAGACGTGCGCTACGTGAAATTCTTGAAGAGCGAGCCGGCCTCGAGGCTGGAGCGTTTTCCATCATCGAAGGTTCCGGCTTGTCGAGACGAAACCGTATTACCCCTGCTGCGATGATCACTCTACTGGAAGCATTCAGGCCGTTTGCCTATCTGCTCCCGAGAGACGACCAGATTGTGAAGAAATCCGGCACCCTCTCGGATGTTTTTAATTATGCCGGATACTTTATCTCGAAGCAAACCAGCGATCCGTTCGTAATCATGCTCAATCAGCCGCGCAACAATCGCGATGAACTGCTTCATGTGCTGCACCGCCGTTACCTTGAAGATGCAGAGGGCAGATACAATAACAGGACTCGCTGATCGGCCTGGGCAATGAAAATTCTGCACATCATCAGCCAGCGTCCCGATTCCACCGGCAGCGGCATCTATCTGCAGCATATCCTTGCCGAGGCCGCCGCGGCAGGACATCGGAATATGCTGCTCTGCGGAGTACAAAACAATAATCTGCCCGCCTTCGGAGACCTGGCAGTCGACCGGATCAGCTGCGTTCGATTTGAAACCCGGGATAATCCAGAAAAAATCATCGGCATGAGCGATGTCATGCCATACCCGAGCAGAACATTTCGCGAACTCGATAAGAATCAGCTCAGCCACTATCTGAACCTGTTCACAGGCGGCAGTAGAGGCAGCCGTGCAAGATTTTCAACCCGATCTGATCCACTGCCACCACCTCTGGCTGGTCACCTCTCTGGTGGCCCGGAGATTTTCAGATATCGCGGTAACCGCCAGTTGCCATGGCTCGGAGCTGCGCCAGTTTCACCAGTGCCCGCACCTGCAGGACATGGTGCGGCAGGGTTGCCGTGCGCTCAGGGCAGTCTGTGCACTAACCCAGGCCCAGCGTGCAGAGATCGCCTTGCTCTATGGTATTGATCTTAATACCATCACGGTTGTCGGTGCAGGGTTCGATGAGAGGTTGTTCTGTGGCAGGCCCCGGGAAACCAATGCGCAGGACGAGACCTGCCGGTTGATCTATGGCGGCAAACTCAGTCGCGCCAAAGGCTTACCCTGGCTGCTCGAAGCGCTGCACCGCATGCCCGACTATCCGTTTCACCTCCACCTGGTCGGCAGCGGCGCCGGTATTGAGTACGAGCGCTGCCTTGAACTGGCTGAACGGCTGGGAAGCCGTGCTACCATCCATGGCGCCGTGTCACAAAGCGAGCTCGCTTCCCTGATGCGTGCCAGCCACATCCTGGTTCTGCCTTCGCTTTACGAGGGGTTGCCGCTGGTGGTCCTGGAGGGGCTGGCCTGCGGCTGCCGAGTCATCGCCACCGCGCTTGACGGAACGAAAGAGATTGCTGATCAGCTGGACAGCGAACACCTCATACTGCTCCCCGTGCCAGCACTAGTCGATATGGATAGAACCGTTCTGGACGATGAGGAACACTTCGTTCAAAGACTGCAAGAAGCACTCGGCTCCTGCTTTTCCAAACGGACTGATGCTCTTTCCCCCGCCGATCTCAGCCACTATCACTGGAATTCGGTGTTTCGTCGCATCCAGGCAATATGGAGCCAGTGTTCGCCTGAAACTGCTTGATTACACAAAAGAATATTTCGGCTCGATCGACGTTGGCGCAGACAAAATCTTGCATATCGTTCGATGTTAAGCTCGCCTGAATATTTCACGAGTTGAGACGGCCTGCAAGCCAAGGAGACTTGGGGAAGGCTATATGCTTAATATGCCTTCCCCAAAAGCGACGCGGGATAGCAGGCCGTGTCGACTCGCCCGAAGGGTGGAAATGCTGTCTTTTCATCATTGATTCTAAAGGGTACAATCTGTGTTGTTCGCATAATTGTGTAACTTTAGAACAAACTTTTGATATTGTTCAAATACTAATAGTCTTCGTTGTTTTTCCATGAACGTCAGGCTAGTGTGTTTTCATTACATATTTCAAAGGCTTCTATCATTAAGAAGGAGATAGACAGATGTGGGATCAATCATTTGCGAGGCAAGGAAAACAGCTTGCCATGTGTCTCGGCGCAGCAATGACGGTACTGGTTCTGAGCTCTTGCAGCGCCCCCCAGGGTAACCCGGCGGACGGCAAACGCTGGTATTCGATGCACCATTGTTTTGCCTGCCACGGCCCCAACGGCAACGACGGCAAAGGACCCAAGATAGACAACCCCGATATGGGGTTCAGAAAGTTTTTGGGCATCGTCAGGAACGCACGGTCCCCGATCATGCCCAAATTTCCCGAAGAGAAGATCTCGACCCAGGACGTCGCCGATATCTACGCCTGGCTGAAAACCCAATAATTCGTAAGCCCTTTGCTTTCAATCGGTTTTTATAATCGGCCTTATACCTTTTCTTTAAGGGGAGAATGATTAGTATTTCCGACATTAAGCGGGAATCGGTCCATTCCGGTTAGGCTCAGGTTCCCTTGATGGAGTTACTGCAATCACCGGTGCGCGAAGAAATCACCTGCGCAGCCGGATATTATTCCTGGGAGGTAGTGCATGATTGAAGGCATATACAATTTTCTGGAACTCATTGGTTTTCACCATCCCATCCATCCCATTATCGTGCATCTCCCGATGGGCATGGTGGTCGGCGCGGTTGCCTTTTCACTTGCCGATAAGATCTGGAAAACCAAGAACTTCGACCAGACCGCCTTTCACTGTATTGTGCTCGCCCTGATTAGCGTCGGTCCGGCCTATATCGCGGGTCTGCTCGACTGGCAGCATGTTTTCGGCGGCGACCCAAGCATCTGGATCAAGATCAAGCTGGTGCTTGGTGCAGCGCTGACCGTGGTCCTGATATTTACCGTTATCCAGAAAATGCGCGGTGTTACCCAGCAGCGCTTGTTTCTGCTCTATCTGCTGAGCCTGGCAATCTGCGGCGGCCTGGGCTACTCGGGCGGAGAACTGCTCTACGGCGGCTAAACAAGAAAAAATTCAGCCTATCCCGGCCGGCGCTTCCAGCCGGTTCACTCAAACACTTCCGCCTCGCAAAACAGCGGGGCGGCAGCGTCTTTAGCGGAGAGTTCAGGGGTGATGCCCTCAGGCCAGACGATGCCCAGGGCCGGGTCATTGTAGATGATGGTGCGCTCGAATTCGGGAGCGTAATAATCGGTGGCCTTATAGAGAAAATCCGCCTCCTCGGAAACAACCATGAAGCCGTGGGCAAATCCGGGTGGAATCCAGAACTGCAGCCTGTTTTCAGCGCTCAGCATAACACCGGTCCAGCGGCCGAAGGTCGGTGACGATCTGCGCACATCGACAGCCACATCGAAAACCTCCCCCGAAACCACCCGAACCAGTTTCCCCTGAGGTTGTTTGATCTGGTAGTGGAGCCCGCGCAGCACCCCCCGGCCGGATCTCGAATGGTTGTCCTGAACGAAGTCAAACTCCAGCCCGGTATGTTCAAGCCAGGTTCTGCGGTTAAAGCTCTCCATGAAAAACCCGCGCTCATCGCCGAACACCTTCGGCTGCAGGATCAGCACATCGGCAATGTCGGTCTGGATAATCTGCATAGTAGAACGTTTCTGTAATCGGTTGGTCGGTTCAGCCTTGGTTCAGCTATACATCTTCTGGTAATAATCCTGGTATGATCCGTCGATGACTGAATCGAGCCAGTCCTGATTGGCCAGGTACCAGTCGATGGTTTGCGCCATCCCACCCTCGAAATCGACCGCCGGCTGCCAGCCGATCTCGTTGCGCATTTTGCTGGAGTCGATTGCATAACGACGGTCATGGCCGAGCCTGTCATCGACGAAACTGATCAGCGACTTCCGGCTGGCTCCGCCCGGCAGCGGACCGATCCTGCTGTCGAGCAGATCACAGATCAGCGTGACCACCTCGATATTGGTCTTTTCGTTATTGCCGCCGATATTGTAGGTTGAACCGGGTACGCCTCGGTCCAAAACCTCGATGATCGCCTGGCAGTGATCACTGACGAAGAGCCAGTCCCTGATGTTCCGGCCATCCCCGTACACGGGCAGACTGCGGCCCTGCCTGGCGTTGTTGAACATCAGCGGGATCAATTTTTCCGGAAACTGGTAAGGCCCGTAGTTGTTCGAACAATTGGTTATCAGTACCGGCAGTCCGTAAGTATGGAAATAGGCCGAGGCCAGATGATCCGAGGAGGCCTTCGAGGCAGAGTACGGAGAACGCGGATCATAGCGGGTGGTCTCGGTGAAATAGCCGGTCTCGCCCAGAGAACCGAACACCTCATCGGTGCTGACATGCAGAAAGAGCGGCTGGTCTATGTCAGCCGAATTACTCAGCCAGGCTTTCCTGGCCGCTTCGAGCAGGGTAAAGGTGCCGCCGATATTGGTTCGAATGAAATCATCGGGCCCGACGATGGAGCGGTCCACATGGGATTCTGCGGCAAAGTGAACCACGGTGTCGATCCTTTCCTGGGCAAACAGCTCTGCGGCAAGCAGCGCGTTGCAGATATCGCCTTTGACGAACCGATAGCGCTCATCTTCGGAGATGTTTTGCAGATTTTTGAGATTTCCAGCATAGGTCAGTGCATCGAGATTGACGATGCGCCAGTCGGGGCAGCGATTTTGCACCAGATGGATAAAGTTGCTGCCGATGAATCCGCAGCCCCCGGTTACCAGAACGGTTCTGCTTTTTTCCATATCCTGACGTGTAATTTTAGTTGCATTCTTGCCAAAAGCTCCTATCCTTCTCCTTTTTTTCAAGGCCAACATACTCAGTAGTTGTCAATTAGCAAAGGACATTTTCCGATAATGGGCACCACCCCGGACAAAGAAATAGCCAGGCGCAGAACCTTCGGCATCATCAGTCATCCCGACGCCGGGAAAACCACTCTGACCGAAAAGCTTCTGCTCTACGGCGGGGCCATCAACCTGGCGGGTGCGGTAAAATCGCGCAAGGCCGAGCGGCACGCCACCAGCGACTGGATGGCCATCGAGCGGGAACGCGGTATCTCCGTCACCACCTCGGTAATGAAGTTCACCTACCGGGACTTCGAGATCAACCTGCTCGACACGCCCGGCCATCAGGACTTCTCCGAAGACACCTATCGGGTGTTGACCGCGGTGGACTCGGCGATCATGGTGATCGACAGTGCCAAAGGGGTCGAAACCCAGACCGAGAAGCTGATGGAAGTCTGCCGGATGCGCAACACCCCGCTGATCACCTTTATCAACAAGCTCGACCGCGAGGGCCGTTCCCCGCTGGAGATTCTCGATGAAATCGAGGACAAACTGCAGATCGAGTGTGCGCCGCTGTCCTGGCCCATCGGCATGGGCAAGCGCTTCAAAGGCGTCTACAATCTCTACAGAAAAGAGCTCAGATTGTTCACCCCCGGGGCCGACACCAAGAATCAGCAGTCCCTGACCATATCCGATCTCGACGACCCCCAGCTCGACCAGCTGCTCGGTTCCCAGGCAAATGATCTCAGAGAGGAGATCGAACTGTTGGAGGGCGCCGCCAACCCGTTTGCATACAGCCACTACCTGCGGGGCAATCAGTCTCCGGTTTTCTTCGGCAGTGCGATCAACAACTTCGGCGTGCGCGAGATGCTCGACACCTTTGTCGAAATGGCGCCTGCCCCGGCCCCCCGCCAGGCACTGAGCAGGATTGTGGAGCCCCAGGAAAAGCAGTTTTCCGGCTTCGTTTTCAAAATACAGGCCAACATGAACCCGGCCCACCGCGACCGTATCGCCTTTCTGCGCATCTGTTCGGGCGTCTTCAAGAAAGGCATGAAGGTGCGTCATCACCGGCTGGGCAAAGATATCAACCTGGCCGGTGCGATCATCTTCATGGCCCAGGACCGCGAACACGTGGAAGAGGCCTGGCCGGGCGACATTATCGGACTGCCGAACCACGGCACCATCAAGATCGGCGACACGTTCACCGAAAAAGAAGTGCTCAAATTCACCGGCATCCCCAATTTCGCCCCGGAACATTTCCGCCGGGTGCTGTTGAAAAATCCTTTGAAAATGAAGCAGCTTCAAAAAGGGCTGGTCCAGCTTGCCGAGGAAGGCGCGATCCAGGTGTTTAACCCGCTGCTCGGCTCAGACTATATCATGGGTGCGGTCGGCGTCCTCCAGTTCGAGGTCACCGTGGCCAGGCTGAAAAATGAATACGGCGTCGATGCGGTGTACGAACCGGTTAATTTCCGGGCGGCCCGCTGGGTGAGATGCAGTGACAAGAAGAAAATGACCGAATTCGAGCGGGCCAACCAGTCAAGCCTGGCCCGCGACGGGGAAGGTTTTCTTACCTATCTGGCAGAAAGCGACTGGATGCTGAATTTCTTCATGGAGAAATGGCCCGACATCGAGTTTCACAAGACCCGGGAAAACGTCTGAGAAGCTCCGCTTTCAGAGCCAGCCGGGAGATCGGCGAAGGGCTCCGGATCAGCTTTCCGAATCGACGAAGACCAGCGCCTGGCCTTCGGTGAGAGCACGGGCGGTCTTTTTTCTGGCGCCCGTGATGATGCGCTGCACGGTACCGCGGGAAACCCCCATCCTGAGCCCAGCCTCTTCCTGGGTCAATCCCTCGAAATCACAGAGCCTCAAAGCTTCGAGTTCATCACGGTGCAGGTCGACCTGGGCCAGCTCATGCAGTGGGGTGCCGGTCGGCTTGAAGGCCCTGCCGCAGAAATTAGCTTCGCAATGTCTCAGTTTTTTGGGTCGTGGCGACATAGTCTATTTCTATCAGGGGGCATCAGGTCGGAAGTTGCATTCTTACCCACGTATATAATGGGAGTTGCGTAAAAAAGCAAACAGATCAGTGCTGGCAGTTACCCGAGCCCTTACAGGCCTGGGCCGGCTGCATCCGGGGCAGTCCTTTGGCGCAGAGCTTGTCGACTGCAGTCTGTACATCGGGAACACGATTCGTATCGGCATAATAAACCGTAATACCGGCCTGGTCCAGGGCCTGCATCGGCCGAGCCCCGACGCCGGCCACGACGATGGCGCCAACCCCGGCATTTGCCAGAACTTCTATCGGCTCCAGGCAGCCGCCGCTTCCATGGGGTGCATTTTCAAGGATCTCAACCCCGGTGACCCGGTCCTCTTCAATATCCACCACGGTAAATAAGGCACAATGGCCGAAGTGATCGGAGCGGGCACCGTCGATTCCGCCGGGGCGCTCTGATGGTATCGCTATTCGCATAAGTTCTTCTACCTTCCGTTTGTTTAAACATCGATTTATAATAGAGAAAAATAACCACTATTTCTGTGCATATGCCGATTTACTGTATCACTTTGTAGCTGTCAAGCGCTTTCTCCTTCTGCTGAGGCGGACTTGTTCGATTTTGGCTTGACTGCCGGCCGCAACTGGTTCGAACAAGCGTTGGACATGGCCTGAATTTTCAAGTATATTGGGACTTTTATTCAAAAGAAGCTGAAGATTTTCCAGCAGCCGGTTCGGATAAGCAGGGTCGAGACCAGTACACGCCATCAATGAAAAAATATCTGCCATTTTTCCTTCTTCTCATTATCTGTATCGTTGGCCTTGCCGCATCGCTACTCTGCACTCCTCAGCGCTCAACCGCTGCTCAATTGAGCGGCCCTCACTTCACCGATATTATCGTTACCACTTCGGACACTCATCTGCTGCTGTTCGGAGAGCTGCGCAACAGTCTTACCAATGAGATGATCGACGGCCTGCACAGCGGAATCCCGGTACAGTTCTCTTTTTTTGTCGAACTCGAAATCATCGTCAAAAACTGGTTCGACAAGAGGCTGAACCAAATTGAATTCTCTCACGCCTTGCGCTACGATACGCTGAAGCAGCTCTATATTGTCGAAACCGGTGAAACCAGCAAAAAAGTCCACACGACTGCGTCGCTCGATGAAGCGATCTCGTTGCTCAATGAAATCAATGGTTTGAAGATCATTGAACTGGTTGAACTTGAGCCCGACCAGACCTACCGGCTGCGTATCAAGGCGGACCTGTATAAGAAAACATTGCCTCTGAGCATACATAGGATCATACCCTTTGTCTCCTGGTGGGACCTCGACACGGACTGGTACACCGTGGAATTTATCTATTGAAAAGATCCACTAGACCATGGCAGGACAAAATCCCTCCCCTACTTCCCAGCCCATTGCAGGAGATCTGGTTCCACTGCAGCCGGCGATAACCAGGGAACAGCGCCGTCAGAAGCGGAAATTGATCAACCGGGTCATTCTCCTCTGTCTCTGCCTCATTCCGCTCTTTATCTGGCTGCAGGGCAGGCTCTTCGAGCGCGATATTCAGTTTCCGCTGAATTCCAATATCGTCATCTTCGCGCTGATCAACCTCAATGTCATTCTGGTTCTGGTCGTCCTGTTTCTGATTCTGCGCTATCTGGCGGAGCTGATTTTTGAGCGTCAACGAAATATTCTGGGCTCTAAACTGCGCACCAAGCTGGTAGTTTCCTTCCTGTCGCTATCATTGCTGCCTACCATCCTGCTCTTTTTCGTGGCCCTGCAATTTGTCAGCTCCAGTGTAGACTACTGGTTTAATTCGAGCATCGAGGAATCCCTGCAGGAATCGCTCGATCTGGCCAGGTCCCAGATTCAGGATAGCCGCAACCAAGCCAAAGGCAGCGCAGCCAGAATTGTTGCTCAGGTGGCAGCTGCCGGACCTTATGAGATGACTCAGAAATCGATCACTGACCTGCTCGATCAGATGCTCATCCTCACCCCGGCAGCTCTGCCGTCCATGCTCACCGTGCTAATCGACAAACCAGCGCTGGAGATATCGCGAACGACCGGAGAGCTGCAGTCGGTTGTCGCCCCGAACGTCCCGGTGGATATCCTGCAGCAGGTCCGCACAAAAAATGCGAACGAGTCGCTGATCCAGCCCCTTGAAAGCGGAGAACTGGTCCGAAATATCAGACAGATCCACTTTGGAACCGAACCGGAAACCAGCGGCATCCTGATCACTTCGCTGCTGATCCCCCAGGACCGGCTCGACCGCATGACCAGAATTTCAAGTGGTATCGAAGACTACCGGCAGCTCAAATACTTAAAAGATCCGTTCAAGTTCTGGCTGCTGCTCATCCTGCTGATGGTGACCCTGCTCATCGTCTTTGCAGCAATCTGGTTCGGCCTGCGGATCGCTCGAACCATCACTGAACCGGTGGACGAACTGGTGGCGGCCACTCGAAGGATATCCGAGGGAGATTTCGATTTTACCATGGCTGAGATGAGCGGCGATGAAATCGGCCAGCTGGTAAGTTCATTCAACACGATGACTTCAAACATCAATACCAGCAACAAGCAACTTGCCGAAACCCACCGGGCGCTCCAGCAGAGTTCACAGGAGTCCGAACAGCGACGGCGCTATACCGAAATCATATTGCAGAATGTTTCCGCCGGAGTGGTTTCGCTCGATGAAAACGGCCGCATCACCACTATCAATAATTTCGCCGCAAAATTGCTGCGCATCGACGGCGCCAGATTTATCAGCAAGACCTACCGGGAAGTGCTGCCGCGCGAGTACACCCATATCCTCGACCGCTTCATCGAGGAGCTCTACTCCACCGGCAAGCTCAGTGTGGAACAGCATTTAAAAGTAACGATAAACCGGGTCGCCCTGTCGCTGCTGGTCAACTTTACCCGCCTCGAAGACGACGAGGGAACACCCATCGGCTTTGTGCTCGTTTTCGATAATCTGACCAAGATTGAAAAAATGCAGCGCATGGCTGCCTGGCGGGAAGTGGCCAGACGCATTGCCCACGAAATCAAGAACCCGCTGACGCCGATTCAGCTGTCGGCCCAGCGGCTGCGCAAACGTTATCCCGAGATACTTGCTGAAGAGGACTCCGTGTTTGACCGCTGCACCGATACGATTATCAACCAGGTGGAGGCCTTGAAGCAACTGGTCAGCGAGTTCTCGCAGTTTGCCCGAATGCCGCGAATTAACAAAACCCCCGGCGATCTGGCCGGGCTGACCCGGGAAACGCTGGTTCTTTATCAGCAAGCGCACAAGCATATCGACTTCGGTTGCCGGATCGATCAGGAAATACCAATCTTCGAGTTCGACGGGGAACAGATCAAGCGCAGCCTTATCAACCTGCTGGATAATGCGGTTGCGGTTTTACCCAACGGCGGTAAGATAGACGTGGAACTCTCTATCAACACATTCGCCCAGACGGTGCTGATCAAGGTATTCGATGATGGGCCCGGCATCAGCAAGGCGAACAAGCTCAAGCTGTTCGAACCATATTTTTCGACTAAGAAGAGTGGCACCGGACTCGGCCTGGCCATCGTTTCAACCATCGTCAACGATCACGGAGGCTATATCAGATTACAGGACAACCAGCCCAGCGGCTCGGTATTCACGATCGAGCTGCCCCTGGAAAACAATGAGATGGCTATTGATCCCGGTAGATCAGGCTATTCCTGATTCTTTGCTGCAGATGCCACTCGCTGAAAGCCCATGAATAAAAATATTCTGATCATAGATGATGAGTCGGGCATCCGTGAGTCGCTGTCGGGTATCCTCGAAGACGAGGGGTTTCAAACCATTACCACCCCATCCGCCGAAGAAGGCCTGGAGCTGATCGAAACGGAAAATATCTCGCTCATTCTGCTCGATATCTGGCTCGGCGAGGGCATGGACGGCATGACCGCCCTGACCAGATTCAGGGAGCGGCATGAAATCCCAGTCATCATGATCTCCGGGCACGGTAACATTGAAACCGCGGTGCAGGCCGTACACAGCGGCGCCTTCGACTTTATCGAAAAGCCGCTGTCCTACGACAAGGTCATCCTGTCGGTTGCCAACGGGCTGCGCGTCTCCCGCCTCGAGCAGGAAAATCGGCTGCTCAGGGAGCGCTCGGTGCGCAAGACGACCATCACCGGCGACTCCGAAATTGTCGCCTCCCTGCGCCAGCAGATCGAAATGGTCGCCCCGACGGATGCCTGGGTGCTGATCCGCGGTGATCACGGGACCGGCAAGGAACTCGTCGCCCAGGCCATCCACAGCATGTCCGCCAGTGCCGGCCAACCGATGATTGAAGTGAATTGTGCGGCGATTCCCGAAGAGTTGATCGAATCGGAACTTTTCGGTCATGTCAAAGGTTCGTTTACCGGAGCCCAGTCCAACAAACGAGGCAAGTTCGACCAGGCCGACGGGGGCATCCTCTTCCTCGATGAAATCGGCGACATGAGTATGAAGACCCAGGCCAAAATCCTGCGCATTCTTCAGGAGCAGAAATTCGAGCGGGTCGGCGGCAGCAAGACCATCAAGGTCAATGTGCGGGTTCTGGCCGCCACCAACAAAAATCTGGAGCGCGAAATCGAACTGGGGAACTTCAGGGCCGATCTCTTCTATCGCCTCAACGTCGTGCCGATTCATGTGCCCCGGCTCGCGCAGCGCAGAGAAGATATTCCCCAGATCGTCGAGGACCTGATGCAGGGGCTCAAGGAAAAGGGGCTCAACGCCAAAATACTGACCGACGACGCACTGGCGGCGATGCAGGCCCACGACTGGCCCGGCAACGTCCGGGAATTGAGAAATTTCGTCGAACGGCTCTGCATCATGTGCCCGGACGACACGGTCAAGGCAAGCCACGTCAGGCTCTTTCTCGGGCAGACGGCTCCCCCGGCCGCACCTGGACAGGACAATCCGCTGCCCCCCTTCCAGACGGATGATTTCAAAGAGGCCCGGCGGCTCTTCGAACAGGAATATCTGCAGTATAAACTCGACGAGAACGGCGGCAACATCTCCCGCACCGCCGAGCAGGTCGGCCTGGAGCGCAGCCATCTCCATAAGAAGCTAAAAAGTCTCAATATCATTTCCTGAGCAATCTTCTATTTCCTATTTTCGAGGTAATCAATCATGGTATTTCCAGAATATCGCCCCCGCAGACTGCGCCGCAACGAGGCGCTGCGCGCCCTGATCCGGGAGACCAGCCTCTTTCCGAATCAGCTCATCTATCCACTGTTCATCGTCGCCGGCAAAAACATCAGAGAGGAAGTGGTCTCGATGCCCGGGGTCTTTCGCGTCTCTGTCGATCAGTTGGCCAAAGAAGCCGGGGAATTGCTCGCTCTGGGCATCAACAGCGTAATCCTGTTTGGCATACCGGACAAAAAAGACCCGGTCGGTTCCGGAGCCCATGCCAAGGACGGCATCGTCCAGCGGGCCATCAAAGAGTTAAAAAACAAGACTCCCGAGTTGCTGGTCATCACCGATGTCTGCCTGTGCGAATACACCGACCACGGTCACTGCGGGTTCTTGATAGACGGCGAGGTCGACAACGATGCAACGCTTGAGATCCTGGCCAAGACGGCTCTCTCCCACGTCCGTGCCGGAGCCGATATGGTGGCCCCATCCGATATGATGGATGGCAGGGTGGCCGAAATACGAGCCGCGCTCGATGAGAACAATTTCGACATGGTCCCTATCATGTCCTATGCGGTTAAATACGCTTCGGCCTTTTACGGACCGTTTCGGGACGCCGCCGAGTCGACACCGCAGTTCGGGGACCGGCGCGGCTACCAGATGGATCCCGCCAACAGCCGTGAAGCGCTGCGCGAAGCGACCCTGGACACCGAGGAAGGGGCTGACATCCTGATGGTCAAGCCGGCCCTGGCCTATCTCGATATCATTGCCAAGCTGCGCGATGAATTCGATCTGCCGCTCGCCGCCTATCAGGTCAGCGGTGAGTACGCGATGATCAAGGCTGCCGCAGCCAAAGGCTGGGTCGACGGGGAGCGGGTCATGCAGGAGTCCCTGCTGTCGATCAGGCGGGCCGGCGCCGATATGATCATCACCTACTTTGCCAAGGATATGGCAAAACTGCTGATCAAGGCCAGCTAGAATGCGGGCAGCGGGGGGGGGGGCAGCGCTGAATCAGCCTTCGCCGCACCCGGCAGCTGAGCCCCGCAGCAGCCAGAACGTGCTGACCAGCAGCGCACCGGCCCCATCTGCTGCTACATCGAGCAGTTCAGGGGTTCGCCCGGCGATGAAGCTCTGGTGATATTCATCCAGGACCCCGAACAGCACCGGAACCAAGAAAGCGGTGGCGGCCACCAGTGTTTTGCTGTTGTATCTGATCTGCGGGGAAAAGCCAAAGAGCACCGTCGCGCTCAGCAATCCATAGAGCAGCAGGTGCGCAACCTTGTCCTGTGCTGGAAAAAGATCGACATCGAGGGCTCCAGCCGGCTGCTGGGATAGAAAAAAAATGGTCCCCATGCAAAGCAGCATCGGGACCATTCTGAGGTATGCACCGCGTGTTCTGGACAGCACTATGATTGCATGTCTTCAACCCTGTTCCGGGTCCAGGTGAATCTCAGACAACATTTCCGGCGGTATTTTCCGGCGGATCCGTTTGATCGAGGCGGCAATCTCTTTTACCGGACAATCTTCCAGAATGAGATCGCTCTTGTCCCGATATGAAGTCAGCACCATCTTCCTATCGGCGATCTTGTAGGTATAGCCCCATTCAATCTCGATCGTTTGAGGGTTTTCATCGATCGGTACCGGCAGTACTTCACCATCTTTGACCAGCTGCACGCAGTCCGACTGGGTCACTTCGAAGAGCCAGCAATTGCCCTGTTCAGTGGCAAGCAGAATAAAGACGCCGAGTTCGGTGATCAGCTTCTTTTTCTGCTCGGCAGCCCTGCTGCTCTTTGCAACCGCGTCCATCAGCGAGATCTTCAACTGCTCTTCCGGGGTGGAGGGACGCTGGGCGACCTGGGGGTTGCGGGCGCAGCAATGCTTGTATTTCTTGCCGCTGCCGCATGGGCAGCGTTCGTTTCGGCCTATTTTTGCCATGCCTATTCTATGCTGATGAAGTTACTTGGTTAGCCTGAATATTTCATGGAAATGCTGTCTTTTCATCATTGATTCTAAAGGGTACAAACTGTGTTGTTCGCATAATTGTGTAACTTTAGAACAAACTTTTGATATTGTTCAGATAATAATAGTCTTTGTTGTTTTTCCATGAAATATTCAGGTTGTCTAGGAGCATTTGCTATAGCCGCAGGACTTGCAGGTTTCGCAGCCTTCCTCGAACACCAGGGTGCCGGCGCATTCGGGGCAGATGTCGGAAAAACCGTGCTGGGTGCCCGCCATGAAGGATTTGAACAGTTTGCTGAGCTGGGCCGGCAGATCCAGCATATGCCCGCTGGAGCGGTCGAGCTGCTTGATGATCTCGCCGGCCGGCACATCGAAGCGCAGGGCCAGCGAAACCAGCCGGCAGGTGGTCGTCCACATGGTCGATTTGTCCTTGAGGTCGACCCGGTTGTCGAATGGAAATTTGGCAAACACCTCCATCGGCTGTTCGTTCTCGTCGAAACAGACGATGATGTAGACCGATTTACCCTCCTGATCTTTGACCCTATAGCGCTTGGCGTTCAACGCATCGGGCAGGGTGCGCTTGCCGTTGCTCGAGACCACCGCGGTCTGACCGTTTTTCTGTGACTGCTCAGAGCGCTCCTTGGTGTTGAGCACCTGGGCATCGCGCGAACCGTCGCGGTAGACGGTCAAACCCTTGCAGCCCAGATTGTAGCCGAGTATATAAGCCCGTTTGACATCTTCACGGGTAGCCGTCGAAGGCAGATTGATGGTTTTCGAAATCGAGCTGTCGACCCCGCTCTGCTGCAGGATACCCTGCATCTTGATGTGATCTTCGGGGCTGATATCCTGGGCGGTTCTGAACACTTCCTGCCACTCGACCGGAATCTCCCCATGGCCGATCACCGTGCCGCTGTCGGCCACTTTGGCCATCAACTCATCTGAGTAGAACCCTTCCGCCCGGGCAATCTGCTCGAAATATTTATTGACCAGGACCAGCCGGTCGCCATCCATCACATGCTTGATCATCACGATGGAGAAATAGGGTTCACAGCCGGAGGCGCAGTCGGCGATCATCGACACCGTGCCGGTGGGCTGGATCGAGGTGAGCGCTGCGTTGCGCCGCGGCTCATAGCCGCAACTATCCGGATCGTAGGCCGGAAACGCTCCCTTTTCGGCTGCCAGCCGGATCGACTCGTCCTCGGCTCTCTGCCGCACGAACATCATCACCTCGGAGGCCAGTCGGCGCCCTTCATCGCTGGCATAGGGAATGGCCAGCTGAATCAGCATATCGTGCAGCCCCATGATGCCCATGCCGATTTTGCGCGTTTTCAGCGTCATTTCCTCGATCTCGGGAATCGGAAAACGGTTGCAGTCGATCACGTTGTCCAGAAAGATGGTGGCGGTTCTGACGGCCTGCTCGAGGCGTTCGTAATCGACGGCGCCGTCTTTGACGAAGCGGGCCAGATTGATGGAGCCGAGATTGCAGCTTTCATAGGGCAGCAGCCACTGCTCACCACAGGGATTGGTGGCCTCGAACATGCCCAGGTGCGGGGTCGGATTGTCCTTGTTGGCGCTGTCTACGAACAGCACGCCAGGTTCACCGTTGAGCCAGGCCAGATCGACGATCTGTTCGAATACCTCGCGGGCTTTCAACTCGGTCAGTACATCGCCGGTGGAGGGCTCGATCAGTGCATAGGTGCCGTCCACCTCCAGCGCTTCCATGAAGGCGTCGGTAATAGCCACACTGAAGTTGAAATTATTGAACTTGCCCTGATCCTGCTTGGCACCGATAAACTCCAGAATATCGGGATGGTCGATGCGCAGAACTCCCATATTGGCACCGCGCCGCTTGCCCCCCTGCTTGATGGTCTCGGTGGCGGCATCGAACACCGCGGCAAAGGAGAGCGGCCCAGACGCAACACCCTGGGTGGACTGGACCGAGGCATTCTTGGCCCGCAGCCGGGAGAAGGCATAGCCTGTGCCGCCGCCGGTTTTGTGCACCAGCGCGCCATTGCGGATCGCCGAGAAAATACCGTCCATCGAATCGTCGACCGGCAGGACAAAGCAGGCGGAGAGCTGACCGAGATCGGTGCCGGCATTCATCAGACAGGGTGAATTGGGCAGAAAATCCGTCTGGTACATCATCTCGAAGAAGCGCTGCCGCAATTCATCATAATTTTTCGGCTTCTTCTTGCCGGCGGCTACCGCGTCGCCCACCCGCCGGCAGAGCTGCTCCCAGTCTTCGACCGGGTTGCCGTCCGGGTCTTTTAGATAATATCTGCGCTTGAGCACCGTCTGAGCGGTTTCCGTCAGCACATGACCGGCTCCTTCAGGCGCCATTATTTCTTCTCCTTCCGCGTAAGGCTCGAGCATAATTCCACCGCTTAAAATGTAGTAATAAAGATGAACCGACCCATGGTCAGAAACGGCCCCGCCAGGGGGGCTCATTTGTCCATGATGGAAATAGCATATACACTACATTTATTGCCCTAACAACAATAAAACTACAACATATTGTATAGATTTGCAAATAAGATCAGAAAATCGAGATGATAAAATCTCGGGGACAGAAAAAGCGGAACAAGTGGATTTTCTGGTACGAAATTTGATGGCCTGACACAGCACGCCAGAGCCTGGTGTCTCCCCCACATCGATGCACGACCCCTGGGTTAACAGGCCTAAATGGACTGCGCTTTTCCTGTTTATGGCTGCTGGTTACTGCCGCTGCATCAAATCCCTGGCATGTTTGATATTGTCCCTTGCGATATCAAGCAGATGTACAGGACCCGCCCCGGTACCCTGGGGAGCGAGGATTGCTTCTGCGGTACCGGTGTCGATGACCTTCTGGTACAGCGCAATGGCCTGTTCATAGTCACCTTCTTTTTCATAGGCAACACCGAGATTGAGCAAGGCATAGGGGTTGTCCGGATCAATCGACAGCGCCTGGTCCAGATAGGCTTTAGCATCGCTGATCCGGCCCTCGCTCAGCCTGGTAAAACCGATATCGGCAAGTTTGACCGCATGCTCCGGATTGTCAGGCGGATAGAGCAGGTCATCGACGTTTTCAAAACTGTCGCCGAGCTGCTCCTGCTTGTCCAGCGTAACCCTGGCGATATCGGCAGGATTATTGACGATGCGCGGCGTCACGAAAATGAACATATTGGTTCGCAGTTCACGGGTCGCCCGAGTTTTAAAGAGCCAGCCCAGCAGCGGAATATCGCCGAGCAGCGGCACCTTGTTCTCCTCTTCGATACCGTCATGACCGATGATGCCGCCGATCACGATGGTATCGCTGTTTTCAACGATCACCGTGGTCTGGGCCGTTCTTTTGAAAGTTGTCGGCGTCAGGGTCTCTTCCGAACCCTTGAGCTTGATCACTTCGGTCTCGATTTCCAGCCGCAGCGTATCGGCCTGACCGATGTGGGGGGTGATCCTGAGTTTGGTGGCCACATCCTTGTACTCGAACTGGGTATAGTCCTGCTGACCGGCAGTGGTATTCTGGCTGGTAATATAGGGCACGTTCTCACCCACCGAAATCTCCGCTCTTTTGTTGTCCGTGGTCAGAATCTGCGGGGTGGCGATGATATTGATGTCTTCATCGGTTTTATAGGCCCGCAGAATGGCGGCAATATTTGGAAAGGTGATGCCGCCGATCTCGATTCCCTGTTTGAGCACGCCAAGCGACAGGCCGGCAGGCAGAAGCGGAGTCTCGGGATTAGTGATGCCCTCGATGTTACCGTAAGCCGGGTCTCCGCTGAACCCGCCGAAAGCCACGCCTTCCCCGCCTGAAATTTCATCGCCGCCGACCCACTGAACCCCAACCTCGAAACTCTTGTCCACATTGACCTCCATGATCAAGGCCTCGAGATAGACCATACGCCGCGGGATATCGAGTTTTTTAATCACCGACTCGATGACCAGGAACTCCTCGCGCGAGGCGGAAACGATCAAGGCATTGGTCTCTGCATCTGCCATGATGCTGACCTCGGCTGAAATAGCTGTTGCTTTGTCGTCGACCGCTTCACCTTCCTGCTGCCTGGGCAACTCGGTCAGCACCTTGGCCATTTCGGCGGCCGTACCATTTTGCAAATACACCACATGGATATTGCCGCCACCTCTTTCCTGCTTCACATCGAGTTTTTCCACCAGCCCCCGAACCCGTTTAAGCTCGGCGGAATCTGCCAGCACGATCAGGGTATTGATCCGCTCATAGGCAATCACCCTGGCCCCGCTCTGTGGTTCAGTACCGGTGCCTTTTGGCACCCCGCTCTTCTTGAAGATCGTATCCAGAATTGCCGCGATTTTGGTGACATCGCCATTTTCAAGCGGTATCACATCAACCTGTTCACGGCTGTAGGCAACATCGAGTTCTTCGATGATAGAGAGCAAGCGCTTAATATTGGACAGGGTGTCCGTGATGATCAGCATGCCAGACGGCGTGTGAGCCACGATCAGCGAGGTCTTGGAGATCAAGGGCTGCAGAACCTGCTGTATTTCGGTCGGGGTCGTATGCTTCAACGGCACCAGCTGGGTCACCACCCGATCTCCCGGGGCGGCCGTGGCCATGTCTTTGATCAGGTCGACATTCTGCGACCTGGCCGCCACCAGCGGCACGATCTTGATCACCGAGCCTGCCTCGACCGTCGTGTAGCCGTGGATTTCAAGAACCGATTCGAATACCCGATAGGCGTCCTTGTCGGATATCTTGGTCGGTGAGATGATGGTCACCTGCCCCTTAACCGATGGGTCAATTACAAAGTTTTTCCCTGTTAATTCGCTGATATACTTAATAAAAATATTGATATCGACATTATCGAAGTCGATGCTGATAAAGCGCGGCGGAGAAGCATCAACGTTCTGGGCATCGGCGCTAATCGGTGCGGCCAGACAAAGCGTACACAACACTAGCATCGTTAGCAGGAGCCGCAGGCAGCGCAGCCAGGCCAGTGCCTGGTAACTCGACGTTGATTTATTCATCGGATCATTTTTAATTATCGCACTGTCTGTCATGGTGTCGTTATTTGTTTTTTTTCTCCAGCAATACGGCCTTTGACGTTCACCCCCATGCCACTTTCGCCAAGCCGGTCAAGATTAACCCGCAGTCCGGTCTGCTCATTTGATGACCCATCTTCGAGGCTGGCTGGCGCAGAATCTTGTCCCAAAACAGCACCGGTCACCTGTTCGACCAATTGCTGTCTGGCCTCGTCTGCCTCGCCCTGCCGGTTCTGGTCGGGAAATGAAACGGTATTCATTGCGGTGCGCAGTTTGACAGCTTCTGCAATATCGAGCATTTCGTTGTTTCCCTGCCGGCTGATAATTACTCTACCCGGCATAATCTGCCGCAGACTCGCCCCTTTTATAACATCTCCTTCACGAAGCAGATGCTGTTTTTTGTCTTCTAGATCATAAATAACAGCTCTTCCGGAGCCGCCCGACTCCATGACCGTGCCAATCAGTACCAGATCCAGAGAAGAAGGCGGAGCCGACTCCAGCAGATCATCGCCTGTCCCGCGACGGTTCTGTTTGGATCGTGACAGGAAAACGTTTCGCCGGGTTATCGCTTCTTTGTCATCCACCGCCTGGATCATATCCTCTGCTGAGCCCAACCGCTCCGTGTCGGGTGCCGCCCCAGAAGTGGTGCGTACGGTCCCTGATTTTTCTACCTGGGCGGTGTTGAACCTGCTGTCAGCCAGATAATAAAACAGGGAGACCGCACCGAAACAGAGCAGACCAAGCACCACCAGAACAACCAGGTGTACAACGACCGCCCCCCGATCAGCAGATGCTGGCCGCTGCCCGACCATCGGTAAAAACGGGGACTGCATCATTTGGCCTCCTCCTGCGTCTCGAAGGTGACGATGGAGATCAACGCATCAAGCAGCCCACTTTCTCGTCTGCTTTTTTGTACTACGATTCGT
This sequence comes from uncultured delta proteobacterium, assembly GCA_963824415.1. GTDB lineage: Bacteria > Desulfobacterota > Desulfobulbia > Desulfobulbales > Desulfocapsaceae > JABDQA01. Next base: position 513,838 of record CAWGPM010000005.1, read on the forward strand.
CTGACAAAGGCAGCGTTTTCGATTGATTCGATTTCGATCAAAAAATCTATGAGTTGACTCAACACAACCTCTTCGACCTTGACCTCCACCTCCGACTGTCTGAGCCCGTTCTGCCACGATGTCGTGCCCGGCTTCATCGAGGTGAGCCGGTCTTTGACCCGCACGGCGGTGGCCCGCTGTTCAACGAAGGTAAAAAGATTGAAATCGGCAGGGCGCCGCTTGACCCGTTCCAGAATATCGCCTCTGTTGGCTTTGAGCTCTTGATACTGCTGCTGCAGCAACTGCATCTCTATTACCGCCGCGCGCTGCCGCACCAGGGCTTGCTCAAGGCGTTCTTTCTTCTGAAAAAACGGCTCAATGCCAAACTGATACGCCAAAAATACCAGAACGAACAGCGCCCCGCTCAACACAAAAAGCCGCTCCCGCCTGGTGAGGCGGTTAGTCTGGCTGGTATCCTGCAGCCTGTCGAGAATGTGGTTGATCTTCACGTCCGCTCCCAAACCCGTCACAACTGCAGATTAAGGCTGAAGGAGACGCCTGAACCATCTGCCGACTGCACCGCCGAGCCGATTCGCACCGAGGAATAATAAGCCGATCCCTCGAGGCGGTTGCTGATCCTGTCAACGTCGTTGAAGGTATCGGCTGTTCCATCGACGGTTATCTGCTGCCTGTCGAAGGTAAATCGTTCAAATGATACGTCCACAGCGGGCGGTATCCGGCGCGATATATCAGAGAGCAGCGCGACCGCCGTGACATCTGGATTATGAACCGCATCGAAGACCATCGTCCGCTGCATCTCATCAATCTTGGCGCGCAGCTCCTGCACCGGGTCTGAAGCCGGCTCTGCGCCGTCGAGAGTTGCCCTGTAAATTGCTTTTGCCTGATCTGCCAGTCCATCGCGCTCTTTTGCCAACCGTCTGAAATCATAGCCCTGATAGATGCCAACCGCCAGCAGCATCAACAGCAGCACTCCGCAGACCCGAGCCAGCCTACCGATTACGTCCCGGGCGCCGTCAGCCGCTGCTTCGGCTCTTTTAAGATCGATCAACCGTCGATTCCTGATGGCTGAGCGCATATCCATGTTCAGAAAACCGGCAAGTTTCTGCAGGCACGGCTCCGGCACTGCCCCGGCTGTCTGCTGCATCGGATGCTCCAGCGGCAGGATCTGCTGCAAAGAAAAAACATCGGCGAACAGGGAACCGCTTTGGCTGAAATGGCGCTTTATATCCGGCCACCCATCCTCGACACCCCGTCCGCCGATTATAACCTGCAAGGCCCTCACCCGCCTGATCCACCCCCAGCGCCAGCAGAGTCCTGCGCACTTCCCTGCTGAGATGCTGCAGCGGGGATTCCGGCAACTCCTCACCTTCACTTCTTGACGCATCATTGAGGATGGCAATTACCATATCGAGGGATCGGATGGTCCTGATTCTTTGGTCCTCGACATAAAAAAAGGTGGCTTCAGTGCGACCCAGCTCAAGGTATATAAACTGCTCCAGGGGCTCAATGGAAAGACTCGAGGAGGAGCAGAGCTGCTGCAGCCGTGCCATGCTGGAAACCGTGACGATTTTCAGATCCAGGCCGTGGCTGCCAAGCAGGTCGAGCCAGCCCTGATAACGGCGCCCCCCCATCACCGCAACCAGCAGTTCGGTGCTGCCGTCGTCGAGCACCAGCGAAGTAAAGTCATAGACAAACGGCTCGGTGGCCGAACCGAGCCGGTCCTGCAGCTCGTACGGCAGGATCTCGCGCAGCTTGCCCGGGTCGCTGAACGGCAGATTGAGATTTATAAACGAGAACTCGGCGGCGGACAGCGACAGGTAACACCGTGCCCCGCTGCCTCCACAGCGCTCGACCACCTCTGCAACCGCTTCCTGCACGCTGCGCGCAGCCTGGCCGTCAGAGCCGTCGGCGATAACGCAGTGATGCGAAGCCTGCACCGTAAACGTTCGTTTGTCAGCGGCACAAAGCAGGCCTGCTGCGGCACCATCGCTGATATCGATTAAAAGCAGTCTGTTTTTATTCTTCATCTGCTTCAAGGGTGGTTATTTGATCCCACGATACAGGACCACAATCCCGTCCTCGGTCCGGTTCAGATCGGCCCACATCTGCATTCGGCCCGCCTGCAGCCGGGCCGAGGCTGTTATTCTGAACCAATCGCTGCTGCAGGCGATCAGCCCGTCTTCGATCACCGCAGCCCCCGGCCAGCCAAGAAGCGAGCGATACCAGTTCGGGTCCGCCAGCGCCGCTGTCGATGATTCCTCTCTTCTAAACGCATCAGCCGTTTCGGCCGCTTCAGCAGGGACGCCTTCAGCCAGGGACTGCAGCAGCAGCAGGGGGGCGGTATTGATGTTGATCTTGCCCCGACCGTAAAGCCTAATATACTCGGAGAGGCCCTTCTTTTCATCGTTTCCATAAAGAATTTCCGGGGTAACCCCTTTGACCAGCAGCAGCTCCTCCATAAACTCGACCGCTCCGTTGCGGGCGATGTACGGGCTTGGCAGAGACAGATAATAGGCTGACTCAGCACCATTGACCAGCGCCTCGTCATCGGGGTCGAGCCAGTCGGTCAGTGAATCAACGATCTCCGTGGCCTGAGCATCTCCTGAAACCGCGAATTCGCCGCTCGTCAGCAGACGCAGCAATACCTTGCGAAAGGCAGCGGCAGATCCACGTCTCCGAGCCGGGTCATTTTGTTCGCCGCCCGCCACCAGTGAGTTGATCGGCAATCGTCCGGAGAAATCGTCGATGGCGACCCGCAGCTCGCCCCGGTCGAACAAAGGGCCAAGGTTCTGGTCCCCGAGCAGGGCCCAGGGTTCGATCAAGGCATCGAAATCGTTTTGCAGCCGATCACTGTCGAGCACCGTCAAACCGACCTCGACTCCAGACTCAGCCATGGCCGACAAAAATGTATCGCTCGTATAATGCTGAACCTGATCCATCGAGGCGCGGGTGGTTCGGTTGAAACGTATAACCACCGCACTGAGCACGCTGACCATCGCAACCACGAGCAGCAGCGCCATGCCCCGCTGGCAAGCGCGGGTTGCCCCATTTTTTTCAGCCACGCTCAGGCTCCGCGGTTTCGAGGGTTTTACCGAGAACCGCTGGTCGAACCTGCATCGAACTCCGATAGGTTCGCTGTTTGCCCTGCCCGCCGCTGCCATCTTTGAGCACCAGTTCAACCCGGATCAGGGCAGGAAAAAACCTGTCCTCAGGACTCGTTTTGAGCCCGGCCGAACGTGGCTGCCAGCGCTTCAGTTCGCGGCCGGCGGCATCAACATAGGTTACAGAAAATGCTGCGACATTCTCGCACAACAGCAGCATCCTGCCGCGATTTTCAACTGCGTCGCCGGCACCAAAGCTAAACGGTTGATCGGACCGGTAGAGCGCCAATGCCCGGGTTCCCTGATCAGCTCTGAGGTAATAGCCTACCGTGGTCAGGGACACGGGCATGGCGGTCGGATCGAAAACAAGATGCGCACTCGAGGTGAACTGCAGAACCGGTTCCTCTGCGTTTTTTACCTCCACCTCGTTTCCTCTGAGAAACCCGGACCTTCCTTTATACAGCCCGATCAGGTCGATGTTCATCTGCTCGAATACCACCTGGGCGCGTCGGTTGAACCCGGCCCCCTGATCAACATTTGAGACCACCCAGAACACGGAATCATAGATCGCGTAGGCAATCGATGCCGTAATGGCGAAGACGGCAATCGAAACAAGCAGCTCGAGCAGCGTGAAGCCGCGCTTTGCCAGGCAGGAAAACCTTTTCACTTCTCCCCCGTCGCGTAACGGTATCTTCTCAGCTCGAAGCTGCGCTCCCGCCGGGTGTCGGTTATCTGCAGATCGATCCGCTGGAGCCCGGCAGCGGCCGGGCCAAACGCCACTTGAGTGCGCTCGATGTCGACCTGCCATGAATAGCCTTGGTAGTCGTCTTCGAAAGCGCCGCTGGCCGGGATCGTTTCCGCCTCGTCTGCATTCTGCCGGAGACTGGCGAGTACTTCGGCCATCTGAGAAGAGGCAAGCTGTGCGGCTATAGAGGAAAAATCATTGTCGTCCGCCACGAACATGCTCTGATGCTGACTGCCGATCAGCGTGGTCAGGCTGATTGCCAGGATGGCCAGGGCCACCATGACCTCGAGCAGGCTGAAACCGCTGTTCAGGCGGTCAAAGCTTGGTCTCGCCGGCTGCTGCCGGCTCGCGTATTGATTTGCAGCCTGCCAACCATCCACCCCAGAACCGGCAGCACTATTTCTCAGACAGGTTTCAAGCACCGCTGGTTCCGGGTTTATCGAGGCTTATCTGGATTTCATGCAGAAACGGCTGGTTTCTGAGCACCATTGTCCGGGTCCCGTCACTGATCTGAAGCACGAACGAATCGATCATTCCCCGGGTGTTGACCCATATCGAAACAGGTTCGCCGCCCCGAGGCTCGTTCTGCTCCGAGTTCACCGCCTGCAGACGCACTCCTTCGGGCAGTTTGAGCAGGGGCAGATCAGCTTTGCCAGCCGGCGACCCGGGCAGGCCGGCAGCTTCCCCGGCGTCTGAGGGGAACTGGATGGCAATGCTGTTTTCAGCCGGGGTGATGACCAGCCGGCAGCCCCGGGTCGAAGATCGACCCGCCTGCTTTGCTTTTCGGGTGAATCCTGCAAGGCTGAGCGCCGCCTGCTTGAGCGGATCTGAACTGATCGGGGACCTGATTGCGGGAATCGTTAGAGCGGAAACGATCACTATAATGACACTGACAACCAGCACTTCCAGCAAGGTGAAACCCCGTTCTGCTCCCGCCTGGTCGCTCACTCCAACTCCCAGCTGTTGATGTCCCGGTCATAACCATCGCCGCCGATCTCACCGTCCGCTCCGCGAGAACCCAAGTCGAAGTCACCGTGCTGACCCGGGCTCAGATAAAAAAATGGGTTTCCCCAGGGATCCAGCGGAACCCTGTTGGACTCGAGGTAGCCGCCCTCCCGCCATTTGGTCGGCACCCTGCCGGTGGTGGGCGGTGCGATCAGCGCCTCTAGACCCTGATCAGTGGATGGATAGAAGCCATTTTCCAGCTTATACATCCTCAGGGCCGTATTCAGCCCTTCCACTTGAACCTTAGCCTTGGTCCAGCGCGCTTCATCCGGTCTTCCCATAATCCTGGGACCGATATAGCCGGCCAGGATGCCAATAATTACCAGGACAACGAGTAATTCGATCAAGGTAAATCCCCGTGCGGAACAACACGCAGAAGAGACCAGCCGACAGTGTCGACCAGTAGTTGTATCAGCCTGATTCATGGTCAGTACAAACTCCCTGTAGTGAAAATAGATAACCGGCTGCTCCAGCTCTATGTCGATCTCAGCCCTTTTCTCCGGATCAGCTGATCAGCCAATCAGCCAGTTAGCCAATTACCTGGTTCATTTCGAAAATCGGCAACAGAATAGCTATCACGATAAAACCGACCAACACTCCCATGATGACGATCAGGACCGGTTCTATCAAAGCGGTCAGCGACATCATTGATGATTCGAGGTCGCGTTCGCTGCTTCGGCTTACGATCTCGAGCATATCTTCAAGCTGGCCGCTCGCTTCGCCGACACCGATCATCTGAACGAAGGTGGCCGGAAAAAAATCGGACCGGGAAAACGGGGCTGCCAGCGGCCTGCCCGAGTTAATTTCCTCAATCGCCTCATCGATCACCTCTTCGATGCAGACATTGTCCACCACCCGTTTGCTGATCCTGAGCGAATCGACAATATCGACCCCGCTGCGCAGCAGGCTCGCCATGGTTGAAGAAAATCTGAACAACACGCTCTTCCTGACGATTGCACCAATTACCGGGAGTCGCAGCAGCGCCAGATCGCGCAGCCTTTTTCCGGAGGCTCCGGCGGCCGCCATTTTCAGTGCAGCGGCGAGGCCCGCCACCCCCAGCAGAAGCAGCAGCCAGTGATTCTGCACAACCGAGCTCAAGGACAGCAGCAGCCGGGTCGGCAGCGGCAGAACCTGTTCCATGCCGGCGTAGGCCTGCATGATATCGGGGATAACGAAGGTTATCAAAATAAACAGAACAGCCGCCCCGACCAGGGTCATAAAGGCAGGATAGATCAGTGCTGCTCGCAATCGTCCTCGTACCTCTTCGAAGCGCTCACCGTAGTCGGCCAGACGAGACAACACCCGGTCCAGCGAACCGGATGCTTCGCCGGCCCGCACCATATTGATATACATCGCGGAAAATAAGCGCTGCTGATCCTGCAGATGCTGCAACCCGCTGCTCAGCGACTCGCCGGTGCTGACGGATTGCTTGAGCTGGGCGATCTGTTTTTTCAGGGCCGGGCTTTTGGTCTGTTCCGCCAGCGAAGCCAACGCGGCATCAAGCGGAATTCCAGCGCCGAGCAGCGTGGCAAGCTGCCGGGTAAAGGCCGTAATCTCAGATTTTCCGATGCGCTCAAAAGAAAACAGACGGCCCATTTTTGCTTTCGCTGAGGTCTGGCGCGAGACCCCGGAGAGTACCACCACGACCGGAAACATGCCGTCGGCGCGAAGCTGCTGGCGGACCATGGCCTCACTCTCGGCATCGATGATTCCCCTGCTTCGTGCTCCTTTCGAGCTCAGGGCTTCGTATTCAAAAACCGGCACATCCGATCCCGTTTTCAGGTTACCGCTCTGCCTCCCCACACCTTATCTGGCAGCGGAGAGCGAAAAAATAGACAAACTACAAAATGTACTTGGGAAGCCTGATAATAGCAAAGATAAATCATCGCAGGCGCCACCAAACCAGGGGCGCAGGTGCAGCCTGACGATCAGACAGCCATTGAGTATTATGGTCTTGGGATCAATTTTTCGTGGAGGGAGCGTATTGAGGCCTGGCTCGGTCTGCTGAACAGCTGGCGTACGATGTCGGCAATCAGGTAAAAGCGGAGCCTCGGGCGAACCGGCTCGAAGCAGAAATCAGCGCCACTTGATATGGCGTATACCGTCTTTTTCGGTAATCTCGCCGCTTCTCGGGGCAGTCGCTGCGGCTCGACGCGATTTTACATCTGGTATCTTCGGCCTTGACGCGCTCCGGATTGTCGGCCGCGTCCTGTTTCGGCTGGGCAGAATCCGTATCGTTGCTCTCGGGTTTGGCCGGGACGTCCTTTTTCTGCTCAGTCTGCTCGCTTTTGGCAGGCTGATCAGGCGAAGCGCCACGCTCGGCTGGACGAGACGGCGCAGCAGGAGCAGCAGGAGCAGCCGACGCAGCAGGAGCCGGCTGCCCGCCAAACAGGTTCTTGAGCCACAGCCAGAAACGCTCGAACCAGCCCTTTTTCCGGCGGGACTCGATGATCTCCTCGCGCCGTTTCTGGGTGGCCAGGATCTCGTCCGGGGTAAAATCCTTACGGTGCAGGTTTTCGGCCACTTCCACCTCGAGCATCTGCAGCTCATCACCCTCGAGGGTGACCACCGTGGCCTCTATCTCCTCCCAACCCAGATTCCGGCAGGCGCTCAGACGGCGGTAACCCGCCACCAGCTTACCCTGCTCATCAATCAGGACCGGGTTTATCAGGCCGACCTGGGAGATGGACTGCTGGAGCGGTTCAAGGTTTCCAACGTCTTTTCTGATTCGGGTATCTTCATCGATGCGAATCCGTTCTATGGCGACTTTCATATGTTCTCCACAAAACTGCCTGATTGCATTTATTTCGGTGAATTATCTGCTGAATGACCACGAGCGGGCCTTCTGATACATCTGTAGTACACTCTAGTATATCGCCGAGTTCCGGGCAAGGAATTTTCCGGACAGGCGCTGCTGCGGTGGCGCGCACGATGCAGAGGTCAGCGAATATTTCGGAACCGTTCGCTGAAGCGACGGCCGTCTCCCGACTACTTTTGCATCAGCTGCGAAACCGCCTGTTCCAGTCCGTCCAGGGACAGCTCGAACATCGGAAAAATCTCGCCGATCATTGCAATCGTCCGGGTGTAGCGCCAGCTCTGTCTGGCGACCGGGTTGAGCCAGACAGAGTGGGCAAAGGTCTCGGCCAGATAGCTCAGCCGCTCGATGCTCGGCCTGCCGCTGCGCTCAAACGCGTAGATGGAGCCGTCCGGCACCATCAATTCGTACGGCGCCATCGAGGCGTCGCCGACCACGATGAATCTGGTGTCCGGATCCATTCCGCTCAGGCTGTCTATGGAGACCGGGCTGCGGTACCTGGTCGGATCCTCCCAGAGCGTGTCGTAGATGGTGTTGTGGAAGTAATAGGTTTTGATGCGCTTGAACTGCGACTGGGCATAGGAGAACAGGGTCTGCACCAGTTCCACATGGGGTTCCATCGACCAGCCGCCGTTGTCGATGGCCAGGATTATCTTGAGCCGGTCCACCACGCTGGGTTCGAAGACGATCTCGATCTCCCCGCCGTTTTTCATGGTCTGGTAGATGGACTCATCGATATTGAGCTGGTCTCTGGCCCCCCGCGGCACCATGTGTCTGAGCCGTTTCAGTGCTTCCCCGATGGAGTCGCTGGCCAGCATCCGGTCCATCCCGTAGTCGCGATAGCGCCGCTCGGCCGCCACCTGCACCGCCGATCGATTGCGGGACTCGCCGCCGACCCGCATCCCGCCGGGGTGATGGCCCGAGTGACCGACCGGCGAGGTGCCGCCGGTGCCGATCCACTTCGAACCGCCGTCGTGCCTGCCCTTCTGCTCACGCAGCCGCTGCCTGAAATAGTCGAGCAGCTCATCCACCGTCTTGTGCTGAAGTTCATTCTCATCGAGGCCGAGCGCCCGGGCAGTCGCTTGCGGATTTTTCAGCCACTCGTCGAGCATCGCATGGGCCCAGAAATCAATATCTTCGTACTGCGCATCGGGCGGCGCCGCTCCTTTGAACAGATGCGCAAAGACCTGATCATAGCGATCGAAGTATTTCTCGCTCTTGATCAGGATCGCCCGCGCCGCCACGTAGAAATCGTCGAGCGAATTGACCAGCCCGCCGTCCATGGCGCGATGCAGGGTCAGAAAAGCGGTCGGGTTGACCGGCAGTCCGGCCGCTTTGAGCTGGTAGAAGAAGGTCTCGAACATGGCCGCTGCGATCAGTTTCTGAAAAAGCCGCGCTTCTGCACGGCCTGACTCGATTTCTGATAATCCCCGCTCTTTTTGAACAGCACGCCGAGATACGGAATCTCTTTCTTGAGCAGGCTGCCCTCGCTGAAATCCGGGTCGGCCAGCAGCGCTCGAATCCAGTTGATCAACTCCCGGGTGGCCGGTTTTTTCTCGATCGCCTCGATGGTGCGCAGCTCATAGAAGAGCGAGATTGCATTTTCAGCCAGAATCCGGGAAATATCTGGAAAATGCGTCTCGATGATGCGCTGCATCATGGCCGGTTCGGGAAAGGCGATATGGTGAAAGTTGCAGCGCCCCAAAAACGGGTCGGACAGATCTTTCTTGGCATTGGAAGTGATGATGATCACCGGCCGCAGATGGGCGCTGACCACCTCGTCGGTTTCAATGATATCGAACTGCATCTGGTCCAGCACATCGAGCATGTCATCCTGAAAATCGCTGTCGGCCTTGTCGATCTCATCGATCAGCAGCACGCAGCGAGTCTTCGAGACGAAGGCCTGACCGATCTTGCCCATCCTGATGTAGTCGTTGATTTCGGCGACATTTCTGGAAGAATCGCCGAACCTGCTGTCGTTAAGACGGGTCAGGGTATCGTACTGGTAGAGAGCCTCCACCAGCTTCATACTCGATTTCACATTGAGCACGATCAGCTCCAGGCCGAGACTTTCGCTGATCGCATGGGCCAGCATGGTTTTGCCGGTGCCCGGCTCGCCCTTGAGCAGCAACGGCATCTCCAGCGCGATAGAGATATTGACGATTTTGGCAAGCTCCTGGTCCAGGACATAGCGCGAGGAACCCGTAAATGAGCCGTTCTGCATGGTATTCTCCGTTGGCTTTACGTTATGGTGTTTCGTTTTTTTCCTGCTGTTTAGTCTTGATAATACGCCCGGCCAGAAAATACCAGACCAGAGCGGCGATCTGCAGTGCGATCATCAGTGAAAAACCGTATCTGAAGCCCTGCACATGGTAGCTGCCGTCGGCCCCGATCGGCCATTGCTCGATGATCGCCCCGATCACCCACTGCCCGGAAAAGGCGGCCACGAAGACCAGCAGATTGACCCCGGTGGTGACCCGGCCCGAGAGGTTCAGCGGGAAGAACTGACTTAACGCCGCATAGGCGATAATCGGCGTCACCCCGACAAAACCGAACAGGCACCAGATGAGTGTGTTCCATGACACCGGTACGAGCATCACCAGGATTTGCAGGATAATGAATATGCAAAGATAGCTCACCGTGGTGGTCATCAGCGAAATGCCTCGAGCCGCGAGGCGCCCGGCGCTCCAGCCTGAAACGATCCAGCCGATGATCATCGACACCGCAACCCAGAACAGCAGCGCTGCGGCAGCCGCCCGGGAAAGCCCGATCACATCGCGCAGCCAGGGACCGGCCCAGAGCCCCTGGATCGACAAAAAGCTCGCCTGGGACAGTGACACCAGTGGCGCGATCTGCCAGAAGGTGAGGCTGCTGAAGACTTCTTTGATGCCGCCGAGCTGGCTGGCCAACGACTCGGCCGCGGGTTTTTTGTCCTGTTCGGGAACCACGAAAAAAATCAGCAGCGCAACCCCCAGAGTGGCCAGGGCCAGCAGGTAAAACACCGTGCGCCAGTCGGTATAGCCCAAGAGCATCTCCACCGGCGAGGTCGCCACCAGCGCACCGAGCCCGCCACTGGCCATCTGACAGCCATTGATCAGGGGCCAGTTCTTCCGGTCGAACCAGACGGTATAGGCCTTGAAGGCGGCCATCAGGCAGGCGGAAACCCCGAATCCGATCAGGGCCCGGCCCGCCACCAGGCCGGCCAGGCTCTCGGCCCGGCCGAAGATAAACGCGCCAAGGGCGGCAAAGAGCAGCAGTACCCCCTCGGTGCGCCGCGGGCCGTAGCGGTCCAGCAGCACCCCGAGCGGCAGCTGAAAGGAAGCAAAGGCTATAAAATAGACCGAGGAGAGCAGTCCGAGCGAGGCGGGCCCGATACCGAGATCGGCAACCAGGTTCGGGGCCAGCACCGCATTGACCACCCGAAAGTGGTAGGAAATGAAATAGCCTGCGGCAAAAGGCAGAAACACCCGGTACAGGGCCGCATTACTGAGGTTTTTCATGATCTGGAGTCCAGGGCGGCCAGCAGCAGGGGCAGGGTTTCGACCACGTCACCTTCAAAGAAGAAATCGGGCATCAGGCTGAGCCCGCTGAATTGGTCCCGGCCCAGTGCCGGTTCCTGATTGAATTCGAATACCCGGCCGCCGCCCAGCTTAACGGTCAACGGCAGCCCCGCCGCCGGATAGACCTGGGCTGAGGTGCCGACCACCAGCAGCAGGTCGCAATCGGCTACCAGGTTTTCGATTTCCTCATACATCCTGACCGGTTCCCCGAACAGCACCACATTGGGCTTCAGCGCAGCTGAACAGACCGGACAGAGCGGTATGTCCTGCATCCGGTAGTGCTGTTCGACTACCGGTTCCAGGTGCTCGCAGTCGAGGCACTGAAGGTGCTGATGGTCGCCGTGGATCTCAAGAACAACCCGGCTGCCGGCCTGCTGGTGGAGATTGTCGACGTTCTGGGTGACCACGCCCGCCAGCATTCCCCGCCGCTCCATTTCAGCCAGCGCCCGATGCGCCGCATTGGCCGTTTTGCCGAGCAACACCTCGCCCAGGGCGCGGTACAGCTGCCAGGCCTTGGCCGGCTGGCTGCGAAACACCGAAAGCGTCGCATATTCATCGGGCTCATAGATACTCCACAGGCCGCCGGGACTCCTGAAATCGGGAATGCCGCTGCCCACCGATATGCCGGCGCCGGTCAGCGCCACCACTTTGGCGGAATCCTGCAGCAGCGTTGCCGCCTGTTTGAGCCCTTGGTCTTCTTCGGAGCGAATCAGGATCATGCAATGTCTCCTACGTGATTCCGCAGTGCTTGATAAAAAAGGTGCTGTTGTTCTGCAGTACCTTTACCAGCGACGGCGTGAGTATTTCGAAAACTTCTTCTTTCAAGGTGCAGTGCTGCTCGTCCATGAACACCTTCTTGAGCTCCAGCGGCAGGCACAGTGAACGTGGATAGTTCGCGCTCACAAAAGCGGCCTGATAGCCTTGGCCGAGAAACACCTCGTCGCAGACGGCCCGCGTCTCAAGATCCGGCAGCCGAATCTGCCGCAACCCGGCAAGCAGATGCGCAATTACCGGCTCGAACTCGCTGCGGTCGATAAAATGGGTGCCGATATTGAACAGCGGCGGCGAACCTCCGATCCGGCTGTAGTTATAGGAATGCAGATCGTAGAACACAAACCGCTTAAAACGTTTCTGCAGCGTAGCCAGCAGAGCCTGAAGAACCCGGTAGTAGACAGCGTGCGAGCTGCGCAGCTGGTCCTGCTCCGCCTGGCTCAGCGGAACGCGCCAGACCTGCTCCCCCCAGGCCTGCTCATAGATGCACGACTCGGGGCTGCGGTTGAGGTCGTAACTATAGCGCGAATCGTGCACTCTGACAGAAATCGGAAAATGGACGGCAATATCTCCGGTATACGGATCCTCCTCGAACCTGCGCTTACTCTCACCAAGCCGCATTTTCTCGCGATACTGCGGCGCCACCCGGTTACCGTCGTGAATCGCGGTCACCACCAGCGGCTGATAGCGCTCGACGCTGAGGCTGAACGCTTCTGAGTCGATACAGGCGGAAAAGGCGATGCCGCGGTTTATCCTGTCGATTATCTGCTCTTCAGAAAGGATTTCCATATCCTGCGGTTGTTAGCTCCAGTCGATCTGGTACCTGGTAATGCATCATGTGCACGCTTGTTCATCTTTCGTTTCATATCGCATTTGCGCACATGGCTCAACAACATAACCGGCAGCACCATATTTTTCCTGCCTACCAGGAACCTGGAGATGCTTTTCATTTGAACCACGCAGAAGCGCTGTGATACATTTCTAATAGATAACGTGTCGTTCCTCCGAGTTCAGCAAAAGTCCGCAAAGGTTTAGACCATGTATAACATCCTGGTTTTCGGTCTCGAGCGTCGCCTGGGTGAAATCAGAGCCTGTTTCTCCGGGCGCAATACACAGCCCGCGAAGATTTTCTCCGCGGACTCGCTGACCGAGTTCAAAACCACCGCATTTTCAAGGGTTTTCGACCTGTGGTTGATCAACGGCCGCCATCCGGACAGCGGCGCCCTGCCTTTAAAGCACCATTATTCAATAGGCACGCCTCCGTTTGTTTTTCTGGTTCAGGCTGAAGCTTCGGCCGGATCTGCCCGATTCAAAGGTGATCTGGAAGTCACCGTGCTGCCCGAAGGCAGCGGGCCGCCTGCCTGGGTGGAGCGCTTCTACAAGATGGACATCACCAGGCAGGCGCAGCGCCGGGAAAATTTTCTGGCCGGCATCATCGAGCCAAGGCCCGGGCTGGAGGCGCTCGTATCCCAGTCGCCTTCCGTGCTCAAGCTCATCGATCTGATCAAGGACATCGCCCCGACCCGCTCCGCTCTGCTGCTGCACGGCGAGACCGGCACCGGCAAGGAACTCTTCGCCTCCATCCTGCACAACGAATCCCAGCGGCGCACCGGTCCGTTTATGGCGGTCAACTGCGGCGCCCTGCCCGATACGCTGCTCGAATCGGAACTTTTCGGCTATGAAAAAGGGGCCTTCACCGGCGCCGCCGGCCGGCGCACCGGCAAAATCGAACACAGCAGCAGCGGCACGCTGTTTCTCGATGAAATCGAGACCATGTCCGAAGCGATGCAGGTCAAACTATTGCGGGTGCTGCAGGAAAAAAGCCTGCAGCGCCTCGGGGGCAATGTCGAAATAGCCACCGATTTCAGGCTGATCGTGGCCACCAACCGCGACCCGCAGGAATTACTCAGCACGGGGAAACTGCGTTCGGATCTCTACTACCGGATCGCGGTGTTGCCGATACGCATACCGCCGCTGCGCGAACGCAGAGAGGACATAGGACTTCTGGCAACCCACTTTCTCAACAAAAAGAAAAGAGACGGCCGCGACTACGTCCAGGGCATCGATACCACCGCGATGAAGCGCTTGAATTCCAAGTTCTGGGAAGGCAACATCCGGGAGCTGCAGAATGTGATCGAACGGGCGGTAATGCTGGCCGATAGCAATATGATCACCGGCAACCTGATTGCCATCGCCAGCCCGTCAGATGAAAGCACTGATGCGCCAGACCAGCAGGCCCAAGCGGCTTTCAAGCCCGGTGTGCCCCTGAAGACTTACCGCGTCCAGGAAGTCAAGAAGGCCGAACGCAGGTATCTGATCGAGCTTCTGAACCACACCCGCGGCAGGGTTGACGAGGCGGCCCACCATGCAGGATTGACGCCCCGGGCGCTCTACAACAAGATGCAGAAATACCGCTTGAAGAAGGAATATTTCAAGCGCTTCAAGGGCTGAATCGCGGTCTACCCTCATTTATTTTCCTCGAATCCTTTAATGTACTGTGCCTTTTGTGCTAGGATATTATGAGTTTTTTTAATTTAAAGCTCACCCGGATCAATTTAGCCTCGAATGTTTTACCGGTGTTTGAGCAGTGATGACGAAACACTATCCATCGATAATCCAGGAATCGGCAGATTTTCTGCACCTGATCGCCGAGCTTGCCGGCTCGCTGCGGGGTGCGGACACGATCATCGATACCTGCCTCGTGCTCCATAACCGGGTCTTTCCGGCACTGGGAAGCGCCCATTGCGAGATATTTCTCCTCGAGCCGGAGTCGCGCCGCTTGCTGCCGCCGGAAACCGGCTTTGGCGACCTGTTCAACTCCCGCTCGTTTCATATCCCTGCCCATATCGAACTCGATTCACCGGCTGTTGCCGAGGTGAGCGAGTCGCGGCAACCCCGTGTGCTCAAACCAGATGATGAAACCGAGCTGTTTCGCGAGACCGGCAACAACGCCCATCTGATTGCCCCGATTTTCAACGATCGGGAGCTCTTCGGACTGCTCTACTGCGGCCATGCCGAGAACAGCTATTTCATTCCCCACCGGCTGGAAGGCTTCGGGGCACTGGCCGCGGTGATCGGCGGGCATTTCAAACACACCAGGACCATCAAAGCCCAGAAACAGACGATCAACGAGCTCAAACGCGCCGAGCATCTGCAGTCCGTGCTCTACCAGATCAGCGAGGCGACCCATAGCGTCGACAGCATCGATGAGCTCTACGAAACCCTGCACAAGATCGTCATCGGGCTGCTTCCGTCGAAAAACTTCTTCATTGCCCTGGCCCACAAGACCGGTGACGACACCATCATATCTTTTCCCTATTATGTCGATATCTTCGATTCCCAACTCCAGGGCAAACGGCTGACCTTTGGCCCCGGCCAGAAACGCTCTCTGACCGGCTACCTGATCGAAAACGGCACGCCGATCCTGCTTGGACCCGATAATTTCGACACATTCTGCGAGGCCAACAAGATCGCTTATATCGGCGCCAAGCCTTCCTCCTGGCTGGGCATACCGTTTAATCTCAAAGACATCTCCGGGGCGGTGGCGATCAAGAGCTACGATGAGACGCACTACAGCGAAAAGGACAAGGATCTGCTGCTCTATGTCGCCCGGCACATCGGCTACGCCCTGTCGCGCAAGAAAAGCGTCGATCAACTGATCAAGGCCAAGCGCAAGGCCGAGACTGCCAAGCAGAACAAGAGCACCTTTCTGGCCAATATGAGTCACGAGATCAGGACGCCCATGGGCGGCATTATCGGCATCACCGACCTGCTGCTCGACACGGAGCTCAACGATCAGCAGCGGCTCTATCTGGAAATGGTCCGGACTTCGTCTGACCGGCTGCTCAACCTGGTGAACGATATTCTGGATTTTTCCAAGATCGAGGCGGGGCGCTTCAGTATCGTCAAGGCGACCTTCAAATTGCGCAACACCCTGGCTGCCCCGCTCAGCCTGATGCGGGTTCAAACCGCCCACAAGGATCTTACCCTGACGGCAGTCATAGAGCCCAACGTTCCCGAAATTCTGATCGGCGACCCCAACCGGCTCTGCCAGATCATTTTGAACCTGATCGGCAACGCCATCAAGTTTACCGAAGCCGGTGAGATCAAGCTTAGAATCAGCATCGAACCCGAGTCGTTCGATACCAAGCAGGGCCAGGTCTCCCTGCTGTTTTCGGTGTCTGACACCGGCATCGGCATACCCGAGGATCAGCAGAAGAAAATATTCGACGCTTATACCCAGGTCGAGACCATTGGCAACGAATCGTACAAGGGAACCGGCCTCGGACTGGTGGTTTCCACCCAGCTGGTCGAACTGATGGACGGCACTATCTGGCTGGACAGCAGCCCGGACTCGGGGAGCTGTTTCTACTTCAGGCTGCCGTTCAGCGTGCCCGCGCCGGTCAAAACGGCCCTCGACAGCACTGAGACCTCAGCTGAGCGGCGCCACGCTGGAAGTCTTATGAAAAAAGGCTATCGCATTCTGCTGGCCGAAGACGATCGAATTTCCCAGACCCTGGCCGTTGCGGTCCTCGAACAGCAGGGCTGGCAGGTGGTCGCGGTGATGAATGGCCGTGAAGTGCTGGAAGAGTTGGAGCAGAGCCGTTACGATCTGGTTCTGATGGATATCCAGATGCCGGAGATGAACGGCTTCGAGACCACCAGGGCCATCAGAAACCACAAAAATCCCATCATCGCCCGGCTGCCGATCATTGCGATGACCGCCCACGCGGTCCACGGCGACCGTGAAAAATGTTTGGCCGCCGGAATGAACGGCTATCTGGCCAAACCGATCGACACCAGGGTGTTCATGGAGGTTATCGACAACATCCTCTCCAAAACGGAGCCCGCCTGAGCTGTCCCCATCCCGCCCCCATCCCTTTGCTTGACAGGCCTTGCCGTCCTGCATATCGGTTGTCGCAGCGCGGGCAACGTGTTAGAGTATTCGCCCAATCCATGAGAAAATCGCATTGATACCTTAAAATTAGCCTGTTAACTCGCAGTAACCGCTGCTTATCGACAGGCGGCAAAACCCGGCATCGATGAACCTGATATTTGAAAAAATCACCCACCTCTTCGATCCGCTGCACCATCTCTGGGAGCACGATAAGCTGCACAAGAAAATCTCCCTGTTCCTGGTGATGTTCTTCCTGGCCGGGGTGTTCTGCATCGAGCTCAAGCGGCTGGGCCTGATCACCGGCGGGCCTGCACAGCTCATCCCCCGGAGTCATTTTTCCGCGATCGAGGCCGCCTTTACCGTGGTGCTGATCCGAATCGCGCTGGCGGCGCCGCCTTTTTTCAACGTGTTGCTCGGCATCGCCGCGGCCGTATTTGCCATCTTATTGACCATTGTCAGCCGGAAACTATACAAGAACAGGTCCTTTCAGGACCACTGAAAGGCGCTGACCGGACTATTGTCATGTATATCTGCGTAGATTTCGACGGAACCGTCGTGGACCACTGCTATCCGGAAATCGGTGCGCCCGTCCCCCATGCCCTTCACTGGCTGCAACGGCTGCAGGACCAAGGCGCCAAACTGATCCTGTTCACCATGCGCTCGGACACTTCCTACGGCGGTACCCTGCTGAGCGATGCGGTCAACTACCTCGAAGACAATGGCATCAGGCTCCACGGCGTCAACCACAACCCCGACCAGGACAGCTGGACCGAAAGCCCCAAGGCCTACGGCAATATCTATGTGGACGATGCGGCATTTGGCTGCCCGCTGATCCAACCCAGAGGGTTCAGGCTCCCCTGCGTCGACTGGAATACGGTCGGCCCCGCCCTGCTGGAGATTTGTCTGAGACAGGGGTGAAAAAGTGCCTAGTGGGACAGCATTTCTGTTCCCCTGCCAGCAAAGAAGGATATTTTCAGGCTATTGTTGAAGACGGAAGCGGGGGATTTGTTGCACGAGTCAAACGGGCTTGAGTTTTTTTGAATTTTACACCTGTCTAGTTCCAGTCGTTTAAGGTCTATCAAACAGCGTAATCACTGATTAATTCCTTTTACGTATATCTGAACCTTTTTGATCGACTCAACGTGATTTTCAGTTTCACTCTGAATTTTCTTTAAGATTTCATCGATTTTTTCATGAGGTGAATCAAAGTGTGAAAAAATATTTTTTTCTATAAGAGATGATTCATAATCCACTGCACAATGCAAAGCGCTTGTAAGAGTGAACTCCCCCCGCTTTGCTTTGCTTAAAATATCGTCCAGTCTTTTTATAAATGCACTCAACGTGTGTATCGTGATTTTCTTTTGATTAAAGATTATTTTTTCGCTTTGGGCCGCTTCAAACAATTTTTCCAGCCACTGGGCATGCTTTTTTTCCTCGATGGAAAGATTTTCCCAAAAAGCTTCCTGTTGCGGAAATTGTCTTGCAAAAAGCGCGTAAAGCTCAGAAATTTTTTGTTCCTGAAGGATAAGCAGCTCGACGATTTTATTTTGAGCGGGATCCAAGCCCATTGCAGTCCTCGATGTCTGGAATAATTTTCTTGCGCATTAATCGTAAAATAATAATATATTTGAGCGAAAGACAAATTACAAGTTGTTAGGTTTTTCGGCCTGTATCAGTGGAGACCTTTGGAGTAATTTGTTCAAGTCGTATTGTTCCAAGACCGCCTTTTAGCAGCACAAAAAATAACATTTCTAGTTTCGGTTTCAGGGCCTGCCAAACCTTTTACAATAGAGTATCTCATTATATTTAAGTGCAGCTGAACTGCAGCAAATGACATGATTTTCCGGGACGCGGATCCATTAGTAAACACCTGGGTGATCTGCTAAGGTAACATGTGGCAGGGGCCAAGCCAGGAGCCCAAAGAAAAGGCAGATATTGAGATATGGCCTGCCTTCTCATTCCTATGTCTTTGATTTTTAGAGGTTTATAGACATGCTCAATGTAATTGCAAACGGTTTGGTAATTGCAGGTGTTTGCGTGTTAATCGTTGCCTTGCTCCCGGTTCGCAATTTGATCACCCAACTTCCATCCGGACAGGTGCGCCGATGCTGGTATGAATTGACGATTTTGATCGCCTTACTGATTATCGGCTACATAATCCATACCGTTACTTACTGGGATCGTTACTCAAGTTGGCAGGATTTCATAGTGCCCTGTATATTCTTATTCGGCGCCCTTTTCGTCTGGTTGACAACCAGTCTGTCTCTGCAGACCGCGTTCGATGTTCGTCGCGTGACATTGCTTGAACAGGAAAGCATCACCGATCCTCTGACGGGGATCTACAATCGCCGGTACCTGGATCGCAGACTCAAAGAGGAATTCGGCCGAGCCAGACGCTACGGCATGCCGCTGTCAGTGCTTCTGATAGATATCGATTACTTCAAGCAGATCAATGACACCCATGGCCATCAGGCCGGTGATCTGCTCCTGAGCCACCTAGGGAAACTGCTCCTGAAGGAAATTCGCGACTCAGACATAGCAGCACGCTATGGCGGCGATGAATTATTGGTCCTGGCACTCAATACAACCGCCTCATCATCTGCAGTTCTGGCGGAACGGTTGCGCCAGTATATTGAAACCCATCCACTCGCCTTAACCAGCGACCCCGCCCAGCAAGAAGATATCCGTATTTCCCGTCAGTATCGGGGTAGCCGGTCT
>CAWGPM010000006.1:0-20884 GCA_963824415.1 uncultured delta proteobacterium
GCTTAAGGCGCAGCCTGTGTCTGGTCACCATTATCAGGTGGTTTTTCCTGCTCTGCTGGCTCGGCCGGCTGCTGGTTCCTGCTTTTTCTGAAGTTGGATCGCTTCCGGGTCTACCTGGACGATCTCCACCGGCAGTTCGAGCTCTTTGCCGGGAATTACCTTGATCAGGGCCACATTGTTTTCCTCGTCCTCGACCACCAGCACCGAGAGGAAATCGTCGATCTTTATTTTCTGGTCCAGCAGGTACTGCGGCACCGAGGCGATAACCCGGACCTTCTTTTTGGTGCCGGGTGCACTGTTTTTAAGCAGCGGGATCGGCAGCGTGTACTCCTTCTGCACCACCTCGAGACCGATGGTGATGTCCGCGGTAATGGTCGTCTCCCCGATCAGGTCGACGATGGCCGGCTCCAGATCGAGCGGCACCTGACGCTGCACCGACTGGCGCAGCCCATTGATATTGATCGGTTTGGTGCGCAGCACCTCGTACTGGGTAAGCACCGTTTCCGGACCGGTGATGGCAATCACCTCCGGGTCCATCTTCAAGCCTTTGAGGATATACCCGACCATCGGGGTGCCGCTGGTTACCGGATTGACCGGAAAGGTCTTCTGCACCAAGGTGTCAAGCGACAGGATAATCGATGCGGGCTGGATTCTGAGCACATCGATACCGCGCGGCAGATCAATCGAGCTGACATCATTGGTGATTACCGTGGTGCCCGGCGTTGCCTGGGACAGATCGATCTGGCGGCTGATCTGCTGGTTTTCCATTTCGAGGATCAAGGTTCGTGGTCCGTTGACCGTGACTTCGATCTCCTTTTTGAACTGGTTGGAGATGACCAGCTGGCGCGGCAGGTTTATCACCTCCACCGGAATCATCACCGAGGTGTCCACCGTCTGCTCACCGCCGACGTTGTACCAGAGCACGACGGCCAGTAACAGCGAGATCAGCGCCGGCAGCCATTCTTTGGCGATCAGGCGCTTCCAGTATTGCAGGTTGAAGGGCTTCATTGCTTTGAAAACCAGTTTTTCCAGGAGTGTTTCGAAGTCTCCTTGGTGCCGATGAAAATAGCCCGCAGGCTGTTGGTCAGCGAGATCTCGTCGCTCACCGCGGTCAGCGCCCCGTGCTGCACCAGCGATATGCCCTGGGTCTCCTCGGATACCACCAGGATGACCGCATCGGTTTCTTCGGACAAACCGATCGCCGCCCGGTGCCTGGTGCCGTAATGTTTGTCGATGTATGGGTTCTGGGTCAGCGGCAGGATGGCGCCGGCGGTCTGGATCCTGCCCTTTCTGATGACCACCCCGCCGTCGTGCAGCGGCGATACCGGCATAAAGATCGAGATCAGCACCTCACGGCTCAGCAGCGCATCGATATGAAACCCCGACTCCAGGTAATCGCGCAGCCCCATATCGCGCTCGATCACGATCAGCGCGCCGATACGGCGCTTGGACAGGTAGAACACCGTGCGGATGATCTCCTCGATGTCCTTGTCCGCCATATCCACCGACCTTTGAAACGGCGACCTGCCGACCTGGGTCAGCGCCCGCCGGATATCATCCTGAAAAACGATGATGATAATGATGAACAGGGAGCTGAGAAAGGTCTGCAGCAGCCAGAGCAGCGTCACCAGGTCGAGAAGCCGGGCCATGAAATAAACCCCGACCAGCACCACCAGGCCCAGCACCATCTGAACCGAGCGGGTGCCCCGGATGATGGAGATAAGCTGGTAGACGAGAAAACTCACTACGAGGATATCGACGATATCCTGCCAGCGGATGATTTTGACGAATTCGAGCATGAAACCAGATGGTTAAAACTTGCCGGACGTGACGGTGCCGCCCTTTTCAAACGGCTGCCGCCCATTCTTTTTATGGTACCTTATGTATAGCAGGAAGAACCATTATTGAAAAGAAAAATTAGTCAAAATTACAAAAAGTTATGATCAGTATGAATCCTGCTCAAATAATTCAGGAATTACTGCAAAAGATATTTTGCACCCCGCCGGCAGGTCGCTGATCCGCCTCAACCAGATTTTTGCCTGAATTCGGCCCCCGCTGCGTATCAGGGGTGGACTTTTGCTCGATAATCTCATACATCTACCGATACTCATTTTAAATGTATATTATATCCTTGTGATCTGATCTCTATTTAAAGCATTATCGATGACTGAAAAACCAAACGATATCTACGGTTCCATACCCATATCCGATACACCTCCAGACCCGGCTCCCGAGCCGACGCGCGATAAAAAGGGTTCGCCGAAAAAACCGCAAAGGCAGGCAAAGCCGGTAAAACCAGCAAAAGCAGGCAAGCCCGCCAAATCCTCAAAACCTGGTCAGGCTGCCGGACCGCCTGAAGCGCCGCGTTCCACCCGGCGCCCGCCGGCCGACCCGAGGATACGCGAAACGAGCGGCTCCGGCAGGAAGCTGGGTGTCTGGTTCACCATTCTGCTGCTGCTCTTCGGCCTCTACAGCGCGGCGGGCTATCTGCTGGTGCCGTATCTGATCGAGAACAGCCTGCCAACCTATCTGAAGGAAAATGCAAATGTCCTGCTCAGCGTCGGCAGGACCAGCTTCAACCCCTATAACTTCAAACTGGTGATGCGTGATGTCTCGGCTGAAACCATCGAAGACGGCAAGCCCGCCGACCGCTTTCTTTCCATCGACGACCTGCGCATCAATCTCGACTTTCTCTCGCTGCTGCGCGGCGAGCTGACCAGCAGCGAAATGCGCCTGGAGCGGCTCAAACTGCACATCATCAGAGAGGCAGACAAAACCTACAATATCTCCTATCTGCTGGGCGGCAAACGGCTCAGGGACCACTCCGATATTATGGATTTTGCCGAGCTGCCCTTTTTGTTTTCGCTGAACAACATCTCCATTGCCGAATCGCGGGTGATCATCGAGGATACCATCGCCGGCAAAGAACATGTGATCAGGGACATCGAACTGGCACTGCCGGTGATCTCGAATTTTCCTTACCAGACCGATTCCTATATCCACCCCCGCTTCTCGGCGGTGATCAACGGCAGCCCGGTATCGCTGACCGGCGAGGCCTCGATCGGCGCCGGCCTGCCGAACCGGCAGACCCAGTTGAGCTGCGACATCAACGATATCGATATTCCGCTCTATTTCGACTACCTGCCGCTGACCCTGCCGGTAGACATCAGCAAAGGCACAGCCAACGGCGTCCTGCACCTGACCTTTTCACCGGAGCAGGAGAAGGGCAGCCGGTTCAAGATACGCTTCGACCTGGAAACCTCTGATCTCAACCTCGAATCCCGGGATGCCAAGATGTCGTTGAACATCCCCAATGCAAAGCTCGAGGGAGAAATGGAGCCGTTCACACGGGCGCTCAGTTTCAAGTCGATCCTGCTCCGGGAGCCAGCCATCGTCTCCGACAGTATTGAAGACACATCGCTCGCTGCCACCCTGGCCAGTCTGGCGCCGATGGCGCTGCGTCCCCCGCCGGAAGACAACCTGCATACGGTCATTCCACCCATCAGCATCAAGCTGATGATTGCCGATGGCGGAACCTTTAGCGTCATTGATAAGCAGAAGAACAAGACCTTGCAGCGCTGGGAGTCAATCCAGCTCTCCATCAAGGACTTCACCAACGACCGCCTCTTCCCGACCGAGGTGGAAAGCTCCTTCAGGCTCAGCGGAGAGCACGGTGCCAACGCCGCCTTCTTCACCTGGCAGGGCATTTTCGACAAACAGAATCATCCCGGAGGCAACCTGCAGCTCAGCAATGTACCGGCCTCACTGATCGCACCATTTCTGGGCAGGGAAGCCAAGGATATTTCAGGAACCGCTGATCTGCAAAGGGCTGCTGTCGATCGAATCCTTTGCCTCTGATACAAACCAGGGCCGGCTGTTCGACTATTCACTGAAGAGCAGCAAACTGAGCATCAAGGACGTCGTACTCAAGGACCAGGGTGTCGAGTGGCTGCGAACGCCGGACCTGCGCTGCGACCCGGTCAGCAGAATCCGCGGCATAACAGACCTTGGCAATGTCTATCTGCAGAACAGCACGGTTGCGCTGGCGCGCGCCAGACTGCCGTATCTGTTTGCAAACTTTTCGGTCCGGCCAACCCAGCATATCCTGCACGGCATCGATTTTTCCGGCCGGATAACCATCACGGACGCCCCTTCAGCCAAAGCGCCTGAAGCACTGGTTTTAAGAGACGTGGTATTTCAGGCCAACCAACTGGAAAAGCAGCAGACCCAGAAAGACAACTTTGTCTTCTCGGCCAGCCTTAACGCAGAAAGTGAAATCACGGCCAGGGGCAGCCTGCATATCGCGCCGCTGCAGATCAATACCGAAGTTGCGGCCTCCAACCTGACACCGATTCAGCTGTTTTCCTGGTTCAGCAACTCCAAAACAATGCTGGAAAACCAGGCCAGCCTGTCCATCAAGGGGTCGTTTTTATACCCGCAACAGGTATTCTCCGGTGACCTGGCCGCGGAAAACGTGGTGCTCGGCAGCAGCAAGGACCCTTCGCTCACGGCGTCCTCGATCCGCCTCAACCAGTTTAACTGGTCCAAAACCCGACAGAGCCTCTCGATCAAGCAGCTGCTGGTCGATCAACCGGAATTCACCTGGCGCAGAACCAACGACGCAGCCAGCCCGCTGGTGCTTGCTTCTGATTTTCTGCGCCAGACCCTGCTGCCAGAAGCAGTAAGCGATGGAGCGGACCCTGATCTGGCGCTGGCAAAATCAACGCTTGCCATCGATCGGCTGGGTATTTCCAACGCCCAGATAAACTATATCGACGAACGGGTCAGACCGCCGTTGAAACTCGAGCTCAACGGCATCAGCGGCGACCTGCAGAGCCTGCAGTACCCGGTCGCAAATAAAGCAGGTGAAATATCCTTGAACGGCTCCATCGAAGGGATTCCATTCAAACTCGAAGGCTCGGGTAAACTGCTGCAATCCCCGCCGGCTGCCACCACCAGTTTCAGTGCCTCCTCGCTGCCGCTCAGTCTTTTTGGCGACCAGATCAAGGGGCGAATCAAGGGTGTGGATACGACAAAAACGACCCTGAACGTGAACCAAAGCATCACCTGGGATATGCAGGCGCCGGCCTCTGCAACGACGCTGAGCTTCAGCGATCTCGTTTCCGAACAGCCGGGAACAGAGCTGGCTGTCGCCCTGGCTCTGTTGAGCGGCAAAGACGCTGTAACCATGTCTTTTTCCTCCAACCAGCAGTATCTGCGTCCGGTGCTCAATGAAGCGCTGGATTATTTTTCCCGGATCATGGTCAAAGCCTCGATTAATCCGCTGCTGCTGGCCGATCCTGAATTCGTGGATCTGGCGGACAAAAATTTCGTTACCTTTTTACCCGGCACCGACCAGTTTACCGGAGAAAGCTTCGAACGGCTCAACCGCTACGCAGAACTGTTGAGCGCCTATCCGCTGATCGATCTGCAGATCACCGGCCTGGCGGACCCGGAGTCCGATGTGGCCGAGCTCCAGCAGGAACTGGAAAAAGCCGAGCAGATCCGCGTCGAGGTGGAAAACCGAAAACGTGAGCTCGAGTGGCAGAAAAAACAGGAACTGGAGCTGATGAAGCTCAAGATCTGGCAGGAATCGGGCCAGGGGGAAATCGACGAGACGGACATCGAGGTCACGGACGACAAATTCATCCCGGCAACACCGCGACCGGTCCAGGTGAGCAATGATGTGTTGACCGATCTCGGTCTCAGGCGTGAGCAGGCCGTGATCGATCACCTGATCGAACAGCTTTCGGTCGCCCCGGAACGTTTGCGCCTGGCTGAAGCCGGCAACAAAAATATCATCAGGGGCGGTGCTTCCCCCCGGGCCGTGATAAGCCTCAAAGACGGCTATGCCAGGCTCGCCGAAGACTCAGACGAGGCGGCTGACAACGACGCAGCAGAGTGAATAGAAATCACCACTGAAAAAGAGAGGGAAACCAGATGCGTGCACTCATCGAAAAAACCAGGACCTTTCGCCGATTCGAGCAGAGCCGGACAGATCGACCAGCAGGTACTGACCGATCTGCTCAACCTGGCCCGCCTCGGCGGGTCCGCCAGAAACTGCCAGCCCTGGCAGTACGCTATCTTCAATGACGATACTTCCTGCCGGGCTATCTTTCCCTACCTAGGCTGGGCCGGTTATCTGAGCGACTGGAAAGGCCCGGTGGAGGGCGAACAGCCCAGCGCCTATATCCTCTGCCTCTTGAACCGGAACTGGCTTAAAGGCAGTGACAAGGAGGCCCAGTTCGACCTGGGCATCGCCACCCAGAACCTGCTGCTCGGCGCGATGGAGTCAGGCATCGGGGGCTGCCGGATCGGCGCCTTCAATCCGAAGCTCGCCGATCTGTTCAGCCTGGAAGAGCATCTCGAACTCTCGCTGGTCCTCGCCCTGGGCTATCCGAAAGAGTCGGTGGTTCTCGAAGAAACACAAAACGCTGACGATATCAAGTACTGGCGCGACGCCGAGCATATCCACCATGTACCGAAACGGAAACTGAACGACATTCTGATTGAAGTGGCGCTGAGACAGTAAAAAACTCGCAGATTCAAAAAGATCTGTTGTCTCGAGAGGAATCCTGAATATAATAGTGAACCAGCCGCAGGGGCTCAGCCGTTCACCGTTATCGCCGACACATCTGCATGAATGCGTTTCTAAATAAAATATCACAATTCACCTCGGTGCACGAAGTGCTCCTGTTTGCCGGCGAAGGAGACCTGCTCTACTACTATCACCGGGACAAAAAAGCGGGGGATTCCAGACTGGGCACATTCTGGTACCGACTGATCGAGGATCTGGGCAGCCCTGCAACGGCAGATTTTCAATTTGACGGCGGGCGCTATTTTCTGGTGGAACTGGCGCCCGGTACCCTGCTGATCGGCCTGGACGACGACCAGCAGTTCCAGGCCATCAAGGAAGGCTGCTTCAACGTTCGTCAGAAACTCAAGGACCGCAACATCAGACAAAATGTGCTGATGCGCTTGTTCCACGAAAACACGAGCAAGCTGCGGCCCCAGCATGTCAGGCTGCTGCGTTCGGTGGCCGGTCCCGAAGTGGCGGCCGTGCTTACTCCCATTCTGGAGAACCAGGAACTCTTGTCTTCTTCCTCCGGCAACGAGCTGATCACAGCCGTATGCGAGGTACTCGGGTACTGCCGGACCAGCAAAGCACTGCAGTCCCTGCAGGCATATCTGCAGAAATATGAAGGTTCTCAGGAAGCAGGCCAGCCGCTGGAGGCGGCTCATATTGCGGTGGCCCAGCTTCAGCTCGACCGGCTGGAGTCCAACACTGCGGAACCGATCGATCTGGACAAGACAACAGTAGTGCGAAGCACTGCAGGCGGCCCCTCCCCGGATACCAAATCTGCTATCGAGCGGCTTGGCAAACTCTCGCCCACCGAACAGGAAATACAAAAACTGCTCGACCAGAACAAGCAGGACCTTTTTTTACCCCGCATTCTGGAGCTGATCGGCAGTTCTGCCCGGAAGAAAGACTTCGCCCAGGCTGAACGGTACCGGCAAATGCTGATTTCCGGCGCACCGATGGCGCTGCGCGAAATTATCAGCGCTGCCGAGATTATTGAAGAAGAAAAATCTTCATCGCTCAGCGCGATGGTTCTTTCAACCTGGGACGAACTGATCCAGGCGCTGTCGCTCGAGGAATTTTCTGCGCTCTACTACGCCACCCAGCCCAGAAATACGACCAGTGGTGAAATCATCGTCAAACAGGGTGATTTTCTGTCCAATCTCTTTCTGGTGAATAGCGGCCGGGTGCAGCTCTATACCACCAGACATGGAACTGATGTCCCTTTCAAGACGGTGAGCGATGGTGAAATCTTCGGGGCAGAGACCTTTTTCGACATCTCGGTCTGGACCGTCAGCGCCAAAAGCCTGGGTGCGAGCCTTTCGGTACTTAACTGGGACCGGCTGGCTGTGCTCAAAGAGGATTACCCGGCACTGCAGAACAAACTGATGGATTTCTGCGCCCGGTTTCGGGGCGGTGACACACATTTTGTCAACCCCTCGGCCTCGCGCCGAAAATATGAGCGCAAGAAAGCGCTCGGGCGGGCCACCATCGATCTGATCAACGAGCAGGGCAAGGAAATGGGCCAGGTGTCCCGGGGTGATCTACTCGATATCAGCCAGGGCGGGGTCGCTTTCGTGCTGCGCTTTCACAAAAAAGGCAAGGCGGTGGATCTGCTGGGCAAACGGCTCAAGATCGCCATCAGGCCCGAGCAGGCAACGGTTCCAATGCTGCGCACCGGCCTGGTAAAAGCGGTGCGCTCCTATGATTTTGTCGGCAACGACTATTCAGTGCATGTGGAGTTCGACGATCTTCTCAGTTCCACCGAAGTTGCCCAGGCCGCTGCAAAAAAGAGTGGTTGAAGCTCTGCTGAAACGCTACGAATCTCTTCAGTAATCAACCCTGCAGCACTTTTCTTATTTCAGCCGAAGCACTGTTCGGCTTTACCTTTACCACCGCAGCCGGCTCCGTGGGCACCACGATCCGAGCCGATTCCAGGTTTTCATTGAGATGGGCCAGAACCAGCTGGCCCAATCTTTCTTTTTCACCCAGACTCCGCAGGGCCGCAACCGATCTGTCAAGATCAGGGTCAGAGCCAACCCGCTCAATACCGGCGATGGAGCCGAGTCGCTGCCTGAGCGCACCGATGCTGCCAGGGGCTGCCTCCCCGTCTACGGAGCGGCGTGCACCATTTCCCGCCGGCGAACCTGCCTCCAGGTCCTGATCATCTGATAGAGCAGCAATCAGTTCACCTTCGCTGTAGTCGTCGGGCCGCTCCTCGCTTTCGTCCTTCATGCCTGCCGCTTGCATGATGATCGGCCCGAGCGCGCTGCCGATCCGGTCTTCGCTTATCCGGCATTCATTGTTGATGAAGATGGTGGTCCGGTCCCAGGAGAAAAGCTGATATGCCGCCTTGATGCCGCTCACCTCGCCGACCCGCGCGTCGAGCAGCTGCCCCTGGCTGAAATGCAGAATGCCGCCCATTCCCGACTGATTGTCCAGCATGCGGATGGTGCAGGTTTTGGCGTCCATCTCCATGAGCTGCATGAAGACCGGCGGGGAGACATCGTTCATGATGCCGCCCTCGGCCTCACGATCGAGCAACTGCTGGATCATCGTAATCAAATCGTCGGCCAGAAAGGGCTTGTTGAGATAACCATAGGCCCCGCTGTTTCTGGCCACGTCTTTTACCTTATCATTTCCGAGTCCGGAAACGATGATGATCGGGATATCGGGATAGTGCTGTTTGAGATGGCTGATCAGGCTGATGCCGTCCATCCGGGGCATCACCAGGTCGAGCACCGCCACGGAAATCGGGTGCTCTTTTAATTTGCCCACCGCATCAAAGCCGTCCTCGGCGGTGACCACCTCGAAGCTGTCTTGAAATTCACTGAGCCGTCTGGCAACGGCCGTGCGCAGAACCCGGTTGTCATCGGTTAAGAGAATTTTTCTCAGCATGGCATTATGTCGGGGGTTAATTGATCTTAGGCTACCTTAGCCTTTCATTTTACTACTACTTTACATCTCTGACCAGCCAGATAAGAAAAAGCACCGGAATTCCCATCAGCGTGGTCAACAAAAAGAAATTGGAGTAGCCGATCGAGGTGGCAATGGAGCCGGAGTAGCCGCCGATCAGCTTTGGAATCAACGACATCAGCGAGGAGAACACCGCATATTGGACTGCGGTAAAGGAAATCGAGGTCAGGCTCGACAGAAAGGCGACAAAGGCGGCCGATGCCAGTCCTGCCGCCAGGTTGTCCGCCGCCACCACGGCCTTGAGCATCAGCAGGCTGGGCCCGGCCGAGGCCAGCAGCATGAACAGGATATTGGTCGCTGCGGCCAGCACGCCGCCGAGAAAGAGAATCTTCAACACACCGTAGCGCACCGTCAGCATGCCGCCCAGAAAGCCGCCGGCAATGGTCATCAAGCAGGCCGAAGGTTTTAACGATCGAGGCGATCTGGGTTTTGGAAAAACCGATTTCGAGATAGAAGACCGTCGAGATCACCCCCAGCACGATATCCGATATCCGGTAGAAGCCGATCAACAGCAGCAGCAATACGGCCAGTTTCATGCCGTAGCGGGTGAAAAAATCCTTCACCGGCTCTATATAGGTGTCGTTGAGCATCTCGCGATTGACCAGCCCCAGCGCTACCAGAGTGCGGGCACCAATCAGCCCGGCACCAAGCGAAATAAAGAGCCGGGCAGCCTCCACCAGAAATCCGGCAATTCTGGCCAGCGGACCGAGCAGCTCGCCGAGCCACTGTTTGATCGGGGCCATAAGCGCCCCGCTGTAGAAAAAGACCAGCACGAAAACCGAAGCCGCACCGAGAAAAAGCGCGAAAAAACGCAGATATTCCTGGGTGGAGTACTCAGTCTTCTGCACTCCCGCACCCCGGATGGGTTCCGGTACCACCAGGGCGGTGACCAGACCCACAATCATACAGAAGCCGACCCCGAAATAGGTGATCCGCCAGGCTGTATAGGAATAGGTATCGACGGTGGTGCCGAGGTGGGCGGCCAGGGCAAGCGAACCGGCGCCAGCCACCAGCATGCCGATCCGGTAGCCGGCGATATAGGTGGCAGAAAGCATGGCCTGCAGCTCCCGCTCGGCGCATTCTATACGATAGGCATCGATCACGATATCCTGGGTGGCAGAGGAAAAACCGAGCAGCACCGCGGCCCAGGCCATCGTCGTAAGGTGGGACTGCGAGGCGGCCGGATCGACCAGAGCCATCAGGAAAATCGCCCCCATCACGCAGAGCTGGGAGACCACCATCCAGGCGCGGCGCCGACCCAATCTGCGGGTCAGATACGGCAGCGGCATCCGATCGATCAACGGGGCCCAGACGAACTTGAAGGAGTAGCCCAGCGCCGCCCAGCTGAAAAAGGTGACCGCGCTTTTCTTCACGCCGGCTTCGGTCAGCCAGGCTGACAGGGTCGAGAAAATCAACAGGATCGGGATGCCCGCCGAGAACCCGAGAAAGAGCATGGTGATCACCCGGGGGTGCAGCCATGAGCGCAGCGTCGCGGCCCAGTCTTTGTTGGTCTGGCTACCCATCGTTCTTGTCTTTTCACTCGGTCAATAAGAGATTAAATTTTGCAAGGCATAGCCTAAACGATTACCATACGTTCACGAACAGAGAACACAACGACTCAGATACGAGTTCTGCGAGATATGAGCATCAGAATCTATAACACCCTGACCCACAAAAAGGAACCTCTAAACCCCATCGAGCCCGGCCACGTCAAGCTCTACGTCTGCGGCATCACGTCCTACGACTATTGCCATATCGGCCATGCCCGCTCCTCGCTGGTCTTCGACATGATCGTCAAATACCTGCGCTACCGCGACTACCGGGTCACCTTCGTCAGAAACTTCACCGATATCGACGACAAGATCATCAACCGGGCCAACGAGCAGAACACCACCTCCGAGGAACTGGCCCAGCGCTTTATCGACGAATTCTACCGCGACATGGACTATCTCGGCGTCGACCGGCCGGATCTCGAACCCCGGGCCACCGAGCATATCCCCGAGATGATCGAGCTCATCAAGGAACTGATCTCGCAGGAAAAGGCCTATCCGGCCGACGGCGACGTCTACTACGCGGTTGAGAAATTCGCTGGCTACGGCAAGCTCTCCAGGCGCAACCTCGACGATATGCAGGCCGGCGCCCGGATCAGCGTCAACGAGCGTAAACACCACCCGATGGATTTCGCCCTCTGGAAAGGCTCCAAGCCCGGGGAACCCGCCTGGGACAGCCCCTGGGGACCGGGCCGGCCGGGCTGGCACATCGAGTGCTCGGCCATGAGCAAGAAGTTCCTCGGCGAGACCTTCGATATCCACGGCGGCGGCAAGGACCTGATCTTTCCCCACCATGAAAACGAGATCGCCCAGAGCGAGGCGGCAAACGGCAAGACCTTCGTCAACCTCTGGGTGCACCACGGTTTCGTCACGGTCAGAAACGAGGCTACCGACGAAGAGGAGAAGATGTCCAAATCGCTCGGTAATTTTTTGACCATCCGCGACCTCTCGGAAATGTTTCACCCGGAAGTGCTCAAGCTTTTCGTCTTCTCGACCCAGTACCGCAACCCGCTGGAGTATTCCGAGCAGGCCATGCAGGACGCCGGCAGCGGCCTGAACCGGCTCTACGACTGCCTGGCCTCAATCGAGAACCTGACGCGCCAGCCGGATACGCAAACCGGAACGGTGGTCAGCGCAAAAGACCGGAAAAAACTCGAGTCGCTCGAAGAGCGCTTTGTCCAGGCCATGGACAACGATTTCAACACCGCCCAGGCGCTCGGCCACCTGTTCGACGCGGCCAAGACCATCAATAAGATCATGCGTGCGCTGCCCCCGCAGCAGCATCCGGACGACCTTGCCCTGCTCGAGGCAAGCGCGGTCGCGATTATCAGGTTGAGCGGAATCATCGGTATCCTCAACGAGGAACCGCAGCAGTTCCTGGAGCGGCAGAAGCAGCAGATCCTGGACAGTATCGATATCGACCCGGCGACCATCGACCAGTTGGTCGCCCAGCGCAACGAAGCCCGTGCCAATAAGGACTGGGGCCTGAGCGATGAGATCAGGGACCGGCTGCTCGAACACCGCATCGAACTCAAGGACGGCCCGGACGGTACCAGGTGGAATGTAAAACGTGACTGAACAGGTTGTATAGGGAAAAAGACTTACGAACGAATAATCACGCAAAACCAGAAACGAGGACACCCCATGCGCCAGCCGGCCGTAGCACATCGTTTCTATCCAGGCAATCCCGCTGAACTGAAACGTACCGTAACCGCTCTGCTGCCCGATGAATCCGTAGAGAAGAAAACGGCGATCGCAGTGGTCGCTCCCCATGCCGGATATGTATACTCAGGCGCGATGGCGGGCCGCACTATCGGCTCGGTCCATATTCCCCGGACGGTAATTATTCTCGGACCCAATCACCATGGCCGTGGTGCGGCCGTCGCCGTATCCACGTCACCCTGGCAGATGCCCAACGGGGTTGTTGAGCCGAATTTGGCGCTGGCAGCAAAACTGACCGCGGCTTCGCCCTTAATACAAGAAGACGAAGCGGCCCACCAAGCCGAGCATTCGCTGGAGGTCCAGGTCCCCTTTCTCCAGGCGCTCCAGCCCGACCTGCAACTGGTGCCGATTACGGTTTCTTCGATAAGCTATGAAAATTGTCTCTCAGTCGCCGGGGCCATCGCTTCCGCTATAAAGGAGAGTGCAGAAGATGTTCTGCTGCTGGCATCGACCGATATGTCGCATTACGAGTCGCGCGCAGCAGCTTCAAAAAAAGACGGGCGGGCGCTCGAACACGTCCTGGCCATGGATCCGGAAGGCCTCTACCGCACCGTGATTGGCGAGCGCATCAGCATGTGCGGGGTTATCCCGGTGACCATTGTTCTGCAGGCCGCCATAGAGCTCGGGGCGAGCGAAGCAGAACTGATCGGCTACACCGACTCCGGCGCCGTCTCAGGCGACACAGATCAGGTGGTGGGCTATGCCGGTCTGCTCATTCGCTGACCGACACCGAAACCCGCTCACCCGAACCAAAACAGACTTGACACGAACAGCCTCATTTTTTATATAAACAACTCTGCCCACCGCACTGTCCTGGGGGATGGTCTAATGGCAAGACAGCGGACTCTGACTCCGCTTATCGGGGTTCGAATCCCTGTCCCCCAGCCATCATAAATAAAGGGTTTCAGCGTTTTCGTTGAAACCCTTTATTCTTTGTGTGCCCGATTTGCCCCATCCCTGCCCCACAAAATTTAAAACTAGCTCCAGAAATTTTGCACGAATCTGCACCCTATATGCACTCAGATGCATCACCTTGTAGTCAGATGTAAGAGGAATGACAGAGTAGCCTGATACTCTACTCAGAGAAAAGGGGAACCGGGGCGGTTGAGCTTATTGCTCATCGTCCTTTTTTTATTCGATAAGCAAGCAACCGAGTGCGCCACGCTGGTTTCACATCTGAAGCAGAACAGATAAACAGGAACAAGTTTTTCCCGGCCCGTCCGTCAACAAAGTTAATATTGACTCAGGCTAATCTAATCTTCAACATCTTGCCTAAGATGAAAATAAGGTGGGGAACAGATAGTAGCCTAACTGCTTCTCCTCGTACGCAATGTTCAAAAACTCACAGCGATATGAATTGTTTCTGATGTCGACAACTCTTGCTTCTTTGTCAATAACGCTACCTTGTTGATCATCGAGGGTAAATCGGATATGAAGTCTATGCCCTTTCTTGATATCTTTTGACCCAATGAACTTAAATTGTATACCACTCATTGATAGGTCCAATACAGTCATTGTGTACCAATTGTTTGAACCTGTGGAGACATTGTTGACCTCTCCTATCAGTTTTACTGGCTTTCGGTAAAATTGACGGAAGTTTAGCTTTAATTTAAATCTCTCTTTACAGACACATTTTGCTATAATGCTATGCTTCTTGCCCTGTTGCTTGGCCACTGATATGCGATATGTATGCTGGCAATATGGACATGTAAATGCTGTATAGTTTTCCTTGTTTACAAATGCCTCGACAGTCTTCATTTCTTCCCTTTAATCTAAATCAAATCAGATCATAACATCCTTCAATTAACTCACTCATAAATTAAAATTGCAAATATTCTTTGATGGGTGATTCCAAAAGGAGTGATCAAAAAAAGTTGCATTCTTGTACTTTCGTACAATGGTCTGGGGCAAGTAGTTGGGTTAAAATAGATAGTATAGAAGAAAATGGAGGACTAAATTCTAATAACGAATAATATACATCTCTTATGAAAACCAAAGAGTTTAGAGTTCAGGACAACCGTTTACTTTTCAAATGCCCATACTGTGGCAAAAGAAGAAATTACACGATCCTAAACAGAAGAAGAAAATCTATTAAGTGCTGGCATTGTCAAGGAATGACCAGATGTGTGTTCAACCGTAGACCAGAGCCACGGGAAGCTCAGAGTGGTTTGCTGATACTGAAAACTCTGGAAGGTAAAGAAATATTAGTAATGATGCGTGACATATCCTCTAGGGGAATTGGCTTTGAAATAATGAAGGGCAAAGATGCACGCAGAATAAGAAAAGGACAAGAAGTGTCTCTCAACTGTAATTGGAGTCCTGCCATGATTCCAAAAGCTCGTTTTCAGGTTCAGAACATAAATGGTTTTCGAGTTGGCGTAATGGTGAAAAGGTAATGAGCCTTAACAGTTGGCATTTGCTAGAGGTTACATCCATACTTTTGATGGTATGCATTATATCCTCATTCTTATACGCAACGCTGACTGCATTTTCGAGCATGTT
The DNA here is from genome assembly GCA_963824415.1 of uncultured delta proteobacterium. Lineage (GTDB taxonomy): Bacteria > Desulfobacterota > Desulfobulbia > Desulfobulbales > Desulfocapsaceae > JABDQA01. The sequence continues at coordinate 15,331 of CAWGPM010000006.1, forward strand.
CCATAAACGGTATGATGAAGTCGACCCCCATCTTTTCTTTTATGGATTCCAGGCACGGAGAAATACATTTAGTCAAAGAGCTATTGTTTTCTGGCAAAGCGTTTTTGACTATATCAAGACTCCCTATTGTTATCTACCTGCTATTTCCCTAACCGTCTTTTATTGCATCTTCCGTCTTATTTGAATGGGAAGCACTCGTTTCTAGGATTCTTCATGGATATCCTCGCTTCCTGGTCCAGGTGATCGGGCCAAGCTTGTTCCTGATATGTCCGACAGAGTCAAGTTAAACCCACCACCCCATTTCCTGTTTTTCAGCAGGTCTTTTTTTAGTATCATGACAAGAGCAGAGGCGGAGTCTTTCAAACGACGGTTGAGCGCCTGATATTCGCGGGTTGCAACAAAAGTATTATCTCAAGACACTTCTTCAGGTGAATATGCAGGATTATATCTTTGGAAATCACCGGCAGCGCTTGCAGAATTTCGAGACTCAGAGCTTCGAGCCAGTATTGCGGAGGCATATCAAGTGCAGGGTGAGCCTCGAATCGAAACCTACGAGGTGTTTAGAACACTACGAGACGACATTACTTAAAGACACGCCCTACAGAATAAGGGGTTTTTGCTTCATATAGTATTCAGAGTGGTGCATGTGCTAAGTCCAAGCTTCATCTAAGACTTTGCCTTTTTGATGAGGTTTTGTGGTCGATTCGGGCAAACAAGCCTAGCTTCATGCCTTCGCCGATTCACAGGTTTCTTTTTACTGCTGCCTTTAAAAAGATTAGAGTTTTGAATGACCACACCCTTTTATTCGGCATGACTGTAATGGAAAATTTATTAAATTCAATAGCCATCGGATTGAGCTTGTTCCTTTCAGGATGCGCCGGAGTGGTACTTGTAGGCGCTGGTGTTGGAGCCGGTGCTTTCTCTTATGTTGCCGGCAATTTGGTCAGGGTATATGAAGCCGAATATCAGCAGAGTGTTAAAGCCAGTACCAATGTAATGGAACAGTTTAATTTCAAACAAAAAGAGGAGTCTCTCGATGGGGTGAAAACAATAATTGAAGGCTATCTTAAAATTTATACCCCGATAACTATCGAAGTGGTGTTTGTTGATCCTGACTGGACCCAAATCGGTGTTCGTGCAGGTTATGCTGGGGGTGGTAACCTTGAAATATCGGAGCAGGTACATACTGATATTGCCAAGGAGCTCAAAAGAATAAAACAGCGCACCTCTCAAGCCGCACCCCAGAATAAGAAAGTTAACAAGCCACGTAAATTGCAAGCCACATCGCAGAAGAAGAAGTTTAAACCAACGGAGGGTGAACCGAGAGTCTCTCGGGTACTTGACGACCCTCCTCCCTTACCCCAAAAGACTATCACCACCTCAACTGCTGATATAAATGAAGAGGCACAATCATTTATTGATCGGCAGGAAAAGCAAGTCCTAACCGACACTGAAAAGTTACAAGACAAAACGGAACAATACACCTCAATAGCCTATAACAATGAACCCGACGTTCTGCCTCCATTATCAGGGACGGTTTTTGCTCCAAAGAAGAGCGAGGCAGACGAGACGCAGAGAATGAGGGACCGGCAGGAAAAGCAAGCTCTAACCGACACTGAAAGCAAAAATAAAAGATTCATTTATGATCCGGAATCTGCGCTGACAATATATTCGGGGTCATATGGCACACTCGATGACGTTCTCTCCTATCTCAATGAGAACCCATCTACAAGCATAGATATCCGTGCTTATACAAATTCTACAGGAAATATTGCCAAAAGCTTAAATTTATCACGAAAACGGGTCATTGAAATTCGTAACTATTTTATTTTACATGGCATATCAGCGGATATAATCACTGCTCAGGTACAGGAAAAGACTAATTTTCTCAAGGACAATCAGAGCGATCAACTAAGATCTCTAAATAACCTTGTGGAAATAACCATCAGATAAGTCCAAAACCTCACTATTTTTCCTCAACTACAACTATCCTTTCATCCTTTTGAGGACCTGCCTTAACGGTGTAATAGATCATAAATTCTGATGTACTAAAATTTTCATTCTTTTGATCCCAGAAGGCCTTTGTTAGATCGTTTCGTCTGATTGGTACATACGAATCAATCAAAAAGTCCAATGCTTTCTCAACCTCTTTCCAATCGGCACGAATCCCATATCCGGTATCTTTTTGCCAGTCAACCCACATTAGTCCGATCTTCTGCACCCTACCAGTTTTAGGCTTTTCGCTTATGAACCATTTTGCTGTTTTTGCTTTGCCAAAGGTACAAATATATAATGCACCGAAATTCTTCGTAGCTGGTATGTCCTCTTCAGTTGAACAGTCTAGCACCGATTTTGCTAAAAGTACCTCTTGTGAATATGTCTGAAAACCTCTAGCGGACAACGGACTTGGAAAGATAAATAACACCAAGAGACACAGTCGTAAGGAGTTACTCATTCTCACCTTTCAACTCTTTGCAAAGATAAAAGTCGCTTGATTTTTAATAACACAATCTCTACCTAATCGTAAGGTTTGGATATGATGAATTTGACTTGACTTATAGAAACAGTCTTTCTAGCTTTTGTAAATCAGTTCTAGAAAATGTTCATTGGTAATCTTCCTAACGAAAAATATTATTTAGATTTAGGCGTTTCCTGTGCATGTAGGAGCCTTCCGTCCATGCGATTCACCCCATGGGGTATAATTGATCAAGGCACTTACGCCCAGAACACCAACAACAGGAGGTGCATCATGAAAGTTTCGCAAGCAGTTGATTTTCATTTACGGTATCACCAGGTAAACTCCAAAAAAAAATACCGTGAAAACCTGCAAATATGTTCTGGCAAAATTCTCGTCCCAGTTCGGAAAGCGCGATTTAGCCAGTGTTTCTCAGGAAGAAATACTAGATTTTCTTCTGCGTCTGACCAAGGACAACAAGCAGGCGACCAGGAGAAACCGCTACTCGGTACTCTCATCTTTCTACAACTTCAGTATCAACAGCTCATTGCCCGCCCTTGCCAATCCTTGCAACGCTTCAATGATGAAGAAGATTTTCAAACGACCCCAAACCATTCAATGGAGGATTGTTGACAAGGAGACTGTTGATGAAATCATTTTCCGGACCATAGACCGACGAAACAGGTTGATACTTGAACTTATGGCAAGGGGTGGAATGCGTATCGGAGAAGTTTTAAGAGTTACGCCGGGCGATATTCAGGAAGGTTTCCTGACCATCCAGAACCCGAAAAGTGGCAGGCCGGAAGAGCGGGTTTATGTTCCACGAAAAATCCTGGTAAGGTTAAGTGAGTATGTCAACGCCAACGATTTCGTCACTGATGACCGGATCTTTCCGATTTCTTATGTGGCTGCCTGGTCGATGGTAAAAAAAGCCGGTAAGCTGGTTGATATAGAGTTAAAACACCCTTAACAAATAACTACGACTCCATAACACTAATGGCTACCTTGAAAAATTGTCTTTTCGTCCTAACTCTGCGTTGCGCGCAAAAATTTTATCCTCGGAATATTACTTATATGCCTGCGGTAAAATTTTCACTCGCATCTTGATTTTGAACGAAAATCCTAATTTTGCAAGGTGCCCTAATGAACCATAAATACCGCACACCCACATAAATGGATAAGACTAATCAGTCAATATTTGTTTTCAGATTATACCGTTAGCTCTTTTTCTCCTGGCTAATTCCTTTTACATATATCTGAACCTTTTTGATCGACTCAACGTGATTTTCTGTTTCATTTTGAATTTTCTTTAAGATCTCATCGATTTTTTCATGAGGTGAATCAAAGTGTGAAAAAATATTTTTTTCTATAAGAGAGGATTCATAATCCACTGCACAATGCAAAGCGCTTGTAAGAGTGAACTCCCCTCGCTTTGCTTTGCTTAAAATATCGTCCAGTCTCTTTATAAATGCACTCAATGTATGTATCGTGATTTTCTTTTGATTAAAGATTATTTTTTCGCTCTTGGCCGCTTCAAATAATTTTTCCAGCCACTCGGCATGCTTTTTTTCCTCGATGGAAAGATTTTCCCAAAAAGCTTCCTGTTGCGGAAATTGTCTTGCAAAAAGCGCGTAAAGCTCAGAAATTTTTTGTTCCTGAAGGATAAGTAACTCGACGGTTTTATTTTGAGCGGGATCCAAGCCCATTGCAGTCCTCGATTTCTGGAATAATTTTCTTGCGCATTAATCGTAAAATAATAATATATTTGAGCGTAAGACAAATTACAAGTTGTTAGGTTTTTCGGCCTGTATCAGTGGAGACCTTAGGAGTAATTTGTTCAAGTCGTATTGTTCCAAGACCGCCTTTTAGCAGCACAAAAAATAACATTTCTGGTTTCGGTTTCAGGGCCTGCCAAACCTTTTACAATAGAGTATCTCATTATATTTAAGTGCAGCTGAACTGCAGCAAATGACATGATTTTCCGGGACGCGGATCCATTAGTAAACACCTGGGTGATCTGCTAAGGTAACATGTGGCAGGGGCCAAGCCAGGAGCCCAAAGAAAAGGCAGATATTGAGATATGGCCTGCCTTCTCATTCCTATATCTTTGATTTTTAGAGGTTTATAGACATGCTCAATGTAATTGCAAACGGTTTGGTAATTGCAGGTGTCTGCGTGTTAATCGTTGCCTTGCTCCCGGTTCGCAATTTGATCACCCAACTTCCATCCGGACAGGTGCGCCGATGCTGGTATGAATTGACGATTTTGATCGCCTTACTGATTATCGGCTACATAATCCATACCGTTACTTCTGGGATCGTTACTCAAATTGGCAGGATTTCATAGTGCCCTGTATATTCTTATTCGGCGCCCTTTTCGTCTGGTTGACAACCAGTCTATCTCTGCAGACCGCGTTCGATGTTCGTCGCGTGACATTGCTTGAACAGGAAAGCATCACCGATCCTCTGACCGGGATCTACAATCGCCGCGGTACCTGGATCGCAGGCTAAAGAGGATTTCGGCCGAGCCAGACGCTACGGCATGCCGCTCTCAGTGCTTCTGATAGATATCGATTACTTCAAGCAGATCAATGACACCCATGGCCATCAGGCCGGTGATCTGCTCCTGAGCCACCTAGGAAAACTGCTCCTGAAGGAAATTCGCGACTCAGACATAGCAGCACGCTATGGTGGCGATGAATTATTGATCCTGGCACTCAATACAACCGCCTCATCATCTGCAGTTCTGGCGGAACGGTTGCGCCAGTATATTGAAACCCATCCACTCGCCTTAACCAGCGACTCCGGCCAGCAGCAAGATATCCATATATCGGTCAGTATCGGGGTAGCTGGTCTGAGCAAAGAGGTCACTGACAGCGAGAAGTTGTTTCAATTTGCCGATGAAGCACTCTACCACGCGAAACAGGAAGGCCGAAATCGAGTGGTCATTCACGACGCCGATGCGGCCGAGGACGCAACTGCCTGAGTTCAATACGCCCAACCTTTTCTGCCAAGAGCTTGAATCTGCAGCTATTAAGTTTCAATCATTCACAGGCAATGGCAGCTTTTCAATGAAAACAGATGCAGGCTTCAAAGGCTG
>CAWGPM010000007.1:0-31429 GCA_963824415.1 uncultured delta proteobacterium
TATATCTGAACCTTTTTGATCGACTCAACGTGATTTTCAGTTTCACTCTGAATTTTCTTTAAGATTTCATCGATTTTTTCATGAGGTGAATCAAAGTGTGAAAAAATATTTTTTTCTATAAGAGATGATTCATAATCCACTGCACAATGCAAAGCGCTTGTAAGAGTGAACTCCCCCCGCTTTGCTTTGCTTAAAATATCGTCCAGTCTTTTTATAAATGCACTCAACGTGTGTATCGTGATTTTCTTTTGATTAAAGATTATTTTTTCGCTCTTGGGCCGCTTCAAATAATTTTTCCAGCCACTGGGCATGCTTTTTTTCCTCGATGGAAAGATTTTCCCAAAAAGCTTCCTGTTGCGGAAATTGTCTTGCAAAAAGCGCGTAAAGCTCAGAAATTTTTTGTTCCTGAAGGATAAGTAACTCGACGATTTTATTTTGAGCGGGATCCAAGCCCATTGCAGTCCTCGATTTCTGGAATAATTTTCTTGCGCATTAATCGTAAAATAATAATATATTTGAGCGTAAGACAAATTACAAGTTGTTAGGTTTTTCGGCCTGTATCAGTGGAGACCTTTGGAGTAATTTGTTCAAGTCGTATTGTTCCAAGACCGCCTTTTAGCAGCACAAAAAATAACATTTCTGGTTTCGGTTTCAGGGCCTGCCAAACCTTTTACAATAGAGTATCTCATTATATTTAAGTGCAGCTGAACTGCAGCAAATGACATGATTTTCCGGGACGCGGATCCATTAGTAAACACCTGGGTGATCTGCTAAGGTAACATGTGGCAGGGGCCAAGCCAGGAGCCCAAAGAAAAGGCAGATATTGAGATATGGCCTGCCTTCTCATTCCTATGTCTTTGATGTTTAGAGGTTTATAGACATGCTCAATGTAATTGCAAACGGTTTGGTAATTGCAGGTGTTTGCGTGTTAATCGTTGCCTTGCTCCCGGTTCGCAATTTGATCACCCAACTTCCATCCGGACAGGTGCGCCGATGCTGGTATGAATTGACGATTTTGATCGCCTTACTGATTATCGGCTACATAATCCATACCGTTACTTACTGGGATCGTTACTCAAGTTGGCAGGATTTCATAGTGCCCTGTATATTCTTATTCGGCGCCCTTTTCGTCTGGTTGACAACCAGTCTGTCTCTGCAGACCGCGTTCGATGTTCGTCGCGTGACATTGCTTGAACAGGAAAGCATCACCGATCCTCTGACCGGGATCTACAATCGCCGGTACCTGGATCGCAGACTCAAAGAGGAATTCGGCCGAGCCAGACGCTACGGCATGCCGCTCTCAGTGCTTCTGATAGATATCGATTACTTCAAGCAGATCAATGACACCCATGGCCATCAGGCCGGTGATCTGCTCCTGAGCCACCTGGGAAAACTGCTCCTGAAGGAAATTCGCGACTCAGACATAGCAGCACGGTATGGCGGCGATGAATTATTGATCCTGGCACTCAATACAACCGCCTCATCATCTGCAGTTCTGGCGGAACGGTTGCGCCAGTATATTGAAACCCATCCACTCGCCTTAACCAGCGACTCCGGCCAGCAGCAAGATATCCGTATATCGGTCAGTATCGGGGTAGCTGGTCTGAGCAAAGAGGTCACTGACAGCGAGAAGTTGTTTCAATTTGCCGATGAAGCACTCTACCACGCGAAACAGGAAGGCCGAAATCGAGTGGTCATTCACGACGCCGATGCGGCCGAGGACGCAACTGCCTGAGTTCAATACGCCCAACCTTTTCTGCCAAGAGCTTGAATCTGCAGCTATTAAGTTTCAATCATTCACAGGCAATGGCAGCTTTTCAATGAAAACAGATGCAGGCTTCAAAGGCTGATACGTGCAAAACCTGTTTGACGGCGCGATGGCCAGGGTACATAAGCAGCAAGGCGAGTTGGTCGGCGGAGTGGATTCGTCGTCGATCCTGACTCTCGTCCAGCTCGATCCGCTGATCGCCGAGTTTCACCTGAGCCCGTTCCATGCTGAGCGGCTCGACCAGAATGTGAGGATCAACCTGCACCAGGCAGATAAAACGATTTCCGGCACCGTCACCTTTATTTCATCGGTGATCGAAGCCCAGAGCGGCACCATCCTGGTCAAAGTGGAGCTGACCAACCCGGACGGCGTTCTCGTAAGCGGCAGCAGGGTCAGCTTCGATCCGGCGCCGATGTAGTCAACCGTTATAATCAAAGGCCGGACTGGCCACCTAAAATATACATAGCCTGAGGAGGTATAAATAATGGCAGATGAAACCCAGAAGACACAGCAGATCAAGGTTCGCTACAACGAGACATCGGCACTTTACAGTTCGCAGTTCATCATCAATAGCTCGGACGAGGATATCACCATCAACTTCTCCTCCGGCCCGCTTGTCGATCCTGCCAGCGGCGACACGATGCTGCCGATCCACACCCGTATCGCACTGACCAAGGACGGCGCCCGCCGACTGGCTGGCGTTTTGAACCGGGTCCTGTCCGAGGCAGAAGACAAGAAAAAGATGGCTGAAGCAACCCAGGTACAGATGCCCAAGATGCAGCAGTAGCGCAACTATCAACCTAACTCCGGACAGCTCTGTCACCGCTCAGGCATCAGTGCCGTACGGATATTTCAAGAGACGCCCGTTTTGATCAGCCACTGGTCGTGCTAGCCGGCCGCGAGATTGAACTGGAGCTCAATTCGCTTGCCGCCGACAGTGAAAAATCATTGAAGATGCGTGATAACCATCATGTTCGCGGAAATGTCGCCGCCGCCCAGATGGCTCAACTCGAATATCAGCGTTTGCAGAAACGGGCTAAACTGCTGCACATCAGGCGAAGCCAGCCCGAAAAGCAAGCACCTGGTGGCCTCGATCAGCCAGGACGATATCGCTTCGTTTCGCGCCGCTCAAGCACAGGAGGTCGAGGTTGATATGACGGCGGCAGGGCTTGGAACATTTACCGCCACCGTTGATGAAATCAGCCCAGGAGCGTCAACCGAACTGGGCCATTTTTCCCTGGCAGCCCACTTCGGCGGGCCGCTCGATGTAAAAGAGCAGTCAGGTTCGACCGGCAGCGACTACGAGTTCTTTGCGCCGCGCTTTTCCATCAACCTCACCCTGCCCGCTGCAATGCGCGCTCGTCTACTGGTCGGTCAGCAGGCGACGATCCGCTACCGCAGCGTGGAACTGCCGCCGGCCATCCATCTCTGGCAGTCGATCAAAAAATGGTACAGGCACAAACAGAACCCGGCATAAAATATTCAATGATCGTTTTTCATAACACTGACCATAATTCGTATAAAAACCAACAGGGCCACGGCGGCGAAGAAGCCGATGGCGCTGAGTCGATGAAATCCCATGCTCAGTGACAACCCGCAGATAATTACCAGGATGCCAACCAGAGCAACACTTAACAAGCCGGCGATCCGGACCATCAGGTCTTTGAAATGGTTGTCAGGTTTTTGCTGGTGTTCGTTTTTCATCAGTCAATAAGAGATCGCAGTTTGTGTTTAAGCTTCAGCCGGTTTAACCAGGTAAAAGGGGACCTGCTCATTTTTTCTTTGCCGGCAAGTGCGCGTTCGGGATCGAGAAGCAGATCGATGATATGAGTGGTGAAAAACTTTCTGCCCAGAAAATTGACGCAACCGGCACAGTAGGTCAGCACGCGGGTGGAGGCCGCCTCGACCTTGCGCTTGTCAGACCAGCAGTCGGTGATATCGGCGGCAATATAGCAGGCGGAGCCGCCTTCACCACAGCACAGTGTTCGTTTACCGCGGTGCCTCATTTCTACTGGCGAGAAGCCGAGTTTTGTCGCTATACCCCTGACGCTTCGGTGTACCTCGCCGTCAAAACGGGTCGCACAGGGGTCATGGATCGCAAGCGCGGTTCCCTGACCTGTATCGGTTGCTGCGATGGTGTCTTCGAGAATTTCATAGATCGTTTTAGCCTCTACTCCAGCTTCATATTGCGTAAACATCTGATGACAGCTCGGACAGGCGGTGAGCACCTCGGTAATTCCGTGTGCTTTAAGACGATTTATCAGGGCGGAAAATGAATCTTTGAAAAACGCAAGCCGGCCCAGATCGTGCGACGGTTTGGCACAGCAGCCCAGAACCATGCCGAGTCGGGGTATCTCTTTGTGCAGCAGTCGAAACAGTTCCAACGTCTGTTGAGGCCTGGTTCCCGCCAGGGCGCAGCCGGGGAAAAATACGGTGGTGCAGCCTTCGGGTATGGCCCAATGGGAAAAGAGTTTGGAGAGCCCGTATTTTTCGTAAGCTAAAATTTTTCTGTGACGGGCCAGCGGCGCCCTGCCCTGCTCAACCATGCTGCAGCGCATCAGCCAGAACGCGTAAGACGGGTGCAGAGATTCCGGGCAGAACACATCACAGAGCTTGCACAGACTGCATGAATAAACCGTCTCCGCGTCCAGCGACCCGGCCTGAAACTTGCGAGCCAGCTGCAGCGGATTGCCAAAGCGTTGCAGATAGGTACACTGCTTGACGCAGTTGCCGCATTCGGTGCATGCTTCAACCAGATGCTGAAGCTCTTCTTCAAGTATTTCCTGCAGGTTGTTACCCGCAAGTATGCTATCGAAATTGGTGTAGTCAATTTTGCTCATGTGCCACTATAATGTCCCTGAAACCTATTTTCACCTTGAATATACTTGAAATATTTGTAAATATTCAATGATACGCATACAATAGAGGCACCTGAAACGTGAATAATCGGTTAATGCCGATACCTTTATTCTTTCATGCAGTCCACCGGGAGGAGCTTGTTATGTACCTGAGATCATATTTATTATCAATGGTTTGCTTGCTGGTTTACAGTGTAGTCTCAGCTTCCGCCGCTGATCAGAACGTGGTTGAATACAATTGGGGCGGCTCTCCGGTTTATATGTTCAGAACTGCCGATAACTTCATTGTCCTCTACGATCGTTCCGAGTCAATGGCCGACCGATTCCTGGACACGCCAATGAGCGAACTGGCTGCTGAGCGCAAGATCCTGGTGGAGAAAAACGCCACTCTGCCGGATATGAACTGGCAGGCCGGCATTTATTCGTTTACGCCCGGCCACGGCACTGACAACTTGACCACCTACTACCCGATGCAGCCCTACGATAAGAGTAAAGTTCAGCCGACGTCATCGCCAAGATGCCCCGTGAGCCCATGGGAGCTACCCTGCTGCAGCAGGGGCTCAACGAGCTGGAAAAGGTGTTACTGGCCTGAGCGGCAGAACGGTTATCTTCCTGTTCACCGACGCCCAGTATAGCCCGATCAGCACCCTGCCCTCCCCATCAATGATTGCTGCACAACTGGCCTCGCAGTTCGACATCTGCTTTGCGGTCATGAACGCCGGCGCGAAAAACAACGGGCTTGTGCAGCTGCAGAAGATCGCCGCGGTCAACGATTGTTCCTATATGGTCAATTTCTCCGATCTGCTGGGCAACCCCGAGTGGATGACCGGCGCCCTTTTCGACATCTCCGACACGGCCCCCGGAGGAGGCAAGGAAGTGGCCATGGGCTATGAGTGGGAGAACATCCTGTTCGATTTCGACAAGGCGGATGTCAAACCCCAATATTATGACGTTCTGGCCAAAGTCGGCGCCTATATGAAAGAAAACCCGATGGCCCGCATCGTGCTTGCCGGCCATACCGACAATGTCGGGCCCAGAGAGTATAACCTGAAGCTCTCCCACCGAAGAGCCTCGGCTGTGCGTGATTACCTGGTAGCCAAAGAAGGAGTCGATCCGGGCCGCATCACCCTGACTGGATTCGGCTTCGATGATCCGGTCGCTTCCAATGACACGGCCCAGGGCCGAGCCCAGAACCGTCGCGTACAGGGCATCCTGACCGATAAATAGTCCTCCAATAAGCTCCTACTATCAAGGGACAGAGGCAGGTACTGCCTCTGTCCCTTTTTTATTGCCTTTCACAATGTTGTTTGTTCGGTGACCACGTGGACCATCCTCGAAAGCGGACTGTAAAGTGACTCCGTGTGCTGCGTTTCGGCCTGTTCATCCGGCCAATGACTCCGCCGGGATGACGGCCGCTTAGGCGGCCTATTGCCGTCGGACTTGATTCATTGGCCTCCTGGGCCTTTCACGACGCACACTCCACCACTTTACAGCCCTCACTCCAGTTCTGGATAAATGCATCTTCTTAGACTGCTAGGGAGCTTAAGGGATCGCCTGATTTGAGTCGAGGTAGTTGAAAGCGGTGATCGGTTGACTCAGGCTGCGTCGCGAAGGCCCATCGGGTCTGTGAAACGCTTACCGACGGTCATAGGCCACGCAGTGGCCGTCATCCCGTCGGTTTTCACTGATCCGATGATCGAGGCCGAAGAGTAGCAGCAGGAGTCAATCGATCACCGCTGACACCCCGATCAGAATTCCGAGAGCAGCACTAGTGCCCTGTCAAGCCTTATCTGTCTGATCTGGCTTGCCCTTTTGGCTTCCTGGCTTCGTTACTCATTCGGTTACATAGCGTTGCTATACAGCCTCAGTCGTGCCTCGCAGGAAATCAAAATTGCGGCGCCATTTTACGACACCCAAGAGTTGACATGGCACTGGTGTGTGCGCCACATTATGGCTGAATCGTAATGTCCTGATTAACCGGGTACTTCGTGCTTTTATCCTTTACTATTGGTAATATTCATGCAGTACATTAATTTTCCCTATAAATAGCAAACCGGGCCAGCCATGGAAACACGACATCTGCAGATCTTTGTATCGGTTTACAAAACACGCAGCTTCACCAAAGCGGCCGAGCAGCTTCACACCAGTCAGCCTACCATCAGCGAACATATGCGAAACCTCGAGGACCGGCTCGGCTGCAGGCTCTTCGACCGGCTGGGCCGCTCCATTTCACCGACGCCGGAAGCCGAAATACTCTTCCCCCGGGCAGAAGCACTGCTTGATGAAATGCAGAAAATCGAGCAGAGCCTGTCCTCCTCAACCAACACCGTAGCCGGTCAGCTGGTGATCGGGGCATCCACGATCCCCGGCGCCTATCTGCTGCCGCAGTTTGCTGCAGCGTTTAAAACCAGCTTTCCGGCCGTCTCGTTTCAGATCCCGATCAACGACTCCAGCCGGATCATCGACGATGTTGCCACGCATCGGATCTATCTGGGAGTGGTCGGCACCCGGATCGATTCAACCAAGCTGAGATTTGTCCCTTTCAGCGGGGATGAGCTCGTTCTTGCGGCCGCCCAGGGAGTTGTTATCGATAAGGCGATCAATCCAGCAGATCTGCCCGAGCTGGATTTCATTGTCAGGGAAGAGGGCTCGGGGACCGGCAGGACGGTTGAGGATTTCCTGGCCAGGGGGGGTATCGGTATGGAGCATTTAAAGATCAGGGCCACGCTCGGTTCGAGCACCGCAGTCAAAGAAGCAATAAAATCGGGGCTCGGGGTCGGCTTCATCTCGAAGAGAGCCATCACTGACGAGCTGGCCCATGGCAGCCTTAAAACTATTTCGGTCACGGGGCTCGAGATGCACCGTTCATTTTATATCGTCACCCCGGTGAAACGGACGCTTCCCCACTCTTACCAGGTATTTGCCGATTTCCTCCAGGAGACTGACAGCAGGCAAGAAACGGGCTAGCTCTGGGCCACCCGATAGACCTCCTCCACGGTGGTCTGGCCATTGATCACCTTGATGGCCCCGTCCTGCAGGAGCGTTTTCATGCCCTGTGAACAGGCATGATGTTTCAATTGCGCGGCGTCGGAGGTCTGCAGGACCATCTTCTTCATCTCCGCATCCATGACCAGAAATTCATGGATCCCGGTTCTACCGCGATACCCGGTGTTGAGGCAATCATCGCACCCTATTCCCCGGCAGGCGAGACCGTCCGGCAACTGGTCCGAGGTCAGACCGATCCTGGCCAACTCGGCCGGATCGGGACGGTACATCTCCTGACATCTTCGGCAGATGACCCGCACCAGCCGCTGGGCCAAAATGGCCTTGATCGATGAGGCGATCAAAAACGATTCGAGCCCCATATCCCTGAGCCGGGTAATGGTGCTCGGCGCATCGTTGGTGTGCAGGGTGGAAAAGACCAGGTGACCGGTCAGGGCCGACTGGATGGCGATCTCGGCCGTTTCCAGGTCGCGGATCTCGCCGATCAAGATGACGTCGGGGTCCTGCCGGACAATGGAGCGCAGCCCGGAGGCGAAGTTCAGATCGATTTTGGGGTTCACCTGCACCTGGCCGATCCCCGGGATACGGTACTCGATCGGGTCTTCCACGGTGATGATATTGATATCCACCCGGTTGATCGCCGACAGCGCCGCATAAAGCGTCGTGGTCTTGCCCGAACCGGTCGGGCCGGTGACCAGCACGATACCGTTGGGAGAACTGATGATGTTCGAGAACAGTTTAAGGCGCTCGGGCGTCATACCCAGGTCGGTCAGCGACATTCCGATCGTCGATTTATCGAGCAGACGCAACACCACCCGTTCTCCAGAGGCAGTGGGCAGGGTCGAAGCCCGGATGTCGATATCCTTGTTGCCGACCTTGATCTCGATGCGGCCGTCCTGGGGCAGCCGCTTTTCAGCGATGTTCATCTTGGCCATCAGCTTGATCCGGGAGATCAGCGCCGGCTGGACGTGCTTGGGCGGTGTGAACATATCGTAGAGCACCCCATCCAGACGCTGACGGATTTTCAGGGAGCTCTGCTGCGGCTCGATATGAATGTCGGAAACCCCTGCCCGAACCGCCTGGGAGAGCATCAGGTTGACCAGCCGGATGACCGGGGAATCGCTGGTATCGTCCAGCAGGTTTTCGACCTCTTCTATTTTGGAGAACAGCAGATCCGCATCCTCCTCATCGATGTCCTGAATCACCTGCTCGGCGCTGATCGAGGCCATATCGTAGGCCGAGTTGATGGTTCTGATAATCTCACGCTCGGGACTCAACACGATTCGGCAGCCGGCCATATCGAGCTGCCTGCGCAGATCATCAACCACCTGAAACTGGCCTGGATCGTTGAGTGCGATGCAGGGCTCGCCCTCGAGTACCACCGGCACCAGCAGGTTATTCTTGAAAAAAGAGATCGGCAGTTTGCTAACGAAGCTGATATCACTGGTCTGGGGCAGCAGCGTAACCAGGTCGAGTTGAAAATCTTCGGCCAATACCTGAAGCAGATCAGCCTCCTGGATCGCCTTCTGCCTGATCAGGATCCGGCCCAGGTCGCCGCCCTTTTTTCTTCTGAACTCCCGGGCCATTGCCAGTTGTTCTTCAGACAGGGCTGTCTTCTCCAACAGCAGCCTGGCGATCCTGTCCTGCGCAGTTCGAGCCATTTAATTTATCCGCTGAGAACCGGCGCCATCGACCAGATCACCGAAACGAAACTCGGGCAGTTCGAGTGTTCCTTCAACCAGCCAGGGAATGGTTTCGGTCCGGTATCTTTTAAACAGCTCGACCGCCGCCGCGCGCACCTGCGGGTCTTTATCGAGCAGCGCAGCCTGGGGAACCAGCCCACCGGCCAGATCGAGACTGCTTCGGGGCCAGGGTCTGTCCAGGAGAATTCGGCCGGAGAAATTGCCGGTTAAGAGTGCGCCTGAGAACTGTCCATCTATCAGATCGAAAACGCCGTCGCCATAGGTGATTGCGGCGCTCACCCGGTCGAGTTCCAGGCCGGCGATCGATAGAATCGGCCGCCTCAGCTCGGTGGTGAAATCAGCGATGTTGAGGTTGCCGCTGAGGCGGGAGCGTTCGATATTGTTTCTGTCGATCAGGGCCCGGCCTTTGAAACCCAGCCACCCCTGCAGCGGACGGTCGATGGACTGCTGGAGAAGGTCGAGTTCCTGCAGTTGCATCTCAGAGATATTGAGATTCTCCAGGTCGAACCGCTCGAAGGATTGGTCGAAGCCCACCTCTGTTTCAAGCGTACCGCCATATATTACTGCGGAAACTCCAACCTGTCTGACCGGCCAGGCCAGGTCGAACGTCATCAGCAGGGTGTCGACCGGGACCTGGTAACCGCTCTCGACATGACCCAGCCGCACCTGGTACAGCCGCAGTTTGAGCGGATGCACATAGCGGATGTCTTCTATGCTGCAGGTTATGCCGTGCAGTTGCTGTTCAACCAGGCGGGCCGCCCATGAGGACAGGCGCTCCCGGGGGAACAGCACCACCAGCAGCACCCCGCTCAGGACGAGGGCGAAGAGGCAATAGAGAAGGAAAATAAAAAGCCGTTTCAGCATGTTTCTCAATTGATGTCTATTTTGGGTCAGCAACCGGCGCAACGGTCCCAGCAAAATCGTCGGGGCAGCATCACAAAAAGGCCAACCAAGGCCTGTCTCATCGGTGCCAAAGCAATGCAAAATCTGCTCCCATGCTACGCACTCTTTGCTATAAAAACAACTGAAAACAAAGATAAATAGCAAAGCATATTGAATTATCCTATAATAGCAGCCATACCGATTTCCAGACCGATACAGACGCACTTTTATTACCCGACGACCGGCAGAGAACCTGGATATGTACAATGACTATTTCGGATTCAGGGAAAATCCGTTTTCCATAGCGCCGGACCCCCGCTACCTCTATATGAGCGAGATGCACCAAGATGCTCTGGCGCATCTTGATTTCGGTGCCTCGTCCGAGGGCTGCATTATTTTGCTGACCGGAGAAATCGGCACCGGCAAGACCACCATCTGCCGCTGCTTTCTCGAGCGGCTCGAACCAACCGCCGAAGTCGCGGTGATCATCAATCCCGGCATCACCGCCAGTGAGTTGCTGGCCACGGTCTGCGATGAATTCAGGATCGAAACCGGGCCGGGCGAACACAGCACCAAACATTACATCGACCTGCTCAACCAGTTTCTGCTGCAGTCCTACAGCGAGAACCGCAAGACCCTGCTGGTCATCGACGAGGCGCAGAACCTCGACAAGGAAGCTCTGGAGATGGTCCGGCTGCTGACCAATCTGGAGACCAACCAGCATAAACTGCTCAAGATTTTTCTGCTGGGTCAATCCGAACTCTCGACCGTTCTGGCCGGCCCAGACCTGACCCAGATCAACCAGCGTATCACCGGGCGATTTCATCTGAGCGGCTTGCAGTCCGCTGAGATCGAGGACTATATCAAGCATCGCATCTCGGTTGCCGGAGGCGGGAAGCGGCCGCTCTTCGATAAACGGGCGGTGAAACGCATTCACCGTCTCACCGGAGGAATTCCACGGCTGATAAACACCCTGTGCGACCGATCGCTGCTCGGTGCATACGCTGAAGAAAAAGGGCATGTAGACGAGACCATCGTCAAAAAGGCCGGTCTCGAGCTTTTCGGTGCTCAACCAAGCGGCAAAAATATTGTCATTCCGATCAAATCACTGGTGGCGACCGCAACCCTGTTCGTGCTGATTATGGGTATCTGGGTCGGCACCACCAACGATTTGTTCCATTTGAATCTCGATTCCATCCTGGCACCTTCATCGACATCTTCCACCGCCTCGCGATCAACTGATGCAGATGCCAGCGACGGGTCCAGCGCCGGTCCTGAGCCTATGCAGTCCGGCCAGCCAGCCCTTGGACGTCCTGGTGAAGTATTTGAAACTATTAATCAAAAAGTCGAATTTGACAGTCCCGAAATATTTCAGCCTGCAGCGCAGCCGGAACAAATCAGCATCCTGAGTGAGCCGCCCCAGGAGGCACCGATCCTGGATCCCCCACTTGCAGAGGATGAAACCCTGGTGAAGAGCCTGGATACACCCGTGGCCGAACCGGGACCCGATATTTCTGAGACTTCAGAACAGCCTCCCAAGCCGGTCAGCACCAGAATCGTGATCAAGACCATCGAGATAAACGAGTAGCCCTTTCTGCTATGTCCTATATCCTTGATGCCCTGAGAAAATCCGACGAAGAACGGAAAAGACGCCAGGAACAGCAGCAGCGCCCCTACTCGCTTTATTCTGCAGCCGGCAAATCCACAAGAAAAAATCGCCGCACCGCAGGCTTGATATTGAGCGCGTCTCTGCTCGTGGTGATCTGCCTGCTCGCCGGCGGCTGGTGGCTGAGCAATCGGCAGCAAAGCATACTTTTCCAGCCAGGAATATCGACTCCTGAAAATGTCGAACAGGTTCAGTCCCGGCCTGACCAGGATACCCGGGACCCCAGAGAACCAGCCCCGTCAATGACTCTGCCCCAGGCCGGCCCGCCAGCCAAAGAAACTGCTCCGGTTCCCGAACCCTCCGTTTCCGGGATTTCAGAACGGGAAATGCCAGCCTCAGATGCTGCAGAGTCCGCAACTGCGCAGAGCCAAGAACCAGCAAGCACCGTCATTCCCCTGATGACTGAACTGCCCTTTACCATCCAGGCCCAGCTGCCCGAGATGAAGTTCAGCGGTCATGCCTATTCCCCGGCGCCGGAGTTGAGGTTGATCATGATCAACAATGCGGTTGTGCGTGAAGGTGAGTTTATCGAACCAGATCTTTCCCTGCAGGAAATCACCGAAAACGGGCTGATCATGAGCTATCGCGGCACGTGGTTCAGAATCGAGCTGTTCTGATTATGTCACGCATCTGTATGTGCAGGGCAGCACCATGCCGACCATCACTGCAGAGCCCGTATTGTATTTTCTCTGTTTTCAGGTATTATGGCTGAAATCCTGCGTCAGCAGAAGCAGGAAAAACGATTGAATCATCACAATACCGAGAGGATACCTATGATTAACGGACGTACCCTATTGTGTGCAGGGCTTGGCATCACGGCATTTCTGGGATCGGTGCAGACTGGTTCCGCCAACGAGAGTCTCGGCCTCGGTGCCAAAATCGGCACCCTGGGCCTCGGGGCTGAAGTCAGCGTGGCGCTCATTCCCAACACCCGGCTCAGGAGCGGCTTCAATTTTCTCAGATTTTCATTTGATTCGACAATTTCAGACATCAACTACGACTTCGACACCGAGTTCAATTCGATCCCCATCCTGTTCGATGTTCACCCGTTCGGCGGTACCTTTTTCCTCAGCGGCGGCATCGTCTTAAACAACAATAACGTGGGTGTCAAAGGTTCGGTCTCGTCCGGATCCCTGGATCCGGAATATCAGCAGTACGACTTTCTGGCCGATCAGATCACCATCAGCGGCGATGTCGAATTCCTGCCGGTTGCCCCCTATGCCGGGCTGGGCTGGCGAACCAACAGCAACGAGTCGGGCTGGGGCTTCGAAGCTGAACTGGGTGTGCTCTTCCAGGGTGCGCCGGACGTCTCCAAACTGCGGGTCAACGCCCCGATAGACGTCAACGCTACCCCGGAAGTTCAACTGTTTCTGGCCGAACAGGCAAATGAGATCGAAGACGAGCTGAGCTGGTTCCAGTATTATCCGGTGGCGTCTTTAATGCTCACCTACCACTTCTAAAAATTGAATATTTGCCCAAGCTCTGCGTTATGAGGGGAAATTAAATCCTCGGCGTATTACCTATACGCCTCCGGTTGAATTTCCCCTCATGCCTTGATCTTGGACTAAATCTTCAATTTTATTCAGTGGGTCAATTTTCTCGTTTGCCTTGATCTTGAACGAAATCTTCGTTTTTTTACCTGGATAAATGTTCTCGTTTGCCTTGATCTTGGACTAAATCTTCGTTTTTTCCCCTTGCGGTCTTTTTACATCTTGGCCGGGTATGAATATTGTCCGAACGTTGCCCGGCCTGGCTGTTCAGTTTTTGGAGAACTATTTCTGTTTTAAAACAGCCAGACCAACGGGATCAGGAACATGCCGGCCAGGACGACGAAGAGGTTCAGCGGGATGCCGAGGCGCAGGTAGTCCAGGAAGCGATAGCCGCCGGGTACGAAGACCATCAGGTTGGTCTGATAGCCCAGCGGAGAGGCGAAGCAGGCGCTGGCTCCGAAACAGACCCCGATGATAAACGGTTTGGGATCCACACCGATCGACAGAGCGGTCGAGATCGCGATGGGCAGCAGCAGCACCGCGGTGGCGTTGTTGCTCAGGATCTGGGTTGAGATGCTGGTCAGGGCAATGATGCCACCCAGCACAACGGTTGGCGACATCCCTGCGAACAGGCCGAGGAAAGCATCCGCATAGAGGCTGCTGGCCCCGCTCTTCTCCATGGCCAGCCCCAGGGCAATGGTGCCGGCGATCAAAAGCAGCACATCGCCCTGCAGGGCCCGGTAGGCATCGCGCATCTGCAGGCAGCCGGTGATAATCATCAAAAATGCGGCAATCATCGCACAGGTCATGATATCGGCCAGCCCGAGTGCTGCGGTGGCGATCATGCAGACAAAGTTGACAATGGCCCACAGGGCCTTGCGTTTGTGAATAATCTCCTCGTAGACGTCCTCGATAATCAGAAAATCGCGCTCCGCGCGCAGCATATCGAGCTTGGAGTCAGTGCACCAGATCAGCAGGATATCACCGGTTTTGAGTCTAACATCATAGAGCTGGCGCTCAGAGATCTGCTGGCCCTGCCGTTTGACCGCAATGATGTTGATATCCTTGTCGCTGGCCAGATCGGCGTTTTTCAGGCGGCGGCCCTGCAGACTCGAGCCCGGCGCGATCAAGAGTTCAACCACGATGGGCGCATCCTTCTGAGCCCCCATGGTGAGCCCGTTTTCCCTGAAGGGCAGTTCGACGCCCTCTTCATGCAGGATGGCCACCAGGTCGTTGAGCGAGCCCTTGACCAGCAGGGTGTCCCCGGTACCGATGGTCCTGGCATCGCGCAGCGGCTGATAGATTCGGCCTCGGCTGACCAGTTCGATCACCTCGATTTCCGAGAATTTACCGTCACGCAGATCCCTGGGATGCAGGCCGATCAGTTTTGATTTCTCGGCAATCTTCAACTCCGACAGATATTTGCGGTGTTCACCGTCGCGCAACTGGCAGGTCGGGTTTGCCAGCGCCGGCAGCAGGCGGGGAGAAGCCACCACCAGAAACAAAATGCCGCAGACCGCGATCGGCACACCGATAATCGCCAGCTCGAACATGGATATCGGACCGTAGCCGTGCTGGGCGCTCAAATCGCTGATGATAATATTGGTCGAGGTGCCGATCAGCGTGCAGGTCCCGGCCAGAATCGAGGCGTAGGATACCGGGATCAGAAACTTCGACGGACTCAGGCCAAGTTCACAACACATGGCCATCACCACCGGAATGAACAAAATGACCACCGGCGTATTGTTGATAAAAGCTGATGCCAGCGCCACCGAGCAGAGGATAAGAAACAGCGCCGCGGTAACATTTTTTTTGGCAATTCTGATCACCTGACGGCCAAGAAATTCGACCCCGCCGGTCCGCATCAGCCCTCTGCTGACCACGAACATGGACCCGACCGTGATCACCGCCGGGTTGGCAAAGCCCGACACTGCCTGCCGCGGGGTCAAGAGCCCAGTAATCACCAGCATTACCATGAGACCCACCGCGGTCAGATCCACCGAAATCTTTTCGGTGATCAGCAGGAAAAGCGTGACGATCAATATGGCGGTGATAATCCAGATGTCCATGCCAGCGCATTTGAGACGGGTATTTTTGTGCAAATACCCTAGACAGAATATTTCATGGAAAAACAATGAAAAATATTATTATCTGAACAATATCAAAAGTTTGATCTAAAGTTATACAATTATGCAAACAACACAGTTTGTACCCTTTAGAAGCAGTGCTGAAAAGACAGCATTTCCACCCTTCGGGCGAGTCGAGACGGCCTGCTATCCCGCGTCGCTTTTGGGGAAGGCATATTACATATATAGCCTTGCCCAAGTCTCCTCGGCTAGCAGGCCGTCTCAACACGTGAAATATTCAGGCTAGAAGACGACCATCGAGGCGAAAGAAGTTTAATTATAAGTATGATTACCTGCCGGGAAAGTCAGAACAGCCGATGAAACTCCGGCTGGATTGAAAAGAAGCTGCTGATCAGGCTACTGCAGATTGCGCGGCTCGAAGTCGAAATAGGAGCAGAGCAGCCCGTAGGTGAAGCCCCACACATAATAGTCATTCAACGGGAAGACCGGACGCATCATGCCGGGCAGCACTTCCACGCAGCGATGCTTTTCGGCCTTGGTAAACGAGGCAACTGAGAGCCACAGGTAACTCTCAATTTCTTTTTCTTCAACCAGCACCTCAGGCCTGATGCCAATTTCAAAGACATAGGGCTGAACCAGAACAGGCGCCATCACATTGCGACCAGCGCGGGCCGGCGGGAGGATCTGTGAGAGATTATCAGGACCGAGATCGATGCCGGTCTCCTCGAACACTTCCCGGACGCAGGTGTCGTAAATGGTTTCGTCCTGCCTTTCCCGGCGTCCCCCCGGAAAGGCATAATGACCGGACCATGGATCACGCTCACTCTGTATACGGCGCAGCAGCAGGATAGACTCTCGAGGAAACCTGCACCTGATGATGGCCACCGCCGCTTCAGGCTCGGCCACCGATCCCGCCTGGCTCACGTGAGGTGCTGCTTCTTTCATCGACCCGTATTGATTCCTTATACGGAAAAATTTCCGCTGCGACGCTTTGGTTACACTTATTAATGCCACTTACTATAGCTCAGAGCAGAGTTCAACTCAACGGTTGGAATCGTACGCAACTGTGTCGACACCGCTCCGAGCCGGTCAATGTTTCTGCCACCGGGAAACGAAGTCGTATCTGGTCTGAAGTAAATCGATTTTGATTTAAGGTCGAAAAATGGTACATACAGGCTGGACATGTTGCAGCACAACAACTAGCTTTTTTGCCATGCTGCCCAAGATTAGCCGGAGGATTTTTAGGCGTGAAAGACATATATCGTGCGTTTCATACCAGTATCAAGAGAACGATTCCCAAGAACAGGATCATAACCGATCCATTGCGGACCGTGGCTATCGGGGCTGATGCCAGTTTTTATCGGCTGGTGCCGCAAATCATCGTCGATGTCGAAACTGAGGACGAAGTCCGCCTGGTGCTGCGCGAAGCCAGAAAACGTAAACTCGCAGTAACCTTCAGGGCTGCAGGCACCAGCCTTTCGGGCCAGTCCATTACCGACTCCATCCTGGTTCGTCTGGGCCGAGGCTGGAACAATTGCCGCGTGTACGGTGAGGCAGACCTGATACAACTGCAGCCAGGCATCATCGGCAGCTTTGCCAATCGGGTACTGGCCCCGTTTGACCGCAAGATCGGTCCCGACCCGGCCTCCATCGACACTGCCAAGATCGGCGGAATTCTGGCTAACAATGCCAGCGGCATGTGCTGCGGCGTCGAACAGAACTCCTACCAGACCCTGGAGGCTATTCGCCTGGTTCTGGTCGACTCCACCGTGGTCGATACCGGCGACGACGCCAGCGTGGAGACGTTCAGAAAAACGCATGCGCCTTTGCTGCAGCGGTTGAGTGACCTGCGCAACCGCATCCTCGCAGACGAGACGCTCGAACAGCGTATCAGGTACAAATTCAAAATCAAAAACACCACCGGCTACAGCCTCAATGCGCTGATCGACTTCGAGGACCCGGTCGACATCATGGCCCATCTGATGGTCGGCTCCGAGGGGACGCTGGGCTTTATCTCCGATACCATCTTCAAGACCGTGGTCGAGCACCGGCACAAGGCCACGGCAATGATTCTGTTCAAGAACGTGGCAGATGCCTGCCGGGCCATTCCTATCCTGCGTGAACAGCCGGTGGCCGCTGCCGAACTCATGGATCGGGCCAGTCTGGCCTCGGTGGAAGGCAAAGAAGGCATGCCATCTTACCTCAAGGACCTCGACAAGACGGTCACTGCCCTGCTGGTCGAAACCAGGACCAACGATCCAGACCAACTTGAAATCCAGGTGGCAGAAGTGACCCGGTCTCTGGCAGAATTCGACACGGTGATGCCGATTTCGTTTACCGCCGTCCCGGCCGAGTACCAGGCCCTGTGGAAAATCAGAAAAGGCTTGTTCCCGGCCGTGGGGGCGGTGCGCCAGACCGGCACCACCGTAATCATCGAGGACGTGGCCTTTCCGACCCAGCACCTGGCCGATGCGGCACTCGAGCTGCAGCAGCTCTTCACCAAATATCACTATAACGAGGCGATCATTTTCGGTCATGCCTTCGAGGGCAACCTGCACTTCGTCTTCACCCAGGATTTTTCCAGCCAGAGCGAGGTCGAGCGCTACCGGGACTTCATGGCCGAGGTGGTCGAGATGGTGGTGACCACCTACGACGGTTCACTCAAAGCAGAACATGGAACCGGCAGAAACATGGCTCCCTTCGTCGAAAAGGAGTGGGGAACTGCGGCCTACGAGCTGATGCGGGAAATCAAGGACATCTTCGATCCGGACTACCTGCTCAACCCGGGCGTGATTCTCAACGAAGACGCCGAGGCCCATATCCGCAACCTCAAGCCGCTGCCGGCTACCCATGAAATTGCCGACAAGTGCATCGAATGCGGCTTTTGTGAACCGGTCTGTCCTTCGAGAAACCTGAGCTTTACCCCCCGCCAGCGCATTGCCGGAAGGCGCGAAATCAGCCGCCGACTGGAGCGCGAAGGCGCCAGCCGGAGCCTTAATCGTTTTGCCCGGCGCTATCAGTATCCCGGCATGGATACCTGCGCCGCAGACGGACTCTGCGCCACCCGCTGTCCGGTCGGCATCGACACCGGCAAGATGGTCAAAGCCCTGCGCCAGGAAGCCCACGGGCCTCTGGCTGAGAAGATTGCCGGCGGGGTCGGTAAGCAGTTCGGGACGGTCGCCCGGGCCATCGGACCGGTGCTCAATTCGGTGGATGCGCTCCACAAACATAGTTCCACCGGCTTTATGGAGACCTCCACAAAGCTGGCCCGGACCGCGACCCTGGACAAGGTCCCGCTCTGGAACCGGGAAATGCCGACCGGCTCACCACGCATCAAAGCTAAACCGATCGATCTGTCCAACCCGCTCAAGGTCGTTTACTTCCCGAGCTGCGCCAGCCGCGCGATGGGCGGGCCGTCGAGAGCTGAAACCGAGCGCCAGCCGCTGCCCGACAAAACGGCCTCGCTGCTGAAAAAAGCGGGCTACGAAATCATCTATCCCGACAACCTCGACCAGCTCTGCTGCGGCCAGGCTTTCGAGAGCAAGGGGTTTCTCAAGGAAGCCGACCGCAAGGCGGCCGAGCTCTCAGAGATGTTCATCCAGGCCTCCAGGGATGCGACCATCCCGGTTCTCTGCGATACCAGTCCGTGCTTGCAGCGCATCAAACAGACGGCTGACAAGCGGCTCGAGCTCTATGAACCGATCGAGTTCGTGCTGAAATTTCTGATGGAGAGGCTGCAGTTCTCCCAGAAAGATACGACGATTGCTGTACACCCGACCTGCAGTACCAGAAAGATGGGTCTGGACAAGCAGCTCTATGAACTGGCCAGCCGCTGCGCCACCCGGGTCATCTGGCCCGAAGACATCCACTGCTGCGGCTTTGCCGGTGACCGGGGATTTAATTTCCCCGAACTCAACAAGTCGGCGCTGGACGGTCTCGAAGAGGCGGTTGCCTCCTGCGAAGTTGGCTATTCGACCAGCAAGACCTGCGAGGTAGGACTGTCCCTGCATGCCGGAATTCCGTACCGCTCGATACTCTATCTGGTGGACGAAGTTACTGAACCAATAGAAGGGTAGGAGACAGCGCCGGCTCCGGAACAGGTTCTGACCATAGAAGATATTGATGCAGGGAAACGGCTCAGTCCTGCTGGGGGACGCAACAGTTTATTCCCTGTTTTTTGGCCGCAGCCAGGGCCGATTCGGCCCGGCGGACAAAGGCTTGGGACTCTTCTGAGCCGCGGAAAAAGCTGACCCCGAAGCAGCAGGTCAGCGGACGGCTGGTCGAAAACGTCTTCTCGCCAATCAGCAGAAGCAGTTTTTCAGCAAACAGCACCGCCTGTTCGAGGCTTATCCCGGGTGCAAGAACAACGAATTCAGCGGATCCGAAGCGGGCCAGTATATCCGTTCGCCTGATGTTGTCGCCAACCAGGTCGACCAGTTCCTGCAGAACACGGTCGCCGGCCTGGGTACCGAGTTCCTCATTGATTGCCCTGAAATTATCGATGCCGAACATCACCATGGACAACGGGGTCTGATAGCGATTCGAGCGCGTTGTTTCCTTGGCAAGTTCCTGTTCAAGGTAACTGCGGTTGTAGGCCGCGGTCAGGGTATCGGTTCGGCTCTGTTGCTCAAGCCTTTTGTTCAAGGAACTAATCGTCTGCCGGTTCTGCTCTTCACTCTGCCGATAGGCTGCCAGCGTCCGGTCGATCCTGGCCCCGGCAGCTTTGCTGAAGGCAACGGCCAGCAGGATCCCGCCGATAAACAATATGGACAGCAGCAGCAGATCGCGGCGCAGTCCATTTTTCCCGGTCGCCGCCATATCTGCGACAAGTTGGTCGATCTCATCGAGATTGACGCCCTTGGCAATCACCCAGTTCCATTCAGGATAGAGTTTGAAATAGCTCAGTCTCCGCCCTATCCGCCTACCGGTTGATTCGTCCTGACGGCTGTATGAATAAATCAGAAAAGATTCCCCGCTGCTGCGGATATCCTTCATAAAAGCCTTGCGGTAGTAGTTGCCGGCCGCATCGGTTTCATCGTCGGAGAGTTTTTTCCCAGCCAGGTCGGGGCGCTGTGGGTTGAAAAGCATGGTCGCAAAATCTTTGCCGCCGGCCAGATCGTGCAGTTCGTAGATAAAAAAATAATTCTGCCCGTGCGCACCGGGATCTTCGGCCAGTGTCTCGAGCAGAAACTGCTTGGTCTGCTCGGTTGCATACCCTGCCCCCGGCGCTTCACGGCCTAACTCGTCAATAGCAATATCGACATAGCTGCGATGCAGCTCTTCGGTACCAGTGCGCTGCCTGTCTATCCAGGAGATGAGCGCTTCGACGTCGTGCTTGAGACGACTCTTCTGCTGGCTGATCAACTGCTGCTCAAATGCAGCGAGATCAGAAGCCGCACCACGGGATTGTTTGTGTAGCAAAAGTGCACCGGCACCGCAGACCATCACTGCCGCAACGATCACACTGTAGACAAAAACCGCCCGACCGATAGTTTTCTCACCGCCCTGCTGCATACACCTCCTGAATTACATTTTTGCTTGAAGGTCTCAGCAAATCAACCGTCCGAGATGGTCCAATTCCTGCATCACACGCCTTCCTTTTATGATTTTATGAGGAATTAAAATTAATTACCACCTGCTTTTTGAATTTCTTCCAGAAACACCTCGCCATAACGCTCACATTTGGAGAGGCCGACACCGTGCACACCCTGCATTTCCTCAAGCGTTGCCGGCCGTTTTACCGCCATATCGACCAGGGTTTTGTCATGGAAAATCACAAACGGGGGCACCCCCGCCTGCTCCGCGCACCTGCTGCGGACCTGCCGCAACCGTTCAAAGAGTTCCTGGTCATAATGCATATCCAATTGGACCTGGCGTTTTTTCCGGGCTGAGCCTGTCGTTTGGCGCAGCCGAGGCCTGGCCATTTCCAGGCCTTCCTCCCCGCGCAGCAGCGGCCAGGCCGAGTCCTGCAGGCGCAATACCGCATAGTTGCCCACGTCCTGTTCGAGATAACCGCAATGCACCAGATGCCTGATCACACTGCCCCAATAATGCTGGTCGTGATCTTCACCGATAGCATAGGTAGAAAGCAGATCGTGCTTCAATTTGAGAACCCGCTCTTTTTTAGAACCACGCAGCACATCGATCACATGCCCTGCCCCGAAGCGCTGGCCAACCCGATAGACGCAGGACAGCAGTTTCCGGGCGTCCTCGGTTATATCGATCATCTCCGGGGGATCGAGACAGATATCGCAATTGCCGCAGTCCTGCTCGGGCACCTCGCCGAAATAACCGAGCAGCACCCGCCGGCGACAGCCAAGCGCCTCGGCAAAACCGACCATCGCATTGAGTTTGTGCAGCTCGATGCGCTTGTGCTCTTCGTTGAGACTCTTTTCGATCAGTCCCCGGGCCACCTGGATATCCCCAAAACCGAAAAGCAGCAGCGCCTCGGCCGGCAGTGAATCCCGACCGGCCCGGCCGGTTTCCTGGTAATAGCTCTCGATATTTTTTGGAATGTCGTAATGCACCACGAAGCGGATATTGGACTTGTCGATGCCCATGCCAAAGGCCACCGTGGCGACAATGATCCTGACCCGGTCATATAAGAAATCATCCTGGGCCTCTTTGCGGTTTTTATCGCTCAGACCGGCATGATAGGAGGCGGCCCGGTA
Source organism: uncultured delta proteobacterium (assembly GCA_963824415.1). Taxonomy (GTDB): domain Bacteria; phylum Desulfobacterota; class Desulfobulbia; order Desulfobulbales; family Desulfocapsaceae; genus JABDQA01. The sequence goes on from CAWGPM010000007.1 coordinate 22,129, forward strand.
GCCTGCCTCGAGGAGTTGTTCGGTGATCCGCTCCACCCGTTTGCGGCTCAGGCAGTAGACGATACCCGCCTGGTCCTGGTGCGCTTCGAGAAAGCCCAGCAGTTGCGCAAAACCTTTCTGCTTTTCCAGTACGGTGTATCTGATATTGGGCCGGTCAAAGCCGGTGATGAACTTCCGGGCCCTGTCCAGTCCCAGCTTTTCAACGATATCGCGCCTGGTGTGCGGCTCGGCGGTGGCCGTCAGGGCAACGACTGGCACTTCGCTGAACAGGCGGCGCAGGCTGCCCAGTTTGCGGTACTCGGGCCTGAAATCATGTCCCCACTGGGAGATGCAGTGGGCCTCGTCGATGCCGAACAGCGCGATTTCAAGGGTCTGCAAGCGGGCGATAAAGTCCTCGCTCATCAGCCGCTCCGGGGCGATGTAGAGCAGATCGAGCTCGCCGTTATGCAGGGCCGCCAGCACCTGCCGGGCCTCGCCGCCCGACAGCGATGAATTGTAATAGGCAGCCTGGATGCCGCAGGTGCGCAGCGCATCCACCTGATCTTTCATCAGAGAAATCAGAGGTGAAACAATGATCGCGGTACCGGGCCGATGCAGCGCGGGTATCTGGTAGCAGAGCGACTTGCCGCCGCCGGTGGGCATCAACACGAAACAGTTTTCGCCGCCGATCAGGGCCTCGATGATTTCACGCTGATAGGGCCGGAAGGATTCATAGCCGAAATAGGTTTTGAGCGTTTCAAGAACTGAAGATTGCATAACCCTGACTGAAACGTGGATGATCGAAGACGTCGGATTGTCCGGTTCGAATATGTTGCATGATCCGGACAACGTGGTAAGAACAATTATTACCTGTTTTCAGAGCCACTTGCAAAACGTCCTTTTCGCCCAAACTCTGCGTTATGCTCAAAATTTTATCCTCGGAATATTAAGTATATGCCTGCGTTAAAATTTTTCTCATGCCTTGATTTTGGACGAAAACCCTCATTTTGCAAAAGGCTCTTCATAATAAAAATTTTGTCAAACAACGAATAAATTATCATGGGACTTCTCGTTTTTTACGTTTTGCTTGCCCTGGGCGTATCATTTCTGTGCTCCATCATGGAGGCGGTGCTGCTGTCCATCTCGATGTCTTTTATCGCGCAGCAGCAGCAGGAGCGGCCCCAGCTCGGCGCCAAGTTAAAAAAGCTCAAGGACAATATCGACCAACCGCTGGCCGCAATATTGAGCCTCAATACCATTGCCCATACGGTCGGGGCCGCCGGAGCCGGCGCCCAGGCCGCCTCGATCTTCGGCGACGCCTATATCGGGGTGATCTCGGCGGTGCTCACCCTGCTCATCCTGGTCCTGTCAGAAATCATTCCCAAAACCCTGGGAGCCGCCTATTGGCGCAGACTGACCCCGTTCGTGTCAGTCGCCCTGGAGATTACCACCTGGACCATGTGGCCGCTGGTCAAGATGGCGGAGGTCCTGACCCGGCTGATGACCAGAAACAGGCCCAGAAAAAGCGTGCACCGGGACGAGTTCATCGCGCTGGCCGAGTTGGGCTCGCAGGAGGGCATTTTTCACCGCTATGAAGCCCGCGTTCTACAGAATCTGTTCTTTCTCAGAGATATCAGAACTCGGGATATCATGACCCCGCGCACCGTGGTCTATGCCTTGCCCGAATCGATGAGTGCCGAACAGGCAGTGGCCGAATGCGGCCGACTCTATTTTTCCCGTATTCCGGTGTACGGCGAAAACCTGGACGATATCAAGGGCTTCGTGCTGAAAAGTGAGATCCTGCAAGCCTCCCAGGAGACCCCTGAGAAATCGCTGAAGGATTTCTGCCGGCCCATCGTCGTGGTTTCCGGCGGCCTGAGCCTGCATGAATTGTTCGAACAGATGATGAACGAATCCACCCACATCGCGCTGGTGGTCGACCAATACGGTGGAACCGAAGGCATCGTCACCATGGAAGACTTCATCGAAACCCTGCTCGGGCTCGAGATTGTCGATGAGGTGGACAAGGTCGAAGATATGCAGGAAATCGCCAGGAAACAGTGGCGTCGCCGGGCCCGGCGGTTGGGGCTGACCACGGAAAATCTGGAGTCGGACCCGGAGCAGACTGCAATGCGCCCCGCCGATTCTTCACCTGCATCCTGATACCTGAGACGGGGCAGACGGCCAGGTGCCGACCTGCCCCGTTTTGCTTTCTGCAGCGCTACCTGCTCGTTCTAAATCTTTACTGCGTTCTGTGCCGTTTCCCCGGCTCAGCTTCTATTGGTTCTCAAAGCTCTGCAGCGCTTGAATTCTGGCCTCGAGCGGCGGATGGCTCCTGAACAGATTGGCAAACCCGCCCTCTTTGGGCCTGATCCCAAAGGCGGCCATCTGATCGGGCAGTTTGGAGGGCTCATGATGAGCCTGCAGCCGGCGCAGTGCATCGATCATCTTCTGCCGCCCTGCCAGTGAGGCCGCCCCGCTGTCCGCACGAAATTCACGTTTTCTGGAAAACCACATGACGATGATCGAGGCGAACAGGCCAAGAACGATCTGCAGTACGCTGGCTACCGCCATGTAGCCCAGGTAACCAAGCCCCCCACCCTGTCTGTCGGAGCGCAGGGCGCTGTCGATGAGACTTGCCGCAAGCCGCGACAGAAAGAGGACAAAGGTGTTCAGCACACCCTGAATCAGGGCCAGTGTAACCATGTCACCGTTGGACACATGGCTGATTTCATGGGCCAGCACCGCTTCGACTTCACCGCGATCCATGTTTCTGAGCAGGCCGGAACTCACCGCAACCAGCGCCTCGTCACGCTTCATCCCGGTGGCAAAGGCATTCATTTCGACCGCATCGAAAATGGCCACTTCCGGCATGCCGATGCCGGCCATTTCAGCCTGACGGCGCACCGTGTCAAGGAGCCACTGCTCAGCCTCGTTCTGCGGCTGCTCGATCACCCTGGCTCTGGTGGAGCGCTTGGCAATCCATTTCGACATGGCCAGTGAAATAAACGACCCGCCCATGCCGAACAGGGCGGCAAAGAAAAGCAATCCCGAGGTCTGCGTGGTATCGACGCCCAGGATGGACATGACCAGCCCGAGCAGGACCAGAACCGCCAGGTTCGTCGCAAGATAGAGTAAAATCCGCATTACATTCCTCCTCTAAATCAGTCCATTGGTTTCAGTGCATCAAGTAATCAGGCTACCTTGAAAAATTGTCTTTTTGCCCAAACGCCGCGTTGCGTTTAAAAATTTTATCTTCGGAATATCGATTATATGGTTGCGGCAAAATTTTCACACGCGCCTTGATTTTTGAACCAAAATCCTAATTTTGCGAGGTACCCATCAGTTATAACAATCTCGTTAAGGTAATCACTCTAACAAAGCTTTTCATATTGATTGCAAAAATGTAATGCGGCTCATCGTTTAAAGCCCAACCCAGTGATCATTTACTCGATTTCGATCCGCATCTCACCTGCCGCAAGAGCCTCGATCCCTTCTTTTTCTACCACCGCCATCGAAAATCCGACCATATCGGTAATCGGCCTCGAGGTAAGGGTTTCCATGGCCAGGATTTCTGCAACACCGCCGTCGAGGCGAACCGCGCCGATCCGGATTGCATTGAAATAGTCCCTGTTTCGAACGAACACCACCAGCTCTTTGTCGAAATCCACCTCGGGTACTGCCGGCTGATCCTGCAGAGACTGCCATATCAGGGCAAACGTGTCGGCAGAATCGATGTAGCCGATCGGTGCACTGCGCTGCGCTGCGGGCAGATCTTCCAGCGCGGCAAGCGGCAGGTTACCGGCCCACACCTGCTTGATCTTAAGCGACACCGGCGCCGCCTGGAGAGCGCCACCACCTGCAGCGAAAACGATGATGCCAAGCAGACCGAGCAAACCAATTACCAGCCTCACCTGCCCGCCTTTACCTATCTTCATATTCTTCTCCCTGGTAAATTTAGATTGGTTACAATAAAGAAGACATGCAAAAACTCGCCAGGATGTCAACCGGGTCAAACGGAACCCTCTTGAAATTCGGAGCCCAACGGGCTTTCTCGCAATGATGCGAATGGGGCAACTGGAGCAGTTGCATTCAGGTAATACCGCCAGCAGCGACAGCATCTGTGCAAGCGCTTGTGAAGCCTGACGAATCAGGCCTCACAAGCTGCATTGCAGGGACGGCCCCGTTGTATCAGAGGCTTTGTAGAACTGGTCGTTACCGCGCATCAACCACGGTAAACGTCGGCGATAAAATCGACCATCTCAGGAACCATCTTATCGCCCCAGCCGGTTGACTTGGCAATATTGAGCGCATTTTTGGTCGCCGGCGAGATGAAGCTGGGCACCTTGAAGTCGTCCGCCATACTGGCGTAGTAGCCCAGATCTTTGAGGCCGTTGGTAATCGAAAAGGCCAGGGCCATCGGGTCCTTGTCCACCGCATTGGCTTTGATCCAGTCCATCATGCCCGATCTGAGCGGACCCGAAGACATCACTTCGTAGAGCGTTTCGCGCTTCAGTCCAGCCAGATCCGCCATCGCAAAGGCTTCGGACATCGCACAGGCGGTGGTCATCGCGAAAAAGTTGTTGATCAGCTTCAGGGTGTGGCCGGCCCCGATCGGCCCGACATGAAAGACATTTTCCCCCAGGTCATCCAGGACCGGCTTGGCCCGGTCAAAGTCGGCCTTATCGCCGGCGCCCATGATATTAAGCAGACCGTCAACCGCATGCGACGGGGTCCGCCCGAGCGGCGCATCCATCATTGAAGCAGCCTTTTCCTTGCACTGCTCGTAGAGGGCCCGGGTCGAGCCCGGAATCGAGGTACCGAAGTCGATTACCAGCGCACCGGGCTTGAGCCCTTCGAGGACACCCTTTTCGCCCCGCATTACCGATTCAACCGCAGCCGAGGTATCGACGCAGAGCATCACAATTTCGCTGTTTGCAGCTACCTCGGCAGGCGTTGCGGCTTCGGTCGCGCCCCGTGCTACCGCCTCCTCGATCGATTTGCGCTTGCGATGCGCCATTACGGTGAGCGGATAGTCAAGACTCTGCAGCCGCTGCACCATTGCCGAACCCATCAATCCCAGGCCGATAAAGCCGATTTTTACTTTATTGCTATCGCTCATATTTCCCTCGCTTTTATGGTTGCGCATCCGCCTCTATCAGACCACGCGTCTGAGAGAGGCAAGTACATTGTGAAAGTTATGCAAAAGATATCAGGCAGCGCTTTCGATCAGGTTCCGCGCCTCGCTCAATCGTGCAGCAATCTCGTCCCAGCGGTCCTCGACCATCAGTTGTTCCGGACACAGCCAGGTACCGCCGCAGCAGATAATATTGTCTAATTTCAGGTAATCAAGGAGATTGTCGGGATTTATTCCCCCAGTCGGCATAAATCTGATATCCTGATAAAGAGCCCGAAACATCATCAGCATTTTCAGACCGCCGGCCTGCTCGGCCGGAAAGAACTTCAGAATGTTAAGCCCCGCCTCAGCCGCCATCTGCACTTCACTTGGCGTGCATACCCCCGGAAACAGATCGATCTCACGACTGCGGCAATAGGAGGCCAGTTGCGGGGTAAACCCGGGGCTGACGATGGCTTGGGCGCCTGCAGCGACCGCCGAATCGACCTGGGCCGGGGTCAGCACCGTTCCGGCGATCAGCAGGAGCTCAGAAAAGCGGCTGCTGATCGCGTCCAGAGCCTCGGCCGCACAAGCGGTTCGATAGGTGATTTCCATCACCGGCAGCCCGGCTTCAAGCAGAACTTCGGCCAGCCTCAGCCCATCCGCAACCGATGCCAGGCTTACCACCGGGACCAGACGAAGCGTCTGCAATTCTTGAATTTGGTCTCGAGTTTTATCTCTATTCACGGGTAACTATTTGAGAGTATTTATAAATAATTGGCTGAAAGCAAGATCTCATTAAAAGGATCTGCTGCGGTTTCGTCTTGCCCAGAAACCTGCGGCACCCAGGCCGGAACAGGTGCTATTCTAAATGCATGGAGTACCTGCTGTCAACCCTGCCGATAGTCGATTTAAACCGGTTCAGGCCGTCTTGACATCACTACCCGGGACTGCTATAACCGTTATCTCGGCGAAGTTGCGTCGACCGGCGATTTTCTCCTTCACTAAACATCTGCTATCTTGTGCTCCGGCCCAAGACCTGCTCTTAGATTACAGGATAAGCTCATGAAAGCAGTAGAAATTTCTAACATCAAGGAAGTCAGCATCATCAGCAAGCCGGCCCCTGCAATCGCGGCCCCGGATGATGTCATCGTTAAAATCAAAGGGGTCTCGATCTGCGGCACCGACGTGCACACCTTCCTGGGTGAGCATCCTTTCGTCAAGCCGCCGGTGGTGATCGGCCATGAATGCTGCGGTGAAGTGGTCGAATGCGGTTCGCAGGTGACCCGGGTTGCACCGGGTCACCGGGTGGCCATCGACCCCGTTCTGGGCTGCGGCACCTGCCGCCCGTGCACGACGGGTAGAGCAAATGCCTGCGCTGAGGTGAAATGCCGCGGGGTACACGTGGAAGGCGCGATGCAGGAGTATTTCAAAATCAGGGAGTGCGATGTCCACCAATTGCCCGATTCGGTCGGCGATCTGGCCCTCGGGGCAGTGGTCGAACCGCTGGCCATCGGCGCCCAGGCCTGCTGGCGCGGCAATGTGTCCGACGGCGAGGTCGTTGTGGTGTTCGGCGCCGGACCGATCGGCATCGCGGTCATGCTCAACGCCCACTGTCTCGGTGCCCGGTGCATTCTGATCGATATGAAAGAAGACCGGCTCGAGCGGGCCAGCAGGCTCGGGGCAGTGGCTGCATTGCAGGCAAACGATCCGCAGCTGCGCAACAAGATCATGGACTTGACCGGCGGCGAAGGACCGCACGTCACCTGCGATGCGGTTGGACACCCAGCGATTTTTGAACAGTGCATCGATCTGGTGGCTCCCACCGGCACCGTCGTTCTGCTGGGCATGGACGGCAGGCCCAACAAGGTAACGGAGCAGCAGATCTTCAAAAAGGAAATGACGGTGGTAGGAAGCCGGATGAATTCGAATATGTTTCCGATCATCCTGGAGCGGGTCGCCCAGGGCCAACTGAACCTTGCCGACCTGGAAACCACGCGCTTTACCACCGACCAGGCAACCGAAGCTTTTAAAACGGCCGTCGAACAACCGGCAGGCTTTCTGAAATCGATGATTACCTTCTAAACCAACACCAGTGAATAAGATCGACATGAAACCAATCAAACTGGCCTGCATCGGTGAATGCATGATCGAATTGCAGGAAACCGCGCCCGGGGTGACCAAACAGACCTTTGGCGGCGACACCCTGAATACCGCAATCTACTGCGCCCGGCTGGCCCGGGACCTGCCGCTGTCTGTCGATTACGTCACGGCCCTGGGCACCGATACCTTCAGTCAGCGGATGATTGCTTTCTGGGAGAACGAAGGGGTTGGCAGTAGTCTCGTTCTCAGAGAAGCGGGTGAGACACCGGGGCTCTACTATATAGAACTCGAAGAAACCGGTGAACGGATTTTTCATTACTGGCGCAGCACTGCCGCCGCCAAGAAATGTTTCGAGTATCCGGACAGCGACCGGATACTCGAGGCCCTGGACGGGTTCGACGCCATCTATCTGAGCGGCATCAGCCTGGCCATCCTGAACCCTTTGAGCCGGGAACGGCTCATCGAAAAACTGCACAGGCTCGCCGCAGGCTCCACCGCTATTTATTTCGATTGCAATTACCGGCCGCACCTGTGGTCCTCGCAAAGTGAAGCAGTAGCGCTCTACAAAAAACTCTACCCGATCAGCGAGATTGTTTTTCTGACCACCGAAGAGGCCCAGATCCTGCTCGACGGCGCCACCCCAAAAAGTGTCCACACGCTGCTGCACGACCTTGGAGCCAAAGAGTCCGTGCTCAAAGACGGCGGCAACCCCTGCACCATCGGACTCGGCGATGTGCGTCTCGAGATTGCAGCGGAACAGGTGAAAGAAGTCGTCGATACCACCGCCGCCGGCGATTCGTTCAGCGCGGTGTATCTGGTGGCCAGAAAATTCGGCTGTCCCCCGGACACGGCTGCCGCTATGGCCCACAAAACCGCAGCCTATGTGGTACGCCACAAAGGGGCGGTCGCGCCAGTCGAGCAGATGCCGATAACCGGTTCTGAAATCGCCGGCTGTACTTCCTGATCAGCCCTATGGTAATCTTTACCTATAACGCTTTTAAATAACCAAAGGAGATCATCATGCAGGACGTACTGGTACAAGAAAAAGAATTGAGAGCACTGGTAATTAAAAAACTCACCGAGGCCGGGCTCAATGCGGTCGATGCGAACACGGTCGCCGATGTTCTGGTGCACGCCGATCTGCGCGGTGTCCGTTCCCACGGGGTGATCCGCACCGAACATTACGTAACCCGGCTCAAGGCCGGCAGCCTCAATAAGAACCCGACCTTTGGCTTCAAAAAGCTGCGTGCTGCCGCCGGCCTGCTCGACGCCGACGACGGCATGGGTCATCCCGCCTGTCTGGAGGCGATGGATCGAGCCTGCAAACTGGCCAGGGAAACCGGCATAGCAATGGTCGGCGTGGTTAATGGCAGCCACTGCGGCGCCCTGTCCTACTTTATGCTGCATGCGATATCCAAGAATATGATCGGCATCGGGGTGACCCACACCGACAAGTGTGTAGCCCCGTTCGGCGGCTCCCAGGCGTTTTTCGGCACCAATCCCATCGCCTTCGGTTTCCCCACCAGAAAACACGATCCGGTCATCATGGACATGGCCACCTCCAACACCGCCTTTGGCAAGATTCTGCACGCCAAAGAGCAGAACTCATCGATCCCCGACGACTGGGGCATCGACAAGGACGGCAAGCCAACCACCGACCCGCATCAGGTGGTCGCCATGACCCCGTTCGGCGCCCATAAAGGCTACGGCATCGCCCTGGTTATCGACGTGCTGACCGGCGTCCTGATGGGGGCCGAATACGGACCGCACATCACTGCCATGTACGGCGACTACGAAAAACCCAGAAAGCTGGCCAGCACGATGATCGCCATCGATCCCGAGACCTTCGCCGGCTTCAATCATTTTATCGACAAGATGGACGCGATGGTCGACGATCTGCACGCCCAGCCGCCGGCACCCGGTTTCGAGTCGGTGCTGGTGCCAGGTGAAATAGAATGGCAGACCGAAAGAAAGAACCGGGAACAGGGAGTACCGGTGCTGCCGAGTTTGTATAAATATCTGAAGAGCGAGTGAGGGTGGAATTCGGATGAAAAATCAAATGGTTAAAGAGTACTATGTGATGAAGTGACCTACAGGGTCTAA
>CAWGPM010000008.1:0-251255 GCA_963824415.1 uncultured delta proteobacterium
TCTATTGACACAAACAACAACTCCCGGGCAGTATGCACTGCTGCACAAGATCTCATGGCTGATCACCCTTCCCATCATCTGGTCTACGGAACGCTGAACGATTATCTGAACGGTGAGGAACTGACCGACACCGATGACGAGAGAATCCGCCAGCAGATCAGCAAAATGATGGTGGAAGAGCTCGGCTACCGGAGGCAGGAACTGATCCCGCGCCTGACGATCGAGACGCTGTTTACCCGCAACTTCGTCACCTCGACGATCGAGTTGACCGTTGAGCTCGAAGGCAGGCAGGTGATGATCATCCGTTACGGGCCGGGTTCACTGGTCAGCCGCGAACGCTCGGCGCTGGCCGCTGCCCGGGTACTAAACGGCGCCTACCGCATCCCGCTGGCGGTGGTAACCAACGGCCGGGATGCACTGCTGCTGGATACGATCACCACCGGTATCCTGGCCCAGGGCATGGAGGCTATCCCCAACAGGGAACAGCTTCTGCAGCAGCTGCCCTCGCTGATATTTCTGCCGCCCCAGGATGAGGACAAGCTGCTGCGGGAAAAACGTATCCTGAACGCCTTTGATCTGGAGCGCTGCTGCATCGGCATATAACAACTAACGGGAACCTTGAAAATTCTATTTTTTGATGGCGCCCAAGAAAACAGATACGAATAACCGAGGAGTTTCCATGGCACCGGCAGAAAACAACTGGTCAAAATCAAGCTGGAAGAACTTCACCGCTCATCAGCAGCCGAACTGGCCGGCCAGTGCGGCGATGGACAAGGTATTGAAGGAACTGAGCACCCTGCCGCCGCTGGTCTTTGCCGGAGAAATCAGATCGCTCAAAGCGCTGCTGGCCAAAGCGGTGACCGGCAAAGCCTTCCTGCTGCAGGGAGGTGACTGCTCGGAAAACTTCTCTCATGTGACCGCACCGAAAATCAGAGAATCGCTTAAGGTGCTTTTGCAGATGTCGGTCACCATGACCTATGCCGGTGGTGTTCCGGTCATCAAAGTCGGCCGGATCGCCGGGCAGTTTGCCAAACCCCGCTCTTCAGACACCGAACAGATCGGTGATCTGGTCCTGCCTTCCTATCGGGGCGACATGGTAAACGAGGCGGAGCCGACCGAAAAGGCCCGGACCCCTAACCCCAAGCGCATGCTGAAAGGCTACAACATGTCCGCCTCCACCCTGAACTTGCTGCGCGCCTTTACCCGCGGAGGCTTTGCGGCCCTGCACCGGGTCCAGGCCTGGAACCAGGAGTTCGTCTCCCAGTCGCCGATGGGCCGAACCTACGAGCGCATGGCCCGGCAGATTGACCAGGCCATCCAGTTTATGGAAACCATCGGTATTTCGATGGATACTCCCCAGATCAACCAGGCCCAGTTCTTCACCTCACACGAGGCGCTGCTGCTGCCCTACGAGGAGGCCCTGACCCGGATCGACTCGACCACCGGGGACTGTTACGACTGCTCGGCCCACCTGCTCTGGATTGGCGAACGCACCCGGCAGATAGATGGGGCGCATGTCGAATTCATGCGGGGCGTACTCAACCCGATCGGCGTCAAGGTCGGCCCCGATTATGACCTGGACGACATCAAACGGCTGGTCGATATCCTCAACCCGGACAACGAGGCGGGTCGTCTTACCCTGATCACCAGATTCGGCAAGGATAAGATCGAAAAGGCTCTGCCGCCGCTGCTGCGCGAGATGAAGCGCGAAGGGCGCAATATCGTCTGGAGCTGCGACCCGATGCACGGCAACACCTTCACCGCCGAAAGCGGCCACAAGACTAGAAAATTCAGCGACATTGTCTCTGAGGTGACCAGTTTTTTCGAAACCCATTGGGCCGAGGATACGATTCCCGGCGGCGTCCATTTCGAACTCACCGGCGACAACGTAACCGAATGTATCGGCGGGGCTCGAGAGATCGTCGATGACGATCTCAACCTCAACTACCAGACCTCCTGTGATCCACGGCTCAATGCGGAACAGAGCCTCGAGCTCGCCTTTCAGATCGCCGAGATGATCCGAACCTGATCCTTCAACAATCCCGTCCCAACCGGGGTCCCGATGACCGCCGGAGGGGACGGGCTCCTGTCTCACTCAGCAGCTCCCCCAAGATTACATTTAGGTAATCTTTCTTGACCCGTGCCATCATCCGTTTACTGTTTGCTGCAGAACATGCGAAGTTTATTACCCGGCCGTACCTCTCGACCGGCAACGCCAAGTAAACGGAGAACGTCATGACCAACAAAGCCCAGATACGACCAAGTTCGATATTGATCGTTCTTGTGTCCTCCCTTCTGCTTCTGACCCCTTTTTTTGTGCAGGCCAAAACGGAATCCGCAGTCGAGCTGCTCGATCGTTCGGCCCAGGCCTTTTCCCAGGTGGTCAAGGAAGTGAAACCCGCCGTCGTCCACATCCGCGTGGAAGGTACGGTTGATCAGTCCACCGAATACCAGGAATTTTTCAACAACCCCTTCTTCGAACGCTTCTTCGGACCCCAGTATCGCTATCAGGACCCCCAGCAGCGCAAAAGAAAGCAGCAGGGTGCCGGTTCTGGTTTTATCATTGATACCGACGGCCATATCCTGACTAACAACCATGTGGTTGAAAATGCCGACAAGATCACCGTAACCCTGTCGGACAATTCCGAAGTCGAAGCCCAGCTCATCGGCACCGATCCTAAGTCTGACGTCGCGTTAATCAAGATCGATGTCGACCATGACCTGCCGGTGGCCAGGCTCGGCAACTCCGAGACGCTGGAGGTCGGCGAGTGGGTCATTGCCATCGGCAACCCGTTCGGCTTGAGCCAGACCGTAACGGTCGGTGTGGTCAGCGCCACCGGACGCAGCCGTGTCGGCATCAATGAATACGAGAATTTCATCCAGACCGACGCAGCCATCAACCCCGGCAACTCCGGAGGACCGCTGCTCAACATCCACGGCGAGGTGGTCGGCATCAACTCGGCCCTGTACAGCAGAACCGGCGGCTACATGGGAATCGGCTTCGCCATCCCGATCAATATGGCCAAGTATATCAATGAGCAATTGCAGAAAAACGGCAAGGTTACCCGGGGCTATCTCGGCGTCGGCATCCAGGATGTCAATGAGGCCCTGGCCGAGTCATTCGGCCTCGACAAGGCCGCCGGTATCCTGATTACCGATGTTCAGCCAGATTCCCCGGCGGACAAGGCCGGTATCAAGAGTCAGGACGTGATCCTCAAACTCGAAGGAATCGAACTCAAGGATACCCAGGATCTGCGCAATCGCATCGCCCAGACCATACCGGGTACCGAGGTGCGCCTGCACATCATCCGGGACAACAAAGAAAAAGAAGTGAAGCTCACCATCGGTGAGCAGCCCGCTGACTTCGGCAGCATCGCCCAGAGCGGGCCGAGCCAGAACCCGCTGGGGTCATTCGGGCTCGTGGTCCAGAAGCTCACGTCCGATCTGGCCGAGCAATTCGGTTACCAGGGGCGCCAGGGACTCGTCATCAGCGAGGTGGAACCCGAAAGTGCGGCCGATCAGATCGGACTCAAGCCCGGCATGCTGATCGAAGAAGTGCAGAAAGTAAGGGTGACCAGCCTCGAGGAGCTGGCCGATATCATGCAGCAGTCGGAAAACAAAAACCGGGTACTGCTGCGGGTCCGCTACGGCGAAGGCAGCCGCTATGTCGTACTGAGTACCAACTAGGGAAGGATTACGCTGGAACGCTTCTCTGAGGGAGCACCGCGGAGCAGCCAGGGCAGAAGACCCCGGGCTGCTCCGCGTTTTTATTTCTTCATATAAGCCTAATTGTCGGGGAAGCAGATAGCCTTTACATCCTTGAACGTTTTCACGAACGCAGCTTCCACCCCCTCACGGATGTGGTCAGGCAGCATCTCGTAATCCTCCCGGTTGTCCTCCGGCAGGATGACCCGCTTGAGCTTGGCCCTGGTAGCGGCAATCACCTTTTCCTTAACCCCGCCTATGGGCATGACCAGACCGGTCAGCGTCAGTTCGCCGGTCATCGCGGTGGAGGGGATCATCGGTTTGTCAATGGCCAGCGAATAGAGGGCGCAGGCCATGGTGATCCCGGCCGAAGGCCCGTCTTTCGGGGTAGCGCCTGCGGGCACATGCAGATGAATGAAGTTGGTGGCGAAAAATTCACGCCTTTTCTCGTCTTTGCTGAACAGCGAACGAACATAGCTGTAGGCGATTTCAGACGACTCAACCATTACCTTGCCCAGTTGGCCGGTCTGCTTGAACCCGGCCGTACCGGTGGTCACCGCGGCCGCTTCGATATGCAGGGTGGTGCCGCCCATACTGGTGTAGGCCAGCCCGGTTATCACCCCGACCCGCGGCCTGGCGAATATCTTCTCGTCTGAAAAGACCTTCTTGCCAAGCAGTTCGGGCAGATCGGATTTTTTAATGGTCACGGTTCGCTGCGGATCGGTGACCAGTTCCTTGGCCACCTTGCGCAGGATTTTCTTGATCCGATTCTCCAGATTCCTGACCCCCGCTTCCCGGGCATAACCTTCAGCGATGGCTCGCAGCACCGGTTTGCCGATGCTCACCTGTTTTTTGGTCAGCCCATGCAGCTTGAGCTGTTTGGGCAGCAGATGCCGCCGGGCGATCTCGACCTTTTCCGCCTGAATATAGCCCGGCAGGCTGATCATCTCCATCCGGTCGATCAAGGGCCCGGGGATGGTCTCCATCTGGTTTGCGGTGCAGATAAACAGCACCTTGGAAAGATCGAAACGGACATCGAGGTAGTGATCCAGAAAATCACGGTTCTGCTCGGGATCGAGCACTTCGAGCAGGGCCGAGGCCGGATCGCCCCTGAAGCTAGCCCCGATTTTGTCTATTTCATCAAGCATTATCAAGGGGTTAGCGGTCTTACAGGTTTTGATTGCCTGGATAAACTTGCCCGGCAGAGCGCCGATGTAAGTGCGTCGGTGCCCCTTGATTTCTGCCTCGTCGCGCATGCCGCCCAGGGAAAAGCGAAAAAATTTCCGCCCGAGGCTTTCAGCAATCGACTGGCCGATCGAGGTTTTACCGACGCCCGGGGGACCGATCAGCAGGATGATCGAGCCAGACAGGTCCCCTTTGACGATGCCCACCGAAATGAGCTCGATGATACGTTCCTTGACCTCCTCGAGACCGTAATGGTCCCGGTCCAGTATCCGCGCCGCCTTCATGATGTCGTAATTGTCTTCCGTGTATAATCCCCAGGGCAGCACGGTGAGCCAGTCGAGATAGGCCCGGGTGACATTGAACTCGGCCGAGGACGGCTCCAGCAGTTTGATTTTTTCAAGTTCCTCGTTAATCCGCTCCAACGCCTCGGGACTCGGGTCCAGCTTCTTCAGTCGTTTTTCAAACTTTTCAACCTCGCTTTCGGTATCATCCTTGGCGAGTCCCAGCTCCTGCTTGATCTCCTTGAGCTGCTGTTTTAGGAAAAATTCACGCTGCTGTTTGGAGAGCCGCTCTTCGATCCGTTTTGAGATGTCGGCTTTGAGCTTGGAGATTTCAATTTCCTTCTTGAGCAGAATCAACACCTGCTCGAGCCGCTTCTGCACCGCGGTGGTCTCCAGAATCATCTGCAGCTCCGCTCCGGACGAGGTGGTCATCGATGCGGCGAAATCAGCCAGGGCGCTCGGGTCGCTGACATTGATCCGCTCGAGCAGCAAACCGAGCCCTTCCTTGAACAGCGGGTTGAGGGTGACCAGTTCTTTGATACAGTCGATGATGGCCACCGAGTAAGCCTTCAGTTCGTCGCTCGATTCCGGCTTCTCTTCCGTCTGGTATACCACCCGGGCTTTGAACACCGGTTTTTCCAGGATCAGCTCTTTGACCGCAAAGCGCTCCTGGGCCTGGGCCACGAGCTGCAGCGGCTGGTCATGGCTGGGCGGCGATATCTGCACCACCCTGGCAGCCACTCCGGTTGCATAGAAATCGTCCATGCGCTGGGGGGCATGGGCAAGCCCGGACTCAGACGGTCGCACCAGCAGCAGACCGAGATAGATGACCAGCCCCTTCTCCTGGGCCTCGAGGATCATCTTCTGTATACGCGGGTCTTCGACCATGATGGGCCCCATCATTTTGGGAAACATCGGCCGGTCGTAGAGCGGTATGATCAACAACGACTCAGGCAGAACATCCTGAGCGGGCAGCAGTTTCTGGTCGTCGCTACCCTGCTCCTGCTGTTCCACCTCGATGTCCTCATCGAGATTCAAAATGGTTGGTTCATCAGCCATTGCTAGTCAATCTCCTGGTTAAAATTAGAAACAAGAAAACAGATTTTGATTAAGCTTTTAAAACACTATGACAAAAAAGGTTTTTGGCAACAGCCCGAGCGTGCAGATCGCCCTGTTTAATCACTCGAGCCCACTCACCACTTCAGTTAAACATAGCCAGCAGAAAAATCGCCGCCAGCACCGCGACAAAAATCAAGCCGACGGTAAAGCAGACCTGCGGGTCCTCTGCCTGATGGTGTCCGTGGGTTTCATCATGATTCTGGGTCTGCATGGCTGTCTCCTCGCTGGTGGGGTCCTTTATCTGAGGTTGTCTCATCGACGCCATCTACTTGTTCGCCGGTATCCAAAGATGGCGACTCCCGCTCAGCATCTTTCTCAGTATTTTCAACACTATCTTCGGTCTCGGCCGGATCAGGTGATCCGGCACGCCCAAGGCCTGGCCCAGCTCCCGCCCCGGCCTCCAGGCCGAGCACCCGCTCCCGGTAAGCGCCCACCAGGATAAACGTGGCCAGCGGCTGGGTGATTAAAAAGGCAAACGGCAATGAAGAGCCAAGCGACATGATAACCACGTAGATAATGACCACAATGATGTGATCGCTCACCGGCGCCTGCATCGCCTTATCCCAGGAAGTTTTCAAAGCGTCGAACAGGCCGAGCTTCTGATCGGTCATCAGCGGAATCAGGTAAAAGGCCGCAAAGGCAACCAGGGCCATCACCGCAAAACCAGGCAGAACCAGCAGGGTAAAACCGATAAAGAAGGCAATGACCGCCAGCAGCGAAAAGATAAACAGCGGCAGAAAAAGACGCATCTGAGAAAACAGATCGCCCACCTGAGGTCTTCGATCTTCCTGAACCGCCCGCATCAGCGAATGAACGTAGCCGGCGGTGGTCACCGGTGCCAGGATACCGAAACTGACGACGATCAGGATCAACTGCACCAGGGTGACCAGCAGCAGCGGGCCGATAAAAGTCAAGGTGTTCTGCCAACTGGTGACTACCAGATTTTTAAAGTCCATCCCTTCTCCCCCTATTGAGATCTCGTTATTTGATATGTTCGAGAAATTCCTGGATCGTGGCAACGGGGATTAACTGCAGACCCGTAATAGTCTGCCGGCGATCACCGAACCGATCAAAATTGGTCTTGGGCAGCAGGAAGGTGGAAAATCCGAGCCGGCCGGCCTCTCGAATGCGCAGCTCGATATTGGCTACCGCCCGGATTTCACCGGCCAGTCCGACCTCGCCGCAGACCACCGTATCCGGTTCGATCGGTTTGTCGAGCATCGATGAGGCCAGTGCGCCGATGACGCCGAGGTCCAGCGCCGGTTCGTCGATCCTGATACCGCCGGCGATATTGAGAAAAATATCATGGCCGTAGAGATCCATACCGCCCTTTTTTTCCAGGATCGCGCAGAGCAGCGACAGACGCTGGGGATCAGCGCCAATTGCGGTCCGGCGCGCCGTTCCCAGATTAGTCGGGCTGACCAGGGCCTGGACCTCGACCAAAATCGGCCGGCTGCCTTCCATGGACGGCAGGACGACTGAGCCGGCCACGTCCAGCGGCCGCTCGGCCAGAAATAATTCGGACGGGTTGCCCACCTGCACCAGCCCTTCCTGTTTCATTTCGAAAACACCAATCTCATTGGTGGATCCAAACCGGTTCTTGACGGTCCTGAGGATCCTGAAGACATGGTTCCGGTCGCCTTCGAAATAGAGCACCGTATCCACCATGTGCTCGAGCATCCGGGGACCGGCCAGGGTCCCTTCCTTGGTCACATGACCGACCAGGACCACCGGTATGTTCTGCACCTTGGCCAGCTCCACCAGCTTTGCAGCCGACTCGCGCACCTGGGTGATGGAGCCCGCGGCCGACGGGTGATCACCGCTGACCAGGGTCTGAATGGAGTCGACCGCCAGTAGCGCCGGTTTCATCTCCGCCGCCATCGCAACAATCCTTTCAACCGAGCTCTCGGTGGCCAGATAGTGGTTTTCATGCAGGGCTGCGAGCCGCTCCGCCCTGATGCCGATCTGATGGGCCGATTCCTCCCCGGATACATAGAGTACTCGCTTTCCCTGGGAAGCAAGCGCCGAGAGCATATGCAGCAGCAGCGTCGATTTGCCGATGCCCGGGTCACCGCCGATAAGGATCACCGACCCCGCAACGATTCCTCCGCCCAGAACCCGGTCAAGCTCTTCGATGCCGGTCCGGGCCCGGCCGAAGTCCTGCTCCGGCCGTCTGGTCAGGGGCTGGGGTTTGACATAATCGGTCACCGGCGCGAGCTGCTGATCGGACAGACGCTGCTGCTCGAGAGCATCCCACGCCCCGCAGTCGGGACAGCGGCCCAGCCATTTGATGCTGGTAAAGCCGCATTCCCGGCAGCCATATTGTCTGTTTTTTCCTTTTTTTGAGAGGGCCATATCGTTACCGTTAAAAAACGGCTATCGCTCGAGCCTTTTGCAAAATGAGGGTTTTCGTCCAAAATCAAGGCATGAGAAAAATTTTAACGCAGGCATATACTTAATATCCCGAGGATAAAATTTTGAGCATAACGCAGAGTTTGGGCGAAAAGGACGTTGTGCAAGTGGCTCGCTCTTTACTATGCAGCGTCCATGCCTATGTTAAGCAACAGTAACAATTGTGCTCGAGCTTGTTAAGAATTTTCCATTTAAAAACAACTTGTTTGCCCGGGATCAAATGTCCGAACAAAAACGCCGAATGCCGAACCCGCCACCTCCGCCCCCTGCGATCGCCCTGTCTGCGTCCCTGTCTTTTCTGCTGAGCAGAAAAGTGCTGCTGGGCTGGTCGCTTCTGCTGGTAGTAGTTACCGTGGCCCTGACCTGGCTCGGCTTTCTGTTGACCACCGGCGCCCTGGACAGCCTCACCGGCTCCTTTTTCGAAACGGCCCCGATCCACGATTCCTGGTGGGAGTGGATCAAGTATGCGGGCTGGCTGGTCGGTAAATATCTCTTTATCCTGGTTTCGCGCATCGTCGCTTTTTTCCTCGCGTTCCTGCTGGCCTATACGCTCACCACTCCGTTCTACGGATTTCTAAGCAACGCCGCTGAAAAACTCTATTGGGGCGAGCAGTTCGACGAAGATGACGGCTTCTCCCTGGCCGGCATCGCCAAAGATCTGTTCGAGGGGCTCAAAATTGCGCTGTTTGGCCTGGTGGTTACGGTGATAGCCCTGCTCATCGGGTTTGTGCCGGTTATCGGCCAGATATCGGTCTTTCTGATCTACACCTATTACTCCGCCCTGATGTTCATCGACTATCCCGCCTCCCGCAGGCGCTGGGGGCTGGGCCGCAAGCTGTCCTGGCTCAGAAATCATGGCGGTCACAGCTTTCGGCTGGGGTTGATCCCCGCTGCCATCGGCATGCTGCCGGTATTGAACATCTTTTTAATGGCCCTGATCTTCCCGCTGTTCACCGTCCATGCCGCCCTCAACTTTTCCGCGGTTGAAAAGCACCGGCGCTAGTCGCGCTGCCCATTACACCAGAAGCGCCATCACCTGGTTGGCCAGCTGCCGCCCTTTTACACTGAGCGCAATACGGCCCGTTTCGCGCAGCAAAAGCCCCTGCTTGACCAGCTCCGTCAGTTCCCTGGGATACACCTCACCAAATTGCAGCCCATAGCGCTTTTCCAGGCGCGCTTCGGATATCCCGTCCAGAAGCCGCAGTCCCATAACCACGCTTTCCCGAAAGGAGGCGTGAGGTTCAAGCTCCTCAGAATCCTCGAACAATACACCACCCTGCTCCACCTGTCTGCAATACTGCAGGGGCTCGGACTGTCGCTTGGCCCGCACCCCCTCAACATAGCTGACCGCCCCGGCACCACAGGCTTGATAAGCCTCGTTGCGCCAATAGTTGAGGTTATGGCGACAGCCATAACCTGGTCGGGCGAAATTGGAAATCTCATATTGAGCCAGCCCGGCGGCCCGGCAGAATTCCACGGTCAACCGATCCATCTGTTCGATATACGCTTCCCCGGGAAGGTTGAGGGTTCCCGTCGCAGCGCGGTCATAAAACACGGTGCCTTCATCTACACTGAGCTGATAGGCCGAGAGGTGTTCAGGCTCCAGCGCCAGGGCCTGCTCCAGGCTATCCTGCCAGGACTCGCAGCTCTGCTCCGGTAGTCCGTACATCAAGTCAAGGCTCAAATTGTCAAAGCCTGCCCGTCGGGCATCTTCGACCACCCGCCTGGCTTCCTCCCCGGTATGCAGCCGGCCGAGACCTTGTAACTCCCGGTCGTCAAAGGATTGCACCCCGAAGGAAATCCGGTTGAAGCCGCTTTGCCTCAGGCTGTGCAGATCATCATAATCAAGTGTGCCCGGATTGGCCTCCAGACTGATTTCAGCATCTGGGGCTAAGCCCAATGTCTCACGGCAGCACGCCAAGATCGAGTCAAGCTGGGATGGCTCCAGCACGGTCGGAGTGCCGCCCCCGATAAAAACACTGTCAAGCGGAGCACAGGCCTCGGAGTTGATTGCTCTGATTTCCTGCTTCAGCGCCTCGCAATAGCGCTGGTGCAGCGACTCAAGGCCACTGAACGAGGAAAACGAGCAATACAGACATTTCGAGCGGCAGAACGGAATATGCAGATAGAGGCAGTTCACTGGGCGGCCGGTGAACCTGCGTCGCGGGTCACCGATGCGCTCCAGGCCTCCGCTTCGGCAATGATGCCTTGGTCGGCGAAACTGAAATAGCCGTCTCCGATGATCAGATGGTCGAGCAGCCGGATCTGCATCAATGAACAGGTCAGGTAGAGGCTTCGGGTCAGCTGACGGTCGTGGGCCGACGGCGTCAGCGAACCGGACGGGTGGTTGTGGGCGACGATCAGGGCCGATGAGTTGTGCGCCAGGGCACGTTTGATGATCTCACGGGGATAGATGCTGTTTACGTTGACGGTGCCTTCGGCGACTATCTCCGACTCGATAATGGCCAGCGCTGCGTCAAGATAAATCACCGTAAACACCTCCACCTGCAGCCCGCGCATGGAATGCATCAGATAGTCGATGACCTCGGCCGAGGATTTGAGATAGGATTTCTGCTGCAGCCGCTGCTGCAGATAGCGGTTGGCCACCGCTTTGACGAAACCGAGCGCGAAGCTGTTTTTCGGCCCGACCCCTTTGATCTCGAGCAGTTCCCTGGTCTGGGCATCGAGAACACCGGAGAAGCTCTTGAACCGGCTCAGCAGGGCCCTGGCCTGCTCCTTGGTGTCCTTGCGGGGGGTGCCGAAAGAGAGCAGCAGTTCGAGCACCTCTGCATCACTGAGCGAATCGAGCCCGCGCTCCAGGTAGCGCTGGCGCAGCCGGTCGCGATGTCCGGCGCCCTTGTTCTGCCACTGCTGTTTGTCCATTAACCGGGAACTAACCTGATAATAGCTTGTTAAACAACTGGTTGGCCAATTTCGGATTGGCTTTACCCTTGGTTTTCTGCATCAGCTGGCCGACAAAATACCCCATCAGCTTGGTCTTGCCGCTCCGAAAATCTTCGACCTGGGCCGGATTCTGCTCGATGATCTGCCGCACCAGTTCGAGCAGCTCGGACTCGTCGGAAACCTGCAGCAGATTCTTGTCCTTGACGATCTGTTCCGGGTCGAGGCCGCTTTCCAGCATGTCACCAAACACGGTTTTGGCGATTTTTCCACTGATGGTGCCTGCTTCGACCATAGCCAGCAGGCTGCCGAGCTGTTCCGGCTTCACCAGGCAGGAACTGATTTCTGCGCCTTTGAGTTCGCGCAGCAGCTCGGTCATCATCCAGTTTGAAACCTTCTTGGGTTGTGCCCCCGGGGCCACCGCCGCTTCGAAATAATCAGCCAGCTCACGCGACTCGGTTAGAATCACCGCATCGTATTCCGGCAGATCGAACTGATCGATAAAGCGCTGTTTCTTCTGATCCGGCAGCTCCGGCAGCGTTTGGCGCACCGCTTCGACCCAGGCCTCATCGATCTGAACCGGAATCAGGTCGGGGCACGGAAAGTAGCGGTAATCGTGGGCATCCTCCTTGCCCCGCATGGTCTCGGTTTTACCGGTGTCGGGGTTGAACAGCAGGGTCTGCTGCACCACCTGCTCACCTTCGAGCAGCAGATCGCGCTGGCGGCGCACCTCGTACTCGAGCGCAGCCTGCACATTGCGAAAGGAGTTCATGTTCTTGAGCTCGGTTCGGGTGCCGAACTCTTTCTGGCCGACCGGGCGCAGGGAAATATTGGCATCGCAGCGAAAACTGCCCTCCTGCATGTTGCCGTCGCAGACGTCGAGGTAGCGCAGGATGGCGTGGATCTTCTTCAGGTAGGCGGAGGCCTCCTGGGGCGAGCGCATATCCGGCTCCGAGACAATTTCCAAAAGCGGCGTACCGGTCCGATTGAGATCCACGTAGGAGACCGGTTCCACCTCGTCGTGGATCAGTTTGCCGGCATCCTCCTCCATATGAATGCGGGTGATGCCGATCCGTTTGGTGACGCCCTCGGCCTCGATATCGATAAAGCCTTCCTCGATGATTGGCTTGTCGAACTGCGAAGTCTGGTAGCCCTTGGGCAGGTCGGGATAAAAATAGTTTTTCCGGGCAAACTGATTGATTTTGCTGATCTTCGAGTTGGTCGACAAGCCCACCTTGATGGCAAACTCGACCACCTGTTTATTGAGGACCGGCAGGCTTCCCGGCATACCGAGGCAGACCGGGCAGGTGTGGCTGTTGGGCGGGGCGCCAAACGAGGTCGAGCAGCCGCAGAAAATTTTCGAATCGGTTTTCATCTGGGCATGAATCTCAAGCCCGATAACGGTTTCAAACTCCATGATATCCTGTCTTTTGCATCTGCTAATTATATGATTTTATACATTATCTGCCGATTTATGCACCCAGGCTCGGATTTTTGCCAACTCTTCCTGCCAGGCCGACGACGTGCGGATATTGACAAACATCCTGAACAGATCGTTGATAATCCGCACCAGTTCCTCGAACAGAAAAACCCGCTCCAGGATCATCGCCTCGGTTTCCTCCTCGGAAGGGTGGCCCGACTGGCTGGAAGACTCGGTTGCCATGGTTTTCGGCAGCTTCACATTACGGAATTCAAAAAAAGTCGCGCCAAGCGTCAGGTTATACTCGTACTCATTTTTGACAATCTGAATCCGGGCCTGTTCCAGTTTTTTGCCGGTGCGCAGGCCGGTCCTCGCTTCCCTGAGCTCGGTCTGCAAGCCTGAACAGACAAGTCGTTCACTGTACTCTGCCTCACCATATTCCAGCAGCATATGCTTTTCGAAGACAACGGAGATATCTCCCTGGCCTTCGAGCAGAACCGCCCCGCCCCGTTCCTCGCTTTTCCACCAGAGCCAAGTCAGAAACTCCTGACCGAGAAACCGTTTTTCAGTAATCAGATCTACTAAATCCATGAAACGCTCACCATGTCGATACCCCCGTTGTCCCGGGTCGCCTCAGACGAAAATCTCAGGAGCAATATGCTCCAGTTGCGCCAGCCGCTCTTTTTCCACCAGAAGATGTTCCGCCGTAACATAGGGTATCTGCTGCATCAGGAGCATACCGAAACAGTCTTTGAAGAAGTCCTCGAGCAGAACATGGGCCTTCTTGTTGGTGGTGAAAAAATAGAGCGTCGACTCCGACAGATTCCAGACCAGATCGTATACCGCAGGCACCGGAATGGATTTTCTGGTGAGTTCGGTTTTGATCCGCTCCTTGATCTCACTGCGCGTGGTTCTGCTCAGTTTCGGCAGTTGCTTTTCTTTTTTGACCCGTTCTTCTTCCTTCATGGTGAATTTTCTTAAAATCGCCGGCGAGACCTTACGCTCATCAACCCGAAGCGAGAGCACCACATAGTCGCCATTGAAATAAGAGGCGTATTCGAAGGCCGCATCGAACATGTTTAAAACCGAGACCCAGCCGATCGAGTACTCTTCGAAATTGTCATCGATATCTGCAAATGAATAGGCGCGAATCCGCGCGGCTATAAAATCCAGTGGATTCTCCGGCAGTTCTCCTTCGATCGAAAAGCGCACGAAACTCGCTGATCCTGCAATAAAACTCATAAAATTCACTCCCTTTGAAGCAGCCAATCAAGTGTATCTGAAACAGCAGTTGCTCAAGGTCTTTGAAGCATGAAGCGAAGCCCCAAGGTCAAGACACTCTTTATAGCATCCGCAAAGTTTGAAACAAAGAATAATTTATGCTTTGCGCCGCTTCATGAGACTCAGACACCAGATATGCAAAGAACGCGACTGGGGCTAAAGAGTGTGTGCAGCACCATTATCTCAGGCCCTTCTCAAGGCCTTGAATTAACCCGCAAAGCCTTGACCAGTAGCCTTTGAGATGCTAAAAAGGAGAGAGACGTTTTTTCTTGACACTGATTCTGCGAGTTAGTATAAAACTGCGTTTCACAGGGTCGTTAACTCAGACGGTAGAGTATCTGCCTTTTAAGCAGAGAGTCGTTGGTTCGAGCCCAACACGACCCACCAGAGATGCGATGTCCCCATCGTCTAGTCAGGTCCAGGACACCGGCCTTTCACGCCGGCAACACCGGTTCAAATCCGGTTGGGGACGCCAATACAAGAACGGGCACTGAGAGTTATCCTTGGTGCCCGTTCTTTTTTGCCTGCTATCAATGCACCCATATGGGATGCAAGAAAGATTCTCAGGCCAGGTGCTGCTAGAGAAACAGCGGCTTGATATGTCTCTGGAACAGGTTATCACAGACGTTACGGCCGATTGCCTCACTATGGTCTTTGAGCGCGTCGAGGTAGCTGTCGCCCATTTCCGCGGCGATCTTATAGGCAACATGAAAAAGCTGCCTGATATTGCTGTTGTAGCTGGTACAGCTCTGATCGTGTTTGATTGCCTGCACCAGATCGTCACTCGACCACTGGGCAACGACATGCGGGGACGGCAGCTTCGCCCGGTCTATGTCGATGACCGAATGGTACGGACTGCAGAGCTCATCGAAGCGCTCGCAGGCGCGCTGATAGATCGTAACCACCATGGCCTGGGCATCGCCGCCTGATTCGGCCAGACCGATCAACTCTTCAAGCCAGGTGGTGCCGGCCGTCTTGACATGGACACCAACATCGAATTTTTTCAGTGCATCGCGAATTCCCTGGTAGATCAAAAATTTGTCGCTGCCGCTATGTACGCTGAGCTTCAGGTTCGCGGGCAGACCGAAACTCCGTATCGCCTCGCTCACCACGCAGACATCGTCGCTGAATTCCCGGTTGAAACGAGTCACATCGCCCTGGTAGTCGACTCCTTTGTTAAATCTGCCTGAGAATTTGGGAGCGATGGTCTGGGCCGGGATCCGGCAATGGGCGATTGCACCCAGGATAAAATAGAGTTCCTGCGGCGTCTGGGGCTCATCGGTCTCATCGAGGGAAACTTCGGTGATAAATGTATCCGCCCCCTTTTTTCCGGCAATGCATTGATAGATCCCGGCGGCCTGCTGGATGGCGAAGAGATATTTTTCAGCAACGCTTCTGAGAAATTCACTATCCACCTGAATCGGATCTGCGATCCCTTCGATCTGAAGCTGCCCAATCGAAGGACGCACATTATCAAGATAGTTGGAAATTTCCTCAGCGCTTGCTTTTTCACCGATGAAATCTGCGACATCGAGCGTAAAAAAATCGCTTGGTTCGATAAACTGGTCCACATTGGCAAGCCCGATATGGTCGGCGTCTACGTGATAGCTGCCCTTCCAGCCGGCGGCCTGAACTGCCTGATCCGCCTCACGCCTTACATCCTGCGGGTTTGTGCCAACAATCATGTGCTCACGATAAGACTTATTCCAGACAATGGCGATCTCAGTCCCCTGCCCTGCCGCCTTGCGCACAGCAGCAAGCTGAGCCTCCCCCTGCAGGCCGAACCGGTCACCCGTGCCGAATGAGTATTTATCGAGTTTCATATCTGCTCCGTAAAAATGGCTATATTGTCAAGCAATTGATGTATGAGCTTTTGCCGAAGCGTAAGCTTATTTCAACTTCTGAGCCCACGCTCCGGCCCCGCCCAGTCCTGATGAATTTTATGCAAAATATCACTGCTGCTTATGAAAGCGCAAATGCTCCACGCTGAACTCCCAGGGCGATGAAGACTGCTCTCGGGTCAGCACGGTCCAGAGTCGCTGCTTCTCATCGGGCTCGGGATAGTCGGAGCTGTAGTGCAGCCCTCTTGATTCTTTTCTCAGCCGGGCGGACTCGATAACCATCAGCGAGACGTGGGCGATATTGTTCATTTCAACCATATTGGGGGTTGCCGCGTGCCCCGAGCAGAGCGCTTCTATCTCCCGGGTAATCGTAATAATTCGCTGTCTGGCCAGTTCCAGTCGCCGGCTGTTTCTGACGATGCCGACATAGTTCCACATGGTTCTTCTGAGCACATCCCAGTTATGATTGATCAAAATCTGCTCGTCGAGCTCGGTGCCTTGCTGCACAGCGGTTATCGGCCGTTCGATATGATATTCGTGTTTGGACAGCGTGGTCTGATTCTGCCGACAGAAACTCGCCGCCTTTTCAGCAAAAACTACGGCCTCGAGCAGCGAGTTGCTGGCCAGCCGGTTGGCCCCGTGCAGTCCGGTGCAGGCGCTTTCGCCGAGCGCCATCAGGCCGGCAAGCGTGCTGTTACCCCAACCATCAACCAGTACCCCTCCGCACAGGTAATGAGCGGCCGGCACCACTGGTATAAGCTGGCAGGTAATATCGATGCCGTATTTCAGACATTCGCGGTAAATCCCGGGAAAGCGTGCCTGAATAAAAGCCGGGTCCTTGTGGGTGATATCGAGAAAGACGCAATCCTCGCCGCTCTCCTTGAGTTCATGATCGATGGAACGGGCAACCATATCCCTGGTGGCAAGTTCCTGACGCGGATCATACTTCTTCATGAACCGCTCTCCGGCATGGTCTATCAGCAGAGCACCTTCACCACGAACCGCCTCCGAAATGAGAAAATTTTTGGCCTGGGGATGATAGAGGCAGGTGGGGTGAAACTGAACGAATTCCATATTGGCGACCGCTGCACCAGCCCTGCTTGCAGCTGCAATGCCGTCACCGGTGGCAATATCGGGATTGGAGGTGTAAAGATAGATTTTACCGATGCCACCGGTGCACAGCACGGTCTGGTCGGCCTCGAAATGGGTGACCCCGGAGTCGGGTGCATATACGTAAGCGCCTGCACAGAAACGGCGCTCCCCCTGTTGTGCGACAACAAGGTCGACGAGCATATGATTTTCCAACAACTCGATACGGGGATGATTTTTGGCCTGCTCCAGCAGGGTGAGTTCTATGGCCCGTCCGGTCAGATCATAGGCGTGCGCAACCCGTCGATGCGAATGCCCCCCTTCCCGGCCAAGGCTGAACTTTGAACCGTCATTTTCTCTAACAAATTCAACCCCATAGCGCACAAGATCCTGCACCCGGTCAAAGCCGTTGCGCACCACCTCAGCCACCACGTGAGCATCACACAAGCCGTCACCCGCCTCCAAGGTGTCACGGATATGATCAGCCAGCGTATCATTATCGGTATCCAATACCGCGGCAATGCCGCCCTGGGCCAAGTTGGTGGCGCTATCTACGATTTTCTTTTTTGTAACGACGGTCACGTGGCCAAATTGAGCAGCTCGTAAAGCAAAAGATAGTCCTGCGATGCCACTACCGATAACGAGAAAATTCATGATCTTTGATCCTGTAAGTATGTTTCACGTGAAACATATGGTTGGTTTTAGATCGCGCTTCGGGGTTTCACCATGCCATTTCTTTACACTATTACCATCAATATCAAAAAACATCGCGAAAAAATAGTTTTTCCTTGAGCCATAACCATACCTGGTTTATAAGACCATAAGTGGTCAACCGTTTATTTCAGCCGAAGGTCTGTTATTGATGAAAAAACAAGCAGCAACTGTTATTGCCGTGGCCAACCAGAAAGGCGGTGTCGGTAAAACAACGACAGCCGTCAACCTCGCCTGTGGTATCGCACTAAGAAATAAAAAGGTTCTTGTGGTCGACTCGGACCCGCAGGGCAATGCTTCAAGCGGCGTCGGGATCCCCTTAGCCAACAGGACAAAAAATCTCTACCAGGTTCTCTGCGGCGATGTATCAGCCTCGGATGCGATACAGAACACGAAAGTCAAAAACCTCTTTGCGCTGCCGGCAAAAATAGATCTGGTTGCGGCTGAGCTTGAGTTGATCGATAAAAAGAGTCGTGAGAAATTCCTCAAAAAGGCGTTAAAACCGCTGCTCACGGAGTTTGACTACATCTTCGTTGACTGTCCCCCTTCCCTCGGGCTTTTGACCGTCAATGCGCTCAGCGCAGCAGATTCCATTCTGATCCCGATGCAGTGTGAATATTTTGCTCTGGAGGGTCTTGCGCAATTAATCAACACCGTTCGCTCGGTAAAAGCATCCTTCAATAAAAATCTCTATATCGACGGGTTGCTGCTGACGATGTTCGACAAACGTAATAATCTTTCACATCAAGTTGCCGGTGAGATATCAAACCACTTTGGGGATCAGGTCTTTACGACTCGTATTCCTCGTAATGTTCGACTGAGCGAATGCCCGAGTCATGGAAAGACGATCATGGAGTATGATATGAAATCGAGCGGTGCTCAGGCATATCGTGCGCTTGCTTTGGAATTTCTTAAACGACAGGGGTAGGATCGTGGCCAAAACAATAGGGTTAGACGGGCAGGGGATCAGCGCTCTTTTCGGAGAGCAGGCCGTTGAAGAAAATTACTTTGAATGCAGCATCAACCAGATCGTGCCCAACAAGCATCAGCCACGAATGATGTTCGACCAGGAAGAACTCTCCGAGTTGGCTGAATCGATCAGGGAAAACGGTGTTATCCAACCTCTTATCGTTTCCCGGCTCTCCAAGAAGAAATACAGCCTTATCGCTGGGGAGCGAAGGTTGCGCGCCTCTAAACTGGTTGGACTGAAAACCGTCCCGGTTGTTGTCACGGAGCTGAAGGGCGAAGATGAATTTCTTGAATTTGCGCTGATAGAAAATATTCAGCGTACCGATCTTAATCCCCTCGAAGAAGCAGAGGCTTTTAAAAAGCTGATCGAGCGATTCGGCCTGACCCAGGATGAAACTGCGAGAAAAGTCGGCAAGAACCGATCCACCGTCGCTAATGCGCTGCGGCTGCTGCAGTTGCCGGACGTCGTTAAAGAGGACATTCTTGCGGGCACCTTGACGGAAGGCCATGCCCGGACGCTGCTTCCGCTGATCACGGTACCCGCCACACTCAAAGAGGTCAGAGATCAGGTTATCGAAAAGCAGCTCTCGGTGCGTCAAACCGAAAAACTGGTGAAAAATTTCACCAGGGAGACACGACATATCCCGACCCGAGTGAGCAAAAAGCAGGCAACCGAGTTCTCCAAATCGGTCTGCAAATCAATTGAAAATCAGCTGACCAATAAGCTCAGCTCTCAGGTGGTCATTAACCAGCACGGGAGCAGGGGAAAGATAGAGATCGAGTACTATTCTTATGATGATCTGGAACGCATTGTCAACATGGTCCTCAATGGTGATTCCCAATAATGACTCTTTTTACAAAGCCAAACGCTGATGTTATGATGAAAAAAATATTGCTCATAGTATCCTTTTTTCTGCTGATTTCAGCACTGTCAAGCGCTGCTCTGGCTCAAATGGTCAGTGTGGTAGGAGACAACGTCAACCTTCGCTCGGGCCCTGGCACCAAATACTCTGTCAAATGGAAATACGGCAGTGGTTTTCCGCTCAAGGTTGTCCAGGAAAAGGGCAATTGGGTTCAGGTTGAAGATTTTGAAGGGGACCGCGGCTGGCTCTATAAAAAACTCACTTCAGCCAGCGGCCACATGATCGTCAAAGTTTATAAGAACGAGAATAAAAAGATCAATATTCGCAGTGGACCCGGAACAAAATACAAGATTGTTGGTAAGGCCTACTACGGAGTTGTATTTAAAACCATCAAACAACAAGATGGCTGGGCCCTGGTCAAACACGATAGTGGGCTCGAGGGATGGATTAAGCGTTCTCTGCTATGGGGCTTTTAACCACAAGGTATCATATAAAAAATTGGGTATTTTACGGGTAAAAAAAGAGCCCTGATCGAAGCTTTCGATCAGGGCTCTTTTAAAATTGGCGGAGAGAGAGGGATTCGAACCCTCGGTGGAGTTTTATCCCCACACTCGCTTAGCAGGCGAGCACCATCGGCCAGCTCGGTCATCTCTCCGTATGGTTTTGGCGGAGGGAGTAGGATTCGAACCCACGGTACTTTCGTACAACGGTTTTCAAGACCGCCGCCTTAAACCACTCGGCCATCCCTCCGAAGGTCTATCCTTGTACCATCTCGAAAAAAATCTGTCAATATTATGTAATTGCCTTCCAAGCCGCACTGATGTATAGTACATTTTTGTAAAACATACACTCTACGGATAAACATTTTTGAAATTTTTTCTATTTACTATTTTTACGATACCAGCACGAAATGAGCCTCAAGAACCCCACAGAAAGTCAACTCCACGATCTCACCTGTCTCTATGAAATCACCAAAGAACTCGCTTCATCCTTTGTTCTGAGCGAGTGCCTGGATAAAGCCATGGCACTGCTTTCACAATTGAAGCAGATGGAAAACGGCACCGTCACCATCGTCAACCCGATCACGGGGAAGCTTGAAATCGAGGTAGCCCACGGCCTGACTGCCGAAGGGAGAAAACGGGGTAAATACAAAATAGGGGAGGGGATTACCGGGCGGGTGGTTGCTTCCGGTGAACCGATTATCGTTCCCCATATCGCCGCTGAACCGCTCTTTTTAAACAGAACACGTTCACGGGGGGAAATTGGCGACCAGAACCGCTCGTTTCTCTGCGTACCGATCAAAGACGGCAAACAGGTGATTGGCGCCCTGAGCGTCGACCGGATCTACCACGATGGTTTCGGTAACCAGGCCAACGACGATCTTCAGTTTTTGACCGTATTATCCTCTATTGTGGCCCAGACGGTTCGCCGGGTCCAGGTTGTGAATCGGGAAAAAGAAAATCTCCGCACCGAAAACCTGAAACTGAAACGGGAACTTTCCGAGAAGAATCGAATAAACGATATTATCGGTAATTCCAGTAGGATGCAGGATGTTTTCGAGATGGTTCATCGGGTGGTTGACTCCAATGCCACGGTACTGCTGCGGGGCGAGTCTGGAACCGGCAAGACCCTGGTTGCCAAAGCGCTGCACTACAATGGCAGAAGAAAGGAAAAACCGTTTGTGGTGGTCAACTGTTCTGCCCTGCCGGAAACCCTGCTGGAAAGCGAGCTGTTCGGCCATGAAAAAGGGGCCTTTACCGGGGCCAATGAACGCAAGATCGGGCGGTTCGAGCACGCCGAAGGGGGAACACTGTTTCTCGACGAGATCGGGGAAATTTCACACTCGGTCCAGGTAAAACTGCTTAACGTCGTCCAGGAGCGCAGTTTCCAGCGACTCGGCTCCACCAAATCAATCTCCTGCGACGTCCGGCTGGTGGCGGCCACCAACCGGGACCTGGAGAAGGCCGTCTCCGAAGGCGCTTTTAGAGAAGACCTCTACTACCGGCTCAATGTCTTTCCGATCTATATGCCACCGCTGCGAAAACGGCGCACCGACATTCTGCTGCTGGCTGAATTCTTTCTGGAAAAGTTCGCCAGGGAAAACAAAAAGAAAATCAATAGGATATCAACATCGGCTATCGATCTGCTCATCCAGTACCACTGGCCCGGAAACGTCCGTGAGTTGCAGAACTGCATCGAGCGGGCGGTTTTGATCAGTGACGGCGAGGCGATCAAGGGAACCCATCTGCCGCCGACCCTGCAGGCCTCGGAGGCCACCTCGAATGGCAACCCGCTGTCATTTTCCACAGCAGTGGAAAACTTTGAAAAAGAGCTTATTATTGATGCGCTGAAAAAAAACAACGGCAACCAGACCAAGACGGCTGCCTATCTCGATACCAGTCTGCGGATCATCAACTACAAGATTCACCAGTACGGCATCGATCCGAAGAAATACAAAATATAAGTCTGATGTCTGTTCTCCTGCATGTCTGCTGCGGCCCCTGCCTCGTCTACCCGGCCCGGGTTCTGGAGGAAGAGGGAACCTCTTTCACCTGCTATTTTTTCAACCCGAATATCCACCCCTACCGGGAGTTTAAAAAGCGGCTGGAGAGTTTTCGAAAACTGGCTGAGGCGCGCAATTTTAAAACCATTATCGACCCAGATTACGGTTTGAAAGCGTTTCTGCGGGCGGTGGTTTTCAACGAGGATATTCGCTGCAGCCACTGTTACCGGCTCAGGCTCGAAAAAACCGTACAAATTGCTGCAGAGCGCGATTTCAGTTATTTTTCGACGACCTTGCTCTACAGCACCTACCAGAACCATGCGCTGATAATAAAACAGGCGCAAAGTGCTGCAGAACAGGGCTCGGTTGCGCTCTTTTATCGCGACTTCAGGGACGGCTGGCAGCAGGGAATCGATGCAGCCATCGCCTGCGGTCTTTATCGGCAGAGTTATTGCGGCTGTATTTTCAGTGAACAGGAACGCTACGATAACAGACTCAAAAAGCGGTTAAAAAAAGAAAGGAAAAACCATGTTTAACCTCGTTGTTCTGGCCACCACCAACCAAAACAAGGTAAAAGAATTCAAACAATTAATTGCGGATTTTCCGGTCGAGGTTAAAAGTCTCGCAGATTTTGGTTCTCTGCCGGAAGTAATTGAAGACGGCCAGAGTTTCGATGAAAACGCCTATAAAAAAGCTTACCATTACGCCAAAATCCTCGGTATCCCGGCAATCGCAGATGACTCGGGCCTGGTAGTCGAAGCACTTTCCGGGGCTCCCGGGGTGCGTTCCGCCCGCTACGGTGGTGAAAACGCCAGCGATGACGAAAACTGCGCCAAACTGCTCAAAGAAATGCAGGGTAAGACCAACCGAAAAGCGTCCTTTACCTGTGTGCTTTCAATTGCAGTTCCATCCGGGCCCGCCTTAACCTACGAGGCCTCCTGCGAGGGTATGATCCTGGAACAACCGCGGGGCTCCGGCGGCTTCGGCTACGATCCGCTCTTCTACTATGAACCACTGCAGCGCTCTTTTGCCGAGCTTTCCACCGAGGAGAAAAACAAGGTAAGTCACCGCGGCAAGGTTCTAACCGAGCTCAGCAGTGAATTCGAAAAAGTGATGCAATGGCTCGCTGCGCGGACGCGCGAGGAGATGCCTCAACAACCCGACCACAGCGAGTTTGAGGATAACGACTGGTCTTGAAAGACCGCTGGGTCCATAGTCTTACTGCTCCGCTTTCAGGTCCCTGTTGAGCAGGTCCCTGACCGCGGTTCTACAGTCCTTGTCCTGGTAGAGTATCAGATAAACCTGCTCGAGAATGGGCATGTCAACCTTGAGCTTTCTCACCAGATCGTATACCGACCTGGTTGTTTTTACCCCTTCGGCCACCATCGACATCGAGTCCAGAATCGACTCCAACGTCTTGCCTCGGCCTAGTTCCATACCGACATGCCTGTTTCTGCTCAGCGCTCCGGTGCAGGTGAGTACCAGGTCCCCGAGACCGCTGAGCCCGAAAAAAGTCTGCTGTTCGGCCCCGAGCACTTTTCCCAGGCGCGTCATCTCGGCCAGCCCCCGGGTGATGAGCGCGGCCCTGGCATTACTGCCGAATTCCAGGCCGTCACAAATTCCCGCTGCAATGGCAATGATGTTTTTCAGGGCGGCACTTATTTCAAGGCCGATCACATCGCGACTGGTGTATACCCTGAAATATTCGGTACTGAAGATGTTCTGGAGTTCTTGTGCCGCTTTTTTGTCATTGCTGCCGACGGTGATTGCGGTAGGCACCCCATCAGCGACCTCTCTGGCAAATGAAGGACCGGACAGAACCGCCAGGGCAGGGGAGATTTGAACCACTGCCTCTGCGACACATTGTTCCATCACCTGGGTCATGGTCAGCAGGCTGTTGTTTTCGATGCCCTTGGTGGCTGAGACGAAGATGACATGTTCCGAGGCATGGGGGACAACCTGGGAAAACACCTCCCGGTAGCCATGGGAAGGCACCACCATGCAGACCACCGCTGCCCGGTCTACCGCATCTTTGATATCAGCTGTCGGGGAAAGACCCGGTGGAAAGCAGAACCCTGGCAGATAGCGCTTGTTCTCACGCTCTCTGAGCAATAGACCGACATGGTCCGGGCGGTGCCCCCAGAGACTGACCTGCTCACCTTTTCCGGCAAGCAGCAGGGCCAGCGCGGTACCCCAGGAACCAGCCCCGATAACACCGATTTTCCTAGACATCTTCGTCCGGTTCGAGATCTCCTTGTGTGTTGTCGACCTCCGCCACATCCAGGCCTACGACCTTTTCACCTTCCTCGAGGTTGATCAGCCTGACCCCCTGGGTGGTGCGCCCGATCACCCGGACGTTGTCCAGCGGCATGCGGATCATTTTACCGGTATCGGCAATCAGGATGACCTCATGGTCGTCATCGACGATTTTGGCACCGATAATATCGCCGTTTCTGGCACTTGATTTGATGGCCATAATCCCTTTGCCGCCGCGTCTCTGGATCCGGTACTCACTGGCCTGACTGCGCTTGCCGTAGCCGTTTGCTGTGACGGTGAGTACGGTTTTAACACTGTCTTCCCGCAACACGTTCACACCGACCACAAAATCATCTCCTTTCAATCTGATGCCTCTGACGCCGGCGGCAGTCCGGCCCATGGTCCTGACATCGGACTCATGAAAGCGGATGGACATGCCGTCTCTGGATATCATAAATACCGTATCGCTGCCGCGCAGCAGGTGAGCGGCGATGATCTCATCGCCCTCGTTGATGGTCAAGGCCTTCTTACCTTTTCTCAGCGGCCGGTTGAACTCCCTGAGACTGGTTTTCTTAACCCTTCCATATTTGGTGACCATCATCACCGTCTTGGCGTCATGCTCATCCTCGAAAGTGGAAACCGGCAGGATAGCCGCCACCTTCTCACCCTCAGTGAGTTCCAGCAGGTTGACGATGGCCTTGCCGCGAGCCGTCCTGCCAACCAGCGGCAACTGGTAGACCTTGCGCCAGAAAACCTTGCCGTAATTGGTGAAAAATAAAAACGTGTCCAGCGTCGAGGCGACATAGAGGCTGGAGACGAAATCCTCTTCGATATTGGTCACCGCCCGGACCCCTTTTCCACCACGGTGCTGCGAGCGGTAGAGACTGAGCGGGTTTCTCTTGATATAACCGGTATGGGTGACCGTGACCGCCATATCCTCCGGGGCGATCAAATCTTCGGGCAGTATTTCATCCACCGCGTCGATAATCTCGGTGCGCCGTTCGTCACCATACTGCTCCTTGATATCTGCCAGTTCCTGTTTGATAATGTCCATGACCAGCGACTCATCACCCAGAATCGCGCTGAGGTGCTTGATTTCTTCTAAAACCTCCTGGTAGTCGCTGGCGATTTTCTCCCGTTCAAGCCCGGTCAGGCGCTGCAGCCTCATATCCAGTACGGTCTGCGCCTGAATCGGGGACATCTTGAATCTGGCTATGAGCTGCTCCTTGGCCTCGGTTGGTGTTTTGGCAGCCCTGATCAGCTTGACCACCTCGTCGAGATTGTTGATTGCGATATTCAAGCCTTCCAGAATGTGGGCTTTCTCCTCGGCCTTTCTCAACTCGTATGCGGTGCGTCGATAGACGATCACCCGGCGATGCTGGATAAAATGCTCGAGCATCTGTTTGAGGTTGAGCACCTCCGGTTTGCTGTTGACAATCGCCAGAAAGATGATGCCGAAGGATTTCTGCATCGGGGTCATCTTGTAGAGCTGGTTGATGACCACTTCGGCAATTTCATCTTTTTTGAGCTCCATCACAATACGCAGACCCTGTCGGTCAGACTCATCGCGAATTTCAGAAATAGCCGAAATCTTTTTATCTTTTATCAACTGGGCAATGCGCTCAACCAGGACCGCCTTATTCTGCTGGTAGGGGATTTCATCGACGACGATGACCTCTTTCCTGGCATCCTTGGTTTTCTCGATCCGGGTTTTGGCCCGCATCACGATCACGCCGCGGCCGGTTTCGTACGCCTCTCTGATTCCAGCCCGGCCGCAGATGATGCCGCCCGTTGGAAAATCAGGTCCCTGGATGATCGTAAATAGTTGATGGACCGTCATATTCGGGTCGTCGATCAGCGTAACCAGGCCATCCAGCACCTCATTGAGGTTGTGGGGCGGAATATTGGTTGCCATACCCACCGCGATACCCGATGAGCCATTGACCAGCAGGGTCGGAACCCGGCTGGGCATTACCGACGGCTCCATCAATGAGTTATCGTAGTTCGGGACGAAATCGACTGTTTCCTTGTCCAGGTCGGCCACGATTTCCCGGTCGATGCGGGTCATCCGGGCCTCTGTATAACGCATCGCCGCCGGCGCATCGCCGTCCAGAGAGCCAAAGTTGCCCTGACCATTGACCAGCGGGTAGCGCATAGAAAAGGCCTGGGCCAGGCGAACCAGGGTATCATAAGCTGCCGTGTCGCCATGGGGGTGATACTTACCGATTACATCACCGACGATCCTGGCCGATTTTACATAGGGCCGGTTATAATATACTCCGAGCTCCCTCATCGCAAACAGCACCCGGCGGTGCACCGGCTTCAATCCGTCACGTACATCGGGCAATGCCCGCCCGACGATGACCGACATGGCATAGTCGAGATAGGATTTTTTCAGCTCCTTCTCAACCGATATCGAAGGAGTATTTTCCGCAGCGGAATCTGTGTCTATCGGGGTTGTCATAGATTTTTTCTAGTAAAAAGTATTAGATATCCAGTTCGGTCACTTCCAGGGCGTGGTTCTGGATGAACTCACGTCGCGGTTCCACTTTGTCGCCCATCAGGGTAGTGAACATTTCATCAGCCGCTTCGGCATCGTTGATCTGCACCTGGAGCAGGGTCCTGTTCTCCGGGTTCATCGTGGTCTCCCAGAGCTGTTCCGGGTTCATTTCTCCAAGTCCTTTATAGCGCTGGAGATGGCTTCCCTTGAACGACTCGTTACGGACCATCTGCACCATTTCCTGCCAGGTTTCGGCCCGCATATCCTCTGCATCTATAGTTTTGCCTTCCTCTCTGATCATAAAAGAGCAGGTCAGGTAGTTGCGCACCTCGGGAAACAGCCTGATTGCCGAACGGTATTCGTTGATCAGCGGAATCTGTGGACCCAGGGTGGTGCTTACCTGGGCCTTGCCTTTGACCGCCACATCGACTTCCCAGCAATCAGCCCGCCAGCGGCACGAACGCAGGGCGCCAACAATCATCGAGTCATCGTGAGACAGCTCTTCGAACAACTCTTCGACAAACTCTTTCTCGGCGAACTGGTCGGCTTTGCGGATATTTCTGCTCAACATGAAAAAGAGCAGCGACTCCCATATATTCATGCGGCTCAAAAAAGACACCAGCCGCTGATAGACGGACAGGTTCTGCAGTACGCTGACCAGTTCATCGCCGCGCAACTCGGTCTGCTTCTCATCGTTTACAAGCACGCTGACTTTCTGGCTGGCCTGGGTGAACAGGTAGTTGTTGAGTCCATCGTCATCGAGAAAATACTGCTCATTTTTGCCCTTGCCGAGGCGGTACAGAGGTGGCTGGCCTATGTAGACATAGCCACCTTGAATCAGCGGCAGCATCTGCCGGTAAAGAAAGGTAAGCAGCAGGGTTCTGATATGTGCTCCGTCCACGTCCGCATCGGTCATGATGATAATCTTGTGATAGCGCAGGCTGTCCAGGTCAAACTCATCTTTGCCTATACCGCAGCCCAGGGCGGCGATAAGCTGCTTTATCTCTTCACTGTTTAATATTTTGTCGAAGCGGGCCTTTTCCACGTTCATGATCTTGCCGCGCAACGGCAGAATCGCCTGGACCGAACGGTCGCGGCCCTGTTTGGCGGAGCCACCGGCCGAATCTCCCTCGACGATGAATATTTCTCGCTTCGATGGGTCTTTTTCCTGACATTCAGCAAGTTTGCCAGCCATCAACAGGCTGGTTGAGCCTTTTTTGCGGGACAGATCTCGGGCTTTTTTGGCCGCCTCGCGGGCCCGGGCCGCCTCCACCACCTTGGTGAGTATCCGCTTGGCCACCTGGGGGTTCTGTTCCAGGAACAGGGTCAGTTTTTCATTGCAGACCGACTCGACAATCGACTTTACCTCCGAGTTGCCCAGTTTTGTCTTGGTCTGCCCTTCGAACTGCGGATTGGGAACATGGGTGGAAATAACACAGGTCAGCCCTTCGCGTACATCATCTCCGCCCATTTTCTCGCGCAGATTCTTCGGTATAATATCGTCGCTGGCATAGCGGTTGATGCATTTGGTCAGCGCCGCCCTGAACCCGGCGACATGGGTGCCGCCCTCTTTGGTGCTGATGTTGTTCACAAAGGAAAACAGTCGTTCGGAGTAGCCGTCGAAATATTGAAAGGCAATCTCCACCACGACCTGTTCCTTCTCTCCAGAGAGATGAATAGGTTCATTGAACACCGGTGTCCTGTTGCGATTGAGCCAGTCCACAAAAGAGACAACCCCACCGGATGCATGAAACTTGTCGGCTTCGCCGCTGCGCTCGTCCTTGAGGTATATCCGTACATCCTTGTTTAAAAAGGAAAGCTCACGCAGCCGGGTTTTTATCGTTTCATAATCATAGGTGGTCGTTTCGGTGAAAATCGACGAATCCGCGCTGAAGGTAATCGTTGTACCGGTTTTTTCGGTTTTGCCGATAATTTCAAGTTCGCTGGCTTTCAGACCGTATTTATAGATCTGCCGGTAGACCTTGCCGTCTCTTCTTACCTCGGCCATCGCTTCAGACGACAGCGCGTTGACCACTGAGACGCCGACACCGTGCAGGCCGCCGGAAACCTTGTAGGTCGAGTGGTCGAATTTGCCGCCGGCATGCAGGGTGGTCATGACCAGTTCCAGGGCAGGAACCTTTTCCGTGGGATGCATATCCACCGGAATACCCCTTCCGTCGTCTTCAACACTGACCGAGTTGTCTTCGTGGATCGTCACCCTAATTCTTTTACAATAGCCGGCCAGGGCTTCGTCAATACTGTTGTCTACCACTTCCCAGACGAGATGGTGAAGTCCTTCAACTGCGGTATTGCCTATATACATGGCCGGTCTTTTTCGGACGGCCTCGAGACCGTCCAGTACTTTTATCTGATCGGCATCATAGCTCTGTTTTTCTTCTGTCACGCTCATATCCTTTGCTGGTGGGGAAGGGAGTGCCTAGGAATCATCTACAACTGCATAGGCATAACAATGCTGATGAAACCTTTGTCTTCTTCAGATTTCATCAGACAGGGACTGTTTTCCGAATTTATATAGGCCTCAAGGGTCTCGCACTCCATGACCTGCAGGGTTTCAATGAAATAGCGGCAGTTAAAACCAAGGGTAAGTGGATTTCCAGAATAAAAGATTTTCTGTTCATCCTTGGCATTGCCCAGATCAGCATTCTGTGAACTCAGAATCATCATTTCATCTTTTATCTGCAGTTGAATGGTGTGGAATATATCTTCGGTGAACAGATTTATTCTTTTGAGGGATTCAAGAAATGGAATTCTATTAATCTTTATACAATTATCCAAAGCAACCGAGTTGACTATCGCCTGATACTGCGGAAATTCCCCCTGTTTCAGACGAATAACCATAACCGCATCACCGTCTTTGACTACCATCTGCTTTTTCTCAAAAGAGATATCGATCGTGTCCCTACTCTCACAGAATTTTCTCAATTCCTGGATACCCTTTTTGGGAATCAGAGTTACATCGTTGAGATAGAAGGTATCCACGTCGACTGCGACATCCTTTTCCATGATGGACAGACGATGGCCATCCGAAGAAATCATCTTCAGATAGGAAACGTCGCCGCGCTTTTCTTTTTCGATCAGAACAGAGGTCAGCGAGTATATATTTTCCTGTTCACCGGCAATAGAGAAGATAACCTTGTCGATCAGATCCAGGAATATAAACGCCTCAAAGGAAGTAAAACTGTCTTCATCAAACTCGGGAAAGGCAGGATATTCTTCACTGGCTATACCGGCCAGGTTATAGGTACTTGCACCTGCCTTTATTTTAACCCAGCTATTGTCAGTTTCTTCGAGCAGAATATCTTCCGAACCAGATTCACGGACAATTTCAAATATCTTTTTCGACGGAAGGGTTAATGAGCCGACATTGCTTACCTGGGCAGGTACAAAAACCCTTAAACCGACCTCCAGATCTGTTGCGGTGAGAATAAGACCGCTGCTGGTTGCTTCGATCAGGACATTGGACAGGATTGCCAGGGTGCCCCGCTTGTTGGTTATATTCTGAAGACTGCCCAATCCTTCTATAATATCGTTTCTCTGAACACTGCATACAAGGCTCATGGTCTGCTTCCCTCAGTTTCTTTTTTATATAATTATAAAGCAGTTGCTATTATTATTAATCCTGTTTACTTGTTTAAAAAATGTTCAAGCTATTG
The DNA here is from genome assembly GCA_963824415.1 of uncultured delta proteobacterium. Classification (GTDB taxonomy): domain Bacteria; phylum Desulfobacterota; class Desulfobulbia; order Desulfobulbales; family Desulfocapsaceae; genus JABDQA01. Next base: position 30,711 of record CAWGPM010000008.1, read on the forward strand.
GTATAAAAGAAAAAAAAATGAGCAAACGGATTGTTTAAAAGTATATTTTCCTGTGTAAAAGCCGTTTTCAACACCGTTATCAACAGCAGTTTAATAAGCTGTTAACAACGGCTTGTTGACTCTTTGTTGAGAAGTCGGCGAGAATCCAGAAAGGCTAGAAATTTATATAATAAAAACAAATAAATATAATTAGTTTAAAACTCCCTCTAATCTAGTTGAAATTGCGGAAAAATTCAACCAAATAATAGTCTGTCCAATATGCTGGCGAAGCAGGAAATATATTTCTGGGAAACGGTCGAAAAATGTCTTTTTTCTTTCTTTAATGAAGACGTTTTTTCAGCGGCCAGCCTCTCAGTCTCACATCCCTCTATTGGAAGTTTTACAAGAAGCGGCATCGGTGTTGGCCGTATCTATAACCGGCCAGAATCAATAACCGAAAAGACCATTTTCGATTTGGCCTCGCTGACCAAGCCGCTGGTTACGCTGCCCTGTATTTTAGATCTGCTCGACAAACACCAGATCAGCTGGGAAGAGCCGCTCTCATCATTGCTCGAAACAGCAGTTCCCAAAGCGCTCGGATCAATTGATCTGCAGAGTTTACTGGCCCATAACTCGGGTCTTGGCGCCCACCGAGACTACTGGAAAGAGCTGATAGAAATCGAGAAAGGTGAAAGAAAAGTATGGCTGCGGGACAAACTGCTGGCTGAGAGGATCGAGTATGAAAAAGGAAATAGGCACCTGTACAGTGATTTAGGATATATGTTGTTAGGCTTTGTTGTTGAGCGCAAGACGGGTGAACCGCTTGAGCGATACTGGAAAAAAGTGGTTGCTGATCCGCTTGGGCTGGGGGAGGATCTATTTTTTCCTGAAACCAGGATAGGGGCAGGCAGGGTGGATAAATTTTTTGTTCCGACCGGATCGTGCCGTTGGAGCGGTGCACCTCTTGAAGGCAGGGTGCACGACGACAACTGCAGGGCTCTGGGCGGCAGCTGCGGCCATGCAGGTTTATTTGGTTCCTCCTCTGGGGTTCTGGAGCTGTGCAACCATTTTCTGTTGCTCTACCACGGCCGGCAAAACAATTTGCCCTTTTCAAGCGAGATTTTTCGATTTGCCTGTGCCCGAGTCGGCAATTCGGAGTGGACGAGGGGCTTTAATCTGGTATCAGATGAGGGCTCGAGCAGCGGCGCTTATTTCTCCGGCGGCAGCATCGGCCATCTTGGTTTTACCGGGGTTTCATTCTGGGTCGACCTAGAAAAGGAGTTGATCGTCGTTTTGCTGACCAATAGGGTGATAAAGGGAGAAGAGAGGACAGCAATTCGTAAGATGCGCATCGATGTACACAATACGGTGGTCGAATTACTGCAAAAAAACCCCCCGGAATCGCTTTAAAAGCATCTGGCTCCAGGGGGTAATGTCTTTACCACCAGCAGATTGTCTGGTCGGCGTCAAAAATCTTATCAACGAGTGCGTCGTAGTCAGGGCTGTCGCTCAACTCAAACGAGTCGGTCTCCCGGTCGCGTGAGACAATAGCAACCAGTTTCTTGACCGTTTCATCCGGCTCGGAGCGATAAACGTGTAAAATTTTCATGATCCCTCCTTATTTGATTCCGTAGGGAACGATGATATCCATGTCCCTGAGTTTTTCGCCAAGTTCTTCGATGTCTATGGATTCAAAGCCGTTGTTGTCCACATTGGCCTGAACGGTGGAATAAATTTCTCCTTCCATATCACGCAGCATTTCAACCGATTCGAGATTGTGCTCGTCGAGTGTCTCGATTTCGCAATCCATTACTACGCCGTATGAATACATATTTTCCACCGCCAGACCGAGGGCGGAACGGATGCCGTCGACGGCGTAATCCTTGTTTCTGTACATCAAACAAACTTTCTTGTATTCCATGACAACCCCCCGTTAGAAACTGAGATAACAGTCGTAGTCTTCGATGATGATCCCGTGCTGGGCCTGGGTAGCCATCTCTTTCGGGCTCAGGCCGGCGGGAACGTCCTCGATGTCGTAACCCTGCTTTTTGTAGCTGTCGACACAGATGGAAACATCATCAGCCAGTTCACAAAGACCTTCAAAGGCCGGGTCTTTTGCATTATGGGTTGCCGTCCAGGTAAAAAAGACCTTTACCTTGGAACCTTTTGCTTTTGCTGCTTTGGTGACGCCGATTACATGTTGCAGGTGATCGGGGTTGGTCACAAAAATACCAAGACTTTTAGCCATCGCTCGCCTCCTCGTTGCACTTGGCTGCCGGCAGAGGTGCCGGCAAAAGGCAACCCCTGTCGCGGGACACGTCAGGGGTCGTTATTACCAGATCAAAAAAACGCGGGTGCAATCAGCCTTTTTTGATATAGAAGCTGAAAAAACCGCTGTTTTCTTTTTCACCCAGATACTCATGACCGGCGCGGTCGCACCATCCGGGAATGTCGTTACGGGAACCGGGGTCGGTACCATCCACCTGCAGAATCTCACCGCTTTTCAGTTTACCAATTTCCTTTTTGGTCCGCAGAAGAGGCATCGGACAGCTCAAGCCTTTGGCGTCCAGTACCGAATCGGCAGTAACATCGGCAGCTACTTGTTTTACATCACTCATGTCAAACCTCCAGATAGTGTTTCGTGATTCAAAGTAATCGGCTCTTTGGTTCGCGGGGTACCCCGTCATCAACCAGGTATAAACGAAGCAAATTTCGTCAGGCAGCACTGTACCACAATTTATCTAGTTTTTAGCATAATAAATTGTTATGTCAAACCAAAACAAATCTATCATTTATGACGGAAAAACCTAAACGTACCACGTTGTCGCACTGTTGACAAATTGCCACAGCAAAGGTAAAGCAAGAAATTATTTTTTTAACCCACGTTGATTTTTCAGGAGGTGTGTATGAGCGAACAGAGTGTAATGGCCGACAAGGTAAAAGGCTTATACAAGACCATGTGCCAGACGGAATGGAACGCAACCGTCACCGGCCTGCTGGTCGGTTTTCTATCGGTGATGATCATGGCCTGGTGGCGTCCCTGGGGGGCGGTTGGGGCCCTGAGAAACTGGGGCGACTGGATCATGTACTCGATCACCTCCGTAATCGGTACAGACGCCGGTTTTTTTGTCTTTTACGAAGAAGCACCCCGCTCCATTTTGGTCAACTCCGGGTCGGTAATTGGCATCGGTTTTGTTCTTGGCGCCTTTGTCTCCGCCTGTCTCGGCAAAGAGTTTGCACTGCGTATTCCCCCCTACAGAGAAATGGTCAAAGCGGTAATTGCGGGTATCCTGATGGGTATCGGCGCTTCACTGGCCGGCGGCTGCAACGTGGGTGGTTTTTACAACGCGATCGGCAACCTCGGGGCCAACGGTTTTGCGATGATGCTGGGTCTGGTACTCGGCGTCGTACTGGGGCTCAAACTGCTCTATCTGGAGATGGAGCATATCAGTTGGGGCGACGGCGGAGCTAAAACCTTCGAATTTCCAACCCCGATTGTCTATCTTCTTGGCGTAGCTGCCATTTTGTTTATCGCCTTCAAGGCCTATGGGTATTCGGCCAATGAAGACAGCGACTATATTGCTTCGCTCAGCGGCGTTATATTGATTGCCGCCGCTCTTGGTTATGCAATGCAGCGCGGCCGCTGGTGCATGGTTCAGGGGTTTCGTGAACCGCACATGACCGGTGACTGCACCATGGCAAAATCGGTGATGCTGTCGATTATGGTGGTGGCCATCGGTGCTGCAATCCTGAAGTCAGAGGTACCGATGAGAGCTGAAGGAGAGGCGGTTCTGGCTCCGATCAACTATGTCCGCGGCACCTTCGGCTGGGGTGGTGTGGTCGGCGGTTTTCTGTTTGGTCTCGGCGCGATGTTTGCCGGCGGCTGTGGTTCAGGAACCCTGTGGCGGGTTGGTGAGGGACAAGTCAAGCTGATGATGGTGGTGCCGTTTTTTGCGGTTTCAACCTCGATTGTCACGGCCTGGTTTCAAGACAATGATTTCGAAGCGGACGGTGTTCTTGGTAAATATGTCTACCTGCCCGATGTAATGGGGTATGGACCGACTCTGCTGTTGATCGCCGCCTTTCTGCTGGTCTGGTATCTGGTGGTGAGCTGGAACGAGGAAACCAACAAACTGATTGTGCCGATGTAAGGCCAACCTGAATTTTTCATGGAAAAGCGACACATCCATGAAAAATTCAGGCTAATCGAGAACGCGCAAGAAGGGGCCGCATTTTCCTTTTGGAGAATGCGGCCTTATTCTTTATTATGTCCTGGTACGCTCATAAAAACGATGACTGAAACCAACGTCTCGAGGGGCAGCATATGAGAAAGACGGCAATTTTCAAAAGTGATATGTTTTTGATGCACGATCCCGGTCCCAACCACCCGGAACGGGTTGATCGACTTCGGGTTATTTACGATTATATCGACAGGCCGACAGTAAAAAACAGGTTTGTCTATCCGGAATTTGAACCGGCAACGCAAGAAGATATCGAACGCAACCATGCCAACGACCTGGTGCAGCGGGTAGCAGGGACTTCCGGCAAGGTGTACGATTTTCTCGACCAGGACACCGCCACCTCAGCCCGCTCCTACGAGGCCGCACTGCTGGCCGCCGGTTCGGTGATAAGAGGGGTGGATCTGTTGATGGAAAACCAGATAGACAATGGATTTGCGCTGGTCCGGCCGCCGGGACACCATGCCGAACGGGACCGCTCCATGGGATTCTGCCTGTTCAACAACATTGCGGTTGCCGCCTGGCATGCCCGCCGGCAACACAAACTGCAGCGTATCCTGATTGTCGACTGGGATCTGCACCATGGCAACGGCACCCAGTTTTCTTTTTATAACAGCAGCAAGGTACTCTACCTTTCAACCCACCAGTATCCCTATTACCCAGGGACCGGCGGTCTGCAGGAGGTCGGCATCGGCGAGGGTGAAGGTTTTACCGTCAATGTGCCGCTACCCGGTGGTCTCGGCGACGAGGACTACTGCACGATATTCAACGATATCGTGATTCCGGTGGGGCAGGCGTATAGACCACAGCTTATTCTGGTTTCAGCAGGTTTTGATATCTACCACGGTGACCCGCTCGGGTCGATGTCGGTCGGACCGGCCGGTTTTGCCTATATGACCAGGTCTTTGGTTGAACTCGCCGAAGAGGTCTGTGAGGGGCGGCTGCTGGTGACTCTAGAAGGCGGCTACAACCTCAAAGGCCAGCGTGAGGGAGCGCTGGCGGTGCTCTCCGAACTGCTGGGCGGACCGCTTGATGAAGACGGTGGGCCGGTGTATCTCGATGATGCTACCTACGAGAAGTTTAAACATGCAAACGAGCCCCATGAGGCGATTGAGCGGGCCAGAAAATGGTCCAACAATACTGGAAGATATGAAGGTTAAAGGTAGCAGTCAGGCTGAACCACTAAAAAGAGCGTCGGAACCAGAGGTAAAAAACCGGATTCTGGTAGCCGACGATGACGATATGGTGCGCGACACCGTCTCGAATATCCTGGAGATCTTTGGCTACGTGGTTCAAACCGCCGACGGCGGCCGGCAATTACTGGACATGGTAGACGATTCCTATGATGTGATCCTGCTGGATATCGACATGCCGGATCTCGACGGCTTTGAGACAATCCGGGGACTTGACAAACTGGGCTACGATATCCCGGTGCTTTTCCTGACCGGCTCAGGCTCGATCGACCACGCGATCAGGGCCATCAATATGGGGGTCTATGATTTTCTGACCAAGCCGATCGATGATCTGGACATCTTCCATGTTAAAATCCGGAGGGCCATCGAGAAAAGAATGTATGTTCTCCAGGAACGACGGTATAAAGAGGCCCTTGAAGATAACGTGCAGAAAAAGGCGGAGCAGCTCAGGGCCCAGAACAAACTGCTGCGCTCGTACAGCGAAAGCCTGGAAAACGCCACCGTGCAGTTGATGAGCAGCCTCCAGAATGCGATGGAGGAAAAGGACGGTTATACCGCCGGACACACCAGGCGGGTAACCAAATATGCGGTGAAACTCGGCATCGCGATGGAGCTCGAAAACCGCGAACTCGTCGTACTCAGGCGAGCCGCCCAGTTTCACGATATCGGCAAACTGGTCATCGATCTGTCCTGTATCCAGAAACCTCAAAGCCTCAGCGACGAAGAATGGGAACTGATTAAAAAGCACCCGGGAGTCGGGGCCAATATTATCAAGCCGCTCGGGTTCATGGAGCGTGAGCAGTTCATCATCAGGCACCACCACGAGCGCATGGACGGAATGGGGTATCCGCGCGGACTGACCGGGGACCAGCTCGACGACCTGACCAAGATCATCATGGTGGTGGACAGCTACGATGCAATGACCAGCTTCAGAAAATATCGCCGAAACAAGAATCTGGACGAGGCAATAGAAGAACTGCACGATTGTTCGGGAACCCAGTTCGATCCGGCCATCGTTGATATCTTTACCAAGCATATCGAGGAGTTTGTCCCGGAGCAGATGGTCGAAGCAGAAGCCTTCAGTGACGGTTTCAAAGAGGATTTCAACCATTAGACGTATGGTTTTTTATGAAAATCAGACAGGAAGAAGTAGAACATGTCGCCCACCTTGCCCGCTTGCACCTGGACGGTGACGAACTGGCGAAAATGACCAAACAGCTCGACACCATCCTCAGTTATGTGGCTAAACTCGAAGAACTCGACACCAGTGGTGTGGAACCGACCACCCATGCATTTTCGATTACCAACGCCTTTCGCGATGATATCGTCGAGCCGTCTCTGGCACGGGAAAAAGCTTTGGCCAACGGGCCGGAGCATAACAGGGAGTTCTTTATCGTGCCCAAAATCATTTAACCAGGACGTTCACCAAGTCTCCTCGGCTAGCAGGTCGTATCGGCTCGGTGAACGTCAGGTTAAGTGGCAGCGGACTGAAGAAAAGGCAGTGCAGAAAGCACCAACAACAGCAATACGATAGGCCTGCAGGGCCTAGTTTTTTTTTGAGGAAATAGATGGAGCCTTATGAGTTGAGCATAACCGAAGCGGTCGAGCAACTTGACAGTAATGCACTGTCAGCGGTGGATCTGACCCGAAGTTGCCTGGATCGTATCGCGAAGACCGAGGAGCGGATTTCATCGTTTATTACGCTGGACGAGGAACGGGCCATTGCCCAGGCTGAACAGGCCGACCAGGCCAGAGCCGGTGGCGGAGGCGGGCCCTTGTGCGGAATTCCGCTTTCTCTGAAAGATCTGCTCTGCACTGAAGGTATCAGGACGACCTGCGGCTCGAAAATTCTCGAGAATTTCAAACCGCCTTACAATGCAACGGTGGTCGATAAACTGCACCAGTCCGGGGCGGTGATTGTTGGTAAGACGGCAATGGACGAGTTCGCCATGGGTTCGACCTCAGAAAACTGTGCTTTTGGCGTGCCCGCCAATCCCTGGAATGTGGCCTATGTCGCCGGCGGTTCATCCGGCGGTTCCGCCACTTCGGTGGCTGCGGGGCAGGTGCTCGGTTCGTTGGGCTCCGACACCGGGGGCTCGATCCGCCAGCCGGCCTCACTGTGCGGCATCGTCGGCATGAAGCCGACCTATGGCCGGGTTTCGCGCTACGGGCTGGTGGCCTTTGCCTCCTCACTGGACCAGATTGGTCCGTTGACCAGAGATGTGGCGGACTGCGCCCTGATGATGGAAACCATCTGCGGTTATGACCGGCGGGATTCCACCTCGGTCGACCAGCCGGTGGAGGCCTATCGGGCTGCGCTGGTTCAGGGGCTGCAGGGGATCAGAGTCGGGGTGCCCCGGGAATATTTCCGGGATGGACTCGATCCGGAAGTGGAACGCGTTGTCAGAAAGGGCATTGCGGTGCTTGAGGAGGCCGGCGCCGAGATCGTCGATGTGTCGATTCCGCATATCGATTATTGCGTGGCGGTCTATTACCTGATCGCCCCGGCCGAGGCCAGCTCGAATCTGGCCCGCTACGACGGGGTTGCCTACGGCTATCGCTCCGCGGGTAAAAACGACCTGCTCGATATGTACAAGGATACCCGGTCCCAGGGGTTTGGCCCGGAGGTCAAACGCAGAATCCTGATCGGTACCTACGCGCTGTCTTCGGGGTATTACGACGCCTATTACAAGAAGGCGTCCCAGGTCAGGACCTTAATCCTGAACGATTTTAAAACGGCCTGGCAGTCGTGTGATCTGCTTGTTTCGCCGGTCAGCCCGACACCGGCCTGGAAGATTGGCGAAAAAATCGACGACCCGCTGGCGATGTATCTTTCCGATATCTTTACTCTCTCCACCAATCTGGCGGGACTTCCAGGCCTGTCGGTGCCCGGCGGCTTCAGCGAGGCGGGGCTGCCGATCGGCATCCAGCTCCAGGGGCCGCATTTCCACGAGGGCATGCTTCTGCGTTGCGGCTACAACCTGGAACAAGGCCTGAACCTGGAGCGTACGATACCGTCTCCATAGAGCGCGGTATTCTATTGCATTGCTTCTATAAAAACACGGAGGCTGCCTGATGAAACTGCAGGTACCCGACAATATCAGTGCGATTACGCCGTACCCACCCGGTAAGCCGATCGAGGAGCTCGAACGCGAACTGGGCATCAGCAATTCGATTAAGCTGGCGTCCAACGAGAACCCGTTCGGGCCCTCGCCGATGGCCCTGCGTGCGATGCAAAAGGCGCTGGCCGGGCTGCATCGTTATCCGGACGGCTCCAGCTACTACCTGAGCCAGGCGCTGGCCGGGCGCCACCGACTTGATCCGGCTCGGATCGTGCTGGGCAACGGCTCCAATGAAATCATCGAGTTTCTGGTTAAGGCATTTGTCAGAGAGGGTGATGAGGTGATCACCAGTCACCCCTCTTTTCTGATGTACCAGAAGTTCGTCCAGGTACGCGGCGGCGTTAACCATGTGGTGCCGCTGCGTGAAATGACGCATGACCTTGAGCAGATCAGGGCTCTGGTTTCGCCTCAGACCCGGCTGATATTTCTTGACAACCCCAACAATCCGACCGGCACGCTGATCGATTTCAACCGGCTCGAAGCATTTCTGGCGGCCCTGCCGGATCATTTGATCGTCGCACTGGATGAGGCTTACATCGATTTTATCGAGGCTGCTGTTGCAGCCTATGACACCCAAGCACTGATTGAGCCGCACGATGGCCGCTGCGGCGTGGTCTGCATGCGGACCTTTTCCAAGGCCTATGGCCTTGCCGGCCTGCGCATCGGCTACGGTCTTATGCATGAGGACATTGCCGCCTGCCTGCACAAAGTCAGACAGCCGTTCAATATCAACCTGGTGGCCCAGGAGGGCGCCAGGGCGGCCCTTGACGATACTGATTTTTACCAGACGACCCTGAAACTGACCCTTGAGGGCAAGCACTTTCTGATGGCCGGGGTCGAGCAACTCGGCTGCAGAGCCTATCCGTCCCACACCAACTTTTTTCTGATCGATGTGGGCGGCGATGCCAACCGGCTCTACCAGGCGATGCTGTACAAAGGGGTTATCATCAGATCGATGCAGGCTTACGGATTTGCCAATTTTATCAGGGTTACCGTTGGTACCGAAGCGGAGAACAAACGTTTTCTGGTCGCGCTGGAGTCCGCCCTGCAGGAGTGCGGTTATGTCTGAGCGGAATCCGGTAACTGTTACCATCGACGGGCCATCTGGAGTAGGCAAGTCGACCATCAGCCGGCGGGTGGCATCGAGGCTCGGCTTCACCTACCTCGACACCGGAGCGATGTATCGGGCGGTGGCCTGGTATATCGCCCAAAAAAGCATCGATCCGGGCGATACGCAAGCGGTTTCGGCAGCCCTCGAAGCCATATCGATCGATCTGCTGCCGGCCGCTGGTGAAACCGACGATGTCACCGTGCTGCTCAACGGTGAAGATATCAGCGACCAGATCAGAAACCCGGAAATGTCCATGCTGGCCTCTAAGGTGTCGGCGCTGGCACCAGTACGCTCCCGTTTGACCGCAATGCAGCAGGAACTGGGCAGACGGGGCGATATCGTGGCGGAGGGCAGGGATACCGGCACCGTGGTTTTTCCCGGGGCAGCATATAAGTTTTATCTCGATGCCTCGGCCAAGGTTCGGGCTGAAAGACGGGCGGCTCAGCTGGAGGCACGGGGAGAGCAGGTCGATCGGCAGAAACTGCTGGAAATGACCATCACCCGAGACCGACAGGACAGCGAACGGGCCATCGCGCCGCTGAAAAAAGCCGACGATGCGCTGCTGATCGACACAACCGTGCTGGATATCGATCAGGTTCTGAAGACGATCCTGGGGAAAATCGGTGTCTGAAGGGACTTAGCCTGAATCTTTCACAAGTTGAGACGGCCTGCTAGCCAAGAAGTCTTGGGGAAGGCTATATACAAGTAATATGCCTTTCCCAAAAGCGACGCGGGATAGCTGGCCGTATCGACTTGCCCGAAGGGTGGAATTTTATTGTTTTTCCATGAAATATTCGGGTAGAGATTTCCCGGCGCCGGTGGCAAGTGGCCGAGACGCCGGGAAAATGCCTGCTCTATTGAGTTACTCGATAACAAAATCCGCGCGGCGGTTCTGGCTCCAGGCAAAATCGGTCTGCTCGTAGAAAAGTGGGCGCTCCTCACCGTAGCTGACGGTCCTGATCCTGGTGGGCTCCACCCCGAGGTTGATCAGATAATCACGTACATTGATCGCCCGTTTTTCACCAAGCGCCAGGTTGTATTCCTTGGTGCCGCGGTCGTCGCAGTTTCCTTCGACGATTAGCGTGTTGGGAACCTGCTTCAGGTACTCGGCGTTCTGGATCATCCGGTCCGCCATATCGGGCCTGATAATGGCCTGGTCGAAGTCGAAGTAGACCGGGGCCAGCCCGCTGGAGGAGCGACCGTGCATCTGCTTGTATTCATCGCTCTGTTCCCCTTGAGCCCCGCCGATGCCGGACACGCCGGTCGAGGTGGTATCGTCGAGGGTGCCCTCGATGGCCAGGTTGTTTTCCGAATAGGCTCCACCGGCTCCAGGATATGCTGCACCCCCGGTGGTCGATGAGGCAGCCGCGCTATTAGATTCCGGTGGAATGACCGGTTTTTTAGCACAGCCCCCGCTCAATGCTCCAATTGTGATGGTTAGTGCAACAACAAGAAGAAGTCTGATGACGACATTTTTCATACCTTTTCCTCTGCCTCTGACGGTTCTGGTGGATGAGTGGATTTTGGGCCACGTTTCTGCTATAAACCGGGGACGGTTTTCCGGAGAACAGCCTTTACCCCTGATGCACCCTATTCTAGCCGGATTGCAAGAGAGGTCAAGGTTTTTATCCTGACTATACTTTATGTTTTTAATCATCAACGGCCGGCTGAAAATGCGGGTTGAAACCTGTTCTATAGGCAGCCGGGTTCAGGCTCGAAACTGCCGGAGACCTTATGGATTTTATAAACACCTGCGCAGCCGGGCTGGAGCCTCTGGTCAGTGAGGAACTCAGCCGCTGGGAGGCGCAGCAGCTTGACATCAGAAGAGGTGCAGTGAGTTGGTCCGGTGGGCTGGAGGCCGGCTATCGGGCCTGCCTCTGGTCGCGATTTTCATCACGCGTCATCCTGGTTCTCGAAAGGTTCGAAATCTCCACCAGCGACGAGCTGTATGAAGCCTCGCGCCAGTTCGGCTGGGAAGACCACTTAGGCGAACAGCACAGTTTCGCGATTGACTGCTCCATCGGAGGCGACGCCCCGGTCAACAACTCGATGTTTGCGGCATTACGGGTCAAAGACGGCATCGCCGACCGGTTCCGCGAACGCAGCGGTCGGCGCCCGACGGTGCGGCTGGAACGCCCTGATATCCGGATCAACCTGCATATCTTCGGTCAGCAGGCGGTTCTCGGCCTCGACCTCTCGGGCGAGAGTCTGCACCGCCGGGGTTACCGGGTCGAGGCGGGAACGGCCCCGCTCAAGGAGAGCCTGGCAGCGGCGGTGATAGCTTTGAGTGGCTGGACCGGGGAGACCATGCTGCTGGACCCGCTCTGCGGGTCTGCGACCCTGCTGATCGAAGCGGCGCTTATCTATTCCGATTCGGCGCCCGGTCTGGGCAGGTCCTACTATGGTTTGTTGGGCTGGGCGGGCCACCGGGATAAAATCTGGTCCGCACTGATTGAAGAGGCGGTGGAGCGGGAGGAGGCGGCCCGGGTCAAACCGTGGCCTGAACTGATCGGCTATGACGGTGATCAGGCGGCGGTCAGGTCGGCCCGCAAAAACATCGCCCGGGCCGGCCTGGACGATCGAATCACGGTCAGCCGCCGGGAGCTGCATCGGCTGCAGGAGAAAGCAGACAGCGGGTGGCTGGTGTGCAACCCGCCCTACGGCGAGCGATTGTCGGAGAAGCAGAGTGTCCGGTATCTCTACCAGTTTCTGGGCCAGCGGCTGCAGCGCTCATTTACCAACTGGCAGATTGCGCTGTTCACCGCCGTTCCCGATTACGCCGACCTGCTCAAACTGAAGATAACGAATAGTTACCGGCTCTTCAACGGCCCCCTTTCCTGCCGGTTGCTGTGCGGAACACCGCTGCCGATGGTAGACGAGCATGGGGAAAACGACCGGCTGCAGCCGCTGCAGCTTGACCGCCGAAGTGCAGGAAACCGCCGCCGATGATTTCAGCAACCGTTTGAAGAAGAACTACCGGCAATTGTCCCCCTGGGCCGCCAAACATCGGCTCGATTGTTTCAGGGTCTACGACCGGGATCTGCCCCAATACAATGTCAGCGTCGACGTGCTGGGCCAGAGTCTGCTGGTCAGGGAATTTGCGCCGCCGGCGGGCAAGGATGCCAGGCTGGTGGATGACCGGTTTCAGGCCGTGGTTCGCTCGGTGCGCACGCTGTTTGATGCGGGGCGAGACCAGGTTTTTATCAGTCGCTCCTTCAAACAGCGCGGACCTGGCAAGTCCCATAAAAACGGGCGGCAACGACCGCTCAAGCTCTACGAGGTGGTTGAGGCTGATGGGGTATTTCTGGTCGAGCAGGGCGGTGATCTGGAAGCTGCTATTTGCCTGGATCAGCGTTTTATCCGGCAGCGGATCGCCTCATTGGTCGGTGACGTCCCTGATCAGGCCTCGTTGTTGAGCCTGTTTGACACCGGTGGGGCGGCTTCGGTACAGGCCGCGCTGAGCGGAGCCCACCGGACCACCACTGCGGGCCTGCCGCAGAAGCAATGGGAGCGGGTGCGGATGAACTTTGCCCGCAACGGCATGGCCCTCGAACATCACCGGCTGATCGAGGGAGCCGTGCTGCCCTGGCTGAAACAGAGCCGGGACAGCTATGATGTCATCTACATCAATCCACGCCGGGACAGATATTTTTACTCCCGTTCTGAGACCTTTTCCTTTGTGGCCGAACATCGGCTGCTGATCGAATATGCAATGCGGTGCCTGCGTCCGGATGGGAGACTGTTTTTTTCAAGCATGCTGTCTTCGTTTCAGCTCGACCGTGATGTGCAGCGCCGCTTTGTCTGCGACAATATCAGCTCAGCCATGCTGCCGGCTGATTTCAAGCGCCAGCGCCAGCGTTTTGTCTGCTGGCAGCTCAGCCATGCACCGCAAACCCGGGAACAGGCCTGAGCAGAACCGGTATCAATTGCTTTTTCACGGCTTCGTTGTCATAATGGGGCAACCGTTGTACGCTCTGAATAAGTGAACGCACGTGTCATCAACCAAACAGGTGATCGGGGTGAGCAAAAAAAGCAGCGTTGATCAGGTGGCGGAACTTCAGAAAAAGCTTTTCGAACGTGAGGCTCTTATTGATGAGCTTCAATGGGCTTTGGAGGAAGCACGCGCCGACAGCAAGGCCAGGAGTGAGCTGCTGATGAGCATGGGCCATGAGCTGAGAAACCCGCTGAACGGGATCATGGGAATGACGAATCTGGTCCTGGAGACCGAGCTGAGCACGGCCCAGCGGCGTCATCTGGAGATGGCCAGCTCATCGGCCGAACGACTGCTGGACGTGGTCAACGATATTGTCGACTTCTGCCTGCTCGAAGGCGGAAAACTTGAGCTCAGCCGGGAGGATTTCGAGCTGGGAGACGTCCTGGATTGTGATTTTTATCTGATGAAGTGGTCGGCCAGACAGAAAAACATCGATTTTTTCTATCAGATAGACGACGACGTTCCCGGGCGGTTGAACGGTGACCCGGATCGACTTGTGCAGGTTGTCTCAAGTCTGGTCGATAATGCGATCAAGTACACCGAACAAGGCAGTGTCACGCTGTTGATTAATTATCTCGGCGAAGATAAGCAGGGCAGGCCGCTCGTGAAGTTTTCGGTCACAGATACCGGCATCGGTCTCAGCGAAGACCAGCAGCGTGCCATCGGCGAACATCTCAGGCGGGACTATGCGGCTCATCCCAGCACTCTCTGGGGCGGCGGTCTCGGGTTGAGCGTGGCCGCCCAGATGGTTCACCTGGCCGAAGGTGAGATCGGTATGGAAAGCAGCCCCGGGAACGGGGCGACATTCTGGTTCACCTGGCCCTTTGCTCACGGAGCCGCTGCAGCACCGGAATCTGCTGCTGCAAACGAGGAAGAATCGCCCGCTGCGGCCCCGTTTCGTTTTGATGAAAACCGGGTGCTGCTGGCCGAAGATGAGCCGATCAGCCGGATATTGATAGAGACACTGCTGGATCAGAGTGGTCTGCAGGTGACGGCGGTTGATAATGGCCGCCAGGCGGTCGAGGAAGCTGCCAGCGGATCCTATCAGGCGATTTTGATGGATGTGGAGATGCCGATCATGGATGGGCTCGAGGCGACCAGAAAAATAAGGGAACAAGAGCGCAACCACGGCGGACATTTACCGATCATCGCGCTGACCGCACACGCAATGCCCGGCGACCGGGAAATCTGTTTGCAGGCCGGTATGGATGATTATCTTACCAAGCCGGTGGCCAAAGAACAGTTGTATGATATGTTAACCCACTATTTAACCAGCACCGTATTGGTGGTCGACTCCGACCCGCAGAGCCGGCAGCGCCTTGTCGAGTTCCTGGTCGAATCGGGCTGGCGGGTGAGCCTGGCGGAAACCCCGCGCTCGGCGATGTATGAGGCGTCCCTGGGACACTTCGATCTGGTTCTGCTCGATATGCGCGAAGAAATGGGTGATCTGAGTGAAACGCCGCGCCTGATAAGGCAACTCGAACAATATTCCGGCCGCCAGTCGCTGATTCTGGGGCTGGGATCCAATATCGCCGGCGAGGCACGCCTGTTCACCTACCGCAAGAGCGGCGTTGATGATTTTATCAAGCACCCGCCGGACTTCGATGAGCTGCGCGCCAGGATCGAGGCGCACCAGGCCGGCCCGCACACCCATCTGGGCTCAGGCTGATTTTCGCTGCTTTTTCTATCATGGCATCTTTTTCCCACGTCTGTCTGCACACCTTCGGTTATGAAATCCCACCCCGGATATTGAGCTCCGATGCGATAGAAAAGCGCCTTCATGAGGTTTATCGGCGGCTCAGGCTGCCCGAAGGGCGGCTTGAGATGATGAGCGGCATTTCCGAGCGCCGCTTCTGGGAGGAGGGGACCAGGCCGAGTCAGGCCGCGGCACTGGCAGGGGCCAGGACCATCGCCACTGCGGGCGTCGAGCCGGCCGATATCCAGTGTTTGCTGTTCACCTCGGTTTCACGCGATATGATGGAGCCGGCGACCGCTTCCTTTGTGCATCATGCCCTGGGGCTGTCGCCCGGCTGCCTGATCTTCGACATATCCAATGCCTGCCTCGGCTTTCTCGACGGTATGATCATGCTGGCCAATATGATCGAGCTCGGTCAGTTGGACAACGGTCTGGTGGTGTCGGGAGAAACGGCTGAAGAGCTGGTGGAATCGACCATCAGAACCTTGCAGGAAGATGAGTCGCTGACCAGAAAAAGCATCAAGTCGGCCTTTGCGTCGCTGACCATTGGCTCGGGCTCCGTCGGGCTTTATATGTGCCGGCATGATGAAAGGACCAATGATAAACCGCGCCTGGTATGTGGTTCATGGCTGGCCAACACCGATTTTTCCGATCTCTGTCTGGGGGGGCAGAGCGGTGCGGCGACTACGCTGATGGCGACCAATTCCGAAGAACTGCTGGTGCAGGGCATCGAAACCGCCTACCGGACCTGGGAGCGGTTCTCCACCTCGAGCGGCTGGCTGGAAGAAGATATCGACTGCTATTTCTGCCACCAGGTCGGCACAGCCCATGCCCGGCTTCTGTTTGATCGGCTTGGCCTGGACAGCCGGAAAAATTTCGAAACGCTCCATTTTTTAGGCAATGTGGGTTCCGTTTCCGCACCGATCACCATGGCGATGGCCATCGAACAGGGGCGCTTTGCACCGGGGTGTCGCGGTGCAATGCTCGGTATCGGCAGCGGGATCAACTGCATGATGCTCGGGGTCCAATGGTGAGCGAAGGTAATCCAGCACAGATGAAGAATCAGATTTCTGCCAGACACGGCCGCCGGTTGCTCGCGCTGGCCAGGCAAACGATCGGCCACCGGCTTGGTCTGGTTGAAGCAATCAACCGCTCAGGTCTCGATGACGCCGAACTGCAGCAGTCTCTGGCCTGCTTCGTCACCCTCAAAATCGAAGGTCGGCTGCGGGGCTGTATCGGCAACCTGGAAGCCACCGGTCCGCTGCTTGAGGCGCTTGAACGCAATGCGCTGCAGGCTGCCTTTCACGATCATCGATTTTCACCGCTCAGTTCCGACGAGTTCGACCGGGTCCGGCTCGATATTTCCATTCTAAGCCGGCCTGAGCCGCTCGATTATCAAGAGAGCGAAGAGCTTCTAAGCAACCTGCGACCCGGCATCGACGGGGTTATCCTGCAGCGGGGCAGGGCTCGGGCGACTTTTCTGCCCCAGGTCTGGGCACAATTGCCGGAACCGCGGGTATTTCTGGAACATCTCTGCCTCAAGGCCGGCCTAAATCGCACCGCCTGGCGGGACCAGCACCCGGATATTTCTCTGTACCAGGTGCAGAGTTTTTCAGAGGAGCACCATGCAATTGATTCTTAAACCTGAGCTGGCCGAACTGCTCAGGGTGCTCTACGAGGATATGGAAGAGGCCTACGATGCGGTTGCCGGCGAGCTGGGCCATAGCTGTAAGGGCTGTCCCGACAACTGCTGCGACTCGTATTTTCTGCATCACACCTATATCGAGTGGTGCTATTTATGGCTGGCCATGGACAACCTCGAACCCCCGATGCGGGAGCGCCTCATTGGCCGGGCCCGCGAATATGAAAAGCAATGCCGGGAGCTGCTCAGAGACGGACAGCGGCCGAAACTGATGTGTCCGCTCAATGAAGAGGGGCGCTGCGTGTTGTATGCCCAGCGGTTGATGGTCTGCCGGACCCATGGCGTGCCGGCCGAGATGACTAGACCCGACGGCAAAAAACTCAGTTTTCCCGGCTGTTTCAGGTGTCAGGAACTGGTGGCGCGAAGTTCCCTGTCGGCCGAGCAGATTCCAACCATGGAGCGCACTCGACTGCTGCAGCGTCTGGCTATGCTGGAGCAGCAGCTTCTGGACGGTAAGCGGCATCTGATGCCGAAGGTCAAACGGACCATTGCCTCGATGCTGGTCGAGGGACCGCCGCAACGCTCCCACTGCTCCGATCTGTTTGCCCGGCGAAAGAGCTGAGAAACAGCAGAATCATAGGGAGCTCTGCTGAACAGCGGTTCTGGAACCACGCAGGTCTGAAGATTGTTCGGTTCGCAATGGTGAGGTTGGGGTGGTTGAAAAACAGACTCAGGAGTTAACGGTGAAGCCCAGGGTAACAGCAAAACAACCCAATTCAAAACGCTGTTTCGTGTGCGGACTGGAAAACCAGTACGGTCTGAAAAGCGAATTTTATGAACTGGAAACCGGTGAGTTGATGGCCCGCTTTTATCCGGCCGAGGAGCACCAGAGTTATCCGGGCCGGCTGCACGGCGGTGTGGCGGCGGCGATCCTGGATGAGACCATTGGCCGTTCCATTATCGATCATCAGAAACAAGGGCTCTGGGGCGTCACGCTCGAGTTCTCGATGAAATTCAGAAAACCGGTTCCGCTGGACCGGGAGGTGGTGGTCGTTGCCCGGATCAGTTCCGAGAATCGGCGAACCTTCGAAGGAACCGGGGAAGTCGTGCTGGAAGACGGCAGTGTTGCCGTTGAGGGGCGGGGACGCTATCTGAAAATGGATCTATCCCAGATCACCGATTTTGACTTTGAAGGGGAGCAGTGGCAGGTTATTGAACGCGGCGATGACCCGGTTGCTCTCGACCGGTAGCCCCTGCGCCCATTGTTTCGTCGAGATGCGGGACCGGCAGCGAGATCGAAAAGGTCGAGCCGGCACCGGCAGCTGAGCGAAAGGTGATTTCGCCGCCGTGGTTTCTGATGATGAAATAGGCAATGGCAAGTTCCAGCCCGTCACCGCTTGAAATATCATCGGCGATGAAAAAGGGTTCTCTTTTTCCTTGAGGGGTTGTGCAGGCTATGCAGCTCGTCGAGCAGATTTATCATCCGCCGGCAATCTTCGAGTCCCACACTGATCAGGTGTCGGTCTTGCTCACTTATGGCCGGGCGGCCGCTGAGATCCTCGAGCAGGTAAGTAATGCCCATCAGCGGGTTGCCAAATTCGTGGGCCAGCGAGGCCGACAGCCGTCCCAGGGCGGGCAGCTTTCCGGCCCGCATGAGCTGGAGCTGGGTATCTTTGCGTTTGGCGATTTCTTTGTGCAACTCGCTGACGGTGTTGTCCAGTTCCCGGTAGAGTGTGGCGTTCTTTATCGATACTCCCGCCTGCAGGGCCAGCAGGTCGAGTAGTTCCCTGGCCTGATGATCGAAGGCGTCGGGGCGTACGGTATTTTCCAGATAAACCAGACAGAGCATCTCCTGCTGATGGTTAATCACCAAACACAGAATCGATTTGGGCCGATGCTTCTGCACGTAGGCATCGGCCCGGAAGCGCTCTTCTGCACTGGCGTTATGTGCCACCACGGTTGTTTCGTGCCGAATTGCCAGCTCGACCATGGTGCGGCACAGATCAGGTGCCTGGTTGCCTGCTAGAATTTTAACCCGCTGGCTGTGCTGGCCGAGTTTTTCGGCCGCCGCCTCAACAGTCCACTCCTCAGCAGTTTTGCGCAGCAGGCAGCCGCGCTGTGCGGGGCTGATTTCAAGCATCGCCAGCAGCAGTTTTTTCAGCAGTTCTGCCAGCTCGATTTCGCCGGTGAACGATTTTACCGCAGCAATAGCGCGCATTAATGCGTCGGATTGCGGGGGACCGGACTCGACGGTCTGGCTTTTTGGCTGTTCTGGCTTCACGTTCTCTTCATGGCTGGGTACGCAGACCATTAATCGCGGAGGCGATGTCCCGTTTCAAGACTGCATGATACCGCTAAATGGCCGCCCACCGCCACTGAATTTGGCAGCCGGCTAAAGCAGAGAACAGATAAATTCAGCCGCCTGATCGGCGCCGTTGACCGGCAGCCTCGCTCTCTTGCGGGCCAGCAGCGCAGGCAGCTCATCGAGCCAGGCGCCGTTGAGGAAAAGGCGCTGCCCGAGAATCGTTGCGTTCATCTCATTTTCCACAAAATGCTCCAGGGCCGCAGATTCGGCAAACGCGCCGCGGCTTACACAACAGATCGGCGTGTCCGTCTGCAGACATTCGGCGATGGTCGAGTAGCCGCTTTTGCAGATCAGCAGGTCGCAACCATTGATCAGATCGGGATGATGCCAAGCGTCGTCGGGAGCGATCCATTTCAGGTTAGCCCCGGATAGAGCTCGATTGTTCCGGGCACCGATAATGAAATAGTAGTCGGGATAACGCTGCAGCAGTTCGACAAAGGGCAGCACAACCTCGATGCCACCCATCGATACGAGAATCGTCTGACGATCACCACAGCCAAGCCTACGGCGCGTTTCGCTGCGGGTACTTCGCTGTTTTCTGGCAATCGGCGCGCAGCAGAGATCAGCGCTTCGGCGGTAGCAGAGAGGTTCGGTCTGGATCCGATAGTCGGCCAGGTCATAGCAGGAAGCGAGCATCCTGCCGTAGCTGAGCAGTGCCGCATCCTCAGCGGTTTGCACTGCCATCTGCTGATAGATCCAGTCCCAGGTGAAGTTTTCGACCAGAATCGAGGGGGTCTGCAGCTGTCGGCCCACCACAATTCCGAGAACACTGATATCGCACAGTATCAGTTTGCAGCCGGAACAAAGCGCAGCGCAGGACTGCACCAAAGATGCATCAAACGGCAGCAGCTCGCCCAGTTTCACCACCGTGGCCGCGCGGTTCTCGCTGAAAGCGTCATGCTGAACGAGGCCGACATCGGTGATCACCTGGTGATAGTCGAAAGGGACTTCCAGGTCGTCGAACAGCTCCCGGTCAACCGTGGTGAAGAGCTGGACGCGGAGGCCTGAAATCCGCTCGCGAAGAGCCTGGAGCAGGGCCACGGTTCTGGTGGCATGGCCATAGCCGTGCGGTGAGATGAAGCAGGCCAGTTCTGTGGTCATTGCGTATGTATCATCCTGCGGCGCCCCCTCGCCCTGACAGGCGGGTCTTGTTCAATGGAGGTCCCGGCCGGTGGTGCCCATTGCCAGTTTGCAGTTTCTCACGCCCCGCAGGGAGCGGAGCCGATCACTGAGCTCGTTGACCGAGCCGGCGGTGCCCTTGACGATCACCACCTCCAGGCAATTGTGATGATCCATGTGAATATGGGTGGCGGAGACGATCTGATGATGATAATCGTGCTGAATCTCGGTAACTTTTTCCTGAAGCTTGGGCTGGTGGTGGTCGTACACCATCGAGATCACCCCGACCACATCCTTGTCGGCCTGCCACTCGTTCTGGACCAGAGATGAACGGATCAGGTCCCGGATTGCTTCGGAGCGGTTGACATATTTCTGTTGTTTGATGAAGGTGTCGAAATGTTCCAGCAGCTTTTCATCGAGTGAAATGGTGAATCGTTTAAGCATGGCGTTTGATCCTGTAAGATGGCGGTGTTGGAGGAGTCTTTTCAGGGTAGCGTGACAGCCGGTCTGCGTCAACTGGTTTCAGTTGCGCTGAGGTGGTCTTGAGTGCCCAGATCGGAACCGAGGGAGCTTATGGAAACAAGCACATTCGATATCGGTCTTGCACCGATTGGTTTTATCTCATCCTGTTTCAAGGAAAAGTTTGGCACCCCGAGGCAGCCCGGGCTGGCTCCGTCGGCCAGCGCGCGGCTGCAATTGGTCGAACCGTTCAATAAACGGGAGATGGTGCGCGGCCTGGAAACCTTCAGCCATGTCTGGATTCAGTTTATTTTCCATCAGGCCCTGCGCGATGGCTGGAAAACGACCGTACGGCCGCCGCGGCTGAACGGCAGCGAGCGCAAGGGCGTCTTGGCAACCAGAAGTCCGCACCGTCCCAATTTTATCGGCTTGTCCGCAGTCAGGCTGGAGGGCATCGATTTTAGCGACGGCGTGGTGTTGGAACTCGGCGGCGTCGATCTACTCGATAAAACGCCGGTGCTCGACATCAAGCCGTATCTGCGCGACACCGATTGTCTCACGTCGGCCGGCTTTGGCTGGTTGAGCAGTGAATTCAGCGAGATGGAGGTGGTCTTCGAAGATGGTGCAAGACAATTCTGCAAAGACTATCAGCGCGCCACCGGCCGGTTGCTTGCCGGTTTGATCAAAGAAGTGCTCAGGCTGGACCCGCGGCCTGCCGCCCAGCGGGGTAGAAAGCATGAGTTTGCGATGCTGCTCTTTGACGTCAATATTGCGTGGCAGGTCACCGACGGGGTCTGCCGGGTCGTATCCTGCAGCAGGGTGGCGCCGGACGACTCATTCTGAGCCGAGCACGCAGAAAACCGGGCCGCCAATTTTGTACTGGGCGGTGACGATATCGTAATGCAGGCTCGATCCCTTGATTTCAGCCCGGTTGCCGACCAGCCTGGCGGCACCCGGTGAATCAATGACCCGGGTTTCATCGAAGTAGTATAGCAGCTCCGAAAAGAGCTGCTGGTTCTGGGAGACGCGATTGACCTTCACATCTCCGACCAGGGTGAGTTTTCTGGTCTGGGTGTTGTAGACGCCGGAGTTTGCCTGGACATTGACCCGGTCGCCCTGTTCGTCGAACAGATCGGCATCGACCTGGGTCAGCACGAATTCGTCCGGTATTTCGCTGGTGAACGCCTGGCTTGCCCTGATTTCCGCTGTTTTTTTACCCTGTTGATTCTGAACGATAATCACCTTTTGCATTACAAAATTGTGCTCGTTCTGGCTGTGCGGGCCGGGCCCACTTTCCTCTGCGCCCCGGGGTGCTAGAAAGGCGGCCACCGGCAGACGCCAGGCCGGAAAGGTGATGATCATCAGCAGAGGAATAAGCCAGACCAGATTACGTCGGTTCAGGGTCAACATTGAAATTGCTGCAGCAGGCTGTCGCGGACGCCTTTGGCTCGGATAATCAGATCACAGAGTTCACGCACAGCGCCGGCTCCACCGCTGCGCCGGGCCACCCAGTGGCAGACTTCCTGAACTTCGGCAACCCCATTGGCCGGGCAGGCCGCCAGCCCAACCCTGGTAAGCAGGCTCAAATCGATCCAGTCATCGCCCATATAGCACACCTGGTATGGCTTAAGGCCGGCTGTCCTGATGATCTCCTTGAAGGTGTCGAGTTTATTGACCACCCCCTGGCGAATGTATTTCATGTCGAGTTCCCGGGCCCGGCGGTCGACCAGATCGGAGCTGCGGGCGGTGATGAGGCCGACTTCGACCCCGGCCTTCTGCACAAGCCTGAGGCCAAGGCCATCCTGGGTATTGAACGATTTCGCCTCAATACCAGCTTCGGTGTAAAGCAGCGCACCGTCGGTCAATACCCCGTCGACATCGAGCAGCAATAGCCGCAGCGGTTCAGCCTTGGCGTAAAGCAGCCGCTCTTCTTCAGTGGGCTGATGCTGGCGTTCGCGGCTGCGGGTCCGGTAGCCGTCGAGGATTTCACAATCGGATGGATGGGACCCCGGTGTGGATTGGCAGGTGTCAGACATGGGCGGTACGGTGTCAGGTCATCAAGCTGGCGCGGATAGAAACGAGCTGGGCCAGAATAGCGTCGATTTCATCGAGCGCGATTGAATTGGGGCCGTCGCACAGGGCCTGGTCGGGTGACGGGTGCACCTCCATGAACAGCCCGTCGATACCGGCGGCCACTGCGGCCCGGGACAGCGGCGCAATAAATTCACGCTGACCGCCGGACGAAGTGCCGGAACCGCCCGGAAGCTGTACCGAGTGGGTCGCATCGTAGATGACCGGGCAGTCGAAACCGCGCATTACCGCAAATGAGCGCATATCCACCACCAGGTTGTTGTAGCCGAAACTGGCGCCCCGTTCAACCAGCATGACCTGGCTGCTGCCGCCGTCGCGAACCTTGGTGACTGCGTTGTTCATATCCCAGGGGGAGACAAACTGGCCTTTTTTCAGATTCAGGGGTTTACCGGTCCTCGAAACCGCGGTGAGCAGATCGGTCTGACGACAGAGAAAGGCAGGAATCTGGATGATGTCGAGCACCTCCGCTGCCGGTTCGGCCTGGGCCGGTTCATGGATGTCGGAGACCACCGGTACGCCCATTTCAGCTCTGAGTCGACCCAGGATCTCGAGTCCCTGCTCGAGGCCGGGGCCTCTGAACGAGCTGATCGAAGTGCGGTTGGCCTTGTCGAAGGAGGCCTTGAACACATAGGACAGGCCGCGTCTGGCGCAGATCTCCTGCATGGTGCCGGCGACCCGGCGGGCCAGCTCCTCGGATTCGAGTACGCAGGGGCCGGCAATCAACAGCATCGGTTGGCCTGAGCCGACGGCAAAGGCAGCTCCATTGGGGCCGCCCACCGATACGGGGGTGATGTCCATCAGTTCTTCTTGCTGTTGGTGAGCGCGGCTTTAATGAAATCGCGAAACAGCGGATGCGGTTTCATCGGCTTGGATTTGAACTCGGGGTGGAACTGGCAGCCGAGAAACCAGGGATGGTCTTCGATTTCCACGATTTCCACCAGGTTGTTGTCGGGCGAGGTTCCCGAAACCTTGAGACCGCTCTGCTCCAGTCGATCGCGGTATTCATTGTTGTACTCGTAACGGTGCCGGTGCCGTTCTGATATCTCCGCTACTTTGTAGGCCTCGGCGGCAAGTGTACCGGGCAGCAGCTTACACGGATAGGCGCCGAGACGCAGAGTGCCGCCCATTTCCGAGTTCTCGTCCCGAACCTGAACCTTGTCGTTGCGGTAGTCAAACCACTCCTTGCACAGGTAGATGACCGGGTCCGGGGTCAACGGGTCAAGCTCAGATGAGTGGGCCGTTTCGATGCCCAGTACCGACCGGCTGTATTCAACCACCGCGAGCTGCATGCCGAGGCAGATCCCGAAAAACGGAATCTTGTTTTCCCGGGCATGGGTAATCGCGGAGATCTTGCCTTCCGCCCCGCGCCTGCCGAAGCCGCCCGGCACCAGGATACCGTCGCAGTCTTCGAGCAGCCCGGCTGGATCACCGCTTTCCAGCTCCTCGGCGCTCAGGTAGCGCAGCTGAACCTTGGCACGGTTGGCTATGCCGCCGTGAATCAGGGCCTCGTGCAGACTCTTGTAGGACTCGGTCAGGTCCACATATTTGCCGGTCACGGCAATGGTCACCGTGTATTCCGGGTTCTTCAGATTGTGCACCAGATCCTGCCACGGTTTGATGTTGGGTTGACCGGTCCAGACATTGAGCAGCTCGAGGATTTTAGCATCGAGCCCTTCACGATGCAGGTGCAACGGTACTTCATAGATGTTATCGACGTCGATTGCGGTGATGACCGCATCCTGGGGCACGTTGCAGAACAGGGCAATCTTACTTTTGAGCTCGGGGGTGAGCGGTACTTCGGTGCGGCACACCAGGATATCCGGCTGAATGCCGTCGGCCCGCAGTTCCTTGACCGAGTGCTGGGTCGGCTTGGTTTTCACCTCGCCGGCTGCTTTGATATAGGGAACCAGGGTCAGGTGGATAAATAATGAATACTCCCTGCCCAGATCGCCGCGCAACTGTCGAATTGCCTCGACAAAGGGGAGTCCCTCGATGTCGCCGATGGTCCCGCCGATTTCAATGATGGCGATGTCGACGCTGCCGTCGAGCTGCAGCACCGCGGCCTTGATTTCGTCGGTAATGTGGGGGATGACCTGTACCGTTCCGCCGAGATATTCGCCTTTGCGTTCCTTGGTGATAACCGAATAGTAAATACGACCAGAGGTGTAATTGTTCACCTGGGCCATGACCGCGTTGGTGTAGCGCTCGTAGTGGCCCATGTCCAGATCCGTTTCAGCGCCATCATCGGTGACATAAACTTCACCGTGCTGAAACGGGTTCATGGTACCGGGGTCGACGTTGATATAGGGGTCTAACTTCTGGAAAGTGACGGTGAGTCCCCGGCTTTCGAGCAGGGCGCCGATCGAGGCGGCGGCCAAGCCTTTGCCCAGGGAGGACAAGACACCGCCGGTTATGAAAATGAACTTGGTCCTCTTCGAATTGTTCGCTTCTTTCATGCAGGCGCCCCCATTGGGAAAAAGGAAATCTCCGGTCTTTTTATACACCGTATTTGAGGTGGTGGCAACCGCCCATCCTGGTAAAGCTCGATCTACCTGTAATAGGATTGGTTAGGCCTTGTAACCGGTTACAATAGTGTATACTTTCTTGGGAAATAAGAATCATTTTCAAAAGAGAACAGCGATGAATTATCTATTGATTATACCTTTTTTGATGGCCTTTGGAGTGCTCTTTTTTGCCGCCCCCGCAGTATCCGCCCAGGAAGACACTGCCATTTTCGGCGGCGGCTGTTTCTGGTGCATGGAGCCGCCCTTTGAGCAGCTCGACGGGGTCACCGATGTGGTTGCCGGATACACCGGCGGCACCAAAGAAGACGCTGACTACCAGAAAGTGTCAGGCGGAAGCACCGACCACTACGAAGCGGTACTGGTCCGCTTCGACCCGTCCCGGGTTTCTTATAAAACGCTGGTGGAAACCTTCTGGAGGCAGATCGATCCCACCGACGGCGGTGGTCAGTTCGCCGACCGGGGCAAGCAGTATCGCACCGCAATTTTCTACAATTCCGAGCAGCAGAAGCAGATAGCCGAAGCCTCGAAGAAAGAGCTGGACGACTCGAAACTGTTCGAACGCCCGGTCATCACCCCGATACTTCCGGTTCAGCCTTTCTACGAGGCCGAGGAGTATCACCAGGATTATTACCGGAAAAACGCGGTGCATTACAACATGTATAAAAAAGGCTCAGGCAGGCAGCCCTTTATCGAGCGGGTCTGGGCCGACAATCCCGCTGGTGCGGACGGCGGGGGTGGCTTTGTTAAGCCGTCCGACGAAGAGCTCAGGGCCCGGCTGAGTCCGATGCAGTATCAGGTTACCCAGCAGGACGGCACCGAGCCGCCGTTCAACAACGAATACTGGGACAACAAGGCCGAGGGCATCTATGTCGACGTGGTCTCGGGAGAAGTGCTGTTCAGCTCGCGGGACAAATTTAAATCAGGCACCGGCTGGCCCAGTTTCACCAGGCCGCTGGTTCCGGAAAATATCGTTGAGCACCAGGATCGGTCGCTGTTTATGGTGCGTACCGAGGTACGCAGCAAGGCTGCCGACTCCCACCTCGGCCATGTCTTCGAGGACGGTCCGCCTCCCACTAATCTGCGTTACTGCATGAACTCCGCTGCCCTGCGTTTTATCGAGGTCAAAGACCTTGAAGAACAGGGATACGGACAATATCTGGAACTATTCAAATAATGTATAAGACCCTGCGCCGCACTGCATAGGCGGCGCAGCAAGCCCCAGCATCAATCAGCTACGGCCCTGGACCGTGCTTGTGGTTTAACTCTGACGCGGGTTTGAATATCCCGGTCTTTTTTACCTGTCTTGGCTATTGCAGCATCAGGACGTTGGCAAAGCAGAAATGATGTCTGCCTATCTGCCGTTGAGAATATCTTCGATGGTTCTGTGATCGACGACGGTTGTGAATATGGACTCGACCAGCGGGAAAACTAGAGCCGTTTCCTCCTCGGAGATAAGAAATCCAGGCAGAGGCTGCGCTCTAAGGCAACCGCTGCGTGCAGCCTCCAGGTTTGCCCCGTCTTCCAGGACTCTGGCAGAAGCATCTGATACCTGAAGATAGAGGACATGCAGCATATTACCCCAGTGGTCGAACTGCGACAGGTGTTCGATGATCTGCGAGACGGCCGTGGCGGCGCTCAAATACTCCGGCGGCAGGCTGGCGCTTGCTCCTTTACGGCAGATTTGGGTCGAGGCAAAACAACGGCAGGAAAACGGCCGAACCGGATAGATACGGCACAGATCATTGTGCAGAAATGGACAGACCGCATCGAAGCGGCCGCTGCCGATTTCCACCTCTATCCCATTGAGACAGGCCTGGGCATACTGATTGGTGGTCCGGCTGAGATACACATCCGGTAACCGGCCATTGAGTACCTGCTCGAGCCACGGCTGCATGGACCGGCTTCGAATAAAATCAAGAATCAGTTCACCCTCGACCGCGGTCATGGTCACATCCTGGGTACAGCACAGGGCGCAGCCCTTGTCGCAGGCAATTGTAAATTGCTTAGACCAGTCGGCGAAACAGTCGAATATGTTTTGCAATATCAGTTTTTTCATTGCATTTACTCTACAATAAATCAATTTCAGGCAGGGCCGGGATTGCACCCTGCGGTGCGGATGAAGCGTCCTCGTTGTAGCACACAAAGACCATGATGGAAAGAGGTTGGCAGAGCATTTGAAACGGGGTAGCGGGGTAGGAGTCGATCATCTTCAAGGCACTACCG
Organism: uncultured delta proteobacterium; assembly: GCA_963824415.1. GTDB lineage: Bacteria > Desulfobacterota > Desulfobulbia > Desulfobulbales > Desulfocapsaceae > JABDQA01. The sequence goes on from CAWGPM010000008.1 coordinate 58,468, forward strand.
GATTTGCCTGGTCCGCCATAGCTGTCGGCCGCGTTGCTTTACTATTTGTTTGCCACTTGTCTCGTCCCCCGCAGTGTTGTAAGATGCGGCCTCAGCGAGCAGGCAACCCGGCAATGGCTCGATGATCGTCCGCGATGAGGACGAACCTGCCGAGGGAAACTTATCAAACGCAAACACCATGGATTTTCTCAATATCAGCGGCAAGTACTATGTCGTTTTCGGCCTGGCCAACAAGAAATCGATCGCCGCGGCCATCGCCGCAACCCTGATCTCGCAGGGCGCGACAGTGCTGATGGTGGTGCGCAGCGAGCAGCGCAGGACCACCGCCCGCAAACTTTTCCCGGACTCTCCGGTGTTCATTTGCGATGTGGAAGACGAGCGGCAGATCGAGCGGGTCAGCCGGGAGATTGCGGACGAACTGCAGCAGCGTGGGCAGACCGGCCTGGCCGGCATCGTGCATTCAATCGCCTTTGCCAATTACAGCGATGGCATCAAGGCTTTTCACCAAACGGCAAAAAATGATTTTCTGCAGGCCTTTGACATCTCCTGTTTTTCATTTATCTCGATAGCCAACCATTTCAAGGAGTTGCTGGCCGTCGATGCGTCCCTGGTGACCATATCGATCTCGACCACGAAAATGGCCGCAATCAACTATGGCTATATGGCCCCGATCAAGGCCGCGCTCGATTCATCACTTTGTTTTCTGGCCAAGAGCTTTTCCGAATTTTCCCGTATACGCTTCAATGCGGTGGCGCCGTCCCTTTTAAAAACGTCTGCTTCGGCAGGAATTCCGGGTTATATCGACAGCTATCTCTTTGCCGAAAAGGCGATGCTCAGAAAACAGGCGCTGACTACCCAGGAGGCCGCAGATGCCGCAGTGTTTCTGCTCTCTGAGAGGTCTTCGGGAATCACTTGTCAGACCATCGTGGTGGACGGCGGCATGGGAGTCAACTACTTTGATCGGGAAATTGTCACAAAAGCGGTAAGTTAAGCGCGTATCATGACGAAAGCAACTCTGGAGCAGGCAGGAAACCTCCAATTTGAGGCCGACCCCGAACGATGCATTCGGTGCGGCGCCTGTGTGAATGACTGTCCGGTAAATATTCTGGTGATCGGCGAAGAACTCCCGTTCGTTGCCGAGGGGCGCGAAGATCACTGTATCGGCTGTCAGCACTGTCTCTGCATCTGTCCGACCGGGGCCGCCTCGGTACTGGGGCTGGACCCGGATAAATCCTATCTGCTCAGCAGCACTGAGCCGCCGTCTTTTGCGCAGATAAAGCGGCTGCTGGCGGGGCGGCGGTCAATCAGGCGCTATCGCCAGGAAGATGTGGATCCGGCGCTGATCCGCCGCTTGCTGGAAACGGCCTATCATGGTCCGTCGGGTAGAAATGAGCGGCCCCTGTCATTTTCCGTGATAGACAACCGCCAGGTGATGGCCCGGCTCCGGGAACAGACCATGGATGGCCTGTCTATATTGATCACCGAGGAGCGGCTGCCGGTCGGCTATGAGTTTTTCGTCGACATCGTCAACGGCTGGAAAATTTATCAGGCCGACGTCTTGTTTCGCTGGGCCCCCCATCTTGTCGTTGCTTCAGCACGTAAAAACAGCGCATCTCCGGACCAGGACGGTATCATTGCCCTGAGCCATTTTGAGATCGGTGCCCAGAGTGTGGGAATCGGGACCCTCTGGAACGGGCTGGCCAAGATGGCGTTCAACCTGCTTCCTCAAGTGCGCTCGACCCTGAAGATTGACGACGACGAGTCGATCTGCTTCGTGATGAGTTTTGGTTTGCCGGAACCCGACTATGTGCGGGCCTCGCAATATCCCGCGATTCCGATCAGAGTCGTATCGTAAGCCCTGAGGACGATTGGTTACAAGTTAATGGGCTGTTCAGGCGTGATGACAAAACCGCTGCCGCTGACGCCTCCGCACCGGCCGGCGCTGCCGGTGGTAAAATCGATCGAGATCGACCGGCAATACTCGATCAGGTTGCGGTCGACGATCAGCGCGGTGCCCTGCTGATCGATAACCACATCGTTTCTGCCCGGGGCGTCGACCACCAGTCCGAGACCGGGGCCCTGAGAGCCGCCTCCCATCACCGCAATCCGTATTCCGGACGTTTCGCCTCCCTGGGCAGCAACCATCTCAGCGAGTTTCACCAGAGCTTCGGGGCTTACTTCAAGCATATCCACTCCTGACTTGTCTGCTGGTTTATCGATTCGACATAAAAAAAGCCCGGGCGGACCCGGGCTTTGATCAACAGGAAAACAAAGCTTTTACAACAAGGCGAGCAGTACACCTGCTGCCACCGCGGAGCCGATAACGCCAGACACGTTGGCTCCCATCGCGTGCATGATCAAATGGTTCTGCGGATTGGCTTCCAGGCCGACTTTGTTGACCACGCGGGCGGCCATCGGCACTGCAGAGACACCGGCTGCGCCGATCAGCGGGTTGACCGGTGTTTTGGAGAGCCGGTTCATCAGTTTTGCCATCAGCACACCGCCGGCGGTGCCGATGCCGAAGGCAATCATACCGAGCGCCAGGATACCGAGCGTCTCCAGGTTCAGAAACTTGTCGGCGGAAAGTTTACTGCCGACCCCGAGCCCCAGGAAGATTGTAACCGTATACATCAGGGCGCCCTTGATATTGTCCGACAGCCGGTCGACCACTCCGCACTCCTTGGCCAGGTTGCCGAGCATGAACATGCCGATAAGCGGTGCCGCAGTGGGCAGCAGAAAGGCACAGATGCCGAGCACCAGCAGGGGCAGGATCATCTTCTCGAGCCGGGAAACATGGCGCAGCTGAACCATCTTGATTTTGCGTTCTTCTTCACTGGTCAGCCATTTCATGATCGGCGGCTGGATGATCGGCACCAGGGCCATGTAGGAGTAGGCGGCAATCGCAATCGAGCCGAGCAGCCGGGGCGATAACTTACTGGACAGGAAGATCGCTGTTGGCCCGTCTGCCCCGCCGATAATACCGATCGAAGCGGCATCACGCAGTGAGAAATTGATGCCTGGGACCAGGTCAGAGAGAAACAGCGCACCGAGCAGTGTGACGAAGATGCCGATCTGGGCCGCACCGCCGAGCAGAATGGTTTTCGGGTTGGCGATCATCGGGCCGAAATCGGTCAGCGCCCCCACCCCCATGAAGATCAGCAGCGGGAAAATACCGGTTACGATACCGACTTCGTAAATATAGTAGAGGATACCGCCTGGCTCGGCGATGCCGGCCAGCGGGATGTTGGCCAGAATCGCACCGTAGCCGATGGGAATCAGCAGCAGTGGTTCGAATTGTTTAAAAATACCTAAGTAAAGCAGGGTCAGTCCGACGCAGATCATCAGAATCCGGCCGATACCGACGGTCCAGTCCTTGCTGAATTGCCCGTCGATAAAACCATAGACACCAGTCGTCCTGAACAGGTTGCCAACCAGCTTGGTCATCGACGGCAGCTCCTGGCTCTCACCGGCCACCGGCTGCTCGGCGATGATTCTTGCCGGATCGATCGAACCGACCTGGGTACCCTGCTTGATCTTTTGGTAGGAAATCACATCGACGGAGGCCACGGTTCCGGAAACGCCGGCCTTGAGAATGATGGTGGAGCCGTCGTCCGCCTTTAAAATGGCCAGGGTATCGCCGCTGTATACCTTGTCGCCGGGGGCCACGTCGAGCCGGAGGATTTTGGCATCGACAGGTGCGACGATCGAAACACGCTCATCGGCGGCCTGGGCAAAGGAGGCGACGGCCAGGCAGAGCCCGATCAGCACGAGCAGAATAGTCTTCGTTTTCATAGAGAATCCATCAGTAAAGCGAACCGTGCCGCCAGACCTCGATAGCGATAGTCTGGCGGCCCTGGGTAACGCGTAACCTGCGCAAATTAGCCTAAGGTAAACAGCGAGTCAGAAGCCTGTACCGTGTCCCCGGCGGCGACGTGAACTGCGACGATTTTGCCGTCGCCCGGAGATTTGACCTCGGACTCCATTTTCATCGCTTCCAGAACCAGCAGGGGCTGGTCTTTGGTGACGGAATCACCAAGTTTGACCATGATCTTAACCACGTTGCCCGGCGTCGGCGCCTCGATTTCGATGCCTGTGCCGACCGCTTCCTGGACAGGCGCTGCTGCGGGCTGGGCCGGGGTGGCCTGTACCGCACCGGAGCCCTCGGCCACGGTCACATCATAGATGCGGTTGTTGACGGTAATCGAGTACGATCTCGGACCGGCAGGGGCCGGAGCAGCAGCCGTCTTCTTGGCAGCCGGTTTGGCCGGTGCTTCTTCGACATCGGATTTCTTGCGCACATTGACGATGGCGTTGCCGAGCAGATAATCGAGGCCTTTTTGTTCGCAGCTGGCGATGATGAAGATGTTTTCGTCACTTGCCTCGAGGTTGTTTTCTTCCAGATATCTTGGTGGCTTTCGGAATACCCGGTTCGAGGATGTCGAGCGGATCATCGGTGAATACCGGCTTTTTCAGCTGCTCCGAGGCGAGCTTGACGATTTCCGGATCCGGCGGAGCCGGGGTGCGGCCGAAATAGCCCAGTACCATGTTGCCGTAGTTCGGGTTGATCACCTTCCACTTACCCTGGGTGACGTTGAGATAGGCCTGCTGAAAGTAAAACTGGGAAACGGGGGTAACCGAGGTGCCGAAGCCGCCGAGCCTTACGACCTCTGCCATTTCCTTAATCACCGCCGGATAATGCTGCAGGGTTCCGGTATCGCGCATCATCATCGTGTTGGCGGTGAGGGCGCCGCCGGGCATCGGCGACAGGGTGATGGTCGGCGAGACCATCTTGGCTTCGGGCGGGAAGAAATAGTCGCTCATCGCCGCCTCGAAGGCTTCTTCGGCGGCCAGAACTTTTTCGTAATCTAGATCGAGCGTGAAATCGGTTCCTTTCAGCACGTGCATCATCGACAGGATGTCCGGCTGACAGGTGCCGCCGCAGACCGGGCTCTTGGCCAGGTCAATGCCGTCCGCGCCGCCTTCAATGGCTGCCAGGTTCTGAGAAATGGCTATGCCGGCAGTGTCATGGGTGTGGAACCAGAGAATCATGTCTTCAGGCACCATCTTGCGCGCGCCTTTGAACGTTTCGTATACCTTTCTCGGGTTGGCGGTTCCGGTGGCGTCCTTGAAGCAGATTGAATGATATGGAATGTCTGAATCCAGAATGACCTTGAGCCGGTCCAGGTAAAACTCAGCGGTGTGAGCGCCTTCGCAGCCCGGCGGAAGGTCCATTATGGTGATGACGATCTGGTGGTGCAGGCCATGGTGGGCAATGCGTTCACCCGAATATTCCAGGTTTCTGACGTCGTTCAGGGCATCGAAGTTGCGGATCGTCGTGATACCGTGTTTCTTGAACATCTTGGCATGCAGGTCGATGATGTCCCGTGGCTGCTGGCTCAAGGCGACCACGTTGATTCCGCGGGCCAGGGTCTGCAGGTTTGCCTCAGGGCCGACTTCGGCCCGAAAACGGTCCATCATGTCGAAGGCCGATTCACCGCAGTAGAAGAAAAGGCTCTGAAAACGCGCGCCGCCCCCGGCTTCCATATGGGTGATTCCGGCATCGACACTGGCCTTTAGCGCAGGGAGGAAATCATCGGTTAACACCCGTGCGCCGAAAACGGACTGAAACCCGTCCCGAAAGGACGTATCCATAAATTTGATTACTTTTTTGCCCACAACACTTCTCCTTGCGTTAATTTTGGTCAAATAATGACCGGATGACTGTTTACGTTCCGTTTCGCCTCTGTGCTGTTAAACGGCTGCCCGCTCTGCCTCGAACGCAGCAATTGCGGCGGTTATCACAACAATGTCGTTGTCGTCTTCGGTGGCAGCAAGTTTTGCCATTTCCCGTTCGCGCTTGATGCGCTTTTTCTCATCCTCGATCGTCTGCAGTTCACGTGCCGTCACCCCTTTTGTCAGGTGGGCGGCGAGTTGGATGAGCAGAATCATGAACATCAAAAACATCAGCACGGTCGTCATACCGACAACCATCAATTTCAAACCTTCTACAATCATTGCAATACCTGTTATTTTTGTGGTTCGATGAAGCTTTATTCTTCGAAAACGGCGTATCTGGTCGGCTCGCCGAGCAGCTGATCTATCTCGCTCTGGAGCGCCTTGCGCTCCTCGTTGTTGAACCAGTCATCCCAGTCCGCCCGGGACCGCCAGGTGGATACGACCAGACACTCATTGGGCTGGTCGATTCTCCTGAGAGTCTCGCCGTATATATAACCGGGCTGGTTGATGGTTAATGAACGCATTTTCTTCAGCAGAACCGTCAGCTCGATCAGATGTTCATCAACACCGGTGCGCGTGATTAGGATTTTGACTGCCATCATCTACCCCCTGGTTGGTGGAAACAGGTCGGACTGAACGCTGTCACGCGGTACCCTGACAACCCATCCGGCAGTGACCCACCCTCGCCCTTAAAAAAACCGGGATCCGGCAGGGAAAATCTCCATTTTTTTCGCATACGAAGTATATGGGAAGAATTTTATTTGTAAAGATAAATTGAAATCAGTTCGGCCTATCTGAACTATAAAAAATTATTAACAATTTTAGCTTTATCCCAGTCTTCACCGCTAAGCGTTCAAATTTATTGACAAAAGAAAATCTGGCTTGGTGGTCAATCCAGATTTTTCGTTCTGCTATCATTTTGTGTTGGTATATACTTCATCATTAATGATTTTTGTTTCCGACCCTTTTGTTCAGAGAAAATTGCGTTACATCGGTATATTTAAGAAATCGGGGTGAGGGTGAAGACTTGAAAAACCCGGGTGATGGACTATTGCGAAGTGATATATTCGATGGGGGTACCGAGATATGAAACGGTGGTCGGACCAGCGATCGGGGGTGGGTTTGCGCCCGCCACATGCATCGTCTTCTGCTGCTTAAAGCGGGACCGTAAAAAGATTCGCTTGCGCTGGCTACTCGAGTCTGGTCTTTTTGCGCGACAATACTCTATCGGGAAGTCCCGTCAACGTTTACGGGACTGGTTTCGAGGTTCCTGCGCAGAGAAAGAGCCAGGCGGAACCGCTTTTAAACCATGGGGCTGAAGGGTGATATGCTTACTGGGAGCCAGGAAAAAATATGGAAGCGCTGTTAGCAAACGAGAATCTGATCCAGTTCATTAAATATGGACTGGCCGGCGGGCTGGCTACCGTGGTGCATATCTGCATGTTTCACCTGGTGGCCTGGAAACTGTTTCCGGCCCTGCAGGAGAACGATCACGCGGTGCGGCTGCTGAACCTTAAAATCAGGCCCATCAATGAGTATCAGCGGGCCAGAAATTCGATGATCTCCAATACGATTGCCTTTCTGATCTCCAACCTGGTTGCCTATATAACCAATATTCTGTGGGTTTTTCAGCCGGGCCGGCATCCGTTCATAATCGAGATCTTATTGTTTTACGCGGTTTCCGGCATCAGCGTACTGATCGGCACCATGCTGATGGGCATCTTGATCCGGCGTTTTGGCATGTTGACCACCTATGCCTTCGTGACCAATATCATCACTGCGGTGATGATCAATTATGCGATGAGAAAGTTCTTCATCTTCCACGGATAACAGAAAACAAAGCGGCACCGCAACTGCTTTGGATAAGCGCGGTGCCAGGATTTCCGGGTGGCTGCAACAGAGCGCTTCCGGGGGCTTTGATTTAGTTCTTAACTGCTTTTTTTCAGCAATTGGCCCATTTCAACCAGCCGGATAAATTCGGCCCGGTACCCTTGCTCATCTGCCCCCCGTGCGCCCCGGGCAAGATCCAGACAGCCGTCCCAGGAAAAATTGCCCAGATGCTCCGATTCTTTCAGCAGCATCGCGAAACCGGCCACGGCAGCGGCGAATCTGAAGTCGTCGCTGAGCCCGGACAACTGATTCTGTGAGTCGGTTACGGCCACCGAGATCTGGGTGGAAGTAGCAGTTGATCTGGGTTTGTAGCGCAGTTTGACGGTGAGCAGCTCATTTTCTACCGTTTCCGGCTGCAGGGCGGCGGCTTGGTATTTCAGCGGATCCACCTGCGGTATATCCGGGTGGCCGGCGGGGATCAGCTCATAGAGCGCGGTTACCTGGTGGCCCATGCCGATTTCGCCAGCATCCTTCGCATCATCTTTGAAATCTTCGTCTTCAAGAGCTCGGTTTTCATAGCCGATGAGGCGATAAGCGCCAACCAGGTTGGGGTTGAATTCAACCTGGATCTTGACATCATTTGCCAGCGTGAAAAGGGTGCCGCTGAATTCCTTGAGAAGCACTTTTTTAGCCTCCAGCAGGGAGTCGATATAGGCGTAGTTGCCGTTGCCCTTGTCGGCCAGGAGTTCCATGGTGTCATCCTGGAAGTTGCCGTCGCCGAAGCCGAGCACACTTAGATAGATACCGCTTGTGCGCTGATCCTCGATCAATTTCTGCAGCTCGGAGCGGCTGGTGACGCCGACGTTGAAATCGCCGTCCGAAACCAGGATCACCCGGTTATTACCCTCCGGCATGTAGCATCTCCTGGCAAGCTCATAGGCGGTGAGAATCCCCTTAGAGCCATGGGTTGAACCACCGCTGTGCAGATCTTCGATGGCCTGGCTGATGGTATCGTGCTCGCTGCCGGGGGTCGGACTGAGAACCACCCGGTCGGATCCGGCATAGACCACCACCGAAACCCGATCACGCTCGTTGAGCCGTTCGACCAGAAGTTTGAGCGACTGCTTCAAGAGCGGCAGCTTGTTGGGTTGGCTCATCGATCCCGAGACATCGATCAGGAAGACCAGATTCGAGGCGGGCCGCTGGGCCGGATCCAGATCCCGGGCCTTCAGGCTGATGCGCAGCAGCCGGTAGCCGTCGTGAAAGGGGCTGGGCCCTGCCTCAGCCCTGAGCGCAAACGGTTTCCCATCCATGGGTTCTGGGTCCATATAATTAAAATAATTAATCATTTCTTCAGCCCGGACGGCCCCTCCCGGGGGCAGCGAGCCGCTTTGAATAAAGCGTCTGACATGAGCGTAGGAGGCGGTATCGACATCGATTGAAAAGGTCGACAACGGATCGTTGCGGCTGTTGATAAAGCGGTTTTCCACAACAGCATCGTAGGACTCGCGGTTCCAAACCTGCTGGGTCTGAGCAGTTGCTGCGTAATCATGGTGCGGCGCTGCTCCATAGCTTTTCTCGGCGAGGCTCTGGCGGGCGGCCTCGAGCTTGGCAACAGGGTGCAGCAAGACAGTCTGTGCATCGACAGTCCCGGCCGTGTCAGATGTGCTCTTGCTCATTTGAACGCGGCCTTCAGACTCAGCCGGTGTGGGCTGCCCGGTGCGACCGGCGTCCTGATCACCGACCAGTGGTTGTTGAGCCGGCCGCTGTGCACCGGGGGGGGCGGGGGGCGGGTCGTTCAGGCTGGATTGCTGGTTATCTCCACAGGAGATAGGGAGCAGGGCGGATAAAACGAACAGGGCAGCAAATTTTTTGTTCATGACAGGTCTCCTTGAAAAATTTGTTGGATATTGAGCGATGCTGCTTGTTATCCTGTTTGACGGATCAGGTGACAGGTTGTGTCGCCATTGAGGAAATAATTGCGCAATCCGTAAAGTAAATGCGGCGGCAAATGTTACCTAAGTATTTGAAATAAAAACGTTACTAAATAAATTATCGGCGCGTGTGACGGCGAAAAAAAAATCATCTCAAGCGCAGCAGGCTGCTTTTTTCCAGAGCTGGGCGCTGGCTCGCTGGGAGTTGGTGAACAGGCTGGCCAGGCGCCGCTTTTCAGACGAGTTGCTGGCCGAGGAAGCGGCGTTTTTCGTGCTTGAGAAGCTCAGCGCTGATCGGTGGCAGAACCTGCGCAGGTATCGGGGAGCGGCGAAGCTTCAAACTTATTTTGTCACTCTTGTTTCTCGCCGGCTGGAGGATTTCGCCAGGCAACGGTTCGGCAGGGTGCGACCGCCGCAATGGCTGACTAAGCTGGGGGGGATCTGGCTGCTGCTCTATCGGCTGCTCTGTTATCAGCGCTTGTCTTTTAACGATGCGCTTGAAATCGCCATACAGCGCTACCAGAAGGAAAGCGCGGCCCGCATCGAGCAGATTGCAGAGCATATCCTGGCACAAATAACCTCCTGCGGGCAGGAGCAGCAGCAGACCGAATTCACAGAGGAACACGAAACCAGCGGTTCCGCGAGTCTGGGGCCGGTCTATGAAAGGCAGCAGCAGGCACAGGTTCTGGCGGCCCTGGGTTGTCAGCTGCTGGGGGAACCCGTTGATCCTGCCCAGGCCGAACTCTTGGAGAAACTGGTCAAGCAGCCGGTGGAGTTGAGCCCCGAGGAACGGCTGCTGTTAAAGCTCTGCCACCGGGATGGCCTGTCGGTCAGTGAGGCGGGCAGGATGCTCGGGCTGAACAGGTTTCAGACCCATGGCAGGTTGAGACGGCTGTACAGCCGCATCAGGGAGACGTTTGAATTACATGGCCTGGCCGAAGAACTCAGGTTGCTGTTGAAGGGGGAACCCGACACCTGAACCGTGCTGGTCCGTCAAAGAGAACAAAGGTGCAGATAGCAGATGGGTAAAGAGCGGTTGAATCATGGCAAATAACAAAGAGTCGTTGGATAAGCGTGAAGTCAGGCGGCGCCTGGCACTTCTGGCCCTGGGATCGGAGCAGCAGGAAGAAGCGCTGGGAGACTGCCCCGAGCCTGAAGTGTTTGCTGCGTTTCTGGAGGGTGATCCCGCAGCTCCAGAATATAAGGCGGTTCTAGGCCATGTCTCCCGCTGTGAATCCTGCTATCAGCGCTGGCTTGAACTTTCACGGGAACTGGGGCGGGCCGGCCAGGGTGCGTCCAAAGCTGGTTCCTTGGTGAAACGAAAACGATGGCTGGGCGGGGCCGGCTCGATCGGCGCAATTGCTCTTGGAATCATGCTTTTTCTCTCTCTTGACTATCAGGGACCCGATCAGCAGCCTGCTGTCCAAGATGCCCCAGAGACAGCGCCGCAGACCGTGCCGCCGTCGGTCAGGATGCAGGCGGATGAAGACCATGGGGCTGCTGAAGAACAAGAAGCAGTAATTAGAACAAGCCCGGCTAAAACAGTGTATAGTGCGCGCCAGACGGCGCAGCGGGCGGGGTCCACCGAGCCTGCTGCAGAAGCCGAGCGTCTGGAAAAACAGAAGGGTGAAGGTGGTGGGTATGAGTCGGTTCAGGAAGCTCGGCTGCCGGAGCCCCTCGACGCGCAGAGGGTTCAGCCTGCAGAAAAGCGCGCGGGCTCAGTACTGGTGACCTCTGATCAGCTGAGCGGGACCATGGCCGACGCAGGCCATTTTATGGACCTGGTTTTCGAGTTGTGTGAAAGTGCTGGTGATGCAGAGGTACCAACCGACAAGCGTTGGGAACAAAAACTGCAAAAGCTGCAGGCCCAGGGACACGGGCTGCTGCAATCAGGCATGGTGCAGGAGCAGGAGCGCTCGCAGGTCGAACAGGTAATGGAACTTATTGCAGGTGAGACCGGTGCCGCTACCGTGGACCGGGAGCAGTTGTGCAGGCGCCTGGCTTTGTACCTGCGCTCGCTTCAGCCGGAATAATAGCAGCGCTGCGAATCGGAGATAATCCGCAGAAAACCAGGTGTTTAACGGATTAACTTCAGTGGGCCTGGCCTATAGCTGAACTCTGAAATAATATGGAAAAGTCAGATCCACAGTAATATTTAAGGGATAGGTAAAAATGGCAAAAGATATCGCAATCAGAGATCGGATCATCGTCGCGCTCGACGTCGATCAGCGTGACAAGGCGCAGCAGATGGTGCAGGCCTGTGAATCCCATACCGGTTTTTTCAAGGTCGGTCTGCAGCTCTTTATGGCCGATTATTTTTATACGGTGGACTGGCTGCTGGATCGGGGCCACAAGGTGATGCTCGATCTGAAGTTTTTCGATATTCCCGAGACGGTGAAACTGGCGGTGCAGCAGATCAATAACCGGGGCGTCAGCCTGGCCACCATCCATGGCAACGACCCGATCGTCCGGGCGGCGGTGGAGGCGCGGGGCGACATGAAGCTGCTGGCGATCACCGTACTCACCAGTTTCGATGAAGAGGACATGCGGGCCATGGGAATGAGCGGCTCGATCGAGGACCTCGTGCTGCTGCGCGCCAGAAGGGCTCTTGAGCTGGGCTGCGACGGCGTGGTCTCATCGGGTCTGGAGGCGGCGCGCCTGCGCTCCGAGTTGGGTGATCGGCTGCTTATCATCACCCCCGGGATACGCCCGGGTGCCAATATCAGCGACTCCGACGATGATCAGACGCGGGTGATGAGCGCTGGCCAGGCGATTGCTAGTGGAGCCGATCATCTGGTGGTGGGCCGGCCCATTACCCGGGCGGCTGACCCGGTAGCGGTCATCGAGCAGATGCAGCAGGATATCGAACAATCAATTGCTTGAGTTATGTGTTGGTGAAAGGCCCGCTTCCGCGCCGTAAAGGTTTCTTGATTCGCGGTTGAAAGGTGCTTAATACAGTGGTAATAGATTGTCTTTTAGATAGATGTTTAACTTGCTACAAACACAGTGAAATGGAGGTACCCATGAGACGTCTATGCAGTGCACTTGTCTGCCTGTCGATGCTGAGCCTGGCATCCTGCACCAATACCAATCTGAACAAGGGCCAGCAGGGTGCGGTTGGTGGAGCAGCCGGCGGTGCCATGATCGGCCAGGCCATAGGCAGGAATACGGAAGCCACACTGATCGGCGCGGCTGTGGGCACGATGCTCGGTTACATCGTCGGCAACGAGATGGATAAGTATGATCGGCAGCAGCTTAATTATGCTTATGAACGGGGCCCTTCCGGACAGCCGGTGAGCTGGGTGAACCCGGACAGCGGCAACAATTACCAGGTAGTTCCGCAGCCGGCCTACCAGAACACCCAGACCAATCAGGTGTGCCGCCAGGCCGAGGTTATGGCCACCATTGATGGCCAGCCGCAGAAAACAGTGTCCACCGCCTGCCGTAACGAACAGGGGCAGTGGGTATTGCAGCAATAAAAAAGATCTGTTTGGTTATTTTTCCCGCCGGGAGAGCTTCATCTGAGAAGCTCTCCCGGCTTTTTTAATCCCTCGTCCGCGTTTACGCTCAGCGCACCACCGGATCAGGAAAAACAGGAACTCCCTTGACCGGGATTGCGGTATTGAACCCCAAGCGATTCAGATTGGCGCTGAAGGTTTCAAGAGTGTCCATTTCGCCGTGAATAAGAAAAACCGTGTCGGGTTTTTCCTTAAACGCCATCAGCCAGTTGATCAATTCATCGCGATCGGCGTGGGCAGAAAATGAGCCGATCCGGGCGATCTTAGCTTTGACTGCCAGCTCCAGCCCCATCATTTTGATCTCTTCGGCCCCGTCGAGTAAAATCCTGCCAAGCGTTCCAGGGGCCTGGTAACCAACGAACAGCACGGTGTTTTTCGGATCCCAGATACCATGCTTGAGGTGATGACGAATGCGGCCGGCGGTGCACATACCACTGCCGGCGATGACGATTGCCGGGCCGGCCAGCTTGTTTACCTGACGCGACTCATCCACGCTCGGGGTGCAGATCAGCCCGGGAAAATCAAAGGGCTTGTCGGTTCTGGCCCGGGCCTTTTCGTCGTAGGTATCGGGGTGCTTTTTAAACACCTCGGTAATTTTAATGGCCAGCGGGCTGTCCAGATAGATATTGACCGGCGGAAAATCAGGCGTTTCGTTTTTCAGCGCACTTAAGGTATAGAGCAGTTCCTGAGTGCGTTCCAAGGCGAAGCAGGGGATCAGCAGTTTGCCGCCCCGCCGGTAGGTACTCAGAATATGTTCGTAGAGCGCTTCCTTTCTCGAGGTGACATTGTCGTGGACCCGGTCCCCGTAGGTCGATTCGATAAAGACGTAATCGCTGTTCCAGATATAGGTCGGATCTTCGATGATTGGTACATCCCACTGACCCAGATCGCCGGAGAAAACCGTTTTCGTTTCGGTCCCATCGCCGTTTTCGACAAAAAGTTCAACGATTGAAGAGCCGATCACGTGCCCCGCGTCGCGCAGCCTGAAGGTGACCCCGTCGATTTTCATCGAATGGTTGTAGCCGACGACCTGGATCAGTGCGGTGGTTTTTTCGACATCTTCGGCGGTATAGAGCGGTTCCCGGGGATCGAGTCCTTTGCGGAGCCGCCTGCGGTTCTCGTGCATGGTGTCTTTTTCCTGGATATAGGCGGAATCTTCCAGCATGATCGGCAGCAGATCGGCGGTTGCCGGGCTGGCATAAACCGTTCCGTCGAATCCGTGCCGCACCAGTTTGGGGAGCAACCCGCAGTGGTCGATATGACTATGGGTGATGATCACGAAATCGATGTCTTTTGCACTGAATTCGAACGGTTCGTAGTTGAGCCGGTTCAGCGCCTTGTTGCCCTGGTACATACCGCAGTCGATCAGAAATCGTTGCGCGTCGGTTTCTACGAGGTGGCATGAACCGGTGACAAATCCGGCGGCTCCGTGGCAGGTGATCTGCATAGTGTTTCTCCAGCTATGGAACGGTTGATGACATTTTCAGCTCAGGCGACGGCCATGAGTTCGTACAGAAGCTACCATGAAAAACCTGGCTCCGCATCATGTTCAGCAAACCGCTTTCGGGCGGTAAAGGCAAAAGCGAGCCGAGTTCATTGAACCGGTTTGCGGGCAAGGTGGTGCAAAGGATCTACCGGTGCGGCCTTGCCGGTTGATTAATCTGGAGCCAGACAGGTGTGGCTTTCAGGTCGGCTAGAGAAGTTTTTGCCGGACTGCCGCTCCCTGGATGATCGTGAAGTTTTTCTTTTCCAGCTCACTTCGCAGCGCAGATACCAGCTCGTCGTTGGAAGCGACCATCCGGCCGTCGAGGATGGCCGAATCTTCAAAGCCGACCCTGATCATGTCAGCCCCGCAGTCGGCGGCCACCAGGTGCTGATCGAAGTTTTCGGAGCCGACAAATATGGCTCCCCAGTTGGCCTTTGGCGGCAGCTGACAGAGCAGATATTCGAGCAGATCTGCCGAGAAGACCATGCCCCACCGAACATTGAAGATGAAGGAAAAATTGTACGGGGGTGCCAGCTTGCCTTCATCTATCAGGGACCTGGCAAAGGCCAGGTGGCCGGTGTCGAAAATTTCCAGCGATGGCTTCACCGAGAAGGGTGCCATCTGCGTGATCCAGAAATCCACCGCCGGCGGCGTATTGCAATAGACTTCATCGCCGAAGTTCAGACTGCCCAGGTTCAGTGAACCCATGTCTGCGCCGACCACGGTGGTCGGTAGGCCCCGCTCTTCGGAGGTAAAATCGGACAGGCCGCCGGTGCTCGCCTCGATAAGCAGCCCGGTGTGTTCATTGAGGCCTCTAAAAGTTTCCTGCAGCAGTGTCATGTCGGTAGTCAGGTTTCCCTGCAGGTCCCGGGCATGCAGATGGATGATGGCGGCGCCGGCAGCATAACAGTCGACCGCGGTCTGAATCAGCTCGGAGGGACTGATGGGGTTATTGTGTTTTTTTCCAAACGGCCCGGTCGGCGCCAGTGACAGTATGATTTCGGGCATGGGGTTTTGTTACTTCTCCTGGTTATAAAGGTTTCTTCCCGCATCTGAGCGGGCAGTTTAGATCACTCTGTTCAGCCGCTCTTAGCCGTTTCCTGGGGCCGGGGTCAGCCTGAGCAGCCGTCCTTCCGGGCCGTCTTCGAGCAGCCAGATGGCTCCGTCGGCCCCTTCTTCGACTTCACGGATCCGCGCACCCATAGCGAAGCGCTCGACCTCTCTTGCCGTGTCTTCTTCAATGGCGACCCGGATCAGCGCTTTTGACACCAGTCCGCCGATCAGGGCGTTGCCCTGCCAGTCGGGGAACATCGAGCCACGGTAGAAGATCAGGCCTGAGGGGGCGATACTTGGCACCCAGTAAGCTTCCGGCGGGTTGAATTCGGGGCGGGTGTCGTGATCGGGGATCGGGATACCTGAATACTGATCGCCCCAGGATACCTCGGGCCAGCCGTAATTGTCTCCGGGTACGAGCAGATTGAGCTCGTCGCCGTGGCGTGGTCCCATCTCATGGGTCCAGAGCCTGCCACGTTCATCGAAAGCGATGCCCAGCAGGTTGCGATGGCCGATGGTCCAGAATGTCCTGGCCATGGCGCCCCTGTCCTGGAACGGGTTGTCGTCCGGCAGCGAACCGTCGGCTTCGAGTCGGATAACTTTGCCCAGGTTCTGTGAAAAGTCCTGGGCCGGCTCCTGTTTTTTGCGATCTCCTGAAGTGATAAACAGGTGTGTATCCGGTCCAAATGCCAGCCGATGCGAATAATGGCCGCTGCCGTTCACCTTGGGTTCCTGGCGCCAGATCAGCTCCAGGCCTTCCAGTTTTGCTCCAGCCGAACTGCGCACGAGCCTGGCGCGGACCACGGCGGCCCCGCGTTTTCCCGCTGGCCCCGGCTCGGCATAGGACAGGTAGATGAGTTGATTGCTGGCAAAATCGGGATGCAGGATCACATCGCCAAGCCCCCCCTGGCCGCCATAGGCAACCACGGGTACGCCTTCCACCACGGTCCTGGTTTGTTGATCACTGCTGAGAAGCAGCAGCCTTCCCGGCTTTTCGCTTACCAGCAGCGAGGAGTCGGGTAGAAAGGTCATGGCCCATGGCTGATCGAATTCGGCCATCGGCGTGGCGAGCAATTTACTGCCGGCGGAACCGGAGACCATAGAGGAATCCGGGCCTGCGGCCTGGGCAGGCTCAGCCGCTGCGGCGATTATGAATGCGAAGATCAGTAATGTTCTGTGAGGCATGGCGTACTTTCTATTTTGTTGTCTTGGTGGCAGCTGCTTGCTCGATCAGTTCGGACCATCTGGACTGTGCCCGTTTTACCAGTGATGCTTCAGATTCCTTTTCGGCCAGGCGATTCCATTTGCTCAGGGTGTTGACGAAAAAGGCGTTGTAGAAAAGATAGGTGGCACCGTCGACGATCTTATAGGTTTCAGGATCGACTTTGACCTTCTCCCCGTCAAGTATGGCCCAGGCGCACCAGCCGCCAAAGGCAGGCAGGTAAGCTTCGGGGTCAGCGCTGAATCGTTCGAGATTTTCACTGCTTGAGAAATGGTAGACCGCTCCATCATGGGTGGTCGAAAGCTCCGATTTTCCGATGACCGGGCCCTGGTCGTGATAGCTCACCGGGTCATAGCCCTGCAGGGCCACGCCGTTGCCGTCAAGGTTCAAATACACCGGGGAACCTATTGCAGCTTCAATTGACCCCATACTTACCAAGGCTGCGAAGAATAGCAGCAGCCAATATTTTTTCTTCATCACTAACACCCATATCTTCAATGGCCAGAACCAGGCGGCAGCATAATAGCAGGCTAAGATAGAGCGGCAACCACCATACTCCACCCCTGCCTGTCTCAAAATTAGGTATCGGGGCACGCTTTAACAAGTGGGGCCGAATAATTTGTTTGCGGTGGAAATGATGGGCTGGCATCAGACAGCAAGGCGATCCGGTTCGCCATTCAGGACGAACAAATGCGTCAGGGGTCAGTCGTTTTCAGCATTGCTGTCAGCTAACAGCGATTCCAGCCCCAGATCTTCTTTGAAATAGCTGATCCCTTCGTGGTTGGTCAGGTCAAGGTGAATCGGTGAGATCGACACGAAGTTCTCCGAAACAGCCAGAACATCGGTGTCTTTACCGCTGTCGAACAATGCGGTACCTCCTCCGATCCAGTAGTGCACCCGGCCCCGGGGGTCGGCGACCTCCTGCACCGCCTGCTTCCAGATGCGGCGCCCCTGTCTGGTTACCCGGATGCCATTAATCGGGGATGCGGCCGGGATGTTGACGTTCATCAGCGTGTTGGCCGGTAGACCGCCCTGCATCACCCTGCGGGCGAGTTCCAGGATAATCGCCTTGCCCTCCGTATAGGTGAACGGCGGTTCGCCGGCAATCGATACGGCCATGGAAGCAACTGAATACATGGTCCCCTCGATGGCTGCCGACACCGTGCCGGAATAGGTGATATCGTCACCGATATTGGGACCGCTGTTGATCCCGGAGACGAGCAGGTCGGGCGGGCGGTCCAGTACCTTGGACAGGCCAATGGAGACACAGTCGGTCGGCGTACCGTCGATAGTGTAGATATCTTCTTCGAGTTTGGTCAGGCGCAGCGGGCGGTTCATGGTCAGCGCGTGTGAAATGGCAGAATTATCTCGGTCGGGTGCGACCACGACGACCCGGCCCAGGGGCGACAGCGCGTCCTGCAGCGCGGTGATTCCCGGGCTGTGGATGCCGTCGTCATTGGTTATCAGGATGGTACCCATGGTTTTCTCCGGTTTCGCGCTGCATCGATTCCTGCTGGGCAATCTGCCAGAAGGCCTTGATGACAGGGTTGTTCTGGTTGATTCTGGTCGTACAGACACCGACGCTGAACGGGGTCAGTGCCGGCTTGATATCTAAGATTTTCACCCGGTTCTGTAAAGGGGAGTTTTTCAGAACCAGGTGCGGAACTAGGCCGATACCGCAGCCCATCGCCACCATTGCAATCAGTGCCTCATTGCCGGCCACATATGAATAGACTTGCGGGCTCAAACCTTTTTCGGCGAACCAGCGTTCACAGCGGATACGGCTCAGGCCGCGCTCCGGCATGATCACACCCTTGGCCAGCCAGTCCTCAAACGAGGCTGGATAATCTTCATTTTCCAGGTACTCGGGAGCGATAAAGACCAGTGGCGTTTCGATTTTCTTCAAGAATACGATGTGCTTGGGCAATAGTTCCGGCAATGCCGCAACCGTCACCTCGGCTTCGCCATTTTCCAGCCGGGTCAGAGCCATCGCCGCATCGCCGGTGGACAGGTTCAGGTGGATTTGCGGATAGGTACGGCGGAACCTGCTGATAATCGACGGCAAAATCGACAGAATCGCGGTAACCGAGCAATAGAGCGAGAGCTCTCCGTAGAGACGGCTTTCCGTGGAGATCTCGGCCTGCAGCCTGCGGTAACGCTGAATCGTGTCTGCGGCATACTCCCGGAACCGCTCCCCGGTCCCGGTCAGACGTACGGACCGGTTGTTGCGGATAAACAGGGCTTCTCCCAGTTCCTGTTCGAGCCTCTGGATGGCTCTGGTGAGCCCGGAACGGGTGATATTGCAGGCCCTGCTCGTCTGGCCGAAGTGCAGGGTGCCCGCCAGATGAAGAAAGAGGTTCAGTTCCCGGATATCCATAACAAGCAGGGCAAGCCACGATGGTTATTGTTGCAAATTTTGCAATACAGTATCACAAATAAATCACTTGACGCAATACAAGATTACCCCTATATGGATTCATGTCGGATAATCATGTTTCAGCACCATAAAAAAGAACAGAACCAGGAGGAGATAGATTATGGGTGAAAATTATTTCAACTCGTTGCCGCTGCGTCTGCAGCTTGACGAGCTCGGCCAATGCCGTTTCATGGACGCCGATGAGTTCGATGGCGTGGAGGCGCTCAGGGGCAAGAAGATCGTCATTGTCGGCTGTGGTGCCCAGGGGCTCAATCAGGGTTTGAATCTGCGCGATTCCGGACTGGACGTGAGTTATACCCTGCGCGATTCGGCCATCAAAGAGCAGCGCCAATCCTGGAAAAATGCAACCGAGCAGGGTTTTACCGTCGGCACCTATGAAGAGCTGTTGCCGACCGCCGATCTGGTGGTCAATCTGACCCCGGACAAGCAGCATTCGGCGGTGGTCTCGGCGATCATGCCCCTGATGAAGGAAGGGGCCTGTCTGTCCTATTCCCACGGGTTCAATATCGTTGAAGAAGGGATGCAGATCAGAGACGATATCACGGTAATCATGGTTGCTCCGAAAGGACCCGGCACCGAACTGCGCCAGGAATATATCCGCGGCTTCGGCATCCCGACCCTGATTGCGGTGCACCGGGAGAACGACCCGCAGGGTATCGGTATGGATATCGCCAAAGCCTATGCCTGCGGTACCGGCGGCGATCGGGCGGGCGTGCTGCAGTCCTCTTTCGTGGCCGAAGTGAAATCTGATCTGATGGGTGAGCAAACCATCCTCTGTGGCCTGCTGCAGGCCGGTTCTCTGCTCTGCTTCGACAAGATGGTCGAGGCCGGGATCGATTCCGGCTATGCCTCGAAGCTGGTACAGTACGGCTGGGAGGTGACCACCGAGGCGCTCAAGCACGGCGGCATCACCAATATGATGGACCGTCTGTCCAATCCGGCCAAGATCAAGGCCCACATCCTGTCCGAAGAGCTGAAAAATATTCTGACCCCGCTGTTCGAGAAACACATGGATGACATCATGTCCGGTGCCTTTTCCCGCACCATGATGGAGGACTGGGCCCGTGGCGATGCCGATTTACTGGGCTGGCGCAAGGCCACCGGTGAAACCGCTTTCGAGCGGGCCGAATCGATGGCGGGCGAGATTGCCGAGCAAGAGTATTTCGACAACGGCATCCTGATGATCGCCTTTGTCAAGGCAGGGGTCGAGCTGGCCTTTGATACCATGGTGGCCACCGGCATCAAGGAGGAATCCGCTTACTACGAGTCACTCCACGAAGTGCCGCTGATCGCCAACCTGATCGCCCGTAAAAAGCTCTATGAGATGAACGTGGTGATTTCCGATACCGCCGAATACGGCTGCTACCTTTTTGCCCATCAGGCGGTGCCGCTGCTGGCTGATTTCATGAAGGCGGTCGATGTCGATGTGATCGGCAAAGGCCTGGATCTTGAGGATACCAGCGTCGACAATCTCGATCTGATCGATGTCAACGAGGCGATCCGCTACACCGATGTCGAGGCAATCGGCGAGGAACTGCGGGCCTATATGAGCGCCATGAAGCCGATCCTGTAGCCGCCAAGCCGGTAAAGTAATCAACAACGTTTCCAGCATCGGGGCTTTGCATATTACTGCAGCGCCCCGATGTCTTTTTACCTCCTGCTCAATCCGGGTCTTCACCTGTTTCTGACTGATCCGTTCCCTTTCTTATTAAATACACCAACGCTTCCCCCTTGCATTAGATGCTAAATCGATTATCTTTAACCAGAACAGGTTGTTAGCGATATTTTTGAACATATATTGAAGGAACGGTTATGGCGGAACCGCAGGAGCCCTTCTGGGACAGAACGAGGAAACTGATCAGAGAGTACTGGCCGCTCGGAGATCCGGTGGCCTTGAAAGATGTCATCGGCATCAACCTGCCCAAGGGCGATCTTTCCAAGGTGCGCAGGAAGATCCAGGGGTGTTTGGAGGGCAAGGGCGGTGAAGTCTCGGCGCGCGCCCGGGCAGCGGAGCTGGGTGAAGCCTATCTGGTGCTCAACGCCAATGGCAGGAGGCGTTTTCTGAGCCTGCTGGCCGAAGAGTTCGATATCGATCACGAAGCAGTTGCAAAACTCAGCCTCGCGCTCCAGGAAGCCGAAGAGCCTGATCAACAGCGGGCGCTGATCCAGGAGCTGCGCAGTCTGCTCGAACCGCCGCACAGCAGGCTGCTCTGCCAGTTCAATGGATTGCAGGGTGGAGTCAAATTTCTGGTCGATCTCCGGGCCGAGTTGATGCACTGGGCCAAAGACAACCAGGCCTTAAAAGAGCTGGATCGAGATCTTTACCGGTTGCTGGCCAGCTGGTTCGATGTCGGCTTCCTCGAACTGCAGCAGATCACCTGGAACAGTTCTGCGGCCCTGCTGGAAAAATTTATGCGCTACGAAGCGGTGCACGAAATCAGATCCTGGAAGGATCTGAAAAACCGGCTGGAGGGCGATCGGCGCTGCTACGCCTTTTTTCACCCGAGTATGCCGGATGAACCCCTGATTTTCGTTGAGATCGCGCTGGTCAACGGCATATCGACCAATATCCATGAACTGCTCGACGAGAAGGCACCGACCACCAACCCGGATAAGGCTGATACGGCCATCTTCTACTCGATCTCCAACTGCCAGGCGGGGCTGGCCGGGGTCAGTTTCGGTAATTTCCTGATCAAACGGGTGGTCGCCGACCTGCTTACCCAGCTGCCGGGTCTGAAGACCTTTGCGACCCTGTCGCCGATCCCGGGTTTTGGCAAATGGTTGCAGAACCAGGTTGAGCGGGGTGATGGTGAATCTGCTGAAAATCCAGAAGCAGCAGAATCGAAAACCAAGGGATCAGACAGCCAGCAGGCAGCGCTGGCCGCCCGAGTGGTCGAGCAGCTTTCTCAATGCGATGATCCGAGCGAGTTGATCAGCGACGTCGAACCCAAAGGGCGAGGTGCTGAAAAGAGCAGGCAATTTAAGCAGTCGCTGATGCAGCTCTGCGGTCACTATCTGCTCGGGGCCAAGCGTGGCCGCCAGGTCGAAGACCGGGTTGCCCATTTTCACCTGACCAACGGGGCCCGCATTCAGCAGATCAACTGGGCGGCCAACCTTTCGCCCCGCGGGCTGGAACAGTCGCTGGGCATGATGGTTAACTACCTCTATGATCTGCCGTCCATCGAAAAGCAGCACGAAGCCTACAGCAGCAGCGGGGAAATCTCCGCCTCCTCGGCAGTGCGCAAATTAGTTAGATAGCGTTGGGCAGAGACCAATTCAGCTGATCAGGTAAAACGCTCTTCATCGTTGTATTTATATTCCCTGGAGAAGTACTTCAGGACAATGGCTTCCATTTTCGTGAAGAGGACCTGATTGGAGCCATGGGCGAACTTTTCGTAGAGCGGTAGGGCAATCTCATTGAAGCTGTCCAGAAGCGCCGGGTCGAAATGAGCTCCGCGATCCTGATTCAATATCTCCAGCGACTTCTCCAGCGTCAGCTGCTCTTTGTAGGGCCGCTTGGAAGTCAGTGCATCAAAGACATCGGCGATCGCAAAAATCCTTGCACGCACCGGAATTTCATGGCCTTTGAGCCCGGCCGGGTAACCGCCGCCCGCGAACTTTTCATGGTGGGAGCCAACCACATCGATTGCATCTTTGAGCCATCCTGACTGTTTTACGATGTCGATGCCGTGCTGAACATGGAGCTTCATCGTTTCATATTCGTCTCCGGAGAGCTTGTCCGGCTTTAACAAAATCTGGTCGCTGATGCCGATTTTTCCGACATCATGCAGAAAGGCCCCTTTGATCAGGCCCTGAATGAGCTTCGGCTTCAGGCTGATTCGCTCGGCCAGTTCAACAGAGTAGATGGTAACGCGGTAGTTATGGCTGTCGGTGTCGCTGTCGCGTTTGGCAATGGCACTGCCGATGACCCGTAGCGTTTCGATATTGGATTCAACCAGGTTGTCGGTCAGTACGGTAAGCTGGTGGATGAGCCTGCTGATCACCGGGTAGAGGATCAAGGTGGTCAGCAGGACGATGGCAATCGCGCCGAACACGGAATTGGCAATTCGGCTGGAGACCTCTTTTCTGGCCTTTGCGGAGACCTCGAAGATGCCCTCGATAAAGGCGGATTGCTTACCCGTCTTATCATAGAGCGGAAAACTCAAACGCATATAGGGGGTATTTTTGATTCGTCTGAAAGCCTGCCTGGTCGTCGGGTTGTTCTGAACCTGGGACTCGATCGACCGGGCAAGTTTTTCAACCGCATCCGCCTGGGGATATCTGGCATCTGACTCCGCGGCAATCCGGCGTCCGTCTACCCCATAAATGCTCGAGTAGACCAGCAGCCCTGCCGAAGGTCGGGACTTGCCTGCGATCAGCAGCATTTTCAAGGCCTGCTCAATCTCTGCCTGATTCTCATCTATGGCGTGGCCCAGCTGTTGGATCTGATTGTTGAAGTTCGTGACAACCTCGGCAGCACGATCGTTAACCAGGTTACCCAACCGTTTGTATTCGAGCAGGAACACGATGACCGCAAGAACGACGGAGATAATGGCGGCCGCGATCAGCAGCCGCAAGATCAATTGCCGATGAATGAACCTTTTCGCCCCTTTCCTTTTCAGAAGGGATATAAGCCCGTTTATATCGGAGGCGTTTATGACATTTACTAATTTTTCAAGCATGGTATCTGGTGCCGCTTCTTACCATTGAGGTCGAAATGTGATATAGCTTGGATAAGTCAGGTGCGAATCAGTCTCCTGGTAATCGGTTGATCTGTGTGAAAACCTGCATGTTGCTCCTGTTCCTTGAGCAGTATATTATCAAATGATGGTGAAGAGCAAGAAAAGCGGTCATCAATGTTGAGGCGTATTCACTTCGCCTGACGGCGGTTTGGTCATGGAATCTGGCTGAATCGTCTTTGATGCGCATATTCCCCGTGGTGTTCAGATGAAGCGTAAACTAATTCTCGTCTTGCTGTATTGGGTTGTCGTTGTTGTGCTCTCATCGTGCGCAAAGGAAGATATCTTCAAGGCTTTGAAGATCGACTACACTCCTGCCCCGGAGAAGATAACGGCAGAACAGAAAACGATATCTGATCTAAAAAAACAGCTGGCCGCTTCAAAGAAAAATGAAAAAGAGCTCAAGAATCGAATCGCACAGCTCGAGAAAGAAATCAGTGAAAAAGAAGCTGTGCTCAGCGGCCAGGTTGGGCAACTCGAGCTGGAAATAGCTGAGCAAGAAAGCGCGCTCAATGAGCAGATTGTAGAGCTCAAAAAAGCAATCGATGAACAGGAGGCCATCATCTCGATCCAGGGCAAGGTCATCGGCCTGCTCGATGATGCTGAGCGGACGCTGCAGAAAAATATCGAGGCTCAGGTTCGGGAGAAGACACTCCAGCAATCGGTTTTTGGACCATTGCCTTCTTCTCGACCCTGAACCGTATGTCGGTCATCCACTCCGGATGGCCAAGCAGCTTGGAAAAAGCAAGAAAGGCCGACTGAATCGGCCCTGGCGGCGGCTTGTTGGGCACGAGTCTGGTCGCAACCCAGGCAAACACCGCGGTAAAGGGTAAAAAATACAGGTGTTGATCAGGTTGAACAGAGTGTTGGCATTGGCGATCTGGCGGGGTACCTCCGCAGCCAGCGACAGCGGCGGGAAGATCAGTATAAGCAGGATTAAAAGAGCTGAACCCACCCCCGTGCAGAAGGTTTTTTCCATCGGTGTTTTACTTGAAAAATGTCTCAATTTCAATATTTTGTCTTTTCATCACTGATTCTAAAGGGTACAAACTGGGTTATTTGCATAATTGGGTAACTTTAGAATAAGATTATGATATTGTTCAGATAATAATAGTTTTCATTGTTTTTCCATGAACGTCAGGTTAGGTGCGGCTCTGATGGTTCCGCACCGTTTTGCTTAGAATTTCAGTTATTAACCGGTAGTTTTTCGAAGAATCGTGCGTTTCGCGGACATGGTTTGCAGCCGCTTGCCGCATCGCTGCTCTGGTCTCATCGTGGGTCAATATCGTTTTGATTGCCTCGCCAAACTGCTCAGGCTGGGCAAAGGGCGTGAGCAGGCCGGTCTCTTTATCGACAACCGCTTCGCTGGCGCCCCAGTCCCGATAGGCGACCACTGGAAGCCCGGTTGACTGGGCCTCAAGGTAGACCATGCCGAGCGACTCCTGGATTCCGGGAAAGGCGAAAACATCAGCGGCGCTGTAATAGCGGTAGAGCTCGCGGCGGGGGATTTTGCCGGTAAAGAGACAGTCCGGTCCCAGCTTTTGGAGGCCATCTCGTTCCAGGAGGCTGCGGTTTTTCCCGTCGCCAATGACCACGAGCAGGATATTGCAGCCCTGCTGCCGCAGTCGTGCACAAGCGTCGATGACGATTTGTATACCATCCGACTTGACCCCCGGCCTGAACATCGCAGTGCACAGCACCACTTTTCTGGGACCCGCTTGCCACTGCTGCCGGATTTGATCACGGGAGGTCTGGTCGAAGGCGAAATGGTTTGGCTGCAGCCCCGGGGCGATATAGCAGATGCGGTCTTCGCGCAGCAGGCGCCTGAGGTTGAGCAGATCCTTTTTTTTGTTGGCAAAGACCAGATTTGCCGCTTCCAGGGCCCTGCGGTTGAGCAGAAATCCCGGCAGGGTTTTCAGACGCTTTCGGTGCTTGGTGGCGTAGATTCCCTGAAATATCACGTAAGGGATCTGCAATTTGGCGGCGCAAGCGGGGCCGAGCAGGTCAGGCGCTTTATAGTAACTGTGATAGCTCAGCCACAGGTCGGGCGGGTTGGGCTTGAGCTCGGCGCGAAGCCGCCTCGCCTCGCCCAAGGCCTGCCAGAGACCTTGGGGTTTCCAGTAAACCCAGCGGCTGCGCAGGGTGGAGGCCAGCGCCACCCGATGGCCCTCGCGGATGAGATAATCGTGCAATTCCATTCCGGTGATCAGGTCGCCGGACGGGTTGGCATGGCCCGGCGGCTTGAACGGCATGTAAAAACTTATATTCATCGCTAATGGACGAAAGGCGGCTAGAAGATGTATGTGTGAAGCGTCGCCCTGCGACTGCCGGCAGGGTGGTGTGCATCCATTCTAATGCAAGGCCGGATGAATGTGAAGCAGTTATGCAGTCGCGCCCCTTCTGGCTATATCCTCATAATTACAGTATAGTATCGCCGTAGATCGGCCAACCGTTACACCATTGTCTTCAGCCCCGTGAGGTATTATGAGCGTTTTGTCCCGCAGAGAAGATCTAGAAGCGATATTTCAGGCCGGTTTGCGGCGGGTGGATCCCCACCGCATGCTCATCGACCATGTGCGCCTGGACGGCAGCGTCCTGTCCGTTGATCTCGGAGACGGCGGCCAGCGCTTCGACCTGGCTCCCTATCAAAAGATATATCTGATTGGAGCGGGCAAGGCTACTGCGCCGATGGCCCGGGCTATGGAGATTATTTTGGGCGACCGTCTGGACGGCGGGATCATCTGCGTCAAGTATGGCCACACCGAAAAACTGCAGAAGGTCGAAACCATTGAAGCCGCCCATCCGGTTCCCGATGAAAATGGCCAGAAAGGTGCGCAGAAGATCCTGGCCCTGGCCGAATCCGGCGACGAACAGACGCTCTTCATCTCGCTTATTTCAGGCGGCGGCTCCGCCCTGTTGACCCTGCCCTGGAGCGGGAGCAGCAACCTGGAAGGTACCTCGCTGAGCCTGGAGGACAAGCAGCAGACCACCCAGCAATTGCTGGCCTGCGGTGCCGATATCGAAGAGATCAACTGTATCAGGAAGCATCTGTCGATGATCAAGGGCGGGCGTCTGGTCGAGCGCATGGCCCCGGCCCGCTCGATCAACTTTATCCTCTCCGATGTGGTAGGTGATACCCTGTCCAGCATTGCTTCCGGCGTCACCTGCGGAGATCCGACAACCTATGCGGATGCGCAGAGTATCCTGCGAAAATATGAGATTGAAGACCGGGTACCGGCAGTGGTGCGCGATCTGCTTGAGCGCGGCAACAGCGGTGAAATTCCCGAAACGCTGAAACCCGGTGATCCGGCTCTGGATCTGACGGCCAATGTGCTGATCGGCACCAACCTGCAGGCCCTCGAGGCGGCTGCAGAAGAGGGCGAAAGACGGGGCTATCGGGTGATCCGGCTGACCAGCAGAATTGTCGGTGAGGCCAAAGAGGTCGCTACGACGCTGGCTGCCATTGCCATCGATTGTGCGGACCGGGCAACCATTGCTGAACCGCCGGTCTGCATCCTCTCCGGCGGTGAGCCGGTGGTACGCCTCAAAGGTCATGGCAAGGGCGGCCGCAACCAGGAAATGGCGCTGGCCTATCTGATCGAAATTAAAAGGTATAAAGAGCTCTGCGGAAGTCTGTCTTTTCTGGCCGCCTCCACCGACGGCAACGACGGCCCGACCGATGCGGCAGGAGCTTTTGCCGATCTTGCGCTGCTCGAAGCAGCCGCTGCAGCCGGACTGGATCCGTCGGTCTATCTGATGGACAACGATTCGTATCATTTTTTTGAACAATGCGACGGGCTTTTGAAAACCGGACCTACCAATACCAATGTCTGTGATCTGCATATTTCGCTGATCGAATCAAAAGTGTAAGAACCATCACCTGAGACGATTGAGCATAAACGGTCCCGGCAGTTTGCAAGCTATGCTAACAAAACGCGCAGAATGTTTTCTTTTTTTCCGGGCAAAAACCGCCGTCTGGCTCAAGGTTCTGCTTGTTCTGCTGCTTTTTTCCCCGCTCATCCAGAACTGCAGCAAGCAGCGAGTGGGACCGCCCCAGCCTTTGCCTGAACTCGGTCTGAGCAGTGCCCAGGTAAAAAGCAAACTGATCCAGCACTACAACGACTGGCGTGGTGTACCGTATCGCAACGGTGGTCAGAGTCGGCAGGGTATCGATTGCTCCGCTTTCGTTCAACTCACCTATAAAGAGCAGCTTCGGCTGAACCTGCCCCGCACCACGACTCAGCAGGCCTACTCCGGCATTCAGATTTCCACTGGCGGGCTGCGCCCTGGCGATCTGGTGCTGTTCAAGACCGGCTGGGGGGAGCGCCATATCGGTATTTACCTGGAAAGGAGCAACTTCATGCATGTTTCAGCCAACCGCGGCGTGATGGTTTCAAGTATTGCCGAGCCTTACTGGCGCAAAAGGTTCTGGCAGGCTCGTCGGGTTTTCAATTAAGCGGTGTGATTGCCATGAGTGTGCGTCTGGATATTCTGATCTATGGCCATGATGGCCGGGGACTGGGCCATGTCAGCAGGTCGGTCGCCATCGGGATGGCGCTGCGCCGGCTGTACCCGCAGCTCAAGGTCTGTCTGCTGACCGGATGCGCCCAGACTCAGCAGCTGATCGGCGAGGCGTCGTTGGACTGGCTGAAACTACCGGCCTATGATTCCGAGGTCATCGATGGCAAATCAAGCGGCATCGACGGGCCGTCAGGCTTTAGCGATGCTGAGCTTGGCAGCCTGCGAGCCGAACAGATCAGGCAGATTGTCCGACAGTACCGCCCGCGTCTGGTTCTGGTCGACCACAGCCCCCAGGGCAAGCATCGGGAACTGGTCCCGGCACTGCAAGTTTCAGAGAAAGACGGGTCGACCTGGATACTGGGCGTGCGCGGGGTGGTCGGCTCGGTGGCGCAGCTCAGTTCTGATTTGGCTGGCGAGCTCTTTCAGCGCTTCTATTCGGGCCTGCTCTGGTATGGGGATGCAACCATTCTGGGGCGCTCTCAGCTCGACGAACTGGCCCGCCGTTTCGGGCTGCAGCCCCAGGAGTGCGGTTACGTTTCCCGGCTCAGTGAAATGCTGCCTTCACGACCGGTGGGGGGAACCCGGCGGGAGGGATGCACGATTTCGATACCCTGGTTCAGCGAACAAACCAGAATCTTTTTCAACAAGCTTGTCGAGGCCATGGTACTGGTGGGACCCGTTTTTGGACGCTTTCGGGTGTTTGTCGGCGGCTCGGATCTGGGCATGGCCCGGGAGGCCCTGCAGGATCTCGATTTCTGTTTTGTCGAGCCCTTTGGCGACCCCTATATGCAGGCGCTTTACTCTTCCAGAAGTAGTGTTATTTTAGGTGGTTACAATTCGCTAGCGGATGTTCTGTCCGCCTCCATACCTGCTCTGGTGGTTCTGCGTGATATGCGTGACCGGGAGCAGCAGGATCATCTCACAGCGCTGACCGGGGCGCTGGCCGGTCGCCTGGCGGTGGTTGAGGAAAACGATTGCAGTGTTGAGCAGCTTGCCGCCGAACTCGAGCGGCTCATGCGGTTTGGCGTCGACCCGCTGGATAACCCCGTGAATCTGCGCGGCGCTCAGCGCAGCGCAGAAATTCTTGCCGCCCTCCTCTAGACATAATGTTTTCCAATTGTTCCGATGACACAATTTGTGCCATTTTTAATTGATGATGAAAAGACAGTATTTCCAGCCTTCGGGCGAGTCGATACGGCCTGCTATCCCGTATCGCTTTTGGGGTAGGCATAGTAACTATATGGCCCTCCCCAAGTCTTTTTGGCTTGCAGGCCGCCTCAAATCGTGAACGTCAGGCTAGAGAGATTCCCCAACCGGTATTATGGTAGTCCGGACAGCTCAGGCAGCTGCGCCTTATTAAAGGTGCACTATTGAGCACAGATCAACGATCGAGGCCTCAAAGGCAGTGGCAATGACCAGAGACATAATCGAAGTCCGGGGATTATCCAAATCGTATCGTATCGGCAACCGTATGATATCGATTCTCAATGATATCTCCTTTTCCGTGGCGCCGGGCGAGTTTATCGTGATTGAGGGAACCAGCGGCAGCGGCAAGAGTACCCTGCTGAGTTTGCTCTCGGGCCTTGATAGGCCCAGTCGGGGCAGCATCTGGTTTAACGGGCGCGATATCGTCAGCCTCAGCGAGGATCAACTGGCCCCGCTGCGCAACAAGGAAATCGGATTTATTTTCCAGGCCTTTCATCTGGTTCCATCGCTCAATGGCTTGGAAAACGTGATGTTTCCGGCTGAATTGAACAACGATCCTGAGGCCGAAGATAAAGCGGTGGCGCTGCTGCGCCGGGTCGGGCTGGAAGATCGGCTGCACAGCACGGTTCATCAACTCTCCGGGGGGGAGAAGCAGCGGGTGGCCATCTGCCGGGCGCTGATCAACCGGCCTCCGCTGGTGTTTGGTGATGAGCCGACCGGCAATCTCGATTCGGCCAACAGTGCCGGTGTCATCGAGGTGCTGGTCGAACTGCACAAAGAGCTTGGCACGACGCTGATCATCGCCACGCACAGCACAGAAATCGCCGAACTGGCGGACCGGCGGCTGCGTCTGCACGACGGACGGCTGACCCGGGCAGGTGGCGGCTGATGAATCTTCGTTTCCTCAGGCGTGAATTGCGCCACGGCAGACCACAGATCATCACCTTCGTGCTCTGCGTGGCCCTGTCTATCGGTGCCCTGAACGGACTTAACGGCTTCAAGCGCGATGCCTATGAGTCGGTTTACCGCGAATCGAGGGCGATGCACGGCGGTGACCTGATCATCCACTCCCACTATCCGTTTTCGGATGCAATTCTGCAGAAAGTTGAGGAGATCGCCGGCCGGGAGGAGGTCGAAACAACCTTCGCGTATCGATTTTTTTCGATGGCCAGGCCGGCCCAGAAGCTTGACGGCGAGCGTTCGCTCCTAACAAATATCAAGTCCGTGGAAGCCAACTACCCGCTCTACGGTACGATCGAGCTGGCCTCGGGCAGATCATTTCGTCAGATGCTGGTTCCCGGCGCGGTGGTTGTTTCCGAAGAAGTGCTGTCGCGTCTGCAGCTGGCGGTCGGCGAACTGCTGCGGATCGGTTCCGCCGACTTCAGGATTGCAGACAGCATCGTTTTTGATCCGAGTGTGAGTTCGTCCTTTTTTCTGCTGGGACCCCGGGTCTACCTGCATGCAGAAGATCTGGAAAAGGTCGGCCTGCTGGGTCAGACCAGCCGGGCGGACTATCGGATGATGTTGAAGGTTAAAGACGACCCGCGCCTGCTGAAAACCATCGAGGCGGACTTGAACCGGTTGGCCGGCCCGGGGCCGGCGCAGGTGACCACGGCCGACAAGGCCCGCTCGGGTTTAAAGCGCTTTCTCGACAACCTGTTCTTTTTCCTGAGTTTTATCTCGATTTTTACCCTGCTGCTCAGCGGTATCGGCATGCAGAGTTCGCTGAGTGCGCTGGTGCAGCAGAAAAAACGGACCATCGCCATCACCAAGGCGATGGGCGCCAGCCGCCGGTTTCTGTTTGTCCACTACCTCAGTTTTATCCTGCTCATGGGTGCGGTCGGTTCCGCGCTCGGTATGGCGGGCGGATATCTTATCAAGCGGATTCTGCCGCTCTATCTCGGTGATCTGCTGCCGGTCTCACAAGGCGGCTCTTTTTCGCTCAACGACATCCTGGAGGGCACCCTGCTCGGCCTGGCGGTAACCCTGCTTTTTGGACTGCTGCCGCTGGTCCGGCTCGTCGATATCAGACCGGTCATCCTGCTGCGCGACGAAGCAGGCGAGAGCGGCCGAAAAGCGCTTGCCTGGTTAACCACCCTGGTCGGCATTGGGCTTCTCTGCCTGCTGGTGATCAACCAGCTCGAGGATGTCAGAATCGGAGTCTATGTGATACTTGCGTGTCTGGCGGTGATTCTCATCATTACATTGGCAGCACTCGGCTTACTCAAATATTTCAGGACGGTAAAAATTGTTCATTTGGGGCTCAGGCAGGCCCAGCGAAGCCTGTTCAGGGTCGGTAACAGGACTTTGTCGGTGGTCGTCACCCTGGCCTGTTCCCTGAGTGTCCTGCTCAGTATCTACCTGCTCGAGGTGAATCTCTTCTCTTCATTTATTACCTCCTATCCGAAAGATGCCCCGAATCTGTTTTTCCTCGATATCCAGCAGGATCAGAAGGATCGGTTCAAGGCCATCGTCGAGGGTGAGATGCAGCTCTACCCGGTAATCAGGGCGCGGCTTCTCTCGATAAACCAGGAGCCGATCGACTACGAAAAGGAGCGGACCCGAAAACGGGACAACCTGGCCCGTGAATTCAACCTGACTTATCGCAGCAGCCTGCTGAAAGACGAATCGATCGTCGAAGGCGGGGCATTGTTCGACGAAAAGCGCGTGGTTCCGCCGCTGGTCGAGGTTTCCCTGCTCGACACGATCGCTGAATTCGGCGATATCAAGCGCGGCGACCGGCTGGTTTTCAATATTCAGGGCGTGGAGCTCGAAGCGCTGGTTACCACCATCCGTTCACGGACCAAATCAAAACTGCACCCCTTTTTCTATTTCGTTTTTTCAGAAGAAGTACTCAATGGTGCGCCGCAGACCTATTTCGGTGCCCTGCATTTGGCTGCAGACGACATCGCCCCGACTATCGATCAGGTGGTGAGGGAGCTGCCCAATGTCAGCGCGATAAACGTATCGGAGACGGCCGATCGTTTTGCCGAATTGCTGACCCGGCTGGCTGACAGCGTTATCTTCTTTTCCAGTTTTTCGATGGCCGCCGGCTGTCTGATTCTGGTCGGCGCTCTAATGGCTACTCGGCTGGCACGCATAAGGGAGGCGGCCTATTACAAGATGCTTGGGGCAGATTCCGGTTTTGTGCTGCGCATGGTGGTCTATGAACACATCCTGCTCTCCCTGGTCTGTTCGCTGATCGGTTTTGCTTGTGCAATCGGAGCTTCCTGGATTATCTGCCGAACGGTCTTCGAAATCGGCTACCTGGTTCCGTATCGTGATTTACTGGTCATTTTCGGGTCCACCCTGCTGGTGGTGACCCTCATCGGCAGCGTAGGATCGCTCAATGTGATTCGCCGTAGGCCCATCGATTTTCTACGACAGGACGAGGGCGGCTGATGCTGATTAATACAAGCAGGAGTCCATGATGAAAAGCCCCGCCTCAAATATCCTTGCCGGCCTGCTCTGTGGTCTGATCTTAACACTGGCTCTGGCGGGCTGTAAAAATGAGCCGCAGGAGGGCCTTGAGGCCAGCCATGAGGCGACGGTTTCCTATGACGGCGTCATCATGGCGATGGGAGACAGCTTGACCGCCGGCCTCGGGGTATCACCGCAGAACAGTTATCCGGCGCTGCTGGAGCAGATGTTGCACGAACGTGGCCTGAACTACCGGGTGATCAACGGAGGAGTCAGCGGCGAGACGAGCAGCGGCGCCCGGTCCCGGGTGGGCTGGATCATCTCGA
Organism: uncultured delta proteobacterium; assembly: GCA_963824415.1. Taxonomy (GTDB): domain Bacteria; phylum Desulfobacterota; class Desulfobulbia; order Desulfobulbales; family Desulfocapsaceae; genus JABDQA01. The sequence continues at coordinate 91,896 of CAWGPM010000008.1, forward strand.
TGAAGCCGGATCTGGTCCTTCTGGTAACCGGGGCCAACGACGGGCTGCGGGGTATCGACCCGGCCTTGATTAAAGACAACATCGCCCGGATCATCTCAGAGCTGCAAGCGGCCGATATCGAGGTTGTCTTGGGGGGAATGAAGATGTCCACCAACATGGGCCAGGACTATGTAAGCCAGTTCAACCGCCTCTACCCCGAGCTGGCCGCCGCCAACCAGATTGGTATTATGGAATTTTTCCTGGAAGGCGTGGCCCTGCAGCCGGAATTCAACCAGGCCGACGGGATACATCCCAACGAGCAGGGCTACCGGGTTATCGCCGAAAACATCCTGCCCCATGTGCTTGAGGCACTGGAGAGGATTGAGCGGCACAATTCCTGATCAGCGCCTGACCGATCGGTTGCAGGACAACAAAATTAGCAGCAAATAGGCGTGCTGTTATTTTTTTCTGCGATACACAGGAAGAAAATCAACGAAGGAGTTGGGTTAAAACGACCAGGATTGGTAATCGATTTTGCAGAAAAAGTAGAGTCCGGCGGAGGTACCCATGCTCAACCGGACTCTACAAGTGGAGAGTGCCAATGTTTTTATGCAGGAACAAGGACAAAACTCTCCAAAATCCTCTCCAAAAGACTCTCGATTACCTTCTCCAACTGATAACGACTAAATATCTCATCCGTAATTTGAAATCAATCAGCCAAAACCTTAAAGAAGATAGGTATTTATACGCATAACACGAGCTAAATATCTGATGACACTCAAAAATAATGGCAGCGCATTACCGTTGTTTTCAGACACATTTTTCTCATCTGGCTGCGTTTTCCACTTGATCAAAAAATGTGTGGTGGATGCGTTCGCCTGAAAAACAGACGGGGGCGCAGCAGAAAGAATATAAAGACTTGCCATTAATGGTGATCCAGCAAGGGATTAAAATGATTTGAGCCTGTGGGCAAACGGCACCAGTCATTCTCAGGATAAAGATTTTCACGAAACCACGTTTCTGCAGAGGTTTTTCTACTTGTTGGCCGGCCTGAATATTTGTATCTTTTTCGGATTAACCGATGAATCCGTTTGTTGAGAAGGGGCGTCATGTCTGAAGTCATTGTGTTTACCAGCGGCAAGGGCGGGGTTGGCAAGTCGAACCTGTGCCTCAATACCGCCCTTCAGCTTACCGCCCAGCAATACCGGACCTGCCTGTTCGACGGCGACCTGGGACTGGCCAACGTCAACATCCTGCTGGGAATCGAGCAGGAGCATACGCTCGATGATGTAGTCTTCAACAACCGTTCCCTCGATGAAATCCTGGTCCATACCGGTTACGGATTCGACATCATTCCGGGAAGCTCCGGGGTTGAGCAGATTGCCGATCTCAGCGGGGCTCAGCTCGAGTCGCTGATCGCGGCCCTGGCCGGGGTTGGCGATTACGATTATTTTCTGATCGATACCGCCTCGGGTATCTCAAAGTCCGTTATCTCGTTCTGTCTGGCGGCGCGGCAGACCGTGATCGTGATTACCCGGGAGGCCACCTCGCTGACCGACGCCTACGCCCTGCTCAAGATTCTCAGCCTCAAGGGCTACCAGGGTGCGGTGCGGATTCTGATCAATAACTGCGACAGCATCCCCCAGGCTAAGAAGACCTACCTGCGCTACAAGCGAGTGGTGGATAAACATCTCGACATCGCCATCGCGCCGGCCGGCATCGTTTTACACGACGACCACTTCGAGCAGGCGGTGGTCCAGCAGAGACCGCTGCTCGAGCTCTATCCGGATTCCGTTGGCGCCCAGTGCATCAGGGCTTTCGTCGCCAATCTGGTCAGGGAAAACGAGCCGGCTGGGAAGCCGGTAACGCTGGCCGGTTTCTGGCAGCGCTACCTCGAGCTGATCAGAGAAGATACCAGGCAAGATCCTTCAGCAGCAGTGCAGGCCGGTCAGCAATACCAGCAGGACTTGAGCCATGGCCAGGCGACTGCTGTAGATCTGCCGGACCAGGAGGTTGCGACGGTTCCCAGGCCGCCGACGGGGATGTCCCATGCGGGCAGTGCGGAGCTGCAGACCGCCCTGTTTGGTTATGGCCATTTCATGAACGGCCTCAGTTCTTCGCCGGTCCTGCTCGGGGCTTTGTACCGGCAGAGCGGCCGGGGGCAGGATATGGTTTCGCTGGGCAGGAAGCTGCTTCTCAGCGATCCGGTTCTGATGAGCCGGCTCCTCTACCTGCAGACCCCTGACAGCACAGGGTATCGACCTCATACCCAGGATCTGGATGAACTGTTCGATGAGCTTGATGATGATCGGCTTCATAATCTTATATTGCAGGCCTCCATGCAAAGCCTGCAAGGAGCGAACAACGGGGCTGCAAAAATCTACCTGCAGCGCTGGCTGCACAGCCTGAGCTGTGCAATTCTGACCAGAGACATTGCCCGGGCCGCTTCATTTGCCTTTCCCGAGGAGGCCTATATCTGTGGTTTGATGCACGATATCGGCCATTTTATCGTGGCTGCTCGGGCTGGTTCTGCGGGAAGCGATGGCAGCCGCGGAGAGGAAGTCGATGCCGTACCAGACAACCCAGGCGCTCACGCCCGAATCGGTGCCGAGTACCTGCAGGCACTTGGGCTCAACAATATGATGTGCGATGCGGTGCGCTTCCACCATCACCCAATGGACCAGGTTGCCACTGGATTCGATCTGGTCCGGTTCGTATTCGGCGCCAATGCATTGCTTAACGAAACCGAACCAGAAAACATGGTTGATGAGGCGGTCTTCGGGCTGCTCGGCCTGCCCCGTGACCAGGTCTTGACTCTGCTGACCCAGGCCCGGACCAAGGCGCAGGAAATGGTCGATGTGCTGGGGCTGGATCAGACGGTGGGGTTGTTTGATACAGCGCCGGCGGGTGATGCGGCAGCTGGCGGCAACGGTGTGGACGAGGCAGCCAAGGCACTTGGGCGACACCTGCTGGATCATCTGCTCACCGGCAGTGTGATGCCGCCGCTGGTGAGCCTGAACAGCCTGACGGAGTGGACGCAGCGCATTCACTGGAGCTGTAGTCTACTGTATGGCTTCAGACGAACGATCTGCTTTCTGGCGGATTCCGACAAACGCCGGCTGACCGCCACCGGGTTTCCCGGCTGTTTCAGCGCAGAAAACCTCGATAATATCGTCGTCAATGTGGGCAACAGCAGTTCTCTGCTGAGCCGCTCGTTTACCGAGGGCAGGGTGATCGCCCAGGATCTGGCCGTGCCAGGCGACGACCTCAATCTCTGTGATTATCAACTGGGCAGACTGCTGGGCGATGAGGCACTGCTCTGCATACCTCTGAAGGGCTCAGAACAGAGTGTCGGCCTGATTGTCTGCGGCCTCTCCATTGCTGAATACGCTTCCATCGATGAACGGATCAGCCAGCTTGCCGAACTGGGTTTCCGGGCGGCCCGGGACCTGGCGGTGCTTAGACAAGAAGTTAACTGAGCAGATTTTTCCATGGTGGGCCAGCATAATTGCCCGTCTCGGGGAAGGAGGTGGCAGGGCGGTTCTCTGGAAAGTACTTGTAAATTGTGATATTAATGGTAACAAAGCGGTGTAACCGTTAGAAACGGTTGTCTTTTTTACATCCGTGCAGTTTAAAGACTCAAGCCCTGATAAATATGACAGAGCCAGGCAGTTCAATTATGGTGCGTATGATCCTGATGATCCTGACGCCCCCACCAAAACCGATCCCCACGTTTATATGATGCCCCGGCAAGAGGTATTTACCCGGATCAGGCGCTCGGGCCACCTGCCGATTCTGCCCGAGATTCTGCTGCGGCTGCTGGAGGCCTGCGACGACGAGGCCACGCCGCTGACCGAGGTCGCCTCCCTGATAGACAAGGATCCATCCCTGAGCTTTAAAGTCCTGCAACTCGTCAACTCCGCCTACTTTGGCCTGCGCACGACCTATAGCGGTATTGACCAGGCCGTGGTTTATCTCGGCGCCAGCAGCGTCAAAAACATGGCGGTGACGGCTGCGGTACACCAGGTTTTCGACCAGAAGCGGCTGGCAGGACTAAAACATTTCAATCTCCACGCATTCTGGTATCACAGCCTCAAATGTGCGATCTTATCGCGGCGCCTCGCCGAACTGAGCTCGCTGGCAAGTCCTGATGACGCCTACCTCGGCGGTTTGCTGCATGATCTCGGCAAACTGGTGCTGGCCTCGAGCTTTGCCGAGCAATACGAGTCGATCCTGGTTCAGTCGGAAGATAACGGTTCCGGGCCTGAAACCGAAAAAGAGACGATCGGGGCCGATCATTGCGAGGTTGGCGCCTGGCTGATCCGCCACTGGAAGCTGAGTTCACTGCTGGCCGATGCCATCGGCTATCACCATGAACCCCTGGAAAAAATATGTCAGGCGCTGCCGCTGGTCAAAATCGTCTATCTTGCTAATCTGCTCAGCAAAGACGAAGAATTGGAGGCGGGTGCCAGCGAAGTAGAGCAGATTATACCGGGACTTACGGCAGAAGAGCTGGCTCAGATAAGCCAGGGAGCCAATGATGAAATTGTGCAGATCAGCAGCGAACTGGGGATACCGGTCCAGGTGCCGCCTGATTTGTCTGGAGAAACGGTCTTGGCAGATGGCGCCCGCGAAGATTCTCAGATGACGCTGTCCTCGCGGATCAAAGGCATTTCGCTGCTGTCCGGGTTTCTGGAGAATGTGGTTCAAGCGGAAGACAATGAACGGATGCTCCAGGCCTTCGAACGTTCAATGCAGGTGCTGTTCGGCATCGACCAGGTGGTTGTGCTGCTCCCGGACCGGGACCGGGTGCTGCTCTGCGGCATGACCTCCGAGTTCAATAAACTCAACGCGTTGAGCCGCGAGCTGGTGCTGCCAGTGCAGAAAAACTCGAGCCGGATCGTGCGGGCCTATCTTGACGGAACCTTCGATACGCTCAGGGTCGATCACGATAGTGCAAACCTGGCTGACAGGCAGGTGCTCTCGGCCTTGAACTGCTCCGAAGTGGCGCTCATTCCACTGACCGCAGACCATACGGAGGTTGGCCTGGTACTGCTCGGGTTGCCCGCTTCATCGACGGAGATGTCCCGCAACGATTTCCGACTTATCAGGACCATTGCCCAGCAGGTAGGTCTCTGCCTGCATATGGGCGAGCTCAAGAGAAGAAAGGCAGAAGATCTGGAGGCAGAGCGCCAGGCCGCGATTTCGATGACCGCGCGTAAGTTCGCCCACGAGGTCAACAATCCACTGGGCATCATCAACAATTATCTGACCAGCCTGAAGCTCAAGGCCTCCGAGAACGATGGCATAAATCAGGATTTGTCCATTATCTCCGAAGAGATCGGCAGGATATCGACGATGATCCGGCAGCTTGACATCTTCGGGCAGCCGGCCCAGCCTCAGATAGAGACGTGCGATATCAACCGGGTGATCGGCGATATTGTGCAGCTGGTGCAGTCATCGCTGGCGGGCGATGCGGCGCCCTCTATCACCTTCGCGCCGGATGAAGCGCTGGCGCCGGTGCAGAGTGCGCCGGACAGCATCAAGCAGGTCGTCATCAACCTGCTGAAAAATGCGGCGGAAGCCCTCAGCGGCGAACGCAGTGGAGCAGTTATGGTGAAAACGGGCCTGGAAAGTGATGCGCAGAGCAGCACCCTTCCCCGGGTCATCATTGAAGTTTCAGACAACGGACCCGGTCTGCCGGAGCGGGTCCGCGCCAACCTGTATAAACCGTTTATTTCGACCAAGGGAGGCGCTCACTCGGGCCTGGGTCTGTCGATTGTCAAGAAAACCGTGCAGGAGCTGGATGGCACGATATCGTGCGTCAGTGGAGCCCAAGGTGGGACGACCTTTACCATTTCACTGCCGACCGTGTACGACTGAGATATGCTGTGACGATGAATGCTCGAGCGAAGATACTGCTGGTCGATGATGAAGAACGATTTGTCGACGGGCTCCAGTCGATTCTCGAGCATTATGATTACGATTGTACCAAGGTTCTGACCGGCAACGCTGCCCTGGCGCTGCTGCAGGAGCATGAATTCGATGCGGCCCTGCTCGATGTGGGACTGCCCGATATCTCCGGCTGTAAAATTGCCGCGTTCATCACCTCCTACTACCCCAACACCGCCACCATCATGTTGACCGGCCTGAACACCGTAGAGACCGCGGTCGAGGCCATGAAGCAGGGTGCCTATGATTTTCTGGCCAAGCCGATCAACCATGACCAGCTCATCAAGATAATCGACAAGGCCCTCGAACATAAGCGCCTCAGAAACGATCTGCAACTCAGTGAAAAACGCTTCCAGGTACTGGCTGAAGCCGCCTGGGAAGGCATTATGATCCTCAGAAACAACCGGCTGCTCGAAGCAAACATGCAGTTTTACCAGATGTTTGGCTATGACGAAGGCGAGATGGGCGACACCGAACTGCTGGAGAAAATCATTGCTCCTGCAGCACTAGATGATCTTGCCGGCCAATTCAAAGACGCCGAATCCGGCAGTTTCGAGTCGGTTGGCGTACGGAGGGACGGCAGCAGTTTTCCGCTTGAGGCGCGTTGGCGGGAAATGGAATATTTCGGCTCCCCGGCACAGGTCTGGGCCGTTAGAGATATCACCGAGCGGGTCCGCGGTGAGCAGGAAAAACTGGCTCTGCAGGAAAAACTTGCCAAAGCGAACAAGCTCAAAGCCCTCGGTCTGATGGCCGGTTCCGTGGCCCATGACCTGAACAATATCCTGACCGCGGTGGTCAGCTATCCCGATATCCTGCTGATGCAGATGGACAGCTCGGATAAGTATTATCAGGAAATCAAGAAAATCCAGCAGGCGGGCAAACGGGCCGCAGCCGTAGTAAACGATCTGGTCTCTATTGCGCGGGGCAAAAAAAGCCAGACCCCGGTTGAAAACCTCAACCAGATTATTATGGACCACCTCAAATCGATCGAGCATGGCGAGCGGCAGGCCGAATTTGACGGGGTACGCGTTATGACAATGCTTGCCCCGGACCTGGGCAACGTCGAATGCTCGGCCCAGCGCATCCATAAAATTCTGTTGAATCTACTCGGCAATGCCTTTGAAGCGGTAAAGGCTGACGGCACAATCACCATCGCCACCGAAAACTGCAGGTTCATCAAACCGGTGGCCGACGGGCAGCCGCGGCGTCCCGGCGACTATGTCAAACTGACGGTTTCAGATAACGGGCCGGGTATCGGCAGGGAACATCTGGAGCGGATTTTCGATCCGTTTTACACCACCAAGAAGAACCAGAAAAGCGGCACCGGGCTGGGACTGTCCATCGTCTGGAACTGTGTGCTCGAGCATGACGGCTGGGTGGAGGTCAAAGACAACCAGCCGGGTGCGGTTTTTGAAGTGTATCTGCCGGCCACCAATCAGGCCCCGGCCTCCTCTTTCGAGGAGAAAGTGCAGCCCGCGAGGCGCAGCGGCGGAGAGACGATCCTGCTGGTAGACGATCAGCCTGAGCAGAACGAGACCATCCAGAAGATGCTCAATTCGCTGGGCTACAAGACCTTTTCGGTGACCAGCAGCGGCGAGGCCATTGCCTTTGTTCGCTCCTGCCGGGTCGATCTGGCGGTGCTGGACATGATGATGGGCGATGATATTAACGGCTGCCAGATCTATGAGCAGATGCTAGAGGCCAATCCAGCCCAGAAAGCGATTATTATCAGCGGCTATTCCAAAACCGATGAGGTGGACCGGGCCCGAACCCTCGGGGTGAGCCAGGTCCTGGAAAAGCCGGTCACCCTGCCCGCGGTCAGCAGGGCAATCAGGCAGGCACTTTCGGGCCCTTGAGCCGGCACCGTATATGGCTGATCAGAATCTTGCTGGAGCAACACCCCCACCTTTGCCCGTTTTTGCGCGATCCCCCGATGGCAAGCAATGCCAAAAGAGTCACTATCTGATGCACTAAGCCGTCTTCCAATTGACAGGAATGTAATGTTTGGCTACTGTTAAATGGTAGTGTCTTCAAGGTTTTTTGATATCAATGCCAGAGTTCTTCCGTTTTGATTGGGGCGACCTATTTGCTATCCAACGCAGGTTGTTCCGTTGTCTTTTTACTCTAACGAAAGACAGGTGTCGCCATGAAAGTATTTCAACGGGGGGTTGTCAGCCGTATCGGCCGGATCATTCTGCTCACCGCGCTGTCTTTCATGATTATTTACGGGGTAGTCGCGGCAATATATGCGACCAAGACCTTTTTCAAGGTAAAGATGAATTATGCGGTGGTGCTGGAGAAGCTGGGCGGTAAACGTCAGGCGGTCACCGATATTGGCTGGCATGTGCGCCTGCCGATCTTTACCCGGATCGAACAGGAAGTGACCCTGATGAACCAGATCATGCATCTGGGCGGCACCACCCAGCCGATGCGGATCATCTCCCAGGAGAACGTCGCCTTGTGGACCTCGGCTCTGCTGACTTACCGAATTCGCGACCTGGAAACCTGGGCCATAGAGAACCTCGATCCGCTGAACCTGCTCCAGGGTGATTATGACGGCATCGTCAAGGACATGCTGCAGTCAGAACCGCTGAATCTGCTGATCAGCAGTCGCCAGCAGGTCAAGGAAAAAATATTCAAGGCTCTGAAAAGCCAGCCGATCAACGAGGGCGGGCCGACCCTTGAACAGAAGTACGGCATTGAGATTATCAGTTTCGTATTAAAGGAAACCCGGTTCGGCGACAAACTGGTAGAGGCCTCGGAAGAGAAGAAGCGGCGCGAGTTGATTGCTGAAGCCGAGAACTATGCGGCGGACCAGGAGGCGAGCAGGATCAAAAAGCTCTACGCCGCCTACCTGGAGTCCATCAAATCGCTGCAGCAGGAGATCGGCAGGGCCGATGGGGCGACAGATACCGCGCTGCTGCAGTTTCTCAATCAGCAGAAATGGGCGGCTGCTTATGAAAAAAACCAGACCGGCCAGAACACCGTGGTCATCCAGAATACCGAGTCTTCCGCACCGCCGATAACCCTGCCGCTGCCCGCTCTTCCACCTCAGGTGGACAAGACGAGCACAGAGTGAGCGTTGATGCCGAGACGTCTGACCAAGAAAATCCGCTACATCCGCCTGCCGGAGAAGCGGATCGAGGAGATCGACGCGCTGGTCGCCGCCTGGTCCAACGAGACCAAGGAGTTCATGCGGGCCCGGCTCAACCAGTACCGGGCACCGTCGGGTTTTTTCGGGCTCTTTCAAAGGCTCTATAACTGGGCCCTGTTTCCGGCCAGAAAACGTGATCTCAAGATCCTGAAGGACCCCGAGATCCTGACCGACTGGCAGAAGCGCTTCGAAGTTTCCGGCCAGACGATTCCCCGCAAGGCCTGGAACCATATCCTGGAAAAAGAACTCAGCCCCAAGGATCATGCCTACCTGCTGGCCCTGCTGGAAAAGGAGCTTTCCGATGTGCATCTGCCCGAGGAACTTGCCTATCTGTTTGAAAAGATCTACCGCGCACATCTCAGAAAGGAGTATACCAGCGACCCCGAGGTACCCAAGGCCCCGATTATTCTGTTTGTCGGCCCCAGCGGCAGCGGCAAGACAGCAACCGCGACCAGGGCCATCGAGCAGGTGATCTTTGCCAACGAGGTCCGTCCCGAGATCGATCTGCAGCAGAAAAAATCAAAACTGTTGTCCGATGTTCCGTTCTGGAAACGTCTCGAAGATATTTCTCCGGAGCTGGCCGATGATATCGAGCAGCGCAAACGGCTGCGTCGATACAAGGCCCTGTCCAGGATTCCGCTGGTGAATCTGTTTTTCAGAAAGCAGATCGGTAAAAACATCAGTGATCTCGAAGAACAGAGCCTGTCCGTCGATTATGCCCGCATTACGCCCAACGACTTCCAGACGGCACTCTCCGGGGAGCCGGGCAACTATCTGCGGCGGGCCTTTGGCAATCCTAAATTCACCTGTATCAGGCATCTGGAAGAGGCGCACAGCGCTTTCGCCAGAAAAGAAAGCAGCGGCGTCAGCGGCGGTGTCGAGCGGCAGCAGGGAACCCTGGTGGACAGCTCGAACATATTGATTGACGAGATCATCAACGGCAGCCGGGACTGCCTGCTGATCGCTACCTCGGATCAGCCCGAGGTCTTCGATTCGGCTATTTACCGGCGTTTCGTGGAAAAAGGTTTGATTATCGATGTCTCGGAATACTGGCGCAACAAGTCCAACCTGCAGGAAATCGTCCGCATCGAGCTGATGAGAAACAATATCCGGGTGATTGCAGGCGACTCTCATGCCGAATATGACAACATCGGCTGGATCGATCTGGAAAGTCTGAAGATAGCGGTGGGTAAATTCTACAATATCTTCAACGAACGCTCCCTGCAGATCACCCCGGCCTATGTCCGCAAACTGGTGAGCTACATCATCAGCATTCGGGGTGATTTTAAGGCCGCTTATCTCGACGACACGCTGCTGGTTCGCAACGCCTTTGAAATGGTGGCCCGCAACTCGTTCGGCGACCTGTTCAAGAAGGTGGTCAACCGCATTGACCGCAGTGCCAACTGGGACGATTATGCAGGAGAGATCAAGCACACCTTTTCCGAGATGATCAACAATTGCCTGCTCTACAATATCAGCGAAGAAAAGGGCGTTGTGCTGAACGGGCCGCCGGGCAGCGGCAAGACCTACCTGGTGCGCACCTGGCTCTCCGACAACAAGAGAATCCATGATATCAGTGCCAATCCGAGTATCCTGCACAACCCGTCCAACCCGGTGGACGGCACTGTCGAGAACCTGATCAAGCTCTATGATATTGCCAAGATGATCGCCCCGAGCGTGGTCTTCTTCGATGAGGGCGATGCGCTGGCCCCGCGCCGCAGCAGCAGCGGCGGGGCGCCCTCGGACCGGCTGACCAACAAATTTCTCAACATCATCGACGGAGAACAGCCGCTGTCCAAGGTCTTTACTGTGCTGACCACGAACCGGCTCGATCTGCTCGACCCGGCCCTGATCCGTTCCAAGCGCCTCAAGGTCCTGGAGATATCGGGACAGCTCGCCTCAGGTGACATCAATGAAATTATCGAGGCGACCCTGAGCAGGGTGGTCTGCGAAAAGGGGCTGAGTTCGGCCAAGGTGGTGGAAGCAGCCAAGGGCATCTGCAATACCCCGGCCGATTTCACCGCCTTTATGGAAAAGGCATTGGCGTTGCGCAGTACCGAGTTAATGGTGTTGCACAAATTCAGATCCATTTCGACTCTGTCGGAACACAAACAGCAGCGCTTCTTGAAGTTCAACTTGAAGACCATCAACGGCATTCTCGAGGCGCTGGACAGCGGGACTACGCTGCAGCGACTGTTGAAGGAGGATACCCTTCATTTCCTGGAACGCTATGAAGAAGTCGTACGTCTGTTTGCCCGGGTCGCCTCCGACGATGACTATCCACTCTGTTACTCCCACCTGCGTCTGGCCCGCCAGGAGATGTCTCAGAGCCCGACCAGGAAAGGCAAGGTCGAGCTGGACGATTTTCTCGAGGCGGAGCTCAGCAGGGAGCCGCAGAAAGGCTTTATCGTCGGGGTCGGTGCCAATGAGCTCGACGGGGTATTGCTGCCCATTGCCACGAGCCTGACCTATAGCCTCACCTCGGAAAAGGTTCTGGTGACCGGCGCGGTCTCCGCTTCGGGCGACAGCTCGGCCCAGATGGAGATGGCGGTTCAGATGACCCAGCAGTCTGCCCAGGAGGCTCTGACGCTGGTGAAAAATTATTTTCAAGCCTTGACCCCGGAGATCAGCTCAGCCAGGCTGCTGGGCGGGTTTCTGGCCAATTTAACCATCCACCACCAGCTCCTGTCTGCTTCCTACAGCGTCGGCGGCCCCTCGGCCGGCTATGCGCTGGCGCTCAATACCCTCTCGGCTCTGCTGCATATTCCCATTTATAACGATTTTGGCATCACCGGGGCTCCGTGGACCAAAGGGGTAACCAAAGATGAGGTGGGTGGCTCGGTGATCATCGGGGGGCACAAGAAAAAGACCGAGAAAGTCCTGCAGTACCTGCGGCGCATGTACATGCCGCGCCAGAACTACCTGAGCCTGGAAAGCGATTTTCTGATCAACTACTGGATGCAGGACAAAGACATTTTAGGCGTTACGCATTTCGGCGATCTGGTTCCGGAAACCATCTGGCTTGGCGAAGATTACGAAAAACTCCTGATGGAGTTGATCGATGTGCGTATCAGGTATAAACTGAAAAAATTCCAGAGCAACGAAATCGACGAGAAGGCCGAGGAGCAGATAATCCGCCTCAAGGCAAAGCTCAGGCAGCTGGCTGAGCAGGAGATGGTGCGCAAGCTCAACGCCATCAGGAATTACCTGAGCAACCCTGAGCAAGATCCGCTCACCTCGCTTGAATCGATTTTCCAGCAAAATGAAAAGGTGACCGTCAAGGTGAAAAAACAGATGTTCAATCTGTTTGACCCGATTCAGGAGCGTATCAGAAGTTGGAAAGATAAATCGAACCAGTGAAAAAACACTGATGAATTACCCCAAGCTGAGCACCTTATCGCAGACCCCTCCGTTTTCATTTCTGCCGCGGCAGAAACTCGAGCAGATTCAGCATAAGTTCATCGCAGAGCAGGGCCAGAAAAATGAAATCAAATTCGTTCAGAGGCAGACGAAGATAAAGTATCTCTATCTGCTCTCCCGTGGGTCTGCCGAGCTCTATTTCGAAAAAGGCAGGGAAAAGACCCTACGTCGCATTCTCTTTGAAGGCGATTGTTTCGGCGGTATCTCGATGCTGGTAAGCAACGCCTATGCCCTGAGAACCATGAAGCTGCGCGAGGATACGCTGTTTTACAAACTACCGGCCGACATCTTCCAGAACCTATGTGACGAATACGAGGACTTCAAAGAGTTTTTCACCAACACCTTCGGCAAGAAGATGCTCGATCGGTCCTACGCCGATATGATCTCCAGGCAGGTGGGTGAAGTCGAACGCTCTTCGCCGTTTTTCGATCAGAAGATCGGCTCGGTCTATAACCAGAGCTTTTTCAGCTGTCCGGCCACCATGAGCATCATGGATGCGGCGGCAAAGATGTCTGAAGACGGCTCCGGGTACCTGCTGGTCCAGGATAATGACGGCATGATGCAGGGCATCATCACCGATGAGGATTTGAGAAAACGCGTCGTTGCGGTCGATTATTCCAAAGACGCGCCGGTGGCCGACATCATGACCAGTCCAATCATCTCGCTGTCCAAAGATGCCCAGCTCTTCGAAGCCTACCTGCTGATGATCGAGAAGGGCATTTCACATCTGCCGGTTGCTGCAGGCGGCGGCCAGATCTGCGGCATGCTGACGGATAGGCGGATCATCACCGAACAGAGTCGATCGCCCTATTTTCTGATCCAGGAGATCAGTCACAGCTCCTCGCCGGAGCAGCTGCAGAACATCCACAGCCGGCTGCCGGGCATGCTGATCGAGCCGATCAAGAACGGGGCCCAGCCGGAGACGCTGACCAATCTGATAACCATGGTTGCTGACGCGGTAATGGACAAGGTCGTCTCCTTTGCGGTCGAACAGGCCGGTCCGCCCCCCTGTGATTTTGCCTTTATCATCATGGGCAGCGAGGGCCGCAATGAGCAGACCCTGAAAACCGATCAGGATAACGCGATCATTTACCAGGACCTCGATGACCCGGCTGAAGCGGAGCGGGCGGGCCAGTACTTTCTCGATCTGGCCGCGCAGATCTGCGGCTGGCTCGATCAGGCCGGTTTCGACTTCTGCGAAGGCAACAACATGGCCCAGAACCCCGCCTGGTGTCAGCCATTGGCGGTCTGGAAGACCTATTTTTCTCGCTGGATTCATGCAGCCAACCCGGAAGATCTGCTCAACTCTTCCATATTTTTTGATTTTAGGTGGGCCTGGGGTTCGAAAACTCTGGCTGATGAATTGACCGACTATCTGTTCGAATCGCTGGGCGGCTGGTCCGGTTTTTTCCGAAACATGGTTGAAAATGCGCTCTATTTTAAACCACCTCTGGGATTTTTCAGAAATATCGTGGTGCAGTCCAAAGGCGAACGCAAGGATTCTTTCGACATCAAGCGGGCCATGATGCCGATCATCGATTTTGCCCGGATTTACGCGTTGAAGCTCGGTATCCGGGAGACCAACACGCTGCTGAGGCTGGAGCAGATCCAGCAGAACCGGCTGCTGACCAAAGAGGAGTACGACGATATCGTCCAGTCCTACCGCTATCTGATGAACCTGCGCTTCATCCGTCAGATCACCGCGATTACCGAGGAAAGCGGCCGGGCCGACAACTTTATCAACCCCAAGCAGCTCTCCCGTATCGACCAGACCATGCTCAAAGAGATCTTCAAGCGAATCGAGGGAATTCAGCAGAAGATGGGCATCGAGTTCACCGGCATTGTCTGACCAACCACCCAGCTTTCCCGCGTCGCTTTTGGGGAAGGCCGTATGTATATAGCCTTCCCCAAGTCTGCTTGGTTAGCGGGCCGTCTCAACTCGTGAACTATTCAGGCTAAGCTCAATTCTTTTGTTGAAACCCCTTTATTTTAATGGTTTTCCTTGCGTTGCTGCAGACAACCTTCTATATCTTTGACGAGAATTTTCCCCCCACGAGAGCGGGCGTTCCGTTATCGCAAAACTTCAGCCGGAAAAAATCATGACCAGCAAACAGCAGACGCTCCATCCTGAAAAGAGACCAGCCGTTTACCCCAAAAGCCGTATCACCCTGCTGAAATTTCTGGTGATCTGCTTTCCGTTGTGGCTGAGCGTCAAGTTTTACAGCGGCCCTTCTCATGAGTTGATCCAGAATTACCTGGCGAATATCCTCTTCATTATTTCCTGTGCGCTTGTTATTCAGCTTATCGCGCCAAAGCTGCGTTCTACCACGCTGCTTATTTCGCTGTTTCTGATCTTCTGCGTCATTGAGCTGGTGAGTTGGCAGTTTCCTGAACTCCTGGAGGGCATCTCGCTGTCCTTTCGGACGCAGGTGCTGATCGGGGGGAACTACTCACTGCATAAAATACCGTACTACGGGGTCGGAGCTTTTATCGGCTACTTCATTCTGAAGGCTTGTCGCACTAGTTAAGTTCACCGAGCCGTTTGCAAAACGTCCTTTTCGCCCAAACTCTGCGTTATGCTCAAAATTTTATCCTCGGAATATTAAGTATATACCTGCGTTAAAATTTTTCTCATGCCTTGATTTTGGACGAAAACCCTCATTTTGCAAAAGGCTCCACCGATTAAACAAAAAAAAGGCGGCTTGGACCAGAGATCCGAAGCCGCCTTTTCTGTTCATGAGTTCAGGTTATTATCCCCACCATCCCATACCGAATGTTGCGGTGAAGAAGATGGAGAATGCCACAACTACAATGAGCCATAGATCTTCTTGTGCCATGTTGTATCTCCTTATTGTTGGTCGTTTCTCTCTTAGGCTTCCTTGACGACGATCATCTGATCGGTATCCGCACGAGCAATCTGCTCGGCGGAGGTGGTAGACATTTCAGCCTTGAAGCACAGAGCCCACATCATCACGATGCCGACAATCCACCAGACGATCTGCCAGGACCACAGCGGGGTAAAACCGGCGAAGGAGAAGGCACTGTTTCCGAGGATACAGGCCGGTCCGATGGCAAACAGGTACCAGAGCGGTACCACGAATTTCATGGCGTCACGCCACTTGCGGCCTTTCGGGGTCGGAGAGTCGATCGAATCGAGCCAGGCGCGAACCTCGGCCTGACGTTTGATGGTCTCTTCGTTGTCCTTGATGCCGATTCCGCGGCACAGGTAGGCAATTACCAGCCCGACGAACAGGCCCCAGAAAGCAGTGTGCATGGACAGCGGGTACTTGTACCAGAAATAGGTCACGAAACAGGCGGCGATGGCGCCGATCAGTCCGAGGACAACACCCATGCTCGGATACTTGAAGCCGTAATGGACGCCAAGCAGCATCAGGTACATGATGAAACCGAACGAGGTGGCGAAGCCGCCGATCATGACGATGGCTCCCGGTGCCGTGAGGCTGACGATAATTGCCAGTGCAGTGAGCACCGTAACGAAGACGCGGTTGGCCCAGATCTGCTCGGAATGGCCGGCTTCCTGCTTCTTGAAGTAGCGCCAGTAGACGTCGCGCAGCACGATGGTGCCGCCGGTGCCGATATAGGGCGCCGCCGTTGAGTGGATCGCCGCGATAATGCCGAGGAAGACGATAGCCATCATCGGGCCGGGCAACAGATAGTTCATCAGCATCGGCACCACGTCACCGTCGACCTGTGGATTAATTTCCCCCATGCCCTGGAGAACACGGGCACCCATGCCCTGGAAGGCAGTAAAGAAGAACAGCGCCAAGCCGACCACGAACGTGGACATGAAGACCTGCTGCCAGGCCAGCGGCTTGGGAGAAGCCATGCCGAAGTTCCACAGGGTAAAGGCCGGTGATGACTGGATGCCCATCAGGGCGAACATATAGGTCAGAATCATGACCGCGGTCCAGCCGCCGCCAAGACCGAAGTTAATGAGCTTCGGGACCTCCAGATATTTCACATCGAGTTTCGCAATTTCACCCGAGAATGCTCCCCAGCCGCCCAGCGCCGGTGCCTTGATGCTGTAGAAGCCCAGCACGATGATACTGACCACCAGCAGGATGAACTGGATAACGCCAACCCAGGTGGAGGCCTTAAGCCCGCCGGTCACGACATAGAACCAGACGATGAAGGCCATGAACAGCAGACCGGCGGTGTAGGGTACCCCGGCAACGATCTGGAACAGCTTGGCAGCTGCGATCAGCTGCAGGCCGGAATAAAACATCGAGTAGAGGACGGCCGAAAGCACCGTGAGCCAGCGCACCGCCTCGTTATTGTAGTAGTAGGCGAACATATCGCCGGGGGTGACAAAACCGTAACGCTTGCCCATCAGCCAGTTGCGCTTGGCGAAAAAGGCGCCGGTGATGGGAATGGTCAGAACGTAGAATGAGGCAAAGGCATACGCGAGACCTGCTCCCCAGATCAAGCCCGGGTGGCCAACCGTCGTCCAGCCCGAGAACGATGCGGCGGTTGCGGCCATCAGAAAGGCGATGAAGGGGATTGACCGGCCGCCGATTGCATAGCCAGAAGCCGTTTTTTCGGTGAAGTATCCCCTCAAGCCCCACCAGAAACAATAAATTATGTATAATCCTAAGAAGATATACACCCACATTTTTGGATCCATAAAATTCCCCTCCTATATCCTCACTGCGTTGTTCTGATTAAATAACCGTTGGGGTCACCGTTTCTCGGCAGAGCGCCAGAATCTGTTATCACCTCCTTGTGTCAGCTCTCTGGTTGCGGGTTGTCTCCGCCCGACGCACTGCAGCGACGGTACGCAGATGGTAAATATCTGTCCTCTTACAGAAACATCATAAAACCGATGACGCGACTCAGGTGGTGTCCGCATCCGGGACCTGCTTTGCTGCCGATGCAAAAATCACCATGAAACGCGTTCATCAGCGGTGCTGCCGTTATCAGTTTACTGCTTTGGTGCTTGAGCTATGCGAAAAACACACCCGGTCGATCATGGAGTGGGTTCATGGTCCGGGTGTTTACCTTGTATCGTAAGCCGCTTGTTCCGGCTTCGTTATTTGGATTAAATGATGAGAAACATCATTAATTTCTGTCAGTTTAGAATAAATAATGATAATAAGCATCATTTTTTTTTATCTTGATGGATTTTTGTCTGTGCTGATAGTCCGGGTAATCTCCTTTTTTTTTAAATAAATCAAAATAAAACAATACTATATCAGACTTTTTCGGGATAACCCGCGGGGCAGAATCTACGAAAGAAAAAAGGCGGAACCTTTTGGTTGCGCCTTTTTCTTTTTTACTGGCGGGGTGGGGCGACAGAACCGTGACCGGTTCCGCGGCACGAGCCCTGCTTACTCGTACTTGTACCTGCTGTGCAGGATATCGACTTCCTCTTTTGGTTTGTATCCGGTGATCATGCTGTTCAGCGAGCCCTTGATCGCAAACAGCGACATATAGAGATGGGTAAGAAACAGCGAGACCAGCACCATACCCAGGATATTGTGGATAATAGCATAGAGCCTCACCGTATCCAGATCACCCTGCATACCCCAGATGACATAGCCCGTGTAGGCCATCGCCAGTCCTCCGACGGTGGCCAGCCAGAACCAGGCCTTCTGGCCGGCGTTGTATTTGCCGGCCGGTACCGGTTTTTTCTCTTTGCTCAGATAGCCGCCCAGAATAAAAATCCAGTGGATATCACAGAGTGCCGGAAACATATCCTTTACCCAGATCAGAAACATCAGCACTGCATCGAAGGCGAAGACAATTGCCGCGACGAGATGAACCGTTCGGGCAAACCGGATGGGTGCACCTCCGCCGAAAATCCCGCCGAAGATGATCAGCAGACCGGTTATGACCAGCAGGGAAAAAGCAATGGCTCCAATCCAGTGAATCAGTCTGGTGAACGCATTGAAAAACAGTATTTGCGGACCGTCGTGGGAGAACGATTTCGCCCCGACAATCATAAAATGCAGCAGAAATACCGCGGGAACAACGGTAATCACGCCCAGAAACACCTTCCAGAACAGATCGCCCTGAAGCTGGGTGAAAAGCTGGCCCAACTGCTGCCAGTCGCCGGTAATTCCCCCGTAAAGCTCACTATACTGCTGCGGGAAAAATACCTGGGTAAAGCCGGTCAAAGACGTTGGAGCGGCAATCGCAGTTCCGATGATCAGCGCGATCGCGTATACAACCATAACCAGAACCCCGGACGCTATGAGTCTATGCATCGGTTCCTCCTTAACGACAATTCAGGCCGGCAGGTACGGGCCGGCCTGAAACTGTCCGTTATGGCTCAGTCCTTCTTATAGGCCCTGTTCCAGCCCCAGGCGTTGACGCCTGAACCGCGTTGGAATACCCGCTCGCGGAAGACGTCGGCAACGACATCGGCGTCACCGGCCAGCAGTGCCTTGGTGGCGCACATGGACGCGCACAGCGGCACCTTGCCTTCGGCAATCCGGTTCTGACCGTAGAGCTTCTTTTCTTCCGCGCTGAAGTTCTCTTCCGGGCCGCCGGCGCAGAAGGTACACTTGTCCATCGCACCGCGGGCGCCGAAGACATTGCCTTTCGGGAACTGCGGCGCGCCGAACGGACAGGCCATAAAACAGTAACCGCAGCCGATGCAGGTCTCCTTGCTGACCAGCACGATGCCGTCAGCCCGCTGGTAGATCGCATCAACGGGGCAGACAGCGATGCAGGGGGCATCGGAGCAGTGCATGCAGGCCACCGAGATCGATTTCTCACCAGGTTCGCCCTGTTTCATCGTAATTACCCGTCGGCGGTTAATGCCGACCGGGACATGGTTGCCTTCTTTGCAGGCAACCACGCAGCCACTGCAGTCGATGCAGCGCTCTGTGTCACATAAAAATCTCATGCGTGCCATTTTTATTCCTCCTCAGTCGACCGTTTAGGCCCGGGTGACTTTACACAGACCATCCTTGGTGGCCTGAATCTGTGTGATGATGTCATAACCATAATTTGTCACGGTATTGCCGGGATCGCCAACCACGTAAGGCTCGTATCCTTCAGGGTAATCCTTCAGGTATGATTCGCCCATCAGGGTGCCGGCGAAATGGAATGGCAGAAATATGGTTTTATCGTCAACACGTGGGGTGATGAATGCCTTAACCTTGATCTTGGAGCCTTCGGGCGACTCGATAACTATCATGTCGTCCTTGCGGATACCCAGGTTGTTGGCCAGACGCGGGTTGATTTCCGCGTACATCTCAGGCTGCAGCTCGGAGAGGTATTTGGAACTTCTGGTCTCGGCCCCGCCGCCCATATGCTCGACCATACGGCCGGTGGTCAGGACGTAGGGGTAATCCTTGGCCAGATCCTTGTTCTGTTCCGTATTGTATCTGGTGTGAACGCGGAAATGGTTGGGCTTGTCCTCGTAGGTCGGGTATTTGTCGACCAAATCCGGACGCGGTGAATGCAGCGGTTCGCGGTGAATCGGAATCTGATCCGGGAAGTTCCAGACCACGCACCGGGCCCGGGCGTTGCCAAACGGCGCCATCCCCTTGTCAAGGGCGGTTTTGATGGTCTTCTGGGAGAGATCAGTTTTCCAGTTGGTGCCAGGAACCACTTCCTTGAATTCCGAGTAGCCGCCCTGAACCTCACTGCCGGGATTGCAGACACCCTTGGCAGCGAGCTGGCCTTCCTCGCGGCCGCTCATAATATAGGTGGCGACATCGCCGAAGCGGTTTCTGAACGGCAGTCCGCCTTCAGCCACCGGCTTGGAAATATCGTAAAGGATCGGTGTCCCCGGGTGTTCATCGGTCCAGCATGGCCACGGCATACCGTAATAGTCGCCGTCACAGGGACCGCCTTTGGCCTGCAGATCGTCGATATCGAAGGTGTGCCAGTTCTCCATGTGCATCTTGATCCGCTCGGGCGTCTGACCGTTGTAGCCGATGGTCAGGGTACCTTTATTGATCTCGCGGGTAATGTCTTCGGGCACTTCCTTGATGTTTTTATAAAACTCGTCAGCGAAGCCGAGCTTGTTGACCAGCAGTGACATGATCTCGTAGTCGTCTTTCGAGTCGTAGACCGGATCGACAACCTTGTAGCGCCACTGGATCTGGCGCGAGGTCGAGGTTACTGAACCGGAGGTCTCATACTGGCTGGCGCTGGGCAGCAGATAGACATTGTCGGTCTTGGTCACGGCCGCGGCAATGGTCGGGAACGGATCGACGATGACTAGTAGTTCCAGTTTGTTCAGGGCCTTGACCACCCGGTTGTACTGGGAGTTGGAGTTGGAACCACAGCCCCACTGGATCATGGCCTTGACCGGGGTCGGGGTTTCCAGTTTCTCTTCGGCCAGGACGCCCTCGTACCAGCGGGCCAGGCTGAAGCCTTTTTTGCCCATCCACTCCTTGTCGGGAAATCTGCCGACGATGTAATCGTAATCGACATCCCAGACACGACACCAGTGCTTCCAGGCGCCGTCGGACAGTCCATAATAGCCCGGCAGACTGTCGGCCAGAACACACATATCCGTGGCGCCCTGGACATTGTCATGGCCGCGGAAGATATTGGTGCCGCCACCGGATTTGCCCATATTGCCAAGAACCAGCTGCAGGATGCAGAAGGTCCGGGTGATGGAAGAGCCGATATGGTGCTGGGTTCCGCCCATGCACCAGGTCAGGGAAGCCGGCCTGTTCTGGGCCAGTATCTGCGCCACCCGTTTGGTCTGTTCGGCCGGAATGCCGGTGATGTCCTCGACCACCTCAGGCGTGTAGTGCTTGGCCACTTCGGCCATCTCTTCATAGCCGGATACACGGCTCTGGATGAATTCCTTGTCCTGCCAGCCGTTGGCGATAACCTCATTGATCAGGCCCATGATAAAGGCGGCATCCGAACCGGGTCGGATTCTGACAAACTCGGTTGCCTTGGCGGCTAATTTGGTATAACGCGGATCGACGACGATGATCGGGGCGTTGTTCACCTCTTTGGCATGCAGGATATGCTGCATGGATACCGGGTGAGCCTCCGTGGCGTTCGATCCGATAAAGATCATTGATTTGGCATGCCTGATATCGTTCAGGCTGTTGGTCATTGCTCCGTAACCCCATGTATTGGCGACACCTGCCACCGTTGTGGAGTGTCAGATACGGGCCTGATGATCTATGTTGTTCGATCCCCAGAAGCCAGCAAATTTACGCTGCAGGTAGGCCATCTCCGTGGAGACTTTGGCGCTGCCGTTGACATGCAGGGCATCGGGACCGTCATTGTCGCGCAATTCGGTGAGTTTGTTGCCGATCTCATCAATGGCCTGATCCCAGCCGATAGTGGTCCATTTGCCGTTGACCCGCTTCATCGGGCTTTTCAGCCGTTTTTCACTGATCACCATGTCGATTGCTCCGGCACCCTTGCAACAATGGGCACCGCGTGAAACCGGATGATCGGCGGCGACTTCCTGGCGAACCCAGACGCCGTTCTGCACTTCTGCCTCGATACCGCAGCCGACCGCGCAATAGGTGCAGATGGTACGAACGGTCTCGGAGCCGCTGTATGGTGCCGCCTTTTCCGCGGCAACTGCTTTGCCGGTGAGTTTGGTTGTCATTGCTGCACCGGACAGGGCCGCGGTGGCAGCAGACAGCTTCAGAAACGATCTCCTGGCGACTTTTGGGTTTAACGTCACCCGCCGGCCGCTGGACACCGTTTTCCCCGGTGAGGGCTTTCTGTTTTTGCTGATGGCCATCTTGTTTTGCCTCCTCTATTGAAGCTTTTCGTATCTGTTCAAGAGCGCAGTGATTTGTAATATTTCTTAAACGAATCACTTTCCTGGTAGAGGACTTCGTCATCGCTTTTCAAGCTTTTCGAAGTGGTTGCCCTCGCCGGTTTGATTGCGGCGGCAGCACCTGCCAGTACCGCCGATCCGGCAAGGATGTGCTTCAGAAACGAACGTCTTTGCTTCTTGTCGTTCTCCATCATGAGCCCTCCTTTGCGGGTGGTTGAATTAATACTGCGAAACACAGCCAAATGAGACTTAAGCAGTTTGTATCGACCAGACTTCCGGACGATATCTAGGTCAGCACACCGCATGATATATGACCAGAGGCTGCAGGAAAAGCGGCCGATGCCCTTTTGTTGCGTAGGCAGGATGTGAGTGATCGCGTAAGGACTATATGCATAGTGATGTAAGCGTCTGGCCTACGTCGCTTGGGTGTGGCCTGGCGATAGCCGATTTTTGCGGGATTTCAGGTGAGCGGCCCACGCAACTCAATTACAGGGTACGGGCCGTGTATAAAGAAAAACTTTGCTCTGCAACAACCCTTGAGCTAGCGTATACGGGTATTAGTGATAACTTTTTTCCACTAAGGGCGATCTTATGCTGATGGAGGAACCATGCACAAACCAATAATTTTCATGCTTCGCGCAGGCGTTATGCTCATGCTTTTCGTCTGCTTCCCAGCTGCGCTCATGGCTGAGTCAGAACCGCTTCCCCAGCTTGTTCTGCCGGTTCCCGCCGACGAACATCACCGCACCTATCTGGGCCTGCAGGAAAGTGGAGATGGGGCAACCTTTGAGGTGGTGGAGATCGATGCCGATATTCTGCTCATAGAACTGTTCAGCATGTACTGTCCTTATTGTCAGGCAGAGGCGCCGCTGGTCAACGAATTGTACGAGCTGATGCAGGCGCTTTCCGGCTCAGAGCCTAAGGTCAAGATCATCGGTATCGGGGCGAGCAACTCGGATTTTGAAGTGGATCACTTTGGCAAAACCTATGATGTCGAATTCCCGCTGTTTTCAGACCAGGATATGGCCATCTACAACGCCCTGGCCGGTGCCGGTACCCCCGGTTTCGTCGGAGCCAGAAGAGATGCAGCCGGCGGCTTTTCCATCGTTCTGAGGCAGTCGGGGGGATTTTACAGCGCGGCGGATTTTCTCAAGGAACTCATTGCCGCGGGAGCGAACTGAAGATGAAGGTCATGATTTACAAGGCTGGGCTGGCCGCATGCTTCTGCTGTATTTTGGCACTGGGCTGGGCGACGCCGGGTTTAACGGCGCAAAAGCATTACAGTTCGCTGGTCTACGACACCGGTAGACTTCAACCCGTCGACAGTGAATTGCAGGTGCAGGTCGGCGATATCGCGCCTGATTTCGAACTCCCAGCGATTTCAGGCAAGGCCGTCAGGCTGAGCACCTTCAGGGGACACAAGAACGTGGTTATCTCTTTTGTACCGGCGGCCTGGACACCGGTCTGTTCGGATCAGTGGCCGGGCTACGGCATCAGCCGCCCCCTGTTCGACCAGTATAACGCGACACTTCTGGGGATTTCTGTCGATAATGTTCCGACCCTGCATGCCTGGGTCCAGCAGATGGGCAATATCTGGTTCGAGGTGCTGTCGGATTTCTGGCCCCACGGTGAAGTTGCTTCACGTTACGGCGTGCTCAGGGGCGATGGAACAGCCGAGCGAGCTTTGATCTTCATCGATCATCAGGGACGGATCAGCGGGCTGATTGTCTCCGATATCAATGTGCGGCCACCGCTTGAGTCGATTGTGAAAGAGCTTGAAAAATTGAACTGAAGGGTCGCTGAGGGCCCTACCTGGGCTGTTCTGAAATGCCGAAATGCTCGTTTTCTCTCCACAGAACGGCGCGCCTGGTAAGTTCTGCTGCACTTTTGATGCACAGTTTCTGCTTTATCCGGTCGCGGTAAGTGCCGATGGTCTTGATACCGAGTTTCATGCGCTCGGCGATTTCCCTGGTGGACAGACCGGAGCCGATGAGCCGGAACACCTCGAGCTCACGGTCGGTCAGGACATCCACAGTAGGCGCGCCCTGAGCACTCGGGTTGCCTTGAAACTTGTCGAGCAGATGAGCCATCATATCCGGGCTCACGTGTATCTTTCCGCTGAGGATATTTCTAATGGCTGAAATGACCGACTCGGAGGCCTCCTTCTTCATCACGTAGCCCCGGGCACCGGCCCGGATAGCCCGTTCCGCCCAGACCGATTCGTCGTGCAGCGAAAGTACCAGCACCGAGAGGCCGCTGTGCTTGAGGCAGATCTCCTTGACCAGGTCGAGGCCGTTTTCCTCGGCCAGGGAGATGTCGATGATGACCAGATCCGGGCCGTGTTCGAGCAGGGCCTGCCGGGCACTGGCAAAATCCTCCGCCACCGCGCAGACGGTAAAATCGTCTTCCTGGTTCAGCAGCTCCTTCATCCCCATCTGGAAGATCGGGTGGTCGTCAACGATCAGTATCTTGGTCATCAGTTTGTAATTTCGCGTGAAACGGAGATGACCGTTCCCGCATGGCCGTTCGATTTTATTTTCAGTACCGCACCGATTGCCTTGGCCCGGTATTCCATGGTGTGCAGTCCCATGCCCCTGCGGGTCGACTTGGTATCGAAGCCGCTGCCGTTGTCTATGACCTGCACCGACAATAAATAGGTCTCGCTGTGCATGGTGATGCCGATATTTTCCGGCTTGCCGTGCCGGGCCGCGTTAAAAGCGGCCTCTCTGATTATGTAATAGATATGCGTGGCGATGTTGTTGTCAATATACTCCTCTTCGCCGTTGAAGGAAAGTTCGCAGCTTATACCGAACAGGGTTTGGATCTCCACGGCCAGCTCTTCGATGGCGGCTTCGAGGCCGTTTTCAATGATATGCACCGGATACAGTCCCCGGGCCAGGCGCCGGGTTTTTTCGGTGGCATCGACGATCAGTTCCCGGATCGAGCCGAGCTGTGTGGCCCGCTGAGGGATTTCTTTTTCCAGGTTGCGCTGCAGCGCCTTGCTGAGCAGTTCGACACCGCTCAGGTGTGAGCCGAGATCATCGTGCAGGATTCTGCCGATATTGGAGCGTTCCGCTTCCCGAACCGCGATGATCTGCCGCTCCAGACGCCCCATCTTTTTTTCCGATCTGGTTTTTAAAATATGCAGCCACATGCCTTCCAGGACCATGGTCATCTGCCGCACATCGGAAGTGACGTAATTGGATTTGTTGTTGCAGACGCCGGCCACCAGCACAATCTGACCGCTGTTGAAGATCGGCACATCGAGGTGTCGGCGGACATCAACCTGGTAGGGGTAACGCTCGGCCTGGCCAGTTTTTTTGCAGTCATTGCAGAGCAGCGGTTTGCGGGTCAATACGGCCTGGCCCGGCAGACCGCCTTTCTCGACACTGCTGGAGAGTTGGCGCTTGTTGCTGTAAGGGACTTTCTCACCGGCGGCGGTGCGGTGGGAAATAATGGTGACATGCCGCTGGGGTTTGTTGACCAGCGCCATATAACCCTCTTCGGAACGGGTGATTTCAACGATTCTCTGCAGGGTGAATTCATATTTATCCTTGAGTGTATAGTTGTCCATCATGCCAAGCTGCAGCAGGGTGTCGAGCCGCAGTTCATCGCGGTGCAGCAGGACCTCTTTGTGGATGCGGTCCTCGACCATGTCGTTGGCCAGTACCGCCAGGTCTTCGAATTCGATGAAGGCCAGGTCGTCTTTCTCGATTTTTACCTTGGCGTCTGCGGCCCGGCGGAAAAAATCGGTGAACAGGCTGAAGCCCTGTTTGATCTTGATGGTATAGTAGTAGGCCACCAGGAGCAGGAGCGAGACAGCGACCGAGAATAAAAAGATGAAGGTGGACACATTTTTAAAGGCAATCCGCCGATAGGTCTGGGTGGCACCGGCAATCAGCCCCTCCATCTCATTCATATACATGCTCACCCCGATAACCCAGCCCCAGTCGTGATACGGGCGGATATAGCTGAGTTTCTGCTGAGCCGGGAGTTCTGCACTGCCGGGTTCCTGGTAGATCACATAGCCCTGGTTGTCCGAACCAGCGGCCTGATAGAGTCTCTCGCCGACCGGGGTGCCGTCCGGACGCTGCATGGCCCGGATCGAGCGGCCGATGAGTTGCTCGTCGCGATGGCTGATGATGGTGCCGTCGCCCCTGAAGACAAACACCTCACCGCCCTGGCCGAAGCTGATCTGATCGATCCTGGCCAGCGCCTCGGCCTGGTTCATGCTTTCCATGTCGTTGTTGTAGATTCCCGCCCCGAGAAACCAGTCCAGCGGCTCGAAATATTTAACGAAGCAGATCTGCGAAAAGACCTGCTCGGGGTAGGCCGGTTTGCGCAGGTCGTAGCGATAGGTGCCGGCACCTTTTTGCGTGACGATCTCGATAATGTCCGCCACCGCCTGGGTCATCGCACCACCGGCCTGCTGCAGCCCGGTGGTGCCTTCAAAAGACGGCTCGTCGGCGAACAGATCGATCAGGCCGGTTTGGGTTCTGCCGGCGAAATAATAGCCCCGTTCACCATACCAGCGAATGGGTCTGAGCACCTCGACCGTCATGGCCCTGATTTCAGCCACCGATTTTTCATCCTTGTACATCGAATAGAGGTGAGAGGCGATGGTATAGGCTGACTGGACCCGGTTTCTGATTGAGTCAACCGCGGTGATATTGGCCTGGGTCCGGGTGTATTCGATAAAATCGACCACATTTTCCAGCTCCTCTCGGACCCGGTCCCGGTATTGCTCCTCGTAGGTGGTCCGGATATTTTCGATACTCTCCTGGTAGGCCTGATACTCGTTGATTGCCCAGAAGATGCCGATAAAAATGGCCAGAGCCAGGATGACCAGAAGCGAGGCGTAGAAGGGGGCGGCTGAGAGCGATATCTTCCAGGTCTTCAGGCGGCCCAACATTGAGGAGAGCAACCTTTCAGTCATTTGTCTCGGAGGGGCTCGGCGACGGCTGTCCGCTTTGTTCGGTGGTATGGATGCTCAATATTTCCGGGTATATAGAGGTAAGATGAATATCGTCCATGCCCTGGTGGTCGTCGGGGCCGAACTGCAGCACGACCCCGCCGAGATCGAACCGGCCTACTTCCTGCATCGTGGAGATAAAAGATTCCCGGGTCAACATACCGGAAACGGCCTGGGCGATGGCCGCAAACAGTTTGCCGGCAATGTAGCCTTCAAGGCTGGTGAAGCTGAGTGGGGCATCGTGCTGATAGCGCCGCATCGAATCGGTGTACTCTCTGATCAGCGGGATCGAGTCTTTTTTCGGGTCGGGCACCACCTGGGAGACGATCACATTTTCACCGTAGGCGCCCAGGGCCTGTTTCAGGCTTTCGGTGCCGACAAAGGATATGTTGTAGAAACCGAGTTCAGGATCGACTTTGGTTTTGCTGAGCTTGATAAATTCGGCGCAGGCAGGATAGGCGCCCACCAGCACCACCGCTTCGGGTTCGGCCTGGTAAATCTCTTTGATGCTGCCCATGACCGCCAGGGTGTTGCGTTCGTAGCTGCCTTTCGAGACCAGTTGCATACCGCGACGGGCCAGGGCGCGCTCGATGCCCCGCAGCCCGGCGTAGCCGTAGCTGTCATTTTGATAGAAACAGGCGATGCGCTCAATTTTCTTCCGGTCGATCAGATACGATGCCAGCTCCTCCATCTCCTGGTAATAGCTGGCCCGGACATTGATCACATAGCGTCTGAACGGTTCTCTGAGCAGTTCGGCCCCGGTGAACGGGGCAAAAAATGGAATTTTATACTCCTCGATGATTGGAATGACGGCTTTGGAGGTCGGCGTCCCGACTTCGCCGATCAGCAGAAACACGTCATCCTCACGGATCAGCCGAATGGTGTTTTTGACCGCCTTGTCCGGCTCGTAGCCGTCGTCGAGGCTGATCAGGTGCACCTGTCTGCCGCCGATACCACCCAGATCGTTGATGAAGGCAAAGGCGGCCAGCAACCCGGCCCGCATCTCGAGGCCGAGGTTTTTGGCCGGTCCGGAAAGGGCGCAGGATTGGCCGAGGATTATCGGGCCGTTCTCCTGTTGGGCGAAGGCTGGCCACGGGGAAATAACCAGGGCCAGCAGCAGAAGCACTGCTGAAGGCAGAAGTCTCAGAAAAGCCATGTATCGATGAGCATTGTTCAACCCCAGCCCTCAGATACAAGGCCGGCAGCCTGCTCCGAAAGCTGAAGGTGAGACTATTTGCTCAACCCTCCCATGACACCGCGGATGGCGGCCGGAATGTCGGCGGGCAGGACGATGGTTTTTGAATTGTCGCTGGTGGAGATTGCTTTTATCGATTCGATATATTTTTCGCCGAGCAGGTACATGACCGGCAACTCCTGCTCCTTGATGGCCTGGGTGACTTTTTCAATGGCCTGCTGGCTGGCCTCGGCCAGAACGATTTTGGCCTTGGCGTCCCTGGTGGAAGCCTCGAGGCGCCCCTCGGCCTGCAGAATCGCCGCCTGTTTCTCACCATCGGCCCGGGTTACCGTGGCCCGGCGCTGACGCTCGGCTGCGGCCTGCTCCTCCATCGCCGTCTGCATGGTCGAACTGGGATTGATATCCTGGATTTCAACCGTCTTCAGGGTGATCCCCCAGTCGGAGATATCGTCTGAGATCGAAGCCTTCAGGGTTGCTTTGATCTTGTCACGGCTGGACAGAGCATCGTCGAGCTGCATCTCGCCGATGATCGAGCGCAGCGAGGTCTGCACCAGATTCTGGATCGCGATAATGTAGTTTTCCACGCCATACACCGCTTTTTCCGGTTGGAGGATGTTGATGAAGGCCACCGCATTGGCGATGATCACCACGTTGTCTTTGGTGATCACGTCCTGGCTGGGAATGTCGAGCACGATATCTTTGGTGGTGACCCGGTAGGCCACCCGGTCGAAATAGGGAATGATGAAGTTGAGGCCCGGGTTCAGGGTCGAGTGAAATTTTCCCAGTCGCTGAATGACCCATTTCGACCCCTGGGGTACTATTTTCACCCCTTTGAACAGGGTGACCACGACGATCAGCGCAAAGATGAACGTAGAGTAAAGTATGCCGATTTCCATAAGCGTTTCTCCGAAGCGTTTAGCCTGAATATTACAAGAGTTAAGAAAGGGTTATTGTTTTACATGGACCACAAGCGTATTGCCGGAGACATCGATGACCTCGACCCGGTTTCCGACGCTGCAGTCCTCCCGGCAGATAAATTCCCACTCATCCGAACCCAGCAGCGGCATCGAAAAGCGCACAATACCTCGAATATCGTCCTGGGGTGCCTTGATGACGGTGCCGGTCTCGCCGGTGACCGCTTCTCTGGATACGCCCGCCTTGGTGCGGTCGATCATGGTTGGTTTGAAGAACTTGAACCAGAGCACGGTAAAGGCGATCGATGCGGCTGCCCAGATCAGCAGCTGCAGGCTCAAGGCCAGATCCGGAAGAATCAACAGTAAAAGGCCGATCAGCAGAGCGGCCAGGCCGAACCAGAACAGGGTGAAACTGGGCACGAGCATCTCGCCAAGCATCAGCAGCATGCCCAGGATCAACCAGTGGTACCAGAGTATGTGTACATCCATATGCACTCCTCATTCTCAGACAATAAATTCCGGCTCAAAAGCGGAGCGGTCGAAACCGGTCTCAGCCACTATCTTTGAGGCCTACGATCTGGATAACAGCACCGATGCCGTTGTGATATGACCCTTCGTGGATTTCTCGTTCGAGCTCTGTCGCGCGGGCTAGGTGCAGGCCGGCCAGTTCATTTTTCACGTCTTCGAGGTCCAGCAGCAGCTCTTTGTTCTGCGGCCCGCCGGTACCACGTTCAAGCTGGCCTTTGGCGTAGCCTTCCAGGAGAAACAGTCCACCGGGGCGCAGACCGTCCTGGACGCGGCGGTGCAGGTCTTTGCGCAGCGGTCCGGGAAGATGGCAGAAGATCGAAACGATGGCATCATAGCCATCGGGGGGGATCATGAAGCTGGCCAGGTCAGCCTGAACTGTTTTCAGGGAGACACCGCGTGAACGGCAAAGTTGCTGCGCCTTTTCGAGGCCGACCGCAGATGAGTCCACGGCGGTAACCTGGTGGCCATGTTGAGCCAGATAGACGCCGTTGCGCCCTTCACCTTCGGCGAGGCAGAGAACGCCTGATCCGGGTTTGAACAGCGGCAGTGAGGCAACCAGAAAATCGTTTGGTTCGGTCCCGTAAGCGAACCCCGGTTCACGGTATCGTTGATCCCACATCTTGTTGATTCGTTTTTCTGTTGGCTCCGGTCCTGGAGCTTCTATGAATACACTAAGAATTCATTGTCCATTGTGCATTAAACTGTTAAAAAATGCCAGGAAAAGCGACCCGATAAATGCCCGGGCATGGCACGTTTTGCCCGGAGTATATCCTTAATCGCCCAGGCTCTGTGTGGACGTTGTGCAGACGACTAAACCCCTGTTTCCCGATACCCTATTACATATCTACTGCCTGAAAGGCCATCCGCCTCAGGTCAGCGACGGTCCGGGCGATTTTCTGGGCACTTGGGAAGAGGACGGTTACTCGTTTCTGTTCTTTCTGCAGCCCCGGCAGCGCTTTGTCGATACCCTGCTGGAAACCTGCGGTGAACTCGAGCAGACCGATTATTTGACGATGACCTATCGGCAGTGGCAGGGGGATTTTGTCGAACCCCTGAAAATAGGCCGGTTTGTGCTCACCCCGCCCTGGCTCAAGCGGGTACCGGCGGGTGATGAAATCGGGCTGCGCTTCGAGCCGGGGCTGGTTTTTGGCAACGGTACGCATCCGACCACGCTGGCCTGCCTGACGGCCATTGAAATTGTCTGTGGAGGTGCCCCGATAACGAGGATGCTCGACCTGGGCACCGGCAGCGGCCTGCTCGCCCTGGCCGCGGCCAGGCTTGGGTGTTCCCGGGTCGTGGCGGTCGACAACAATATGCTGGCGGCGCGCACCGCGCGCGCCAATGTGATACATAACGGTCTCGAGGCTGAAATCCTCGTCGCCTGCGGACACGCCCAGCATTTCGTCCAATGCTCTTCCGAGCTGCTGGTAGCCAATATCGGCTTTCGGGTTTTAGCTGAGCTGGTTGCCGAGGCAAGGCTGTCCGCCCATCGCTGGCTCGTATTCTCGGGCCTTAATCAGGTCGAGACCAAGGCCTTGCTGCCGCTGCTCGAAGACAATCAGATACTGCTGCTGAAACGCTGGCAGAGTCAGGAGAAGTGGAATACCCTGCTGTGCATTACCCAGTTCGGCCGTTGATCTGTTTTTGCCAAAACGTCGAATAAGCATTAGGATTTGAGCTGAGGCGCTTTGAATCCAAGACGGCGCCATACTCGATCAGGGATAGACAGTGACCGCAGACACCTTGAATTCAGTCACGACCCAGGATAGTACCTCATGGGCCCTGGCCACGGATCTGTACCAGCTCACCATGGCTCAGGGCTACTATGCCCACGGCCTCACCGGGCGGGGTGCCATTTTTCATATGTTCTACCGGCAGCCTCCTTTCGGCGGCAGATATGTGGTAGCCGCCGGACAGAGCAGCTTTGCAGACTGGCTCGAGAGCCATCGGTTCGGCGAGGGGGATATCGACTTTCTCGCTTCTCTCAAAGGCAGCAGCAACCAGCCGCTGTTTACCAGGGACTTTCTCGATTTTCTTGGAAGGTGGCGGTTTCGGGGCTCGATCGAAACGGTTCGCGAAGGCACCATTATCTTTCCCCATGAACCGATTATTCGGGTGCGCGCCCCGCTGCTGGATGCGCAGCTTATCGAAACCACCCTGCTGACCCTGATGAACTTTCAGACCCTGGTGGCCACTAAGGCCTCGCGGGTTCGTCTGGCCGCCGGCGACGATGAGGTGCTGGAGTTCGGTCTACGTCGTGCCCATGGCCTCAACGGCGGCCTGTCGGCCAGTCGGGCCGCTTATATCGGCGGGGTCGATGCCACCTCGAACGTGCTGGCGGCGGCCCGCTTCGGCATCCCGGTAAAGGGAACCCATGCCCATAGCTGGGTCATGGCCTTTGACAGCGAACCGGAGGCATTTGCTGCCTATATCGACCAGTTTCCACACAACGCGGTGCTCCTGGTGGATACCTATAACTCGCTGGAAGGGGTGCGAAATGCGATCGAGGCCGGCAGGATGCTTCGTGAGCGCGGCGCCGATCTTCTCGGTATCCGGCTGGACTCGGGCGATCTCGCCTACCTGTCCAGCCAGGCCCGGCGTCTTCTGGATGAGCATGGTTTTCAGGCAACCAGGATCGTTGCCTCGAACGATCTCGATGAGCGGCTGATCGCCAGTCTCAAGTCCCAGGGGGCCCCGATCGATGCCTGGGGTGTCGGTACCAAGCTGATCACCGCGTTCGATGAACCGGCCCTGGGCGGCGTCTACAAACTGGCCGCCATCGAAAATATCGAAGGCGAGACCGTCGAGCGAATCAAGCTCTCGGAGCAGGCGGCCAAGACCTCACTGCCCGGCTGTCTCGACATCGCCCGGCTGAGCCAGGATCGGATTCATGTGGGTGACGTGATTTTCGATACCCTGACCGAGGAGCCTCCGGCAACCACGGAAAAAGTCATTACGATCATCTCCCCCGAAGACCCCTGGAAAAGAAAAATCATCTCGACCAGGAACACAGAGATCGAGCTTCTGCTCGAACCGCTGTTTGCCAGCGGACAACGAATAGGCCGCCGTGAGCCGGTCTCTGCCATGCGGCAGCGGACGCTGGACGGCCTGGCAGCTTTTGATCGGGCAATCTTTCGCTTCGACAACCCGCACGCCTATCCGGCCGGCCTTTCAGAGGAGCTGTTCAGGCACCGCGAAGAGATGCGCAGTCATGAATTCGAGATCATCAAACAGCGCCTCAGCGCCAACAACAACGATAATTCATCCGGTTAAAGCTGTACGGGATTTTTTTCTCCAACGCAGGGGTGAACACCATGAGCAGAGCCCTGATTATTGTTGATATCCAGAATGATTTTCTGCCCGGCGGTGCGCTGGCCGTGGCCGATGGTGATGCGATCCTTGCTTTTGTCGTGCGGCTGATGCGCAAACAGGACCGCTACGAGCTGGTCGTGGCGACCCAGGACTGGCATCCCCAGGACCACGGCTCGTTTTCCTCGAGCCATCCAGACAGGCAGCCGTTTGAAATGCATGAGTTAGACGGACTTGCGCAAATGCTCTGGCCGGATCACTGCGTCGCCGGCAGCGACGGGGCCCGCCTGGCCGAACAAATTCGGCAGACGCTGGTCGATATCACCAGGCAGGGCCAGCGCTCGCTGATCATCCAGAAAGGCCACGATCCGCGGGTGGACTCCTATTCCGCCTTCTTCGACAATGCCCGCCGTCACGATACCGGGCTGCACCGGGCTTTGCAGACCTATGATATCACCGAGGTCGAGGTGGTCGGCCTGGCCTTTGACTATTGCGTCAAATTCACCGCACTCGACAGCGCTTCGCTCGGCTATCAGACCAGTGTACTGCTGGAGGGGACCCGGGCGGTTGACCCGGCATCCGTCGAGCAGGTCACGGCTGAGCTTGAAGCGGCGCACGTAGCCTGCCGCTAAAACAAGCTCGAGGGTTATCCGACGAAACGTTTCTGCCGCAGGTTGCCCGGGCTCTACAACTCTTTGAAAACGGCCTCGTTAACCGAGGTGCCGATGACGATCAGTTCATCGGCTTCCATGATTTCGGTGTCAGGATTGGGGCTGACGATCAGACGGCCTTCCCGCCTGATGGCAATGATGGAGAAGCCGGTTTTTTCACGGATTCCCGAACGCATGATGGTTTTGCCGGCCAGGCTGTTGCCGGCCCTGCGGTTGATTACCATCAACCCTTCCGTGAAGAGCGAGACCTCGTTCGGCCTGAGCAGCTGGAAAATGGTGCCCGCGCCGAGTGAAGCGTAGGACATCACATGATCTGCACCGGCCATATGCAGTTTGGCCACGTTGCGCTCGAGAATGGAGCGGCTGATGATCTGGATATCGGGGCGCAATTGTCGGCAGTAAAAGGTCAGATAGATGTTCATATCGTCACTGTGGGTGGTGACGATTACCGATTTGGCGGTGTCGATCCCCGCTTCTTTCAAGGTGTTGATATCGGCGGCGTCGCCCACCGTGGTGAACTTGCGGTGCGGCCCTTCGGCCTTGATTTCGCGCTTTTCGATGATCCGGTAGTTGATGTTGTATTCGGCCAGGGTCTCGGCGGCCACCTGGCCGACGTTGCCGCCTCCCAGGATCAGCACCTGGGGCTTATCGGGCTCCTGTTCGTATTTGATTGTAAAGGAATCGTTGAAGGCCTTGAGCTGGCTGGTGGAGCCGGCCAGCATCAGGATGGTGCGCGGGGTGATCACGGTTTGCGGGGTCGAGACGAGGAGCTTACCCTGCTCCAACATGCCGATCACGGTGACCCCCGTAGACTGCCGGATTCCCGACTGGGCCAGGGTCTTGCCTTCCAGCTCGGTATATCTGACCGGCAGCTCGGAGATCAATAGTTCGTCGAAGCGGCCAATGATGTTGGTTCCCTGACCAACCCCGAAGGCATGCTTGCTCAGGGATTCGCCGAGCATCCTCATAAACTGATAGACGCTGATATTGCCGGAATATTCGAGGATGTCGATGGAGTGTTCGTTGTTGGCGTTGGTGACGATCGGCACATCCTGGCTCACCTGCCTGATGGTGAAGCTGATATTGGTTGAGATCAGGTCGTCGTTGGTGACCACCACCAGGGCGGCTTTATCGACCTGGATCAGACGATAGGTACCCGGCCGATCCGGTTCGCCAATCACGACCTGATAACCGTTATCCATGAGGTTGCTGGCCTGCTGGGCATCGCCGGTGACGATATAGTATTTGATCCCCTGGCGGTTAAGGTGTTCGATCAACCGGGTGGTGATCGGGTCGACGCTGGTGATGATTACATGACCCTGGGTGTCTTCGGGCAGCTTTCGGGGTGTACGGGCCCGCTCCTGGGCCTCGAGCCACGGGGCGTAAAAGAACTGGATGAAGGTAAAGGGCAGGATGATCAGCAGAAACAAAATACCCGAAGTCAGAACCATAATCGTAAAGATCAGCCCGAGGTCGGTATGGAAGGTGATGTCGCCGAAACCGAGCGTGGACATCACGGTCATGGTCCAGTAGAATCCTGTTACCCAGCTGTAATAACGGTCTTCGTACATCATCAGCAGGTGAAAGAGTACCGAATACACACAGACGATCAGGATCAGAAAGGCGAAAAATTTGGAAAGAACCACCAGGTTGCGTTTGGTGGTCTTGTGCTGAAAGAAGAACAGGAGCTGGGTGAAAAGAAACTTCATAAATAATCGTTATTTATATAGATTTACGTTTCCTGCGGGAACAGCCGCGGTTGACATCGACGCGTGTGACCCTGAAACTCTGGTTGACTCAAAGGATATATTTCCCCGGGGGCCGGGGGCCAAAACCTGCAGGGCTTTTACCTGGAATGCAGCTTGGGTTTTTCTGGATTATACCCCGATTTCCTGGGACTATAGCATAATCGGCGGGAAATCGGAAATGTTTGCAGAACAGCGAGCGCTCTAAACGAGCTTGACCCCGGTGTTGGTTGTTGTTCGATGCCTGGCAAATTCCAATGGTGATGATCCGCGCAAATATGGTATCTTTGAGCCGTTTTAATGCCGGATAGAAACCGTCACACACTGACCCAAGCGTGAATGCAGCCGGGCCAGCTTGGCAGAATCAGCCAGACTCAGAGATATATAGTCAACCACAGCCAATCTCAGCCAGAAAGAAGCCCATGACCACCAGTGCCCCCCGTCAGGTAATTACCCCGCATCGCCAGCTGCCACTGGAAATACCCGAAGGCGTTGCTCCGACTGAGTTCTACAACTCTCCCTGCAACCTTCGGCATCTGACCAGGGAAAACGGTCTGCTGCGCAACGACCTGGGCTTCCTGTTGTACCGCAAGGCCATCGGTCATTCAAATCTGTTCGACGCCTCGATCATCTACGACACCTCCCAGCACGTGCTCGACCCGATGGGGAGGCCGGTACGGCGTGACCAGCTCAGCCGTGAGGCCAATATTGTCTTCAGCCGGATGACCAAGGTGGTATTGCAATATATGCTGGAAAAGTACCCCGACCCGGCCGAACATCTGGTGTTCTGCGGGGAGGCCAGCCTCGATGCCACCTGGCCTCTGAACAAACCGGGCGTGCCCAGCATCCGGATGATCCACAATCATTTCATGGTCTATGAAAATGCGCTTATCGCCGCCTCTGAACATGCCGCCGACGACAACCCGAACCTGACTGACAGCGGGCATAACGGACTGTTTCTGAATTACCTCAGTGAGGTGTATCTGCGTTTTTTCAAGGTGCTTGATCTCGAGGTTCTGCGGCCGCTGCCGGCCGATTCCGGCAAGCTGGCCATCACCGGGTACCCGCAGGGGCTGCCGAGCTGGCAGATTATCGGTGGTGCCCAGACCCTGGACGACGGCCGGTTCTGGAAGGAGTATGATCTAATCCTGAAGGGTTTTCTCGACTTCTACCGGGCCTTCTTCGCTCTGGTGGCTTCCGAGGACAGCAGGGTTCCGCCCACGGCGATTTTTCCGGAACAGATTGAAAATATTCTGCTTTACAGCGATGACTTTCATCAGGCGGCACGGATGCTCAGGCTGCAGGTTCTCGAAGACCCGGGCTTTGCCAATGAAATCCGCTGGCAGCCAGCCTATAAACAGATTATCTACCGCGACGATGAGGGCAGGCTGATCGTGACCATCAGCCAGAATTCGGTGGGCAACGCGATCACCGAACTGCTTGGTATCGTGGTGAAACGGGTGGCCGATGAAGAGGCCTATGCCCGGGCCGAACCAACCCTGATCCAGCAGCTTATCGAGCTGCGCACCAGGATGGTGCGCTATAACCTGGGCACGGTGATCAATACCCCGTCCTGGCCCAATGGTCAATTCAAGCCGGCCTGACAGCAGTTTTTCTTCGAGCGCAGATGAGCGGGTTTTGCTCGCGGCTCAGGTTTTCAGCGAAACCAGGTATTGCGGATAGTCGGTTATCAGCCCGGCCACTCCGAGCCGGGCGAATGTTCTTGCCTGCTCCAGATCGTTGACGGTGTAGAGATTGACCCGGCAGCCATGCGCCTGGGCGTTGCTGAGCTGCGCCTCGTCGATATGGGCAGCATTGGCGTTATAGACCTTGAATTCAAAGGAGCCCCAGCGATTGCCGAGCAGACGGTTTGAGCCGATCAGCGCATTGACCACAAGGTCTGCGCGCCGCGACTGAACTTCATACAGCAACCGGTGGTCAAAGGAGGATATCGCCACCGAATCGACAGGCAGGCCGACCCGATCGATTAGTGCTATAAGTGCTTCCACCAGTTTTGAGGGCTGTCTCATATCGTCAAAAGATTTAAGCTCGATATTGATGAACCAGTTTTTTTCTCTGATGAAATCAAGCACCTCGATCAATCGGGGAATAAGGGTTCCGGCCATGGCCTGCTGTTCGTGCATGGTGATGTTGCCGGCACGAATCTGTCCGAACGGATCGCCTTCAACGAACCAGGACCCGGCCTCGAGGTGCTGCAGTTCTGCCAGCGTAAATTGGCAGAGCGGCTGGCGGAGGCGATCGGGAAAGATCTGCGCAACATTTGTTGTACGCACAAGATCTCTATCGTGGAACAGTACCAGTTCATCATCTGCACTGAGCTGAACGTCGACCTCCACCCCGTCGACTCCAATTTCATGGGCTTTTTCAATACCCTGGAGGCTGTTTTCCGGGGCCAGGCTGGAAGCCCCCCGGTGGCCTAAAATCAGCGGTTTCATTGCTTGCTCAGGATCCGGCGGCTGTAGAGGCCGATGGCTGCGGTCAGCACGATGAAATAGACCGGCATCCAGTAAAATGAGCGCCGGAAGGCTTCGTTTTCGATCATCTCCGCGGTCCAGTTCGGGTTGCTCAGACCGACGTCGCCACGCAGATGGACGATCAGCAGGGCGAACAGGATGCCGATGATGCCATAGGCCAGGTTGAAGGCCAGCCCTTTGAAGCTCAGCACCGTGGCCCGCTGGTCGGAGGAAGTGACCTTATTGAGATAGTGACTGGTGAAAAATGCGGTAAGCATCAGACCAACCGTAACCAGCCCCATCGGAATCAGGCCGGCGTAGGGGATGAAACCGGTCAGCCCCAGCAGGGTTACCAGACCCAGAAGCCCCAACCAGGACGCGTTCTGGGCGGGACTGAACCTGCCGACCATGAATTCGGCAAGTTTCGGAATAACCAGCCCGAGCAGTGACAGTACCGCCATGATGGCGCCGAAGCTTGCTTCAGGCAGGGAGATGAGTCGAAAATACTGGCTGGTCAGGGTGATGATCAGGCGCAGCACATGATCGTACATCATACCGAACAGGATGATCGACAGCGCAAAAGGGGTTTGCAGGATCCACCTGCCGGCCCGCAGAGTCAACTGCCCCGCCTGCCAGAGGTTTGCCAGGCTGACCTCCCTGTCCCTGCCGCTCAGGTCGCCGTTTTCCTCCTGCAGGCGCATGGTACTGAGCAGTGCCAGAAAGCCCAGAACCAGGGTCAGGTAGATCGGAAAGCGCATGGTGACCACCTGGCTCAGAACGATATCGAAGCCGAACCAGGACAGCACCCGATTGACAATCACGGGGTCGTAGACCAGGGCTCCGAGCGTCATCGACAGGACGCCGGCCAGGGCCTTCACCCGCATCTGTACACTGAGCACCCGGGGCCAGTGTCCCGGATCTCCCTGTTTTACCAGTGAATCGTAGGCAATTGCCTCATCGGCGCCACTGGCCATGGCTTCGGCCAGGCCGCTCAGCACCCGGTTGACCAGAAAGGCCCAGAAGACCAGCGTCATATTGACCACCGGGACAAAGGCGATCACGCTCAGCTCGATGATCATCAGGATCGAGGTCAGCACCAGCAGTCGTTTGCGGCCAAGCAGGTCAGCCAGCGCACCGGAAGGAACTTCGGCGCAGACAATGGTAATTGCCCAGACCGTGTTCAGAATCGAAAACTGCTCGATACTCAGCCCGTAATCGAGAAACAGGATGGTGAATACCGGATAGTAGAAACGGGCATTGAAAAAGACCCTGAAGGCGATAAACATCCTGATGTTGGTTATCTGAAACGGGGAAGAGGCGGTCATGAGAAGCTCGCAATGCTGCCGGTTCGACTGAACCTGTTGAGCCGGTTTTCAAGGTAGTGGACCAGCATCGACAGGCTGAAACAGATTACCAGGTACATCAGGGTTATGGTGATCCACACCTCGATGGTGACCTGGGTCGATGACATCACCTGCAGGCCCTGGAAGGTGAGTTCCTGGATCGAGATGATCGAGACGATCGAGGAGTATTTAATAGTGTTGATAAACTCATTGGCCAGCGGGGGCATCATCAGGCGCAGGGCCTGGGGCAGGATGACCAGGCGGAGCTGCTGGAAATGGGTGAAACCAAGGGCCCGAGAGGCATCCCACTGCCCGTCGTCGATGGCCTCGATACCGGCCCGGACGATTTCGGTGATGTAGGCGCTTTGAAACAGGCCGATGGTCAGGACCCCGGATAAAAAGGCGATGAACAGCTCAGGGGGGGCAGCGAAGAATGCCAGACGAGAAGTCCACTCCGGGGAAAGTGACCGGACGAAGGTTTCGGCGCCGATGGCCGGCAGAATCTGGTCGCTGACAAAAAAATAGAAAAGAAACACCAGAACCAGCGGTGGTGTATTACGGATGAGTTCCACATAGGTTCTGGAACAGAGCCTGAAAAAGAGCCGTTTCGAGGTTCTGATCACCCCGATAATCAGCCCGAGAAGCCCCGCCACAAGCATGCCCCAGATACTGAGCTTGATCGTGGTGAAGAGCCCCTGGAGCAAAACGTTCGGCAACCAGCGGCCGCTCTGCTCATCGAAGCGGACCAGGTAGGTCCAGATAACCGACCAGTTCCAGTTGTAGTTCAGCGCAAAGATCAAGCGGTAGGCAATAAAGGTGATAAACCCCACCAGGCTGGCGAGCAGCAGCAGATTGAGCCCGAGCAGCCAGAATGAGGCTCTGCCGGTTTGCCTTGCGGTCAAGACGCCGCCTCACGGGTGAATGGTATGGCGGCGTCTCGGGTCATGGCAAGGCGGATTTGGCGTCTATTCGACCATATGGGCCCAGTCACGGGTCTCGAACCAGTAATCATGCCGCTCCTGGAGCCAGCCTTCCTGATCGACGCCGGTGATCCAGGAGTTGAAAAAGGCCAGCGCATCCGGGTCGCCCTTGCGCAGCGCAAAGCCGATTGGTTCCTTGGTAAAGGTGCCCTTAATCGGCAGGAACAGTGAATCACTGTATTGCAGGGCCTCAAAGGCCGGGCGCGGTGCCGAGCCGACCACCGCATGGACGTTGCCGTTTCTCAGTTCCTGGTAGGTCTGGGTCTCGTTTTCGAACATTCGCAGCGTGGCATTGGGTAGATGTTTCTTGGCGGCAATGACGGCCGAGGTTCCCAGTTTGACAGCAATCTGTACCTCATTTTTGTTGAAGTCTTCCAGTGAAGAAAATCCCGCTGCCCGCTCTTTGTGGGCCACGATCGACATGCCCGAGTAGTCGTAAGGCCGGGTAAAATTGACTTTCAGGGCCCGTTTAGGCAGGATGCCCATGCCGCCGATAATGACATCGAATTTGCCCGTTAAAAGTGCCGGGATGATACCGGACCAGGCGGTGGGTACAAATTCGATATTGACCCCCATATCCCCGGCCAGCCGGCGAGCCACATCGATCTCAAAGCCGATAAAAGTCCCGTTTTTATCTTTCATCGCCCATGGTTGAAAGGTGTCCATGCCGACCCGCAGCACCCCCCGTTTGACGATTTGTTCGATCACACTGTCCTGGGCAAGCTGCTGCTGAAGGGTAGCAGCAAAGCCCGCGACCGACGAGAACATCAGCCCGACCACGATTATCATTGGCAGTAATAGCGTGCGGCGATTCATTAGTATATCCCCCTTGGTTTGAGTAAGCTGGTATCGGTTCCATCCGGATAAAAATGGTAGCGCTGTCTGTCAGGCGCGTCTGAGCCTTTTTTCCAGAAATGCCACGAAAAAAGACAGAGTAACTGTAATCACCAGATAGAGAATGGCAACGGTAAACCATATCTCAAAGGTGAGAAAAGTCTCTGATATCAACGCTTGGGCCTGCATGGTCAGGTCGTAGATGGCGATGGTCGAGACCAGGGCGGAATCCTTGATCAGTGAGATGGCCTGAGAGGTCAGCGGGGGCAGAATGGTGCGGATCGCCTGGGGCAGGATGATAAGTCGGAAGATCTGGTATTTTTTTAAGCCCAGGCTCGACGCGGCCTCGATCTGGCCCAGGTCGACCGAGAGAATACCGGATCTGAGGATCTCAGAGACATAGGCACCCTCGAACAGACTCAGGGCCAGGACCGCTGCCGGAAAGCGATCCAGGCCGAGCACCGGGCCCAGCACGAAATAGATAAAAAAGATCTGGATAAGCAGCGGGGTGTTGCGGACCACCTCGAGATAACAGCGGGCGATAAATCTGCCCATGGCCAGGCCCGATAGGCGCAGAAGCGCGGTCAGCAGACCGATGGCGAAGGCAAGCACCAGGCTGATCGCTGAAATTTTCAAGGTGATGCCCAGGCCATAGAGCAGGGGACCTGGCGCCAATCCCTGGTCGGTTGCCCGGAAGATGAACTGCGGTATCTGATACCATTGCCAGTTGTAGCCAAGGTTCTCCAGGCCCCGGGAGAACATGTAAGCGAGCAGCACCAGAAGAGTGATGAACTGCAGGAGATCGACCAGCGGAGAGCGCCACCACGGAATGGGGCTTGCTGTTTCGGGCTCTGTCATGGCGCCAGTGGCGGCTAATCAGCCGTTGCGTTCATCGGCATGCATCTGCCTGACCAGGTCAGTGATTTTGCGGAAATCGAGTTTGCCGCTGCCCATTTTAGGAAGGTCTTCGATGACCAGGAATTGTTTTGGCAGCGCAATTTTGGGAAGCTTTTCAGACATCTGCTTTAAAACCGGCTTCTTATCGATTTTGGCCGTGGTAACCGCGACGATCTTGGCGCCTTTGGTGGAATCGGGAATTTCAACCACAGAGCAGTGCACATCTTCGGGCAGGATTTTTTCAAGTATCGATTCTATTTTCACCAGGGAGACCATCTCCCCGCCGATTTTGACGAAACGCTTGATCCGCCCCACATGCCAGAGATAGCCGTCTTCATCGAGATTGCCCATGTCGCCGGTGTCGTACCAGCCATGGCGGATGTGCAGGGAGGTCTGCTCGAAGTCGTCGAAATAGCCCTTCATCACATTGTCGCCTTTAACCAGGATCCTGCCGTCTTCGCCGGGGCCGCATTCTTCACCGGTCTCATAATGCTCGATGCGCACGTCAACGCCGGGAATCGGCTTGCCGACACTGCCCGGACGATTCTGCCCGGGGATGTTGGACGATATGACCGGGGAACATTCCGTTGCACCGTATCCTTCATAGAGCGGCTGGCCATGCTTTTCCTGATAGGCCTCCCGCAGCGATCCCGGGCATTTGTCGGCGCCAACCAGAGCGATGCGCAGGGAGTCGAAGTCGCCTTTTTCCGATTTGCGCAGATATCCCCAGAAAAAGGCCGGGGTTCCCACCAGCAGGGTAGCCTTGTGGTCCCTGACGATCTCGCAGATTTTCCGGTACTCGAGCGGGTTGGCGTAGGTCAGGATGCAGGCCCCGTGATAGATCGGTATCCAGAAGTTCACCGTAAGACCGAAGACGTGGAAATAGGGGAGTGAGGACAAAAAGATGTCTTCGGCGTTGAAGGCAAAGCACTCCGAGGCCGATCTGACGTTGGCCATGATGTTTT
Source organism: uncultured delta proteobacterium (assembly GCA_963824415.1). Taxonomy (GTDB): domain Bacteria; phylum Desulfobacterota; class Desulfobulbia; order Desulfobulbales; family Desulfocapsaceae; genus JABDQA01. The sequence goes on from CAWGPM010000008.1 coordinate 134,967, forward strand.
TGTGGGAGAGCTGGACTGCCTTGGGGTCTTTCTCACTGCCGCTGGTAAACAGGATAACGGCGACATCATCTTCCTTGCCGCCGGATACGATGGATTTAATCATCGCGGTGGGCAGTTTGGAGATCAATGCGGCCCGGACTTTCTGCAGCGGGCTTAAAGACGCCATGATATCTTCAATGTAGATCATCCCCTCCACATAGGGGCATTCGATTTTCTCGAGCAGGGCCTTGGAGGTGATGATGGTGCGGAAATCACATTTTTTCTGGGCGTAGCGGGCATTGAGATCCGCACCGGTGGAGTAGTTGATCATCACCGGGATACGCCCGCTCATCAGGACGCCGATTTTTGCCAGGATGCAGCCGGCCGAGGTCGGCAGCATAATGCCGGTGAACCCCCGGTCATATTTCCTGAACACCGAGGCCAAAAGAATAGAGGCAATCAGGGCTCGGCTGTAGCTGATTTTTCGGTTGGTGGTGAAATCGTCTATGGCGAGTTTGTCGCCCGATCTCTTGGCGATCTCAATAAACTGGTGATGAAGCAGCACCGTTTCCCCTCCCGATTTACTTTTTCTTTTTCTTGGATGGTCCGCTCAGGTGCGCCGGCCCCTCCGCCTCGCTCAGAATTTTGTCTTCGAGCAGCTTGTATGACACATAATACTTGAAGATATTGCTGACATACTGCACCGTCTCCCGGCCGATGCGTTTGGCGGCGACCACCTCGACATTTCTGAACCATATGTTGGGGTCGAGTCCCATCTGTTCGGCTTCCGTGCGCAGTTTGGCGACCCGCGCTGGGCCGGCGTTATAGGAGGCAAACGCGAACAGGGTCTTGTTCAACTCATCGAGACCCGGGTCATTGGCGAAATAGTTATCGACCATGAAGCGCAGATATTTGGCTGCCGGCATGGATGTTTTTATCAAGTTCGTGAATATCGGGGATGCCGACGTTTTTATCCTTGGCGGTGGACGGTAGAATCTGCATCACGCCGACTGCGCCGGCAGGACTTTTCAGGTTCTGGTCCAGCCGTGATTCCTGGTAGGCCAGCGCAGCCAGCATCAGATGATCGAACTGATATTGCTGCCCATATTTTTTAAAGAATTGAATGGTTAGTTTGAAGCGTTGCAGATCTTCCTTGTATACCGAATTGGTGATATAAGAGGCATCTTTGAGATACCGGTTCAAGATGGTATTGCCGAGCAGGGTACCCTGTTTATGATTACGGATGAATTCGTTGACCACCTTGTCCAGTTGGGGGCTGTTCTTGCGCATGGCCCAGGCGATCTTTCCCTCGGTGCGCAGTTTGATGTCGGGATGCAGTTTTATCTGGTCGAAAATCTGGGCCCAGAATTCCCCCTTGTGGTTGTCGATAACCATATAATCGAGCAGGCCGGCATTGACCATTTCCAGCAGGTCTTCATCTTCCAGATTGTCGTCGGCTTCGGCAATGATGACTTCCTTTTTCTTCAGCGAGCGCAGGGTTTCATTGAGCCGCACCAGACTCTCGTAATAACTGCTTGATTTTCTAACATGAATCTTCAATCCAGATAAATCGAAGATCGATTCGAAGCTTTGTTTATCGGCCCCCGAGACCAGGATCTCATCGACTCCCGAGGCGAGCGGATCAGAAAAAGCGACGTCTCGAAGCCGCTCTTCGGTGATGGTCAGATTACCGACGGCCGATATCACCTTTGCCTTCGACAAGGTGCGGCAGCAGTTTGTCGCGCTCGGTGGGGATCACCAGAACATGGAGCTTGAGGTTTTTGGTCTTCAGCTTTTCGTTCAGGAATGCTTCGAACTGCTGGATCAGCTCGTAGCTGGCGCCTTTGGGCTTGCGCACCGTCGAAGAAGAAAAAGGTCTTGGAATAGGGCATCAGCACCCTGATCAACCGCTTCTCGACCATCTGGTCGTAATCACCGGTAAACACTTTGTTGATTATTCCGAGATCCATGGCCTCAGGCTCATTTTCAGTCTCGGTATTGCCAAAAACAAGGGCGGGTTCTAAAAACGCCAGCAAAGCGATCAGGCACAGAATTGGTTTCAGTATTTGCATATGTTATATGTCAGGTATAATTTTAAATTGGACCGCGTTAGGAAATCGTCAAATCAGAAGGCTCAATCAATTGAGCCCGCTGCCATCTCTTCTTTAACCTTAACGCCCAGTTCCGGGAATTTACCGGCCTGTGAGATCAGGTTGCCGCGACCGTGGCTGAGTTTGTTTATAGCCTTATCGTAGGTGTCTTTGCAATGATCGAGTTGGACACCTAGTTTCTCCATGTCGGCCATGAAGCCTCTCAGCTTATCGTACAACGAACCAGCCCGTTCGGCAATTTCCACCGCATTTCTGCTCTGGCGTTCGTGCTGCCAGAAGTATTCGATCATGCGCAGGGTGGCCAGCAGCGTGATCGGCGTTACGATAAGCACTTTCTGACGATACATCTCAAAAATCAGTTTCTCCTCCTGCTGAACTGCAGTGGCGAAGGCTCCTTCGATCGGGATAAACATCAGGATGAAGTCCAGCGTGCGCAAGCCTCTGAGGGAGCTGTAGTCTTTTCTGCTCAATGATTTCAGATGGCTGCGAATGGATTTGAGATGCTCGGCCATGGCCTGGCTGCGCTCATCCTCAAGCTCTGCCCCGACGAACCGGGACCAGGCGGTCAGGGAGACCTTGGAGTCGATGACGATATCTTTGTGATCCGGCAGATGGACAATAACATCGGGTTTGAACAACCGACTATCGCCATCGCGCAGGCCGGTCTGGGTTTCATATTCGTATCCCTTGCGCAGCCCCGACTGCTCGAGAAGCCGCTCGAGTACGATTTCCCCCCAGGTTCCCTGGAGCTTGTTGTCTCCCGAGATGGCCCGGGCCAGGTGGGCCGCCTCCTCGGTTATCTGGTTGTTCAGTTTCTTGAGTTGCAGAAGCTCCTGTTTCAGCGAAGAGTGGTCCCGAGTTTCCTCCAGAAAAATAGTTTCCAGCCGTTCTCGAAAGGAGTGCAGCTGCTGCTGGTAGGGTTTGAGCAGGAAATCGATCTTTTCGCTGTTCTGGCGGCTGAAGATTCTGGTTTTTTCCTCGAAAATTTCCTGGGCCAGGTTCCTGAACTCGTGCCGCATTCGGCCGCCAGCCTGTTCCAATAGAGAAACCTTTTCGTCCTGATGCTGCTGCAGCAATGCACTGCGTTCCTGCAGGGCGGTGTGACGGGTGGCCAGATCAGCGTATTTTTTCTTCCATCTGCTGAGAACCCAGGCCATGATAAAAAAACTGACCAGGGCCCCAAGTCCGGCCCAGAGCAGCGGCAGGAGTTGGATATATGTGAATGAGTCTAGATAAGGCAGTAGCTTTTCCGGCACGTTCATTCAGATGAATACAAAGTCCTCACGCTGGGGCCCGCTTGGGCTTATCGTCTATACAATGCGCTGGACAACATCAACCCAGAGGGCCTCTCAACTGTCTGCCGCCAAGAATATGCATATGAACATGTAAAACCACCTGGCAGCCGTCCGGCCCGTTGTTGAATATCGCCCGGTAGCCGCCGTCAAGGCCTTCTTGAGCTGCCAGGTCGGCACCAATACGGACGATTTTACCGATGAGTTTTTCGTGATCTTCGTTCACTGCCGAAAAATCACTCAGGTGTTTTTTGGGAATAACCAGGAAATGGGTCGGCGCCTGGGGTGATATATCCCGGAAGGCGACGACATCTTCATCGTCGTAAATGATATCGGCTGGAATATCTCCGGCAACAATTTTGCAAAACAGACAATCGCTCATACACATCCTCCTTTGCTGATTTCGGGCCCTGCCAATATTCTTACAATACCCGGCAGCGCTTGCAAAGCCCTAAATGGGTTATCTCCTTGAACATGTGCTCGCTTGCTGGTAGGCTACCCCGGCTATGATCTGATCGCGATGGCAGTCTGTTCTCCAGCCGGTATTTTGCTGAAAATTTCAGAGCCAAAACCTATCCTTGAGTAAACATCCCGTACCTTCAATAGTGCTGATTAACCCGCCTGTCGCGAAAATCTGTGAACCTCCGGCGGGGATCGCCCGCTTGGCCGGCAGCCTGCGCAGTCAGGGCATCAGGTGCCTGGCCGTGGATCTTAACCTCGAGGCTATGCTCGATCAGCTCGACTCTGTGCTCACTGCCCATGATACCTGGACGAGCCGCGCGCTGAAGCATCGCGCCACGCACCTGGCCCAGCTCCGCAGTCCCGCGCTGTATCGCTCCCTGGCCAGATATCAACGAGCGGTCAGCGACCTCAGCCGCATCCTTGACGGCGCCGGACGTATTACCGGTAGCGAACTCAGTTTCGGTGACTTCAACGACCCCCGTTTCTCGCCCCTGTCGAGTGCGGATCTGCTGGAGTGCAGCCGCCATTTTAAAGGCAATCACTTTTATCCGTTCTTTCGCCCCCGCCTGGAGGCGCTGCTTGAGCGGGAGCGGCCTGATTATATAGGTATTTCCTTTTCCTATCTGAGTCAGGCCCTGGCCGGCTTTGCGATTCTTGGTTTTATCAGGCACCACTGCCCAGAGGTGCGCACCATCGCCGGGGGCGGGCTGATAACTTCCTGGCTGCAAAGCCCTTCCTGGAACGAGCCCTTCGCTGAACTAATCGATCATTGCATCGGCGGCGCCGGCGAGACCGAACTGCTCAGACTGCTGGGCGGTAGAGCCCAGGCACCGCTGGGCAGCTTTGACTATGACGATTTCGAATTGAAACGCTATCTGGCCCCCGGGACCATTCTGCCCTATGCGGCAAGTTCTGGCTGTTATTGGAAAAAATGCAGATTCTGCCCGGATTATGCCGAAGATCTGCCGTATCTGAAAAAGCCGGAGACCCAGGTGATTGAAGAGCTGCAGGCCTTGACTGCCCGCTATGACCCGGTCCTGGTCCACCTCTTGGACAACGCGGTCAGCCCGTCGCTGATGCGGGCCCTGATTGACCAGCCGCTGCATGCTGCGTGGTATGGTTTTGCACGGTTCGAGAGACAACTCGAAGATCCGGACTTCTGCCTGGCCCTGAAGCGCTCCGGCTGCACGATGCTCAAGCTTGGGCTGGAGTCCGGCTCACAGCAGGTGCTCGACAGGCTGAACAAGGGAATCGAGTTGGGCCGGGTGGCCCGCATACTTGCCAACCTGAGCCGCGCATCGATCGCGACCTATGTCTATCTGCTCTTCGGCACCCCTGAAGAAACTGAAACCGAGGCGTTGATGACGCTTGATTTCGTGAAAAAGCATCACCGCGAGATCAGTTTTTTCAACCTGGCCATCTTCAATATGCCGCTCTGCAGTGCTGAGGCGGTAGGGGGAAGAGATCGATTCGATGGTGGGGATCTGTCGCTGTACTTTGATTTCAATCATCCGCAGGGTTGGGACCGCAAAGCGGTTCGCACTTTTTTGCAGAAGCGTTTCAGAAAAGAGCCAGTGGTCAGACAGATAGAGAGGAACAATCCGGGTGTGTTCGGTTCCAGCCACGCCCCGTTTTTTACACCCGGTTTCGGCTTAAAATGTTAAGCGTCCCTGAAGCCCAAGACTTCAGGGACGCTTATTGTGCCGATATCATAGAGATCAGGATGCGTAACTGAAAGTGAGCTTAGCACCACTCACGCCGACTTTGGCGACGCCGCCCCGCACCAGTTGGCCGAACAGGATTTCTTCAGAGAGTACGTCACCGATCTCTTTCATGATCAGTCGCCGCAGCGGGCGGGCGCCGAAATCAGGGTCGTAGCCCTCCTCGGCCAGCCAGATCCGGGCTGCATTGCTGAGTTCGATTTTCACTTTTTTCTCAGACAACTGCCCTTCGAGCTCGGTGATCAGTTTGTCGACCACCCGTTTCATCGAATCACTATCAAGCGGATCGAAGGTAACGATCGAGTCAAGCCGGTTGCGAAACTCGGGGGAGAACAGTTTTTCCACGGCCTTGTTGCTCTTACCCTTTTTGTCGCCGACGAAACCAATGGTGTTGGCGGCCAACTCCCGCGCTCCCGCATTGGTGGTCATGATGATGATCACATTTCTGAAGTCTGCCTTTCTGCCGCTGTTGTCGGTCAGGGTCGAGTGATCCATGACCTGGAGCAGAATCGAGTAGATATCCATATGGGCCTTTTCGATCTCGTCGAGCAGCAGGACACTGTAAGGGTGTTTGCGTATGGCCTCGGTCAGCAGGCCGCCCTGGTCGAAGCCGACATAGCCCGGAGGCGCACCGATGAGCCGGGCAACCGCATGTTTCTCCATGTATTCGCTCATGTCGAAGCGTTCGAAGTGCACCCCCAGTGTGGCCGAGAGCTGTCTGGCCACCTCGGTTTTGCCCACTCCGGTGGGCCCGGCAAACAGAAAACTGCCCATCGGTGATTCGGGATTTCCCAGGCCGGCCCGCGACCGTTTTACCGCCTGGACGATTGTTTTAAGGGCCTTATCCTGGCCGAAGATTACCGATTTCATCGCAATTTCGAGCCCTTTGAGCGAATCGATATCAGATCCTTTTCTGGTGCGGGCCGGTATCCTGGCAATGGCTGAAACGACCCGCTCGACATCATTGATCTTGACCACCGTGTGGTGCCGCCCCTCGAGCCTGAACAGTGATCCCACTTCATCCATCACATCAATGGCCTTATCCGGCAGGAAGCGTTCGTTTATGTAGCGGTCGGACAACTCTGCCATGGCCCGGATTGCCGCCTTGGAATAGCGGATCTGGTGATGCTCTTCGTAGCGGGGTTGCAGCCCTTTGAGGATGCGGCAGGTATCGGGCACGGACGGTTCCTCGATATCAATTTTCTGGAATCGCCTGGACAGGGCCCGGTCTTTCTCGATCTGGTTCTTGTATTCCTCATAGGTGGTGGAGCCTATGCACCGTAAAATGCCCGACTGCAGGGCCGGCTTGAGTAAATTGGAGGCATCCATCGAGCCGCCGCTGGTGGCGCCGGCGCCTACGATGGTGTGCATCTCGTCGATGAACAGGATTGCATTATCCTTTTTCTCGATGGCCGACACCACGCTTTTGATCCTTTTCTCGAAGTCACCCCGATATTTGGTACCGGCCACCAGGCTGCCCATGTCGAGCTGGTAGATCTCCACATCCCGGAGCAGTTCGGGGACCACATGTTTTTCCCCCGCTTCCCGGGCCAGTTTGTCCTCGTGAATGCGCAGGGCCAGCCCTTCGGCCATGGCGGTCTTGCCCACTCCGGGTTCACCGACCAGCAGGGGGTTGTTTTTTTTACGGCGGCAGAGCACCTGCATCATCCGGTTGATCTCCTCATGGCGGCCGATGAGCGGGTCGATCTTGCCCTCTTCGGCGAGCCGGGCATAATTGACCGTGTAGTCACTCAAGGCTTTGTCTTCCTTGTCCTCTTTTGCTTCACTTCCGCTGCCCGCTTCGGATGGCGGGTGCGGCAGCGGTTCCTGCTGCAGTCCCTCGGGCAGTTCATGGGAGACCAGATCGACCACCGCCATGCGGCCGACACCGATGGAGCTGAGAAAGTAGACCGCATGGGACTCGGTTTCAGAGAAGATGGCCACCAGGACATCGCCAGAGTCGACCTCTTTTTTGCCACAGCTCTGCACATGGGCAACCGCCCGCTGCAGGACCCGGTTGAAGGCAATAGTCTGGGTCGGGTCGGTTCCGGTGGCAACGGAGATGGTCGGGATTTCGCGGGACAGAAACGACTCGAGTCGGTCCTTCAGGGACTCTACCGATCCCCCGCACTCCCGGATGATATAGGTGGTCAATTCATCATGAAGAAGGCCGTAGAGCATATGCTCAACCGTGACGAATTCATGGTTGTGGTTTTTGGCTTCTTTGATTGCCTTGATCAGCGATGCTTCCAGTGTTTTGCTCAACATAATGCTCACGTGGTGTTGGTACTATTCTTTTTCCATACTGCAGCGCAGCGGGTATTGATTCTTTTTGGCAAGCTGGTGGACGATTGCAATTTTCGTTTCACAGATCTCCCGGGTATATACGCCGGCGATGCCGACGCCGTCATTGTGGACGTTCAGCATGATTCTGGTTGCATCCTGCCTGGTTTTCTGAAAGATATTTTCCAGAATCAAAATAACGAACTCCATGGTGGTGTAGTCGTCGTTGTGCAGCAGGACCTTGTATCGCGGCGGCTCTTTAGTTTCAACGATATCTTCGGTTAAAACCGAACCTTGCAGATCTCCCTTTTTGTCTCCCATCTCAATAATTATTCAGTAGTTAAATCAAATAACGCTCAGCTGCTGCCTTGTTCTGGGGTAATAATAATCCCGATTGCGTTGTTTTCAATTGTTCATGCCAAGGTTTCGGCCCGAGCCCGCCGGCGCCTGCCTCAGAGCCGTCAGCGAGAGCAGCAGCTCTTCGAGTACAATGCGGGGTGAAACCACCCCGCCCTTGAGCTTGAATTCCGCCTCAAGCAGCAGGGACAGTGATTTTTTCAGGCTGGCAAGCGGGTGTTGCGCAGCCTTGCTGAAGCCCATGTATAATGCATAGGGATGGGCTTTGAGCAGGTCCGGCCAGACTTCTGCATCTTTCAACGCAGGCAGATACACGTTCTGAAACTCATTGCTGGACATGCGCTGCCGCCAGGGCGGAGTTTCGAGGTCCTGAATGGCCCTGAAAATCAGCAGACGACGCTGATGATTTCTCAGAGAGGCGATAACGGCGAGGCTGTGCACCCCGTCACTGAACAGGTGATCGAGCACGGTCATTGCCTGGGCAAGGTTGCCGCCATCCAGGGCCTCGGTCAGCTCGAATATCGCATCTTCCCTGGTTCGGCCGACCATTACGGTGACATCGTCTTTGGTGATCCGCGGCCTCTCGTCAACGTAGAGTGCCAGTTTTTCAGCTTCCATGACCACGCCGACCGGATAAAACCCGACCCGCTCAAAGAGCAGCTCGAGCGCGTCGGGTTCGATGGCTTTATCCATCGCTTTGAGCGTCTTGCGAACCATCTCGCCGAGCACTTCTTTCTGCTGCCCGAGTGCCGCTCGGGACATCCCTTCCGCAATAGAGCAGTCCACGATCTCGCCATGTTTTTTCAGGGTCTGGAAGATCTTTTTTCTCTTATCCACATGCTCGGCGGAGAGCAGCAGGATATTGGTTTTGACAAAGCCCTGCTCGAACAATGTCACCAGCCTGTCGAGGGGATCGTCTGAAGGTGCTGCAGTTCCCGAGGCGCCGCTTACCAGCTTGTCGGCCCAGCTCAGCTCGAGACCGGGGTGGGTAAAACCGAAGCGGCTGCGCCACTGATCCGCTGAGATATCTGAGAAGGCCGTCTCACCGTCAGGCTCAACGGAGCCGAGCTGCAGCAGGTTGAGCAGATGCCTGCGGGCCGCCTGTCCTTTATCTTCCTGGTGTGCAAGCAGAGCCTTGTCCCAGATCTGGGCGCCAATTTTTTTCGATTGAAACAGCGGGGTATCGACCACGCGAAAGAGTTGAAATCCCGGCAGCAGGCTGAAACTAAGCAGCCGGGAGTGGAGCCTGGCACCGTCTTCGACGCTGCCATCGAGAATATGCACGGAGCCGGCTCCCGTATCCAGAAAGGCCTGTTCGATACGCTGCAGAACCTGCCTACAGAGGAAGCGTTCGCCGTAACAGAGGTAGATCTGTTTAGGCGCGCCCCTGGCGATCGCCGCCAGCAGCCCCTCGAGTTCAGTCCGTTTGTGCATGCCCATCAGTTGATGCTCCTGAGGTCCATCATCTTATGCAGGATTGCCGGCAGGGAACCCGGCTGCAGATAGTCGCTGTCCCGTTCGTCTGAAAGAATCGGGTTGAGGCGCCGGGCCACCTCTTCCCAGCTCAGCTCATCGCCGGAGGCGGCAATGACTTCAAAGAGGCGTTGATTATATGGATCGTTGACCACGGCTTTGCCGGTACCGACGGTGGCGAAGATATCGACCGAGTTGTTGAACAGCCGGTTTAACTCGGAGTAGATCCTGATGCCTCCGCAGGAGCCGATCGACATGAAGCGGTTGATATCGGGAATGCTTGCGTGGCTGATCTCCCCCGATTCGAGCAGTTGCCGCATTGGCTTGAGAAGCTGCTCTTCACGCCAGTAGCTGTGACCGCGTTGGGCAAACATCTCCATACCGCTTTCAAGGTATTGCTTAAGCAGCCGCTGCTGGTCAGCCTCGTTCTGGTAGACGGCGACACTGTGGCTCAGTTCGATGTTGTTAACGGTTTTATGGTACTCGATGATCAGCGGGCCGGCAACAGAGAGCCTGTAGAGTGAGGCCACATCACCCTGAGCCATCAGCCTTCTGGCCTGGCCGGTGGCCGGGCTGTTCTGGGGCAGCAGGTTCAGGCTGGTGGAAAGCCGCGGCTGATAGCCGTTGTTGAGCAGGTTCCGGCTATTGGAAAGATAGGATATTTTGCCGTCATCGTCGTGCTGGAAGATGGACAGGCTGCGCAGGTTCCGGTCCTCTTTCCAGCGCTTGAAATCGTTGGCGGTATATTGACCCAGATCGACGGTGCCATAGCGCTGTATCAGATCTTTTATGAGACTGCGGTCGCCCGCGGAAAGAAGCGCTGGGTGCTTGTTCAGATAATACTGCAGAATAACCCGGAGCTGCAGCGCAAAGATCGATGCCGACTTTTCGATGGTGTCTGCCATCTTGCTGATCAGATAACTCCTGGCCGATGGTTCGAGTTTTTCCAGCAGGGCGGCAAAAGTTGCCGAAAACAGGATTAAACTCTGCTCATCCCGGAAGGCCGACTGGGCCATCAGATCGAGAATGACGCGCTGTTCGGCCCCATCTTTTGGGAAAAAGGCGGTAAGTTTGCCCTTCTGGGCGCAGCTGATGATGAAATCGGAGACCGAGCGGTTGCCGGGATCGGTCTGGGTCAGGAAGTTGAGCAGGTTGCCGCCAAAAGACGTCTTGATCCGGGAAAGCAGGACGGGAACCAGGACGTCGCGGAAGGATGAATCGTAGAGTTCGCTGCCGCGGGACAGCACGATATAGATATTGGCCGAGCTCAGGTCACGGGCGGTCTGTTTGCGGGCCATGGCGGTGGCCTGTTTTAACACATCGATTGCCGGGTATATTTTTTTCTCTGCCAGGGCCTGTTCAAGCGCACCGCCATAACGCTGCCGGGCTTTTTCGTGCAGTTTGGCAAACAGCGCGCGGATGTTTTTGGCACCGCCGGCGGCCAGCGCACCGGTGCTGATTTCACCGCCGTAACGGTTGGTGACCGCATGCAGGTCATTGATTTTACGGATGTGATAATCGGAGGCTGCGGCGAACCCATCGAGCAGGGTCGCCTTTTGCTCGCCAGAAAGCGCATAATAGTGCTGTTCACCGCTGGCTTCCGGCAGGCTGAAGTAGGAGGAGAGCCAGAACAATGCCTGGGCGGGTGTCATCGTCTCCAGGCTGAACAGTCCGACGCTGTTTAAGGCATCCTGCGGTTTCAGAGCAGCGATGCGCGGCAGCAGCTGCCTGATCGTAGCGGGGTCCATCGCCTCGATCAGGCAACTCTGCTCAGCGCTCAGCCGCTGGGCAGTATCCATATGCGCAAGCAGTGCAACACCTTGAAGCGCCGTGGCACGATCAATGCCTGGAATGGAAAACAGGGCCTTGGCCGCCCAGCGTCCGTAGTCATCGAGCGCGTTGGTCTTGTTTACGAGTTCGATCACTGCTGCGGTGTCGAGACCCTCAATAGCCGGAATCTGCAGGACCGCCTGCATCGCGGTGAACTCCAGGCTGGAGCTCAGCTCCAGAAGTTGCCAGGCCCGAGCGTAGGAGATGTCGTCGAGATCGGTGAAGGTTTCGAAAAAACGCACCTGATCGAAGGTGAGGGGATAGAAAACCAGTTTTTCGAGTGCGGCCACCGCTTCATCGTCATCGATATCCGGTATGGCGCAAAAGGCCCGCAGGGCACGCATTTTAGTATAGGACAGTGCCCGAATGGTATCCTTGTGAAAGTCGTAGCGCGCCTGGTCCATGCAGCCGGCCTGGCGAAAGGCAGCCTGGGTGATTTCGAGCGGGCTGTCCACAGCACTGGAGCCGGCACCACAAACGGGCGAGGTCAATACCGCCAGGAGCAGCAGAAAGCTGAGGGGATATCGGCCGATGTTGGAGCAAAAAAATATGGTGTGTAAAATTTTGGGATTTACCACGGAAAAGCCAGCATAGCCTGAATATTTCATAAAAAAACAACAAAAATCATTTATTTATTAACAATATGAATAATTATTCAGGGCGTTTGCAATTGTGCCGATGACTCAGTTTGTAACTTTTTGAATTGATGATAAAAAGACAGCATTTCCAATCTCCGGGCGAGCCGCTACGGCCTACCTGGAATGTATGCTGCTATGGTAGTAGGTATTTATCGAGAACTCAACCGCGAAGAAGATGAGAGGTGAGCTCAGCGCAAACTCTCGTTTAAGGTTTGCAGCATTGCATTACCGGGGCAGAGGTCTTTTTCGCCCATCAGGTTGAGCGGCTGCTCAGCTGTCTGATTGATGTCGTGAAAATCTTCGCTTTCCGGGTTCAGGTAGAGCACACCGGTGAGAATATGCTTGTCGACCTTGGCTTCTTCCAGGTCAGCGATCGCATCTTTCTTGCTGGTGATCACCTCCTTGTCCTCCCGCTTGAAGAGATTGATGATCGAACCGTCGTGCAGGGCAACCTGTATGGCGGTGCCGTGATCGTACTCGGTGGTGATTTCTGGCTGCAGTGGGATAAAGTCAAGCGTGGAGGTGGCCTCCATATGGTCCCGAACCCAGGAGTAGCTCTTGGTTGAAGTCGGGGCGTTGTTGAACGTCACACAGGGAGATATCACATCGACGAAGGCCAGGCCCTTGTGGGCGATTGCCGCTTTGAGCATTGGCACGAGCTGTTTTTTGTCGCCGGAAAAGCCGCGGGCCACAAAGTCGGCGCCGAGCTGTATAGCCAGTTCGCACAGGTCGATGGACTCGAATGAGACCGGCGCTCCTTTTCTGCTTTTCGAACCCTTGTCGGCGGTGGCTGAATCCTGGCCTTTGGTAAGGCCGTAGCAGCCGTTGTTCATCACGATATAGATCATGTTGAGGTTGCGCCTGACCACATGGGCAAACTGCCCCAGCCCGATCGAAGCGGTGTCGCCGTCGCCTGAGACGCCCAGATAGACCAGATCCCGGTTGGCCATGTTGGCGCCGGTGGCCACCGAAGGCATACGGCCGTGTACCGAATTGAAGCCGTGTGATCGCCCCAGGAAGTAGGCCGGGGTCTTCGAGGAACAGCCGATGCCGGAGAGTTTGACCACCCGGTGCGGTTCGATGGACATCTCGAAAAAAGCGGTGATGATGGCGCTGACGATAGAGTCATGCCCGCAGCCGGCGCAAAGGGTGGAAATCGCTCCTTCGTAAGCCTTGCGGGAATAGCCGAGCTTGTTCTCCCGGGCCTCGGGGTGGCGAAATGTCGGTCTGGTGTAGCTCATGGGGTACTCTCCTGCACGGGACTTGCCGCGCTGATAAAGGCCTTGCCTCGGGCAAGCAGCGTAGTGTGCACCTGGTTGGTGATCATCCGGGCGGTGATCGGCAGCCCGTTGAAGTTGGTGACGGGCACCATCTTACCGGGAGCGACCAGGCACTCGCCGGCCAGCAGGATCTGCATCTGCGAGTCGCGGTTCTGTTCGATCGCAAAAATCAGGTCGTGCTCAGAGATAAATTCGAACACCTCCTGCTGGAACGGAAAGGCCTTGATCCGCATGGAATTGATCGGAATATGATTTCCCTCGAGTCTGTCCAGAGCCTCAAGCGCCGCCGCCGTCGTCGAACCGAAATAGAGGGCGCCGATTTTTTTGCTTTCATCGCGTATCCTGATCTCAGGCCTTGGCACCAGGCTGCGAGCGGTTTCCCACTTGACCAGCAAGCGTTTCATGCCGCGTTCATAGGCGGCGCTGCCCTCGGTGTAAGCGGCGTATTCGGTATGGGAGGTGCCACGGGTCGTATAGGCCCCTTTTTCAGGGTGGGTGCCGGGCAGGGTTCGATAGCAGATGCCGTCCTTGTCGATATCGAGGTAACGCCCCCATTTGCTCTCGATCTTGTCGAGATCCTCGGCGCTGAGTACCTTGCCCCGGTCGTAACGCCGGTCATCGTCCCAGGAAAAGGGTTCACAGAGGTGGTCGTTCATGCCCAGGTCGAGATCGCTCATTACGATGATCGGGGTCTGCAGACGATCCGCCAGGTCGAAGGCGTCGGCGGTCATCTCGAAGCACTCATGTGGATCGCTGGGAAAGAGCAGCACATTGCGGGTGTCGCCGTGCGAGGCGTAGGCACAGGACAACAGATCGGACTGCTGGGTGCGGGTGGGCATCCCGGTGCTGGGCCCGCTGCGCTGGACATCGATCAGTACAACCGGTATCTCGGTAAAATAGGCCAGGCCTAAGAACTCGCTCATCAGCGAGATGCCCGGGCCCGAGGTGGCGGTAAAAGCGCGGGCGCCGTTCCAGCCGGCCCCGATGGCGATGCCGACCGCGGCCAGTTCGTCCTCGGCCTGAACGATGGCAAAATTCTTATTGCCCGTTTCCGGATCGACCCGGTAGCGATTGGCATAACGCTCGAAGGCCTCGACCACCGAGGTTGACGGCGTGATCGGATACCAGCCGACCACGGTTGCCCCGCCAAAAAGCGCGCCCAGGGCGGTGCCGCTGTTGCCGTCAATCAGGATGCGTTGGCCCACGGCTGTGGACGGTTCGATCCGCAGGCCGCAGCTGTCTCCATGATGCTCCCGGGCATAGTCGAAGCCGAGTTCCAGCGCCTTGATATTGGGTTCGGCGAGTTTTGGTTTTTTGGCAAACTGCTTTCTGATGGAAGCGCTGATCGGCTCCATGCCGATGTCCAGAAGGTAGGCCAGCGCACCGATATAGATGATGTTTTTCATCAGTTGCCGCATGCGATTGTCCTGGAACTCGTCGTTGCAGAGCTGGGTCAGCGGGATGCCAATGAGCGTCACATCATCGCGGTTGAAACTTTCCGGCAGTTCCCTGGTCGAGTCGTAGAGAAAATAGCCGCCGGGCTGCACCATGTCGTAGTCGTCGCGCAGGGTCTGGCCATTGACTGCAATGATGAAATCGGCCCCGCCGCGCCTGCCGAGATAGCCCTGTTCGCTGATCCGCACCTCATACCAGGTCGGCAGCCCCTGGATGTTGGACGGGAAGACATTTTTCGGGCTGACCGGAACGCCGAGGCGATAGACGACTTTGGCAAAAAGGTTATTGGCGCTGGCCGAGCCGGAACCGTTTACGTTGGCAAAGCGGATAACGAAATCGTTTACTCTCTCAAGTCGTTTCATCTGTCCCCGGCTTTTGCAGATTTATACACATATTTGATCATCTCCCAGGCGGCGGTGGGGCAGCGTTCGGCACAGATGCCGCAGTGCAGGCAGACATTCTCATCCTTGACCATGACCCGCCCGGTGGGGAGGGTTTCCGAAACATAGAGGTCCTGTTCGCGGTTGTGGGCAGGCACCAGCAGATTTTCGCGCAGCACGTCCTCTTCGGCGTTTTCGATGAAATTGATGCACGACGTCGGGCAGGCATCCACGCAGGCATCACATTCGATGCATAACCCGTGGTCGAACACTGTCTGCACATCACAGTTCAGGCAGCGTTTGGCCTCGACCTTGCCGGCTTTCTCCTCGAAACCGAGTTCGACTTCGATAAGCCGGTCGCGCAGCGACTTGGCCTTGTCGACTATCATCACGTTCTGGCGCTCGTCCTCGATCACATTACTGTCATAGAGCCAGTCGTGGAAACCGAGTTTCTGACCGGCCAAGGTGACTTCCGGAGTCGGGCGGTTGCGCAGGTCTTCACCTCGGCAGAACAGATCGATTGAGATGGCGGCCTCGTGTCCGTGGGCCACAGCGGTAATGATATTGCCCGGGCCAAAGGCCGCGTCACCGCCAAAAAAGATGGACCCCACCGATGACTGCAGGGTTACCGGGTCAAGTTCGGGAACCCCTCTCTGATCAAATTTAACGCCACTGGACGCCTTGATGAACGGAAGGGCGTTCTGCTGGCCGATGGCCAGCAGAACTTCATCACAACCGAAGGTAACCGGCTCTTCGCCGGTGGGCACCAGCCGTCTTTTGCCATCGGCGTCATAGCGGGCTTCGACTTTTTCAAAGCGCATGCCGGTGAGTTTGCCATCTTCGATGACGAATTCGAGCGGGGTCAGGTTGTCGTGGATCGGGATGTCTTCCCGCAGCGCATCCTCGATCTCCCACTCGGAAGCTTTCATATCGGCCTGGGGGCTGCGCACGATTACCTTGACATCTTCGCCGCCAAGCCGCCGGGCGGTCCGGCAGCAGTCCATCGCGGTATTGCCGCCGCCCAGGACCAGCACCCGTTTGCCGACTTTTTTTACATGGGAGAAGACCACCCCGGCCAGCCAATCGATGCCCACATGGATTGTCGCATCGCCCTCATCCCTGCCCGGAAGATCCGGGAGATCCCGGCCCCGGGGGGCGCCGGAGCCTATGAAGATCGCGTCGTAGTCTTTGTCTATGATCTCCTGCAGGTCGGAGACATAGGTGTTGAAATGGGTGGTGATGCCCCCCATGTTCAGGATGTAATCGATTTCCGTGTTGAGCACTTTTTCAGGCAGTCGGAAGGCGGGGACCTGGCTGCGCATGAAGCCTCCGGCCAGATGATATTCATCATAGAGATCGAGCTCGTAGCCGAGCAGGGCTAGATCCCGGGCGACGGTCAGGGAGGCGGGCCCGCCTCCGATCAGCGCAATCCTTTTGCCATTTTTTTCTTCGGGCGCTTTGGGCAGCAGCGGCAGAACATCGCCGCGGTTATCGGCCGCCACCCGCTTGAGCCGGCAGATCGCGACCGGTTCGTCCTCGACCCGGTCGCGTCGGCAGGCCGGTTCACAGGGGCGGTCGCAGACCCGGCCCAGGATGCCGGGAAAGACGTTGGAGACCCAGTTTATCATATAGGCCTCGGTGTAATCCTTGTGCAGAATCAGCCGGATATACTCAGGTACCGGGGTGTGCGCCGGACAGGCGTACTGGCAGTCCACCACCTTGTGAAAATATTCGGGGTTTTTGATATTGGTCGGTTTCACTTACAATGCTCTCTCGCAGAAGAAAACGGATAAACGACCCGTTGGGAATGGTCTGTGCGGCAATAATATCAAGAACAGCACCTGTTGCCAAGTTCAATAGAGGAATCGGCTGGTTAGTCTTGGGCGTCTATGATAGTGATTCCCATTATCATCAAGCAAAAGGTAATTCCTGAGTGTGGAAAAGCAAGACTTTTTCACAGGAATGTGAAAAAACAAAAACCAATAAATTTCAAGTCGTTATTTTGTTTCCGGAGCGGGTCGGGGGATGACGGCCGGACCTGCGTCTATCCAGGTCCGGCCATCTGATTTAGTGTACAATACTGGCCTGCAACCGATTACTAATCGGGTAATACCCTAACCGCACCCCGGTCAGCGGAGGTGGCGAGCAGCGCGTAGGCCTGCAGGGCCGTGGTGATATTCCGGGGTCTTGCAGGCGGGGTAAAGGCCGCCGCTCCGCGGCTTTCTTCCCGCTGACGTCGTTGTTGAAGGGTTTCGGGGTCAACGGCGACATTGATGCTGCGTTTGGGAATATCGATCTCGATGGGGTCGCCGTCCTCGATCAGCGCGATCGTTCCTCCGGCTGCCGCTTCAGGGGAGACGTGACCAATCGAAAGTCCTGAGGTGCCGCCGGAGAATCTGCCGTCGGTAACCAGCGCACAGGCCTGGCCGAGGTGCCTCGATTTGAGATAGGAGGTTGGGTAGAGCATCTCCTGCATGCCCGGACCGCCGCGCGGCCCTTCGTAGCGGATTACGACCACGTCGCCGGCGCTGATTTTATCATCTAGAATCGCCTCGCAGGCGTCATCCTGGGAGCTGAACACCCGGGCGGTCCCCGAGAACACCAGGATGGACTCGTCGACGCCGGCCGTTTTGACGATGCAGCCGTTTTCGGCAATATTGCCAAACAGCACCGCCAGGCCGCCGTCTTTGCTGTAGGCATGCTCTATCGAGCGGATGCAGCCGGTGCGGCGGTCCAGGTCGGCCTCTTCGTAATACTTCTCCTGCGAGCCCATCACCAGGTTGCGGCCCATGGCTCCGGGAGCGCTGAGGTAGAGTTGCCTGGCCTTTGCGGTCGCGGTATCGCTGGCGATGTCGTGCGTCTTGAGCACGGCGGCGAGGCTGGGGCTGTCCACTCGGCTGACCGAGGTATCGAGAAGCCCGGCCCGGTCGAGTTCAGCCATGATGGCCATGATCCCGCCGGCCCGGTTGACGTCCTCCACATGATATGATGAAGAAGGCGACACCTTGCAGAGGTTCGGAATCTTGCGGGACAGATGGTCGATGTCCGCCATGGTGAAGTCGACCCCGGCCTCGAAGGCAATGGCCAGCAGATGCAGTACGGTGTTGGTGGACCCGCCCATCGCGATATCGAGCGACATCGCATTCATGAAGGCGGCCTTGGAGCCGATCGAACGGGGCAGCACCGTAGCGTCTTCACGCTCGTACCAGGCCTGAGCCATCTCCACGATGCGCTCGGCAGCCTGCTCGAAGAGTTTGGTCCGGTTGGCGTGGGTGGCCACTACCGTGCCGTTGCCCGGTAGGGCCAGGCCAAGAGCCTCATTGAGGCAGTTCATCGAGTTGGCGGTGAACATCCCGGAGCAGGACCCGCAGGTCGGACAGGCGCAGCGTTCCACTTCCTCCATTACCGAATCGGAGACTTCCTGGTCGGCGGCCATAACCATCGCATCGATCAGGTCGTATTTTCTCTTGCCGTCGCTGCCGGCCTCCATCGGCCCGCCGGATACGAAGATCGCCGGAATGTTGAGGCGCATCGCGGCCATCAGCATGCCGGGGGTGATTTTGTCGCAGTTGGAGATGCAGATCATCGCATCGACGGTGTGGGCATTGCACATATACTCGATGCTGTCCGCAATGAGATCGCGCGAAGGCAGGGAGTAGAGCATGCCGTCGTGGCCCATGGCAATGCCGTCATCGATGGCGATGGTGTTGAATTCGGCCGCAAAGCAGCCGTGTCCGGCGATGATCGATTTTATCTGCTGGCCGATTTCATGCAGGTGCACATGACCCGGGACGAACTGGGTAAAAGAGTTGACGATACCGATGATAGGTTTGCCGATCTGTTCCTCGGTCATACCGTTTGCCCGCCAGAGGCTGCGGGCCCCGGCCATTCGTCTTCCCTGGGTTGTGGTGGCGCTGCGTAACTGGATTGCCATGCTCTTCACCTCTTTGAATGAAAAACCGCCCGGAACCGACATCGGTAGGAGCGGAAAATGTTAGAAAAAACTGTACTTTTTGCAAAATCTATTACAGTATACAATGAAAATAAAGTGTCTTGCACAATTTTTCAGGAGGAGACCATGAAAAAGACGGAGATTGATTATTGGATCGCCGCAATGCTGGAATCCCATTCCAATGTTTCCGACCTCAATATCACCGTTGGCAAAACCCTGCAGGTTGAATCAGCCGGTATCCTGAAACCGGTGGCGGTAGAGCCGCCTGTCAAGGAACTCACCCCGTTCCAGTCGGAAACCTTCGCCCTGAACCTGATCGGCAACAACAAGCGCTTGCTCACCGACCTGGTGGTCAACGGCTCCTGCGACCTCTCCTATGCATTCGGCGAGGAGGCGCGATTCAGGGTAAATGTCTTTACCCAGAAGGGCCAGATAACCACGGTGATGCGAAAGCTTGAAAACAAGATTCCGTCGATTGAGACCATGAATTTTCCCCACGCCTTCGAGAAGATGGCCCGGGAACTCAACGGCATTGTCATTTTCACCGGTGCCACCGGTACCGGTAAGACCACCTCCCTGGCGGCGCTGCTGAACCGGATCAACGAAGAGCGGGCGGTGCATGTGGTCACCCTGGAAGACCCGATAGAGTATATGCATGAGCACAATGTGGCCACCTTCAACCAGCGCGAGCTGGGGCACGATTTTTCCACCTATGCAATGGGTATGCGGGCGGCGCTCAGGCAGGCACCCAAGGTTATTCTGGTGGGCGAGATGCGGGACCGGGAGACCATGGAAATCGGTTTGACCGCGGCGGAAACCGGCCATCTGGTCCTCTCCACCCTGCATACCATCGATGCCGGTCAGGCGATCAACCGCTGCCTCGGCATGTTCGACCGGGATGAGCAGCCGCAGATCAGGCACCGGCTGGCGGACACCGTCCGCTGGGTGGTCAGCCAGCGACTGCTGCCCCGCATCGGCGGCGGGCGGATCGCGGCCATGGAAATCCTCTGCACCAGCCTGCGGGTCAAAGACCTGATCCTCAACGGTGAATCGGAGGAAAAGACCTTCTACAAAGTTATCAAAGCAGGTTCCGCGCTGGAAATGCGCACCTTTGACCAGCACATCCTGGAGCTCTTCAGCCACGGCCTGATAACCGAGCAGACGGCCGTCACCTATTGCTCGTACCGCAACGAGATCTTTCGCGGTATCGATCAGATCAAGGCGGCCCGGGGCGAGGCCACCTCGTCGCTCAAGGACTTGACGATGGAGGAAGAGGACGAGCAGTTCGGGTACTAGAAGAGCCCGTGGCTGGGACCCGGCCACCAGGAAACGGATCATCAACTAACGAAGCATCTCAGAACAAGAGAGACGGCTATGAAGATCACATGTAGCGCTTGCGGTAAATCCCATCAGTCCAATGCCAAACTGGAAGCGAGCCTGAAAAAACTTCAACCGGGGCAGAAACTGCGTCTTAAATGCAGTCAATGCGGAGAGTCGATTCCGCTGGGCAGGGATAGCCTTAGGCAGGGACCTTCCAGTACAAGCCAGGTGAATCCGCCGCCGCCGCCGGATACATCCTGGCTGGAGGAAGGTATTTTCGACGACGAGGAGGTGGTCTCCGATATTCCCCAGGCCATTGTTCTGATGCAGTCGGGCGAGGCTTGTGACAATGTCGGCTCGGCCCTGTCCGGTCTCGGCTATCGTGCCGAGGTCACAGATGACCTGGACCAGGTGCTCGAACGGATGCAGTTCATCAACTACACCTGCATGGTGATGCATACCGATGCCCGGCCCGAAGAACTCGACCAGAATAGGCTGCACCGCTATATATGCTCACTGGAAATGTCCCGCAGACGCAATATTTTCTACGTGCTCATCGGCAGTAATTTTAAAACCTTCTACAATATTCAGGCCCTGGCCTGTTCGGCCAACCTGGTGGTAAACGAAAAGGACGCACCTTATTTCGCGGTGATTCTGCGCAAGGCTATCCCTGAATATGAAGAGCTTTTCGGTCCCTATATGGATGAGTTGAAAATCCAGGGTAAATAGCAGTTCCCTCAGCTCTGCTCATTTCTCCGGCAGTTGCCTTGCAGTTTCGGGGCAACTGCCGGCGCCTGTCTCTCTCCCCCCTCTGCACCATTTAAAATTGCTTGTCGCAACATGATCAGGATTTCGTTCTGGTTTTCTTTTTAAGCAGTGATTATCTGTGCTCATCAGTTGTGCACTAATGTGAGTAATCAACACGGGTGAACAGGTGATAAAATATATAAAGATACGTACCAAACGCAGGCCTGGCTTGCATGGCCTCTTTTGCCTACTCATACTGCCGCTGCTGCTTGTCTCACCGGGCTGCAGCGAGGGAGAAGCCACCGGCAGTCTCCAGGATGAAGAACAGCAGAGTGCCAGACCCATATTTCGAACCATACTCCCGGCGGAGGCCGCCGCGCTGATTGACGAACGCGATGACCTGCTGGTTATCGATGTCAGAACTGAACCTGAACGCCAGCAGTTCAGAATTGCCGACACCGATTTTGTGCCGGTCGGCGATGTAATCCGTGGGGTATTCAAGACCGAGCCCGACCGGCCGATCATGCTGCTCTGCGCGGTGGGGGGACGCAGCTATATTGCCGGCAAAGTGCTGATTAGCAGGGGCTATCGTGAGGTATACAACCTCGATGGCGGCATCGAGGCCTGGCGGCGGGCGGGTTTTGCGGTACTCAAGGGGCCGGAGGATCGTGAAAAATCTCCTTAACTATATGAATTTAAATTTTAAATTTGATTTATTGCCGGCCGTCGGAGCCCTCAACCGGCGAGGACATCAGGGGGCAATAAAACCTTGTCCTTCCATTGTTTTCGTGCTATAAAATGTAATTTTCCTGTTGGGGTTGCTTTCTGAAGCCGGGATCGCACCCCTTCAGTTTTTTGGGCGTCTGTTCGTTAACAGGCAGAGATCAATATTAAAATCGTGCTGTGTAAACGGCACCAAGAGTAAACCCAATGACAGAAGAAACTAACCAATCAAACCAGACAGACACAAATGAAGAGCTGAGTTTTGCCGAGCTTTTCGAAATGGAAGAAAACAACAAGGTTGTCGAGGTCGGCAATGTTGCCAACGGCACGATTATCGGTGAAGACGACGATTGCTATCTTGTTGATGTGGGAGACAAAGCCGAGAGTTTCATTCCCAAATCCGAATTTCGCCTCGAAGAAGGTGATCAGATCGGGGTCGGCGATGTTATCGAGGTTTTTGTTGAGCGCCGCAAGGACGAAGGCGGACTCCTGCTGTCCCGCGAAAAAGCAATTGCGATCAAGGTATGGGAAGACATCGCCCAGATCCAGGAAGCCGACGGCACCATTCAGGGTACCATCGAGAGCCGGGTCAAGGGCGGTATGTCGGTGGATATCGGCGTGCCTGCCTTCCTGCCCTATTCTCAGATCGATTTGCGGCCGGTTAAGGATCTCGATGCTTTGATTGGTCAATTATATGATTTCAAGATTCTCAAGTTCAATCGCAAACGCAACAACGTCGTGATCTCCCGCCGGGCGATCCTCGAAGAGGAGCGCAACAAATTGCGCGAGGAAATGCGCTCCAGGCTCGAAGAAGGCCAGATCATCAGCGGTTCGGTCACCAATATCACCGATTACGGGCTGTTTATCGATATGGGCGGCATGGACGGTCTCTGCCATATCACCGATCTGAGCTGGGGACGGGTGTCTCACCCGGCCAAACTCTACAAGGTCGGTCAGGAAGTCGAGGTCAAGGTCCTCAAATACGACCGCGACAACGACCGCGTATCACTGGGCATCAAGCAGCTCCGCGAAGATCCGTGGGCAACGGTTGCTGAGCGCTACCCGGTTGGTGAAAAAGCCGTGGGCAAGGTTGTCTCGATCACCGATTACGGTGTCTTCGTCGAACTCGAGGAAGGGGTCGAGGGGCTGATCCACGTCTCTGAGATGACCTGGTCGAAAAAGCCGCGGCATCCCTCCAAGATCGTTACCGTCGGTGACCAGATCGAGATCATGGTCTTGAACATCGAACCGGAGACCAAGCGGATATCGCTGGGCATGAAGCAGCTCCAGCCCAACCCGTGGGATATGGTCATCGAGAGTTATCCGGTCGGTGCCATCATCGAAGGCAAGATCAAGAATATTACCGATTTCGGGGTCTTTATCGGAATCGAGGAAGGTATCGACGGGCTGATCCATGTGTCTGATCTGTCCTGGACCGAGCGCATCAAGCACCCGGCGGAAAAATTTGCCAAAGGCGATACCATCCAGGCCGTCGTGCTGAAGATCGACAAGGAGAACGAGCGCTTCTCGCTTGGTGTCAAGCAGCTCACCCCGGATCCATGGCAGACCGCCTACAACAACTATCCGTCCGGCACCGTGGTCGAGGGCGAGATCACCAACGTAACCGATTTCGGGGTCTTCGTTAAACTCGAAGAAGGTATCGAAGGGTTGGTTCATGTCTCGGAGATTCCCAAAGACAAGGTCAAGAGTCCGGCCGAACATTACAATATCGGCGATACCCTGAAGGCCATCGTTATCAACGTATCCGCCAAAGATCGCAAAATCGGGTTGTCCGTGAAGACGCTCGAGGATGAAGGTGAAGCAGAGGCGGTCGAGAAGATCAAAAAGGCCGAAGCCGAGATTGCCGAGGCAGCGCCCGCCACCTTCGGCGACCTGCTCAAGGCAGCGGCAGAAGGAGGCCCCAAGACCGAAGAGTAACGGCATAGTTGTGCCGGACAACAAGAGAATAGGGGTTGCTTCACAGGCGTGTCATGTGAAGCAACCTTTTTTTATATCCTACCCGATCGAACCTGAGGATCAGAGCATATGAGCATGTTAAAAAAGGAGCTGGTTGACCGGATCAGCGATAATCTGGCCATCCATAAACAGGATGTCACCGTTGCGGTCGATATCATTCTCGATTCGATGGCCGAAGCGCTGTCCGAAGGACGCCGAATAGAGCTGCGCGGCTTCGGCAGCTTCTCGACCCGCAAACGCAAGGCCCGTCAGACAAAAAATCCCCGCACCGGCGTGATGATGGATATCGACGAGCGCAAGACCATCCACTTCACCATGAGCAAATCTCTGAAAGAGGCGCTGATCAACGGAAAGGGCTGACATCTCCCTTGCCGACCCTGAGAACCTCCGGCGTGTCGCCGGTCAGGTCAATGACCGAGGACGGATCCGGATACACCGGCCCGCCGTCGATGATCACATCGACCCGGTTATTGAGCATCATGTCTATTTCATAGGCTTCGATGGGCGGGGCGCTATCGTCCTCGATGGGGATACTGGTATTGATGATCGGTGAACCCAGAACTTCGAGCAGACTCAGGCAGATGGTGTTTTCGGGGACGCGGATACCCACCGTCTTCTGCTTGGTGGTCATGACTTTCGGGACCAGCTTGGTGCCGGGCAAAACAAAGGTGAACGGGCCGGGCAGGTTTTTTTTCAGCAGGCGATAGGCGGTGTTTGAAACATGTGCGTACTGGCTGATGTTTTTCAGGTCATAGCACATGAAGGAAAACGGTTTGTTGTTTGGTCTGCGTTTCAGGCGGATCAGCTTTTTTATCGCTTTCGGGTGAAAGATATCGCAGCCGATTCCGTAGCCGGTATCGGTCGGGTAGCAGATGACGGCACCGTGGCTGATCTGCTCAACCACAGAGCGAATCAGCCGAAGCTGAGGATTGTCGGGGTTTATTTCTACGATCATAGCGTGCAATTCGACAAGCGCCTGGCGTCGGTGAAAAGAACAGCCTCCGGCTGATTCTCAAATCTGTTGTGCTGCACCAGCATGGTCCGTCTAAAACTGTTGAGCTTTTTAAATACAATGCTATACAATAGAGCAACCACCCCTGCCCCTGGCCATAATGTCTAAGGGTTTCAGGAGGTTGTGGTGCCTTGTCAGCAAAGGAGTTACCTATGTTACCAGAAAATATTGAAATGGCACTAACTTTTGACGACCTGCTGTTGTTGCCGTCCGCTTCAAAGGTGCTGCCGAGCGAGGTGTCGCTGAAGACCAGGCTCACCCGGGAAATCAGCCTGAACACGCCGTTGATCAGCGCCGCCATGGACACGGTGACCGAATCTGCGGCGGCGATCACCATGGCCCGCGAAGGGGGGCTCGGCGTTGTCCACAAGAACATGACCATAGACCAGCAGGTTCTTGAAGTCGAGCGGGTAAAAAAATCGGAATCAGGCATGATCATCGATCCGATTACCGTTACCCGGGATCAATCGGTGGCGGAGGTGCAGGAGATCATGGCCCACTACAAGATCTCCGGTCTGCCGGTGCTGCATGAAGGCAAGCTGGTGGGCATTGTGACCAACCGGGATCTGCGTTTCGTCTCGGACAGCGACCTCAGGGTCTCGGATGTAATGACCAGCAAAAACCTGGTGACCGCCAAAGTGGGAATCGATCTCGAACATTCCAAGGCCCTGCTGCACGAACATCGTATCGAAAAGCTGCTGGTCGTTGACGACAATGGCAATCTGAAGGGGCTGATCACGATCAAGGACCTGGAAAAAATTAAAAAATACCCGCATTCCGCCAAGGACGAATTTGGCCGCTTACTGGTTGGTGCGGCAATTGGCGTCGGTCCCGAGCTCGAGGAGCATACCCAAAGATTGATCAAGGCAGGGGTCGATGTGGTGGTGCTCGATTCGGCCCACGGCCACTCCGAGGGCGTGATCAGGTCGATTGAAAAGATTCGGGGATCGTTTCCCAATCTGCAGATCATAGCCGGTAATATCGCCACCGCGGAAGCGGCTGAAGATCTGATCAAGGCAGGAGTCAATGCGATAAAAGTCGGGGTTGGTCCGGGTTCGATCTGCACCACTAGAATCGTTGCCGGCGTCGGGGTACCGCAGGTTACCGCACTGCGGGCCTGCGTGTCGGTGGCCGCTAAGCACGATATTCCGGTCATCGCCGACGGCGGCATCAAGCAGTCCGGGGATCTGGCCAAGGCCATCGGGGTGGGTGCCTCATCGATCATGATCGGCAGTCTGTTTGCCGGAACCGATGAAACGCCCGGGGAAACCTTTCTCTATCAGGGCAGGACCTACAAAGGGTATCGCGGCATGGGCTCGCTCGGGGCAATGTCCCAGGGGTCTTCGGACAGATATTTTCAATCGCAGACCAGTGCCACCTCGAAACTGGTCCCCGAAGGTATCGAAGGCAAAGTTCCCTACCGAGGCCCGCTGGCCAATGTGATCTACCAGCTCCTCGGCGGCCTGCGCTCGGGTATGGGCTATGTCGGTGCGGGTACCATTGCCGAGCTGCAGGAAAAAGCGAAATTCGTACGTATCTCCTCGGCCGGCCTGCGGGAATCGCATGTGCATGACGTGATCATCACCAAGGAAGCGCCCAACTACCGGATGGCCTAAAGAACCAGTTTTTGTATACCATTTACCCCAGGAAGCCAAAGCCATGAACCCAGGCCAGATGATTCTCATTCTCGATTTCGGCTCCCAGACGACTCAACTCATTGCCCGGCGCATCAGAGAGCAGAAGGTCTATTGCGAAATCCACCCCTATTCGACCCCGATTGCAGCCATCAAAGCGATGCAACCGGCCGGTGTCGTGTTGTCGGGCGGCCCCTGTTCGGTATACGACGCCGACGCGCCGCACTCCGATCCGGAGATTTTTGAACTGTCGATCCCGGTCTTGGGAATCTGTTACGGCGCCCAGTTGATGATCCTGCAGCGCGGCGGTCAGGTCGAACGGGCGGAAAAGCACGAATTCGGCAAGGCAGAGCTGCAGATTCTCAATACCGAAGGGTTGTTTGCAGGGCTCGAAACGGGCGCAGTGCATCATCAGGTATGGATGAGCCATGGCGACCGGGTGGAAGTGGTGCCCGACGGCTTTGAAGCCACCGCAACCTCCGCCCACTCACCGTTTGCCGCATTGCGGCACCGGCATGAGCCGCTGGTGGCGGTACAGTTCCATCCCGAGGTGGCCCATACCCTGATCGGTACCGACGTGCTGCGTAACTTCATCTTCGGGTTCTGCGGCTGCCGGCCGGATTGGACCATGCATTCGTTTATCGAAACATCGGTGGCGGCGATCCGCCGGAAGGTGGGCTCGGCCCAGGTGATCTGCGCGCTGTCCGGGGGAGTCGACTCATCGGTGACGGCTGCTATCGTACACCGGGCAATCGGCGACCAGCTCACTTGCATCTATGTGAACAACGGGCTGATGCGCAGCGGTGAATCAGAGGCCATTCTGCGGTTTTTCAGGGAGAAGAGCAAGCTCAATGTAATCGATGTCGAGGCAACCGATTTTTTTCTGGCCGAACTTGACGGGGTGGCCGATCCGGAACTCAAACGCAAGAAAATCGGCCTCGGGTTTATCAAGATTTTCGAGGAAGAGGCCGCCAAAATCGGCGACGTCAGCTTTCTGGCTCAGGGAACGCTCTATCCCGATGTGATCGAATCGGTTTCCTTTCGGGGAGAGGCGCCGATCAAGTCGCATCACAATGTCGGTGGGTTGCCCGAGGTGATGAAGCTCGATCTGATCGAGCCGCTGCGGGAACTCTTCAAAGATGAGGTTCGAGAACTCGGCCTCGAACTGGGGTTGCCGGCTGAAGCCATTCATCGTCAGCCGTTTCCGGGACCCGGACTCGGCATCAGGATCATGGGCGAGATCACCAGGGAGCGGCTCGAGGTGCTGCGCAAGGCGGATGTGATCGTGCTCGACGAGATGAAAAAGCATGGCTGGTACCGCAAGGTCTGGCAGTCTTTTGCGGTGTTGCTGCCCATTCAGACCGTCGGGGTCATGGGGGACGGCCGAACCTACGAGCATGTGATCGCCATCCGCTGCGTCGATTCCCGCGATGCGATGACCGCAGACTGGTCGAGAGTACCCTATGATATCCTCGGGACGATTTCCACCCGGATTATCAACGAGGTGCGGGGCGTCAACAGGGTGGTTTATGACATTTCATCCAAACCGCCGGCAACGATCGAGTGGGAATAAACCATTTTCTGATGGATCTTGGTGGACCATGCTGAAAACCGGTATCTACGTGGATGCGGAAAATATCCGCTTATGCGGCGGCTACGGGATGCGCTACGATATTCTGGTGGACCTGGCCAATGCCGGCAACTCCACCCTGCTCAGGGCCAATTCCTATCTGGCCGAAGACCGCAGCCGCACCAAAGAGGATGCTGACTATCGTCAGAAGCTCTATCACTATCACGATATCCTGCGAAACTGCGGTTTCAAGGTAATCAAAAAGTACGTCAAACACTTTGTCGACGAGGAAGGCATCCTGACTACCAAGGCCAATGCCGATATGGATCTGGCCATCGATGCGCTGCTGCAGGCCCGGAACCTGGACAGGATTATTCTGCTCACTGGCGACGGCGATTTTATCCGCCTGGTCCTGGCCCTGCAGAATATGGGCTGCCGGGTCGAGGTGATCGGCTTCAACCATGTCAGCAGCGAGCTCAAAGAGGCGGCGGACAGCTATATTTCGGGTTTTCTTATTCCTGGTCTGCTGCCGGCTCAATCCGAGGGGGCCAACCGGCAGCGCGGGACTGCGGTGAACTACAAGCAGGATCGGGGCTTTGGCTTTATGCGCTACTATACGCTGCGAGAAGACGGTCTGCATCCTGAGACGGTATTTTTTCACTGCTCGAAGGCTCAGGTCGCCCAGGATTCGCTGTTTCTGGACTCGAGCCAGATTTTTGAGTTTGACATTGTCCAGAACCCTGAAAATAATAACCGAACCGAAGCGGTGGAAATCAAAATGCTGGAGACCTGAGTTCGGGAAGAAACCTGTTCAGCGACCAAAGCATAGATAAGGAGAGAGAAATGCAAGAGATTGTATCGTTTATATCACCGGAAGTGATCATCAGTTGGGGGACGAAACTGGTCGCCGCAGCGCTGATTCTTCTGATCGGAAACTGGCTGGCTAAATGGGCCGGAGCTATATTTGTCAAGGTCATGGGGCGCCATAATGTGGATATCACCCTGATTAAATTTCTGCGCAACATCATCTACTATGCGCTGCTGGCCGCCGTGGTTATTGCCGCTGCGGGGCAACTCGGCATCAACACATCCAGCTTTCTGGCGGTGGTTGGCGCCGCCGGTCTGGCGATCGGTCTGGCCTTGAAAGACTCGCTGGCCAACTTTTCCTCAGGTGTAATGCTGATTCTGTTCAGGCCATTCAAGGTCGGTGATGCGGTTACCGTTGCAGGTGAAACCGGCGCAGTTGAAGAGATCACCATTTTCAACACGGTGATGAACACCCCAGACAATCAGAGAAAAATAATTCCCAACGGGCTCATCACCAGCGGCCCGATCACCAATATCACCGCCAATGATACGCGGCGTGTCGATATGGTATTTGGTATCGGCTATGACGACGATATCAAGCAGGCCCAGGATATACTGCAGTCGATTGTCAGCCAGGCTCCCGGGGTTCTCAGTGAGCCGGCGCCCAGCATTGCGGTATCGGAGCTGGCCGACTCGTCGGTCAATTTCGTGGTTCGCCCCTGGGTAAAAACGGCCGACTACTGGGATGTGAAGTTTTACTTGACCGAAAAAATCAAGCTGGCCTTCGACGAGGCTGGGATCTCGATTCCTTATCCGCAACAGGATGTGCACATGTATCAGGTCGCCGCTTCTGAGCAGGAGCAGCAGGGCTGAGCGGCGGGATCGGTTTATCGCGGTGGTTGATTCATTCAGGGAATCGATCTGTTGCTGAGCGGTAGCCAAACTGCAGCGGGCAGCAGGCAACGCATTGTTGGGCTGCTGCCCCGATTTGCCTGTAAACTGGGGGAAATCAGATCAGTCCGGCCCCTGGGCGAGGGCAATATCAATGATACCTATCTGGTGATTCCGGCGCTCCAGCCGCCGGTCGTTTTACAGCGCCTCAATCCTGCCGTTTTTCCCGACCCGGTGATCGTGGCCGAAAATGTCGCTGCGGTCAGTGCACACCTCAACTATGGTTTATCCCGCAACCTGCCCTGGTCCGAAGGCTTCACCTTTTTCTCCACCATCTCCTCGCTGGACGGCGCCAACCATGTGCTCGATGATAACGGCGACGTCTGGCGATTGCTCACCTATATCGAGGATTGCATTGATTTTGCCCAGCTCAGTGATCCACATAAATATTATGAGGCAGGCCGGCTGCTGGGCGGTTTTCACCGGTTGCTAGACGATTTCGACCATCACAGACTCGATGTGGCGCTGCCGGGGTTTCATGATCTGAGCAGTTACCGCGAACGTTACCTGGAGGTTTTGTCGGCTCATCGGCGCGGCACCAGTGTTGAGCTGAGCTATTGTATCACTCAGGCGGAAACCCGCCTTGAAAGCAGGACCCTGGCCCAGCGCAACGAGGGACAAGGCGCCGCACTGCGGGTAATCCATGGCGATCCCAAAGCCGACAACTTCCTGTTCAGGCACGATTGCTGTGCCGCCTTGTCGCTGATCGATCTCGATACGGTGGCCTCCGGCCTGCTGGCCTATGATCTGGGCGACAGCCTGAGGTCGCTGGGTAATCCGGCTGGCGAGAAACCTCCGTCAGTCGACCGCGTCCATCTCGATATCGAGATCTGCCGGTGCTTTCTGGCGGGCTATCGGGCTGCGGGAGTCAGTTTGAGCGAAGCTGAAACGGAACAGATCTATCATGGGGTCCGGCTGCTCACCTTCGAGCTGGCGCTGCGTTTCTTAACCGATTACCTGGACAACGACCGCTATTTCAAGGTTCAGGACCCGCAGGAGAATCTGCGCCGGGCGGTGGTGCAGTTCAGATTGCTCGAGAGCATCGAGCAGCAGCGGGCAGCCATCGAGTCGATTGCCTTCGGCACTTGAGACCCGTTCAGGGTAATTACGGGAGTTTAATGGTCTGCAGATAGCGGTTGATGGAGCGCTCCAGCAGCGGATAGGGCTGCGAGAATTCCACCCCGAGTTGGACGGTCTGCTGGTCTTTCCTGACGTTTTTGACGATGCCCTCGAGCTGCAGGTGCTGAGCCTGATCCGGCAGCGAACAGCTCAGCAAAACCGGCTGGTTCAGGTCGACGGCGGGCAGCTGCTCGTTTTCTCTTCCAGCAACGCTCAGCAGGGCACCGGAGCCGCTGATATCCTTGAAGGTCGCTCGAAACTCGACACCGTCTTCGGTGCTGAGCATGCAGGGAAACCTGGCGGCCGCCCGCATGGCTTGTCTGATGTCATGAAAGTGCACGACCGAGGGGTATTGCAGGAAAAGCAGATGATGCGGTTCGTCGATTACCTGACTTATGGTTGTTCTGAACAGGTAGAGCTGTTCCATATGGGTGAATTTGACGATCAGCTGTTCCCCGGGCTCGACCGGGGCTCCGGTCATGATAAAATGGGACGGAGTGGTAATAATCAGGCTTTGATCTGGAATCATGCCGACCATGGAGGCTTCCAGCGGCACATCGATGGCGTCGAAATCGACCGTCAGGCTCTGTCCGATATTCAGGGCCAGCCGTAATCCGGTGGTGGGTGCCTGGTGCAGCCGCGGCTGCGGTTTCGTCAGTACAGGGGGGCTCACCTGCAAACTGCTGTCCCGCTCGTCTTTGCGGCGGAAACCTTCCATGATCAGGGAGATCAGAGGTGTTGAAATATCTTGCTTGCGCAGTCCGTTGAAATACCTGATGTTGATGACCACATCGTCCCAGCAGATCAATTCATAAAAGGCCTCTTCACCTCTTAGCTCGCCCAGCTCAGCGTTTATCGGGATACCGTCTTCCAGATAGATATAGCCGATGCTGCTGTCACGGTAGATCTGCAACGTACAGCTCT
Organism: uncultured delta proteobacterium; assembly: GCA_963824415.1. Taxonomy (GTDB): domain Bacteria; phylum Desulfobacterota; class Desulfobulbia; order Desulfobulbales; family Desulfocapsaceae; genus JABDQA01. Next base: position 166,964 of record CAWGPM010000008.1, read on the forward strand.
GGGCATCATTTTCATACATCTGCAGCAGCGAGTGCAGCGGTACACCCTGGACAGTCCCGAGATGGGCGGCTTCGGCCATGTCGAGTATCTCTTCGAGCAGCGCACTGTCATGGATCGGCTTTCTGAAGCAGGCGCTGGCCCCGGCGGACAGGGCCTGCTGCTGTTCGTTATCTGCTGCATTCGACACTGCGATCAGTGGAATATAGGGGTACAACCGAGCGAGATCATTGATAACCTGGCAGTTTTGAGTATCTGCAAAAAAGGTGGAACAAAGGATCAGGTCTACCTGATTCTGCTGCAGAATCCACAGGCTTTGCTCATACTGTCTGGCCGAGAGGACGATGATATCGTCTGCCCCGCGCCGGCAGAAATCCATCAGCGATTCGAGCTCAGAGACAATCGGTTCGACGATCAGGATGGTTTTCATATGTGTCGGACTCCGTCGGCGATCTGCTGCTCGCCTACTCAGATCAATTTGAAATAATAGTAAAAAACCCCTTCACCCATCGTCATCAGTATGCATGAAAACAATTCGGAAATCAAAAGATAATGACAAAACCTGAAGAAAGTCTATTGTGTAGCGCAACCGTCATTGACTGACTGATTAATCTCGATACGTAATTGCCCATGACCCGAAAATCACCATTTCGTTTGCATCGCAGATCAGCCAGGTGCCGCGCTCGCCGCGGCGAAGTAGCCACTGCCCATGGCATCGTGCAGACGCCGGTGTTCATGCCGGTCGGCACCCAGGCCAGCGTCAAGGCTGTTACGGTTGAGAATTTGAAGGAAATCGGTGCCCAGATCATTTTAGGCAACACCTACCACCTGTTTATCAGGCCCGGTCACCAGTTGATCGAGCGCTTCGGCGGACTGCACCGTTTCATGAACTGGGACCGGGCGATTCTGACCGACAGCGGGGGATTCCAGATTTTTTCACTGCACGAACTGGCCACCATCTCCGAGGAGGGGGCGAGCTTCAGGTCCCATCTGGACGGCTCCAAGTTGTTTTTAAGCCCGGAGGATGCGATTGAGGTTCAGCAGTCGCTGGGCTCAGATATCATGATGTGTCTCGACACCTGCATTCCCTTTCCCGCGGACGAGCAGCAGACCATTGCCTCCACCGCGCTCACTTCCCGCTGGGCAGCGCGCTGCCGGGCGGCACACCGCAACAGGGAGCAGCTTCTGTTTGGCATTACTCAGGGTGGCATGTATCCTGAGCTGCGCCGGCGTTCAGCCGAGGAGCTGCTCGAAACGGGCTTCGACGGCTATGCGATCGGTGGGCTCAGTGTCGGTGAACCGAAGAACCAGATGCACGATATGACCGAGGCCACGGTGGCCTGCCTGCCTGAGGATTTTCCGGTCTATCTGATGGGGGTCGGCACCCCCGAAGACCTGGTGGAAGGGGTCTGGCGCGGGATTGATATGTTCGACTGCGTGATGCCCACCCGCAATGCACGCAACGGCACGTTGTTTACTTCGACCGGCAAAGTGGTGATCAAAAATTCGCGCTATCGAGAAGATGAGCGGCCCCTGGATGGGGCCTGTTCCTGTTATACCTGCCGTAACTACTCCCGGGCCTATTTGCGCCATCTTTTTGTCAGCCGGGAAATTCTGGCCTATCATTTAAATACCATCCATAATCTGTTTTACTATGTGAACCTGATGGCACAGATTCGCGAGGCCATTGAAAACGACCGCTACCATGAATTCAGAAACGATTTTTATGGCAGGCTCGAGGGCGAATGATTAAGGTGGCCCCATAAATTCAGGCAAAGAGCATCCCGAAACCAGGTTTTGGTGTGCGTATCGATTCAATTTTTTGGAGGTAGTTTTATGACTTCAGTAGCTTATGCGGCCGCTTCGGCGGGTGGCGGAGCAGCCGGCGGCATTGCTTCTTTTCTGCCGCTTATCCTCATTTTCGTGGTCTTTTATTTTCTGCTGATCAGACCCCAGCAGAAACAGGCCAAACAGCATCAGGCCTTTTTAGGTGACTTGAAAAAAGGCAACAAGGTGATCACTAAAGGCGGGATTTACGGTGAAATCACCTCCATTTCAGATGCGGTACTGACCCTTGAGATTGCCGAAAATATTCAGATCAAGGTTGATCGCAACTCGATCGCCGGTCCCCAGGTCAAGGACGACCCCAAGGCGGCCAAGGCCGGCAAGGATAAAAAAATCAAATCATCGGGGTCCTGAGGGATTAAGGGCTGCTAATTTTCTACAGGTGTAGATGAACGAATCAGGGGTGGCTCAGGCCACCCCTTTTTTATTGGTTATTTCACTTATGTGGTCTGCCGTCTTGCGGCATGTGCCCGCATGAGTCGCGGCGGACTCAGAGGCCATACCAGCGCCCGATTGCGACGATGACGATTCCAATCACCATCGAGATAAAGATGTTGCCGCTTTTCAGGCTCACCAGAGCAGTAACCACGGTGGCCAGCCAGCCGATGGGTCCGGCTGCTACGGCGGCAGGGACGATCAGCGACAGCAGGATGGTACCGGGCAGGGCATCCATAAACCGTTTGAATGGCCCTGTTTTCGGCAGTTTTGCGGCAAGCAGCAGACCACCGATCCGCAGCGAGTAGGTGACTGCCGCAGCGCCGGCGATGGTCAGCCAGACGAGGGTTTGCGGGGTCGTCTCAAGCATTGCCAGGACCTCGATGCAATACTGCGGCGGCCAGCGCACCGGCAACACCGCCGCAGATAATATACCATTTGCCCGGCAGCAGCGCCTCGGCACCGACGGCAGTCATCGCGGTGATGAGCCACGGCAGCAGGTCCCGCTTGCCGTTCCAGAAACTGAAAACCAGGGCGGTAAAGACCGCAACGAAAGAAAAATCAAGACCCCAGCGCTCCGGGTTGGCAATCACCGCACCCAGCCGATGACCGAGCAGGGTGCCGCAGCACCAGGCGCTCTGCACACAGATGCCGCCGCCCAGAAGAAACCAGGTGGTGGTCCCCCCCTTGTGGAACCTGGCCATGGTCATGGCCCAGTTTTCATCGGCGACCAGATGCATGAAGCCCATCTTATGGCGCAGCGAGGTGGACTGGAACAGGGGGTTGAGCGAGGCGCCGATCAGCAGATAGCGCATGTTGATTACCAGTACCGCCAGAATGATCTCGGCAACCGGCAAAGGAGGCAGCCACATGTCCACCATCACGAACTGGGCTGAACCGGCAAATACGCTCAGATTCATGATCAGCAGCTGGTACCAGGTCAGCCCTTTCTGGGCCGCCATCAGGCCGAGTACGCTGCCGTAGGCACCGACACTGGCCGCTACCACGAGATTGGCATTAAATCCTGCCCGCAGGTCGTCGAATTGCCGGCTGGTGATCATCTCAAGGTGCCGTGGGCACCAAAGCTTTTGGTGCATCTGGTGCCGTACAGGTAATAGTGTATTTCAAGGGTCATTTTGTGGTTCAAGTCTGAGTGCGCCGCCGCTGATCCGGGCAATCTGCTTCTGCAACTGGTCGAGCCCGCTCTGGGGGATCAGCAGATCCAGCCTGACCCCTTCAGCGAAACTACGCTCGATAATCTGGGTGCCGCTTTGTTCGAGCAACGACGCGAGCCAAGCGAGCAGATTATAGTCAAGGTCCAGCCGAAAATGCAACATCGGCTGTACGGCAACGGTATCAAGCAGAGCCAGGGCCTGTTGAACAGAGCCGCTGTGCGCCCGAATAAGCCCGCTCTTGCCAAGCTTTATCCCACCGAAATACCTGATAAGGGCACTGTAAATCTCACCCGTACCTGAGAGGTCGAGCCTCGTCGGCCTCGGCTTGCCGGCGGAAGCGGGAATGAGATAGGAGGAACCACTCATCGGTGAGAAGAGTGAAAAAACCTGTCAACCCAGGATTTCAGAGATCAGGGGATGGAGAGATAAACCGCACTGATGCTGAAAATCCACATGCAGGCCAGAGCCAGGGTTGCCCGGCCGTCGCTCAGCCCCTGACCGACGATCAGGCTCTGCTTGACCAGTTTGAAAGACCAGATAAAACCGAGAACTATTGGAATAAGAAGCCAGAGCGGAACCGATTCGTGCTGATTGAAATTCAGGGCAAAGTTGAGCAGCGGGGCCAGCAGCCAGAATGGCACGAGACTCAAACCGATCAGATCGACCACCAGACCGAAGCCGCCCTGCCCCCCAAACGCCTTGGCCGCCGCCCAATAGATCATCGTAAAGCCCAGCAGGGCACCGAGCATCGTAAAGATGCCGAGCACACAGAACAGCGCCGGGGTGATAAAAACAAACTGTCCCTGCAGCGGCAGTTCGGGATTAGCGCCCATACTGCCGTAGAGGTTGGATAACCCGTAGCAGATGCCGAGGATGGTCAGGTTGATCAGCATGATGGTGCGTGCCTTACCGTCCACTGCGAGCTGGAAGAGCTCCGGCGGGCCGCTGATCATATCGGGCAGGAGTCTGGTGTAGTTCATTTGATAAAAGCAGCCGGTTAAAGACAGGACACCCGCTTGATGACCGGAGTCACCAAGCGGGTGTCTTGTTGTTTACCTGTGGGGCTGACTATAACCGATTACCAGCCGCCCGGCAATACCGCGTAGATGCAGAAGAACAGGCTGACGGCGGCGATGATCAGGCCGGCGCTGGTACTGTTGTATCGTTCGTCGCTGTACTCGGACCAGCCGTGAATCTTGTCCACCAGCAGTTTGTCCTGCTTGTGCGGGATCTTCGCCATCATCGAGGGGATCCGATCGGTGATCATGGATACCGTCGTAAGCAGGAAGAAGCACAGCGGCACGCAGAGCAAGGAGCCTGACATGCCGACACTTGCTGGCAAGCCACCGGCAATCACGATATTGGGGAACAGATAGGGCGATACTGCGATATAGGTCAGACCTGAAACCAGAACGGCCACCGAAGCGCCGTAGCGGTTGGCCTGTTTCCACCAGACCCCGAGAATGACCAGCGGGGCAACGGTGACTCCGGCCAGGCCGAAGGCCCAGAGGATACTGACCACCAGAAACGTCGGCGGATTCAGGGCAATCAGGATACTGACCGCACCGCCTCCGGAGATTGCCAGATAACCGATGATCTTCATCGTTTTATCGGACAGATCGGGCTTGATGGTAGCGATGATGTCCTGGGCGATCATCGCCCCGATGGCCATCAGGTTGGCGCTGATGGTCGACAGACCGGCAGCGATGGCTCCGGCGATAACAAAGGCCAGTACCCAGGCCGGGTTGTAGACGCTGTTCAGGATCAGGGTGATTTTATCAAAGTCGGTCGGGGCAATGGTCGAGCCCGAGGTGGCCTGGAAGAAGACACCGGAAAATCCCATGGTATAGGTCGATGAAAATACGATACCGCAGAAGAAGGTGAACCAGACCATCGCGCCTCGCGCACTCTTCAGGTTCGAGGAGGTGTAGACCCTCATGCCGAGATGCGGCAGGCCCATGGCCCCCAGCGTGAAGCAGGGGATCAGCGACAGGTACCATTTAAAGCCGTACCGCATGTCGAAGAAATCGGGTACCGCTTCGAGCATGGCCGGCACCATGTCAGAGTAGAGCAGCGGCGGGAAAAACCAGCCGGTGCCGCCCATGGCCTTCATGATCGCGCCCAGCGGTATGATGAAAGCGATGCCCATCAGGACCATTTGAAAGGCGGCGTTGTAGGAGGTGCCGTACATGCCGCCGATGGTCACATAACCGACGATCAGGGCACCGCCGCAGACCAGTGCCAGGGTGTAGTTGATGCCGAACAGCATTTCAAAAACCTTGGCCACGCCGATCATCTGGCCCAGCGCGTACATCACCATGATCAGAATCATGAAGACAACGGTGATATATGATGTCCGACGGCCATAGCGCTCCCGGACGAAATGGGCCGGGGTAAAGGCGCCCATGCGCCTGAGCGGCGTACCGTACCAGAGGGTGATCAGCGGAATGGACAAGCCGAACTGAATCCACATGTAGACAAACGGCACCTTAAGCTTCAGGATCAGGGCCGTGACACCCATGAAGGTGGCCAGGCTCATATAGCTCGAAGCCATACCCAGACCATTGGTGATCGAGCCGATGGAGCGGCCGGCGGTCCAGTAATCGGTGGAAGATTTAGCGGCCTTCTGAGAGTACCAGCCGATCGCGTAAAAAATGATAAACGATGCACCGACAAAAATCATGCCGATGACAGGACTTTCAAGTGCCCAGGATTGAGCTTCCATAGTTTACCTGCCCCCTTCAGTGGTTTCTGAAGAACCGCTCAGCGCTTCAATTTCATCATCAAGTGCGTTGGTCAGTTTGGCTTGAAAAGCGGTCACGACCATCAGCACCAGCCAACCGAAAACGACAGGTACAATGTACTGCGAGGGAAAACCGAAAATCATGCGGTTCTGCAGGCCGGGAAAGGCGACGAACAGCAACCCCATGTGCCCGCAGATAAGTAACAGGACGCTGAAAGTCAGCGTATAGCGAATTTCTTTTTTGTACGCACTGTTCATGCTCTCCTCCTTGACAAAAAAAGACTCTGTTTTGGTTTTCCCCGACACCGTCGACTGGCTGGCGATGCGATGTCTTGCCTTTACCAGGGTTCAGCGTGGAGCAGATCCGTTTTTATTTCCTACAGTTACGTGGGCAGCCGCTTGCCGGCCAAGCGGAAACCACCGGTCACATCGGTTTAAGCAATGCACACCCGTGCCTGAGCAGGGCTTGAAACATCGTCGTTCTAATATGACGCAAAACCTGGCCGGAACCAGGTCCCGGCCAGGACGACCAGCAGAATGTCGGAAGGTGGTGATTAATTAAGACCGAGCGCTCGCTCGAAAAAGGTGCCATGCAGCCGTTCCGTCGACTAATACTGGGAAGAAACCGGAAAGGATGGAGGCGGATGGTGGAATCTGATGAATATCGAGCCTGGTCTTAAATCGTCGTGCCCCCTTCCGGAAAAGAAAAACCATGAGCGCTTTTCTTTCATTACGGGTAAATTCACCCATACTGAACGAGCGCTCGTTCTTGGTTATCGCGCATATAAATTCACTCAAAAAAGTTTGTCAATCTTTTTTATGCGACGTCGTTACACCTCTCTATTCTGGTGCTGGATTGAGCCAGAATAAAATTAAACGGATAAGGACTGCATAAGGCGCCCTGATTGCTCTCAATTGGCGCCCAGTGCAAGGCAGACAGAACACCCTGGTCATCCTGACCGGCTCTTTATTGCGAGGTATCAGGCAGCATCGGTCGGGGAGTATTCAAAGGCTCATTGTCCAGAACTTTCTCGAGGGTCAGGTTATGGCTGTAAAAGGACGTATCATCATCAATACCGGTGATGGCAAAGGCAAAACAACGGCGGCGCTGGGAACTGCGTTCAGGGCGCTCGGGCACGGCCAGAAAGTCTGTGTGATCCAGTTTATCAAAGGCCAGGGTAAATACGGTGAACGGCTGCTGGCAGAGCAGCTTGAGAATCTGGACTGGCACATCTGCGGCAAAGGGTTCGTTTTCAAAAAAGAACAGCTCGAAGAAGACAGAAAAGTTGCCGAACAAGGGTTTGCCCTGGCCGAAAAAGTTATTGCCGAGGACGCCTACGATCTGCTTATCCTGGATGAGCTGACCTATTTGCCGCAGCTCGATTTTCTGCCGGTGGCACGGATCGTTGCTGCGCTCAAATCCAAGCCCCAGCGTCTGAGCATCATCATAACCGGCCGAAATGCCGATCCGGAATTGATCGAGATTGCCGATACGGTCTCAGACATGCAGGTGATCAAGCACGCCTTCAGCTCAGGCATCAAAGCCCAGAAGGGGGTCGAGTTTTAAGTTACGGTTATAGGGTACCTTTTCAAGGTAGCCATTAGTCAAGTTGAAATTGGCAAGGCGAAGCACTACGTCTGACAGCTGCATCGAGAAAATGAAAACAGCGCACGATCTAAAAGCAGGAAGCCTTGAAGGCCTCAGAGTACTGGATCTATCCAGAATGCTGCCCGGCCCTTATTGTTCGATGATTCTGGCGGATCACGGGGCCGAGGTGATTGCTATCGAGGATCGGCGATTTGAGGGCGATGGGTTGTTTTTCGATCTGCTTAACCGCAATAAAAAACACCTCAGCCTGAATCTAAAAGCAGATGAAGGCAAGGCCGTTTTCGATCGGCTTGCCCATCAAGCCGACGTGATCATCGAAGGATTCAGGCCCGGGGTCGTCCAGCGGCTCGGGGTCGATTACGAAAGCGTTGCCCGCATAAATCCGCGGATTATTTACTGCTCGATCAGTGGCTATGGCCAGGATGGCCCGCGCTATTTAGAGGCGGGTCATGATGTCAACTATATCAGCAGCGCCGGGATCCTCGATTTGGTCGGTCCCAGAGACGGCTCGCCGCTGATACCGGGGGTACAGATTGGCGATATCTGCGGTTCTATGAACGCGGTGATCGGCATTTTGCTGGCCCTGCAGGCCAGGGTCACCAGTGGCAGAGGGCAGTATATCGATATTTCGATGACCGACGGATTGCTCGGCCTGCTGAATCTTCCGCTGCTGCTCCAGCGCCAGTCGGGCCGGGAACTGTGCCGATCCGATCACCTGCTGTCCCACCGCTACGCCTGTTACCATGTCTATACCACCGCAGACGGCCGCCACATGGCGGTCGGAGCACTTGAAAACAGGTTCTGGAAGCAGCTCTGCAACCTGCTCGAGGTTCCCGAATTTGGCGATCTGCAGTATGATGAACAACGACGCGAGGAGCTCATCTCAGCTCTGGCCGCTATTTTCAAGACCCGCACCGCAGCACAGTGGGAAGAACTGCTCAAAGGTCACGACGTCTGCTGCAGCAGGGTTCTGAGTATTAACGAGGTGATGCAGCATCCGCTTTTTGAAGCGCGCGAGATGATCGTCGACTGGCAGCGGCCGGATGGAAGCACGGAAAAAATGTTCGGCATCCCGGTCAAGCTGAGCGAAACGCCAGGGGCTATTCGCACGGCGCCGGCAACCTTTGGTTGCCACAATGAAGAAATTTTAAGCGGACTTGGCTACAGCAGGGCCGAGATAGACGATTTCAGGGCCAGGAAGATCATCTGAGGTCCTGTCCCGCTGCAGATGCAAGATTTCCAGGCAGCGCAAGAGGTTCACGGAAAAATTAGGATAAGACGTATGGACGGCACATATTCCGACTTTTTCAGAGTTTTTTCGCAGGTCAGCAAAGCGATTCATTCAGGGGAGAGCACCACTGAAATCCTGGAGCATATCGTTAGAAATATCAAAGAAATTCTGCTGGCGAAAGGCTGCATCTACTGGATTGTCGATCACGGCCGGGAGCGTATCGAAACGATGGTTTCCCACGGTTTCGCCTACCGTAGTCTGGCCAACGTCAACTACCGTGAACTGGTCGGGTTGTTTAACAGCGAGCAGGGCCCGCTGGTCTGGATCGAAGATGCCAAAACAGATCCGCGCATCCCCGAACTCGATACCATCGGCAAACGCAGCGTGGGCTCCATCACCGGGATGCATTTTGATATTATCGGCTCTTACAGCGGTATTTTAGCGGTCTATTTTTACAACCGCAGGGAACTTGAGAGCCGGGAGCTGGAAATCCTGACCGCCCTGGGCGAACAGGGTGCCATTGCCCTGCACAAGGCCTTCAGTTACGACGAAAAGATGGTGCAGAGTCTCAGGCAGATGGTGGAGGGCTTTACGCTGGCTCTGGAGGCCAAAGACGAGTCGACCCACGGCCACTCGGTGCGGGTGGCCCGGTTTGCCAGAGAGGTGGCTGAGGAACTGCAGCTGCCGATGGTGGAAATAGAAACCATTTATCACGGCGGCCTGCTGCATGATATCGGCAAGATCGGCATGAACGACGACATCCTCGAGCGGCTCGGCATCCTGTCCAGAAAAGAAATGGACATGGTCAGGCAGCACCCGGAAATCGGCGCCCGGATTACCAGGCCGCTCAAGTTTCTCAATGATGTGGTTCCGTTGATTCGCCACCACCACGAACGCTACGACGGCAGCGGTTATCCCGATGGGCTGAAAGGCGAGGCGATTCCGCTGGGCGCCCGGATTCTGACCTTGTGCGACGCGTTTGAGACGATGCTGGCCGGCCGCACCTATTTCGCCAAAATGAAATTCGAAGACTCCGTGGTTAATCTCCAGCAGGAGGCGGGGCGCCACTTCGACCCGCGCCTGGTGGAAGCGCTGTTCAAAGCCCTTGAGAAAAGGCCGGAGGCCTTTGAGATCGAGGTAAACGGTGCTGAACTGCGCTGTCTCACCAGTTACCGGCAGAAATTGCGGTTTAAGGACAACGGCTCATCCCCGCAGCTCTTCATCTGATGAAAAGAACAGCACGCGCGATCTGGCAATCTGCGGGGAAAATCGGATGGCAACAAAGACGACAGAGGTTTCCGTTTTTCTAGATGAGCATGGCCAGAGCATATAAGAAAAAATCCTGGGTTTTTTTTATCGTTTCGATCATTCTGCCCACCGTGCTGGCCATCACCATCCTGCTTGGTTCTACCTACCTGTTTATTATACCGGTTTTCAGAGAGATTTTTCTGGATAGTAAACGAGACATGATCCGTGAACTGGTCAACGTCTCCTGGAGCATCATAGCGCTCTATGAAAAAGAGGAACAGGCCGGACTCCTGAGCCGGTCTGAGGCCCAGCGCAAGGCCGTCGAAGAGATCGAACACCTGCGCTACGGCAATGAATTCAGGGATTATTTCTGGATTTCCGACCTGCAGCCCAAACTGATCATGCATCCCTATTCCAAGGAGTTGATCGGCAACGATCTGAGCAGCTTCGAAGGGGCAGGCGGCAAGAAGATATTCATGGAGATCATCGAGGCGGTATCCGATTCCGAGAGCGGTTATATCGACTATATCTGGAACCGCAAGTACCAGACGGTACAGGACGTTCCCAAAATGTCCTATGTGAAGAAATTTGAACCCTGGGGTTGGGTTATCGGCACCGGCGTGTTCCTGGACGATCTCGAAGAAAAGATGACCGCGATCACCCGGCGGCTCTCGCGGATGATCTACCTGACGCTGTTTATCATCTCTATCCCTTTGACGCTGGTGGTGCTGCGCTCGCTGTTCATAGAAAACAAGCGGCGCCGGGCGGAATCGGACCTGCAGCGCTCACGGATCAAATATAAAACCCTGGTCGAGTCGGCGATTGAGCCGATTATGATGCTTCACGATGGGCGCTGCATCTACGCCAACAGTTCGATGGAGGATCTGAGCGGGTACAGCGCGGCAGAGCTGGAATCCATTGATCTGGCGGAACTGTTTGAGATCACCCGGGCCGCTGACGAAAAATCTTCTGAAAATATATTGAGCCAGGTGCTGAGAGGCGTCCAGGTTGCCGGCGAGCATGAAGCCCTGTTGCGGCGCCCCGATGGGCAGCAGACCCAGGTTCTTTTGAGTTTGAGCAGAAAGGATCTCGGTTTGCAGAACGTGGTCGTGGTTACGGTCCGGGATGTCTCCCTGGCCAGGCGCATGGAAGAGGAACTCGATGAGAGCCGCGAGCGTTATCGCCTGCTCACCAATCGCCTCAGTATCGGGGTGTTCCGCACGACGCCGGGGCCCCGCTTCAAAATACTCGAAGCAAACCCGGTCGCGGTGAAACTTCTCGGGGGTGGCGACGAGCAGCAGATCATCGATACCGAGCTGTTCGATTATCTGGAGGATGATAAGGATAGCGAACCTTTATCCGCCAGCTTTGACGGCGACGGCATTGCCAGAGAGCAGGTCTTCAAAGTTAAGCAGCCCGGCAACAGGACCAGGAGCGTATCGGTGTCGATGGTGCTCAGCCATGACAGCGAGGGCACCCCTCGACATTGTGACTCCATCATCGAGGATGTGAGCAGCCGCCAGAAAACGGCTGAGGAGCGTGAGAATCTGATTGTCGAGTTGCAGACCTCGCTGATGTTCTTGAACCAGCCGATTAAAAATGCGCTGACCGGCTATATCTCCTGCGAATACGATACGCCTGTAATTATGGCGGCACAGATGATGAATGAGGCCCAGAAAAGTGCGATCCTGATCTCCCGCGGGCAGACCATGGTCGGCATCGTCACCGATCTGCTGCTTAGGGAGCGCGTCCTCGCAAAAAACCTGACTCCCGATACGAAGGTCGGCGAGGTGATGAGCACGCCGCTGATCTTTATCGATGATTCCGCCTTGATTTTCGAGGCCGTGATGCTGCTTCAGGAGCATGAAATCAAGCATCTGGTGGTTCGGGATGAGCATGATGCGGTTCTCAGCATGATCAGCAACGAGGAATTGCTCGACGTACACCGCTATTCATCGACGTTTATGATCGAACAGATCAGACGCGCGACAAGCGTTGAAGAAATTGTCCAGAGCCATCATCGTCTGCCTCGGATCATCAAGGCGCTGACCGACTCGGGCGCCCATGCCAGAAATATCAACAGGATCATCACCCGGGTTTCAGATACGGTCCTGGAGCGCTTGAGCGACCTTACCATCGAGGAGATTGGCGAGCCGCCGACCCGGTTTGCCTTTGTCAGCGTGGGCAGCGAAGGACGCGGCGAGCAGACCCTGGTGACGGATCAGGATAATGCGATTATTTTTGAAGATGTTGATGAGCAGATCAGCGAATCGGTGCAGACCTATTTTAACCAGTTCGGCACCATGGTCTGCACCTGGCTCGACGAGGTTGGCTACCGGTTCTGCAGCGGTGAAATCATGGCGATGAACCCCAGCTGGTGCCAGCCCCTTTCGCACTGGAAGGCCTATTTCACCAAATGGATCAACGAGTCGTCTCCGGAAACCTTGATGGAGGTCTCGATATTTTTTGATTTTCGCTGCCTCTACGGAGACAGCAAGTTCACCGATGCCCTGCATGAGCATATAAAGACCCGGGCCCAGAACCAGAAGGCCTTTCTCTATCAGATGGCCCAGAATACCCTGCTCTTCAAGGTACCGATAGATTTCTTCGGCAAACTTTCGGTGGAGTCCGGGGGTGAGCATCCCAACACCTTCAACATCAAGCATGCGATGGCCCAGATCGTTGGTTTCGCCAGGATCTACGCGATCTACTACGGACTTGAATATACCAACACGCTGCAGCGCATCAATCGGCTGCTGGAGACCAACGTGCTTAACAATGCTGTGCACCAGGAGATCGTTGAGTCGTATAACTACTTGATGCAGCTCAGGCTCAGGCACCAGGTAAGGCGACTCGATGAGGGTCATGAACCGGACAATCACGTCAATGCTAATGAGCTGAGCCATATGGAAAAGGAACTGCTGGAAAAGATATTCGGCCAGATCAATCAGCTGCGTAAACGGCTCAGCCTGGTCGGGCATAACGAGATCTATTTCTAGTTGTAGGATACTTCACTTAACAAACGGTCCGGTTGGCGCCTGAGCTTTCCGGATCCGTCGGGGGGAAAACCATGCAGGTAAGCGAAGCTTTGCGGAAAAGAAAGTCAACGCGGGCATTTTTGCAAAAACCGGTGGAGCAGCAGATCATTATCGACGTGCTCGAAGCGGCCAAGCATTCCCCTTCGGGTGTCAACACCCAGCCATGGCAGGTGGCAGTGGTGACCGGCGCTACCAGGATTGAGCTGCAGAAGCGCATCGAAACCGCCTTCAGGGAAGGCCAGGAGGGGAGGATGGATTATCAGTACTATCCGCTCAAATGGCGGGAGCCCTACAAAACCAGGCGTATCAAGTGTGGCCTTCAGCTCTATTCGGCCCTGGGGATCGAGCGGCATGATAAAGCGCGGCGCCTCGAGCAGTGGGTGGCCAATTACCGGGCCTTCGAGGCACCGGTGATGCTCTTTTTCTTTATGGATCCTGGCCTTGAAACCGGCTCCTACATGGATTATGGCATGTTTCTCCAAGCGCTGATGCTGGCTGCGGTCGAAGCCGGTCTGGCCACTTGCCCCCAGGCGGCTCTGGGTGAATATCCCCAAATCGTCAAAACCGTGCTCGGCTATCCCGAAGACGTGGTGCTGATCGGCGGCATGGCACTGGGGTATGAAGATGAAGAGGCCCTGGTCAACAGCTATCGCACACCCCGGGAACCGGCCCACACCTTTACCCGGTTCTTTGACTGAAAAAGCTCGAGAACTGGTGTAATCCGCGTTAATGCTTATCTATTTTTTTCTGTTGGCTGCATTGACCGGAGCTCGGTCAGTGAGCGCAACGACAACCGGCAGATGCAGGAGCGTTTGATTATGGCCAAGGTTTTGAAACCAGATTTCACCAGGGGTAAAGGAGCCCAGAAGGGAAAATCCATATCCTCAAAGGCTGAAAAACTACCAGACTACCAATTGAAACTGTCGCTGTCTTTCTCGGATCCTTTGATCTGGCGTCGGATCCAGGTGCCCGGCCAACTGACGCTGGCGGATTTGCATCGGGTCATTCAAATCTGCCTGGGCTGGAGCGACAGCGATACCCATCAGTTCCTGGTTGGCAAGATCTTCTACTCACCGGGATTTGGCATCGAAGATTTCAAGAGAAAACCAAAATACGACGAGGCAGCCTTTGAGCTGCACCAGCTTGAAGAGGCCATGCAGTTTATCTTTACCTATCTCTATGACGGTGGAGAGGGTTGGGAACTGGAGATCACCCTGGAGAATATTCTGGCGCCGGACTCGGTTGGTTCAGCTGTTCTGCTCGACGGCGAGTATGGCTGCCCGCCCGAAGATGTCGGAGATATCCACCACTTTCAGGCGCTGCTTGCCGCACTTGACGAGGCCGGCGCAGAATCGACTGAGATCAGCCTCGGTTTTGGTGAGACCATGCAGTTTCATCCATCCGCCTGCGATAAAGACAAGATCAACGAACAATTGAAAAAACTTTGCTAACAGGAGTACGACATTGGCAACTGAAATCATCGTAAACTTTCCCGGCAATCTCAAAGTCGAGGCCACCGTGAGAGACTTTTCCCTGCTGACCGATCAACCGGTTAAATCAGGGGGAGACGGAGCGGCGCCGACGCCGTTTGAGCTGTTCACCTCTTCCATTGCCACCTGCGCCGGCTATTTTGCGATGAAATTCTGTCGCACCCGGGATATCGACATGACCGGTATGAGCCTGAAAATGCACTACGACTGGGACAACGAGGCCAAACGCTACCCGAAAATGTCCATTGCGCTCGAGCTTCCCGAGGGATTTCCCGAGAAGTACCGGGGAGCTGTCATCAAAGCGATGAATCAATGCGTGGTTAAACAGCATATTCATCAGCCGCCTGAATTCGAAATCACCGTCGCCTGATTCATTCGTAAAAATTTGCTCATTTTCCCTGCCTGCACTTCAGGCGGGTATAGATCAGCGTTACGTGAAACGCGGGGCCGCTCAGCGGCCTTTGAGATGCAGACAAGGATAGCGTTATGTTTCGTTCATTTTTCAAGAGCAAGAAGTGGTTAGTCTGGGCCTATGGGGGCGGTATCGTGCTGCTGGCCTCCTTGATCGTCCAGGTGGAGTTGACGGTCAAGATAAACGAGTGGTACGGCAGATTCTACAATATGCTGCAGAAGGCGACCGAATATCAGGTGGCCGATCTCTGGCGGGAACTGCTGGTCTTTGGCTACATTGCTTTTCCCTATGTGCTGATCGCCACGCTGACCGCATATTTTACCCGGATCTACGCGTTCAGGTGGCGCGAGGCGATGACCTTTTCCTACGTGGCCAAATGGCAGACGGTTTTCGAGGAGGTGGAGGGTGCCAGTCAGCGTATCCAGGAAGACATTTACCGCTTTGCCCGAATCGTCGAAAGTCTGGGACTGCAGGTGGTGCGGGCAATGCTGACACTGGTTGCTTTTCTGCCCATTCTCTGGGGTTTGAGTTCAGGTGTCGATCTGCCCTATATCAAGGATATCCCGGGCAGCCTGGTCTGGGTGGCGCTGATCGTCTCGCTGGGTGGTCTGCTGATTTCCTGGTTTGTCGGCATCAAACTGCCCGGCCTTGAGTACAACAACCAGAAGGTCGAAGCCGCCTTCAGAAAGGAGCTGGTTTACGCCGAGGACGACAAGATCAACTTCGGCAAGACCGAGACCATCGTCGAGCTCTTTACCGGTCTCAAGTTGAACTACCACCGGCTTTTTCTGCACTACGGTTATTTCGATATCTGGGTGAATTTTTTCGAGCAGTTGATGATCATCGTGCCCTACGTGATCATGGGTTCAGGGCTTTTCACCGGTCTCATCACCCTCGGCGTACTGGTTCAGGTGTCCAACGCTTTCAGCAAAGTGCGCGAATCGTTCTCGATCTTCATCGCCAACTGGACGACGATCACCGAACTGCGCTCGATCCACAAACGTCTGAAAGAATTCGAGCACAATATCAACTATTGAGGTGAGCAGTGTATTGGGTGACGCAAAGCAGCCCGGGTCAGTCGGGCGCTTTGCACACCAATAATGTCTAGAGCGTCAGCAGGTTTCCTTCGGATGCAACCAGCGGTTTTTCGCCGGCGATCTTGGCGATAATTCTGCCCGGCCGGGCAAAACGGTCCACCGCCCGGGAAAACATCAGTCCAGCGGTTCTGCTTTTCACCTGGACAACCGCGGCTTCGCGGCTTCCCGGCAGCGGATTGATGATTTCAGCGAATACCTCTTCTTTTTTTATCCACTCACCCGGTTTTCTAAAAAATACGATGATGCCCGGGGCCGGGGCCTTCACATAATCCACCCCGGTCAGCGGTGTGGCCTCATTGATCAGTGGGGGCAGGGAGGGTGGCTCCCCCTCGATCAGGCCGCGGCGCTGGAGGAACAGATACAGGTTGTCCGCATCCGAGTCGATGGTCTGCGGATCGGTGTCGGAGCTGCCGCGCAGCTCGACCGTGGCAGCGCAGCAGCCACAGGCAATGGGATGGTCTGGAAACTGTTCGCGCAATACCCACCAGAGCCTGCTGTTGGCCTCATCGAACGGGGTTCCACCCGAGTCTGCAGCCAGCAGTGTCGCCTCGGCGCCAAGCTGAGCCGAGAGATCCTGCGCCTCCGGCCAGAGCGCAGTACCCAGATAAACATGCATCAGGGCCTGCAGATCGCAGTGCAGATCGAGTACGATATCGGCGTCGTGGGACAGTCTCAGCAGCTGGGTTTTCAGAAATTCGGTCTCGTTTTCCGGTTGTTGCTCCTGCAAGATCCGGGCGCTCTGTTTTCTAATCAGCTGGGTATTGGCCTGGGAATCACTGCCAAGCTCCTCTTTGACAGCCTCGATCAATCTGGCGGCTAGGTCATGGTGCTGCCGGTTGAAATTGATTGAATTAACGAAATCGAAGCGGCCCTGCAATGACTCGTCACGCCACTGGGCCAGGCCGATCGGGTTGGCCGCTGGCACGACAACGATCTCCCCGGTGATGTCTGCGCGCGCGTCAGCCTCGTCGAGTTTTTTAATCAGACGGTTCAGTACCGCATATCCCGGCGCTTCATCCGCATGCAGGCCCGCCTGCAGATAGGCCTTGGGGCGCTGGTTTGGGGTGCCGTAGCAGATCACCTCCAGCCAGCGGCCGGTGCCGGGGCTGGTCTGGGGCAGATCAATGGTCCGGGTGGTTTTCATGGCGGTGCCTCAATGGCCGGTTGGCTTGACTGCGGCTGGAGATGGGCATGCCAGCGCAGTTCAAGCTTCTTGACCAGAAAGACGATGAGAAAGGTGATTGTCATATAGAGCGCCGCGGCGGTCAAAAAGGCCTCGTACGGACTGTAATAGCGTGAATTGATGATCCGGGCGGCGCCGGTGATGTCGATGATGGTGATTACGCTGGCCAGTGATGAGCCGTGCAGCATGAAGATGATTTCGTTGCTGTAGGCGGGTAAAGCCCGGCGGAAGGCGCTGGGCAGGATAATCCGGCGGATCATCAGCAGTTTCGACATACCGGCGGCGAGGGCGGCTTCGATCTCGCCGTGGGGGGTGGCTTTGATGGCGCCGCGCAGAATTTCGGTGGTATAGGCCGCGGTGTTCAAGGTGAAGGCGAACAGCGCACAGAAATAGGCTTCCTTGAAAAAATACCAGAGCACACTTTCTTTGACCCACTCGAATTGTCCCATGCCGTAGTAGATCAGAAACATCTGGACCAGCAGTGGGGTGCCCCGGAAAAAGTAGACAAAAGCGCGGATCGGGGCCTGTACTAAGGCGCTGCCGTAGTTGCGCAGGATGGCCAGCGGTAAGGCCAGCAGCAGACCGATGACCAGCGAAATCGAGACCAGGATTACCGTATTCTTCAGACCTTCCAGGTAGGTCGGAAAATTTGTCGCGATGATTGAGAAATCCACCGCTACACCTCCCTGACGCCGACTGAGTAGCGGCGCTCGAGCTGTTTCAGAATATAGACTGAAATCGTGGTGATGAGCAGGTAATTGATTGCCACGACCAGGTAGAAGGTGAACGGCTTTCTGGTGGCTCCTGCCGCCAGACCCGCCTTTCTGACCATGTCGTCAAGGCCGATTATCGAGACCAGCGCGGTGGTTTTGACCAGCACCAGCCAGTTGTTGCCGAATCCGGGCAGGGCGTGGCGGACCATCTGGGGCAGGGTGATGCGCCTGAAGACCATGGCCCTGCTCATGCCATAGGCGGTGCCCGCTTCGAGCTGGCCTTGATTGACCGCTAAAATGGCGCCCCGGAAGGTTTCCGTCATGTAGGCGCCGAAGATAAAGCCGATCGTCGAGATGCCGGCGATAAAGGGATTGATGTCGATATATTGATCGTAGCCCAGCAGCGGCGCCATCTGGTTGATGAAGACCTGGCCGCCGAAAAAAATCAGCAGCATGAGCACCAGGTCGGGAATACCGCGGATGATGGTGGTGTACACCTGGGCGATCAGCCTCAGCGGCCCGGTTCCGGAGAGCTTGCACAGCGCCCCGCAAATGCCGAAAAACATCGCCAGGACCAGTGAAGTGAGGGAAACTTCAAGGGTCAGGATGGTGCCTTCGAAGATGGCGGGGCCGTAGCCGTGCAGGGAAAACATCATGTATCAATAATGAGATTCAGGCCCGCTTTCGCCTAAAAGCGCAGAAGCGGGCCGGTCGGCTTATTCGCCGTAGACGTTGAAGTCGAAATATTTATCCTGGATGGCTTTATAGGTGCCGTCGCTGCGGATCTTTTTGATGGCCATGTTGAATTTCTCGACCAGGTCCTTGTCCTCTTTGCGGATTGCGATGCCGGCCCCGTCGCCGAACCACTTCGGATCGCTCAAATCCGGGCCGATGAACTGGTAGTCTGCCCCTTCAGGCTTATTCAGAAAGCCGTCGGACAGCGCGACACTGTCGGCCAGCAGCAAATCCACCCGGCCGGCGGTCAGATCGAGATAGGCCTCGTCCTGCGTGCCGTAGCGCTTGATCTCCACGTCGTTGCCGTAGTTGTCAGTGAGGTAGCGGTCATGGATGGTGGCCCGCTGGACGCCGACCTTCTTGCCTTTGATCGTGTCTTTGGAAAATTCGGTGACCGCACCTTTCTTGCAGATGAACTTTGCCGGGGTCTGATAATATTTGTCGGTGAAAGCCACCTTTTGCTTGCGTTCTTCGGTGACCGACATGGAGGCGACGATCGCATCGTATTTCTTGGCCAGCAGAGCCGGAATGATGCCGTCCCAATCCTGGGCAACCAGAGTCACTTCGGCCCCCATCGCCTCGCCGAGCGCTTTGGCGATGTCGATGTCGAAGCCGGCCAGTTCACCACCCGGGGTGACGTAGCTGAAAGGCGGGTAGGCGCCTTCGACGCCGATGCGGACCTTGCTCCAGTCATTGGCGAAGGCATGTGATGCAGCCAGGCAGAGTGCGGTCAGGGTGATCAATAGACCAATTCTTTTCATGGTGTGTTCTCCTTTTTTCGTGGGAGGCTGGTGGGGATGACCTGCTCTGTTCATTATTGTCTCGAAACGATCAGACCATGGCCTTGATAAATGTTGAAAAACGTGCACTTTCGGGTCGCTCGAAAACGTCTGTGGGGGTGCCGTCTTCGATTATCAGCCCTTGGTCGAGGAAAATGACCCGGGAAGAAACCTCGCGGGCAAAGCCCATCTCGTGGGTGACGACAATCATGGTTCTGCCCTCTTCGGCCAGGGTATGCATGACCTGCAGAACTTCACCGACCAGTTCCGGGTCGAGTGCCGAGGTCGGTTCGTCAAAGAGGATCACTTCGGGTTCCATGGCCAGGGCCCGGGCGATTGCCGCACGCTGCTGCTGGCCGCCCGACAGATGCGCCGGGTAGGCCTGCTGCTTGTCGGGGATGCCGACCTTTTCCAGGTAGTGTCTGGCCCGCTCGATGGCCTCGGCCTTGGGCACTTTCAGCACGTGGACCGGTGCCTCGACGACGTTTTGTAAAATGGTCAGATGGGACCAGAGGTTGAACTGTTGAAATACCATCGCCAGCTTGGCCCGGATCCGCTCGACCTGTTTCATGTCGGCCGGCCGGTTAATACCGTGGCGGCCTTTTTTCATCTTTACCAATTCCCCTGAGACGGACAGGGTACCGCTGTCGGGAATCTCCAGCAGGTTGATGCAGCGCAGCAGAGTCGATTTGCCGGATCCGCTCGGTCCCAGCACCGAGATCACATCGCCGGTGCAGGCCGACAGCGAGATGCCCCGCAGTACCTCATTGGCGTCGAAACGCTTGTAAATATCTTTGACTGCTACCGAAACGGCTCGTTCGTTCATGGATAGTCTTAAGGGGCCGGCACCTTGCTGGTGAGGTGGCTGGTTGATTGAACCGGCTGAACCGGTTGAACTGGCTGAACTTCACCACGAGAGACAGCAATAATAGTAATATTGAACCGAAAAAAAAGTCAATTAAAAGAAACCGCCGCTGCTGACATTACGACCCTGCCGAGCGCTCGACAGGGCAGCAGCCACTGCCATATTCTGGATCATCCATACATTGCCTAATGCAGCAACAATACTTACCAATTATTATACCGCTGGTAGTCGCAAACCTTTTGTTTGATATTTTCAGATAGTTGCAAGCACAATAATTCTATCGCCGAGGAGAGACGATGACAGATAACGTGGCGCGTTTGACAATCGATGGCAAGAGCTACGATTTTGAGATGTACACCGGAACGGAGAATGAGCGGTCCATAGATATCGAGGACCTCCGGGCCCAGACCGGCTGCATCACGATGGACCGCGGTTACGGTAACACCGGGTCCTGTTTCTCGTCGATCACCTATGTCGACGGGGCGAAAGGCATCCTCAGATATCGGGGGTATCCGATCGAAGAAATTGCCGAGCAGGCTAGTTTTGTCGAGATCGCCTATCTGCTTCTCTACGGTGAGCTGCCCAATCCCAGGCAGCTTGCCACCTTCCGGGCGACCATTGCCGATCATGCCCAGCTCCACACCAGGCTCGAGCATCAGTTTTCCGGGTTTCCAAAATCAGCGCCGCCGATGGCGATCCTGTCGGCGATGCTCAATCTGGTATCCTGTTTTCATCCGGAAGTGCTCGAAGTAAACTCCACCGGGCCTGAATTTGACAAAACGGTTGCCCTGCTGCTCTCCAAGGTGCGGGCGATCGCCGCCTTTTCCTACCGCTCGGCTTCGGGCAAGCCACTGATGCATCCCAATCCTAACCTGAGCTACTGCTCCAATTTCCTGCACATGATGTTTAGCGAACCATACCGGGAATATATCGCCACCCCGGTGGTGGAGCGTGCCCTGAACCTCTTTCTGGTTCTGCATGCCGATCATGAGCAGAACTGTTCAACCTCAACGGTGCGGGTAGTGGGCAGCTCGCGGGCCAACCTTTTCAGCTCGGTATCGGCCGGAGTCTGCGCGCTCTGGGGTCCGTTGCACGGCGGGGCCAACGCGGCGGTGATCAAGATGCTCGAAGATATCAAGACCTCGGGCAAACCGATCAGCCATTACCTGGACATGGCCAAAGACAAGAACAACGATTACCGGCTGATGGGCTTTGGCCACCGGGTCTATAAAAACTTCGACCCGCGTTCGATCATTTTGAAAAAAAGGGTCTATGATGTACTGAACGAACTGCAGCAGGAAGACCCCCTGCTCGAAGTGGCCCTTGAGCTCGAGGAGAAAACGCTGAAGGACGATTATTTCGTCGAGCGCAATCTTTATCCAAATGTCGATTTTTACAGCGGTATTCTGTTGCGGGCCATCGGTATCCCGCTCAATATGTACACGGTGTTGTTCGCGATAGGCAGAATGCCTGGCTGGATCGCCAACTGGCGTGAGCTGCTGGAGCACAACCAGCGCATTTCACGGCCGCGCCAGATCTACACGGGAGAGCAGTCCCGCGCCTTTGTCCCGCTGGCCCAACGCTGATTCCATCTCAACAGAAAAACCACCAGGAAGACCCAACAGCCATGGCCCGGCCCGAGAATGTGATGCAGGTATTCAGCCTGCTCGATAAAAGCAATTGCAGAAAATGCGGGGAAAAGACCTGCCTGGCTTTTGCCAGTGCGGTGTTTCAGGGGCGGAGCCGCTTGAGCGAGTGTCCTGTGCTCGATCCGGGGGTGGCGGCACGATTTGACGGATCAGAGCAAGCTCCGGGCGAGCCGGAGGTCGATCCATCCGATGAGCTTTTTATCAGGCTCAAACAGGAGACGGCCGCGCTCGATCTGCAGGAAACAGCCCGACGGGTTGGCGGTGAATTTGACGGCCGTGTGCTGCGGGTCAAGATCCTGGGTAAGGATATGGGTATCGACAAACAGGCGAATCTGATTTCAGATATCCATATGACCCCCTGGGTCACGGTGCCGTTTTTGACGTATCTTCTGCATTGCCGCGGCGTGGCGCTCAGCGGCGAGTGGATTTCGATGCGGGAGATGACGGGAGGCAAAGCCCGCTATCCACTCTTTCAGAAACGCTGTGAACAGGCGATGAAGCGCATTGGCGACGTCTACGCCGATCTCTTTGATGATATGGTGCAGCTCTTTCGGGGGCGGCAGGTCGAGAGCCCGTTCGATTCTGATATCAGCGTCGTTTTGCCGGTTCTGCCGCTGGTTCCGATCCTGATCTGCTACTGGCGGGCGGATGAAGGCATGGAATCGAGTCTGAATGTTTTTTTCGATCGCTCGATCGAGCACAACCTCGACTGCGAGACCGCATTCACCCTCGGGGCCGGGCTCACCCAGATGTTTGAAAACCTGGCCCGCAGGCATGGCTGTGCCCTGCTCTGATCCGGCAGGTCTGCTTGTATAGATCCAAACGGGTTCACAGCCGACTGCCGCGAAGAACTCCTCGAGTGGCAGCATCAAGCTGCCACCCAGGGCCTACCAGTTTTTGCCGAGCAGTTCGAAGTGGGCCTGAGTTCTGACGCAGGCTGGACACTTGTCCGGGGCCTCGGTTCCGTGATGCAGATACCCGCAGCCGCGACATTTCCAGATACACGCGTCCTGCCTTCTGAAAACGGTGCCGTTGTCGATATTGGCGGCCAGTTCCCGGAAGAGCTGTTCGTGGTGCTTTTCCGCCACGATGATCGCATCGAACGTATCGGCAGCCCGCACAAAGCCTTCTTCCCGGGCGATCTCGGCAAACCCCTTGTACATTGAATCGTGTACGAACAGCTCGAGCTCGGCCGCGGAGATCAGATTGGCCCTGGTGTCTTCGATCACTCCAGTCGGAAACGGCCAGGTGGTCTCGAGTTCTCCACCGTTGAAAAACTTGAAAAAGCGCAGGGCATGCTCATATTCCTGGTCGGCCGTTTCATCGAAGAGCCCAGCGATCTGGAAGTAGCCGTCATCTTCCGCCCTTCTGGCGAAGAAGTTGTAACGGGTCCGCGCCTGGGCTTCGGCGGAAAAAGAGATCTGCAGATTCTTCGCGGTTCGGCTTTCTCTGAAGCGTGACATCGTCTTTTACTCAGCGCTTATTCTTCGATCTCGATGGCATCGGCCCCGCACTCCCGGGCAGCCTGGCGCACGACATCCTTGAGGTGCTCGGGAATCTCATCGAATTTAACGATGGAGAACAGAGTGTCCTCGTCATACTCGAAGACTTCCGGGCAGAGTTTGTTGCAGTTGCGATCACCCATACATTGATCCGTGATTGTTACTTTCATCCGCGTCTCCTTGGTTTGCTGTAATACAGTTTGGCTATGATTCACCTGAGTCGGTACAAAAATAAAAACTGCTATAGTCTTAAAAGGCAAAAAAGAATCAGTCAATTATAATATGCGCAAAAACGTTATCAGAAAAATTCAGCCATCGGCAAATATTCCAGGACAGGGTAATCCGGCACCCCATGATCCTCAAGCTGCCTTGCTGTGCACCTGGATTTTCCGGCCGATTTGATCGGATATGTACTTTTGCACGTTTTTGGTATAGAGTCGGCGTGCTGTCTGCGCAGCCCATTATCCAGGCTCCAGGCAGCGGGGCTGGCAGATCAGCAGAATTATTTAAAAACAAAGAGTTATCATAATTTTATCCGAGAGGATACCATGAAAGTTGGAATTATCGGCCTGCCTCAGAGCGGCAAGAAAACCCTGTTTCAGGTGTTGACCGGCTCACCGGTTGCCGAACAGGGAGGCCAAGCCAAGCCGGTTCCAGGCACGGCCGATATCATCGATGAACGTTTCGATAAACTGGTGGCGCTCTACGAGCCCAAAAAAGAAACCCGGGCCCGTATCGACCTGGCGCTGCTGCCCAAAATAGAGCAGGAAACCATCGCCAAGGGAGATATCTTTAAACACATAGTCGATGTCGATGCGCTCTGTCATGTGATCCGGGCGTTTGAGGATGAGTCGGTTTACCATGTGTCCGGCTCGGTTGATCCGCAGCGCGACCTCGAAATGGTGAACGCGGAACTTTTGATGCACGACCAGATTTTCGTTGAAAAACGGATTGAGCGGCTGGAGACGAGCCTGAAAAAGATCAAGGACGACAAACAGCAGCAGGAACTTGAGCTGATGCAGCGGATTCAGGCCCATCTGGATCAGGAGCATCCGCTGCGGCTGATGAGTTTCAGCGAAGATGAAGACCTGCTGATCCGCAGCTACCCATTCATCACCAGAAAAGAGATGATCCTGGTCTTCAATGTGGCCGAAGACAAACTCGACGACATTACCATTCTCGAACGGGCGGCGGCCGCCTGTGCCGCCGATAAAATGGAAGCGATGCTCGTTTCAGCCCGGGTTGAGGCTGAAATTGCCGAGTTGGAGCGTGAGGAGGAAAAGCAGGAATTTCGTGCGGATCTCGGTATTGCAGAGCCCGCGCTCGGCGTACTGACCCGGTTATGCCTGGCGGCGCTGGGCCGGATGTCATTTTTTACGGTTGGCAAAGACGAGGTCCACCAGTGGCTGGTTCGGCTCAATTCAGCGGCGCCGGTTGCGGCCGGGGCAATCCACTCCGATCTGCAGAAAGGTTTTATCAGGGCGGAGGTGATCAAATATGACGAACTCATGGAACATGGCAGTGAGGCTGAACTTAAAAAACGGGGCAAGGTCTATGTGCACGGCAAAGATTACATCGTTGAGGAGGGGGACATCATCAATATCCGTTTCAATGTCTGATGAGATCGGCCGGCTTTTCCCGTTCAGATCCTGCCGGGGTCTTGAAGTGAAATGGTGATCTGCGGGCATTGCGAACCGTAGACCACTAGAACCAGAATCTGACCGATTCCTGATTGTTTTTGCTGGAGCACAGCCTGATCGCCAATCCCGTATCCGTTATTATCTGATCCTTTCACCACAACATTCTTACCTCTCTGATTTCAGCCGGTTGCCTGACAAACAGGCTGTCTCCGGACATCTGGATTCTAACTATTCAAAGTTGAGTGCTATTTTAATCCTGAACGGCTTCGTTTCTGTTTGACATTGCCACAATGTGGCGGTAGTATTAAGGCGTAATTGAGAATGATTCCCATTGACACTTTTTTCAGTCTAATCGAGAAACGCTGAGGAGGCTGTCACCGGGGAGTCTCCCGCTGTAAAACACACACCATGGAGGAGTTATGGCTAAGCCGAAACAGATAATCCGTCCGGAAGATATTACCACCTGCGAATCGACCCAGCAGATGATCGCCAAAGCGCGACGGGATGGGGTCGAGTTATTTTTCGATCGTGCCGAAGATGTCAAGCCCTGTCCGATCGGAGCCGATTCCGCGTGCTGTAAGCACTGTTCCATGGGACCGTGCCGGATGAACCCGAGCGATCCGTATAAACGGGTCGGGGTTTGCGGAGCCACCGTGGATACCATCGTGGCCAGAAATTTCGGTCGCATGGTCGCCGCCGGAACGGCCGCCCACACCGATCACGGTATGGCCATGCTCGATCTGTTCAGAGGGGTTATCGAGGGTACGGTGACCGATTTTGAAATCAAAGATCACCTGAAGCTCTTCGAGGTTGCCGAATCACTCGATATCGAAACCAAGGAGCGCTCCACCATGGATATAGCCAAAGATGTCTATCATGAACTTGAGAAGACATATACCCAGGTCGACGGCGAGATTCCACTGGTCAAACGGGTGCCGAAGAAGACCCTGGAGACCTGGCGCAAGGAAGGTATTGTTCCCCGGGGGGCGATGCGCGAAATTATGGAGATGATGCACCGCACCGCGATGGGCGTCGATCAGGATTATGAGAACATCACCAAGCAGATTTCCCGTACTGCGCTGGCGGACGGCTGGGGCGGCTCGATGGTCTCCACCGATATATCAGATATCCTGTTCGGTACCCCCTCGCCGGTCGAGGTGAATGTCGATATGGGGGTTCTGCAGGAGGATCAGGTCAATATCATCGTCCACGGGCACGAACCTATTCTGCTCGAGGCGATGATGATTTCCGTGGCGGCGCCGTCGATCAAGAAAATGGCGACGGACGCAGGCGCCAAGGGCATCAACCTGGTCGGCATGTGCTGCTCGGGACTCGATGTAATGTCGAGGCACGGTATTCCACATGCGGGTAACTTCTCCTCGACCGAGGCGGCCCTGGTGACCGGAGCCGTGGATGCGATGACCGTCGATATCCAGTGCATCAAGCAGGATCTGCATAAGGTCGCCGGTTGTTACGACACCGTATTTATCACCACCAACTACCGGGCCAAGATCGAAGGCGCGGAGCATGTCGAACTCGATGAGCACGATCCGATGAAATGCACCGACGAAATCGTCATCAAGGCCATTTCACGATTCAAAAACCGCTCAATGCCAATCGAAATTCCAAAGAAAACCGCCAGGGGCGTACACGGTTTTTCCCATGAGTATATAAAATATATGCTGGGCGGTTCATTTCGGGGTGGCTATGAGCCGCTCAATGATAATATTATTAACGGCAGGATCAGGGGCGTGGCGGGTGTCGTCGGCTGTACCAACCCGCGTTCGAAGCAGGACTACTCCCACGTCGAGCTGGTCAAGGAGCTGATTAAAAACGACGTCCTGGTAGTACAGACCGGTTGTTCTCAGATGGCTCTGGCCAAAGCAGGATTGACCACCCCGGGCGCTGCGGCGATGGCCGGTCCGGGGCTTGCCGAAGTGTGTGAAACGGTGGGCATCCCACCGGTACTTGGCCTGGGATCCTGTGTCGACAACAGCAGAATCCTGATGGCCGTCTCAGAGATGGTTCATACCGGCGGCCTGGGTGAGTCGATTGCCGAGTTGCCGGTGGCCGGTTGTGCGCCGGAATGGATGAGTGAAAAGGCCATCGCCATCGGCCAGTATTTCGTCGCCTCTGGGGTGTTCACTGTTTTCGGGCACACCTTCCCGATCACCCGGGGGACGAGATTTGAAAAGCTGCTGTTCGAAGGCCTTGAGAGTAAAGGCTTCGGTAAGTGGGGTTTTGCTGATTCGCCCCATGAAATGGCTCGTCTGATGATCGAGCATATCGACAAAAAACGAAAAGAACTCGGTATTGACAAGGCCCGTGAACGGGTGCTGATGGATATGTCGGACCGGCGTTCGCTGGCGGCAAACGAGTAGGATTAACCAGACCCGATCACCAGTTATGCCGCCGATGAATAAACAGATGCAGATCTATAACGGCATTTATAGCTGGGACGGAAAACGACACGGGAGCCGGGAGCCCATCGCCTGGTTCCCCGGGTCGTATAATCTGCAGATCTTTGACATCGGCAAAGACAGTGCCGGTGTCACCTCTTTGAAACAGTACCTCTGCATCTATGCAGAAACGGGCAACGGACATTCCATTTCAGCCCACCCGGAGAAGTTTGCCAAACAGGTCTGCCGTGATTTCTCACTGGATCTGGAGCGGGTGCTCTGGGTCGAAAAACTGTTTGACGGTAAAAAGCGCTACGAAGTCGTGGTCTACTCCAGAAGCAGTAAAATGGGCGATACGATGTTCTACCGGGTGCTCAAACGATCACCAACGGACATCGAGTTGCAGATCATCGAGGCTGAACTTGAAAAAATCGACGGCTGACAAAACCCGATGCTGACCAAACCTGCCCATGATGCACGATGACTGCCAGGCTCTTAAGACGCGCTTGGCCGAGCTTGAAAAAGCCATAGCAGAAACCGAAAAACGGCTGCCGGCCCATTCGGTGAAGCCTCCGGTCATGCATGATCTGCTTGCGCTGGAAGATGAGCGTGACGCCCTGCTGCAGGATTTGGAAAAGCTGCAGCGTAAGGACCTGGAGAAAACCTGCTGACCCATGGCGGAGTCCAATAAATCCAGAGTTTTCGAACAAACCTACCAGCACTATTTAACCGAACTCAGCAAGATCGATTATCTGGCCCGGGCTCCGCTGCTCGGCCTCGAGAGGGTGGATGACAAACTGATCATTCCGCTCTACGACCAGCTCTACCATCTCTCACCGGCCGCGGTGAGCAGCCCGGCTACAGCCCAGGTGAGTCCGGCGGTCCGGGTCATTTTGTGCAGATACGTGTTGAGTTGCCCAACCATTTTACCGGCAATATCCAAGCGCTATATGACCTATCGGGAGTTTCGAGATGCCGGCCCGCTGGTTTCCTATTTTACCAGCAACACCAATAAGACCATCGAATCGCACTTTTCCCGCAAACCGGAGCTGCTCCAGCAGCGCTGCACAGACCTGGGCGGGGTGGCTGAGAAAAATGAGACCTATGATTTTTCCTTCACCTTCCATGCTCTGCCGAGGATTCCGGTTATTCTGAACTTCAACGATGCCGATGATATGTTTGACGCATCCTGCTCGATTCTCTACCACGAGTCGGCCCAGTATTTTCTGGATATGGAGTGTCTGGCCATGACTGGCACCCTGCTGGCCGGCAAACTGCTTGCTCAGTAGGCTATCGCCAAATTAGCTTTCCAAGCGACGGCCGCTGCAGTAGTATAGCGGCCTGCCGGTTACTTACGGCACGTGCCGTGCTTCGCCGCCCGAGGCTCACGGGCGCGGTGGAGGGTACAGAGCAGCGGTTTCAGCAGCGTGGACAGCCTCCTGAGCTGCGCCCTGCCACCGCTATTAAAGATATCAAAAAGGCAAATCAGTTACAGGTATCAGCACATGATTCAGCCATCCACCAGCTCCAACTCTTTTACCACGCGCCAGCTCCTGGGCTGGCTGGCGGTGCTGGGCTCGGCTTTCTGTTTTTACCTGGCAACCGCGGTGATACGCTGGGCAGACGAACCGGTCGATATCGAGACTTCTTATTTCGTTTTCGCCCGTTTTCTGCTTGGTTTTATCGTGGTCTGCCTGACCATGCTTGCTGGCGGCCATCGCTTGAGACCCAGGAACTACCACTATCTGGTCGGGCGTACGGTGGCCAATACGGTGGCGGTCTTCTGTTTCTACAAGGCGGTCGAGGTGGGCTCGCTGGCTCAGGCCAATATCCTGAATATGACTTATCCGTTATTCGTTGCTCTGATTTCGTGGTTTATGATCAAAGAACAACGCGACCGCTTCGGGCTGCTGATTGTCGCGATCGCCCTGGGCGGTGTGTGGCTGATCCTGTCGCCGGGCGACACTTCGAGTGGTCTCGGAATAAACAGCCTCTGGGGGCTGAGTTCGGGTTTTTTTGCCGGCTGGGCAATGATTTATCTGAACCTGAGCCGGCGCGTTCACGACTCGCAGACCGTGCTCTTCTTTATGTTCGGCCTGGGAGCGCTGGCTATCTTTTTCCTGTTCAGAAAGGCAATTTTCTGGCCGGACCGGCTCGAGTTGTACTACTTGTTCTGGTGCTCGGCTGCAGGGGTGCTGGGGCAGTATCTGCTGACCTTTGGATTTTTGTTCGTGACCGCTGTAGAAGGCTCGATTATCTCGTCGAGCAGGATTTTTATCGCCGCCCTGCTCGGTCCGCTGCTGGTTGGTGACCCGTCACTGGTGCTGAGCGGCTGGATCGGCGCCCTGCTGATCTTCGCGGCAAATTCAACCCTTGCCCTGCGGCGGGCGACCCGCAGCGGCGCGAGCCGCCGCAGCTCGCTGTGAAACATATCTTCCACTCATTAAGAACCGCTCTTTTCCAGCAGGGTGAACAGGGCTGCATGGTCAAGATCAGCCCCTCCCTGCGCGATCAGTCGATCATAGAGTTCACGGGATAGTGCTGTTGCCGGCATCTCCAGTCCAAGGCTGGCGGCAAATTCTACCGCCTGATGCATATCCTTGCGCTGGGTTGTGCAGCGGGCGCCAGGGGTATAGGCACCCTCCACCATGCGCTCACCGTGTACCTCCAAAATGCGGGAGTCGGCAAAACCGCCCTGCAGCGCTTCTCTGACTTTGGCCGGTTCGACGCCGGCGGCCTTGGCCAGTGCAAAGGCCTCGGCAACCGCCCCGATATTGAGCCCGACGATAACCTGGTTGGCCGCTTTAGCCACCTGGCCGGCCCCGGATGAGCCGACATGGGTGATTCGTTTGCCAAGCACTTCGAGAATCGGCAGCGCCCGGGCAATAGCCGACTGACTGCCGCCGGCCATGATGGTCAGTTCTCCCGATTCAGCCCCGATGGTTCCCCCGGAGACCGGGGCATCGACATATTCACCGCGCTTGCCTTCGATCAATTCCGCAAAATGTCTGGTTGCCGGTACCGAAGTGGTTCCCATATCGATTACCAGCGTGCCATCCTGCAGACCATCTGTAATTGAATTTTTGCCTATCAGAACCGATTCGACTGCGGCGGTGTCGGCCACCATAATGATGATGGTCCCGGCTCGTCGGGCTACCTCAGCCGGACTGGCGACCGCAGTGGCCCCGGCCTCGGCCATGATCCGGCGTGGCTCGGGTGAGCGATTGGTTACCACCAGGTTGGCCCCGGCCCGCAGCAGATTGTGACACATGGGAATGCCCATCAGCCCCAGCCCGATAAAACCGATGGTCTGACCCTGTAGCGCTTGCATTGCTGTTCTCCTTGCTGATTACTTGATAATTGCACTCGAGAGTATAGAGGGGAGCCGCTGTCCGGCTCAATGTTCTGTATACCAGGCAAGCAGGGCTCACGGCACCGTTTTTTTCTGAGATAGTTTCAGGTGCTGATTAGCCGCGCAAGCCGGGGCCGGCAGAGCCGGTCGCGGCTTGCGCGTTGGAAGCGATCAGGCGGTGCTGAACTGCCTGAATGAGGTTCGTGCTGCTTTTCTGCCAGCCGTGGTGCGCAGGGTCTCTTCAATGAATGTTTCAAATTGTTCTGCTTCGATCGGCTGCTGCTTGTTTTCATTTTCGAGCAGCGCAATGGCAAAGGCGTCGGCAAGCGTTGATGCTTCAAGCGAGGTGGAGGCGTTGTCCGAGTCTGAGGCCTCGATCAAGGCGCAGACCTCGTTTACGACCTCATCTTTGGCGCCGGCCCGGAGTAAAATTTCCCTGGCGGCTTCCAGCCGGCCAGAGCCGATGTTCTTGAGATAGGCGGCACAGAGCACGATGGCGAGGTTCACGCCTTCTTCTCTGCCGATTTTTTCAGCCAGTCCGGCTGCACGGGAGACAAAGCCAATGCGCTTGAAATCGGTTTTGTAGAAACGTTTCATCTCTACCGCGACTTTGTCTTTGAGCAGATTCTCCTGGCTTCCGACGAACTCTTCGGGAAGCGTACCGATGCACTGTTCGGCATATTTGCAATAGGCAGCACAACCGAAATCCAGTCTCGGGTTGACGAAGCGATGGCCGCAGTGAGTGCATGAGCGGGTGGTATCGTCTTTGTAGAATTCGACCGCCCGGGCACACTCCGGGCAGTCAACTTCATAGATCGCTTCCGAGTTCCAATACTGCATGTCCTGGCCGGGGCATTTCATGTTGTTGCTCCTTGTTGGATTGCATCAGATGATTTATTCAGCCTTTTACAAAATGATAAGACAATGGCGACGCATTTGCCTTGATCTAAGTCAATAATATGGTCGAAAAGAACCATTTTCTGCAAAACAGTCGATATATCGCTGAATTTAGCCTGGACGGGTTGGGCACCCCTGCAGAATTTGCGCTGTTAAGACGTGGCTTTGTGCCAATGAACTTCGGGCTGAATTTTTCCAAGATAGATGATTGACAAATAGGCTTGTAAGCCGGTAATATAAGATCGATTTAAGTATGTGTTAAGAATGTTTGATTATAAAGATTTAGTCCGGAGTCAGAAAACGCTTGCAACAGCGCCTCGCAGCAGGAAAATCAAGGATTGAACCGGTGTCCGCGGCACGGGGCGGTTCAACCAGCCCATCTCGCTTTGTTTGACGTTTGCGGATAACGATCCGGGCGTCTGCCGCTGTCGTTATTGTCCGGATCTGGGACCTGATATGTTGCACGACTGCACACCGGTACGGAAAACCACTGAACATCGTTTGTCGTGTGCAGCGCAGAAGTCGATATTGCGCAGCATGATTTACATAATGAAATTGTTTTGAAAAATAATATTTTGCGTGAAATTCCCGGTCCACTTTGGACCTGACGCTGGCTCTGATGCGACGCTTTTCCACCTGATATCGGGCCTCCGTTCAGGCAGCATTGCCTGCCGGTGATACGAGCCGTTTGTGACTTTTGGGATCAGCACGAGTGAAAAAAGCAACTCAAGTGAGCAAGAGGAGGTTCAATGGAAGCCACGACCAGTAATTCCCCCCGCCCATTCCAGTTGATTGCCGAAATAGATCCGCCCAAAGGGGTCAATCTGGAAACGTTTCTTGCAACGGCCCTGCGCATCAGAGGCCGGGTGGAGCGAGTCCGGGTAACCGACAATGACCACGCGATCCTGCGCATGTCTCCGCTGGCTCCAAGTCTGGCGCTCAAGGAAAAAGGCATCGAACCAAGCATGGTGATCAACGGTCGGGACCGCAATCGTCTTTCATTTCAGGGCGATCTGCTGTGCGCCGCTGCCCTGGGCATCAAGGACGTGGTGATCAAGGAAGGTCATGATCCCAAGGAGGGGGATCAGCCCATGGCACGTACCAGCGGTGACCTAGACCTGCAGACCATGCTCAAATGTATCTCCAATATGAACAGCGGCAGGGATCTGGCCGGGGAAGAGCTCGATGGTGCGGCCGATTTTGAAATCGGGGTCTATCTCGAGCTCTCGGACGACGTCAATTATAATCGTGAGCGGGCGGAGTATTTCCTTCGGCTCAAAGAATTCGGCGTTCAATCGGTAACCCTTGGGCCGACCTATGATCTCAACATAATAGAACAGTTTCTCCCGTTTGCGGAACAGACCGGAATCGCACTTCACAGTTCGCTGATGTTTCTCAAGTCGGTCACCATGGTCCGCTATCTGAACAATCTTCCCGGGGTGCCCTCTGTTCCCCAGGAGTTTCTCAAGAAGTTGATTCAAGCGCCGGATAAAAAGAACGCCGGCATGCAGGTTGCGGCGGATTTTTATAGAGAACTGGCAGCGATCAGCGACGGGGTCGTGCTGCTTTCCTTGGGCCTGCAGGATAGAATGAGCCAATTTCTTGATCTGATCGAGCGATAAACAAGCGTGCTGAAGAGCGACGACGAAAGATCTCCACTGCGCAAGAGTCTGCCGGAGGTAACCAATGAACTGGGCTCGCACCTCTATCTCTATCAGATACTCGAAGAGACTCCCAACGGAGTGATGGTGGTCAGCCTCGATCATCAGGTGCTCTATGCCAACCCGGCCGCCAACAAGCTGCTCGGGGTCGGCTACCGGGATCTGGCCGACACCGATCTCGAGCGGCTGCTGGGCGAGGATAACCAGTGGTTTTTCTACCAGATCGGCCAGTTTTTCGGCAATCTGGCCGAGATTAGAAGCACGAGAATAAGACATGAGATTGAAATCAGAACCGGCGAAGACGAGCGCAAGATACTCGATGCGGTACTCACCTATCCGCCTGCGTCACCGGCATATTACATGATGTATCTCATCGATATAACCGAAAGAAAAAAGCTGGAGGGACAACTTCGGAGGAGAAACACCTTCTTCAACAACTTGATCAATTCCTCGGTGGACGGCATCATTGCGGCCGATATGGACGGCAAGCTGATCCTGTTCAACAATGCGGCGCTGAGATTGCTGGGTTACTCGGAGCAGGAGAGCCTGGAAAACCTCCATGTGACCAACCTCTACAACGACGGGCTGGCCTACGAGATCATCAAGCGCATGCGCAGTGACGATTTCGGTGGCCGGGGAAAACTGCTCTACCACGAATTGAGCGTCCGGCACAAGGACGGGCACGATATTCCCATCAGGTTTTCCGGCGGCATCATCTACGACAAGGACAAGGAGATCGCCACCTTTGGCATATTCACCGATCTCAGGACGATACTCAAGATTGAAAAGGACCTCGAACAGACCCACAACATGCTGATGCAATCGGAAAAGATGGCCGGCCTGGGCCGGCTGGCGGCAGGAGTTGCCCATGAGATCAATAACCCGATGTCGGGCATCATGCTCTATGCCAATCTGATCAGGGAAGAACTGGGCGACGAGCACAAGCTCAGTCCGGACCTGGAGACGATCATCAACGAGGCCGAGCGCTGCAAAGTGATCGTGGCCGATCTGCTCGAATTTTCTCACCAGACCAGATACGAACTGGAGCCGATCGAGATCAACGAAGTTGTCCGTAAGACACTGGGAATACTTGAAAATCAGCCCCTTTATCACAATATCGAGTTCAAACTGAACCTGGCCGAGTCGCTGCCGCCGATTCTGGGCAACTCGATCCGACTCAACCAGGTGATGATGAACCTGCTGGTCAACGGTGCCCAGGCCATGCAGGGCAATGGCGCCATTACGATCAGCAGCCGCAAGCGGGCCCATAACGAGATCGTCGAGCTGGTGATTTCCGACACCGGCCCGGGCATTGAGGAAGATCACCTCGAGAAGGTGTTCGAGCCTTTTTTCACCACCAAAACCACCGGGGAAGGGACCGGACTCGGCCTCTCGGTATCATTTGCTATCGTCAAGGAACATCAGGGAACCATCAAGGTGAGTTCGAAGCCGGGCAACGGTGCCGTATTTACGCTGCGGTTTCCTGCCGTCGTGGACACCCTTAAGGGAGAGAATCATGCACACTGAGACCATCTCGCCAAAAGAGGCAAACAAAAAACTTCTCGCCAAACTCGAAGAGCGGGGCATCGATGTACAGGCCTGCTACCAGTGCGGGCGCTGTTCTGCCGGGTGTCCAATCACCGAATTCTTTGACCTGACCACCATGCAGGTGGTCAGGTTGGCTGCTTATGGGATGGAGGAAACACTGCTGAACTCAAAGGCCATCTGGCTCTGCGCTGCCTGCGAGACCTGCGCCTCGCGCTGCCCCAATGACATCGAGATAGCGGGGTTGATGGATGTGCTGCGGGAGTTGGCGCTGCGCAAGGGAATCACACCCGCCGAGCCGCGGGTGCCGCTGTTTCATCAATGCTTCCTGGGCTCGATCGAGCGCTGGGGGCGGGCCTACGAGGTCGGCCTGATTGCCGGCTATAAAATGCGCTCGAAGGATTTCACCGGCGACATGAAACTGGGCCTGAAGATGTTTTCCAAGGGAAAATTAAGCCTGATGCCTCACTCCATCAAAGCAAAGGGTGAGATCAAGAAGATTTTTTCAGGCAAAGGCAAGGAGTATGAACGATGAAACTATCCTATTACCCCGGCTGCTCATTAAACGGTACGGCGCTCGATTACGATAAGTCGGTCAGAGAGGTTTGCGGCCGGCTCGGCATCGAGCTGGTGGAAATCGACGACTGGAATTGCTGCGGAGCTTCATCCGCGCACATGACCAGCCATGAAGTCGGCATGCGTCTGCCGATGCGCAATCTGCTGCTGGCCGCCCGTCTGGGCCACGATATCCTGGTGCCCTGCGCCGCCTGTTTCCAGCGCCTCAAGGCCGCCGAAAAGAGCCTCAAAGAAGACCCGGGCTACTGGGACCTGGGGCCCTACTCGGCAGACATGAAGATAATTCATATTTCTTCGCTGCTGGCCAGCCAAGATTTTCTCGAGTTGATCAAACAGCACATGCAGATGGCGCTGAGCGATCTCCCGATCGCCTGCTATTACGGCTGTCTGTCGCTGCGCCACCCGAAGATAACCGGGGTGGAGAATTTCGAACAGCCCCGGACGCTTGAGCGCATCGTTGAAACACTCGGAGCCCGGCCGGTGGGATGGTCGCACCGCACGGAATGCTGTTCCGGCAGCCTGACCATGGCGCGTCCCGATATTGCCCAGACGCTGGTTGGCGATATCGTTGCCGCTGCCCGCAGGGCCGGCGCCAAGGCAATGGTGACCGACTGTCCGATGTGTCAGGCAAATGTCGAAGGCCGCCAGCTCGATCTTGACAGTCAGCACTACCTGCCGGTCTTCTTTGCAACCGAACTGATCAGCGCCGCCTTGAATGGTCGCTATCCGGAGAAACAGAAGAAGCTCCATCTGGTCAGTGCAGATGTGCTGGCCGAGGCCATGCAGACCAGCCGGCAAAACAGGGAGGACAGGATATGACACAAAATCCCAAAACCCATTTGCTGCGCACCACCGGGGCCGTAATGGTGGTCGGTGGCGGCATCAGCGGTATGCAATCGGCGCTCGATCTGGCCAATTCCGGTTTCAAGGTCTATCTGGTTGAGCGGGCCCCGGCCATCGGCGGCAAGATGGCTCAGCTCGACAAGACCTTTCCGACCAACGACTGCTCCATGTGCATCGTCTCTCCGAAGCTGGTGGAAGTGGGCCGTCACCGCAATATCGAGTTGCTCACCCACAGTGAAGTGGTCAAACTCGAAGGTGAAGCGGGCAATTTCACGGCGACTATTGCCAGCCATGCCCGCTATGTGGATATCGACAAATGCACCGGCTGCGGTCTCTGCGAGTTAGCCTGCCCGGTGACCAGTATTTCCTGGTTCCCCGAGCAGCCGGAACCCGGTGAGAAGAAACAGAAACTCAAGGCGAAAAACAAGGCCATAATTCGCGGTCCCGGGCTGCCTGAACCCGCCAGCATCGCTGCCTGGACCTTTACGGTCGATGAGGAAAAATGTTCCAAGTGCGGGGCCTGTCACCGGGCCTGCCTGCACGACGCGGTTTCCTGGCAGAAAAAAGAAATCGCCTCCATTGATCAGGATAAATGTACCGGCTGCGGGGCCTGCTTCGTGGCCTGCCCGGAAAAGTTTTCCGCAGTCAAGATAAGCGACGCTGCCGAACTCGATAAAAGCCTGGGAGCGGCCCTTGCGGCCCGCTCCGAAGAGATCGTCAAAGCCCGCGGCAAACTCGAGCAGGGGGAGCGGGGGGATTGTATCCGCTGCGGGCTTTGCGCGATGATGTGCACCAAGGTCATGGGGATCGGTGCGCTGAAGATGGTTGCCGAGGGCATCGAGGCCGGCCGGGATATCTGCCAGGTTTGCGGGGCCTGCGCCTCGGTCTGTCCGGTTAATTTTCTCGAAGTCGCTCAACTCACTGATAAGACGGTTCGACCGCTGCTGGACGAATTCAACGAAGGGCTCAACACCCGCAAACCGGTCAACATCTTCTACCCCCAGGCAGTGCCGCGGGTGCCGGTGATCGATGAGAACAGCTGCGTCAAGCTCAACACCGATGAGTGCGGCACCTGCCAGAGCGTCTGTGGCGTGGGCGCTATCGACTACACCCACATCGGGGGGGAAAAGCAGATAGAAATCGGCTCGGTGATCTTTTCGCCGGGCATCGAGGTGTTCGAGCCGTCGATCCGCGGCGAATTCGGCTACGGCATCTATAAAAATGTGGTGACCTCCATCGAATTCGAGCGGCTGCTCTCGGCCTCGGGGCCTACTTCGGGAACGGTCTCACGTCCCGGCGACGGAGCGCATCCGAAAAAAATTGCCTGGATACAGTGCGTGGGCTCCCGGGATGCCAGCTGCAACCGCGAGTACTGTTCGTCGGTCTGCTGCATGTATGCGACCAAGGAAGCCTATATTGCCAGGGAACATGATTCAGCGATCGAGCCGACCATCTTTTATATCGATATGCGCTCGTTCGGTAAGAATTTCGATACCTACATCAGCCGGGCTGAAGAACACAATATCAGATATGTCCGGGCCATGGTGAGCCGGGTCTACGAAGATCCGCAGACCGGCGACCTGGAACTGCGCTATATCGATGAACAGGGCAAGCGCTGTTCGGAAGTATTTGAAATGGTGGTGCTCTCGGTCGGCATCCAGGTCCCGGAGCAGGCCAAGAAGCTGGCAGGCGTACTCGACATAGATCTCGATGCATACGGGTTTGCGGTCACCGATGGCTTCCGGCCGCTGGCCGCGTCGCGGCCCGGGGTCTTTGTCAGCGGTGCCTTCAACGGCCCCAAGGATATTCCGGAAACGGTCAGTGAGGCCTCGGGCGCCGCCCAGGCCGCCTCGGTGGGACTGGCCGCCGCCCGCAATACATTGCTGCGTGAGGAGTTATTGCCGAGCCAGAAAATCGAGGAGCCGGGCGAGGAGCTGCGGGTCGGTGTCTTTGTCTGCCACTGCGGCTCGAACATCGCCTCGGTGGTCGATGTGGCAGCAGTGACCGAATATGCCAGAAGCCTGCCTAATGTGGTGTTTGCCGATCATCCGCTCTACACCTGCTCGCAGGATTCGGTGGAAACCATCAAGGAGCTGATCAGGGAACACGATCTCAACCGGGTGGTTGTTTCCGCCTGTTCGCCGTCGA
Organism: uncultured delta proteobacterium; assembly: GCA_963824415.1. GTDB lineage: Bacteria > Desulfobacterota > Desulfobulbia > Desulfobulbales > Desulfocapsaceae > JABDQA01. The sequence goes on from CAWGPM010000008.1 coordinate 205,771, forward strand.
CCCATGAGCCGCTCTTTATGTCGACCCTGCAGCAGGCCGGCATCAACAAGTACTATTTCGATATGGCCAATATCCGGGATCAATGCAGCTGGGTTCATCCCCTGGAACCGGCCAAGGCCACCGAAAAGGCCAAACGTTTGATGCGCATGGCGGTGGCTAACGTGAGCCAGGCTGAGCCGCTGACCGAACTCGAGTTCGACGTCGAGTCGACACTGTTGATCATCGGCGGCGGGGTGGCCGGCATGACGGCGGCTGTCGAGGCGGCCGGGCAGGGGTTCGGCGTCTATCTGGTCGAGCAGCAGGCCGAGCTTGGCGGGCAGGTCAACAACCTGAAGCGAAGCTGGGACGGCCAGGATTTTGCCCCGTTTCTGGACGATCTGAAGAACCAGGTCACCCAGAACGAGCAGATCAGGGTACTGACCAATTCGGCGGTGATCGATCAGGGCGGCTTTGTCGGCTCGTTTGAAAGCGAGGTGATGACGCCCACCGGCGGCAGCAGAAAGATCAAGCACGGGGCGATCCTGATCGCCACCGGGGCCGAGGAATACCGGCCCGAGCTTTATGGGCTGGGTGAGCGCGACGACGTGCTGAGCCAGACCGATTTCGAAGCCCGCCTGGTCGACAATCCGGAGCAGGCTGCGGCGCTGGACTCGGTGGTCATGCTGCAATGTGCCGGCTCGCGCTGCAGCGATTATTTGAACTATTGTTCACGGATATGCTGTAACCAGGCGGTCAAGAACAGCCTGAAGCTCAAGGAGATCAACCCTGAAGCGCGCATCGACGTGCTCTACCGCGACATGCGCTGCTACGGGCTTTCCGAGCTCGACTATCTGCGGGCCCGGCGCGCAGGGGTCAATTTTATCCGCTTCGATCCGGGCAAATCGGCCCCGGCAATAGACACTGTGGCACAGACGATCTCGATTTCGGTGGAGGACCCGTCCATCGGCAGAACCGTGCAGCTCAACCCGGATCTACTGGTACTGTCCACCGGCATCGTTCCCCGGGACACCGAAGAGCTGGCCACGATGCTGCGGGTGCCGCGCAATGACAATGGCTTCTTTATCGAAGCTCATGCCAAGCTCAGGCCGGTCGACCTGGCCAGCGAAGGGGTATTCATGGCCGGCACCGCCCACGGCCCCAAAAATGTTACCGAAACCATCGCCCAGGCCCAGGCGGCGGTGGCGCGAGCGGCAACCATCCTGGCCAGCAACAAGCTCAAGCTCTCGGGTGTTTATTCAACGGTCATCGCCGAAAACTGCGCGGTCTGTCTGACCTGTGTGCGGGCCTGTCCATATGGGATACCGGTGATCAACGAGGAACATACGGCCTATATCAATCCGGCCCTGTGCCAGGGCTGCGGTATCTGCGTGGCCGAATGCCCCGCCAAGACCATCACCCTGGGACGCTATATGGATGAGAATATCAACGCCAAACTGAATGCGTACGCACCCATGGAACCTGCAGTCGAGAAAGGAGAAGCATGATGGAGGAATTCAGCCCCAGCGTCATCGTCTTTGCCTGCCGCCACTGAGCCTACACCGCTGCGGACCTGGCAGGTTCGGAAAGACGTTCCTACCCTCCCTCGATCAGCATCGTGATGCTGCCGTGTACGGGCAGGATAGACGAGTCGTTGTTGTTGAAGGCTTTTGAAAAGGGCGCCGACGGGGTGATGGTGATCGGCTGCCTGGAGGGAGATTGCCACTATGTCAATGGCAATATCCGGGCCCGGGCCCGGGTCGAGCGGGTTTACCAGATTCTCGACCAGATCGGCATCGGTCCGGACCGGATCCGGATGTACAACCTAAGTGCCGGAGAGGGGGCCAAATTCGCCGCCTTTACCAATGAATTCGTCGAGCAGATAGAAAATCTCGGGCCCAGCCCGATCAACCTGGCCAGGGCAGGACAACCGATGGAGCCAGCACAGGAGGAAGAGCAGACATGATTACCGGAACGCCTAAACCCATAGATGAAATTCTGGAAATGCTGGAACCTTACGACAACATCATCCTCGCGGGTTGCTTTGGCTGTGTGACGGTCTGCCGGGTCGGCGGGGACAAGGAAGTCCAGATACTTGCCTCGACCATCAGACTGGCCCGGGAAGCGCGCGGAAAGAAGATCGACATCAAGGAAGTCTGCCTGGAGCGTCAGTGCGACCCGGAATATCTGGAGCCCATGCGACCCTACGTCGAGGACTACCAGGCGGTCCTGTCGATTGCCTGCGGAGCCGGCATCCAGTTCCTGGCCGAAAAATTCACCAGGACGCCGCTGCTGCCGGGGATCAACACCGGTTTTCTCGGTGTTACCGAACGCCAGGGGGAATGGACCGAACGCTGCCAGGGTTGCGGCGACTGTGTGCTGCACCTGACCGGTGGCATCTGCCCGGTCACCCGCTGTGCCAAATCGATTTTCCACGGTCCCTGCGGGGGCTCGGTGCAGGGCAAGTGCGAAGTCGACAAAGAGGTCCAGTGCGGCTGGCAGTTAATCATTGACCGGCTGGTCGCGCTCGACCAGATGGACAACTATGTGAAGCTGAAGCCATACAAGGGCTGGGATTCATCACGGGACGGCGGGCCGCGCCGCATTCTCAGGGAGGACATGATCTAATGAAATCAGGAAGCAATCTGGAACGAGTGCTGGAAGCAGGTCATTTTGCGGTCACCGCCGAATGCGGCCCTCCCCGGGGTGCCGACCCTGACAAGGTCCTGCAGAAGGCTCAGTTCGTCAAAGGCAATGTGGATGCCTGCAACGTGACCGATAACCAGACCTCGGTGGTGCGTATGAGCTCACTGGCCGGCTGCATGCTGGTCCAGCAGAGCGGCACCGAGCCGCTGCTGCAGATGGTGGTCCGGGACCGCAACCGGATTGCGCTGCAGTCGGATCTGCTCGGGGCCTCGGCCCTGGGGGTCAGGAATCTGCTCTGTTTATCGGGCGACCACCAGAAGTTCGGTGATGATCCGCAGGCCAAAAACGTGTTCGATATCGACTCGATCCAGCTCATCCATTTGACCAAAACCATGCGCGATGAAGGCATTTTTCCTTCGGGGGACAAACTCGAAGGCGCGCCGAAGTTCTACATCGGCTGCGCGGTTAATCCGTTTGCCGACCCGTTTGAAATCAGGGTGCCGCGCCTCAAGCTCAAGGTGGATGCGGGGGCCGATTTCGTCCAGACCCAGTGTATCTATAATATGGATAAATTCAAGCGCTATATGGAGGAGACCAAAAGGCAGGGGCTGCATGAAAAAGTTAAAATCCTGGCCGGGGTCACCCCGCTCAAGTCGGCAGGTATGGCTAAATTCATGAACCGGATGGTGGCCGGTATCGAAATTCCCGAGGATATCATCAAGCGTATCGCCGATGAACCCAAGGAAAAACAGGCTGCCAAGGGCATCGAGATCTGCATCGAACAGATCCAAGAGGTCAAGGAAATGGAAGGTATCGCCGGGGTTCATGTGATGGCGATAGAATGGGAAGAAAAACTCAATGAAATTATCGGCGGAGCCGGATTGCTCCCCCGACCTGTTGTTGAGCACTGACAAGCATTATTAATCTCGCTGCATGACCCGAAAGGAGGAAACAGATGGCAGACAAGAAGCTGATTCTGTTGGTTGATGATGATCCTGATTTTGTTGAAGCGGTCCGTGTGATTGTAGAAAACGGCGGTTACGAGGTGGAGGTCGCCTACGACGGCAAGGAGGGACTGGAGGCCGTGGCGGCCCGCAAGCCCGATCTGATCGTTCTTGATGTGATGATGCCGGTCATGAACGGCCACGAAGCCTGCGCCAAGCTGAAGGGCGACCAGGAAACCGAGGATATCCCGATTATTCTGCTCACCGCGGTGGCCGACCGGGTGACCACCTCGACCTATACGCATCGTGATATGCTCGAGTCGGAAGCAGAGGATTACATGCCCAAACCCGTTGAACCCAAGGAGCTGCTGGAGCGTATTGAAACCTGGGTAAGTTAACGGTCCTGCCGCGCCCGGGCCTGCAGCTGGCAGCGCAGTATCCCGGGTGAGGACATAGTTCGGGTGAGCCGGAAGCACATTCGGCAGCATGGGAAGTCCGCTAGAATTTATCGGAGAAGCAGTCCTATGGACACGGTCCGCGTATTGATCATCGATGACGAAAAGGTCATCCGGGACGGGGTGGAACGCTCCCTGGCCGGCAGAGGCTACCAGATAGTCAAGGCCGAGAGCGGTGAGAACGGTATCGAGATGCTCGAGCAGCAAGGCTGTGATATCGTGCTGCTTGACCTGATGATGCCGGGTATCGACGGCTTCGGGGTGCTTGACTGGATCAAGGAGCATCAGCCGCAGATCGAGGTGATCGTCATTACCGGATTTGCCACTGTTTCCAAGGCGGTCACCGCGATGAAGCAGGGCGCCTTCGATTTTGTCGGCAAACCCTTTACGCCGGACTACATCCGCATCGTGGTGGAGCGGGCCGTTGAAAAGATCAGCCTGGAAGCGGAAACAAAGAAGCTGCGTGAAGAGCGGATCTTAAGCCTCGAGGCCATTCAGAACGAGCAGAGCCTGCTCAAAACAGTGTTTGGCTGTATGGTCGAAGCGGTGCTGATCACCGATCCCCAGGCCGTTGTGGTGCATCACAACCCGGCGGCGATCAAGATGCTCGATATCCAGACAGACCCGGTGATCGGCAAGCCGCTGTCGGCTTCAATCAATGACCCGGTAGCGGTGCAGATGGTGCATGAAGCGATCGCCAACAACAAAGTGGTAACCCGTGAATTTGCTCCCGGTACGGTGTCGAGACGATACCTGCGGGCCCATTGTGCGCCGGTGATCTCTTCAGGCAGCGATGGTGACAAAATGCTCGGTTCGGTGACCACCTTTGAAGATATATCGACCCACAAGCAAATCGACCGGATGAAATCCGACTTCGTCGCGATGGTGGCCCATGAACTCAAATCCCCGCTGGCCTCAATCGAGCAGATGATCTATGCGCTCCAGATCAACTGTGGCCATGAAGAGGCCAATGCCTGCAACCGGCTGCACAACAGAATGACGGTTCGGACTAGGGATCTGCTGCGCCTGATTGAAAATCTGCTCAACCTCTCCAAGCTCGAAAGCGGTACGGTGGTGTTCAATCTGGAGCGCACCAGTGGTCATGAAATCATCCGAGATATCGTGGAAGTGGCGCGTCCCCAGGCCGAGGCCAAACAGATCGACGTCAAGTTCATCCCGTGCGAGGAGGAGTGGTGGTTCAATATCGACTTCGATCATATGCGCACGGCGATCATGAATATCGTTTCCAACGGCATCAAATATACGCCGGAAGGCGGCACGATGCTTATTTCGACTTCGCTGAACGGCGGTTTTGCCAATCTGGTTTTCAAGGATTCGGGAATCGGTATCAGCGAGGCTGATCTGCCCCATATCTTCGATCGGTTCTATCGGGTGAAAGGCAAAGCTACCCGGCATATAACCGGCTCGGGGCTCGGTTTGTCGCTGGTAAAGGAGGTGGTCGAGGCGCATCAGGGATACATTGATGTCAAATCGAGCCCGGATAACGGCACCACTTTCACCCTGAGTTTTCCGGTGGTTGAAACGGCCGATACCGTTAGCTGAAAACCGCAGTATCGGCTCAAGGTGCGCCCGGACGTTCCAGGCCCTGACCTCAATAGTGCGGTTTTCTCTTTCAGTCTTCTTCTGAGAGAAAGCGCTTCAGGCGAATGAGCTGCGGATAATGCCTCGGAAAGAATTCAAAACCGAATTCGTAATAGCACATGCCCGATTCCTGCGGTTTAGGGATCAGGTTGTCGCTGCAGCGTATCATTCTGCCGCTCAAGTCGGTTAACTCAAGATTTTCCTCTGAGCCGAACAATTCGATATTATCCAGCATACAGATGGTACATGCTACCGGGGAAATCGAGGCACAGCGCACCCCGCATCGGCTGATGTCGACGACCTGGGCCATGCCGATCAGGTTATCCCGGTCTGAGAAGAGTAAGCCGCCTTTTAAGGCAAAGCGTTTGAAACGCCTTCGCTCCATGTAGTGGTTCACTGAGTTGTTTCCTTTTATATCAGGGGCTTTCATACGCTACCCATGCCTGCAAAATGAATCTGCTGCTCAATTGATGCGGTCACATGATTTGCATCTGTTACATCTGAACTGTATCGCTGCCGATATGTGGAGTCAAGAAAAATATACCACATTGTGGCATAGCATAGATTCATCCAAGCTGATCAATCATTTGCAGAGTAAACGGAATTGGCGGTGACATTTGACGTCGAGCCCAGGTATCACCTTTGCCAAGGGCTCGAGAATCGAGGGCCGGGGGAAATCTTAATCACGAAGTCAGGGGCGGCGGGCTGGCTCAAGCCGCTGAATTTGGCAGGTCTTGACCTGCGCGCGTCGTATTAGCTGCTCCACCTGAAAAAGAAGCCTTTGTCTCAGCATGCAGGAACATTTCTAAAAATGTTGCTAAAGACGGCACAGTTGACAAATTCGGCTCAATTTTTCACAACCCGAGAGAGTTGATGTTCTGTCTGCAGAGCATGCAGAAATCAAGATAGTTGATTTACCAAATCTCCAATGATAAAAGATATAAAGAAGCGATGAAGCCGATGGTCAAGTCAAATGCTTTAAATCTGAACCTTGGTAAGAAACCGTGAGCGAGCAAACCACGATAGATCAAAATAGAATTTATATTATTGATTTTCATAAACAATCCATTGATCTTTGGAATGAAGGACAAAAGACCCTGCAGCAGGATAGCGAGCACAATTTCTCAAAAATTAAAAGCTGTGCCCGTGAGCTCTCCGAGTTGATGACGGATCGTTCGATCGTCGCAATTGCCCAGGCAATCAGCACGAGGAACGATCCCAAAGCTGATGCGGACGGCGAATCGGAGGAGATTGACAAATACCTGCGGATTTTAAGAAAACAGTTCATCCCCATCCTGGATATCATCTCGAGAATGAAAATACCCAGCGCCCAGAATGTTCCGATAAACCACATTCGGCGCTTTACCGTTTCGTTGTTTTTCGAATATTGCTGGGACAAGAGCGATGACCCTGCCGATCCTGATTTCATTTCAGCCTGTGTAGATCTTTTTGCCAACGCAGAGGACCCCATCGACTACACCACGGCCGAGGATATCATCAGCGGCATGCCTGACCATCTCTTTGTCTTTTCAAAAGAGAAGCAGCAGTTCGTTTCCTCATTGTTACGTTAATTCCAGCAGCGCTAACCATCACCTGAGTCAGTAAGGAGCACTCTATGGTTACCTCGTTTATTCTGATGAATGTTGAGCGCACAAAGATTAATGAAGTCGCTACCCAACTGGTAGATATAACGGGAATATCGGAAGTCTATTCCGTCAGCGGCAAGTATGACCTGATCGCCATCGTCCGTGTTCCGACCAATGACGATCTTGCTGCGCTGGTAACGGTTAATCTGCGCAATCTTGAATCGATATTGAAAACGGAAACCATGCTTGCCTTCAAGACCTTTTCCAAACACGATCTTGAAGCGATGTTCGCGGTCGGGATGTGAGCACCCTGGATAGGTTCTCAAATCAGCAGAAGCCCTTTTTCGATTATCCTGCTGAATCTGTATAGAGCTATTGTTCGGAAGCGAAGGTGGCGATACTCGCTCCGTCGCTGGTGAGTGCCAGCTTCTTGCCGGAAACCTCGAAGCCATCCACGGAGGTCAGGGTTTGGGCGAATTCACGCTCCAACTTCGTCAGGGCAGCGATTGCTCCATTTCCTTGCGCAGATTGTAGGCCAGGCTGGTCTGATCCAGGCTCACGTCGGCATAGGTGAGCAGCTGACCTTTGGAGACCGGCCTGAGCATCCGCGCGGTTCCAGTCAGGCCGAGGGGCAGTGCGTTTTTAGCAAGACTGTCCTGGGCCCGCATCAATTTACCGAACACGGTGTAGCCGCCTTCTCCATCGAGGCGCTCACCAGGCTGCAGATTTTTTTTGGCATGGGCGGCCACGTCGGCCAGGAACTGCCGGCTGCATCCGGTCGGCTCGCCCCGCAGGGCGGCGGAGGCTGCACTGATGCCGAGTTCGAGGCCGATAAAGTGATAGGGCCGATATAGCGCCGAGTAGCGGCCGCTGGCGTCGGTCTTCATGCCATACTCCTTGAAACAGCGCTCCACATAAGCAGTGGGTGCCCGAAACACCACATAGACGCCCCAGCGCAGGTCGCGGGCCACCGGGCTGCCGTCCCGCTGTTCGCTGGCGATTACCTCAACCGTGCTATCGCAGCTCAGCATGCCGCCGTCGGCTGCGGGTTTGAGCACGTCGGCCAGATCATCGATGTCGACCGGCGGAAACTGCAGCCCTTCCTGTTGGGGGATCAAGCCGCAGCCGTTGGCCACCGCGCACATTTCAATGGCCGATTTGGAGCCGTCCAGAAAAGAATTGAACATCTGGGCGTTATAGTCGCCGCTGGCCACCTGCTCCTCAGAAAAACCGTAGTAGCCCCAGACCGTTTCCGGAGTGGAGAAGTGGTACTGGGGCTGATAGCGGGTGCCCTTGCCGGCGCAGACCACTTCAAAGCCGACGGTTCTGGCCCAGTCGACCTGCTCGGCGATCAGGGCCGGCTGATCCCCGTAGGCCATCGTGTAGACGACTCCGTGTTGGCGAGCCTTTCGGGCAAGCATCGGGCCGAGCAGGCAGTCCGCCTCGACGTTGACCATGACCACATGCCGGCCATTTTCAAAACCACGCAGGGCGTGTCTGGTACCGATTTCCGGATTGCCGGTGATTTCCATGATGACGTCGCAGTCCGCCCTGATCAATTCGTCTGAATCTTCGCAGATCGCAATTTTGCCGCGGCCGGCAGCTTCGTTGATCGACGGCGCATCTATCGAGACGACGGCGATATCTTCGTCCCAGCCGGTGCGGGCAAGGGCCCGAATCGCCTTGTCAGGGTCGAGCTCGGCGATACCGACCACCTGCATACCCGGCGTGAGCCGGGCCTGGGAGAGAAACATCGAGCTAAATTTACCGGCACCGATCACCCCGATTTTCACCGGGTTCCCAGCCTCTTCACGCATGCGCAGCAGGTCGTAGAAGTTCATGGTCGTCCTCCGATTTCAGATGGTTATCAGGCGCCTTCCAGTGCCTTGCGCAGCGTTTCCTCTTTGTCCTTGGTCAATGAGGTCTTGAAGATTTTTCCCTTGCCGGCAAAGGGCTGCAGCCGCTCCAGTACCTTGTCGCCGGTGGATTTCTTGATCAGTACGAATAGTGCCGAGCTGCCGGGTCCGAAACGCTCCGCCAGCTCTTTCATCATCTTGTCGTCGATGCCGATGTCAGTCAGTTTGCCGCTGAGGGCTCCTGCTCCTGCACCGACCGCCATACCGACCAGCGGGTTCAGAAAAACCATACCGATCAGCATGCCCCAGAAACCACCGCCAACCGCTCCTGCGGCGGTCAGGTTAACTGCCTGATGGAGCTTAGCTTTGCCGTCCTCATCTTTGGTGACCACGACCGCATCTTCCATCTCGATCAGATATTCCTTCTGCATTTTGGCCAGTTCAGTCCGCATTTCGAAAGCGGTTGTTTCATCGTCAAAAACTACCACTACTAAGTCACTCATAATGTCCCTCCAGAATGTAGGTTTATGGAAATAACTACTGCCGGATACAGTTATACACGAACCGTCAGGGTGCAAGCGTGCGGCCGAGTTTTTCGCCAAGGTCCGTTTCCTGCGGGGAAATTTTCGGGCTTGAAGGCAAAAAGCACAATAGCTAAATTTTAATTTATAATATACTTGACAATTATAATTGTAATTATTACTCCATATAATGAGCATATACCCATATATGGAGAATTGATGAATCCCTTGAGCAAGGTATTCTCGATACTTGAGATCGTCGTATCCCGGCAGCATCAGGGGATGACATACTCGGACATCCTTTTTGAATTGAATCTGCCCAGATCATCTGTTCATCGGATTCTCAAGGATCTTACCAGCCTCAAATATCTCAATTTCAACCCCGACACCAAGCGCTACTTCGGCAGTTTGCGGCTGGCCGCACTCGGCGCCGAAGTGATGGCCAATTTTCAGCTACGCGATTATACCCATCCATTTCTGGTAGATCTGCACCAGGAAACCGACCATGCCGCCAACCTCGGCATCCTCGACGGAATCCATGGCGTATACATAGACAAGGTCGAGTCCAGAGACTTCGGCGTCAAACTGTTCTCCGAAATTGGCAAAACCTTCCCGTTGCACTGCACGGCTCTGGGCAAAGTCCTGCTGAGCTATTCACCGCCTGATGTTTATGAACGATTGATCGAACAGCCGCTCCAGGCCCTGACGGAGAAAACGATTACTGACCCTGCCAGGCTGCGCCGCGAACTTGAGCTGACTGCCGAACGCGGTTATGCACTGGACAACGAGGAAATAACCAGAGGGATCATCTGTGTGGCCGGCCCGGTATTCGGCCTTAACCGGGTACTGATCGGAGCGGTCAGTGTCGCTTTTCCCGCCTCGCTCGATTACGACCGCGGCATCGAGCCTGAAATCATCGCTATAAAAAGCTGTGCAGCACGTATATCACAATCGCTTGGCGGCACAAAGCTTGCTGCCATGCGACAAACCACATGACCAAGGAGGTGGCGGTATGAACAGAACGAAAATATTGGCAGCAATCGCTGCATTGGCAATGGTCCTGGTTCTTTCGCTGGGACAGGCGGCGGCAGAAACCCATGTGTTTAAATACTCCAATTCCCAATCGGATACCCATCCGCGTTCCGTGTCGATGTATTTTTTCAAGGATCTGGTGGAGGCGGCTTCAGCGGGGAGAATAAAGGTCGAGCTCTACACCTCCGGGGTGCTGGGGAAAGAGGCGGAGGTCCTGGACATGGTGAAAACCGGTAACCTGCAAGGCTGCCGGGGCGGCTTGTTCGAGCGGGCCAACAAGATGTATCTGCTCTATACCTTGCCGTTTTTCTTCGATAATACTGATCAGGTCCTGAAATTGATGCGCGGCGACTTCGGCCAGAAGGTCAATGAGGATGCCATGGCCAACGGGTTTTATGTGCCCGCCTGCGGTGTGGCCGGTGGATTTCGCAACATCACCAACAATGTCAAGCCGATCAAGATGCCGGAGGATCTCAAGGGGTTGAAAATGCGGACCCCGCCGATTGACATGACCATCAAGACCTTCAAGACCCTGGGGGCCAATCCGCAGATGGTCGCCTACACCGAGACCTATATGGCACTCAAGTCAAATGTGGTGGATGGGCAGGAAAACCCGTTTTCCAATACGGTGGATATGAAATTCTACGAAGCCCAGAAATATCTTTCCGTGGTCAACTGGCAGATTCATCCTGACCCCCTGTATGTGAATCCCGACTGGTACAATTCACTGCCGGATGATCTGAAGGCGGTATTCGATGCCTCCGCCAGGGCGGCCATGACTTACAGCGATACGATCTGGCTGAACTCGGAGAATAACTATTTCAATCTTCTGCAGACCAAACTGGAAACCAATACCCTCACCCCCGAGGTCACCGCCAAGTTTGCCGAGGCGGCTCGACCGGTGTGGCAGCAGTATGTGGATGACGGCTATTTTTCCTGGGATGATATCAAAGCGGCCCAGAAGATCGCCAAGGGGCAATAGCTCGGCAATGCACAGATAGCAGATCAACGCTTACTGCAGCAGCTCTTGTGCAACACCAGGGTCGGCTGCTGCAGTACCGCTTTCGTCCGAGGGGGGTATGAAAACTCTGAAGAAAACTGCGCAGGCCCTGACCCTGGCTCTCGACGGGGTCATTGCCTCCTTTTTTGCGATTATTCTGCTGATTACCATCGTCCAGGTGGGCCTGCGTTACCTGTTCAACTCCTCGATTCTTGGCGGCAACGAGGCCATGGAGGGTCTGTTTATCTACACCACCGCAATTGGTGCGGCGGCGGCAATACAGCGCAGACAGCATATCAGCATCAATTTCTTCGTCCTGAAACTGCCGCCGGTTTTTCAGCGTCTGGTCGATGCGCTCGTCCATCTGCTGGTGGCGTTTCTCAACGGGATAATGATCTATTACAGCATTGGCTGGATCAGCAGGGTCGGCTCCAATGAGTCGCCGGTTATGAGGATACCGGAATGGCTTTTCCAGATCAGTATTCCCATCGGCTGCTCCCTGGTGATCATCTACTGCCTGGTTATCATCATTCTCGATATCTGGGATGAGGAACCGGTGCGGGGTGACGAACCATGCTGATACTGCTCAGTTCTCTGCTGCTGTTTCTGTTTATCGGCGTGCCAATCGCCTATTCGCTCGGTCTGTCGGCACTGGCATATTTCTGGCTGGTCCACCCGGAGCTGCTCTCCATTCTGCCCGCCCGGCTTTACGCCGGGATGAACTCCTATGCGATGATCGCGATGCCGCTTTTCGTGTTTATGGGGCTGGTGATGAATCATGGCGGTATTACCGCCCGCCTGATCGACTTCAGCCTGCTCTTCGTTGGCCGCCTGCGCGGTGGGCTGGGCCTGGTCAATGTGATTGCCAGCATGATTTTCGGCGGTATTTCCGGCTCGTCGGTGTCTGATACCGCTTCGGTCGGGGCGGTGCTGATTCCCGAGATGAACAAAAAAGGATACAGTCTCGAGTTTGCCAGCGGCATCACGGTCGCCTCTTCGACCATGGGCATGATCATTCCCCCAAGCGTGCCGATGGTCATCTATGCCTACATTTCCGAGGAAAGCGTGGGCCGGCTATTTCTGGGCGGCCTGATACCGGGCACGATGATCGGCCTGCTGATGCTCATCATCACCCTTGGCGTGTCCTATCGCCAGCGCTATCCCAAAGAAACCATCACGCTTAGCGGACGGCAGAAGGCCGCACTCACCGGCCGTGCGCTGCCGGCACTGGTCATGCCGGTATTCGTAGTCGGGGCAGTGGTATTCGGCCTGGCGACTGCAACCGAGTCGGCCGGTCTCGGGGTGCTGTATGCCATTCTGGTCGGCCTGGTACTGCTCAGAGAACTGAAGCTGAAGGTCATCCCTGGGCTCTTGCGCGACGCAATCCAGACCAGTGCAACGGTAATGATCATCATCGCGCTGTCCAAACTCTACGTCTGGATTCTTGCCCTGGAGCGTATTCCACAGAGCCTGGCTCTGCTGGTTTCAGGCCTTGACCTGCCGGTGTTCGTCATTCTTTTTATTGTTCTGCTGATTATCCTGCTGGTCGGCACCTTTGTCGATGTCAGCCCGGCCATCCTGCTGCTCACCCCGGTTTTTCTGCCGGCCATGAAACTGCTGGGCATCAGTGGCGTGCAGTTCGGGGTTATCCTGATCACCGGGCTTGCCATGGGGCTGGTCACACCGCCGGTCGGCATGTGCCTCAATGTCTGCTCAGCCATATCCAAAATCCAGATCGGTGCTATTTTCAAGGCCGCCGTACCGTTTCTGCTGGCCAATCTGATCACGCTCATCCTGGTGACCTATATTCCGGCCCTGAGCCTTTGGCTGCCGTCGCTGCTTATGGATTGAGGCGGCAACGGCTTTGGCACAGTCAGACGGGGGGAAAGAGCAGGTGCGGGAGCAAAGATGGGCACTTCCGTTTTGCATATCAGCCGACCTGTATAAATTTTTCTCGAAATTAAAATTAGAAACATTATCGTTTGCCTTGTCGCAGAAATTTTTTTCTTTGGACCACGTCTGCAAGGTTCAGACTGCCTGCCCAGGCGGGCTTGAACCGGTTCAATCGCAGAGCGATAATGAGGAACTCTTTTTCATAAAATATTGTACCCCTTTTCAGGTGGAGGTGTTGTATGGCTGATTCTCCGATGAAGTATCTCGACAAAGCATTGAACACGGTTCGTGATCTGGGCCTGCTGCCCGCAGAGACGGACAGCGGCAATGAACCGATCGTGGCGTTGCTCAACCAGATCACCACGATCGATGAAGAGCGGGTGGTGGCCATTGCCCGGACCCTGAGTCAGGCCTCACTCTTTAACGAAATTGTCCGCGAGCAGGTCCAGGCGGTGGACATCAGCGACCGTTATGAAAGTATTACCAAGTCGTTCAATTCGATCAGGGACGACGCCAAGTCCATGGTTGATCAGCTGGAAGACGGCAAGATTTCCACATTCGAGAGACTGACAAACATCTGGACCAAGGTCACCCGTGGTGATATCGCCTCGCGCTTCGATGATATCAAGGAAACGTATACGGACGTCTCGGAATCAACCTTGGAGCAGATCCAGCGTGAGCAGCTCATCCTTAATGCCTACCAGGATTTTCGCGGCGCCCTGAAGCAGTCTGAGGTACTTGCGTTTGAGGTCTTGAAAAAAGCGGAAGGGATGCTTGAGGCAGCCCAGGCCGAAGTGAGCGCCGCAATGCAGGCTGTGGAAGGCTATAGTGGTGAAGATCCGGTCGAGCAGGCCAAACTCGAGATGGCCCGCGACGAGCGGGTGCGTGCCCTGCAGGAGACCGACAAGAAATACCAGCTGGCCAAGGATCTGTCCGACAACCTTACGGTCAGCTACAACAGCTCTGAGGTCGTCATGGCCCGCCTCCAGCAGACCAACCATGCCAAGGAGCGGCTCTATTCCCAGGCCATTACCTTCTTCGGCACCAACGAGACGGTGCTCACCGCGCTGACCGCGAGTTTCACCGGATTGTTCGGGCTCAACGAGGGAACCCGGACCGTCGAAGCGATGAAAGAGGGTATGAGCCAGTCGCTCGAGGTGCTGGCCGAAGTCGGCGGCGAGGTCCAGGAAGCGGCGCTCAGAGCCGGGTATGGTCCAACCATCAGGGCCGATGCGATCAAGAAGCTGGTGGATTCGGTGGTTGATTATCAGGTCAGAAGCCAGGACATTATTGCCGAGATGCGGGCTGCTTCCACTGCCAACGCCAAGGAAATCCGCGATGTGGTCGAGGACGGCAAGCAGAGAATGGCAAAACTTGCCGAGAGCGGCAAGGCTTTGCTTGCCTCTGAGTAGCTGTCATGAGTGAACAGGCAACGGCTCCTGCTCAGTCCCTCGATGAGGTGATGATGGCCATGGACGTGGTGGATACGCTGCGTCACCGCTCCCACCTGGTCGAGAGAGAACTCGGAGCAGAAGAACGCGACGAGGAGCTCAAAAAGAAACTTCGCAAGATCTACGAGGCCCAGGGCATCGAAGTTCCCGACCACGTCCTGGAGGAAGGGGTCAAGGCGCTGCGTGACGGCCGCTTCAGCTACCAGCCGCCTTCCGGCGGGCTGCAGGTGAAGCTCGCCCGCATCTACGTGAACCGGGGGCGCTGGGGGAAGTGGGCGCTGGGCGCAGTTGCCGGGCTGGTTATTGCCCTGCTCAGCTATTACTTTCTGGTGCTGGCCCCATCCAGTCGTTTGCCGGGCGAGCTCCAGGAGATGCACAAAGAAGTCAGGCAGGCGGCCAAGATCGATGAGGCCCGCGGCAGGGCTGAGGCGGATGAGTTGTATGCGACTGCCAAAGCGGCGCTGGAAGCAGGTGATGAGGACAAGGCCGAGCGTCTGCTCGGTTCACTGGAGGCGTTGAAAGCACGTCTGCAGTCCGCTTACACGTTGCAGATCGTTGTCAAACCTGGCGCCAGAACCGGTGTCTGGCGAATTCCCGACGCCAACACCCAGGCCCGCAACTACTATATCATCGTCGAGGCTATCGGCCCTGACGGCAGCCCCGTCGAGGTACCGATCGCAAGTGAAGAAACCGGCAAAACGGAGCTGATTTCGACCTGGGGTCTGCGCGTCGACGAGGACGTGTTTAATCGCATCGCCCGTGACAAGCAGGACGACGGGATCGTGCAGGACCGGGAATTCGGCGTCAAAAAGAGTGGTTATCTGGAGCCCGAGTACCGCTTCACCACCACCGGTGCAGCAATAACCACTTGGTAAAGGTGGGTAAGGAAATACAATGATCAGTGGAACACAAACCCTGGCATCCTTTCAGCAGGCCCTGGCCGATGAACGTCGCAAACTGGAGGCAGTTGACAGACGATCGGACGAGTTGAGCGAGGAGAAGCTGACACTGGAACAGGAGGATCTGGCCGATTACCGGAATCTGGCCAGACTGCGGGTCGACATGCTTGCCACGGAACAGACCCAGAGCAGCCTGGACGAAACCGAGCGGCTGGTGCAATCATTTCTGAACGAGCGACAGGCCGAGCGTGAGCGGATCGGCCAGGCCATTGCAGCCGCCGAAGTCGAAGCGCGAGACTTGAATGGCCGCCGGCAGCAGCAGGCTACTGCCTCTGCAGAGCTGGCACAACGGATCGACGACGCCGAAAAAGAAACCCAGGATCGGCTGGATCGGGACCCGGATTATATCAGGCAGCGTGATCAGGTGGAGCTGGCCCGGCGTACCGCCATCCATGCCGACACCAAGGCGGGACAGAGCGAAGAGGAGCTGGAAAACAAAGGCCAGCCTTACCGCGATGATCCAGCTGTTCATGTATCTCTGGAAGCGGGGCTACCAGACTCCGGACTATAGTGGAGGCAACCTGACCCGCTGGCTCGACGGTTGGGTAGCGCGGCTGGTCAAATATCCTGAGGCCAGAACCAATTTCGTCAGGCTCCAGGAAATTCCCATACGCTTGCGCGAATATGCCCAGATGCGCTCCCAGGAGGCCGAAGCAGAATACGAAAAACTGCTGAACCTGGATCAGCAGGCCCGGGAAGCTGACGGGATCACCCGGCTTGATGAAGAGCTGGCCCGTGAGCAGGAGCACTTGGCAGATATCGACCGTGAGATCGAGGCGGCAGCCGAGAAGATGTGGAGCCTGGAGGAGAAGAAGGCCGCGTTTGCCGCCGGTGAAGACACGAACTACCTCAAAGCGATCGATTTTATGAGCAAAGAGCTGGCCAGAGACGAGCTCACCGTTCTGCGCGACGATGCGCTGTCCACCCCGTTTCCCGAAGATGATATCATCATTGCCAGTCTCTATGACCGGCTGGAAAGAAAAGAGGAAATTGGTGAGGGCCGCATCGAGCTGAAGGAATTACGATCTCAGCATGAAGCTCGGATCCGCGAGCTGGAAAAGATTCTGGTCGATTTCAAGCAAAACCGCTACGACAGCCCGGGCACCGGTTTTGCCGACGGCGCTCTGGTTACGATGATGCTGGCCAATTTTCTCAACGGCATGCTCAGCCGGGCCGATCTCTGGCGGGTGCTGGAACAGCAGCACCGTTATCAGCCGCGCCGGGCCGACCCCGGTTTCGGCTCCGGCGGATATGGCCGCGGCACCGTCTGGGGCGGCGGCATCCGGCTGCCCAGCGGCTCCCGCCCGTCCCGCGGTGGTTTCCGTTTTCCATCGGGAGGTGGCGGCGGATTTCGCTTTCCCAGTGGTGGCGGGGGAGGTTTCAGAATGCCCCGCGGCGGCGGTGGCGGCTTCCGCACCGGCGGTGGGTTTTAGGCCCTGCTGTATACTATCGACGGCGTTGAAGGCGTTCTGGGTATGGCGGGTAAGCTTTTTAACAGATAGTCGATTATTAGCAGGAAATTGTTATTTTTGATTTTCTGCCGGCAGTTTTACTATTGTGCCTGGAGGCCTTCTGCAGGTTTTCTCGACCTGAACAAAATACAGACTATTTCCCGCTGTCTGTCAACCATCGCTTGAATTGTTGAGACAGCTTGTGACCAGTTCCTCTGTAACGGGAATCAGGCCATCTGCCCCTGCGAGCTCAAGTTCTTCTTTTGTCCCGTACCCCCAGAGAACCGCAAGGCAGCGCACAGCATTGTGCTGGGCACCGATTATGTCATGTTTGCGGTCGCCTATCATCAGTGCCTGGCCCGGATCGATTTGTTCGCGGTCCAGGACGAGTTTGATAAGTTCTCCCTTGTTGCTGTTTGTGCCATCCAACTCGCTTCCGTAAATTGCAGTGAAGTAGTGTTGCAGGTTGAAATGATCAATAATGCGCTGGGCAAACAGTGCCGGCTTCGAGGTAGCCACATAGAGCCGATGGTTCATCGAGAAGAGTTCCTCAAGAGATTCTGTGATGCCCGGGTAAACACGGTTTTCGTAGAGGCCGACCCGGGCGAATCTCTGTCGATAGAGTTCCACCGCCTCGCTGATAATGTTCTGCTCTCTCGTTCCCAGCAACTTTCTGAAACTGTCTGCCAGCGGTGGCCCGATGCACCACTTCAACCGGCTTTGTGGAGGGGGCGTGCGGCCAAGCTCGGATAAGGCATGGGAAATACACCTGGTAATACCGTCCAAGGGATCGGTCAGGGTACCATCCAGATCGAAGAGAATGTGCATGTTCGAGTGATTGGAGGTTAATGGTCTTTTGTTGAAATTTTGCTATCGCCGATTGTCCCGTCAGCAGTCCGTCTGAGTTCGTCTTGCAGCGAGTTCCATCAACTTTCGCTTCTTGTGTTCCTTAAGCAAATGTATAGCTAGGCTTTAATACTGCCGCCTACTCGATAAAATCACTGAGCATATAGATGATGTCACTCTCCCGTGAAGGATAGGGTGTCATGATATTGTTTCTGTGCAGCTCGGTGACCGGCATCTGGTCGATCATCGCCTGTTTGAAGGTGTTGAGCAGGCCGGTTGCGTTGTCCGAGAGCACATGGGCGCCAAGAATCAGGTCGTCGCGGTCGACCAGGATCTTATAGGCCGCAAATTTAAGGCCCACCCGTCGATAGGTCGGCCAGCTCAGGTTGGTTCCATAGCTTTTCCAGTAGGCGATGTCCTCGTCGATTAACTGCTGTTCGGTTTTGCCGAGCATGCCAAGCTGCGGGTAGGTGAAGAGCACCGCGGGGGCCGCCGAATAGTCGATCTGCGGGAGCGGTTCACCGTCTTTGAGCGCGCTGATGGCCGCCGCCGCCGTTTTGGCCTCCATATCGGCCACCCGGGCGAGCTGCAGCGTCGCGGCACAGTCGCCGACCGCGAAGATGTGAGCTGCCGAGCTTTGCATTGAACTGTTCACCGCGATACCCCGGGAGCTGTGCTGAACCCCGGCCCCATCGAGCCCCAGAGATGCAATATCGGCCTGGCGACCGGCCCCGTTGACCACCAGGTCAACTTCGATATCGTCACCGTTCTTGCGGCGGATGACGATGCCTGAGGCGGTTCTCTCAAGGGCTGACAGGGAAACGCCGGTGTCGATAGCGATGCCTTCCGCGACGGAGGCCTGCACCAGCTGTTCGACCATATCGGCATCAAAGGGACCAAGCGGGCGGTCGCTCGCCTCAAGAATATCGATCCTGATTCCGGGGTCGCCCAGATGAGCGGCAAAATGAGCGAATTCAAATGAGATAAAGCCGCCGCCGATAAAACCGATCCGGGAAGGCAGCCGCTCGAGCTGCAGAAAATCGTTGCTGGTACTGATTAGCTCTGCCCCCTCAATACCAAGATCCCTGGGCTTCGCTCCGGTTGCTATGACGAAATATCCGGCTCTTATACCCTGGCCGTCAACCTCGACCGTGTGTGGATCGGCAAAACGGGCTGAACCCGGCAGATAGGTGATGCCGTGTCCCTTAAGACCACGTATTGTGCCGTCCGGAACTTTTTCGGTAAAATTGTTTTTCTCGACCAGGATCTGCTCCCAGCTCGTCCGGGGCAGCGCAGTAATTCCTTTATTCAGCAGGTGCTTGCTGCGGGCCACGATTTCCATAGTCTCGTAAAACCATTTTTTGGCCTGACAGCCATGTAGCGCACAGACCCCGCCTGGGGTGCTGCTGCTTTCCGCAATGGCGACCCGATATCCCTCTGCAGCCAGTTCATAGGCCGCAGTCTGGCCGGCTGTTCCGGTGCCGATTATCAGTGCATCGAAGTTATCCATGGAAAATCCTCTTTGGTTTTAATTCTTACGTATATTTAACCGTATGATACCAGATATTTGTACTTACAGGAAAAGATTATAAGCAAGGCCATTTCTCAGTAAGCCGCAGGAGCCGAGAAATAGTGGTGAGCGATTTTTCCTGGGCGTAAATAAATCGGGTTGCTGTCATCAGTAAGAGAAATCAGCCACCTTGACATGAGCATTATGCTCCCTAACATAAGAATACGGTTATTGCAAAAGACTGGACCATACTCTTGGGCAAAGGAGTTGCTGGATAGCAAAGCGCGTTTTCCAAGAATTTGTTGCGTGAGACCGTAATCACTGGCCCTGCTATCGTTTTCAGGGAACTGCCGCCCACACTTTTGAGTCCCATTGGTAATTTTTCCTCGGTTAAAAAGGTGTGAATCTTGAGATCTTAAAAGGGCAGGCTGTCTCAGTTTTCTAGATGGCGAGGCTCAAAAAACAAATAGCACACCGCTGTCGTGTCAACCACGATAGAGATGCTTCAAGCCTTATTAAGGAGAAACATTATGGTACAATTCACTGAAATTCTCGGTTCGCTCATGAAAGCAGGTATGGCCCCTTCCGGGCAGGCACGGGCTTCCAGTGCCCTGGGCGGTACCGGTGGGATGGGAACCCTTACCGACCTAATTGCTCGAACAGGCCAGAGCGCTGCCGGTTCATCTGCCGCGCGGCCGGCTGAGAGAAGCACGGCAAGAGCAGCGGATACGGCTGGTGGGGTTGGTGATATTCTCGGCTCACTTATGAACTCACTGGGCGGCAATAAAGCCATGGCCGGCGGGCTCGGTGCCCTTGCCGGGGCGCTGCTGGGTGGCGGCAAAGGAAGCGTCAAAGGGGCGGTTGGCGGCGGCTCGCTTGCCATGCTCGCAGGAGTGGCCATGTCCGCGCTGCAGTCCGCTGGTCAGAAACCGCAGGCACCGCGTGCCCTGGCGGCAGCTGAAAGTCCCCGCTACCAGGAGGATCTGGAGCAGGATGCCGCCGTCATTGTCAAGGCCATGATTAACGCTGCCAAAGCCGATGGTCGGATTGATCAGGAAGAGGTCCAAAAAATCATCGGGAAACTCGACGATGACGGACTTACTTCTGAAGAAAAGAACTTTTTTACCTCCGAGGCGCAAAAGCCCCTTGATCTGCAGGGGGTAATCAATTCCGCTGCCGGAAATCCGGAAATGGCCGCCCAGATCTACGCCGCCTCCTTGCTGGCAATCGAGGTGGATACTGCTGCAGAAGAGCGCTATATGGATGAGCTCGCACGCGGTCTTGGATTACCGAAGCAGTCCGTGGATTTTATTGAAATGACTTTAGGGGTCAGGAGTTAAGGGCTCCGGTGCTTTTCAAGGCCCCTCATAACAAACAACAGCATTATATAAGGAGAGATAACCATGGGACTTCTCAGTTTTGCAAAAGATATCGGTAGAAAAATTTTCAATAAAGAAGAGGAAGCACCTGCCAAAATCAAAGCCTTTATCGAAGAGGATAATCCAGGAGTGAAAAATCTTGAAGTTTCCGTGAACGACGGAAAAGTCTCGCTGACCGGAGAGGCGGAGAGTTCCGAGGCTCTTGAAAAAGCGGTCCTGATGGCCGGCAATATCAAGGGGGTCGGCGAGGTGAACTCAGACAGCGTGGCTGCCCCGGCTTCTGCGGTTAAGGTTGAATATTATGAAATCGTCTCGGGCGACACCCTGTCCGGCATCGCCCAGAAATTCTATGGTAAGGGTTCCGCTTATATGCGAATTTTTGAAGCGAACAAAGAGGTCATAAAAGACCCGGACAAAATTTTCGTTGGCCAGAAGATCCGTATTCCTTTGGACTGAATCAATCTTGAACGGAAGAACCTTCTGGTTTTTTCTGCTTTTGCAGGGCGTCTCCATGCGGGTGAGGAGCACTGGGGAGCAGGCCTTGCAACAAGGGCATATATGGCGAATAGCTGTATATGCCTTTTTTCTATTTGGTGAACAGGATATTATAGGTAAAGGATCTACCACACTACTTTGTGAGGCAGGCAGTCGTAATCCAATATCCGGGTTACCGTAAAGGACAGCAGTAGGCATGCACCACAGGAAGTGATAATACAGACCATCAGAATCAGGAGGAATCATGCGCTGGAAACAATTTTTCACCCCGGTCAAATCGCTGAACGCTCAAGAGTCCCGCGAACTGATGGACGGGTTCGACAGCTCCGAGTTCAATCTCATCGATGTACGGCAGCCCGGCGAGTATCAGGCCGGCCATCTGCCCGGGGCACGGTTGATCCCGATGGCGGAGCTCGACCAGCGTCTTGGCGAGCTCGATCGTGACAAACCAACCCTGGTCTATTGAGCGATCGGAGGGCGCAGCCGTGTTGCTGCGCAGATGCTCAAAGGCAAGGGGTTTGACAAGGTTATCAATATGTCCGGCGGTATCAAGGCCTGGAACTCCAATACCGCGGTTGGGCCGGAGGATACCGGGCTTGATCTCTTCTCAGGTTCGGAGAGCCTTATCGATGTGCTGGTCGTTGCCTACTCACTGGAGAAGGGGCTGCATGACTTTTACCTGTCTCTGGCTCAGCGGGTAACAGGTGAAGCGGTGCAGAAGCTGTTCACCAAGCTGGCCCGGATCGAGGTCAATCATCAGGAGCGTCTGTTTGCTCAATATCAGAAAGTAAGCGGCACTGAGCAGAGCCGGGATGATTTCGACAAAAACCTGGTCGCCGACGCCATGGAAGGCGGGCTGACCACCGAGGAGTATCTGCAGCTCTATAACCCTGATCTGGAGGTGGTCGAAGAGGTTGTTTCCCTGGCCATGGGCATCGAGGCCCAGGCGCTCGATCTCTATCAGCGCGCTGCAGACCGCACGGACGACGAAAGTACCAGAGCGGCTCTGCTGCGCATCGCCGATGAAGAACGCAGTCACCTGAAACAGCTTGGCGGTCTGCTCTGATGGCATGGAATCAGAGCAAAATGGGATCTTTGGGGCACCCGATACTGTAATCCCGGGAGGAGGCGCATGATGGGTAAAAAACTGGTTATTGCGGGCGGCGGCCATGCCCATATGCTGCTGCTGGCCCGGATCAGCGAGTTTATCGAGAAGGGCTGTGAGGTCACGGTGGTAGGTCCTTCGGAACACCACTATTACTCAGGCATGGGGCCGGGATTGCTCGGCGGGACATACAGCCCTGAGGAAATCCGCTTCGCGACCCGACTGGTTGCCGAAAAGTTCGGCGGCACCTTCAAGCAGGCCAGGGTCACGGCCATCGACCCGGAGCGGCGCCTCGTCCAGCTCGATTCCGGCGAGGAACTTTACTATGACCTGCTGTCCTGTAACCTCGGCAGCCAGGTGCCCCGGGAAATGGTCAGCGGAGAGCTGGACGATATCTTTCTGGTCAAACCGATTGAGCGGCTGCTGGAGGCCCAGAATCGAATTCTCGAGCTCGGTTCCCGAAAACCGATCACGGTTGGTGTGGTCGGCGGCGGCCCATCGGCGGTGGAGATTGCGGGAAATATCTGGCGGCTCAGCCGTCGGGCGGGAATGCAGCCGGTGGGGATCAGTATTCTGAGCGGCCGGCAGATCATGCCGGATCATCCGGTGGGAGTGCGGCGCCTGGCGGTCAAGTCATTGCAGAAACGCGGAATCAAACTGGTTGAAAATACCCGTATTCAGGCCATACAATCGGGTTTGATCAAGGATAGCAGCGCAAACGACCACACCTTTGATATTATCTTCGTGGCGATTGGCGTCAGACCAAACCGGGTATTTGGCGAGTCCGGCATTGATTGCGGCCCCGATGGCGGCATGCTGGTGAACCGTTATCTGCAGTCCGTCAGCCATCCCAATATCTTCGGCGGCGGGGACTGCATTTCTTTTCAGCAGCAGGCGCTGGACAAGGTCGGCGTCTACGCGGTGCGGCAGAACCCGGTCCTGGTCCATAATCTGCTGGCGTACCTGGGTGACCAGCCGCTGCAGCCGTTTGACCCGGGGGGCTCTTATCTGCTGATTTTCAATCTCGGGGATGGGACCGGTATTCTCTACAAGTGGTCTATCCTGTTCGGCGGCCGGCTTGCATTTAAGATCAAGGATTATATCGATCGAAAATTCATGCGCACCTTTCAGGCGATAGAGCAGAACCGCTCAGAAAAATGAGCCGGGTTCCGAAGATAAGCAAAAACCTGTCCGATTGCAGGTTGCCGATCACCAGGGACTACTCAGACAGCTCTTTACGGCAGGATCAGGTGATATTTTTCATCACTAAAACAATGATGCAGAAATAAGCCGTCGTCACAGTTAAAAACAACAGAAAGCCAAATCTGCTTAACCCCGGAAACCTGGCGGCAAGCCATTTGGAAGTAAAGCCTGACAGAGATATAGAGGCAGCAAACATAGCAAATATTACTATCCAGCTCCCATCCTGAAGGGCAAATCTATCCATATCCGAAAACCTCCGTGTCTGGAGCAGTTTGACTCACACCCACCATAATGTACCGCTGGATAGCTTACATAAATGTTGAACTCTGTACAAACCTTTCTTCCCAAACCACTGTGCAATTAGAACAAATATCCGTGATTGGATAGGATCAGTTCAGGCGAGCCCCGCTCTTTTCTGTCAACCTGGGACAGGCCATTGCCGTACATATTATTTTTGCATTTCCAGCTTAAATGCTATCCCGAGTTGCTTTTGGGGAAACCATATTAGGTGTATAGCCTTCGTGAAGCCTCCTTGGCTAGCAGGCCGTCTCAAATTGTGAAATATTGGGGCCAATCATTTTTAGAAGTTATTTCAGAATTGACAAAAGGTTCAAGGAGGTATATTATCTGGCAAAAGTACAAATTATTGAACCAGTATAATTTTTTAAACCAGCGCATCGCCAGTTCAGTCGATACGCTGTTAAAAACACGCCAAGAAAAAGGAGAAAGATATGAAAAACCGTTGTCTAGCTGTAACGATACTGGCCATGCTGGTCATCGTATTCGCCGCTTTTTCGGCCCAGGCGATGACCGTCCTCGGCAATCACCCGTTTTACAAACCGCCCGTGACCTCCGTGGATGAATTCCGGCAAATGGTACAAACACAGCAAACCGATATCCAGAAGGGTTTTGAGATTGCCGGTATCGGTCCGTTATTCGATTCCTTCATGGCCCAGATCGGCAGCGCCGAAATCAAAGAGGTCGATTACTACAAAGGCCAGAAGTTTCAGTGGATGTTCTACCGCAGAGACGGCAAAGGTCCGGTGCGTATTGACAAGACGATTCTCTGGGAGGGTGACAAACCGTTCGCCGCTTATGAATTTTCCATCGATCATGACGGAGACCGTTACACCTTTGGTCTACCGCTGATCTGCAGCAACTTCGCCCTCAAGGACGTTAGCCCGATCCCGGTTCCGCCTCCTCCTGCGCCGGTGGCCAAATCTGAACCGCAGCCCGAACCGCAGCCCGAACCGCAGCCGGAACCTGAACCGGTGGTTGAAGCCCTTCCGTACGCCTGGCTTCTCGATGCAGGATACCTGTATCAGGCTGACCCGGCCCACTATCTGTTCGTCAGGGGCGGGATCGAGTACCCGTTCAACGAGAACTGGTCGATCCTCGGCCTTATAGGTGTAGCTCCGAAAATAGATGGGGATGACGGAAAAACCGCCTTTTTAGCGGATGTATTGTTCAACTATAGCTACCAGAAGTTCTTCGCAGCCGGCGGTATTGGTGCGTGGATCACTGGCGGTGACAGCGATCTGGATACCGAAGATAATGATGTCGATCTGATTCTGGAAATTGGCTATCAGGTTTACGAAAAGCCAGAGAAGTTCAGAGTCGATGGATTCATCGAAGCCCGTTCTGCGTTCGACGAAATGGATGATTTCGACCTCTATGGAAGGCTTGGCGCCGGTCTGCGTTTCAGGTTCTAATCTAGAGCAAGCAATCCGATTAGGCGCAAGCCGGAACCTGGGGTTCCGGCTTGCGCCGCTCCACCTCCGGTCCATAGGGCCCGCACAACAGCGTTCGATTCACAGGAGCGCACCTCTTTCAAGTAATTCAATAACCCGACTGATTAAATGTTTTCTGCAACTGCAGTTAACCGGGCCTGCCTTTTCAACAGCTCAATATAAAAATTTTCTGTTTGATTAGGATGTTCCGCGTGATTACGGGGCAAGCCTTCTGATAACTGAAACCAAAGATATTCACTACGGTCAAAAACAACTCGGCCCTCGGCCTGTTTTGCTGATTTGTCATCGCTAATGTTCATTACTTACATTTTAAGGCTACCTTGAAAAATTGTCTTTTTACCCAAACGCTGCGTTGCGAGTAAAAATTTTATCCTCTCAATATCAATTATATGGTTGCGGCAAAATTTTCACACGCGCCTTGATTTTGAACCAACATCCTCATTTTGCAAGGTACCCTTAACTGAGCATTTTTGTTCCAAAAAAATATCGTTATATTACGCTATGATAGCGCTTTCTCAGCATTGTTTAATATTTGTTATAGTATTTTATATCAGTAACTTATGCGGAGGCATCACGTTCATTGAAATAATTATTTCAAGAGTTGACTGTTGGTTGATGAAGTCTAATACTTATATAGTAATTCATTCCTAATAAAAGGGAGGTTTGAAGATCAGGAAGAAAGAAGTAGAGCAGCGCGTCCATCATTTCGAGGCGGTTTGCCGTGAGATGGGTATCAAGCTGACGCATCAGCGCATTGAAATTTTTCGCGAGGTTGCTCGTTCGGGAGATCACCCGGATGCGGACCAGGTTTTCCAGCGTGTCAGGCTCAGAATGCCGACCGTTTCTCTCGACACCGTCTACCGCACTCTCTGGCTGCTCAATGATCTCGGACTGGTGGTAACACTGGGGTCAAGCCGTGAGCGGACCCGTTTCGATGCTAATCTGAACAGCCATCATCATTTTGTCTGCGGGCAATGCGGGCTGACGCGTGATTTCTACAGCGATGATCTTGATAAGATAAGGTTGCCTGATTCGGTGGGCGACTTTGGCACAATTGAAGCAACTCATGTCGAGGTCCGAGGCATCTGCCGGGAATGTGGTAAAAAAAAAACAAAATAAAGCCTCTGGTTCACCGATAATCTGTTTCCAGAGACTGGGGAAGTTAGAGCAGGAGTGCACAGTACTTACTGACAGCACGGTGAATTAATTCACACAAAAAGGGGAGGTAAGAGCATGAGCAATGAAAGCAAATGTCCCGTTACTGGAAAAGCAGGCAGACACGGAAAGGGCGGCAGGTCTAATAGAGACTGGTGGCCGAACCAGCTGAATCTGGATATTCTGCGTCAACACTGCCTCAAATCCAATCCGATGGGTGAAGATTTCAACTACGCTGAAGAGTTCAAGAGTCTGGATCTGGCTGCAGTGAAGAAGGATCTGAACGACCTGATGACCGATTCGCAGGACTGGTGGCCCGCCGATTACGGTCATTACGGGGGACTCTTCATCCGCATGGCATGGCACAGCGCAGGCACCTACCGCACCGCCGATGGCCGCGGCGGGGGAGGCACCGGCAACCAGCGTTTTGCCCCCGTCAACAGCTGGCCCGACAATGTAAACCTCGACAAGGCGCGCAGGCTGCTCTGGCCGATCAAGCAGAAGTATGGCCGGAAGATCTCCTGGGCCGACCTGATGATTCTGGCCGGCAATGTCGCCCTGGAATCGATGGGCTTCAAGACCTTTGGTTTCGGTGGTGGACGCGAGGACATCTGGGAGCCTGAGAAAGACATTTATTGGGGTGCTGAGGAGGAATGGCTGGCCACGAGCGACAAACCCAGGAGCCGTTACTCCGGCGACCGGGATCTCGAGAATCCCCTCGCCGCCGTGCAGATGGGTCTGATTTACGTCAACCCGGAAGGCCCGGATGGCAATCCGGACCCGGTCGCCTCCGGGCGGGACGTTCGGGAGACGTTCGCGCGCATGGCCATGAACGACGAGGAGACCGTTGCGCTCACCGCCGGCGGGCACACCTTCGGTAAGTGCCACGGCGCTGGCGATGCATCGCTGGTTGGGCCAGAACCGGAGGCTGCCGGTATTGAGGAACAGGGTTTCGGCTGGAAGAGCAGTCATGGCAGCGGCCGTGGTGCCGATCAGATTGGCAGCGGTCTGGAAGGAGCCTGGAATCCGACCCCGACGAAGTGGGACATGGGCTATTTCGACATGCTGTTCGGCAACGAGTGGGTATTGACGAAAAGTCCGGCGGGCGCCCAGCAGTGGACGCCGAAAGAGGCGACCGGCAGCAATATGGCGCCGGCTCCGGATGATCCGTCAAAGCGGGTTCCGATCATGATGACCACCGCCGATATGGCGATGCGGATGGATCCGATCTACGAACCGATTGCGCGGCGTTTCCATCAGAATCCCGATGAGTTTGCAGACGCCTTTGCCCGGGCCTGGTTCAAGCTGACCCACCGGGACATGGGCCCCCGTGCACGCTATCTCGGTCCGGAAGTTCCCGGAGAGGAGTTGATCTGGCAGGATCCGATTCCTGAAGTCGATCATGAACTGATCGACGAGAATGACATCGCCACCCTCAAGGGTAAGATCCTTAATTCCGGCCTGTCTGTTGCCGAGCTGGTTTCGACCGCCTGGGCTTCGGCTTCGACCTTCCGCGGCTCCGACATGCGGGGTGGTGCAAACGGTGCCCGCATCCGCCTGGCGCCCCAGAAGGATTGGGCTGTGAACCAGCCGGATCAGCTGGCCAAGGTATTGAAGACACTGGAGGGAATCCAGAGCGCGTTCGACAAGACGGTTTCGATGGCCGACCTGATCGTGCTGGCAGGTTGTGCCGGCGTTGAACAGGCAGCAAAAAATGGTGGTCACCAGGTGACTGTTCCCTTTACGCCTGGTCGTATGGACGCCTCGCAGGAGCAGACCGATGTGTTGTCTTTCTCCGTGATGGAGCCGGAAGCAGATGGTTTTCGTAATTACCTGAAGACCAAATACACGGTCCCGGCCGAGGAGATGTTAGTCGACAAGGCCCAATTGCTGAAGCTGACCCCGCCGGAGATGACGGTTCTGGTTGGTGGTATGCGCGTCTTGAATGCCAATTTCGATCAGTCCCGGCACGGGGTCTTCACCAATAAGCCGGGAACGCTGAGCAACGACTTCTTCGTGAACCTGCTCGATATGGGAACTGCCTGGAAGCCGACCGCAGAGGATGAAGACATTTTCGAAGGCAGCGATCGCAAGACCGGAGAACCAAAGTGGACCGGTACCCGGGTCGACCTGATCTTCGGGTCAAACTCGGAGCTGCGCGCCCTGGCTGAGGTCTATGCTGCCGCTGATTCGAGGGAAAAGTTTGTCACTGACTTCGTGACGGCCTGGAACAAGGTCATGAACCTGGATCGCTTTGAGCTTGCTTAATCTTAATACAGAAGTTTTCGAGAACCTCTAAAGCGCAAGGCGAAATGTATCTCGTATAATCTGCTGAGAGATTCCAGAAGCGTTGAATAGCAATTGAGCGCGGCCTTTCAATATCCTTTGAAATACCGCGCTCTTTTTTGAGTTCTTTATTTTTTACAGAGTTTTCTGCACACCAACGACCTGCGTAATTTGCTCAACTAATCCATATAACAGACTGATAGGGGCCAGACGAAGTTAGAAACTTGTTCAGATTAGCAGAGATCTTAAGGTAATCTGGGTGTAAGGTGAAAGGGTGAGAACCAAGTAAAAAAGAGATTTCAATGACCTCTGGGAAGGGACCGGAATTATGAAAACTCTGCACGAAAACGATTTGTCTCGCTTTGTGTATCTGCTTATCCTCGTCTTCTTTTTTTTACTATCCTGGCACGTTATAGGTTCATCTGCCCAAGCCGAAAATTTGCCTGGCGGTCAAGAGTATTTTGCTTCTGCAAAAGGAAGTCCGACAGCGCTGCAAAGTGATATGGTTGTGTTGGACGGCAGAAACCTGTTTCGGGTTGCGGGTATTGAATCATATTCGGCCAGAAGGCGGGCCAGTGACATCGAAAAAAGAATCAAGCAGCTTGCTGAAGACTCCTCGTTTGACCCGACCACGCTTACCGTCCATGAAGACGATGGTGTATACGCGATAAAAAATGGCGACAGGGAGATAATACAAATACATCCGGCAGATGTTTTTTTGGAGGGAAATTTCTCGCCGGAAAGATATGCAAAAACCTTAGTTCGAGAATCGGTAGTGCTGGCCATCAAGAATTATCGTGAAGAACGCTCGCTAGAGACACTGAAGAAGAATGCGCTCAAGGCCCTTTTCAGAACAGCCTGCCTTTTCGTTATCTTAGCCCTGCTTTTCTGGAGTTTTACAAAGTTCGACCAAGTGCTGGAACGGCGTTTCAAAAGCAAAATTGAAAAACTTGAATCCAAATCGAAACGTATTTTTCAGGCCCGGCAGATATGGGCCATACTGAGTTTCCTATTACGTTTTATAAGGATCGTCGTTGTCCTGCTGATCATCTATCTATTTTTGAATTTCGTTCTCGATTTATTCCCCTGGACCCGGCATTTTGCCAATACCTCGCTCAGCTATGTTATCAACCCACTGCACATTTTGGTGCAATCCTTCATAGATTACTTACCGAGTCTGTTTTTCCTGCTCATCATTTATTTTCTTGTTCGTTATTTACTTGGTTTTACGAAAGCCTTTTTCAACCAACTGGATCGTGGTCAGTTCCAGATTTCCGGTTTTGATGCCGAATGGGCCCTACCCACTTATCGAATCGTCCGGGGCCTCATCATTATTCTTACTGTTGTCGTTGCCTATCCTTATCTGCCGGGGTCAGGTTCGGAAGCCTTCAAAGGAATTTCCATTTTAGTCGGTATCCTGTTCTCCCTGGGATCTACCTCGCTGATTGCCAATATCATAGCAGGCTATACGATGACGTATCGGCGGGCGTTCAAAGTTGGAGACCGGGTAAAATTCGGTGAACATTTTGGTGAAGTGACTGACATACGCTTGATGGAGACCCATGTCAGGTCACTTAAGAACGAAGAAATCGTAATCCCCAATTCTAAGATTCTCAGTGGAGAGGTTATCAACTACAGCAGTATGGCCAGCAAGCATGGCCTTCTTTTACACACAACCGTGGGCATCGGCTATGAAGTACCGTGGCGTCAGGTTGAGGCAATGCTGCTGATGGCCGCAGAACGTACTCAGGGATTGCCTAGAAAATCAGAGCCATTCGTATTGCAGAAAACGCTAGGGGATTTTGGGGTTACCTATGAGCTCAATGTAATGTGCCGCGATGCTGAAAATATGGCTCAAATCTATTCTGATTTGCACCGCAATATTCAAGACGTCTTTAATGAGTATAAGGTGGCCATTATGACTCCTCATTACGTTGGAGATACCGAAGAACCTAAAATAGTACCCAAAGATAAATGGTTTGATTCACCGGCACAGAAGTCATCCGAATAAAAATTAACACATACGTTGCGCATTGGCCGCTGAGGTATCTGCAGCATGGTGGAGCGTCTGGTTACAGATTCTTGCTTCACAAACCTGCTCAGACTGATATTGGACTGACTTAGGGCTGCCACCTTATTTTAACCTTTTGGCATAATCAACCTGGGCCGATCTGTTCAGGCAAGGTCAGCCCTGCTTGATTTTTTTGGCAATCGGTTCGAAATCATAGGTTGGATACACTTCGTACCGGAAAGCCCCCCAAGCCTTCTGTTCCATGAAACGGTTTAAAGTACGAAGGGCTGTAGGCTCCACCCGCAGTTGGATGATAAACCCATATGACATCGCCACCACCCATGATACAAGCTCAGAACCTTCTGGTGGAAATTCCCGGTAGAAACCGGTTTTCTCTAGATACGTCATGATTTCATCCAAGTTTTTTGATTGATCATGACGCAAGATTACAGTCAAAAGTAATGTGTTATCAGACTCCATACGAAGCTCCTGTTTTAAGTTATTGTAAAATCTGATATTCTAAGGCCTGCTCCTGAGCCTGACCAACGTAACCAGCCTTTTCGTATCTTATCATTAGGGTCCTGGTGTTGTCAGCATCACCAACCTGATGTCAAACATGTTATTCCGGATTGCCTTGGGAATTAAACGATAGCGTTTCCCACGCACCTATTCGAGTCAAATTCTCATCAGCTTCTATATCAGCAGCATATGCTTTTGAGACAGAAAAATGATGGAGTTCAAGAGTATTTTTTATGTGCACCACACGTGCATCTGTGGCTGCCACGTCACCAATAGTTTGAAAACAGGCCAATAAAGCATCTTCATCTTTGTCAAAATATATCGGAATTGCACCTTTTTCCGGACTTATGCCGGTTATCGAATTCACCCAGGTTTTATGATTATCCATTTTAGTTCTTCCACCATGGTTTTTGTAATAACATCGATATCCGTGATGCCGCGGCTGCCACCCGTTACAGCTATGGTATCCCCAGATCTAACGGAGTTGTGAAGCTTCAAACCGGCCATTTCTTCAATAACTTTTACAGGAACATCTTGGATATGTTGATCGTCGAAAGTCTGTTTGACTTCTGCCATCTGGGGAAAGGTCATGTCATCCTGCACCAATAGTTAAATTGAATAAAGGGTTTTGCCTCATTGAGAGATCAATTTTTTACATCTGATTTTAAGAAAAAGGATCAGGGCTCTTCAGAAACAGCCATAGACCAAGGCCGCATGGAGCCCGATCGAACTAAAGACTTACAATAGGAAGCGCTTCAATTTACTGTAAGTAAAGGCTGTCAGGCTAAATAATTGCTAATCAGGATGACATCAATAGTGACCGCAAGGCTGCGAAGATTGCAGGTGCCCTGATGCCTCATCTCTATCTTTGCGATGATTTTTGGGCTTAAAATAAGCAAAGGCAGGGACAAACAGCCCCTGCCCTAGCAATTTATTTCCCAGTAACTGTTGAGATTTCTTGGCGTAACGTGTCTGCGTGAGGATTAGAAATATCTTTTCTGATCAGGATGTCAGTCGGGCTCACTGCCTTGCCGTAATACGCTTCATTGAATTTATCTTTGGTCTTTACGACGGCACCAGAAAGAGAAAATCCAGCAAAAGCACCCTTAGACCGGGCATATGATAACACGTCGGCAGTAGCAGCCGAGGCACCTCCGCCGACCGGACCAGCAGCCAGGGTTAAGTCAGCACCGAGCTTGAACGAGCTGGTTAAAAGTTTTTCCATGCCGCGATCCGTCATCACCAGCAAGATTACCTCAGATGCTTCACCCCCAAACTGCAGCCCTATTGAAAGAGAACCGATCGTATAAAATGCGGGGTATCCCCAGGTGCTAGAGGCTGCATCATAAGCAACAAGCGCACCTGAACCGCCTGAGCCTCCGATGAAAAAAGCACCTTGAATACTTTGGGGAATAATCAGAACGGCTTTAGCTTCTTTAACCTTATTTCTGAACCATTCGAGATCAGGGTCAACCGAAAAACCTTTGACAACTAACGCTGCTTTGTCAATTAAGGCCTCAGCCTCAGTCTGGGTTGAGCTAAAAGCACTGGTGAACGTCAATGAGAGACCGGTAAGACAAGCAAGAATTATTAATCCTTTTCGTAACATGGTCATACCCTCCTGTTTGATCGAGAATACTTGGATTATAGGTTTGGCATTGACGAGTAAATGTTCTTTAACGATCGTCTAAGGCCTGAGGACGGACTTTTTGAATTAATATCCCAGAAAGAAAATAGTCACTAAATTTGGATAGTAAATGGAAGTATGTGGTGATCTCAAGTTCAGTCTTTAGCTGATCCCACCATCTACGATAAATAGCGTGCAAGCGGCATTATTTAGGCGCATAGATTTTACTGGAGCATATTCTTCTGAGTCTATAAACACCTGCGCACTTTTAACATCAGGAAATTCAATTATTACAATTCTAGTGGGCGTCCAAAGCTCAGTCTGCTTAATATCCAGCGCTCCACCCCTGACTCGATAAACTCCTCCGTATTTTTCAACGATGGGCTTTGCAAGCTTTTTATACTCTTCATATACCTCTGGATTGCTGATCTTGGTGTCTACAACAAGATATGCGCTCATTGAACATCCCCTTATTCTTTGAAACGTTAAGGGTGCCTTAAGTGTGTCAGGTGCAAGGTACGAATATGAACAAGCTAATTACGTGGATATTTTTGGCAAGACTTGGCCAGACGGGGCTGCCTTATAGTCTTTCCTCTGCAGGGTTGACGTTAAGATCAACACCCAGCAGCATTCAGCACCTCGATGCTGTTCTTTGACCCAGTTCACCAGACTGCGCACAGCATCATCCTGGAACAGTGCAATCATATCTTGGTGAATCCATGGCTTGCCATGCTTGATGGCAGGCTTACGGGTCAGATCAGAGCCACCGGATAGCTTACCGTGTGTGAAGATCACTGTGCCGTCAGAGTCGATTACGTTCTGCTCGGTGCGTTTCGGGTAGCTTTCAGTCGGCATCTCCTGGAGAATGTATCTGTCCGGCAACAGCCCGACAGATGTGCGCCTGCCTTCCGGAACCCATCCGCCGTATGGGAAGTTATTTGCAATGGCTGCATCTATCCCGGCTATGTCTGCTCCGGTTTGGCATCCTGAGATGATTTTGCTGAGCATTTGCTTTCCTTTTCATGACCTTGTTAGGATTCCACCATAACAAACCTTGATTCAACGGATCTCTCTCTCAAAGGAACAGTTTCCGCTAAGGAACTCATGGGCGATCATCATCAAGCCATAATTTGGGTGGATAAAAATTTACTTATTAGCAGAACATGGAAATGCTTGACTAAATGCAGAGTCTAAAATAGCTATGCCCTTTTTGTGGAGTTCTTCTGGATGATCATTCATATATTTGATAGCGATTTGGACCAATTGATTAATTTCAACTTGGTTATCCCCAATACAAAAGATCGGCTTATAGATTACGTTTTCTAACCATTTTTCATAATAGCCATTCCACTCCACTAACCCTCTGATATATCCATAGCAAAACTCCGATTCGCTTACCCAATCTAATTTCTCCTGTAGTGAAGCATTGCTGATGCTCTCAGGACCTTCGATTAACGCTTCGCACGCATTAAGTAGATCTTTTCCGGTCTCTAATTTCGCGCTACCCTCCCCATAAGAGGCCGCCGGAATAACAATCGCCGCAACTATCAAAGACAAAATAATTAATCGCATTATGAGCTCCACCAGTTAGAAGTACAGGGCAAGGCTTTGACAAAAGCCATCGCAGTCAAAGTACTGGCCCTTGTTTGGATTCGGTGATCATTGTTCAGTTTTGCACTGACCGTGCCATTGAATTTCTTTCGCTTTTCTAATCCAAACACAGGTTACCCTCTTGTGCAAAAGTTAAACTAGTCTATCATTATCCTGTTTATTTACTGCATCAATTTGACAAAGATACCCCTTGATCAATATTTATACAATTGTTGCATTATCTCTAATCATAGTATGACTATATGTAACATGTCTAAAAGAGGTCATCCTGGAAGGCAGATTCGTATGTTACTATCGGGTATCGACAGATCGGCAAGGGCAGAGCGGTCTCGGCCTGGATGCACAGAAAGAAGTCCTCATGGATTATCTCAACGGCGGCTCCTGGCAGATGGTCGGGGAATAAACCGAGGTTGAGAGCGGCGCCAAGAACGGGGGAGTGCTCGACAGCGAGTGCATGTGTATGACGCGCTCTATAAGGCGGCCATTATCGGGAACGTGCAAGCCTGCAAAGAGTTCCTCGATCGGACCGAGGGGAAGGTCAACGACAAGATGGAAGTCAGCGGCACGGTTAAGCCGCAGGATATAGTGTTCAATATCTATGGTATTAAACCTGGCCCTGAAACGCTGGAACAGCAAAAAAAAGGCTCAGAGAGATTGGCCCGAGAAGAATTGAGGCGCTTGAGAGTGAAACGTAAAGGGTAAAAACTCAGACTCTAACTGATGTTCTTATAAGGCAAGTCCGCAAAGAATCTGACACTTGCCCTGATAATCTGTCACCGAGGGTTTACAGGAATCTTAACCCGTCGTGATTCAGGTGAGGTAATGGTTAGCAGTATGAGATAAACCCTGTGCGTTACCACCCAAGGATTACCAGAATGTAGAGATCACAATTGTGAAAGTGTCCGAATCAACTCCAGTAGATTCCTGGGTGCGGGTACTGATGTATTTTGCTTTTACGCCCCATTGACGATTAATAGGAAAACCGAAGCCAAAAGCCCAAGCCAAGTCCTGCTTTAAATCGTCTTTTTTCGCCCCATTTACAGTGGATCTTCCTCCATAATCATAACCGGCACTTGCACTGGCCCAAAGTCCTGGACGAAAGGTGTAAATGAGATGACCGTAAATTACGTAGAGTGGGTTCTGCTCAAGGGTGTTACCGTTAAAAAAATCATTATTATCGGTGTATAACGCAACGAGTCCTGTTGTTTCCATTAACCATTTCCCAGTCTTATGCGAGATTCCAAACTGAGGTCGTAAGGTAAAACGATTTGTGCCAAGATTGATTAATTTATCGTCCATGTAATTGCCAGTCGGCAACTGTACTGACAAGCCCACTCCAGCGCTGGTCTCAACTCTTTTGGCCGCCTGATAGGTAATATATTGCTCCCCCTGCAGAGGCGGCGAACCGTAAAGGTTGATCGCAAACCTTAGTATCGTGTCAGTCCATCCACTCCGATTAACCGTTTTGGCAGTGCCGTCGAGGAGTCCAGTCCAATGCCCATCCTGGTAGGCTTGTAGTAGGCCAATTCGAGCTGTTTTATCGAACAGCGCGAACGACCGGATGTACCTGGCAGCCCAGGTGTGCATCTCCATTTGGGCGTTTTCAATCTTGAGAACAGGATCAAAATCAATGTCGGCTTCGGTGTAGGCATAACCAGAACCAATAAAATTTGTATTAATAGGGAGATGGGCCCAAAGCCTGGGTTCTAGCTCCTCTGCCAGACACGTAGAGGCAACAAGAAAGAAAAACAAAACGAGAAAGCAACACCTGGAAAATTTTTTCACAAACCTAAACTGGCAAATAAAAAAACGAGATCTTTTCTGTTGGCCTATTTTTAACATTTTTTCGAGGTAGGATGGATCACAATAGTTAGTACGATTATGTTCCTGAGACGGCCGAAAGATTCGGGGCAAATATCGCCAGGATTTTTTTTCATCAAACCATAATAAGCATCTCGCATTTATTTTTTCATGTCATGCGCAGAATTACATGGTTTGGTCTGCAGGAGCAGCTGACAGTGAGTTTCTAATGAAACCATCCGGTGCTCGGAAGTACCTGGCAGTGATGCCTGCTTAGACTTGGCGCCTGCCCCTGTTCCGGGTCTCCTAAAAATGGTGTACCCAGCGGAGGTTATAGCGTTGCCCCTCGGACCTGTTCTCCACCGCCGTCTCCCAGTAGGCGTTAAAAAACAGATGGTTGTCCGGGTTGATTGACCATAACAAACCCGGGCCGATGCCAAGGACCTCCTCTTTGCCGTTTTCGACATCCACACTGTCGACCTCGCTATCCGTCAGCTGCTTGAGGTAGTAGCCGTTAATGCCAAGGCGAAAGGTGGGGGTTATCGCATAAGCGGTGGCGAAATTCAGGTGGATTGCCTGTCCGGCGGTGCTCGTTTCGGCAGGGCCGAAGGCATCGTTGTTCTCAGCGTTCCAGAGGTAGTGAATACGGGTAGTGGCTGTCCAGTTGGGGGTGATGAACAGGGTTCCTGCCCAGTATGGGTTAAAAGAGAAGAAATTGCTGCCGGGGTTGAGCGACTTGTCATCGTCGTATTTGCCGGTGGGGAAAATCATCTGCAGCTCGATCCGTTGCATGAATAGAGGCCTGCCGTCTTTCATCACCGGGTCCCACTGGAGAAACGGACCAATTAAGACATCTCCGAGACCACTGCCGTTATCCTGAGGAAACGGGCCTGATTGGCTATAGGATATATCGAGTCCGACAATCGGGATGATGACATCGATCCCCCATTTCCCACCCCACAGGATTTCCTTATCGGACTGGTAGATTCCCTGGGAGAGGCTGATCCAGGCATCCAGCTCGGGATCCGGAAACGGTATCGCATCACCGTTGCCGTCATTCAGCTGGTCGGCTGTATAGTACTGGATATACTGGCTGAAATAGAAACCGGGACCGGCCGGCGGACCACCATCGAGAAAACTGGTGAAACCGAGATTCACGGCTGGCAGATCGTAGGCCGTGGCAGATGTTGGCAGAAGACTCAGCAAGAACAAAGCCATGATTATCATTCCGTTTCGACGCTTCATATCATCTCCATGAGTTGAGGTGAGTGCAAAAGATCTGCCTTTAGGATCTGCAAACTATCTAATACCGCGTTTAAAATACCCTTATTGGAGCAGAAATCAATAGTTTGCCCGAAACTGCTATCGCGAAGTCTTGGCCAACAAAATGGGATTTGGTGGGAAAGCGGCCTAACCCTGCATTCTCTTATGGCTCACATATTGTCATAGAGCAATGACGGTGCTGGTGAGCTTTACCATTACTGGTTGTCAGCAGATATTGGAAAAATCGAGATACACTGCACTCGAGGAGTTGTTTATCAGAAATCAGAGGAGTACAGACATATCAGGAACAGTCTTAAATATCTTGCATTATCTCTTCTCTGAAGCTTACAGCACCAAACCTCCTGATTTGTTTGTTTTTATTACCTATTGCAAGGTTGGTGAGGCGTGGGATATCATCCGAGGGACAGCGTAGAATGTGCATGGGTGTGGGAGATGGAGGTCAATAAATGAACGTCAAAGAAGTGCGTAAAGAAGCCAAGAAGTGCTTCAACGGCATTTGCCGTGTCTGCCGCCAGTGCAACGGCGTAGCTTGCGCCGGTGAATTCCCAGGCATTGGGGGCGTCGGCAGCGGCCTATCGTTCATCAACAACTACAATGCCCTTGCCGCCTTGCGTGTCAAGATGCGCGTGGTCCACGCCGCCAGCGACCCGGAGACGTCTATACTACAGCCTTGAGCGGCAGCAACAATCTGCGGTTAAGGCGGATCTGATAACACACCCTGGGATAAGCACTTGCGACGACTGGTGGTTATTCTTGGCTAGGTTATTAGGGATTGGGAGGCTAGAGCCGAGGTATCTGGATCTGGAGAGCTTGTTACATTGAACTGCCTATGCATCTATGCAACAAGTTCCCCCTTGAACATCACGAGTTCATTCCCTTTTCCATCATAGGTTGTGGTCACGGAAACACCCCTCTAACATTTTTTTCCTGGCTTTGTCTCAGATGTCCTTCGACGGTGAAAAGATATGATGGGAGATTGGCCGACCTTACAACTAAATTCGATTCTGCACCAAGATTTTCACACCAATAATGAGCAAGATAACTGCCACTGTTGCAACAGCAATTATTGCCCCACCCATCCAGTTAAGATTTCCGTCTGAGCAGACGATCCCAAATTGGCAAAACACAGACAGAAATTTTTCCCAGACACTCATAACGAAAGGAAAAATAGTTTCCCAGGCTTGAGAAATATAAGGAGATATCATTTCCCAAAATTCAGCCAGATAGGAAAGAATTTTCTCCCAAATTTCAATAATTTTATCCATGGTGCCACCAGACTGATTCCAGGTAATATGCAATATGTTTTATGGTTAGGTACAGATGGTAACATAGATCTCGGTTGGGTCGCATCCAAAATATGAGAAGGTTTAGTTATAAGTTTACTTATCTCAACCGATATCAGGGGTTAAGTACCAGCAACGATTGGTGGTTTTTTTTGGCTAGGTTATTCGGGATTGGGAAGCTGGAGCCTGGCTATCTGGATCTGGAGGGGCCAGTGCATTGATTGTCTCTCTGCAAAAAGCTGCAACTGGGTGCGTATAGGGTGCAAAATGATGCAAAATGGCACACCTTACCCTAAAATTATGTCCAAATAATCAGACCTAAGTCAATTCTCTGTATTTCGCCGGTTGTTAGCAACAGGTTAGCAAAAACAAAAAAGCACTTACAGCAAAAAGCCATAAGTGCTTGATTTTATTTGGTAGCGGGGGCAGGATTTGAACCTGCGACCTTCGGGTTATGAGACCCATTAAAGGCAATTATCACTATTTATCACCAAGTATCACTAGTTATCACAGAGTCAGATTTCCTGCGGGATTAGAGAGAGGCTTCCACAATTTTTATTACCACTGATTGTCACTGAATGACACCGTTGTTAGACACCTATATGGACACCTATGAATCAAGTCTGGTTATAAGCAGGAAATACGCCAACAATACTGAAATTCTTTATTGTGAAGGTTGCCGAATCAAAGTTCATCGATTGTGATGTAATGCTTTCTCGGACCTTATCAGGAACAGTATAATATCTCTGGCTTTACTTGAATTGTTGAGGTTGGCAAAGGATCTCTTTGCCCATGCTTGATTTTGAAATCAGTTATCCCCCTCTATCTGCAAATTTGACAACATTTAAGATTTTCCGAATATGCAATAATGCTGCCTAATGGTCTGAAAACATAAATAATCTTATCCAGCTGCGGAGAATACCGTTGCACCTTCTTTAATGGTCTCCTGTACCTTAATATCCTTTATATTCATTGGTTCTACTGCCAGTGGATCAGCCGAAAGTATCACCAAGTCGGCTAATTTACCAACCTCAAGCGTTCCCTTACGTTTTTCCTCAAAAACCTGCCATGCTGCGTCTGCAGTGATAGCCCGCAATGCCTCAAAAGGTGTGATACGTTGTT
Organism: uncultured delta proteobacterium; assembly: GCA_963824415.1. Lineage (GTDB taxonomy): Bacteria > Desulfobacterota > Desulfobulbia > Desulfobulbales > Desulfocapsaceae > JABDQA01. Next base: position 246,130 of record CAWGPM010000008.1, read on the forward strand.
CAGGTCCTAGCTCCTTTCCGCCGGTGGTCACTCTGTTGATCGCAGTCCAGGCGACAGTGAGCATCTCAATACCAGCAATTGGTGCATCGTGGTGCAGGGTAATTTTAATTTCCCTGTCCAGAGCTGTGCGTGAAGGGCTAATCCTGGATGCACGTTCCGGGCCGAGAAACAGGTCTCTATGTCGGTCTCCCCAAAAATAGACATGGATTGGAAAGAATGACAGAGTAAGGCCTTGTTTTGCTGCGAAATCGAGTTGATCCTCACGCATGGTCTGAGCGTGGATGACGGTTGTACGAAGGTCCGGCCGAGGCTTCTCCCGCCCCGCACACTTTTAACGGCTTTTACCAGCATGTCAGTGGCTCCGTCCCCATTAGTGTGTGCTTGAATCTGGATACCTGCATCATCGCAGCGTTTCAGCCAGGTTTCGATCTCTTCCTGGGTCATGTTGGAATACCCACGGTAGTCGCCTTCTACTTTTTCAGGTTCGCTTGCTTTATGGGATTCGGTATCGCTACTGATGAAAAGATGCTCAACGGTATCTGTAACACACTTGTCGGCAGTGGGTGCGGTTTGCCCCGGCTGGACATGATACGGCTGGGACAGAAAAGCGGTGTAGCCTTGGATCGAACCGTCCACAGTCATTTTAAGTCCACCCCGGCGCAGGCGACCGGTTGAATCCTTATCTTTGATCACGCTCTTGAACTCGGCATCGTCAACACCCTGGTATAGCGGCCAAGTGATTATATCTATTGGCAGCTTACCCTGCCTCTCCATGGCCTCTAAAATCTTTATGGCTCCTTTACCGCTGGCACAATCCTGGGCGGTAGTAATTCCCGCCCGAGCGTAAAAACGCATTCCCTCATCCAGCATGGTCATCGCCTTTTCAGGTGTTGGCATTGGCATTTTGTTCACCACCAGGATCATGGCAAGCTCTTCCAGTACCCCACTGGGTTTATTTGATCCCGGTAGACGTTGGATTTTTCCTCCATCCGGATCCTTTGTGTCGGCTGTAACGCCAATCTCTTCGAGCATTTTGGAATCGCCGGCCATCAGATGACCGGAACGTGCATGAGGACTATCGGATGCTCCATTGATACCGCATCCAAATCTTCCCGGTTTGGGTGCCGCTGCTCCTCGATACCGGTGTCGTCATACCCCCAACCTATCACCCATTTGCCAGGCTCGATGTTCTTTGTCTCGATCCATTCCTGAATAATTCTCTGAATGTCAGCTATGGACCCTGCTTCTCCTATCGGCTTCGGGTCAAGATTTGCAACCGAGAATTTGGCCGATTGCATTGACTATATGGGAATGGGGATCGATGAAACCGGGCATCATGCATTGACCTTTCAAATCTACCAGTGTGGTTGAACCATCCTTTCTGGTCATGACGTCTGAGGTTTTTCCGACGGCGATTATGAGACCTTCTGGCGACCGCCAGAGCCTCAACTCGCTGTCCATCATCAGCCATGGTTAGTATTGGCCCGCCGTGAAAGATGATGTCCGCCTTCTTGTCAGGATCGACTGTGCCACCTGCGGCTAACAGGGTATTGCCTGGTCCGACCAGCCACTAGCACTCCGCCAGCAATTGCTGCGGTTTTTATAAATTCTCGTCGAGACATGGCATTGCCCGCATGATCAAGACCATCTGCGCGAAAAAATCCGGAGTACACCCACAACTGCACATTGTGACGTTTTGCTTAATCACCTCGTTTTCTGAATGGATTTGGTTTGACATGCTCCCCTTCCTCAGTCGCAGAAATAGTAGTGTGGCAAAGTAGTATATAACAATATAAGGGTCAGGTAATGGTTCTGAATGTATCAGTGTATTTGGGGGGATAAATCAATTTCAGAATGGGGAGTCGATGATCAATGACACTCGGTGATTGAATTGAATATTGCCAATTCAAATCGCCTGAATTTTCCATTTAGTGAAACTGTAGACTGTTCCTGACAGGTTACGAGCCTGAACGTTGTCTCAGATGATAGCTGGCCAGAACAAACCTATGATGGGGTGCCAATAACTATCACTTGATAATTCTAGCCATGAAGTGACTCTATCCACCTGATTGCTTCAGAGTCATTTACTTTGCCAAGATACCTCTGAGTGGTGGACAAGTCAGAGTGCCTCAGAATGACCTTGCTTACAATTTCGATCGGCGTTCCTGACCGTGACGCATAGGTTGCCGCATGTCGCCTCAGATCATGTGGTCTTAGATTGATACCCATCGGCTGTTCTTTTTCGTATCATTAACTCTAAACGAAACTTAAATTATCATAAAAAGGAGAATACGCATGATGACATGTATGATGACACGTTCCAGATTGTTATCCACACTGATCGTGTTGAGCGTTTTTGTGACCGCAAATGGCTTCTCAGAAGAGACCGTACAGTCCGGCTACCCGGTTGTAGATACGGGACAATCGCTTTGTTATGATACCCATCAACACATCACTCCGCCCGGTGTGGGCGATGCCTTTTTCGGTCAAGACGCACAGTATCAAGGACAGCAGGTGCTCGCCACAGAAAATGTACAATGGCAGATAGCAATATGCTTTGTAATAGCCATGAGAGAATTTACCTTCCTGGTTACCATGCAAAGGATCATCGGTAGCATCAATATCAAGAATGATCTCTTCTGGTGCGGTAGAGTATGCTTCGAGGAAGACATCAACAAAAAGATTGTCCACCTATCTCGATTGTATAACAATCTTTTTATAGGCGCTTTTGGCGGTTGCGTTTGGAGCTGTCAGTTCCAAACGGTTTAGAGTGCTTTTACCAGCCAGCGGCTTACCTTTATCCTTTTCTGAAAGACGCTCCATGCCGGTCGGATCACGCTTGCCAACTGCGACCGCAAGCATCTGATCCTGTGCCAATTGATCATGATCATTTAGATTTTCATATCCTAAGGCAAGACCAATTACCCTTTGGGAAACAAGAGACAAGACGTCGTGTTCGATACGATTTTTCTGACGATAGTCGGAAAACATTGCGCAAAACGGTGTAGGACTGCTGTCCGTTGCTCAACTTCTCTCAACAGCAACGCACCTCCATCTGAGGTGATGGGTTCCACCGCTGAAATCTGCAACGATTTCTCTTCTTCCCAGGGCTTGAAATGATCGGTAACTTTTTGTACACTCTGTTCTCATAAGGCCACCTTTGTTGAGATAGATAACGTCTTAATATCACGTCAAATATACAACATTTGTGGCCTTTTTTGTTCAATTAAATGAGAAATGCGGGCTAAAGTTTGGGCATGGCCGTGCACAATGAGACCTTACCACTGCCAATCCTATTTGACCGCTTCCTGCCAATCCCGTAGAATGAGGCAAAATCATTCTCTTTCCTGATGACGATTCATTTCAACATGTTGAAATTGATGGCAATGATATATCGTGGATATATCGGGGGTACGTTTATAAATTCTCTTGATGACCTTACATGGGGTGCCGGGGTTCAACTTGACGTGTGCCGAACTGCGTTGGGCATATTCTCCATGGAGATAGGCTATCGTTTAGGGCTGCTTTATGGCTACGAAAGTATGCAGATGGCTAATACGGGTCTGTTTCCACTCCTGCAGCTCTATAGTGATCTTCACTATGAACATTTTGGTGTGCAATTTGCCTGGGCAGGCAGCACAGTGACGGCAGGGTTCTTTTTTCGTTTTTAGAGGAATTGCTGATGACAAGCCATAACTACCATGATTTAGCAGATAATCAATTGAAAGCAGGTGTGAAATTCCTGCTAATCATTCTTACCGCGGCGTCTCTGGTTGCAGTTCTTCTTGATCTACGTTCAAGCAGAGGAAGAAGCCCCGAAAGATCAACAAGCCGAGTCTGCAGAAGCTTCTTCTTTCGTTGCTTCGGTCCCGGATCTTGCCGAGATTGTTCCATTGGAAGTGAAGCTTGCCGCTCGGGTAAAAGACCTTGAGAAAAAATTACAGACGGGGCTCGATGGCGAGCTTCTGGAAAAGAGTTACGTGGAGCTTGAATCTGCCCTGGCTGAGCTCAAAGATAAGCTTAAAACCCTCAATCAAACAGAACAATACAAATACAATAAGCTTGTCGATCTGCGGGAACTGCTCAAAAAGAAAAGTGATACGTTTGAGCTCAGATCTTGTCCCTTGCGATTCGGAATCTGGGTGCGTTGAGACAAGAATGGCAGGCCGAGGAAGTGAGGTGGAATGAATGGCAAGCAGCGTTTTTAAAAGAAGGTGAATTTGAACAACTCAGATCGATTTTCGAACGGGCGTCTGAATCTATCAATACCGCTCTTGATTTGATCCTTTCGAGGCTTAACTCCTTGCTGGCCGTGCAGGAGCGAGCCGGAGAGATTGAGCAAAAAATTGACACGCTTTATGGAGACCTCAATACGCTGATCGATGAAGAGCGACGTAGTACCTTGTTTAACGATACGCCCCCGATGTTTTCCCAAAAATATATGGCGCAACTCAGAAATAGCAGCCTTTGGAAAGAAGTGCTCAACGAAGTGAGGGCGCTTTCTTTGACTGACAGGGATACTTTCGATCAGTATGGTTGGATCATTGTTCTCCAGGCTTTTCTGACCTTTATCTTGGTTTTTTCGATAAAAAAGAGAAAAAAGCACTTTCAGATACGGAGCGCTGGCAGTTTTTTTGCCATGTACCCATATGCTTCCGGTATTTTTTTAGGCTATATGATTTGCGCCCTGATTTATGAATACCAAGGCGTGCCAAGTTCCTGGAATCATAGCGCCGACATAATCGGCGGCGTATCCTTTGCCCGTTTGATGAAAGGTATCGTCGATGAGGACTGGAAGCTGTGGTTTATCTATGGTCTTATCACCATCTTGCTCATCACGAGGCTACTCGATTTCCTGAGTGTTCCAATCCCTGTATTTCGTCTCTATATATGTTTTGCCGCTCTGGTCGGATTGCTTTATTGCCAACATTTTGCCAGAAAGTTAAAAAAACAAAAGAAAACAGATATTTATTATTGGCTTTTTTGTATAGGGGGATGGTTCTTTCTGGTCGTCTTTTTCATTGAAATATGGGGGGAAATCGATTGCTTCGTACCTCTTCGTATCCTTGATTAGATCACTCGCCACGACACTAGTTTTCATCTTTCTCATGTATATGTTGCGGGGA